>NZ_JOJM01000032.1 GCF_000720325.1 Streptomyces sp. NRRL B-1347
CCCGCGAGCACCGCACACGCACCCCCGCACCCCACCGCCGCGCCCACCACCACGAGCGCCGTCCGGCCCGCGGGCCACGCCGCCTCCCGCTCCCCGAACGCCGGTGCCGCCGCCCCCGCCACGAACCACCCCACCGCGCACCCCGCGAGCACCGGCACCACCCCCGCCGCCCAGGTGAACGGCGACCCGGCCCCGGCTCCCGGCACCGCCGCGAGCAGCGGGAACTCCGGAAGCAGCGGCGCCGCCTGCGCGCCGAGCGGCCCGACCACGGTCCCCGTACCGAGCACGAACCCGGGCCCGAGCCCGTACGCCGCGCCCCACACCGCCGCGTTCGGCACCAGCGCGAGCGCGAGCAGGAGCACCGCGAACCGCCCCGACCACACCCCGGTGAGCCCCAGGAACGACTCCCGCACCAGGCCGCCGTGCAGCACGAGCGACACCCCGACGAGCAGCGCGCCCCCGCCCACGAGCACCACCGTCCCGGCGGTCGCCGCCCGGCCCGCGGCGAGCACCCGTTCCCGTACGAAGAAGCGCCGGAACGCGGCGGGAAGCCGTTCCCACGCGCGCGTCACCGCCTCCGGCAGCGGCCCCCGGGGCCGCCCGTGCGCCGCCCACACCCCCGAGCCCGCCGCCGCCACCGCGAGCACCGGCACGTGCCACGCCGCGCTCGGCCACGACGGCCGCAGCGCACCGCCCGCCGCGTACAGCGTGGCCGCGAGCCCCACCAGGAGGTAGCCCGCGACCACGCCCCACCACGCCGCGCGCACCCCCATCGCGCGCCCCTCCGGATCGGCCGCGTCCCGCGCGGCCCGGTGCAGCAGCCAGCACGGCAGCGCGAGCAGGAGCAGCGGCACCACCCCGACCGGCGCGGACGCCCCGGACAGCGTGTCGGTGCGGATCAGCTCCGTGCCGTGCGCGAGCAGCCACAGCGCCGCCGCCACGTGCAGCGCGCCGTCGGGGCCGCTGTCCGGGTACGGCGAGCTGATCCACAGGACCATCACCAGGACCGCGAGGGCGCCGAGCCCGAGGCCCGCCGCGATCGCCCCGCCAAGGACCCCCGTGGCGAACCCTGACGACCCGTCATGCGTCCGCCCCGCCACGACGGACGGGTTCGGCTGCTCCTGCGGCGGCGGCCAGGAACCGGAGTCGGAGTCGGTGAGATGGGTCACCCGGCCATGCTCCCAACGACACGCGCTTTCTTCGCGTAACACGCGAATACCGGATGTGTCGCCCAAGATACGTTTATGTTCTTTTTCGTACGGCGGGACGGCCGGCCATGACCCAGAGCCCGGCCTCCCCCAGCCTCTCGGCCCCGACCGAGCAGGGGGGACCCCCTTCGCTGCCGCCCCCCAAGGAGCGCCGCAGGCTGCGCGAGGCGAAGCCGCTGACCCAGGCCCAGCTCGCCGCGCTCGTGGGCGTCACCCGCGAGACCGTCCGCTCCTGGGAGTCCGGCCGCACGGAACCGCGCGGCAGCAGGCGCGCGGCCTACGCGAAGCTCCTGGCGTCCCTCGCGGAACCGGCGGCCCCGGCCGCCGCCGCCCCGGCCTGCGCAGCCTCGGCCCCCGCTGCTTCGACCGCGGCCGCTTCCTCAGCCGACGCGCTGGCGGAATCCGCCCTTCCGACCACCCCCGAAGAGGCCTTCGACACCCTCTGCGCCCGTACGGCCCCGGGCCTGCTCCGCCAGGCCTACGCCCTCACCGGCCACCGCGCCCTCGCCTCGGAGTCCGTGGAGCGCGCCTTCCAGCTCGCCTGGCAACGCTGGCCCGAGGTCGCCGTGGACCGCGACCCGGCGAGCTGGGTCCGCGCGGCCACGCACGAGTACGCGCTGTCCCCCTGGCACCGCTTCCGCCCCGGCCTGCGGCACCCGGACACGCCGCCCGCCGACGCCTCCGACCGCGCCGTCCTCGACGTCCTGCTCGGCCTGCCGCCCGCGCAGCGCCGCACCCTGATGCTCTACGACGGCGTCGGGCTCGACCTGCCCGAGACCGCCGCCGAGACGGAGGCCAGCACTCCGGCCGCGGCGGGACGGCTGCTCAGCGCCCGCGGGGCGATGGCCGAGCGGCTTTCGGACCTCGGCATCGCCGACCGGCCCGAGGCCCTGACCGAGCGGCTGACCGCGCTCGGCCGCGCGGAGCGGCTCGCCGTCCCGCGACCGGCCCGCGTCCGCACCGCCAGCGAGCGCCGCGCCCGTCTGTGGACCCGTGCCGCCATCGCCTTCACCGCGCTGATCGTCACCGCCACCGCCCTGACCCTGCGCACGGCCCCCACCCGCTACGAACCGCCCGTGCCCGCGGGCAAGGCCATCAGCGGCGTCCCTCCGAGGATGGGCCCGGGCCCCCTGACCCCCGAGGACGAGACCCTCAAACAGAAGCTCCGGTCGGCCCCGAACCCCGGCCCCGACCGGCTGACCCCCCAGGCGTACTAGCGTCGCGGAACACGGAAGCGGGCCCGCACCCAGATTCTGGGTGCGGGCCCGCTTCGCAGGACCGTGGAGGTCAGCCGGCCAGGATCGCCCGGGCCAGCTTCGCCGTCTCGGTGGGGGTCTTGCCGACCTTCACCCCGGCGGCCTCGAGGGCCTCCTTCTTCGCGGCGGCCGTGCCGGAGGAGCCGGAGACGATGGCGCCGGCGTGGCCCATCGTCTTGCCCTCGGGCGCGGTGAAGCCCGCGACGTAGCCGACGACCGGCTTGGTCACGTTGGCCTTGATGTAGTCCGCCGCACGCTCCTCGGCGTCGCCGCCGATCTCACCGATCATCACGATCAGGTCGGTGTCGGGGTCGGCCTCGAACGCGGCCAGGGCGTCGATGTGCGTCGTACCGATGACCGGGTCGCCACCGATGCCGACGGCCGACGAGAAGCCGATGTCGCGCAGCTCGTACATCATCTGGTACGTGAGCGTGCCGGACTTCGAGACCAGGCCGATGCGGCCCGGCTTCGTGATGTCGCCCGGGATGATGCCCGCGTTCGACTGACCGGGGGTGATCAGACCCGGGCAGTTCGGACCGATGATCCGCGTCGTGTTGCCCTTCTCCACGGCGTACGCGTAGAACGCGGCGGAGTCGTGGACGGCGATGCCCTCGGTGATGACGACCGCGAGCGGGATCTCGGCGTCGATGGCCTCGACGACGGCGGCCTTCGCGAAGGCCGGGGGCACGAAGAGGACGGAGACGTTGGCGCCCGTCTTCTCCATCGCCTCGGCGACGGTGCCGAAGACCGGGATCTCGGTGCCGTCGATGTCGACCGTGGTGCCCGCCTTGCGCGGGTTCACGCCGCCGACGATGTTCGTGCCGTCACCCAGCATGAGCTTGGTGTGCTTCATGCCCGTGGCACCGGTCATGCCCTGGACGATGACCTTGGAGTCCTTGTTGAGGAAAATAGCCATGGCTGTTTGGTCCCTCGTCCCTTACTTCGCAGCCGCGAGCTCGGCGGCCTTGTCGGCCGCGCCGTCCATGGTGTCCACACGCTGCACCAGCGGGTGGTTGGCGTCGGAGAGGATCTTGCGACCCAGCTCGGCGTTGTTGCCGTCGAGGCGGACGACGAGCGGCTTCTCCACCTTCTCGCCCTTCTCCTCGAGGAGCTTGAGCGCCTGGACGATGCCGTTGGCGACCTCGTCACAGGCGGTGATGCCGCCGAAGACGTTGACGAAGACGGACTTGACCGCCGGGTCGCCGAGGATGATCTCCAGGCCGTTCGCCATCACCTGGGCGGAGGCGCCGCCGCCGATGTCGAGGAAGTTGGCCGGCTTCACGCCGCCGTGGTTCTCACCGGCGTACGCGACGACGTCGAGGGTCGACATGACCAGACCCGCGCCGTTGCCGATGATGCCGACCTCGCCGTCGAGCTTGACGTAGTTGAGGTCCTTGGCCTTGGCGGCAGCCTCGAGCGGGTCGGCTGCCTCCTTGTCCTCGAGGGCCTCGTGCTCCGGCTGGCGGAAGTCGGCGTTGGCGTCCAGGGACACCTTGCCGTCCAGGGCCAGGATGTCGCCGGAGGCGACCTTGGCCAGCGGGTTGACCTCGACGAGGAGGGCGTCCTCCTTGAGGAAGGTCTCCCACAGCGTCACCAGGACGTCGGCGACCTTGTCCGCGACCTCGGCCGGGAACTTCGCCGCCTCGACGATCTCCCGCGCCTTCTCCGGGGTCACGCCCTTGTTGGCGTCGATCGGGGTCTTGGCGACGGCCTCCGGGCGGGTGGCCGCCACCTCCTCGATGTCCATGCCGCCCTCGACGGAGGCGATGGAGAGGAAGGTGCGGTTGGTGCGGTCCAGGAGGAAGGAGACGTAGTACTCCTCCACGATCTCCGGGGCCGTCTCGGCGATCATCACCTTGTGGACCGTGTGGCCCTTGATGTCCATGCCGAGGATGTCCGTCGCGCGAGCGACGGCCTCGTCCGGCGTCGCCGCCAGCTTCACGCCGCCGGCCTTGCCGCGGCCACCAACCTTCACCTGCGCCTTCACGACCGATTTGCCGCCAAGGCGCTCAGTCGCCGCGCGCGCCGCCTCAGGCGTGTCGATGACTTCACCGGCCAGCACCGGTACACCGTGCTTGGCGAAGAGGTCCCTCGCCTGGTACTCGAACAGGTCCACGCGCGTCCGTCCCTTTTCAGTGATCTCGCGCCGCTGTCGCTTAGCGGCTTCAGTCTCTGCGTGCTCTGCGTGGGCGTGCCGCGAAGGGCAACGTGACTGCGCTGTCACAAGGGAGGCGTAGCCGAAGAGTCCGGTACGCGGCATGTCCGTCTCGCAGGTTATCGCCGTGGGACCTGCGTCCCTAAATCGCAGATCACATTTGCGCGGTGATGACGGTCACAGATCGTGCCCGACGTGGTAGGCGGGCGGGCCGCGAGCGGCCCTTCGGCGCGGTCCCTCACGGCCTCCGGGCCCCGGCGGGCCCCGCCGGTGACGCTCTCGACGGACCCCACCCGTTCGCTCCCGCGATCAGTCGCCGCACGGCGCGCCGCCCTCGCGAGGGCCCGGACACCGCCGCTCGCCGTCCCGCCCGCGAAGGCCGCACGACCCGTTACCGAGGAGTACTACTCCGGTCCGGTACGGGCAGAGGGCGGCGCTCGATCGCGGCGGCCATCACTTCGGGGAAGTGGTCGGGGGTGCAGGCGAACGCCGGAGCGCCGAGGGCGGCGAGCGCGGCCGCGTGGTCGTGGTCGTACGCGGGCGCCCCCTCGTCGGACAGCGCGAGCAGCGTCACGAACTGCACTCCGGAGGCCTTCATCGCCGCGACCCGCTTCAGCATCTCGTTCCGTATCCCGCCCTCGTACAGGTCCGAGATCAGGACCACGACCGTGTCGGCGGGGCGGGCTATGCGCGACTGGCAGTACGCGAGCGCCCTGTTGATGTCGGTGCCGCCGCCGAGCTGCGTGCCGAAGAGCACCTCCACGGGGTCGTCGAGCTGGTCCGTCAGATCGACGACGCTGGTGTCGAACACCACGAGCCGCGTGCTGATCGACCGCATGGACGCGAGGACCGCGCCGAACACCGAGGCGTAGACGACGGACGCCGCCATCGAACCGGACTGGTCGACGCAGAGGATGACGTCCTTCTTCACCGCCTGCGAGGCCCGCCCGTACCCGACGAGGCGCTCGGGGACCACCGTCCTGTACTCGGGCAGGTAGTGCTTGAGGTTGGCCGCGATCGTGCGGTTCCAGTCGATGTCGTGGTGGCGGGGCCTGCGCACCCGCGCGCTGCGGTCGAGCGCGCCGGTGAGCGTGGCGCGGGTGCGGGTCGCGAGCCGCTTCTCCAGGTCGTCGACGACCTTGCGCACGACGGCTCTCGCGGTGTCCTTCGTCTCCTCCGGCATCGCCTGGTTCAGCGAGAGCAGCGTGCCGACCAGGTGGACGTCCGCCTCCACCGCCTCCAGCATCTCCGGCTCCAGGAGCAGCGCGGAGAGCCCGAGGCGGTCGATCGCGTCGCGCTGCATGACCTGCACGACGGACGACGGGAAGTACGTCCGGATGTCACCGAGCCACCGCGCGACCGACGGCGCCGACGCCCCGAGCCCCGCCGCACGCGCCTGCCCCCGGTCCTTCCCGCGCCCACCGCCCCCGTACAGCGAGGACAGCGCCCCGTCCATCGCGGCGTCCCGCCCGGTCAGCGCGCGGCCGGTGCCGTCCGGCCCGTCCCCGCCGAGCACGAGCCGCCACCGCCGCAGCCGCTCGTCGCCCGCCACACCAGCCGGGCCCGCCACACCAGCCGGGCCCGTCACACCACCCGTGCCTGTCACACCACCCGTGCCTGTCACACCAGCCGTGCCCGCCACGCCAGCCGCGCCCGCCACACCACCCGTGCCTGTCACACCACCCGTGCCCGCCACGCCAGCCGCGCCCGCCACACCACCCGTGCCTGTCACACCACCCGCGCCTGTCACACCAGCCGTTCCCGTCACGCCAGCCGCGCCCGCCACACCACCCGCGCCCGTCATCGGGTCACCCCCACGAGGCCGCTGTCCCGCACAGCCGTGGCCCGGCTACCGCCGGAGCCGCTGCCGCGGCCGTCACCACGGCCGCCGCCCCAGCCCGTGTCACCGTCACCGTCGTCGGCACTCCCGTACACCACACCACCGCCTTCGAGTCGATCGTCCGCTCCTCCGGCCCCGCCCCTGCCGCCCCCGAGCCCCAGCAACAGCCCCAGCACGGGCAGGACCGCGTCCGCCCGCTCCCGGTCGAGCTCCTGGGCGAACCCGGGCACCCCCGCGGCGACCGCCGCGGCCCCGCCCCGCCCGGGCCCCCGCCGCACCAGCTCGCCGAGCGTGCGCCGCACCCCCGCCTCGTACGCGGAGAACGTCCGCCGCAGCAGCGGCAGCACGTCGACGAACGCCTCGGCCGACACCCCCGTGAGCCACTGGTCGACGAGCCCGAGCAGCCGCTCGTCGTGCACCAGCAGCATCCCGCCGCCCGCGCCCCCGCCGACGAACCCCTCGATCCACGCGGCCGCCTCCCCCGGCTCGCTCCCCCGCGACAGAGCGAGCCCCATCAACCGCGCGGCCTCCCCCTCCGCCAGCACCCCGTCATCCATCAACAACCGAGCACACCGCCCCCGGACACCCCCGACGACCCGCTCCCCCTCAGCGATCCCCCGCAACACCCGAAGCCAACGCGCCCGAAGACCACCACGAGCGATCTCCGCTGAGGGGTGGGCACAGCTCCCGTCGCCCAGCACCGTGTCACCGCCCCCGGGCTCAGCCGCGGCCGAACCCCCCAGCGACCCCAGCAACCCCACAGCCCCATGCACCGCGTCCACGCGGCCCCTCATCCGCTCGGCCGCCTCCGCGTCAAGCCCCACACAGGCCGACGGCAACCCCACGCACACCCGCTCCGCGAGCCCGAGCGCCACCTCCCCCAACGCCCCGGTGTCCGTGCCCCGCACGTCCCCGTACCGCAGCGACCGCACCAGCGCGGGCAGCGCCTCCGCCAGACGGCCCACGTCCGCGTCCAGGGCCGCCCGGTCGGCGAGCACCCGCATCACCACCGGCAGGGCCGACGGCAGCTCGGCCAGCAGGCACCGCTCCGCCAGGGCCGTGACGTCGGCGAGGGCCTCCGCACCCACGGCGTCCGCCCGCGCCTTGGCGGTCGCCGCGGCCGCGACCGTCGTGCCCCACACCCCGGCCTCGGCGACCCGCACCGACAGCTCCGGCTCCCACCGCAGCCGCCAGGTCTCCCGGAACGTGCCGGTGCTGCCGCGCGCCTGAGCCTGCTCGCCCCAGCCGACGCCGAGCAGCCGCAGCCGGTGCAGGAGCCTGCTGCGCGCCGCGTCGGTCTCCTTGCGCAGGTCGAGCTCCACCTCGCGCTCCAGCGCCTCCGGCTTGAACCGCAGCTTGCGCTGGAGGCGGCTGAGGTCCCGCTGCAACGGCACGGCAGGGGCGGACTCCGGCACTTCGCCGAGCACGTCGCCGACGACGAGCCTGTCGTGCACCAGGGCGAGGGGCACGTCCGAGCCGTCGCACATCACGGCCCGCACCGCGTCCAGCGTCTCGGTGAGCCCGGCAAGGGGCCGCCCGCGCATCGCCGCGAGCGTGTCGGCGAGCCGCACCGCCTCGATGACGTGCGCGGACGACACGATCCTGCCCTCCTCCCTGAGCAGCATCGCGACCCTGGTCAGCCAGCGCTCGACGGGCCGGTCGGGCGCGCCGAACAGATGGCCGTACCAGCCGGGCGAGTCGATGCCCGCGCCGTACCCGCTCGTACGGGCGAGGCGGCGGTGCGTCCAGGGCACCCACGTCATGTCGACCTTGACCTTCGGCAGGCCCTTGAGCAGGGCCCGGTCCGCGGCCACGGTCGTCCGCTGCCGCAGCGCGGGCACGTGCCAGGCCCCGCAGACCACGGCGACGCCCTCGGCCCCGAACTCCCGCTGTGCCGCCCGCACTTGCAGCCGCATGTACGCCTCACGCAGCAGGTCCCGGCCCTCGCCGTCGCCGCCCGGGGTCTCGCGCAGCGCCCCCATGGCCTCGCCGAGCGCCTCGAACGGGGCGAACGGGTCGGCGCCCGCCCCCCGGTGCTCGACCACGTCCTCCCACCAGCGCTCCGGGTCGTCGTACCCCGCGGCCCCGGCGAGCGTGCCGATGGGGTCGCCCCTGCCGGGGCCCGGCTCCTCCTCGCGGCGCGCGAGCGTGTGCGCGGCCGGGAGGTCCATGAACCGCACCGGCACCCCGCGCCGCACGGCCCACCGGATCGCCACCCACTCCGGCGAGAACTCCGCGAGCGGCCAGAACGCCGACCGGCCCGGCTCGTCCACCACGTGCGCGAGCAGGGCGACCGGCGGCCGCATGTCCGCGTCGACGGCGAGCCGTACGAGGTCGTCGGCCTCCGGCGGGCCCTCGATCAGGAGCACCCGCGGAGCCGCGGCGTCGAGCGCGGCCCGCACCGCGCGCGCGGAGCCGGGACCGTGGTGCCGCACCCCGAGCAGCAGCGGCCCGCCGGCCCTTTCCGTGGCGGTCGTCATGCGCTCACCTCGCGGCACGCGCGGTAGAAGTCCTTCCACCCGTCGCGCTCGCGCACGACCGCTTCCAGGTACTCCTGCCAGACCACCGAGTCCGCCGCCGGGTCCCGCACGACCGCGCCGAGGATGCCCGCGGCGACGTCACCGGGGCGCAGCACGCCGTCCCCGAAGTGCGCGGCGAGCGCCAGGCCGTTGGTGACCACGGAGATCGCCTCGGCCGTCGAGAGCGTGCCGCTCGGCGACTTCACCTTCGTACGGCCGTCCGTCGTGACGCCGTCGCGCAGCTCGCGGAAGACCGTGACGACGCGGCGGATCTCGTCGATGCCGTCGGGCGCGGCGGGCAGGTCGAGGGAGCGCCCGATCTGGTCGACGCGGCGCGCGACGATGTCGACCTCGGCGTCGGCGCTCGCCGGCAGCGGAAGGACGACCGTGTTGAAGCGGCGGCGCAGCGCGCTGGACAGGTCGTTGACCCCGCGGTCGCGGTCGTTCGCCGTGGCGATCAGGTTGAAGCCGCGGACGGCCTGCACTTCCTCGCCCAGCTCCGGTATGGGCAGGGTCTTCTCCGACAGGATCGTGATCAGCGTGTCCTGTACGTCCGCGGGGATGCGGGTCAGCTCCTCGACCCGGGCCGTCATGCCCTCGGCCATGGCGCGCATCACCGGGCTGGGCACGAGGGCGTCGCGGCTGGGGCCGTGGGCGAGCAGCTGCGCGTAGTTCCACCCGTAGCGAATGGCTTCCTCGGGGGTGCCCGCCGTGCCCTGCACCAGCAGCGTCGAGTCGCCGCTGACCGCCGCCGCAAGATGCTCGGACACCCAGGTCTTCGCGGTGCCGGGCACGCCGAGCAGCAGCAGGGCGCGGTCGGTGGCGAGCGTGGTGACGGCGACCTCGACGATGCGGCGCGGGCCCACGTACTTGGGCGTGATCACGGTCCCGTCCGGCAGCGTGCCGCCCAGCAGATACGTGGCCACGGCCCAGGGCGAGAGCCGCCAGCGGGCCGGGCGCGGCCGGTCGTCCTGCCCGGCGAGCGCGGCGAGTTCGGCGGCGAAGGCGTCCTCGGCGTGCGGCCGCAGCTCCTGTGCCGCGCTCGCCCCGCCGCCCTCCGCGGGCCTCACGGATGCGGCGCGTCCGCCGGTCGGCTCCACGGAAACGGTCATGGTGGTCCCCCTCAAGCTCGGGCATGCGCGAGCCACCCGAAGCGCGCATGCGTCGGCAACGACGCGGCCTCGCCGACGGCTTGGCCGCGATGTGGTTCCCACGGTGCACCACGCCACTGACAATCGCCCTCGACAGGACTCTGACCTGCGTAAAGGACGTACTCGCGGCTGATTGTCAGTGGCGGGACCTACCGTCGACGACATGACTCAGCAGGGGGTGCGCTGGACGGCGGACCAGGTGCTGGCACTGGCACCTGACGCACCGTCACGCAAGGCGGGAAGCAGGCTCGGCACGGCCGGGCCGTGGGCACAGACGGGCAGTTCGGGCGAGGGGGCGGTGTGGGGACTGTGCAAGGGCAGCGGCAGCAAGCCGTACCAGACGGTGATCGACGTGGCGGACGCGGCGGGCCCGGCGTACACATGCAGCTGCCCGAGCCGCAAGTTCCCCTGCAAGCACGCGCTCGGCCTGCTGCTGCTCTGGGCGGGCCCGGACGGCTCCGCGGGTTCTGACGGGGCGTCCGGGGCGGTGCCCGAGAGCGCGCTGCCGCCGGACTGGGCGCGGCAGTGGCTGGACTCGCGGCGCAAGCGGGCGGAGACGAAGCGGAGTGCGGCCGCGGCGCCGCAGCGGACGACCGCCGATCCGGAGGCCGCGCGCAAGCGGGCGGAGCGCCGCGCCGAGCGCGTCACGGCGGGCGCGACGGAGCTGGAGCGCCGCCTGTCCGACCTGCTGCGCGGCGGCCTGGCCACGGCCGAGCAGTCGGGATACGGCCTGTGGGAGGAGACGGCCGCCCGCATGGTCGACGCCCAGGCTCCCGGACTCGCCGCGCGGGTGCGGGAGTTGGGGGCGATACGCTCCTCCGGCTCCGGCTGGCCCGCCCGGCTCCTGGAGGAGTGCGCCCTGCTGCACCTGCTCGCCTCGGGCTGGCTGCGCCGCGACGAGCTGCCCGCCCCGCTGGCGGCCACGGTCCGCTCCCGCGTCGGCCTGCCCGCACCGGAGCGGTCCGCACCGATCAGGGACAACTGGCAGGTCCTCGCGCAGTACGACACGGCGGACAGCAAGCTCACCACGCGCCGCGTCTGGGTGCACGGCGAGCGGTCCGGGCGCACCGCCCTGCTCCTGTCGTACGGGGCGGCGGGCCGCGCCCCCGCCCTCAGCCTGCCGGTCGGCCTGGCCCTGGACGCCGAACTGGTGCCGTACGCCGCCGAACCGGCGGTGCACGGGCTCCGCGCCGACCTGGGCGAGCAGTTCACTGCCCCGGCCCCCACCACGGGCCGCCCGCCGGGCCTGCCCCCGAGGGAGGCGACGGCCCGCTACGGCGAGGCGCTGCGCGTCGACCCGTGGCTGGACGCCTGGCCGACCACCCTCGCCCGGGTGATACCGGTCCCGGCCCGCGCCACCGCGTCGGGCAGGGGCGGCGGCCCCGGCGCCACCGCCGAATGGCAACTGGCCGACGCCGACGGCGCATCGGCCCTGCCCATAGCCCCGTCCGCCGCGTCCCGCTCCGGCCTCTGGCGCCTGGTCGCCCTGTCCGGAGGCGCCCCGCTCACCGTCTTCGGCGAGTGCGGCCACCGGGGCTTCACCCCCCTGGCGGCCTGGGCGGACGGCACGACGGAAACCGTGCGGCTGTGAGAGGAGAGGGAGCGAAGATGCCGACATCCACGTCCACGTCCACGTCCACATCCACACCCACACCCGCCGCCCGCGCGCGGGAGCCGCGTACGCCCTGGACGGAGCCGACGGCCCCACCGCCCGAGGCGCAGGCACAGCCCCAGGGACCGGCACCAGGACCAGCACCGGCACCGGCACCGGCACCGGCACCGGCACCGGCGGGCCAACTGCCCGGCCAGGCCGCCGCCGTCTTCACCCGCACCCCGTGGGAAGAGCTCGTCACGACGGCGCTCCTGGGCACCGACCGGCGTGCGCCGCACCTGGACGCGCCCGGCAGGGACGCTCCCACCGCCCTCCTGGACGCGGCGGCCGTCCAGACCGTGCACCGCAGGGCGGGCCTGCGCCCGGCGCCCGCCGCCGCGCGCCCCGAGCCCGCTCCCGAGGATCCCCGGCCCGTCGTGCCGCCCGCGGCCCGGCGCCGCCTCGCGAGCCTGCTCGCCGACCACCCGACCGCGGGCGGAGGCCGCCGGGGCACCGCGCCCGACCTGATGGAGCTGCTGCCCCAGTGGCTGGCCCTGGCCAACGACCGGGACTTCGCGGCCCCGCCGGAGCTGCTGCCCGCGCTGTTGAACGCGGCCCGCGGCCGCACCGACCTGCGCCCCCAGGCCCTGGCCTTCGCGGGCCCGCGCGCCCTGTGGCTCGCGGCGCTCAACCCGGACTGGAAGTTCGCGCTGCGCGCCGCCCCGCACAGCGCCACGGCCACCGCCGCGCAGGACGGGGCGGAGGTGGCGCGCCGCTGGCAGGAGGGCCTGTTCGCGGAGCGCGTCGCGCTCCTGGCCGCCCTGCGGGCACACGACCCCGCCGCCGCGCGCGAGCTCCTGGCCGACACCTGGACGACCGAGCGGGCCGAGGACCGGCTGATGTTCCTGGACTCGCTGCGCACGGGCCTCGGCCCGGCCGACGAGCCGTTCCTGGAGCAGGCCCTGGGCGACCGCAGCCGCAACGTCCGCTCCACGGCCGCCGAGCTCCTGTCCGCCCTGCCGACCTCGGCGCTCGCCGCCCGCATGGCCGACCGCGCCTCCTCCTGCGTGGCGCTCGACCGCACCGCGAGCACGCCGACGCTCACCGTGGAGGCCCCGCACGAGTGCGACGCGGGCATGGAGCGCGACGGCGTCGTCCCCAAGCCGCCCGCGGGACGGGGCGAACGCTCCTGGTGGCTGGGCCAGCTGGTGGAGGCCGCTCCCCTCGCGACCTGGCAGAGCAGACTCGGCAGCCGCGCCCCCGGCGACATCGTGGCGCTCCCCGTCACCGACGACTGGCGGGGCGAGCTGCACGCCGCGTGGTGCCGCGCCGCCGTCCGCCAGCGCGACGCGACCTGGTCGCGGGCGCTGCTCGGCTCCCCTTCGGCGCCGGACGCGGCGGGGCCGGGCGCGGTGTCCCTGGCGGAGCGCGCCAAGCTCCTCGCCGCCCTGCACGCGCCCGAGCGGGCCGCGTGGGTGGCGGGCTTCATCGACGCGCACGGCCTGTCCGAGGCCTTCCAGCTGCTCGGCGTGTGCGCCGTGCCCTGGGCCCCCGACCTCGGCCGCGCGGTGGTGGACGCGCTGAACATCGCGCGCGACGCGGGCAGTTACCCCTGGAGCTTCAGCGGCGTCATGGGCCTCGCGGAGCGCTGCCTCGACCCCGCCGAAGCCGTGCGGCTCGACGCCCTCACGGCCGTGCCGGACGAGCACGAGGACGCCGCGCCCGGCGCCGGGGGCTACTGGTCGGAGGCCTTCCAGCGCCTGGTCACCACCCTGCGCCTGCGCGCGGTGATGCGGGAGGAGCTCACGCCTTGAGACACGCCACCACCCGGCCCGGCCCGCCGGGGCAGCGCCCCGCAGTCCTGGCCGAGGACCGCGCGGGCCTACGCCTCGCTGGGCTGCCGCACGTTCTCCCGGACCCACTCCACGATCGCTGTGGTCGTCGCCCCGGGCGTGAAGATCTCCGCGACGCCCATCTCCTTGAGCGGCGGGATGTCCTCCTCGGGAATGATCCCGCCGCCGAAGACCTGGATGTCCGCCGCGTCGCGCTCCTTCAGGAGCTCGATGACGCGGGCGAACAGCGTCATGTGCGCCCCGGACAGGATGGACAGGCCGATCGCGTCGGCGTCCTCCTGGATGGCCGTGTCGACGACCTGCTCGGGCGTCTGGTGCAGGCCGGTGTAGATGACCTCCATGCCGGCGTCGCGCAGGGCCCGCGCGATCACCTTGGCCCCGCGATCGTGGCCGTCGAGCCCCGGCTTGGCGACCACCACGCGGATCGGACCGGCTCCCACACCCATCACTGCCTCCATGTACCGACGTCCATGTACGGAAATCCCGCTGTCCCAGCACGGATACCCCGCGCCGCACCGGCCGGGTAGGTGAACGAACGTTATCGCCAGCATCCCGCAGCACGCCGTTTCGTGGTGGAGAGGGAGGGGGAAATCACACGGTGGGACACGTTCGCTGCGCGCCGCCCCCGATTCACGGGGCGAGAAGCCGGGGGCCGCGCGAGGGGAGCCGCTGCGAGGCCGCCGCGCCACCATGCCGTCAGCCGCACGGCATGGTAGCGGCGGCGCATCGCCCGCGGTGCGACGCATCGTGGTTCGTCATGCCTCGGTCACGGCTTCCCCTGAGGGGCACACGGGGGACAAGGGTGTCTCCCCGTGTGCCGACCGGGAGGTCGACATGACGCTCACGAGGGTCCAGCCCTTTCGCCTCTGCGGAGCACTGCTGCCCGCGAGACTGGCGGGACTCCCCATCGCCCTGCTGAAGGCAACAGCCCTGGAGCTCGCGATCCTCGCCGGGCACCTGCTGCTGTATCCCTCGGGCATCGTCCAGGAGAGGCGCGCGGCCCCACCGCCGCCACCCCCCGACGCCCCACGGCTGCCGACGCGGGACAAGCCCCCGGTCCTGCTCCTGCACGGCTTCATCGACAACCGCTCCGTGTTCGTCCTGCTGCGCCGCAGCCTGGCGCAGCACGGCAGACAGCACCTCGAATCCCTCAACTACTCGCCGCTGACCTGCGACATCCGCAAGGCCGCCGAGCTGCTCGGCCGCCATGTGGAGGAGATCTGCGAGCGCACGGGACACGAGCGCGTGGACATCGTCGGCCACAGCCTCGGCGGCCTCATCGCCCGCTACTACGCGCAGCGGCTCGGCGGCGACGCCCGCGTCCGCACGCTGGTCACCCTCGGCACCCCGCACACGGGCACCCGCGTCGTGCCGCTGGCGGACGCGCACCCGATCGTCCGCCAGATGCGGCCGGGATCGGACGTGATCGAGGAGCTGCGGGAGCCCGCGCCAGGCTGCCGTACGCAGTTCGTGAGCTTCTGGAGCGAGCTGGACCAGCTGATGGACCCGGTCGAGACGGCCTGCGTCGACCATCCCGACCTGGTCGCGCAGAACGTGCGCGTCTCCGGCATCGGGCACCTCGCCCTGCCGGTGCATCCCGCCGTCGCCACGGCGATCCGGCAGGCGCTCGACCTCACGAAGCCGGCCGCCGACACCCCGGCGTCGGCGGACGGTCTGACGGTCGCCTGACCCGCACGGTTCGAAGACGGGCGGTCCGGGCGCGACGGTACGAGAGCGGCGGACAGACACGTCCGTCGCGCCCCGGACCGCGCCCCCGGACCACCCGGCCCCTCACGACGACGGCCGGAGGGCCCGCCGGGGCGCGCACACGGGATCCCCACACCTCTGACCTCGAACACTCCTCGAACGCCAGGCCAAGCCTGTGCCCGCAGTCCGCCGAAAGGCGGCCGAATGCCCGTTTCCTGCGAGCACGGAACCTGCCGAAGATTGTCGCGCCCGCATACCGCCGGGTACAGTCGCGGCACTGCGCTGCCAGCCCCCATGCTGTCGAGGCGAAAGAGAAGTTGGTGAACGACCGTCACCCGCCGGGGACCCCCGCTCCGGCCCCGGCACCCGACGCCGACTACGCTCCCTACGGTTCCTACGACCAGAGCGCGCAGCACGTCGGCTACGGGTACGACGGCTACGCCACCGGAAGCTTCACCGCCACCGGGTTCAACGCCCCAGGTGCGTATGACGGCACGGGCGTCTTCGACACTTCCGGCTCCGGATTCGCGGTCGGCGGAGGTTTCCCCTCCGACCCGCTCTTCGGCGAGCTTCCCGGCCAGGCCTACGACACCGGCCAGTGGGCCGCGGCGGGCCAGCAGCCCCCGGGCCACGACGGGTTCAGCGCCCCGCAGGGCCTCTCCCCGTACGACACGGGCAGCCACGACACGACGGGCGCGTGGGACACCGGCGGCTACCAGCAGCTCGCGGACATCCCGTCCCAGCCGGGCCCGGACGCCGCCTGGTCCCCCACCTGGACCGACGCCCAGCAGACCGGCCAGTGGGCCACCCAGGTCTTCGACACCGGCGCGTACGACGCCACCGCCTGGAACTCCGACGGCGGCCACGAGCCGTACGGCGCGACGCCCGAGACGTACGGGACCGACGGGACGGACAGCACCGGCGGTGCGGCCCCCGATCCGGGCGACGCCTACGAGAACGGCGACACCCTGACCGCCGCGTACGGCCAACCGGCCACCGGCGGAGACGAGTTCACCCCCGACGACACGCCCGGCGAAGAACTCGGCGGCATCGAAGCGGGTGCGAACCTCAGCGAGCACGCCCCCGACGAGCGCCCCCGCTCCACCCGCGCCGCCTCCTCGCGCACCCGCACCCGCTCGCGCCGCTCCCCCGCCAAGCGTTCCGCGCTCCTCACCGTCGCCGTGCCGTCGGCGTGCGTGATGGGCGTCGCCGGGGTGGCCGCCGCGTCGGTGAGCGGCCTCAGCGGAGGCGACGACGACGGCAAGGAGACGCGGGCGGCGTCCGCCCCTGACCCCGCGTCCGTGCAGCCGTCCGCCGCGAACAACAAGCTCGACACGCAGCTGGCCAACCTCTCCGCCGACGCGGGCGACTTCGCCGACCGCGCGAGCCGTACGCAGGAACGTATCGACCTCAAGGCCGCGAAGGACGCCGCGCACCGGAAGGCGGTGGCCGAGGCCGCGCGCAAGGAGCGGCTGCGCCCGAAGTTCGCGCTCCCCGTCTCCCAGCACGGCCTGAGCGCGTACTACGGCCAGGCGGGCATCAACTGGATGTCACAGCACTCCGGGATCGACTTCCCGGTGTCGTACGGCACCCCCGTGATGGCCGCGACCGACGGCGTCGTCTCCACGAAGTGGAACAGCGCCTACGGAAACATGGCCATCGTGACCGCCAAGGACGGCACGGAGACGTGGTACTGCCACCTCTCCACGCACAAGATCTCCAACGGCCCCGTGAAGGCGGGCGACACCATCGCCTACTCCGGGAACTCCGGCAACTCCACCGGGCCCCACCTGCACTTCGAGGTGCGCCCCGGCGGCGGCTCGGCGATAGACCCCCTGTCGTGGCTGCGCAGCCACGGCCTGGACCCGACGTAGGCGGACGCGCGCTCCGCCGCGGCCCGGCGCCCTCCTCGTGGAGGCGGCCAGGGCCCCCTCCACGAGGCGTCACTCGGACTTCAACCGGCAGCCTTCAGACTTCCGGCTTCCGCTTCCGGCTTCCGGCTTCCGGCTTCCGGAGAAGTGGTCAGAGCTTCTCCACCGGCGCGTACCGCAGCAGCAGCCGCTTCGGCTTCTCCGCGCCGAAGTCCACCGTCGCCTCCGCGTTCGCCCCCGTGCCCTTCACTCCGACCACCGTGCCGAGGCCGAACTGGTCGTGCGTGACGCGGTCGCCCACGGCGAGCGACACCACCGGCTTCTCCGTCGCACGGCGCGTGGCAAAGCCCTGCGCGCCCCCCGCGCGCGAGCGCGACGACGACAGCGAGGACGCCACTCCCCCGGCGGGCCCCGACGAGACGGGCGCACCGACGGAACCCGTGCGCTTCCACTCCAGGTGGGTCGCCGGGATCTCCTCCAGGAAGCGCGACGGCGGGTTGTACGACGGCTGGCCCCAGGCGCTGCGCATCGAGGACCGCGTGAGGTAGAGCCGCTCCCGCGCGCGCGTGATGCCGACGTACGCGAGGCGGCGCTCCTCCTCCAGCTCCTTGGTCTGGCCGAGGGCGCGCATGTGCGGGAACACGCCGTCCTCCATGCCGGTCAGGAACACGACCGGGAATTCGAGGCCCTTGGCGGTGTGCAGCGTCATGAGCGTGATGACGCCCGAGCCGTCGTCCTCCTCGTCCGGGATCTGGTCGGAGTCGGCGACGAGCGCCACCCGCTCCAGGAAGTCGGACAGCGATCCGGCCTCGCCCTCCTGGCGCTCCTGCTCGAACTCCAGGGCCACGGCGGCCAGTTCCTGGAGGTTCTCGATGCGCGTCTCGTCCTGCGGGTCCGTGGAGGACTGCAACTCCGCCAGATATCCGGTCCGTTCGAGCACGGCCTCCAGGACGACCGCCGGGCCCGCGCCCGACTCGACAACGGTGCGCAGCTCCTCCATGAGCGTGTTGAACCGCTTGACGGCGTTCACCGAGCGGGCCGCCATGCCGTACGCCTCGTCCACGCGCCGCAGCGCCTGGGGGAAGGAGATCTTCTCGCGCTGCGCGAGCGCGTCGATCATGGCTTCGGCGCGGTCGCCGATGCCGCGCTTCGGCACGTTCAGAATGCGGCGCATCGGTACGCCGTCCTCCGGGTTGGCGAGGACCCGGAGATAGGCCAGGACGTCGCGGACTTCCTTGCGCTCGTAGAAGCGGACGCCGCCGACGACCTTGTAGGGCAGGCCGACGCGGATGAAGATCTCTTCGAAGACACGCGACTGCGCGTTCGTCCGGTAGAAGATCGCCACGTCGCCGGCCTTCGCGTCGCCCGCGTCGGTGAGGCGGTCGATCTCGTCGGCGACGAACTGCGCCTCGTCGTGCTCGGTGTCGGCGACGTAGCCGGTGATGCCGGCGCCCGCGCCCGCGTTCGTCCACAGGTTCTTGGGGCGGCGGCTCTCGTTGCGCTCGATGACCGCGTTGGCGGCGCTGAGGATCGTCTGCGTGGAGCGGTAGTTCTGCTCCAGGAGGATCGTGGTGGCGTCCGAGTAGTCCTCCTCGAACTGGAGGATGTTGCGGATCGTGGCGCCGCGGAAGGCGTAGATGGACTGGTCGGCGTCACCGACCACGCACAGCTCGCCGGGCGCCTCGCCCTCCTCGCCCTCCTGCGGGGTGGGGCCGACCAGCTCGCGCACGAGCGCGTACTGCGCGTGGTTCGTGTCCTGGTACTCGTCGACCATGACGTGCCGGAAGCGGCGGCGGTAGTGCTCGGCGACGTCCGGGAAGGCGCGCAGGAGGTGCACCGTGGTCATGATCAGGTCGTCGAAGTCGAGGGCGTTGGCCTCGCGGAGCCGCGACTGGTACATCGCGTACGCCTGGGCGAGGGTCTTCTCGAAGCCGTCGGCGGCCTGGGCGGCGAAGTCCTCCTCGTCGATCAGCTCGTTCTTCAGGTTCGAGATCTTGGCGCTGAAGGACTTGGGCGGGAACTTCTTCGGGTCCAGGTCCAGGTCCCGGCAGACCAGGGCCATCAGGCGCTTGGAGTCCGCGGCGTCGTAGATCGAGAACGAGGACGTGAAGCCCAGCTTCTTGTACTCGCGGCGCAGGATGCGCACGCACGCGCTGTGGAACGTCGACACCCACATCGCGCCCGCGCGCGGGCCGACGAGCTGCTCGACGCGCTCCTTCATCTCGCCCGCGGCCTTGTTCGTGAACGTGATCGCGAGGATCTGGCCGGGGTGCACCCCGCGCTCGGCGAGCAGGTACGCGATCCGGTGGGTCAGCACGCGGGTCTTGCCGGAGCCCGCGCCCGCGACGATGAGCAGGGGGGATCCCGCGTGCACGACCGCCGCGCGCTGGTTCTCGTTCAGCCCGTCGAGGAGGGCCGCCGGGTCGAGTGCCGGGCGCGGGGCGCCGTCCCGGTAGTACCCGTCCCGGGGTGCGGGCGCGTCGAACTTCCCGTCGAACAGGTCGTCCGGAATCTGCTCCGGAGCGCTGTCCTCGGGCGGCGGCGGGGGCTCCTCCTCAGCGCCCTGCGAGGGCTTGAGGTCCGCCAGGAAGCTGTCGTCAAAGAGGCTGCTCATCGCCTCCCGAGTCTAGGCGGCCCCACTGACAGCCCGCCCCGGGTTCCGGCCACCGCCGGGCCGGCCGACTCCGTCCGCGGGGTGCCGCGAGGCGGTCGCGCCGGGCCACGCCGCAGGTGAGCCGTGTCGCGGCGGCACCGGGGAGAACGCGGAGGTGCGTAAAGTCACGAAAATGTATCGGGCATATCGAACATCAATCTTCCCCCGCGCCACAGGAGTTGGCTAGCGTGCTCCGCGGGCCGCACGTCCCCCCAAACCGGCGAACCACGCCGGGCCGCGCGGCCTCCGCCGAGTCCGACGCGTTCGGAGCCGGGGACCCACCATGATCTTGGGGTGAATCCGTCCCGGCGCACCGCGCACGGGCCGGTAGGGCAGCCCTTCCGAACCGCCCGAACCCGACAGCTAACCCGGTAGGCGGTCCACGGAAGGAGTCGCCTCCCTTGGCGTCGCACCGCAAGCCGCGCACCCGCTCCCCCCTGGCACGCAGCGCCCCCGCACTCGGCATCACGACGGCCGCGCTGACCTCCGTAGCGCTCCTGTCACAGAGCGCGAACGCCGCGCCGTCCGCCCCTTCGGCACCGGCCGGGCCCGCCGAGCCGAGCCTCGAAGAGGTCCAGAAGAAGGTCGACGACCTCTACCACCAGGCGGGCGTGGCCACCCAGAAGTACAACTCGGCCAAGGAACGCACCGACAAGCAGCGCAAGCACGTCGACAAGCTCCTGGACGACGTCGCCGAACGCACGGACAACCTGAACGAGGCCCGGCGGCAGCTCGGCTCGTTCGCGGCCGCCCAGTACCGCACCGGCGCCGTCTCCGAGACCGCCGCGCTGATGCTCGCCGACGACCCGAAGGGGTTCTTCGACCAGAACCATCTCGCGGACCGGCTCACGAGCCGCCAGAAGAAGGCGGTCGACGACTACCAGACGCAGCAGGTGGCGGCCATCAAGCAGCGCGCGAAGGCCACGAAGAGCCTCAAGACGCTCAGCGACTCCCGCGACGAGCTGAAGTCCAGCAAGCGGACCGTCCAGACCAAGCTCGGCGAGGCCCGCACGCTCCTTTCGAAGCTGACCGCCGAGGAGAAGGCACGGCTCGCCGCGATCGAGAAGCGGAAGGAGGAGGCCGCCCGGCGCAAGGCCGCCGAGCTGGCGCGCAAGCAGGCCGAAGCGGAGCGCAAACGGAAGGCCGAGGAGGCGGAGCGGCGGGAGCGCGAGCGGGAGCAGGGCAAGGACCCGGACCAGGGCTCCGGGGACTCGGGGACGGGGTCCGGGTCGGGCTCCGGCACCGGCACCGGCACCGGCACCGGCTCGGGATCAGGTTCCGGTTCTGGCTCCGGTTCCGGTTCCGGGGACACGGACAGCGGGTACGCCGCGAAGGCCGAGAAGGTGATCGCCTTCGCCGAGAAGCAGATCGGCAAGCCCTACGTGTGGGGCGCCACCGGGCCTGGTTCGTACGACTGCTCCGGGCTCACGCAGGCCGCGTGGAAGACCGCCGGGATCTCGCTGCCCCGCACCACCTGGGACCAGGTGAAGACCGGCACCAAGGTGTCCACGTCCAGCGCCGAACGCGGCGACCTGGTCTTCTTCTACGACGACATCAGCCACGTCGGGATCTACATAGGCAACGGCAAGATGATCCACGCCCCGAAGCCGGGCGCGAACGTGCGCGTCGAGTCGATCTACTACATGCCGATCCACAGCGTGGTCCGACCGGCGTGACCGAGGCCGGTGTCTGAGGTCTCCGTAGCGGGGCGACAGGAAATCGACCTCTACGGAGAGGGCGCATACGCGTGGGGGCCCGCACCCGGTCCGGGTGCGGGCCCCCACGCGTGCGGCGGGCGGCGGGCGGTTACGTCCACAGGACGGCGATGAAGATGTTCGCCGTCGTCAGCGCGCCGACCGCGCCGAACATCGCCTTGTCCACCCTCTCCTCGTCGCGCTTGAGGTACACGAGCCCGAGGATCACGACGAGGACCGCCATCTTGATGCCGATCTTGAGGTTGTTGACCTCGTTGTCGTCGGCCTGGTTCAGGCCGACCAGGGCCACGCCCGTGATCAGCATGGTGAGCGCGCCGTGCAGCATCGCGGGGCTGAAGCGGGCCGTGCCGTCACCCATCGCCTTCATCTGGGTCAGGAAGCCGCCCAGGAGCGAGGCGATGCCGATGATGTGCAGGCCGACGAAGAGATGGATGAGTACGTCCATGGGGCGGAGCCTAACCGGGCCCGTATCACCGCCCATCAGGCAGGTGGGCCACAAACGCCACATCGGTCACAGGAACGGGTGAAGCGGGCGCCGACCGGCCGCCGGGGCGGTCGCGTCCGGTCACGACCGGGCCGCGGGCGCCACTTCCGCACAACAGGTCACGGCCCGGTGACGGCGAGGTTTAGCGTCCATGACCGGTGACCGGCTCCCCACCGTCGTCCGGACCAGGGACGGCAGCCGGACATCACCGCCGAGAAGTCCGGCGGCGCCCCGTTCCCCCTGTGCGCGGCGCCGCCGGACCCGGCCCCGACCCCCGTGGCGGGCCGTACCGGACCTGGTCACTGTGGAAGGACGTGGAGCCTCCGTGGCACAGCACCGCAAGCCGAAGCAGCGCTCGCTCAGCGGCCATACGGCCCGTACCGCCGCGACCCTCGCCCTGGCGTCGGCCGCCACGGCGACCGCCTTCGAGGGCACCGGACACGCCGAGCCGCGGCTCTCCCCCGGCGAGGTGAAGACCAAGGTCGACGAGCTCTACCGCGAGGCGGAGGTCGCCACCGAGAAGTACAACGGCGCCAAGGAAAAGGCCGACCGGGCCGAGGAGTCGCTGCGGGACCTGCGCGACGAGGCCGCCCGCAAGACGGATCGGCTCAACTCGGCACGCCAGGGCCTGGGCTCCCTGGCCACCGCCCAGTACCGCACCGGAGCCATGGACCCGTCCGTCCAGCTCGCGCTCTCCGCCGAGCCGGACGCCTTCCTCGACCGGGCCGCCCGCGCCGACCACGCGGGACGGCGCCAGGCCGCCGAGGTCGCCGACGTACGACGGCAGGTCCGGGAGCTCGACCAGCTCCGCACCGAGGCCGACGACACCCTCGGGGACCTCAAGTCCCGTCAGGCGGACCTGAGGAAGCACAAGAAGACCGTGACCGGAAAGCTCGGCGAGGCCAAGCGGCTGCTCGCCCGCCTTACCGCCGACGAACGGGCACGCCTCGCCGCCACCGAGCGCGGCGAGGACAGCGCGGGCGGCGACGGCGCCGCGGACCCCGACCGGGCCTCACGGGCCGACACGCGCGGCACGGCCCCGACCGGTGCCGTGAAGGCCCCCAACTCCCGCGCCGCACAGGCCGTCTCGTACGCCCGCAAAGCGCTCGGCAGCCCCTACGTGTGGGGCGCCACGGGCCCGAACGCCTTCGACTGCTCCGGCCTCACCCAGGCCGCCTACCGCGCTGCGGGCGTCTCGCTGCCGCGCACGACCTACGCCCAGATCGACGCGGGCCGTCGCGTCGGGCGCTCCGAACTCCAGCCGGGCGACCTGGTGTTCTTCTACTCCGGCATCAGCCACGTCGGCCTCTACGTGGGCGGCGGCCAGATGATCCACGCGCCCAACCCCAGCGCTCCGGTCCGCCTGGCCCCCATCGACCAGATGCCGTTCGCGGGGGCCACGCGGGTGGCGTGAGGGCGGTCCGAGGGGAGCCTGAGGGTCGCGTGGGAGCGGGTGCGGCGACCCCTGTCAGACCAGCCGTCGGGCCGTCGCCCACCTCGTCAGCTCGTGCCGGTTCGACAGCTGGAGCTTCCTCAGGACCGCCGACACGTGCGACTCGACCGTCTTCACGGAGATGTACAGCTGCTTGGCGATCTCCTTGTACGCGTACCCGCGCGCGATGAGGCGCAGCACCTCGCGCTCGCGCTGGGTGAGGCGGTCCAGGTCCTCGTCGACCGGCGCCGCGTCCGTCGACGCGAAGGCGTCCAGGACGAAACCGGCCAGGCGCGGCGAGAACACCGCGTCGCCCTCCTGCACCCGGAAGATCGAGTCGACCAGGTCGGTGCCGGTGATGGTCTTGGTGACATAGCCGCGGGCGCCGCCCCGGATGACGCCGATGACGTCCTCCGCGGCGTCCGAGACGGACAGCGCGAGGAACCGCACCGGGCTCTCCGCGTCCACCATCAACGGCGCGCAGCGGCGCAGGACCTCCACCCCGCCGCCGCCCGGCAGATGCACGTCGAGCAGCACGACCTCGGGCCGGGTCGCCGTGATCACCGTGACCGCCTGGTCGACGTCCGCGGCCTCGCCGACGACCTCGACGCCCGTGCGCTCGGTCTGGCCGATCTCCGCCTGCACTCCGGTGCGGAACATCCGGTGGTCGTCGACCAGGACGACCTTCACCCGCCGCGCGGCGCCGGTCCCGGCCTCCGCTGCCCCGGCGGCCGGATCCACGGGCCCGCTCGCTTCGGTCGCGTCGCTCATGTCGCCGCCGTCCTCTCCATCTCCAGCTCGACTTCCGTGCCGCCGCCCGGCACCGTGCGCAGCCGCGCCGTACCGCCGTTGCGCTGCATGCGGCCGATGATCGATTCTCGTACGCCCATGCGGTCGTCCGGCACCGCGTCCAGGTCGAAGCCCGGGCCCCGGTCGCGGACGGACACGAAGACCGTCTCCCCCTCGACCTCGGCGAAGACCTGCACCGCGCCGCCCTCGCCACCGTACTTGGCGGCGTTCACCATCGCTTCCCTCGCGGCCTGCATCTGTGCCGTCAGGCGCTCGTCGAGCGGGCAGTCGCCGACGACGACCACCTCGATGGGGACGCCGTGCTTGTCCTCGACCTCCGCGGCGTTGCGCCGGACCGCCTCGGCGAGGGTGTCCGGCTCCTCCGCCTCCTCCTTGCCGGTGCCCTCCGGCTTGTACAGCCAGGCGCGCAGGTCGCGCTCCTGGGCGCGGGCGAGGCGGCGGACCTCCCCGGCGCTGTCCGCGTTGCGCTGGATGAGCGTCAGGGTGTGCAGCACCGAGTCGTGCACGTGGGCGGCGACCTCCGCGCGCTCCTGGGCGCGGATGCGCATGAGGCGCTCCTCGGAGAGGTCCTGGGTCATGCGGACGAGATAGGGGCCCGCGAGCAGCGCTATGCCGACGAGCACCGCGAGCGCCGCCTGCAGGGCCGCGCTCAGGTCGGACGCGGAGCCGCGCAGCACGAAGATGCCGGACACGCCGACGCCGACGAGGAGGACACCGGCCGCGGTCCGGGCGATCGTCAGGGTGCGGCGCTTGCGGCCCACCTCCATCCAGCGGGCCCGCCGGGCGTTGTCCGCCTGGCGCCAGACGAGGGCGACACCGGCGGCGACGAGCAGCGTCGGCCAGAGATACGCCTTCGTCGGGCCGCCGAGGTCCATGCTGCCGACGAAGACCATGGCGACGGCGAGCATCGCGAGGAGCGCGACGATCTGGCCCTTGTCCGGCTTGCGGGCGACGAGTCTGCGGCGGCCGTCCGCGGCCGTCTCCGTGGTCACCACGGCGGCGCGCTGGGCGGCGACGCCGCCCACGCCGAGCGGCACGAAGAACCAGAAGGCCGCGTACAGCAGCGCGCCCAGGCCGTTCGCCGTGAACAGGCCGATGAAGATGAGCCGGACCCAGATGACGGGCAGCCCGAGGTGGCCCGCGAGGCCGCGCGCGACCCCGCCGAGCAGGCGGCCCTCGCCGCTGCGATAGAGCTTCCGCAGCGGCCGCTCGTCTTCGATGGGTACAGCTGCGGCTTCCGGCATGTCACCGATGGTCACACGCGGGCGGGGCCGGGGGCATCAGGGTCCATCCCCGAGACTCCCCTGATCTCCGGGCAGTCAGGGGCGGGCTCGGGGACGGTCAGGGGCGATTTCAGGGTTCGGCCAGGGTTGTCCCGACTGCCGCGGGCGGGGCGGGGCCGTCACCATGGACTCATGACAGATCAGCAGCCCGCGCCGGGCCCTCGGGCCCCGTCGCGCGATCATCCGTCCGCGACGGCCGAGGAGCCGGGCGGTCCGGAGGTCACGCGCGAGCGGAAGTTCCGCCGCGACCCCCGGCACCGCAGGCTGGGCGGCGTGTGCGCGGGCCTCGGCCGGCACTGCGACATGGACCCGGTGATCTTCCGCATCGGCCTGGCCGTGCTCGCGGTCACGAGCGGCCTCGGCCTGGTCTTCTACGGCTTCGCGTGGCTGCTCATTCCGTACGAGGGCGAGGAGGAGAACGAGGCGCGGCGCCTGCTGACCGCCCGCGTCGACGGCCACGCCCTCGCAGCGGTCCTCTTCGCCCTCGTCGGCTGCGGTGTGTTCCTGACCCTGATCGGCAATGGCGGGGCGCTGACCTTCGCGGCCGTCCTCGGCATCCTCCTCGCGGGCGCGGGGTACTGGTCGCGCCAGCGCGGCGCCCCGGATCCCGACCCGGCAGCCGCGCAGGCCGTCGCGGACGCCCCGCCGGAGACGAAGGCGCCGCCCGTCACCGGGGCCCCGTCCTGGTGGCGCACCCCCGTGGGCGAGGAGGGCCCGCCGAAGTACTTCTGGGGCCCGGAGCCGATCGCGGTGGAGTATCAGCCGGCCCCTGGGCACACCCCGGCGTGGGGCGCGCCCCCCTTGGACAAGGAGCCGCGCGGGCGTCGCGGGCCGCGCTGGATCGGTGGCTGGGTGTTCCTGGCCGCCCTGCTCGCGGCCGGCCTCGGCACGGGCCTGACCTGGGAGGACCAGCCGCTCGGTACCAGCTTGCAGACGGGCTTCGCCTGCGCGCTCGCCGTGTTCGGCCTGGGCATCGCGGTCAGCTCGTTCCTGGGGCGCACGGGCGCCGGCTCCCTCCTGCTCGCGGTGATCACCGCCGCCCTCGTCGCCACCTCCGCGGCCCTGCCGAAGAACATCACGACGGATTGGATACGCAAGGACTGGACCCCGGCCACGGCCTCGGACGTCCGCCCGCGGTACGAGCTGGGGACGGGCGTCGCCACCCTGGACCTGAGCCGGGTCGACCTCCGCAAGGACCAGACGGTGCGCACGCGGGCGGAGGTGGGCGCCGGGAAGCTGAAGGTGATCGTGCCCGAGGACGCCAAGGTGGACCTGAGGATCGAGGTGGGTGTCGGGGACATCCAGCTGCCCAGCGACGACAGTCAGGACGTGGACATCGCCCCCGACAAGCACAAGAAGGTGACGCTGGACCCGCCCGCGGGCGTCAAGGCCGAAGGCGCGCTCGACCTGCGGCTCGAGGTCGGCGTCGGACAGGCGGAGGTGGCACGTGCTGCGTCATGAGCTCCAGCCGGGCCGGCTGGTCGCGGGCTTCTTCGTGGCGGTCGCCGGGCTCGTCTACGCGGGCGACGCGGGCGGTCTGTGGGACACGCCCTGGTTCGTGATCATCCCGATCATGACGGGAGGTCTGTGCCTCGCGGGCGCCACGGCGACCCTGGCCCACGGCATACGCAAGGGCCGCGGGCTCAGCACCGGCGGCCGCGCGGACGGACCGCGCCCCGTGGACCCGGGCGAAACGCACGCGGCCGACGCGGGCGAGTCGGACCGGGGCTAGCGCAGGCGCAGCCCGGACGCGCCGCGGCGTTGGGCGAGCCAGGCGTCGACGGAGAGGAAGGCCGCCCCGGCAAGCACGAGCGGCAGCCAGGCCATCAAGTAGGCGAGGTCATTGCCGTAGTAGTACGGCTCGGCGGACCAGCTCATGGTCAGCCAGAGGCTGAGCGAGATCAGCGCGCCGCCGAGCGCGGCGATCCGGGCGAGCAGGCCGATGAGGGTGCCGATGCCGACGGCCAGTTCGCCGAGGGCGATGGCGTAGCCGAAGCCGACGGGGCTCTTCAGGGCCAGGTCGACGAGCTCGGGGATGGCGGAGATGTCGCGGATGTTGCGCATCTGGTCGCCGATCGAGCCGGCGCCGCTCGCCTTCATGAAGGCGCTGTCGGTCAGCTTGTCCAGGCCCGCGTAGATGAAGGTGACGCCGAGGAAGATCCTCAACGGGAGCAGGGCGTAGCGGGTGGCGTTGTCCCGCCAGTCGTTCCGCCGGGCATAGCCGCCGTGGGTGTCCGTGCGCATGCCGTGGACCATGGCTGTCCGCCGCCTCTCCCGTTGAGCCGTCAACTGACGATACGTAGGAAAGGGAGTCGCCGCTCAGTGGCGTGCGGCGGATTCCGTGAGGTGTGCCCGGAAACCACTGGGGGTCGGCGGTTCCGGGCCTGCGGAAGGGGGAGCGCATGCGTCCGTTCGACGCGGTGCGGGCCGCGGGGCGGTGTGTCGCGCGGTCCGTGCGGAAGCTGGTGCGGCGGGGCGGTCAGTCCGTCACGTCGATGGTGCAGCGGTTGGTCTCGACACCAGCCGCCGTGATCACTTGGACGTCGACGCGGCCGGGCTCGACGTCGACGGGTACGGGCACGGTCAGGACGGTGTCCGAGGGGTTGGTGAAGCCCCCGGCGACCGGCACGAGCGGCACGTGGACGTGGACGGTGCCGATGCGGACGGCCATCCGGGCGAGCCGGTCCGCGCTCTGCGCGCCGGGCGGTACGAAGCCCGCGCCGCGGATCTCGATGTCGTCGCCGGTGCGGATCGGCGCGTCCAGATCGCCTGCCTCGCGGGCGCGGACGACGGACAGGATCACGGGTCGGCCGCCCTCGGAGTACTTGCCCGCCACGTATGTGGCGGCCGATACGAGCACGAGGAGGGCGAGGCCCCAGGGCAGGTCGGGCAGCTGCTCGGGACGGCGGGCGAGCCGAACGGCGACGAAGACGGCGGCTGCGGTGCTGACGAGGAGGTACTGGGCGTCCGCGAAGTGGCCGCGGCCCGAGTCGTCGGTGAGGAGGTCGGCGGCCCTCGGCCGGTCGGCGCGCACCTTCTGCAGCTTCTGTCCGAGGACCCTGAGGCCCACGACGCGGCGGACGAGCACGGCGACGGCGCAGACGACGGCGAGGACGGTCACCAGGCCCGCGGCGCGGTCGAGTTGGAGGCCGTCGATGAGGGCGTCACGCCGGTCGTCGCCGGAGGCCGCG
The DNA here is from genome assembly GCF_000720325.1 of Streptomyces sp. NRRL B-1347. GTDB lineage: Bacteria > Actinomycetota > Actinomycetes > Streptomycetales > Streptomycetaceae > Streptomyces. The sequence continues at coordinate 28,720 of NZ_JOJM01000032.1, forward strand.
GCGAGTTCACCCGCGAGGACGAGCACGGCGAAGACGACGAGCAGCACCCAGGAGGCGGCGACCGCGCGCGAGGTGGACAGGCGGTTGTCCTCACCGATGACGGGCGCGAGCACGCCGCCGCGCGCGCGGTGCAGATATGCGGCGCCGGACAGCAGGAAGGCCATGGCGAGCGCCGCGAGCAGTCCGGCCGTGCGCGTGTCCGTCCAGCCGGTGCCGACGGCCGTGAGCGCCTGGACGAGCAGCAGCGCGACGACGCCCGCCCAGACGGCGGCGAGGGTGTACCGCCACAGCCGGGTGAGCCAGGCCGCCCCCTCGGCGCGCCCGCGTTCGGCGACGGCCTTGGCGGACTGGGTCAGCTCGTCCGACACCCACTGGCGGGACGCGCCCGCCGAGTGGACGACGGCCGCGGGCACGCCCTGCCCGGCCGCCAACTCGTCGCGTTTGGCGAGGAACGCGGCCACGGCGCGCCGATGCCCCTCGCGTGCGCCGTGCGGGCAGTCCCCGCACGTGCAGCCACCCCCGTGCGTGCTCTGCCTGGCTTCCTGCACCGCCACCGCGTACCCCGCCTTCCCCGCCCTCGGCCGAGGCCGTGATCGAACCCGTGACCGGCTCTGCCGCCACCCACGCGCCCGCGAACTACCTTGCAATGACTGGGAATTGTGCCGTACGGACGCCTGTGCGCGTTCCGCGGGTCAGGTCAGCGGGGGTGGACCGGGGGCACGCGTGTTGACGCGGGGTCAACGCGGGCCCGGACGGGCGGTGGGTCGCCGCGGGCGGGGCGCCCGTCGTCCGGCGGGTTCAGGCGAGCAGATCGGGTTCGGCGCGGCTGATGTCCTGCCACAGGGACTGGTAGTTGATCCAGGCCACGAGGTCGCCGCCGAGCTGGTCCCGGGTCCGCACCGCCTCGTCGTGCCCGATGAGGACCGGGCGCCCGGCGGCGCGGGCGGTGAGCTGGACCTGGCTGGAGCGCTCCATGGAGATGAACCACCAGGCGGCGGCGTCGACGGAGCCGCCCACGGTGAGCAGCCCGTGGTTGCGCAGGATGAGCGCCTTGTGGTCGTCGAGGGCGGCGGCGACGCGGCGGCATTCGTCGGCGTCCACGGCGACGCCCGTGTAGGCGTCGTACAGGGCGTGGCTCTCGTAGAAGGCGCAGGACTCCTGGGTGAGGGGTTCGAGGAGTTCGCCGAGGGCGGCGAGGGCGCGGCCGTGCACGGAGTGGCAGTGGGCGACGGCGACGGCGTCGGGCCGGGCCCTGTGGACCTCGGCGTGGACGGCGAACGCGGCCTGGTTGACGTGGTGGCGCCCCTCGACGACCTGACCCGCCGCGTTGACGAGGACGAGGTCGCTGACGGTGATGTGCTTGAAGGGCATGCCGAAGGGGTTCACCCAGAAGCAGTCCGGGTGTTGGGGGTCGCGCGCGGTGATGTGGCCGGAGACGCCGTCCTCGTAGCCGAGGCGGCCGAAGACGCGCAGGGCGCCGGCGAGCCGCTCCTTGCGGTGGCGCCGTTCGTCCTCCGGCGTGTCGTGCACCGGGGGCATCGCGAACTGGAGCCGCTCGACGGGTATGGGTGTGGGCGCCCGCATCTGTCCTCCGTCCCTGGTCGTACGGAGCGGAAGTTACCGCCGGTCAGCGAAGGGCGACAGGGGCCTTCTGTGAAGAGAGTCTGGAGCCGGACGCGCCGGGCGGTGGCGCGGCGGCCCGTAAAGGGCGACAGGAGGTGTCTGGTTTCGGCGTCAGACTGTCGCTATGACAGGCAACTGGAAAGCGTTCGCGACGTCGGAACCCGAGCTGGCCCGGACGGTCGAGGAGCGCTTCGGGCAGTTCACGCACCACACCCTGGCGACGCTGCGCAAGGACGGGTGCCGCGCACGTCGGGCATCGAAGTCCGCTTCCTGAACGGCGAGTTGTGGCTGGGGATGATGCCGGGCTCGCTCAAGGCGCTGGACCTGCGGCGCGATCCGCGGTGCACGCTCCAGGCGAACCTGGGTTCCGGCACGGAGATGGGCGGCGGGGACGTGCGCATCTCCGGTCGTGCGGTGGAGGTGCGCGACCCGGAGACGGTGAAGCTGTACGCGGACGAGGTGCGGCCGCCGGATCCGTCGGCGTTCCATCTGTTCCGGGTGGAGCTGACGGAGGTCGTGCGGACGTTCATCGAGGACGACAAGTATCTGGCCGTGCAGGTGTGGAAGCCGGGGCAGCCGGTGCGCACGACACGGCGGACGTGAGGGCGGCGGACGTGAGGGCGGCGGACGTGAGAACGCCGGTGCCGCCGTCCCCTGCGGGGGCGGCGGCACCGGCGTTCAGGCCTGGGGGCGCGGGCGGGCCGTGCGGCCCGGACCGACCGTGGGGCTCGGCCCCTGCGGTCGGGTCACTCCCACTCGATGGTGCCCGGCGGCTTGCTGGTCACGTCGAGGACGACACGGTTGACGTCGGCGACCTCGTTGGTGATGCGGGTCGAGATCTTCGCGAGCACGTCGTACGGCAGGCGCGACCAGTCGGCCGTCATGGCGTCCTCGGAGGAGACGGGGCGCAGCACGATCGGGTGGCCGTAGGTGCGGCCGTCGCCCTGGACGCCCACGGAGCGGACGTCGGCGAGGAGCACCACGGGGCACTGCCAGATCTCGCGGTCGAGCCCGGCGGCGGTCAGCTCCTCGCGGGCGATGGCGTCGGCCTCGCGCAGCAGGTCGAGCCGCTCGCGAGTGACCTCGCCGACGATGCGGATGCCGAGGCCGGGGCCCGGGAAGGGCTGGCGCTGGACGATCTCGTCGGGCAGGCCGAGCTCCTGGCCGACCATGCGCACCTCGTCCTTGAACAGCTTGCGCAGCGGTTCGACGAGCTGGAACTCGAGGTCCTCGGGGAGGCCGCCCACGTTGTGGTGGGACTTGATGTTGGCGGTGCCGGTGCCGCCGCCGGACTCGACGACGTCCGGGTAGAGGGTGCCCTGGACCAGGAACTCGACGGCCTCGCCGTCGGCGGCGCCCTCGGCGACGATCTCGGCCTGGGCCTGCTCGAAGACGCGGATGAACTCGCGCCCGATGATCTTCCGCTTCTCCTCGGGGTCGGACACCCCGGCGAGCGCGGCGAGGAACCGCTCCTGGGCGTCGACGACCTTCAGCTGCACGCCGGTGGCGGCCACGAAGTCCTTCTCGACCTGCTCGGTCTCGCCCTGGCGCATCAGGCCGTGGTCGACGTACACGCAGGTGAGCTGGGAGCCGATGGCCTTCTGCACCAGGGCGGCGGCCACGGCGGAGTCGACGCCGCCGGACAGGCCGCAGATGGCGCGCTTGGTGCCGACCTGGGCGCGGATGGCGGCGACCTGCTCGTCGATGACGTTGCCGGTGGTCCAGTTCGGCTTCAGGCCCGCGCCGCGGTAGAGGAAGTGCTCCAGGACCTGCTGGCCGTGCGTGGAGTGCATGACCTCGGGGTGGTACTGGACGCCGTAGAGCTTCTTCTCGTCGTTCTCGAAGGCGGCGACCGGGACGACGTCCGTGGAGGCGGTGACGGCGAAGCCCTCGGGGGCGGCGCTGCACGCGTCGCCGTGGGACATCCACACGGACTGCTCGGCCGGGGTGCCCTCGAAGAGGGTCGAGCCGGGCTTGGAGACGCTGAGCGGGGTGCGGCCGTACTCACGGGCGCCGGTGTTGTCGACGGTGCCGCCGAGGGTGGTCGCCATCAGCTGGAAGCCGTAGCACATGCCGAAGACGGGGACGCCCGCCTCGAACAGGGCGCGATCGACCGACGGGGCCTGTTCCGCGTACACCGAAGACGGGCCGCCGGAGAGGATGATCGCCGCAGGGTTCTTGGCGAGCATCTCAGAGACCGGCATGGTGCTCGGCACGATCTCGCTGTAGACCCGGGCTTCGCGGACGCGGCGGGCGATGAGCTGGGCGTACTGCGCTCCGAAGTCGACGACCAGAACGGTGTCGGGAGCGGCGGCAGCGGGAGTCGCTGAGGACACGGCGGCGGCCTTCCGGCGTTGAGCGTGCGCAGGAGGTTCGTGAGCGGAAGGGTGCACGAGGGGTGCGCGCGCGGTTGGAGCTGGGGTTGTTTTGTCGATTCTAACGGGCCTGGGCGTGGCGCCTTCGTCGTATCCGACGGACCGCGGGCCCGAAGGCCCGGCGGCAGGGGCTTCCCGACGGCCGCCCGGCCCCCGCTCCCGGGCCCGCCCGACCGTCCCGTCCAGGCCGGTTCCAGCCCTGTGGGCGGACCGGCAGCCCTCAGGGCAGCCCGGAGAGGGCAGCGGTCCCGCGTCTCAGCATGCGAGTCAGGTCACACACCGGTTTGACCCGCCGTGCGCGCCTGGGGGCATACTGGCTCCGTGACCAAGCACCTCAGCTTCCTCTTTACCTATGGCATCCGGCCCGCCGGCTGCCATGGTCGAGCTGCTTGATCACCTGACAAGCGACTTCCCAGGCGCCCCGGGCCGACAAGGCCCGGGGCGTCCCGTCGTTTCCGGGTCCTTATCCCGGGGCACCGCCGCCATCCGATTCAGCGAGGAGCCCCACCATGACCGCCACGACCGCCACCACGACCGCCGCCACGCAGCAGCCCACCGCCCCGGCCCGCACGCCCGCGCCCGAGCGGACCGGGGCCCGTACGCCCGAAGCCGCCGAGCTGATCGGCGGCGCCCGTGAGCGGATTGACGCGCTCGACGACCGGATCATTGGTCTGGTCCAGGAGCGGATGGCGGTCTCGGCGGTGATCCAGGAGGCCCGCATCGGTTCGGGCGGGCGGCGCGTGAACCTCTCGCGCGAGATGGAGATCCTCGCCCACTACCGGGACGCGCTCGGCAAGCCCGGCACCGCGCTCGCGATGACGCTCCTCGAACTGTGCCGCGGCCGCGTCTGAGCCGTCCGGCAGGGGCACACCAGCCGCTCGACAGGGCCACACCCTCCGCTCCGCAAGGGCGCGCCATCCGCTCGGCGAGGGCGCGCCATCCGCCCGGCAAGGGCACGCCGGGAGCGGTCCGGCCCCGCCCGAGAGGGGGTACGCGCGCACGCGGAACCGCTGCGCCACGGACCTGAGTTCGGACGCCTTCTCACCCGTACGGCGCGTGACCGGTTCCCGACGGCCTTCGTTGGTCCCGATGTCCGTGCCAGCCAGGGGCGGGCCCGAAAGAACCACGCGTGGCTCCTCCGCTGGGGCGATGAGGCGTACGGATCATTCGTACGCCGTGGGACCTCGCCCCAGAGATGTGACCGGACGGCAGGGGACAGCAGCCCGGTCACCCAGGGAACGGTCGGCTCCGGGGACGCCCGGGGCCGACCGGCCTCAAGCTCTTCCGCTCGGGTGTTCCCCTCGGGCACAAGTGGATGCGGTCGAAACGGTTGCGCGGAGAACCGGCCATCCTCCACGATGCGTAAGAGGGCGAGCGAGCAGCCCAGCACTACAGAATTCCATTGCCATTGGTCTGGACCAGATGTGCGCCCCTTGCGCGCCGGGTCGGCCACCGGCACACGAGCCAGCGGCGTACTCCCCCCGGCGCCGCCCCGAAGCACCGACGCTGCCCTGACGTCGGTGCTGACAGCCAAGGGCCCCGCGGTTCCGTCCCGCGGGGCCCTTCGCTCGTGCGCCGAGCGGCGGCGGGCCCGGCCCGCCGCCGCTCGGCGCCTACTTCACCTTGGCCAGCTGCGCGTCCATGACCGCCGCGGGAACCTTCGGCTGCGCGTCCGCCGCGTCCGTCGCCGGCAGGTCCGGCTCCCCGGCCTCGCGGCTCTCCTTGTCCAGCGCCGCGCTCCGGGGGTCGTAGAAGTTCGACGCGGCGAAGGACACGAGCGTGGACCCCTCGCGCACGACGGTGACCGTCCAGCGCTTCAGGAACTCGCCCTGACGGCTGCCGAGGCGGTAGCTGACGGCTCCGTCACCCTTGTCCGGCGCGGTCAGCGCCTTGACGCCCGAGTAGCGCAGGTCGCCGGTGCGGAAGGCGGCGCACTTCCCGGCATCGGCGGCCGTGCGCAGCTTCCCGAGGGCGCGCGCGGCCGCGTCCTCACTGGCGTACGCGTACAGCTCGACGTCCGTCGTCGACACGTTACGGGCGCCCTTGCCGGTGACGGTGCGGCCGACGTGGCCCTTCGCGCCGGGCGGGGTGGCGGACGTCAGGAGGTCCGCCAAGGGTGCGCAGGCGGCCGGGGAGGCCGACGCTCCGGCCCACGCGGCCTCCAGCTTGTTCGGCTTGCGCGTCGCCACGTCGTGGCCGCGGACGTCGCCCTTGGCCAGGGACGCCGCCGTCAGCTTGGCGGGGGCGCCACCGCCGTCACGCGCGCCACCACCGCCTCCTGAGCCGCCGCCGTCACGTGCGCGTCCGCCATCGGCGTCCGGGGCTCCGGCGCTGTCCCGCTCCTTCGGCTTCGCCTGCTCCGTCGACGACTTGCCCTCGTCACGGCCGCCGCCGTCACCGCCGCCGCACGCGGCGGTCAGACCCAGCGTCGCCGCGACCGAGGCGGCCACCACCACGCGCGACACAGCTGACTTCACGTTCCCCTACTTTCGCCTTGACCGATTCCGCAACCGGTTCCGCAGCACGCAGCTCGCAGCTCGCAGCTCGCAGCACTTCAGAACGCGGAACACAGGTGCGGAGTCACCCGCACCCCCTCTACGACCGAAGATCGCCGCAGGTGGTTCCACGGTTCGGCATCGAATTGCAAACGGTCACCCCTGCCAGGGCCAGAACCGGTACGGGCTCAGGAGCAGGATCGCGAGGACCATGAAGCCCACGACGATCACCACGCTGCGGACCTGGCGCCAGCGCCCGGACCCGGCGCCGCCGCGGCGCGGCCCGGTGGGCGCGGCCCGCCAGTCGTCCGGACGCCAGGGCGCGGCGGCCGCCTCCTTGCGCTTGCGGCGCTTGCGCCCCACCGTGCCCTCGGCCTGCTGCCGAGCCGCCTCCGCGTCCAGTTTGCGCAGCCTTTCGGCCACCATGCGCGCCCGCGCCGACGGCTCCTTGGGCGCCGACGCGCGGATGTCCCGCTCGCTGTCCTCCGCGAACCTCCGCCACACCTCGTCGGATATGGGCCCCTCGTCTTCGGGCTCGCGCGGCGACTGCACGGACACTGTGCTCCCCTCCCCCGCCCGTTGCCCCGCAGCGGGTCCATCTCGCTTGCAAACGGGGGAAGTTCTACGACACCCCACGAGGGCCGCACAAGCCCGGACCCTTCACATCCTCCCGAGGTGTGACCCAAACCACATAAAGTTTCCGTGAGTTCGGGTGCAACCATTCACAGGAAACACAAGTCATGCATGCGTAACTACGGCCACTTCCGTGTCTCGGCGCGGAGGCCCCAGCTTCGTGCCGCGCAGGGACGCGCGGCACGCCGGACTCACCGAGGTCTTCATGAAGCTTCGCCGTGCCCTGGCCGCCGCGGCCGCCACCGCCGCGCTCGCCCCGCTCGCGCTGCTCTCGGCCCCGGCCGCGCTCGCGACCGAGGGCGACGCGACGACGCCCGGCACGAGCGTGAGCGAGACCCCGGACCCCGCCGCCACGCCCACGCCCACACCAGGCACGGAGGATCCGGCGGAGAAGCCCGGTGGCGAGCCTGGCGGCCCCGATGAGCCCGGTGCCGACAAGCCCGCTGAGCCCGGCGGCAAGCCCGGCGGCGCGCAGAAGCCCGGCGAGAAGCCGGGTGCCGGTGAGAAGCCGGGCGAGGAGCCCGGCGGCAAGCCCGGTGACGAGGGCGGCAAGCCCGGCGGCGAAGAAGGCCCCAAGCCCCCGTCCAAGGGCAAGGACCACGAGGAGAAGCCCTCCCCCGAGCCCTGCGAGGTCGACGACGAGACCGGCGAGGACCTCGACAGCCGCCTCGAACTGAGCCTCAAGGGCCTGCCCGGCAAGATCGTCGCGGGCAGCGGCTGGCACGAGTTCACGCTGACCGCGGCCAACCCCAGCGACGACGAGCTCGGCGAGGTCAACTGGCTCGCGGCCGTGGACAACTTCTCCAACAGCGAGCACGAGCGGAACTGGCTGAGCACGTACGCGCGCATCCAGTACTTCGACCCCGAGGCCAAGGGCTGGAAGTCGATCGTCGACGAGGTCTCGGACGGCAGCTACTTCGGGAAGACCACGCTGGGCGCCCACGAGCAGATCGAGCTCCAGCTGCGCCTCGACATCAGCGCCAAGGCCCCGGCGGGCCCGGGCTACGCGCTCGGCCTCGGCGGCTACACGGACGCCGAGCTCGAGTGCACGCACAGCTCGTTCGACTTCTTCGAGTTCACGGTCCTGAAGCCGGGCAGCGACATCGACTACCCGGGCGAGGCCATCGAGCTGCCGGACAAGCCCGCCCCGCGCCCCGCGCCCAAGCCGCAGGGCGGCATCAAGCCCATCAAGCACACCACCGTGACGACGGCCCCGACGCCCAGCGGCAGCCTCGCCGAGACCGGGTCGAGCTCCGCGCTGCCGACCATCGGCATCGTGGGCGGCGTCGCCGTCGTCGCGGGCGCGGGCGCCGTGTTCGTGGTGCGCCGTCGTGGTAACTCGGACGCTGCGTAACGCGCTCCGCGCGCGGATGTGACACGAGACCACCGCAAGACGCGAAGGACCTGCACTCGGAGGGGGGTGCAGGTCCTTTCGCCATTCCGGACCCCTTGAAGCCCCGCGAGCCCCAGGAGCCGCTGGAGAGCCCCTGGAGCCCCGCCCAGTCACCCCTTGGGCGGTACCACCGGCATCCCGAGGAACGGCAGCCGCAGCGCCCCGAACGCGTCCGCCGGGACCGCCGGGGACTTCGGCTCGACCGGCGCGAGACGCACGTACGCGACGCCCTGCGCGGGACGCGGATCGGCGCCGCCCTTGTTCGGCCAGAACGACATGGCGCGCTCCGCCTGCGCGGTGATCGTGAGGGACGGGTTCACGCCGAGGTTCGCGGACACCGCCGAGCCGTCGACCACGGAGATCCCCGGGTGGCCGTACAGCCGGTGGTAGGGGTCGATGACGCCCGTCTCCGGCGAGTCGCCGATCGGGCAGCCGCCCAGGAAGTGCGCGGTGAGCGGGGTGCCCATCAGCTCGCCGACGTTCGAACCGGGGAAGCCGTTGATCTCCTCCGCGATGAGGGTCGCGGCGCGGGTGGCCTCCGGAATCTGGTCCGGGTTGGGCGCGCCGTGGCCCTGCCGGGCCGTCAGCAGGCCCTTGCCCAGGCCCTTCTCCTTGCGGTACGTGGTCAGCGAGTTGTCAAGGGTCTGCATGACGAGGCCGATGATCGTGCGCTCCGACCAGCGGCGGTTCGACAGGGAGCGCAGGGTGAGCACCGGGTGGCGGGCGGAGTTGGCGAGCCAGCCCGCGACGCGCGCCTTGCCGCCCTTGGCGGTGTACGGCACCTGGAGCAGGGTCAGGCTGCCCATCGCGTTGGACTTCTTGCCGTAGCGGACGGGCTCGATGTGGGTGGTGCCGTTCGGGTGGATGGACGAGGTGATGGCCACGCCCCTGCTGAAGTCGGCCCGGTCGCCCTGGGTGCTGCCGTGGCGCTTGCGGTAGCGCCGGTCGGAGGTCTGCGCGCCCACCAGGGCCTCCGAGTTGGTGCGGGTCAGCTCGCCGAGGCGCCGGGAGACGCGCGGCAGCAGATGGCTGTCCTTCATGCGGTGCAGCAGCGTCTGCGTGCCGTAGGTGCCCGCGGCCAGGACGACGCGGCGGGCCCGGAACGTGTGCCCCTTGCCCTTGCGCTTGTTGTCGGTGGGCAGCGTGGCCACGGCGTAGCCGCCGCGCGAGTCCTCGGTGAGGGCGACCACGGTCGTCATCGGGTGGATGACCGCGCCGGCCTTCTCGGCGAGGTACAGGTAGTTCTCGGTGAGCGTGTTCTTCGCGCCGTGGCGGCAGCCCGTCATGCACTCGCCGCACTCGGTGCAGGCCCGGCGCGCGGGGCCCGCGCCGCCGAAGTACGGGTCGGGAACTTCCGCGCCGGGCCCGGCCGTTGACTCACCGGTGGCGTCCCGTCCGTCGCCGAAGAAGACACCGACCGGTGCCATGTGGAAGCTGTCGCCCACCCCCATGGCCTCGGCGGCCGCCTTGAGATGGACGTCGGAGGGAGTCGTCGTTGGATTGAGCCGCACCCCGAGCATGCGCTTGGCCTGCTCGTAGTACGGACGCAGCTCGTCCTGCCAGTCCGTGATGCCCTTCCACTGCGGATCGTCGAAGAACGCCGCAGGCGGTACGTAGAGCGTGTTCGCGTAGTTCAGCGATCCGCCGCCCACGCCCGCGCCCGCCAGGACCATCACGTTGCCCAGCAGATGGATGCGTTGGATGCCGTAAAGGCCGAGTGCCGGGGCCCATAGGTAGTTCTTCAGGTCCCAGGAGTTCTTGGGCAGCGTGGCGCGGGTGAAGCGGCGGCCCGCTTCCAGGACGCCGACGCGGTAGCCCTTCTCGGTGAGCCGCAGCGCGGCCACGGAGCCTCCGAAGCCGGAGCCTATGACGATGACGTCGTAGTCGTGGCCCGCGCCGTCCTCGCTCTGGACGGAGTTCTCCTGCGGCATTGGGGTCTCCTCGCATCTGCGGGCTCGTCGTGGCTGGTCGCGCAGTTCCCCGCGCCCCTTCGGGGCGCTCCCGTCAACGCAGCCGCAAGGCCTTCATCACCTTCAGGCTCGTCGTCATGAACTTCGCGTACTTCTCGTCGTCCATGCCGAACGACGGCGCCAGCGGCATGAGGCGCTGGTGGGCCACGGTCTGCGCCTCGGTGTACTTGAGGATGCCCTCGGAGCCGTGGCGGCGGCCGAGACCCGAGTCCTTCATGCCGCCCATCGGCGACTGCACGCTGCCGTAGGCGGGCGCGAAGCCCTCGTTGACGTTCACGGTGCCGGTGCGCAGGCGGGCGGCGACCGCGCGGCCGCGCTTGCCGTCCTTCGTCCAGACCGAGGAGTTCAGGCCGTAGGGCGTCGCGTTGGCGAGCTCCACCGCCTCGTTCTCGTCGGTGAAGCGGTAGATCGAGACGACCGGGCCGAAGGTCTCCTCCGTGCACACGGCCATGGGCGACTCGACGCCGTCGAGGATGGTGGGCTCGTAGAAGTACGGGCCGATGTCGGGCCGGGCCGTGCCGCCCGCGACGAGGGTCGCGCCCTTGGCGACGGCCTCGTCGACGTGGCGCCGGGTGGTCTCCAGCTGCCGCTCGCCGACCAGCGAGCCCATCTCGGCGCCGTAAGCGAGCGAGCGCCCGAGCCGCATCGCCCTGGTGCGCGCGGCGAACCGCTCGACGAACACGTCCGCGATCGACTCGTGGACGTACAACCGCTCGATGGATATGCACAGTTGGCCCGCGGAGGAGAAGCAGGCGCGCACCGCGCCCGCGGCGGCCTTCTCCACGTCGGCGTCGTGCAGGACCAGCATGGCGTTCTTGCCGCCGAGTTCGAGGGAGACGCCGACGAGCCGGGCCGCGGCGCCCGTGGCGACCTCGCGCCCGGTGCGCGTCGAGCCGGTGAAGGAGACGTAGTCGGCGTGCTTGACGATCTCGGGGCCCACGACGGGGCCTTCGCCGAGCACGACCTGGAACACCTCGGAGGGCAGCCCCGCCTCGACGATGAGGTCCCTGGCCCACAGCGCGGTCAGGGCGGTCTCCGTGTCCGGCTTCATGACAAGGGCGTTGCCCGCGACGAGCGCGGGCAGCGCGTCGCCGATGGACAGCTCCAAGGGGTAGTTCCACGGCGCGATCTGGCCGACGACACCGCGCGGCTGACGCAGCTCGGTGACCTTCGTCAGGGCCGGTACGACACCGGTGTGGCGCTTGGGGCTCAGATAGGCGGGCGCGCGACGGCCGTAGTGGCGGGCCGCGACGACGACGGCCTGGATCTCCTCGTGCGCGTGCAGCCGCGCCTTGCCGGTCTCCAGCTGGATCAGGTCGAGCGCCTCGCCCTGGCGCTGGAGCAGCAGGTCGTGGAAGCGCAGGAGCACGGCGGCGCGCTGGCGCACCGGCGTGCGCGCCCAGGCGATCTGCGCGGTACGGGCCCGCTGGAAGGCGGTGGCGACGTCCTCGGGCGTGGACTCCGGCAGCTCGGCCAACTGCTCGCCGGTGAACGGCGTGTGGTTGGCCGTGCGGCCCGAGCCGAGCACGCCCCGGGTGAGCTGGGCCACCAGTTCCGGCGTGACCACGTCGGCGGCGGTGCGGGCACCGCGCGGGGCCTGAGCGATCGGGTTCGTACCGAGGGATGCCGCGGGGGCCTGCGAGTCCGTCATGACGGTGAGCGTATGCCTGGGCGGACGCTTTGGGTACCCATGGGTAACGAGCTTTCACCGCTCTCCCACGCGGGCTCGGCACCCCTCCTGCACCGCGCCAGTGCCCGCTGGCAGCAAAGCCGCTGATCAGGGCGTTAGCCGGAGCCGGTCGCGCCCTTGCCCACCTTCAGACGGTCCCGCGCGGCCTTGAAGAGAGCGGTGCCCCGCTTCTCGTGCCCGGCGACGCCCTTGGGCATCCGCACCATCAGCTCGTAGGCCTCACCGGCATCGGTGAGGATCATCAGCCGCATCTCACGGGTGACCGCCGGATCCGTCTTCCCCTCGCGCTTCTCACCCGCCTCGCCCTTCTTGTACGCGGCGTCGAGCAGCGCCGCGCCCTGGCCGTGGAAGCTCGTCGGGGACATGGCCGTGGTGACCGCGTCGTACGGCGGTTCCTCGTACTCCTGACGCTCCTGGTCCGCCCAGGCGAGCGCGTTCTTCGCGGGAGGCTTCGCGGACTTGGTGAGCCGCAGAAAGACCCGGCCGCCCGGCTCGGAGTACTCGACGTATGCGGCGTTGTCAGCGTCCTCGGCGTTCTCGCCGTTCTCGCCGCTCGGGTTCGCCGGGTCGCGGACGACCTCCGTGTACGAGGCCGGCACGGAGACCTCGGCGGACAGCGCGCGCTCCTTGTGCGCCTTCCAGCGCGGGCCGGACGACGGCTTGCTCGCGCCCGACGCCACGGACTCCTCCGGCGCCACCTCGGCGGGCGGGAACTCGCCCATCTCGCCGATCTCTTCGCCCACGTCGGAGACCGACTGCCCCTCCTCGTACGCCTCCCCGCCGTCGCCGTCCGCCAGGGAGGTGCCGAGCCAGACTCCGCCGCCGACGAGCAGGGCGCCCACGAGGGCCCCGGCGAGCAGGGTGGGGGTGCGACGGCGGGCCGCTGCCGCACGGCCCCCGGGCCCGCCCCTTCCCGAACCGGGGGCTTCGCCCGCCGAGCCCTCCCCATCGGCGCTCCGCGCCTCGTCCTCAAACGCCGGAGAGGCTGGATCCCTCCGGTGCGGCACGGCCTCCTCGCGCACCACGTCGGCGGGCGACTCCGCCACCTCACCGAGCGCCGCCGCCACCTCCGGCGCGGTAGGGCGCTCCTGCGGGTCCCGGTGCAGCAACGCCTCGATCAGGGGCCCAGTTCGCCCGCCTGCCCGGGCTTCGGCGCCTGTGCCGCGAGGACGGCCGCGAGGGTCGACTCCAGCGTCGTACGGCGGAACGGAGAGCGGCCCTCCACGGCCGCGTACAACAGGACGCCGAGGGACCACAGGTCGGAGGCCGGGCCCGCGCCGGGGCCCGACATCCGCTCGGGGGCGATGAACTCCAGCGAGCCGACGAACTCGCCGCTGACCGTCAGGGACTCCTCGCCCTGGATGCGGGCGATGCCGAAGTCGGTGAGCACGACACGGCCGTGCGGCCCGAGCAGCACGTTCGCGGGCTTCACGTCGCGGTGCACGATGCCCTTGGCGTGCGCGGCCGCGAGCGCGCCGACGAGGGCGAGGCCGATGCGAGCGGACTCGGCGGGCGACAGGGCGCCGCGCCTGAGCACCTCGTGCAGCGACTCGCCACGGATCAACTCCATGACGATCCAGGGCACTTCGTCGTCCTCGACGACCACGTCGAGGACGGCGACGGCCGCCGGGTGCTCGACCCGCGCCGCCGCCCGCGCCTCCCGCCGGAGCCGGGCGTACGCGCGCCGCCGCTCCTCGCCGTGCGGATCGCCGGGCAGCCGCGGCTCCTTGACGGCGACCTCGCGGTCCACCAGCTCGTCGACGGCACGCCACACGGTGCCCATGCCCCCGGAGCCGATGCGCTCGACGAGCCGGTAGCGGCCCCCGATCACACGTCCGCCCTCAGTACTCATGTCTCATGAGTACCGTGCGCGGACGCGCGGGGGCCAGCCCGGTGATCGCCCCGTGACCGAGCGTCAGCACCCGCCGCGTCAGGGCTTGCTGATCTCCAGGTCCGCGATGGCCTTCTCCGCCACCTCGCGGCCGCGCTCGGTGAAGTCGCTCTTGGCCGGGTAGTCGATCCACAGCTTGTACATGTCCCCGGACTTGGTCCGGTAGTAGAAGATCGTGGCCTCGCGCGGGTACTCCCGCTCGCTCTCCACGTTCGTGTAAGGGACGAGGTTCTCCGCGGACTGGCTGCCCTTGTAGTCGCCCTGCGTGGTCTTCTTGCCGGACCCCACCTTGTCGGGGCTCAGCGCCGAGTTGAGCACCGAGCTGCCGCCCTCCAGGTCCTTCATGTCCTCGTACGCCTCGGCCATGGAGGTGGCCGCGATGTACCCCGACTCGTCCTCGGACTTCTTGTCGAGGGACAGCGTCACCGAGATCTGGCCGCTGGTGTCCCGGTACGAGACCCAGTGCTCCTTCTCCGCCGCGTCGTCACCGGGCACCCACCCCACGTACCCCTTGGGCGCCGACACCGTGGCCCCGAGGTTCTTCTCCTCGTGCCGCTCCCAGGGATCGTCGTCCGACGAGCCGCCGAACGGATCGAGGGCCACGACCGCTCCTGCCGCCACCGCGAGGGCGGCCACGCCCCCGACGACCGCGAGCGCCTTGCGGCTGAGGAACACGCCCTTGCCGCGGGACGGCGCGTCGCCCGCGACCGTGATCAGCTGGGTGGCGGGCGGCCGCGGCGGCTCGGCGGCCTGCTCCAGGAGCGCCCGCACCCGCCCCGCGTTCGGGCGGTGCCCGGGGTCCTTGTGCAGCAGGCCATTAATGGCGTCGGCGAGCGGGCCCTGCGCGGAGGCGGGCGCGGCGGGCGTGGCGTTGAGGACGGACTGGAGCGTCGCGGGCGTGTTGCTGCGGCGGAAGGGCGACACGCCCTCCGTCGCCGCGTACAGGACGACGCCGAGCGACCACAGGTCGGACGCCGGACCCGGCCGCTGGCCGAGGACGCGCTCGGGGGCGATGAACTCGGGCGAGCCGACGAAGCCGCCGGTGTCCGTCAGATTCGTCTCGCCCTCGATCTGGGCGATGCCGAAGTCGGTGAGGACGACGCGGTCGTGGTCGCCGAGCATCACGTTGTCCGGCTTCACGTCGCGGTGCAGGATGCCCGCCGCGTGCGCCGCCTCCAGGGCGCCGAGCACTTCGAGGCCGACGCGCGCCGCCTCCCGCGCGCCGAGGGTGCCCTCGCGCAGCGCGGCGCCGAGCGAGCGGCCCCGTACGAACTCCATGACGATCCACGGCTGGCCGTCCTCGACGACGACGTCGTGGACGTTCACGACCGCCGGGTGGTCGAGGCGGGCGGCGGCGCGGGCCTCGCGGCGCATCCGCTCGAAGGCGTTGGCGCGCTCGCGGTCGGGCAGGTGGTCGGGGACGCGCGGCTCCTTGACGGCCACCTCGCGGTCCACGGTCTCGTCCTTGGCCCGCCAGACCGTGCCCATGCCGCCGTGCCCGAGCTTGCTGAGCAGCCGGTACCGGCCACCCACGAGACGGCCCGCGCCCGGTTCGGACCGGGTGGGCTGCGCGGCCGGAGCCGACGGTGCCTGCGGCGCGGCGGGCGGCTGCCCGCCGGACGGTGCCTGCTGGTTCGGGACGACCTGCGTCGGCTCGGCGTACGGATGCGGATACGGCGTCCCACCCTGCTCAGGAGGCTGCGGCGGCTGCAGCCCGTAACTGGTGGTGTCGTGCGGGCCGTAGCCGGCTCCCCCGTCGTTGCTCATGGACCCATGACTACCTTGCCGGGCGTGTCTGATTCCAGCCGGGGCCCCTACTTGTGACCGGGGTGATGCACGGCCCGGGAACTCACGCCCCCACCAGGCCCGTCAGCGGCGTACGAACGTGTCGACCGCGGTGTCGAAGTACCGCCGCCCCTGCCCGGCTTCGGACAGCGGTGCCGACACCCACACGTCGTACATCCGCCCGCCCTCCTCCCAGCACAGGTCGTAGGTGCGGCGCGCGCCTGCCCCGGCGCCGGGGCCGTCCCAGGTGAACTGGCGCAGCGCGGCGGGGCGGCCGTTGCGGGTGGTCTCGGTGACCTGCCCGGCGCGGTAGCCGGGGCTGTGCTCGGGGCCCTTCGCGTCGGCGCGGCGCTGGGCGGCGGCCGGGCCGCCGGGCACCGGTTTCGCGGCCTCGATGCCGACGGTGAAGGCGCCGTCCGGGGAGCTGTAGAAGGTGCGCGGCCCGTCCGTGGTGCGCCGGTGGCCCGTGGGCACGGCGAGCGCGAAGCCGCGTGGGTCCTTCGCCAGGCGGTAGCCGCGCGGGGCGTCGGGCGTGGAGGGCCGCACGGAGTCCGGCGTCTTGGTGACCGTGGAGGTGGCGGTGGGCCGGGGGGCGCTCGTGGCCGCGGTGCCGGGCACGTCCTGCGAGGTCGACGTGGCCGGATTTCCCCCCTCCCCTTCGCCGTCGCGGCCGAGCAGGAGCGCGGCGGCCGAGACCGCGCCGCCCGCGACGGCGGCGACGAGGACGGCGGCGATGAGCATCGTGCGGCCCTGCCGGCGGTTCAGCCGCCGCTGGCCGCCGTGCGGTCCCCGCTCGTACGGGTCCGCCGGCAGCGGAAGCAGCACCGCGGCCCTGGTCCGCGGGTATCTGGGCAGGTCACGCGGGGTCGGCGGCTGGCGTCCCGGGCGTAACGCGGCGGGCAGCAGGCCGGGGCCCGCCCGGTCCCCGTTGAGCCGCGGCATCGTGCCGGTCACGACGTACGTCCGCAGCAGCCGCTCCGCGGCGGTCACGTCGAGCCGTCTCTCCGGGTCGCGTTCGAGCAGACCGAGAACCACGGGCGCGATCGGCGCCGCGGCGGGCGGCGGGCGGATCTCGTCGAAGACGACGGCGTGCAGCACCCCGCCGATCGAGTCGCGGCGGAACGGCGACTCGCCGCTGACCGCCGCGACGAGCAGCGCCCCGAGCGACCACAGGTCGGACGCGGGCCCGGTGCGCTCGCCGGACATCCGCTCGGGCGCGGTGTACTCGGGCGAGCCGACGAACGTCCCGCTCTCGGTGAGCGTCGTGGCCCCGCTGACCTGCGCGATGCCGAAATCCGTGAGGACGACGCGCCCGGTGGCCTCCTCGATGAGGACGTTCGCGGGCTTCAGGTCGCGGTGCAGGATCCCGGCGGCGTGCGCGGTGCGCAGCGCGCCGAGCAGATCGAGGCCGACCCGGGCGGCCGCGTGCGGGCCGAGCGGCCCGGAGCGGGCGATGCGCCCCGCCAGCGAACCGCCGTCGACGTACTCCATGACGAGGTAGGCGTTGCCGTCCTGGACGAGCACGTCGTGCACGACCACGATGTGCGGATGCCGCAGGCGCGCCACCGCCCGCGCCTCGTGCAGGGTGCGCTCGCGCTGCCGGGCGGCGTCCTCGTCGGAGAGGGTCTCGTCGACCACGATCTCCTTGACGGCGACGCGGCGGCCGAGGAGCTGGTCGCTGGCCCGCCACACGACACCCATGCCGCCCCGGCCGAGCCGCGCTTCGAGGCGGTAACGACCGGCGATCACACGGGTGCTGTCACCCAGGCTCCCCATGCGGCCATCATGCCCCAGAGGTGTGGCCATCGATCCGGGCCGCCGCAGGTGGGGCCGGAGACCGGCCAGTTCAGGCCGCCCACGCGGCGCGCGTGGGCGGCGCGTACGGCGGGCGGGGCGGCGCGTACGGCAGGCGTGGGCGGCGCGTACGGCGGGCGGGACGGCGCGTATGGCAGGCGGGGGGGGCGGGTCAGTCGCGCCAGCCGCGCAGCACTGCGTCGAACTGCTCCCGCGTCTTGTCCCAGCTCTCCTCGGGACCCGACATGTAGATCACGTACTCGACGCCGTCCCGGCTGATGTACGCCTGCGAGATCGCGTGCCGGGGGCCCTTGGTGGTGTCGTTCGAGCCCGCCGTCCAGCTGAACTCCCACAGCGCGCCCGGCCGGTCGCGGAAGCTGTTGGAGTTCAGGTGCAGGCGCCGGAAGTCGGGCAGCTTGAGCTGTCTCTCCAGGTCGAGCTGGTGGGCGTAGGGGCTGTCGAAGTCCGGGCTGCGGTCGACGGCGATGCGGACGAAGTGGCGACCGTTGTCCGGCGTGTAGTCGATCTGGCTGCCGTCCACGCGCCGTGCCCAGCCCTTGGGCAGCATCAGGCTGAAGCCCTCGGCGTCGCGCACCCGCACCCAGTCGGCGGGGATGCCGCCGACAACCTTGTCACCGTCCTTGCCGCCCTTGCTGTTCCGCTCCTCACCGGCATCGGCGCGGGCACGGCCCTCGCCGTCGCCGCCGTACTGCAAGTACCCGAACACCGCGCCGCCGCCGAGCAGCGCCGCCGCGGCGACCAGCGCGAGTCGCCTGGCCCAGCGTCCCCGGCCGGGCGCCGCGGGGGCCGCGGGCGTCGGCTGCGGCGCGGTCACGGGCTGGGCCACGGGGGGTGCCACGGGCGGCGGCAGCTGGTTGGTGCGCGTCGGTACGTACGCCTGCGCCGCGCTGGGCCGTCGGCCCTCCGCGGCCTCCGCGAGCATCTGCTCGGCCTCGTCCGCGCTCGGCCGTGCGGTCGGGTCCTTGCGCAGCAGCGCGGCGATGACGGGGCCGAGGGCACCGGCGTGCGCGGGCGCCGTGGGCTCCTCCGTCACCACGGCCTGCATGGTGCCGAGCGGCGAGGTGCGGCGGAACGGCGAGTTGCCCTCCACCGCCGTGTACAGCGTCGCGCCGAGCGCCCACAGGTCGGCCGCGGGGCCGGGGTTGGCGCCGCTGACCCGCTCGGGCGCCAGGTAGTCGACGGATCCCACCACTTCGCCGGTGCGCGTGATGGTCTTGTCGCCCTCGATCGCCGCGATCCCGAAGTCGGTGAGCAGCACCCGGCTGTCGTGCGAGAGCAGCACGTTGCCCGGCTTGATGTCGCGGTGCAGGACGCCCGCGGTGTGCGCGGCGCGCAGGGCCCGCAGCACCCACAGGCCGATGCGGGCGACCTCGCGCGCCTCCACGCGGCCCTGCTCCTTGACCGCGTCGGCGAGCGAGCGGCCCTCGACCAGTTCCATCACGATCCACGGCCGGTCGTCGTACTCGAGCACGTCGTGGACGGTGACGACGGCGGAGTGGTTGATCTGCGCTTGGGCCCGGGCCTCCGTCTGCGTGCGGGTCAGCAGGACCGCGCGGTCGGCCTCCTGCACCCACTGGGCGGCCGTCAGTTCCTTGACGGCGACGGTCCGGTGCAGCACCTCGTCCCGCGCACGCCACACCCGCCCCATGCCACCGCTGCCGATGGACTCACCGAGCCGGTAGCGGCCGGCGAGGAGCAGGCCCTGCATCTGATTCACGTTCCCCCGCAGTTGGTCTTGACAGGGCCCAGGTTCTGACAGAGCCAAGGGTAAGGAGGCGTGGGAAGGCAGGGAACGGGAGGGGGTGGCCGGAAGCCGCACTGTGACGGATGCGGCTCCGGTTCTTCGCCGTTCCTCCGTGATTCCTCGCGATTTCCCCGCGTATGGAGGGGTTACTTCCGATTGTGCCTGCCGGGGGCGCGCGGCCGGGCTCCGGGTGGTGCGGGGCGCGGCGGGGCAGTGCGGGGCGCTGAGGCCTCGCGGTGCGCGGTGCGCGGTGCGCGGTGCGCGGTGGCAGCCTCCGGCCGGAGCGTGTGAGGCGCGGTCAGCCGACGGCCTGGTACGACTTCGACGCTTGCTCGTACAGCCGGTCCACCTCGTCCCGCTCGGCCTCCGGGCCGCGCACCTGCACCACGTGGTACTTGCCGTCCGCGATCAGCACCAGATTGCGGACGAAGACCTCCGTGCCGTCGGAGGCCTGCCAGGTGAACTGGCCCTCCGCCATGGCGCGGCCGCCCACGTCGACCCGGCGCATCCCGCTGGAGGTGGCCCAGGACGAGTCGCGGAACGGCTGGAGTTCGCGCTCGTCCTCCTTCTGGTACTTCATCGGGTCCGTGCCGTACTCCCCGGTGCTGTCCCGGCCCGGGACGACGAGGAGCTCGAACTTTCCGTGGGTGTAGAGGACTTGCCCGCGGCCGTTCTTGGGGCTGCGCTGCCAGCCGCTGGCCACGGCGACGCGGAAGCCCTCCGTGTCCTTGCGCAGCGCGAAACCGGACGCCAGGTCGGGCTCGGTGGTCTGTGGCTCCTGCGAACGGGGGCTCTTCTCGTCGTCCGGCGTCTTGCCCGGCTCCTCGCCCCGGCCCTTGCCCTCTTCCTTGCCGTCGTCGTCCGGCTTGCCGTTCCCCGCGGGGCGGTCGTCCGGGGCCGTGCTCGACCCGCCCGCGTTCCCGGTGCGTCCCGCGCCCTCGTTCTCGTCGGCCTTGGGCATGAACAGCATCGCGTACGTCACCGCGGCCACGAGCCCCGCGAGGATCACCAGGAGCAGCACCCGGCCCAGCGAACGCGGGCCCTGCGAGGGGCGCGGCTCCCGCTCCGGCCGGGGCGCCCGCACCGGCCTGGTGTCCTTGCCGTGCTCCCGGCCGCGCTTGTGGCGGCCGTGGCCGTGGCCCGTGGCGACCGGCGCGGGCGGGCGCCGCTTGCGCACGACCTCGCCCCGGCGGCGCACCACGGGCAGCCTGCCGCCGTCGTACGGCGGTGCCGGGACCACGTGCACACCCGCGTCCGGCTCCGGCGCCGACCGCACCAGGGAGCGCAGCCAGCCGCTCAGCTCCTCGAAGTCGATGCGCTCGGTCGGGTCCTGACGCAGCAGCGACTCCACGACCGGCCGCAGCGGCCCGCACTCCTCGGCGAACGCGGGCGGCTCGGCGCACACCATCTGCACCAGCTCGGCGGTGCTCTCCTCCGGGTACGGCGCGTGCCCCTGGACGGCGCGGAACAGCAGCGCGCCGAGCGCCCACAGGTCGGTGGCGGGCCCGATGGGCGCGGCGAGCTGCCAGTTCTCGTGCACGGGACCGGCCTGCTCGGGGGCCCAGCGCTCGGTGACCGCGCCGACGACGGTCATCCGCGCGTGCCGGGCCCGCTCGGCGGCGAGCGCGGTGGTGGGGCCGCGCCGGGGCCGCCCCTCGGCTGCGGGGTCGTCCCAACGGCCACTGAGCGCATGGCCGTCCGGCTCGTCGCTCCCGTGCTCATCGGCCGACGACTCGTACGCGTCGTCGTATGTGCCGCTCATGCCGCTCGCGCCGCTCAGGCCACGCGTGCCGCTCCGGCTGCCCGGGCCGCTCGTGCCCTGCCTGTCGTACGTGTCGTACGCGTCGTCGTCCGGCGGGGCCTGCCGCTGCGGCGGCGCCGCGCGCTTGGCCAGGCTCGGGGACGGGGATTCGCCCTGCGCGGGCACTCCGCCGCGCGGCACGGCGCCGTGCCACTGCTTCCGGCCGCCGCTCTCCCAGCTCTCCCGCGTGCCGTTGCCACCGCCATGGCCGTACGCCTCGCGACCGCCGTCGCCGCCGCGCACCCCGTACGGGTCCGCGCTCCGGCCGGTGGCGCTCCCGGTGTCCGCCTGGGCCGCCTCGCCCACTTGGGCCGCCGCCCGTGCCGCGCCCGCGCGGTACGCGGCGATCGCACCGGCACGCGCCGCCCGCAGATCGGATTCGTAGTCGGGCGCGGTCCCGGCCTCCGGCTCGTACGCGGGATCGGTCTCGTACGCGGCGCCCGGCTCGTACGCGTCGGCCGCGTACGGCGGCTCTGCCCGATACGGCGGGTCGGGCTCGTACGCGGGCTCCGGGGCCGCCGCCACGCCCCGGGCCTCCTCGTCCACGAGCGCGCCCGCGGGCTCCGTGAAGCCGGAGAAGTCCTCGCCCTCGGGCCGCGGATCGTACCCGCACAGGGCCTCTTCCGCCGCGCCCGCCGCGAGCCCCGTGAGGAGCACGCGTCCGTCGTCGCAGACGAGCACCGTGCGCGCGGTGATGTTCCGATGGACCCAGCCGTGCGCGTGCAGCACGCGCAGCGCGGTCACGACGTCGGCGGCGACCTCCGCCGCGCGGAAGGCGTCCAGCGGTTTGTCGGCGAGCAGTGCGGCGAGCGGGCGGGCCGCCACCAGCTCACTCACTATCCACAGCGAGCCGTCCTCCGCGAACACGTCGAAGACCTGGTCGAGGCGCGGGTGGTCGGGGATGCGCGCGGCGGCCTGCGCGGCCTCGATGGCCCGGCGCACCGCGGGGTCGCTGGGCCTGCGGGTGGCCCGCGCGCCGGGGCGCCGGGGGGTCCGCGCGCCCCGTGCGCCGGAGCCCGCGCTCCGGAAGCCCTCGGGCAGCCCGCCGGGCAGGACGTCACTCAGGTCGCCGTCGCCGTAGCCCTCGTCGCCGACCACTTCCGCCTCGACGACCTCGGGCAGGGGAACCTGCCTGACCAGGACTTCCTGGCCGCTGTAGGTGTCGAAGGCGCGGGTCTCGGCGAACTCGTACTCATCGGCCGGCGGCAGCGGCAGGCGGTAGCGGTCGGCGAGCACCCGTCCCGCATAGTCCTCCACGATGCCTCCCCCAACCGCCCGGTGGTCAATTCCGTTCGTTTTACGGCTCGTTGCGCTTGCTTACCCTCCGCAAGCACTCACGATACGTCTCCAGGCCGGACCGTATTGACGGGATGCCAGATCTCACCGGATCGTCAACCACCGGTTCCGGCTCACTTCGGGAACCGCTCACCGGTCATCCGCGGGGTGCCTCCCGCTCACCGCTCCGGTCACTCCTCGGGTCGCCACTCGGTTCGCTTCTCGTCACCGTTCGGGTCGCTTCTCGGGTCACCGCTCGGGTCGCTTCTTCAGTCACTTCTTGGGCTGGAACGTGCGCGTGAACGTCCGCCAGGTGTCCCGGCGCTGGTCAGCGTCCCAGTCGTCGGCCTTCGCCGTGTACATCAGTCCGTAGCCGAGACCGCTGTTGACCACGAAGCCGCGGTCCACCGAGCGGTACTTCGTGCCGCCGTCGACGTAGGTGAACTCCCAGTCGGCCGTGAGCCAGCCGCGGAAGTCCACCTTCTCTATTCGGATCCGCTTGTACTGCGCCCGGACCATGGACAGCTCCTGGTTCTTCCAGTCCGCCACCGGATTGTCCTTGGGCGTCGTGGTCCAGCCGACGAGCAGCCGCTGGCCGTCAGGGCCCGTGAAACGCGCGCCCGCGCGGTCCGTGGTCTTGAACTTCCAGCCCTTGGGCAGCCCGATCGAGAAGCCCTGCGGGTGCTTGTGCGTCGTCTCGGCGCCGTCGCCCTTGTCCCTGTCCTTGCCCTTGTCCTTGCCGTCCCCGCCGATGGGCGCGCCCTGGCCCGCTCCGTCGCCCTCGCCGGAGCCCTGGTCGTCGCCCTTGCCCCGGTCGCCCTTGGCGCCGTCGTCCTTGCCCGGTCCGGAACCGCCGGACTTCTCCTCGTCCGCGTCCTTGCCCTTGCCTTCGCCGCCCGCGCTCGCGCCGCTGGAGGCCGAGGTGTCGCCGCTCTTGCCGCCCTTGCCGCTCTCGTCGCCGTTGAGCGCGAAGGCCAGCACGGTGCCGAGTACGGCGAGCACGACGACCACCGCGATGATCACCAGCGTGCGCCGGGGCACCACGTCCGTGAGCGGCGCCCTGACCGGTGGCTTCGGCGGCGCCCCGGGCAGAGTGCCGGGCTGGGCGGGGACGCGGGGGCCGTGCGGGGAACCGCCGCCCACGGCGGCGGAGTTCATTCCGACACCGCCGCCGACACCGCCACCGGCACTGCCACCGCCGCCGGAACCGGCTCCGGCGCCGAGGCCCGTGCCCGCGCCGGGACTCACCGGGGTGACACGGGTCGCCGCCTGACCGGTCGCCGGCCGCACCGACGCACCGGCACCGGCGCCCGCACCCGAACTCGCACTGGAGGCACGCTCACCACTGCTCGGGCCCGCTCCCGTGCCCGTACCCGTCGTGCGGTTCCCAGAAGCGACCGCTCCGGCGCCCGAGGCCCCGGTCGCGCCTCCGGCCGGGGCGTCCGTGCCGGAACCGCCGAGCGCCGTGCCGCCACCGGCCGCCGCGGCTCCCGCGCCCCGGGACGTCGCGGCCGCGGCCGCCTTCTTGCGCACCGAGCGGAACGCGCCCTTCAGCCGCTCCGCCGCCTCCTCGCCCTTGCGGCCGCCGGAGGTCCCGGGCGCCTGCGGGGGCACGGGCGGCAGGGGTACGACCTTCGTGGCGTCCGCCGGGTCCTCGGGGCGCTTGTCCACCGAGCCGTCCGGGGCGTTGATCACTTCCTGGAGCAGCGCCCGCGCGCTCGCGTCGTCGAGCCGCTGCTCGGGGTCCTTGGCGAGCAGGCCGTAGATGACCTTCTCCAGCAACGGACCCGCGTTCTGCGGCGGTTCGACCGCCTCGGTCATGACGGCGGTCAGCGTCGCGATGGCCGAGCCCTTGTCGTACGGCGGGACGCCCTCCACCGCCGCGTAGATCAGCCCGCCGAGCGACCACATGTCGGCCGCGGGACCGGGCTTGTGGCCGCGCGCCCGCTCCGGCGAGATGTACGAGGGGGCGCCGACGAGCATGCCCGTCGAGGTGATGGACGGGTCGCCCTCGACCTGGGCGATGCCGAAGTCGGTGAGGACCACCCGGCCGTCCTCGGCGATGAGGACGTTGGACGGCTTCACGTCACGGTGCAGGATGCCCTCGCGGTGCGCGGAGCGCAGCACGTCGAGCACGGCGAGCCCGACCTCGGCCGCGCGCCGCGCGGTGAGCAGCCCGTCCTCGCGGACGGCCTCGGCGAGGGACTTGCCCTCGACCAGCTCCATCACGATCCACGGCCGGTCGTCCTCGTCGACCACGTCATAGACCGTCACCGCGCCGGTGTTGCGGATCCGGGCGATCGCCTTGGCCTCGCGGAGGGTGCGCGTGATGAGGCGCCGCTTCTCCTCGTCGTCGATGCTCGACGGGAAGCGCAGTTCCTTCACGGCGACCGTGCGGCCCAGCGTCTCGTCCTTCGCCCGCCAGACCGTGCCCATGCCGCCCCGGCCGAGCACGTCACCGAGCCGGTACCGGCCCGCGAGGAGACGCGCGCTCTGATCCTGACGGGCCCCGCCCGTCTGCTCCGCCTCCGACATGCGTCCCCTCAACTACCCGCACAACCCGCCCTGACAGAGCCTTCATTGTCCCTCACCCGAGGACCGGTCAACGCCGCGGGTCGGATGTCCCACATGGTGGACTTCGTCGCCACGCGAACCCCTGCGCACCACCCCAAACCCCCCTGGCCATACCCCCCTTGGCCACCCCGCTCCGGTCAAACCGGCCGATCTCTGGCGTGTCCTTCCTTGACAACCCCCGGCTCTACCTCTAGAGGGGCACGATGTCCGGTGCCCCGAGGCGGGCCGCGTCCGCCGTCAGGTCGTCCGGCTGGCGCTGGGACTCGCGCTCGGCCTCCACCCGCTTCTCGTAGTGCTGGACCTCGCGCTCGACTTGGTCCTCGTCCCAGCCGAGCACGGGCGCCATCAGCTCGGCGCACTCGCGGGCGCTGCGCGTGCCCCGGTCGAAGGTCTCGATGGAGATGCGGGTGCGGCGGGTGAGCACGTCGTCCAGGTGCCGGGCGCCCTCGTGCGAGGCGGCGTAGACGATTTCGGCGCGCAGATAGTCCTCGGCCGCGTGCAGCGGGGCGCCGAGCGAGGCGTCGCCCTCGATCAGCTCGATGACCTCCTCGGCGAGGGAGCCGTAGCGGTTCAACAGGTGCTCCACGCGCACCACGTGGAGTCCGGTGCGGGCGGCGATGCCCGCGCGGGAGTTCCACAGCGCTCGATAGCCCTCGGCGCCGACCAGGGGGATGTCCTCCGTGACGCACTCCGCGACGCGCTGGTCCAGACCGTGCACCGCCTCGTCCACGGCGTCCTTGGCCATCACGCGGTACGTCGTGTACTTGCCGCCCGCCACGACGACGAGGCCGGGCGCGGGGTGCGCGACCGTGTGCTCGCGGGAGAGCTTGCTCGTGGCGTCCGACTCCCCGGCGAGCAGCGGGCGCAGGCCCGCGTACACCCCCTGGACGTCGTCGCGGGAGAGCGGGACCGCGAGGACCGAGTTCACGTGCTCCAGGAGATAGTCGATGTCCGCGCTGGAGGCCGCCGGGTGGGCCTTGTCCAGGTCCCAGTCCGTGTCGGTGGTGCCGACGATCCAGTGCCTTCCCCAGGGGATGACGAACAGGACGCTCTTCTCCGTGCGCAGGATCAGACCCGTCGTCGAATTGATCCGGTCCTTCGGTACGACCAAATGGATGCCCTTGGACGCCCGGACGTGGAACTGGCCGCGGTCGCCGACCATCGCCTGGGTGTCGTCGGTCCACACCCCGGTGGCGTTCACGATCTGCTTCGCCCGGATCTCGTACTCCCCGCCCGCCTCGACGTCCTGGACGCGGGCGCCGACGACCCGCTCGCCCTCGCGGAGGAAGCCCGTCACCCGCGCGCGGTTGGCGGCCTTGGCGCCATAGGCCGCCGCGGTGCGCACGAGCGTGGCGACATAGCGGGCGTCGTCCATCTGCGCGTCGTAGTACTGCAGGGCGCCGACGAGGGCGTCCTTCTTCAGGCAGGGGGCCACGCGCAGCGCGTGACGCCGGGTCAGGTGGCGGTGCATGGGCAGGCCGCGGCCGTGGCCGCGCGCCATCGACATCGCGTCGTACAGCGCGACGCCCGATCCGGCGTAGAGCCGCTCCCAGCCCTGGTGCTGCAGGGGGTACAGGAACGGCACCGGCTTCACCAGGTGCGGGGCGAGGCGCTCCAGAAGCAGGCCGCGCTCCTTCAGGGCCTCTCTGACCAGCGCGAAGTCCAGCATCTCCAGATAGCGCAGGCCGCCGTGGATGAGCTTGCTCGACCGGCTCGACGTGCCCGAGGCCCAGTCCCTGGCCTCGACCAGGCCCGTGGTCAGGCCGCGCGTCACGGCGTCGAGCGCGGTGCCCGCGCCGACCACACCGGCGCCCACCACGAGAATGTCCAGCTCGCGCTCGGCCATGCCCGCGAGTGACTCGGCCCGCTCCGCCGGCCCCAGAGTCGCTGTCCTCACCGCTGCCTCCCGTGATCGTCGGCTGTGGTCGCGCTCACATCATGCCCAGATTCTTGTCGCGCTCGCCGAGTTCAGCCACCGCCTGTGGACAACACTCCGACGTCGGACGGAGCCCAATGCCGCAAATCGGTCATATTTACTCCTAGTCTGACATTGCGCTGGCCCATCTTGTCCACAGGGCTTGCGCCCTCGTCCCGCTCCGGCTATTGGGAAGGACGGCTCACGCCATGCCAGCAGACCTCGCCGTCATCGGCCTCGGCCACCTCGGCCTGCCCCTGGCCCGGGCCGCCGCCCACAGCGGCATCGCCACCATCGGCTACGACCCCGCCCGCGCACCCGAGCTCGCCGGCGGCCGCCTCCCCGGCGACGGCGCGGAGGGCACCCTCACCGCCGCCGATGTCCGCCGCATGCTCGCGGGCGGCTTCCGGCCGACGACCGACCCGGCCGAGCTCGGCCGGGTCCGCACCGCCGTCATCTGCGCGCCCGCGCCGCAGGCGGCCGACCGCACGCTCGACCTCGGCCACGTGGCCGATGCCGCCCGCGCCCTGGCCGCACGCCTGCGCCCGCACACCACGGTCATCCTCGAATCGCCCGCCTACCCGGGAACCACGGAGGAATTCCTCCGCCCCCTCCTCGAAGAGGGCTCGGGCCTGCGCGCCGGACGCGACTTCCACCTCGCCTACTCCCCCGGCCGCCTCGACCCCGGCAGCCGCACCCACGGCTACGCGGGCACCCCCAAGGTCATCGGTGGCCTCACCCCCGCCTGCACCGAGTCGGCGGCCGCCTTCTACGGCCGCCTCACCGACAAGGTCGTACGCGCGCGTGGGCCACGGGAGGCCGAAACCGTGCACCTCCTGGAGACCAACTACCGCCACGTGAACATGGCCTTGGTCAACGAGATGGCCGTGCTCTGCCACGACCTCGGCATCGACCTGTGGGACGTCATCCGCTGCGCCGAGACCAAGCCGTTCGGCTTCCAGGCCTTCCGGCCGGGCCCCGGCGTCGGCGGCCACGGCGCCCCCCTGGAGGTGCCGGGCCCGGCCCACGGCGCCCGCCCCCTGCGCATGGTCGAACTCGCCCAGCAGGTCAACGACCGCATGCCCGGCTACGTCATCCAGCGCGCCGCGACCCTGCTCAACGAGCACGGCAAGTCCGCCCGCGGCGCGCGCGTGCTGCTGCTCGGCGTCACCTACAAGCCGGACGTCGCCGACCAGCAGGGCGCCCCGGCCCAGGAGATCGCGGTCCGCCTCATGCAGCTCGGCGCCGCCGTGAGCTACCACGACCCGTACGTGGCCCACTGGAACGTTCTCGGCCATCCTGTCCCGCGCGCGGACAGCCTCTACGAAGCGGCCGCCGACGCCGATCTGACGATCCTGCTCCAGCACCACCGCACCTACGACCTCCAGGGCCTGGCCGTGAAGGCCCAACTGCTGCTCGACACCCGGGGCGCGACCCCGGCGGGCGCCGCCCACCGGCTGTGACCGTCACGACGATCCCCTGAGGCACGCCGGTCACTGCTGCTACCGTGCGGATCCAGCCAATACCGCACACCAGTGCACTCTCGTGTCCCAGGGGGAATCCACATGACGCAGCCCACGCCGCCAGGCCAGCCGTACGGCCACCCGCAACAACCCCAGCAGCCGTACGGCCAGCCGGGTTACGGCTACCCCCAGCAGCAGCCCCAGCAGCCGTACGGCTCGCAGCCCTACGGCCAGCAGCCCCAGCAGCCGTACGCCGCCTTCCCGCAGCAGCAGCAAGGCTTCCAGCCCCCGTACACGGTGCCCGCGCCGCCCGCT
The DNA here is from genome assembly GCF_000720325.1 of Streptomyces sp. NRRL B-1347. Taxonomy (GTDB): domain Bacteria; phylum Actinomycetota; class Actinomycetes; order Streptomycetales; family Streptomycetaceae; genus Streptomyces. The sequence goes on from NZ_JOJM01000032.1 coordinate 57,477, forward strand.
CCCACCCGGGACAACGTGGGCCTCGGCATCGTCGTCGCCCTCGTGACCGCGCTCGTCTCGGCCGGGATCTACGGTGCCGTCATCGGTGCCACGGAGCACGAGATCGGCTGGGCGGCCGTGGGTGTCGGCTTCGTCGTGGGCCTCGCCACGGGCAAGGTCGGGGGCCGCAACCCCGCCCTCGCGGTGATCTCGGCCGCCCTGTCCCTCGGTGCCGTCTACCTGGGGCAGCTGGTCGGCGCCGCCATGGTCATCTCCGACAAGTTCCACACCAGCTTCTCGACGGTGTTCTTCGACCACTTCGACGCCCTCCAGAAGGGCTGGAAGGAAGACGCCGACGCGATGACCTTCGTGTTCTTCGCGATAGCCGCGGTGGCCGCCTTCGGTGGCGCCAAGCGCGCCGCGCAGTAGAGCGCACGCACACGCGAAGGGGCCCGGCCCGCCTGCTGGCGGACCGGGCCCCTTCGCGCTGTTCAAGCGCCGTGCGACGTCACCGCTTGTGCTGCGAGTCCGCCACCGTCACCTCGACGCGCTGGAACTCCTTGAGCTCGCTGTAGCCCGTCGTGGCCATCGCGCGGCGCAGGGCGCCGAAGAAGTTCATCGAGCCGTCCGGGATGTGCGAAGGACCGGTGAGGATCTCCTCGGTCGTGCCGACCGTGCCCAGGTCGACCTTCTTGCCGCGCGGCACGTCCTCGTGGACGGCCTCCATGCCCCAGTGGTGGCCCTTGCCGGGCGCGTCCGTGGCGCGCGCGAGCGGGGAGCCCATCATCACGGCGTCCGCGCCGCAGGCGATGGCCTTCGGCAGGTCGCCCGACCAGCCCACGCCGCCGTCCGCGATGACGTGGACGTAGCGGCCGCCGGACTCGTCCATGTAGTCGCGGCGGGCGGCGGCGACGTCGGCCACGGCGGTGGCCATCGGGACCTGGATGCCCAGGACGTTGCGCGTGGTGTGGGCGGCGCCGCCGCCGAAGCCGACGAGGACGCCGGCCGCGCCGGTGCGCATCAGGTGCAGGGCGGCCGTGTACGTGGCGCAGCCACCGACGATCACCGGGACGTCCAGCTCGTAGATGAACTGCTTCAGGTTCAGCGGCTCGGCGGCGCCCGAGACGTGCTCGGCCGACACGGTCGTGCCGCGGATCACGAAGATGTCCACGCCCGCGTCCACGACGGCCTTGGAGAACTGCGCGGTGCGCTGCGGGGAGAGCGCGGCGGCGGTCACGACACCGGCGTCACGCACCTCCTTGATGCGCTGCCCGATGAGCTCTTCCTTGATGGGCGCGGCGTAGATCTCCTGGAGGCGGCGCGTCGCGGCCTCGGCCGGCAGCTCCCCGATCTCGTCGAGCAGCGGCTGCGGGTCCTCGTACCGCGTCCACAGGCCTTCGAGGTTCAGCACGCCGAGGCCGCCGAGCTCGCCGATGCGGATGGCGGTCGACGGCGACACCACGGAGTCCATGGGGGCCGCGAGGAAGGGCAGCTCGAAGCGGTAGGCGTCGATCTGCCAGGCGATCGAGACCTCCTTCGGGTCGCGGGTGCGCCGACTCGGTACGACGGCGATGTCGTCGAAGGCGTACGCCCGGCGGCCGCGCTTGCCGCGCCCGATCTCGATCTCAGTCACGTGTGTGGCCCTTCAGCTTTCCTACGGCACTCCGTATGCCGTTCCAGTATCCCCGACACGCGCGCGTGGCCGCTACTTGTTGCGGCTGTAGTTCGGTGCCTCGACGGTCATCTGGATGTCGTGCGGGTGGCTCTCCTTGAGGCCCGCCGACGTGATCCGTACGAACCGGCCGTGCTCCTGGAGCTCGGGGACCGTACGGCCGCCCACGTAGAACATCGACTGGCGCAGACCGCCCACCAGCTGGTGCACGACCGCGGACAGCGGGCCGCGGTAGGGCACCTGGCCCTCGATGCCCTCGGGAACCAGCTTCTCGTCGGAGGCGACGCCCTCCTGGAAGTACCGGTCCTTGGAGAAGGACCGCTGGTCGCCGCGGGACTGCATGGCGCCGAGGGAGCCCATGCCGCGGTACGACTTGAACTGCTTGCCGTTGATGAAGAGCAGCTCGCCCGGGGACTCCTCGCAGCCCGCGAGCAGCGAGCCGAGCATGACCGTGTCCGCGCCCGCGACGAGGGCCTTGGCGATGTCACCGGAGTACTGCAGGCCGCCGTCGCCGATCACCGGGACACCGGCTTCCTTGGCGGCGAGCGACGCTTCGTAGATGGCCGTTACCTGCGGTACGCCGATGCCGGCGACGACGCGGGTGGTGCAGATGGAGCCGGGGCCGACGCCGACCTTGATGCCGTCGACACCGGCGTCGATGAGGGCCTTGGCGCCGTCACGGGTGGCGATGTTGCCGCCGATGACGTCGACGCCGCCGGAGTTCGACTTGATCTTGGCGACCATGTCGCCGACCAGGCGGGAGTGGCCGTGCGCGGTGTCGACGACGATGAAGTCGACGCCCGCCTCGATCAGGGCCTGGGCGCGGTCGAAGGCGTCACCGGCGACGCCGACGGCGGCACCGACGATCAGGCGGCCCTCGGAGTCCTTCGCGGCGTTCGGGTACTTCTCGGCCTTCACGAAGTCCTTGACCGTGATGAGGCCCTTGAGGACGCCGCTGTCGTCGACCAGCGGCAGCTTCTCGATCTTGTGGCGGCGCAGCAGCTCCATGGCGTCCACGCCCGAGATGCCGACCTTGCCGGTGACCAGCGGCATCGGCGTCATGACCTCGCGCACCTGGCGGGAGCGGTCCGCCTCGAAGGCCATGTCGCGGTTGGTGACGATGCCGAGCAGCTTGCCCGCGCCGTCGGTCACCGGGACGCCGCTGATGCGGAACTTGGCGCAGATCGCGTCGGCCTCGGCGAGCGTGGCGTCCGGGTGCACGGTGATGGGGTCCGTCACCATGCCGGACTCGGAGCGCTTGACCAGGTCGACCTGGTTCGCCTGGTCGGCGATCGACAGGTTCCGGTGCAGTACGCCGACGCCGCCCTGGCGGGCCATGGCGATGGCCATGCGGGACTCGGTGACCTTGTCCATCGCGGCCGAGAGCAGCGGGACGTTCACCCGGACGTTCTTCGAGACGTACGAGGCGGTGTCGATGTCACCGGGCGCCATGTCCGACGCGCCCGGCAGCAGCAGCACGTCGTCGTAGGTCAGCCCGAGTGTCGCGAATTTCTCGGGCACTCCGTCGACGTTTGCAGTCATGACACCTTCCCCAAATGGCCTTGATCGGTGCGGATGTCCATGCTAACGGGAAGCGTGGCTCTCTCATTCCACAGTTCCCGGCGGCCCACGGCTTCATAGGTTCCTACAGAGGCAGCCCCAAGGCCCCTGGTCGGCCGTGTTGCGCCCGGCGCCGGAGGACCGCGCCGTCGCACGAGGTGCCGTCGCGGCGGAAAAGAGATCCCTGCCACAGGGGGTTTCAGCGCGAGCGAGAGCGAGGGCGACACGCCGGGGCGCGGGAAGGCCTACTGCTCGGCCAGGGCCCGCAGACGGCTCAGCGCGCGGTGCTGCGCCACCCGGACCGCGCCGGGCGACATGCCCAGCATCTGCCCGGTCTCCTCGGCGGTGAGGCCCACGGCGACGCGGAGCAGCAGCAGCTCGCGCTGGTTCTCCGGGAGGTTCGCCAGGAGCTTCTTGGCCCATTCCGCGTCGCTGCTGAGCAGCGCCCGCTCCTCGGGCCCGAGGGAGTCGTCGGGCCGCTCGGGCATCTCGTCCGAGGGCACGGCGGTCGACCCCGGGTGGCGCATCGCCGCCCGCTGGAGGTCCGCGACCTTGTGCGCGGCGATGGCGAAGACGAAGGCTTCGAAGGGCCGCCCGGTGTCGCGGTAGCGCGGCAGCGCGAGCAGGACCGCGACACAGACCTCCTGTGCGAGGTCCTCCACGAAGTGGCGGGCGTCACCCGGGAGTCGGGAGAGCCGGGTGCGGCAGTAGCGCAGGGCGAGGGGGTGCACATGGGCCAGGAGGTCGTGCGTGGCCTGCTCGTCGCCCTCGACAGCGCGAAGGACGAGGGCACCGATCACCGTCGTCTTGTCCTCGCGCATCGGTCCATGGTGCCTCGGCGCTGACTGATCTGTGGCACCGCGTCCATAGTTGTGCACCGAAGCGTTATGAGCAGGTGCGCCGAAACTCATCTCCCGCACCCTCCCCTTGCGCTCGGCCGACTCGTCCCCAAGGAACTCCACACCTTCAAGGATGCGGCATCGGCGGCGAAGCGCCACAAGCCGCTCCCGCGGCGGGCGGTTGCGGGTGCCCATGGCCCCGTCCGCCGCACGGCGGACGGGGAACTCCATGCCCCCCGCGACAGCCCGGCTAGCGGACCAGGCCCCAGCGGAAGCCGAGCGCCACCGCGTGTGCGCGGTCCGAGGCGCCGAGCTTCTTGAACAGCCGCCTGGCGTGCGTCTTCACCGTGTCCTCGGAGAGGAAGAGCTCGCGCCCGATCTCCGCGTTGGACCGGCCGTGGCTCATGCCCTCCAGGACCTGGATCTCCCGCGCGGTGAGCGTGGGAGCGGCCCCCATCTCGGCCGACCTCAGCCGCCGCGGCGCGAGCCGCCAGGTCGGGTCGGCGAGGGCCTGGGTCACGGTCGCGCGCAGCTCGGCGCGCGAGGCGTCCTTGTGCAGATAGCCGCGGGCGCCCGCGGCGACCGCGAGCGCGACCCCGTCCAGGTCCTCGGCGACGGTGAGCATGATGATGCGCGCGCCGGGGTCGGCGGAGAGCAGCCGCCGCACGGTCTCGACGCCGCCCAGTCCGGGCATGCGTACGTCCATCAGGATCAGGTCCGAGCGGTCGGCGCCCCAGCGGCGGAGGACTTCCTCGCCGTTGGCCGCTGTCGTCACGCGCTCCACGCCGGGCACGGTCGCGACCGCGCGGCGCAGCGCCTCTCGGGCGAGCGGGGAGTCGTCGCAGACGAGGACGGATGTCATGGCCGTCCTCCGCAGCTGATGCGCGTCACCTTGAGCCTCCAGGCTGGTACAAGTCGTCACCTGTGCGGTTGACGCACTCGGACACCTGCCCGAGCACTTGTTGTTTCAACCGCCTCCGCACTCTCAACGATGGTCACTCGAAAGAGTTACGGGTCGGACTGCCGCCTTCGGCACTCTACGTGAGGGCGCGGACACGGCACAGGCGGCATGAAACAGCACATACCCCTGCTGAGGCCTATGCGGGCTATGCCCCATTTAGCGGCTTTTCTTCCCTTTTCACGGTGTCTGTAGCTAGATTCGCAATGAGTCATATTTTCATCTCCTTAGACAGTAGATGTACGGTCATGGGCACCGTATCCGCGTCACGACGGCTACCAGGAGACACGCAATGGCAGATTTCTCCCGCCTCCCCGGACCGAACGCAGATCTGTGGGACTGGCAGCTCCTCGCGGCCTGCCGTGGGGTGGACAGCTCGCTCTTCTTCCACCCGGAGGGCGAGCGCGGCGCGGCACGGAGCGCGCGCGAGAACTCGGCCAAAGAGGTCTGCATGCGCTGCCCGGTGCGCGCGGAGTGCGCCGCGCACGCGCTCGCCGTACGGGAGCCGTACGGCGTGTGGGGCGGCCTCACGGAGGACGAGCGGGAAGAGCTGATGGGGCGCGCGCGCAACCGACTGGTCGCGGCGCCCGCCGGGGGCGGGGGCGCCGCCGCACCCTGACATCGAGAAGGAACGTTTCCTCTGAAGCGCGCGAGCAGTAGCGCGTACGCCGCTTCCGTACGCCGAGCGCGTGCGGAAGCGCGCAAGAACGAGCGCGTGCGGCAGCGCGCAAGAAGCGGAGCGCCCCGCACGGCGGCGGGGCGCTCGCTGCTCGGCGGGGCGCTCGGCGTCGGGGGTCCGGCGCTCGCCGCGCGCTCAGCGTTCGGCGGCGCGGGCCAGCCGGTCGAGGGTCGCCGCGACCGCCGGCACCTGGGCCAGGTCCGGCAGCGTGAGCGCGACGATCTCCCGGCGCACGGCGGGCTCCACCACCACCGCGCGGGCCCCCTTGGGACGCACCGACTCCAGGGCGAGCTCGGGCAGGACCGCGACGCCCAGCCCCGCGCCGACCAGGCCGATCACCGCCGGGTAGTCGTCGGTCGCGAAGTCGATGCGGGGCTCGAAGCCCGCGCCCCGGCAGACCTCGACGAGCTGGCGGCGGCAGCGCGGGCAGCCCGCGATCCACGACTCGTCGGCCAGCTCGCCGATGGTGACGGCGTCCGCCTTCGCCAGGCGGTGCCCCTCCGGCACCAGGCCGACGAGCCGGTCGGCGAGCAGGGGCCGTACGACGAGGTCGTCCCACTCCTCGGCGGCGCCCGCCCCCTCGTACCGGAAGGCGAGGGCCACGTCGCAGTCGCCCTCGCGGAGCATCTCCACCGAGCGCGGCGGCTCGGCCTCCTCCAGGGAGACTCGGGTGCCGGGGTGGGCGGCGCGCAGGGCGGCGAGGGCGCCGGGGACGAGCGTGGAGGAGCCGCTGGGGAAGGAGACGAGCCGGACCCGGCCCGCGCGCAAGCCCGCGATCGCGGCGACCTCCTCCTCGGCGGCGGTGAGCCCGGCGAGGATGCCCGCGGCATGCCTGACCAGGGCTTCACCCGCCTGCGTGAGGCGCATCTCGCGGCCCGTGCGGATGAGCAGCGGAGTGCCCGTGGACCCCTCCAGGGCCTTCATCTGCTGGCTGACGGCGGGCTGGGTACAGCCGAGCTCGCGGGCCGCGGCCGAGAAGGAGCCGGTGGCGGCCACGGCGCGCAGGACACGAAGATGACGGGCCTCGATCATGCTTCGAGCATAAGCGACCCTTGGGATCAATGCACAATATTGCGTAGCTGCTTTGAGCACGCTCCCTTAGCCTGACCGCATGAAGCTTCTCTCCGTGAATGTGGGCCGACCGAAGTCCGTCCCGTACACCAACTCCCCCGGCAACCTCACCGGGATCGACAAACAGCCCGTGGACGGACCCGTTCGGGTGACGGCTCCGGGTCCCAAGGGGATCGGCGGCAGCGGGCTCGCGGGCGACTCGATCGGAGAGCGGCGCCACCACGGCGGCAACGACCAGGCGGTGTACGCGTTCGCGCGCGAGGACCTCGACGAGTGGGGGCGGGAGCTCGGCCGCGAGCTGCGCAACGGCATGTTCGGCGAGAACCTCACGACGACCGGCGTCGACGTGAACGGCGCGCTGATCGGCGAGCGTTGGCGCGTCGGCGCGGAGCTGCTCCTCGAGGTCACCTCCTCCCGCATCCCCTGCCGTACGTTCCAGGGGCACATGGACGAGCAGTCCTGGGTGCGGCGGTTCACCCAGGCGCTGCGGCCCGGCGCGTATCTGCGGGTGCTCGAACCGGGCGAGATCCAGACGGGTGACGCGATCGAGATCGCGTACCGGCCGGACCACGACGTCACCGTCGCCCTGCAGTTCAGGGCGGTGACCGCGGAGCGCGCGCTGCTGCCGCGGCTGCTCGCCGCGGGGGACGCGCTGCACCCCGAGGCGACGGAGAAGGCCCTCAAGTACCTGGAGAAGCACGGCGGTTGACGCACGCCGGGGCGCCCGCGCGGGCGCCCCTCGCGGGGCGCGTGGCGCGGGGGTGGCTCCGGCCTCACTAGCCTTGGTCCATGACTACGGCTCTCATCACGGGTGCGACCTCAGGGATCGGCGCGGCCTTCGCACGGCGCCTGGCCACGGACGGCCACAACCTCGTCCTGGTGGCGCGCGACACGAAGCGGCTGCGGGAGCAGGCGACCGAGTTGCACGACCGGCACGGGATCGAGGTGGAGGTGCTGACGGCGGACCTCGCCACGGAGGACGGGATCACGGCCGTCGAGCAGCGGCTCGGCAACCGCCGCGACCCGGTCGACCTGCTCGTCAACAACGCGGGCTTCGCCAACAAGGGCCGCTATCTGGAGGTCTCGCTCGCCGATGAGCTGACGATGCTGAAGGTGCACTGCGAAGCGGTGCTCCGGCTGACCTCGGCGGCGACGGAGGCGATGCGGGAGCGCGGGCGAGGAGGCGTCGTGAACGTGGCGTCGGTGGCCGCCTTCGTGCCGCGCGGCACCTACGGGGCGTCGAAGGCGTGGATCGCGCAGTTCACCCAGGGCGCGGCGCGCGACCTGGCCGGGTCCGGGGTGCGTCTCATGGCCCTGTGCCCCGGCTTCGTGCGCACCGAGTTCCACGAGCGGGCGGGCATGGGCACGGACAACATCCCCAAGTGGATGTGGCTCGACGCGGACAAGCTCGTCGCCACCGCCCTCACCGACCTGGCCCGCGGCAAGGCCCTCTCCGTGCCGGACCCCCGCTACAAGGCCATGATGGGCGTGGTGAAGGTGACGCCGCGCGCCCTGCTCGGCGGGGTGACGTCGCGGACCGGACGGAAGTACGGCCCGAAGTAGGCCGGTTGCAGCAGACCGGTCGGAGGCGCCCCGGGAACGCGAAGGCCCGGCCCCCCGCGACGGGGAGCCGGGCCTTCGGTCAGCCCGAGTCGGCAGAGCGACTCAGGTCACGCTCAGTGGGAGTGGCCGTGACCGTGGCCGTGCCCGGCGTCGGCCTCGTCCTCGGCCGGCTTCTCGACGACCAGGGTCTCGGTCGTGAGCAGCAGGGAGGCGATGGAGGCGGCGTTCTCCAGGGCGGAGCGCGTCACCTTGACCGGGTCGATGACGCCGGCCTTGACCAGGTCGACGTACTCGCCGGTCGCGGCGTTGAAGCCGTGGCCCTTCTCCAGCTCCGCCACCTTGGTGGTGATGACGTAGCCCTCGAGGCCGGCGTTCTCGGCGATCCAGCGCAGCGGCTCGACGGCGGCGCTGCGGACGACCGCGACACCGGTGGCCTCGTCGCCGGCCAGGTCGAGGTTGCCCTCGAGGACCTTGGCGGCGTGGACGAGCGCGGAGCCACCACCGGAGACGATGCCCTCCTCGACCGCGGCGCGGGTCGCGGAGATGGCGTCCTCCAGGCGGTGCTTCTTCTCCTTCAGCTCCACCTCGGTGGCGGCGCCGACCTTGATCACGCACACGCCGCCGGCCAGCTTCGCGAGGCGCTCCTGGAGCTTCTCGCGGTCCCAGTCGGAGTCGGTGGACTCGATCTCGGCCTTGATCTGGGCGACGCGGCCCTCGACGTCACCGGCGTTGCCGCCGCCGTCGACGATGGTGGTGTCGTCCTTGGTGATCGTCACGCGGCGGGCGGAGCCGAGCACGTCCAGGCCGACCTGGTCGAGCTTGAGGCCGACCTCCTCGGCGACGACGGTGCCGCCGGTGAGGGTGGCCATGTCGCCGAGCATCGCCTTGCGGCGGTCGCCGAAGCCGGGGGCCTTCACCGCGACGGCGTTGAAGGTGCCGCGGATCTTGTTCACGACGAGGGTCGAGAGGGCCTCGCCCTCGACGTCCTCGGCGATGATCAGGAGCGGCTTCGAGGCGCCGGCCTGGATGACCTTCTCCAGGAGCGGGAGCAGGTCCTGGATGGAGGAGATCTTGCCCTGGTGGATGAGGATGTACGGGTCCTCGAGGACGGCCTCCATGCGCTCCTGGTCCGTCACGAAGTACGGCGACAGGTAGCCCTTGTCGAAGGCCATGCCCTCGGTGAAGTCCAGCTCGAGACCGAAGGTGTTGGACTCCTCGACGGTGATGACACCGTCCTTGCCGACCTTGTCCATCGCCTCGGCGATGAGCTCGCCGACCTGCTGGTCCTGGGCGGAGAGCCCGGCCACGGCGGCGATGTCGGACTTGTCGTCGATCGGCCGCGCGGTGGCGAGCAACTCGTCGGAGACGGCCTTGACGGCGGCGTCGATGCCCTTCTTCAGGGCGGCCGGGGATGCACCGGCGGCAACGTTGCGCAGGCCTTCCTTGACCAGGGCCTGGGCGAGCACGGTGGCGGTGGTGGTGCCGTCACCAGCGATGTCGTTGGTCTTGGTCGCCACCTCCTTCACCAGCTGGGCGCCGAGGTTCTCGTACGGGTCCTCGACCTCGACCTCACGGGCGATGGTGACGCCGTCGTTGGTGATGGTCGGGGCGCCGAACTTCTTGTCGATGACGACGTTGCGGCCCTTGGGGCCGATCGTCACCTTGACGGTGTCGGCAAGCTTGTTGACGCCGCGCTCAAGGGCGCGACGGGCGTCCTCGTCGAACTTCAGGATCTTCGCCATGGGAGCGGTTCAGCCCTCTCGGAAAACTCAGGGGATCCGGAGGACCCCCGGGAAAGATGCAGCAACGAACTACGCCCCTCGCCGCCCGGCAATCAGCGGGGTGACCAGGGGCGCAGCGCGAAACAAATCTGCTGGGTGAAGCAGGCGACTAGCGCTCGATCACTTCTCGATGATCGCGAGCACGTCACGGGCGGAGAGCACCAGGTACTCGTCGCCGTTGTACTTCACCTCGGTGCCGCCGTACTTGCTGTAGAGCACGACGTCGCCGACCTTCACGTCGAGCGGCAGGCGCTCGCCGTTCTCGAAGCGGCCCGGGCCCACGGCGAGGACGGCGCCCTCCTGGGGCTTCTCCTTCGCGGTGTCCGGGATAACCAGGCCAGAGGCCGTGGTCTGCTCGGCGTCGAGCGGCTGGACCACAATGCGGTCCTCGAGCGGCTTGATGGCAACCTTGGAGCTGGCGGTCGTCACGATCCGACCTCCCCCTTCGGAGATCTCGCGGGGTTAACTGATCTAGAGGTGGCGACCAGGTCGATCCGTCGTCGCGGGTGCCGGACCTGCCCGTCGCTTCTGGCACTCTCCAGGTGGGAGTGCCAGGCCCGAGACTAGGACGGCGATTAGCACTCGGTCAAGCGGAGTGCCAATTGACTGCCGCCGGCTCGGCAGGTTTCCCCTCCGCGAGGGACGGGCGAGGGGCTAGCGCGGGGCTCTGGGCGAGGCCGTGGGCGGGGACTCCTTCGGGCAACGTTTCACGGGGCGGGTGGGTTCCGCGCGGAGCTCGGGGGCGCCGGGGCTCCGCCCGGAGGGCGGCCTCTCCGCCCGGGGTCCGGCCAACGGCCGCCCGGCACAGCCAGGAGACATCTTCTCGGCCGCCTTCCTGCCCAGCCTCTCGATCGGGTCCACCGACTGGGCGCAGCCCGTCAGCAGGAGGAGCAGCAGGGCGCTCGCCGCGGTGGCGGCGCGCCTCACAGGTAGTCCTCCAGGCGGGCCACCGCGTACCCCCTGTCGGTGACCGTCTTCAGGACCGTACGGACCATGTCGGGCATCGTGCCCTTCCAGTCCCCGCGGCCCCGGAAGTGCGTGAGGATGATGTCGCCGGGGTGCAGGTCCTTGTCCCATTCGCGCCACTCCATGTGGTCGGCGAAGCCCTCGGAGGCCCACAGCGGCACCGCCTTGACGCCGCAGGACCTGGCGGCGCGCAGGGTGTCGCGGTTGTAGTTGCCGTACGGCGGCCGGAAGAGCTCGGGGCGCTTGCCGTACCGCCGCTCGATGACGTCCTGCATGCCGCAGATCTCGTGCCGCTGGGCCTCGTACGAAAGGCCGGGCAGATAGCGGTGGTTGAGGGTGTGGTTGTTCAGCGCGACGCCGTGGTCCCGCATCCGCTTGAAGTAGCCGTAGTCCTCCTTGACCAGGTAGTCGCTGAGGAACGCGGTGTACGGGATCTTCAGGTCGCTCATCATCCGCAGGAAGGCCGGGTCCTTCTCGGCGCCGTCGTCGACGGTCAGGAAGACGACCTTGTCCTTGGTCGGGACCGTGGTGAACACCGGCGGCAGCTCCTCCTGCCCCCGCACCTCGAAGCCCTTGCGCGTGGTGAGGCGCGGCTTGGCGGCGGGCCCCGCGGGCGCCGCGAGCGGCGGCTTCGCGAGGCCCCAGCGCTTCGCCGCGGCGGCCCGCGCGGCCTGGCTCGCGCGCAGCCGCTGGGCGTACTCGCGCAGGGCCTGGGCGGGCGGGGCGAGCCGGGGCTGCTGGCCGTGCGCGGCGGGTGCGCCGCGCTCGCGCTCCGAGCCCGCGCCCGGGTCCGCCGCGCAGCCCGAGGCGACCGCGCCGACACCGAGCGCGGCGAGGGCGAGCAGCACCCGCTTCTTCGCCTTTCCTGCTGAATTTCCATTTTGTCGTACTAGTCGCATGGCGTCGGATCCTCGCAGTTCACGGGCCTGGCGAGGGCTCGACACCGCTGCCGGACGCGCACCTTCCACCGACTGGCCCACAATGGGCCGGTGAACGCTCCGCACGATCCGCAGCCCGCCACGACGGCCTTCGCCGCGCTCCTCACCGCCGAGGGCGCCGCCCTCCTCGACGCCGTACGGGACGTCGAACCCGCCGAGGAACTCGCGGTCGCGACCCGGCTGCGCCGCGACCACCCCGCCGACCTGGTCTCCTCGGCGCTCGCCCAGGCCCGCCTGCGGCAGCGGGCGGTGGCGAAGTTCGGCGCCGGGGACGCCGCGCGGATGTTCTTCACGCCGAACGGCGTCGAGCAGTCCACGCGCACGTCCGTCGCGACCTACCGGGCGGAGCGGTTCAAGGAGCTCGGCGTGCGGCGGATCGCCGACCTGTGCTGCGGCATCGGCGGCGACGCGATCGCGCTCGCCCGCGCCGGGATCGAGGTCCTCGCCGTCGATCGCGACCCGCTGACCTGCGCGGTCGCGCGCGCCAACGCCACGGCCCTCGGCCTGGACGACCTCATCGAGGTCCGCGAGGCGGATGTCACGGAGGTGGACACGGCCGGGTACGACGCGGTGTTCGTGGACCCCGCGCGGCGCGGCGGCCGCGGCCGCATCTTCGACCCGGAGGCCTACTCCCCGCCGCTGTCCTGGGCCGTGGCCGCCGCCCGCAAGGCTCCCCGCGCGGCACTGAAGATCGCCCCCGGCATCCCGCACGAGGCGGTGCCCGAGGAGGCGGAGGCCGAGTGGATCTCGGACGGCGGGGACGTGAAGGAGGCGGTGCTGTGGTTCGGCACCGACGCGCCCAGCTCGCACCGGGCCACCCTTCTGCCGGGGGGCGCGACCCTGTGCGCGGGGCGCGCGACGATGCTTCCGGACCCTGCCGTACGCCCCGTCGGGCGCTATCTGTACGAGCCCGACGGCGCCGTCATCCGCGCCCATCTCGTCGCGGAGGTCGCCGCGCGGGTCGAGGGCGGGCTCGTCGACGAGACGATCGCCTACGTCACCTCCGACGTGGCCCGCGCGACGCCCTACGCCAGCGCGTACGAGATCACGGACCAGCTGCCGTTCAACGTGAAGAAGCTGAAGGCGCTGCTGCGGGAGCGGGAGGTCGGCGTGCTCACGGTCAAGAAGCGGGGCTCGGCCGTGGAGCCGGAGGAGCTGCGCCGCAAGGTGAAGCCCCGCGGGCCCGGCTCCGCGACGGTCTTCCTCACGCGGGTCGCCGGGGCTCCCACGATGCTGGTGGGCCACCCGGCCCGCTGAGGCCGCCTGCCCCCCTGCCCCCTGCCCCCTGCCGCCCTGCCCCGGGTTCATCGGCCTGCGGCCTCGTCCTCAAACGCCGGACGGGCTGGATCGCTGCCGCGGCCGCGGTTGCGTGCCCTCGGCCCGCCCGGCGCCCCCGTGCAGCACCCCCGCCGCCACCGCTGCCGCCGCGAGCAGCGCCGCCGCCACCGCGAACGCCGTGGCATAGCCGTCCGCGAGGCCCGCGCGGCCCGCCCCCGTGGAGCTCGCCGCGACGGCCACGAGGACCGCGAGGCCGATGGAACCCCCCAGCTGCCGCGAGCTGTTGAGAAGGCCCGACGCCATGCCGGTCTCCCCCGGCGCCACCCCGGAGGTCGCGGACGTGCCGAGGGGGACGAAGCACAGGCCGATGCCGACGCTGGCCACCAGGGAGGGGCCGAGGACGGAGCCGGCGAAGGTGCCGCCCGCCTCGACGGCCAGCGCGAACCACGCGAACCCGGCGGCGCCGAGCAGCCCGCCCGCCACCAGCAGCACCCGCGCGCCGACCCGGCCGACCGTGCGGGTCGCGACGACCGTGCCCGCGACGACGCCCACGCAGAACGGCAGGAAGGCCACTCCCGCGCGCGTGGGCGCGTACGCCATGACCTCCTGGAGGTAGAGCGAGGTGAAGTAGAACGCGGCGAACTGACCGGCGGACATCAGGAGCGCGAAGACGTTCGCGGCGAGCACCGGCCGGTGCGTGAGCAGGCCGAGGCGGAGCAGCGGCTGCCGGGCGCGCCGCTCGCCGCGTATCTCCACGGCGCAGAAGGCGGCGAGCAGCGCGACGGCCGCGGCGAGCGTCCCGAGGGTGCCGGCCGAGCCCAGGCCGTGGCTCTCGGAGCGGACCAGGCCGAGGACGAGGGCGGACGTGCCCGCGGTGACCAGGAGGGCGCCGACGACGTCCGGGCGCGGCCCGGCGGAGACGCGGCGGTCGGCGGGGACCCCGGACCGGGTGGCGGCGAGCGCGGCGAGGACGACCGGGACGTTGATCAGCATCACCGAGCGCCAGCCCGCCCAGTCGGTGAGCAGCCCGCCCGCCATGACGCCGACGGCGCCGCCGAGCGCGCCCGAGGCGCCCCACAGGCCGAGCGCCCGCGCCCGGGCCCGGCCCTCCGCGTAGTGCACGGTGATCAGCGCGAGCGCCACCGGCGCGAGGGCGGCGGCGCCCGCGCCCTGCACGGCCCGTGCCGCGACGAGCTGCCCCGGGCTCTGCGCGAGGCCGCCCACGAGGCTCGCGGCGCCGAAGACCAGGAACCCGGCGACGAGCGTGCGGCGGCGCCCCATGAGGTCGGCGAGCCGCCCGCCGAGCATGAGCAGCCCGCCGAACGCGAGCGCGTAGGCGTTGACGACCCAGGTCAGCGACTCGGGCGCGAAGCCGAGGTCCCTGCCCACGTCGGGCAGGGCGATGTTGACGACGGAGACGTCGAGGGAGACGAGGAACTGCACGGTGAGGAGGACGGGCAGCAGCAGCGAGCCGCGCGCGGCTCCCGTCGTGGCCGAGTGCGTCATGCGTCGCAGATTACTATACGCGTATAGAAAATAAGCAAGGGTCAGAAAGGCCCAACAGGGCGCGACAATGAGGCCGTGGCAGCCGAAGCGAATGCGGAAGAACCCCCGGAGCCCGGCGCGGCCGGGCGGAAGCGACGGGTCGGGCGGCCGCGCCGCATCGAGCCGGAGGCGATCGTCGACGTGGCGCGGCGCATCCTCCAGGAGGAGGGCGTCGCGGCCCTGAGCATGCGGCGGGTCGCCAAGGAGATCGGGGCCACGCCCATGGCGCTCTACCACCACGTGCGCGACAAGGACGAGCTCCTGATGCTCGCCCTGGCCGGGACCGCCGCCACGCTGCCGCGCCCGGAGCTGCCCGCCGACCCGCGCGACCGGCTGCTCGCCGTGTCCCTGCACATGCACGGCGTGCTGCTGCGGCTGCCGTGGGTCGTGGAGGTCCTGAGCCTCGGCGACCTCAGCGACAAGGGCGCGATGTGGATGGTCGACGAGATCATCGGCTCGGGCGTCGCGTGCGGCCTCACGCCCGAGGAGGCGGTGCACGCCTACCGCACCATCTGGCACTGCGTGTACGGCGACCTGGTGTTCCGGCGCGCGATGGCGCGCCGCGCCGAGGAGCCCGAGCGCAAGCGGTACTTCCCCGACATGCTCACCGCGGCGGACGCCGCCGAGCTGCCCCATGTGACACCGCTGGCCCCGCGCTGGGAGGAGATCGCCGGGACGTACGACATCGGCCGCCAGCTGGCAGCCGTGATCGACGGACTGCTGAGCGGGGCCCGGGCGACCGGGGCCCCGGGAACGGGGACCGCCGCGAAGGACCGCTGAGCGGGCCTAGGAGTCGACCTGCTCGAAGCGCCAGCGGTGCGGTGCCCGGGACACCAGGTCCCCGGGCGGCTCGGGCAGTTCCGGCAGCTCGGCGTCGTACGCGGCGTCCCACCAGGTGATCACGAGGACGCGGTCCTGGGGCGCCCGGAACGTCTCGCGGCGCACCGGCGCCGCCGCCAGCTCCTGGGCCCGCGCCCAGGCGAGCAGCTCGGGCCCGCGCCCCTCGGCGGCGCGGGCCTCCCACATCAGCGCGACGCTCATGAGTAGAGGTTGTCCTTGCTGACCTCGTGCACGTGGTCGTGGTCGTGGGCGTGCGCGCCCGGCACGTGCGGCTCCGTGACCGGAAGCGAGGAGTCCGCCGAGAGCCCCAGGTCCGACGCCGGCCGGTTGCGCGCCACCATCTCCGCGCCGAGGGCCGCGACCATCGCGCCGTTGTCCGTGCACAGCTTGGGCCGCGGCACCCGGAGGCGGATGCCCGCCCGCTCGCACCGCTCCTGGGCGAGCGCCCGCAGCCGGGTGTTGGCCGCGACGCCGCCGCCGATCATCAGGTGGTCGACGCCCTCGTCCTTGCAGGCCTTGACCGCCTTGCGGGTGAGCACGTCGACGACCGCCTCCTGGAAGGACGCGGCCACGTCCCGCACCGGCACGTCCTCGCCCGCGGCCCGCTTGGCCTCGATCCAGCGCGCCACGGACGTCTTCAGGCCGGAGAAGGAGAAGTCGTACGCCGGGTCGCGCGGGCCGGTCAGACCGCGCGGGAAGGCGATCGCCTCGGGGTCGCCCTCGCGCGCGTACCGGTCGATGACGGGGCCGCCGGGGAAGCCCAGGTTCAGCACCCGCGCGATCTTGTCGAAGGCCTCGCCCGCGGCGTCGTCGATGGTCGCGCCGAGCGGCCGGACGTCGGAGGTGATGTCGGTGGAGAGCAGCAGCGAGGAGTGCCCGCCGGACACCAGGAGCGCCATCGTCGGCTCGGGCAGCGCACCGTGCTCCAGCTGGTCCACGCAGATGTGCGAGGCCAGGTGGTTCACGCCGTACAGCGGCTTGCCGAGCGCGTACGCGTACGCCTTCGCGGCCGAGACGCCGACGAGCAGCGCGCCCGCGAGGCCGGGCCCCGCGGTGACGGCGATCCCGTCGAGGTCCTTCGCGCTCACCCCCGCGTCCTTCAGGGCGCGCTGGATGGTCGGCACCATCGCCTCCAGGTGCGCCCGCGAGGCGACCTCGGGCACGACGCCGCCGAAGCGCGCGTGCTCGTCGACGCTGGAGGCGACGGCGTCGGCGAGCAGCGTGGTGCCGCGCACGATGCCGACGCCGGTCTCGTCGCAGGAGGTCTCGATACCGAGGACGAGGGGCTCGTCGCGGAGGTCAGCCATGGATCTCGGTTCCTTGTACGCCGTTCACGGGGCCGTCGGCCCGGCCGTTCGGGGAGGGGTGCGGGGCTCGCGACAGGGCTGACGGGTCCGAGAGGCGCATCACCAGCGCGTCCACGTTCCCCGGCTGGTAGTAGCCGCGCCGGAAGCCGATCGGCTCGAAGCCGAAGCGCTCGTACAGCTTCTGCGCCCGGGTGTTGTCCACGCGCACCTCGAGCATCACCTCGGTGGCCTCGAAGGCGGTCGCGTGCCGGAGGAGCTCGGTGAGCAGCCGCGCGCCGAGCCCGGTGCCCCACTGGTCCCGGGCCACGGCGATGGTCTGCACGTCGGCGGCCAGCGCGTCGCCGCCGTCGGAGTCGGTGCCCGCGACCGCGAGCCCGCCGTACCCGACGAGACGCTCGCCGTCGTACGCCACCAGGTAGCGGCGCGTCGAGCCCGGACCGCGCGCGTGCGCGAGCTCGGACCAGAACATGCCGCGCGACCAGGCGTCCTCCGGGAAGAGCTCCTTCTCCAGGGCGAGGACGGGATCGATGTCCCACCAGCGCATCTCGCGCAGCACGGCGGCGTGGGTCGTCACGGTGGTCACTTGGGGGTGACCACCTTGTAGTTCTTGGGCACCTGCGCGTCCGGGCGGCGCAGGTACAGCGGGCGCGGCTCCAGGAGCTCCTCGCCCGCGGCCAGCTTCTCGGCGGCGAGGGCGGCCAGGGCCGCGGCCGCCACGTGCTCGGGCCCGCGGGCGTCGGGGAAGGTCTCCGGGTAGAGCGTGGCGCCCGCGCCGACGGCCGGAAGCCCTGCGACCTGCTCGGCGATGTCGGCGGGCCGGTCCACGGCGGGCCCCGAGACGCGGGTGCGCGCGTCGTCGTACCGGGCCCAGTAGACCTCCTTGCGGCGCGCGTCCGTGGCCACGACGAACGGGCCGTCCTCGATCCCGGAGGCGTACGCCAGCCCGTCGAGCGTGCACACCCCGTACACGGGCACGCCGAGCGCGAGGCCGAAGGTGTCGGCCGTCATCAGGCCCACCCGCAGTCCGGTGTACGGCCCGGGGCCCACCCCGACGACGACGGCGGTGACCGCGTCGAGTCCCACGCCCGCGTCGGCGAGGACGCGGTCGACGGCGGGCAGCAGCAGCTCGCCGTGGCGGCGCGCGTCGACCTGACTCGACTCGGCGACGGTTCCGATGGAGGCCGTGCCGTCGTGCAGCGCGACGGTGACGGCGGGGGTTGCGGTATCCAGAGCGAGCAAGAGCACGCGAACAGCCTACGGCTCCGAGGCCCCGCGCACGGCCGCACCGGCCGCGGGTGCGCCTGCTGCTACCGTCACTCCATAGCCGTACGTAGGGAAGGTGGCTCAGTGTCCAGGACCAGCTCGGGATTCGTGGCCGGGCTCACCGCCGCCGCCCTCGCCGTGGTCGGATTCCTCGCCTACCAGGCCTCCGCGAGCGCGCCCGACGACCTGAACGCGCGGCCGGACAAGTCCCCCACGACCCCCACGAAGTCCCCCAAGGGCAAGGGCGGCGGGCTTGCGCTTCCCGACCGCTCGGGCACCGGCAAGCGGGTCGTGTACTCGCTGGCGGGCGACCGGGTGTGGCTGGTCGGCGACTCCGGCAAGGCGAAGCGCACGTACAAGGTCACGCCGAGCACCGTCGACCCGGAGCCCGGCACGTACGAGGTCACGTCGCGCCAGGGTCAGGTCACCGGTTCGGACGGCAGGCAGATCGAGCACGTCGTGCGCTTCACGACGGTCGACGGCATAACGGTCGGGTTCAGCGCGGCGCTCAACGGCTCCACGGAGAAGCCGGACCCCGCGAAGAAGACCGGCGGCATCCGCTCGTCCCGCGAGGACGGCAACGCGATGTGGGACTTCGCGACCATCGAGACCCCGGTCATCGTCGTCAAGTAGCCGCTCGGCCCTCAAGCGCCCGCTCAGGCGCCGCGCACCCGCTCAGGCGCCAAGCGCCCCGCTCAGGCGGCGTCCCGCTGCGAGGGCTGTTCCTCCACGGGGGCTTCCTGAGGCACAGGGGCGGCCGGAGGCGTGGAGACGGCGCTCGCGGCGGCGCACGATGCGAGCAGCTCACTCATCGAGCAGCTGGACGGCCGCGCCGCCAGCCCCTGCGGCCGGGGCCGTACGTCTCGTTCTGAAGCCGGCATGGACGCCTCCTGGGGCTTCGGGAGCAGACGTGGTTAGGTAGACCTAACCAGTACCGGTATCCATGTGAACACGCCCGGCACCCGCCACGCAACATCTTACCGACGCCTTGTCGGAAAATGTGGACGGCAACAATCCCCGCCCAGCGCAGAACGGACGGAATCCGGCATCCGGCCGGAGCGGCCTCAGACGGCCAGAACGCTCAGGTCGGCGTCCTGCCAGCGGGCCCCGATCCCCCGCACGGTCACCTCGCGCCCCTCGTCCGCGGTGTCTCCCACGGCCCGGTGGATGAGCAGGTGCAGCCGGTCGTCCGACAGGTCCTCGACCTTGCCGTCGCCCCACTCCACGACGACCACGGAGTCCGGCAGGGACACGTCGAGGTCCAGGTCCTCCATCTCGTCGAGCCCGCCGCCGAGCCGGTACGCGTCCACGTGCACCAGGGCCGGGCCGTCGCCGAGCGGCGGGTGGACCCGGGCGATGACGAACGTCGGCGAGGTGACGGCGCCGCGCACGCCGAGGCCCTCGCCGAGGCCGCGCGTCAGCGTCGTCTTGCCCGCGCCGAGCTCACCGGTGAGCATGACGAGATCACCCGGGCGCAGGACCTTGGCCAGTCGGCGGCCCAACTCACCCATCTGTTCCGGGGAGTTGACGGCGATCTTCAGGGTGGTGGCGGGGACGGCCGGGCTGTGCGGTGCTTCCATGCGCCCCACGTTAACCGGTGCCGACCGCGCCCGTCCGTGCCAGCAGATCCGCGAGGCGGTCCGTCACCGCCTCCGGGTGCTCCAGCATGACCAGGTGACCGGCGTCCGGCACCAGGACGAGCTCCGCCTCCGGCAGCAGATCGGCGATCACCTCGCTGTGCTCGCTCGGCGTGACCAGGTCCTTGTCGCCCGCGAGCACGAGCACGGGCAGCTCGGTGAAGTGCTTGAGTGCGTCCGCCTTGTCGTGCTCGGTGAACGCCGGGTAGAACTCCGCGACCACGTCGATCGGCGTGGACTCGATCATCCGCTCCGCGAACCGCGCGACCGCCGGGTCGATGTCCTTCGACGAGAACGAGTACCGCTTGATGATGCCCGCGAACAGGTCGGACGTGGCCCGCCGCCCGCGCTCGACGAGCTCGGCCTGCGAACCGAGGGCCCGCAGGACGCCGGGCAGCACGCGCCGCACGGCGTTCACCCCCGCCACCGGGAGCCCGAAGTTGACTTCCCCGAGCCCGCCCGCGGACGTGCCGACCAGCGCGACGCCCACCACCCGCTCCCGGATCAGATCCGGGAACTGGTCGGCGAGGGCCATCGTCGTCATGCCGCCCATGGAGTGCCCGACGAGGACCAGCGGCCCCTCGGGCGCGGCCGCGTCGATGACGGCCTTCAGGTCCCGGCCGAGCCGGTCGATGGTGACCGGCTCGCCGTCGCGCAGCTGGGCCGCGCCGCGCCCCGAGCGCCCGTGGCTGCGCTGGTCCCAGTACACGGCCCGGACGACGCCCCGCAGCGCGGCGCGCTGGAAGTGCCAGGAGTCCTGGCTGAGGCAGTAGCCGTGGCTGAACACGACGGTGACGGGGGCGGGCGGTCGCCGCCCGAAGAGCCGGCGCCGCCGCGCCGCCTGAGAACTCTCCGCACCGACCTCTTCGACCTCGTAGGCGAGCTCCGTGCCGTCGTCGGCGTACGCCTTGCCGGGCGTGCCGCGCAGCGAGCCGTACGGGCCCGAGGCGTCCAGGGCGAGACGGGCCTTCTTGCGCATGCCCCGGCCGACCGTGAGCCGCTCGATGGCGACCCCGGCGGCGGCGCCCGCCGCGATGACTCCTATGGCGGCGCCCGCGATCCCGGCCCGCCGCCAGGTCGTCACCGACGCGCCCGGCCGTCCCGCCACCGCCTCGACCACCTCGGCGGCCGCCCCCGTGCTGCCCTCGCCCACGTGCCGCTCCTCTTCAGTCGTCGGTGCCCGGCCGCTCGTTCACATAGACGCGCGGGACCCGCGAACCGATGCGGGTCACGATCTCGTACGCGATGGTGCCCGCGGCCCGCGCCCAGTCCTCGGCGGTGGGCTCCCCGCGGTCGCCGGGCCCGAAGAGCACCGCCTCCGCGCCGACCTCGGGCTCGTCGCCGCCGAGGTCCACCACGAACTGGTCCATGGCGATCCGCCCCGCGGCGGTCCGCCACTTGCCGTCGACGAGCACCGGGCCCGCGCCGGAGGCGTGCCGCGGGATGCCGTCCCCGTACCCGGCGGGCACCAGGCCGAGCGTCGTCTCGCCCGGAGTCGTGTAGTGGTGCCCGTAGCTCACGCCGTGCCCCGCCGGGGCGCGCTTCACGTGCGCCAGGGCCGCGGCGACGGTCATCACCGGACGCAGCCCGAAGTCCTCCGGAGTCCCGATCTCGGGGCTGGGCGAGACCCCGTACATCGCGATGCCCGGCCGCACCAGGTCGAAGTGCGTCTCGGGCAGCGTGAGCGTGGCCGGGGAGTTGGCTATGTGCCGCACCTCGGGGCGGACCCCCGCCTCCTCGGCGTACCCGACCATCTCGTGGAACGCACTCAGCTGCGCCGCGATCGAGGGGTGCCCCGGCTCGTCGGCACAGGCGAAGTGCGACCACAGTCCGGTGACCTTCACCAGCCCTTCGGCCTCCGCCCGCAGGGCCTCGCCCACGAGCTCCGGCCAGTCCTCGGGCATGCAGCCGTTGCGCCCGAGCCCGGTGTCGGCCTTGAGCTGCACCCGGGCCGTACGCCGCACGGCCCGCGCGGCCGCGACGACCTCGGCGAGCGCCCCCACCCGGCTCACCGACACGTCCACGTCGGCCTCGACGGCCTCGCGCCAGGGCGACCCCGGCGTCCACAGCCAGCACATGACGCGCCCGCCGACACCCGCGGCCCGCAGCGCGAGCGCCTCCTCGGGCGTGGCGGTCCCGACCCACTCGGCGCCCGCGTCCAGCGCGGCCTTGGCACACGGGACCATCCCGTGCCCATACCCGTCCGCCTTCACGACGGCCATGAACGCGGCGCCGGGCGCATGAGCACGCAGCGTCCGCACGTTGGCCCGAAGGGCGGCGAGGTCGATCTCGGCGCGCACGCGCGGCAGTGCAGTATCAGTCATCGTCGAACAGTCTCTCAGAGCGGAAGAGAACCCCGACGGAGAGCCACCACACGCCGGAGGGCGCCTGGAACGGAGATCGCCCTGCGGGCTCGTCCTCAAACGCCGGACGGGCTACATCGGCCACCGCACGAGGAACGGACGGAACCACCGACGGAAAGCCGCCAACAAAACGGGCGGGCTCGTCCTCGAACACCGGACGGGCTACATCAGCCACCACACGAGGAACGGACGGAACCACCGACGGAAAGCCGCCGACGAAACGTGAGGGGACGTGCCGGTATGTCCGCCCGCAGCACCCCGAGTGCACCGCGCCGGGCGGGGAGCCGTCCCGCACACATGACGGCGAGGACGGACATACCGGCGCGGCCCCGCCCCACGACAGAAGCCCGGCGCACCACGACGCACCGGCAGGCGGCAGGCGGCAGGCGGCAGGCGGCAGCGCCACACCAGCCCGGACGCCGCACGGGACGCAAACCGGACGCAAACCGGGCGCTAGCCCCGCCGCACGTCCCGCCAGGCCGCCGGAAGGGCCTCCGCTACGTCCTGCGCCCCCACCGGCGCCCCCTCAGCCGCAAGCCGCCCCGCGAGCCCGTGCAGAAACGCCCCCACGGCCCCCGCGTCCCGAGCCCCGAGCCCCGCCGCGAGCAGCGCCCCCGCGAGCCCCGACAGCACGTCCCCGCTCCCCGCCGTGGCCAGCCACGCGGTCCCCGTCGGATTGACCCGTACGACACCCCCGTCGGCCCCGGCGACCACCGTCGTCGACCCCTTGAGCAGCACCGTGGCCGCATACCGCCCGGCCAGCTCCCGCGCGGCGTCAAGCCGGGCCGCCTCGACCTCCGCCCGCCCCACCCCGAGCAGCGCGGCCGCCTCCCCCGCGTGCGGGGTGAGCAGCGTGGGCACCCCCCGCGCCGCCCGCCCCCGCACGGCCGAGGCGTCGGCGAGCCGCAGCCCGTCCGCGTCGATGAGGACGGGCACCTCCGCGGCGACCACGTCCCGCAGCCGCTGCCCCGCGTCCCCGTGCCCGTCCCCGAGCCCCGGCCCCACCACCCAGGCCTGCACGCGCCCGGCCTTGGGCACGGGCCCGGCCGACACCAGCGCCTCGGGGAAGCGGGCGATGACGGCGTCCGCGGCGGGCCCCACGTACCGCACGGCCCCGGCGCCCCCGCGCAGCGCACCGGCGACGGCGAGGACGGCCGCGCCCGGGTAGCGGGCGGACCCGGCGACGACGCCGAGGACACCGCGCCGGTACTTGTCGCTGTCCGCGCCCGGCTCCGGAAGGAGCCGCTCCACGTCGGCGTACTGCAGGGCCTCCACCGCGGGCGCGTACGCGGAGAGTTCGCCGCCGAGCCCGATGTCCACGAGCCGCAGGGCCCCGGCGTACTCCCGGGCGGGATCGACGAGGAGCCCCGGCTTGTACGTCCCGAAGGTCACGGTCGCGTCGGCGCGGACGGCCGCGCCGCGCACCTCGCCGGTGTCGGCGTCGACCCCGCTCGGCAGGTCGACGGCCACGACCAGGGCCCCGGACTCCTCGGCGGCGCGGGCGAGTTCGGCGGCACCGGGCCGGAGGCCGCCCTTGCCGCCGATGCCGACGATCCCGTCGAGAACGAGGTCGGCACGGGACAGGGCGTCGAACGCGGCGTCACCACCCGCCGCGGACCCGGATGCGGACCCGGCACCGGACCCGGACCCCGCACCGCCCCCGGCACCCGAGCCGTCGACAAC
>NZ_JOJM01000033.1 GCF_000720325.1 Streptomyces sp. NRRL B-1347
GGTGGGAGGAATCGCCGCGGTAGCGGTGGGGCGGAGACGCGCGACAGCCCGCCGCGAGGGGGCGGCGGGCTGTGGGTGGGGTGGGGCCGGGGCCCGCGGGTGGCAGGGCGGAACCCGCCCTGCTCGCCACCGCGGCCACAGCGGCTAGCGGGACTCCACCGGGACGAAGTCCCGGATGACCTCGCCGGTGTAGATCTGGCGGGGACGCCCGATACGAGACCCGGGCTCCTTGATCATCTCGTGCCACTGGGCGATCCAGCCCGGCAGCCGGCCGAGGGCGAACAGGACCGTGAACATCTCGGTCGGGAAGCCCATGGCCCGGTAGATCAGACCCGTGTAGAAGTCCACGTTCGGGTAGAGGTTGCGCGAGACGAAGTAGTCGTCGGAGAGCGCGTGCTCCTCCAGCTTCAGCGCGATGTCGAGCAGCTCGTCGGACTTGCCGAGGGCCGAGAGGACATCGTGCGCCGCCGCCTTGATGATCTTGGCGCGCGGGTCGAAGGACTTGTACACCCGGTGGCCGAAGCCCATCAGGCGGACGCCGTCCTCCTTGTTCTTCACCTTGTTGATGAAGGAGTCGACGTCGCCGCCGTTGGCCTGGATGCCCTCCAGCATCTCCAGGACCGACTGGTTGGCGCCGCCGTGCAGCGGGCCCCACAGCGCGGAGATGCCCGCGGAGATCGACGCGAACATGTTCGCCTGCGACGAGCCGACCAGGCGGACCGTCGAGGTCGAACAGTTCTGCTCGTGGTCCGCGTGCAGGATGAGCAGCTTGTCGAGGGCCGAGACGACGACCGGGTCGAGCTCGTACTCCTGGGCGGGGACCGAGAAGGTCATGCGCAGGAAGTTCTCGACGTACCCGAGGTCGTTGCGCGGGTAGACGAAGGGGTGGCCGATCGACTTCTTGTAGGCGTACGCCGCGATCGTCGGCAGCTTGGCGAGCAGCCGGATCGTGGAGAGGTGACGCTGCTTCTCGTCGAACGGGTTGTGGCTGTCCTGGTAGAACGTGGACAGCGCGCTGACCACGGAGGACAGCATCGCCATCGGGTGGGCGTCGCGCGGGAAGCCGTCGAAGAAGCGCTTGACGTCCTCGTGCAGCAGGGTGTGCTGGGTGATCTCGTTCTTGAACGTGGCCAGCTCGTCGACCTTCGGCAGCTCGCCGTTGATCAGCAGGTACGCCACCTCGAGGAAGGTGGAGCGCTCGGCCAGCTGCTCGATCGGGTAGCCCCGATACCGCAGGATGCCCTGCTCGCCGTCGAGGTAGGTGATGGCGGATTTATAGGCGGCGGTGTTGCCGTAGCCGCTGTCCAGGGTCACCAGACCGGTCTGGGCGCGGAGCTTGCCGATATCGAAGCCCTTGTCGCCGACAGTGGACTCGATCACCGGGTAGGTGTACTCGCCATCGCCGTACCGCAGTACTACAGCCTTGTTAGCGTTCTCGCTCACGTCATCCCTCACCGACGTTGTGCCTCTTCTTCGAGGTGCCCTGACTGTCTCTACCATCCCCCATTTGGCCCTGGAGAGTGCACTCGGGGTCGACCATTGGGCCTACTGGCGGCACTCAGTGCCGCCAACCTGGTCATCCTGCCCCCTTCATCCCCGTTCCGAAAGTGGTGTGTGACCTTTACGACTCAAATGATCGATCAACCGTGTGAGGGCCTTGACGTCAACCTGTACGACGTCCTGCGAGCCGGTGGTCCAGGGCCGTGCAGCGCCGGCCCGCGGAGACCGTACGGACCGCCTGCCCCAGAGCCTTGCGCGAACCGACGAGCACGACCAGCTTCTTGGCGCGTGTCACGGCCGTATAGAGCAGATTCCGCTGAAGCATCATCCAGGCGCCGGTGGTGACCGGGATCACGACCGCCGGATACTCGCTCCCCTGGGAGCGGTGGATCGTCACCGCGTACGCGTGGGCGAGCTCGTCGAGTTCGTCGAAGTCGTAAGAGATCTCCTCGTCCTCGTCCGTCAGGACCGTCAGGTGCTGCTCGTCCTGGTCCAGGGCGGTGACGACGCCCACCGTGCCGTTGAAGACGCCGTTGCTCCCCTTTTCGTAGTTGTTCCTGATCTGGGTGACCTTGTCCCCCACGCGGAAGACGCGGCCGCCGAAGCGCTTCTCGGCCAGGCCGGGGCGGGCGGGGGTGACGGCCTGCTGGAGCAGGCCGTTCAGCGTGCCGGCGCCCGCGGGGCCGCGGTGCATGGGGGCGAGGACCTGGACGTCCCTGCGCGGGTCGAGCCCGAACTTCGCCGGGACGCGGCGGGCCGCGACGTCGACGGTGAGCCGCCCGGCCTCCTCCGTGTCCTCCTCCACGAACAGGAAGAAGTCCGCGAGGCCCTGGGTCAGGGGCGACTGCCCGGAGTTGATCCGGTGGGCGTTGGTGACCACGCCCGACTCCTGGGCCTGCCGGAAGATGCGGGTCAGACGCACCGCGGGGATCGGGCTGCCGTCGCTCAGCAGGTCCCGAAGGACCTCGCCCGCGCCGACGCTCGGCAGCTGGTCGACGTCGCCGACGAACAGCAGGTGCGCGCCGGGCGGCACGGCCTTCACCAGCTTGTTGGCGAGCAGCAGGTCCAGCATGGACGCCTCGTCCACGACCACCAGGTCGGCGTCGAGCGGCCGGTCCCGGTCGTACGCGGCGTCGCCGCCCGGCTTCAGCTCCAGGAGGCGGTGGACCGTGGAGGCCTCGGCGCCGGTGAGCTCGGCGAGGCGCTTGGCGGCGCGGCCGGTGGGCGCGGCGAGCAGCACCTTGGCCTTCTTGGCGCGGGCCAGCTCCACGATGGAGCGCACCGTGAAGGACTTGCCGCAGCCGGGCCCGCCGGTGAGCACGGCGACCTTCCGGGTGAGGGCGAGCCGGACGGCCGCCTCCTGCTCGGGCGCGAGCTCGGCGCCGGTGCGCCCCGCCAGCCAGCCGAGCGCCTTGTCCCAGGCCACGTCCCGGAAGGCGGGCATCCGGTCGTCGTCGGCGTGCAGGAGGCGCAACAGCTGGGCGGACAGGGACAGTTCGGCGCGGTGGAAGGGCACCAGATAGACGGCGGTGACGTCGGGGCCGCCGTCGGGCCCCGGCACCGCCTCGCGCACCACGCCCTCCTCCTCGCCCGCGAGCTCGGCGAGGCAGTCGATGACCAGGCCCGTGTCGACCTGGAGGAGCTTGACCGCGTCGGCGATGAGGCGCTCCTCGGGCAGGAAGCAGTTGCCCTGGTCGGTGGATTGCGACAGCGCGTACTGGAGGCCGGCCTTGACGCGGTCGGGGCTGTCGTGCGGGATGCCGACGGCCTGGGCGATGCGGTCGGCGGTGAGGAAGCCGATGCCCCAGACGTCGGCGGCCAGGCGGTAGGGCTGGTTCTTGACCACGGAGATGGAGGCGTCGCCGTACTTCTTGTAGATCCGCACGGCGATGGAGGTGGAGACGCCGACGCCCTGGAGGAAGACCATGACCTCCTTGATGGCCTTCTGCTCCTCCCAGGCGTCGGCGATCTTCTTGGTGCGCTTGGGGCCGAGGCCCGGCACCTCGACGAGCCGCTTGGGCTCGTGCTCGATGACGTCGAGGGTGTCCACGCCGAAGTGCGTCGTGATCCGGTCGGCCATGACGGGGCCGATGCCCTTGATGAGGCCGGAGCCGAGATAGCGGCGGATGCCCTGGATGGTGGCGGGCAGCACCGTCGTGTAGTTCTCCACGGTGAACTGCTTGCCGTACTGCGGGTGGGAGCCCCAGCGGCCCTCCATCCGCAGGGACTCGCCGACCTGTGCGCCGAGCAGCGAGCCGACGACGGTGAGCAGGTCTCCGGCGCCGCGGCCGGTGTCCACGCGCGCGACCGTGTACCCCGTCTCCTCGCTGGCGAACGTGATCCGCTCCAGGACGCCCTCGATGACGGCCATTCGGGGCGCGGGGACTCCGGGCGCACCCTGCCGGGCAGCAGTCGACATGATCCGACGCTACCGCCGGGCACCGACAACGCGCCGGGTCCCCCCGGGAGCGGATGCGCGAGGGGCGGGCGTGGCGTGGGTCACGATCTGGTTTCGGCCAGCCGTCAAGGGGTTGTCAGCCACCCGTGTAATCGTTTTCACTCCCTCGTGTAATCGATTCCACGAGGAGGTGGCATCGGCAGTGGCAAGCGTCGGCATCAAAGACGTCGCGGCCCGTGCGGGAGTGTCCGTGGCCACGGTGTCCCGGGTCCTGAACGCGCACGCGTCCGTCAGCCCGGCCGCCCGCGCCCGCGTGCTCGACGCCGTGGCGGCGCTCGGCTACCGGCCCAACACCCTGGCCCGGTCCCTGCGCACCGACCAGACGCGCACGCTCGGGCTCGTCATCAGCGACGTCCTGAACCCGTACTTCACCGAGCTGGCCCGCTCCGTCGAGGAGGAGGCCCGCGCGCTCGGCTACAGCATCATCTTCGGCAACGCCGACGAGCGGCCCGAGGTCCAGGACCACCACATCCGCACCCTCCTGGACCGCCGCATCGACGGCCTCCTCGTCTCCCCCGCCGACGGCGGCTCCCCGCTGGTCCTTGACGCCGCGCGCGCGGGCACCCCGATGGTGTTCGTGGACCGGTGGATCCCGGGCGCGGACGTGCCCGTCGTCCGGGCGGACGGGCGCGCCGCGGTGCGCGACCTGGTGGCCCATCTGTACGCGCTCGGCCACCGCAGGCTCGCCATCATCGCGGGCCCCGCCGCCACGACCACCGGCAGCGAGCGCGTCCAGGCCTTCCGCGACGCGCTCGCGGGTCACGGCCTCGAACTGCCCGCCGCGTACGTCGGCCAGGGCGACTTCCAGGCGGCGAGCGGCCGCCGCGCCACCGAGCGGTTCCTGGACCTGCCGACTCCGCCCGACGTGGTCTTCGCCGCGGACAACCTGATGGCGCTCGGCGCCCTGGACGCCGTCCGCGCGCGGGGGCTGCGCGTTCCCGACGACATCGCGCTCGCCGCGTTCGACGACATCCCGTGGTTCGTGCACACCGACCCGCCGATCACCGCGATCGCGCAGCCGACGGGCGAGCTCGGCCGGGCCGCCGTACGGGCGCTCGCGGACCGCATCGAGGGGCGCACGCCGCAGTCGGTGACGCTGCCCGCGCGCCTGGTGGTCCGGCGCTCGTGCGGCGAGCCGGTCACCCCCACCGAGGAATCCCCTGCTGGAAGGAGCACCCTGTGAGCCACGACGGTGAGCTGCTGCGCGTCGAGGGCATCCGCAAGGCCTTCCCCGGCGTCGTGGCGCTCGACGGCGTCGACTTCGACCTGCGCGCGGGCGAGGTGCACGTGCTGCTCGGCGAGAACGGCGCGGGCAAGAGCACGCTGATCAAGATGCTGTCCGGCGCCCATCAGCCCGACGCCGGGCGCATCCTGGTGGACGGCGAGGAGGTCCGCGTACAGGGCGCGCAGGACGCCGAGCGGCTCGGCATCGCCACCATCTACCAGGAGTTCAACCTCGTCCCCGACCTGACGGTGGCCGAGAACGTCTTCCTGGGCCGCCAGCCGCGCCGCTACGGCCTGATCGACCGCAAGAAGATGGAGGCCGACGCGGCCGAACTCCTCGCACGCGTGGGCGTCGACGTCTCCCCGCGCGCCCGCTGCCGCGAGCTCGGCATCGCCCGGCTCCAGATGGTGGAGATCGCCAAGGCGCTCAGCCTGCACGCGCGCGTGCTCATCATGGACGAGCCGACCGCCGTGCTCACCTCCGAGGAGGTGGAGCGGCTCTTCTCCCTCGTACGGGCGCTGCGCGAGGACGGCGTCGGGATCGTCTTCATCACCCACCACCTGGAGGAGATCGCCGCGCTCGGCGACCGGGTGAGCGTCATCCGCGACGGCCGCAGCGTCGGCCAGGTCCCCGCGAGCACGCCCGAGGACGAGCTGGTGCGCCTGATGGTGGGGCGCTCCATCGAGCAGCAGTACCCGAGGGAGCGGCCCGAAGTGGCGGGCGGGGACGCGCCGTTGCTGCGGGTGCGCGGCCTGACCCGCGACGGCGTCTTCCACGGCGTGGACTTCGAGGTGCGCGCCGGTGAGGTCGTGGGCGTCGCGGGCCTGGTCGGCGCGGGCCGTACGGAGGTCGCGCGGGCCGTCTTCGGCGCGGACCCGTACGACGCGGGCTCCGTGGAGGTCGCGGGCCGCCCGGTCCCCCGGCACGACGTGTACGCGGCGATGACCGCGGGCATCGGGCTCGTGCCCGAGGACCGCAAGGGCCAGGGCCTCGTCCTCGACGCCTCCGTGGCGGACAACCTCGGCCTGGTGACGCTGCGTTCGGCGACCCGGGCCGGGCTCGTGGACCGCGCGGGCCAGCGCGCGGCGGCCGAGCGCATCGCCGGGCAGCTCGGCGTGCGCATGGCGGGCCTGCACCAGCACGTGCGCACCCTCTCCGGCGGCAACCAGCAGAAGGTCGTCATCGGCAAGTGGCTGCTGGCGAAGGCGCGGGTGCTGATCCTCGACGAGCCGACGCGCGGCATCGACGTCGGCGCGAAGGTCGAGATCTACCAGCTGATCAACGAGCTCACGGCGGCCGGGCACGCCGTCCTGATGATCTCCAGCGACCTGCCCGAGGTGCTGGGGATGAGCGACCGGGTCCTGGTGATGGCCCAGGGGCGGCTCGCGGGCGAACTCGCCGCCGAGGACGCGACGCAGGACGCCGTGATGGCCCTGGCCGTGTCCACCGCGACCTCGCTCGACCGGTCCGCGAACGGACGCCCCGCGCCCGGCGGCGCGGCCCCCGAGCAGCACGACACCGCCCCCGCGGGGGACGACAACGACGAGAAGGGAGCCTCCCGTGGCGACCACTGACCTGCGTCCGGACAAGCCCGGCACATCCGGCACGGGCGGCGGCCTCGACCTGCGCCGCGTGCTGCTCGACAACGGCGCGCTGAGCGCCCTGGTGGTCCTGGTGGTGGCGATGTCGCTGCTCTCCGGCGACTTCCTCACCACGCAGAACCTGCTCAACGTCGGCGTGCAGGCGGCCGTGACGGCGATCCTCGCGTTCGGCGTCACCTTCGTCATCGTCGCGGCGGGCATCGACCTGTCGGTCGGCTCGGTGGCGGCGCTCTCGGCGACGGTCCTCGCCTGGTCGGCGACGAAGGAGGGCGTGCCCGTCTGGATCGCGCTGGTCCTGGCGGTTGCCACGGGCCTGGCCTGCGGTGCCGTCAACGGCCTGCTCGTGTCGTACGGGAAGCTGCCGCCGTTCATCGCGACGCTCGCGATGCTGTCGATCGCCCGCGGCCTGTCCCTGGTGATCTCGCAGGGCAGCCCGATCGCGTTCCCGGAGTCGGTGTCCAAGGTCGGTGACACGCTGGGCGGCTGGCTGCCGGTGCCGGTGCTCGTGATGGTCGCGATGGGCCTGATCACCGCGGTGATCCTGGCGCGTACGTACCTGGGCCGCTCGATGTACGCGATCGGCGGCAACGAGGAGGCGGCGCGCCTGTCGGGCCTGCGGGTCAAGCGGCAGAAGATCGCGATCTACGCGCTGTCCGGTCTGTTCGCGGCCGTCGCGGGCATCGTGCTCGCCTCCCGTCTGGTGTCCGCGCAGCCGCAGGCCGCGCAGGGCTACGAGCTGGACGCGATCGCCGCGGTCGTGATCGGCGGGGCGAGCCTCGCGGGCGGCGTCGGCAAGGCGTCGGGCACGCTGATCGGCGCGCTGATCCTGGCGGTCCTGCGCAATGGCCTCAACCTCCTCTCGGTGTCGGCCTTCTGGCAGCAGGTGGTCATCGGCGTGGTGATCGCGCTCGCCGTGCTCCTGGACTCGCTGCGCAGGCGTACGTCGACGGCGGCGGGCACGCCGTCGGGCAGTACGTCGTCGGGGGCCGGGCGCAAGGGCCCGCAGGCGGTGAAGTACACGCTGGCGGCGGTGGTCGCGGCGGCCGTCATCGCGGCGGTGTCCCTGTGGAACAACGGCTCTTCGGGTACGTCCACGAAGGTCGGTCTGTCCCTGTCGACCCTGAACAACCCCTTCTTCGTCCAGATGAAGGAGGGCGCGCAGGCCGAGGCGGAGAAGGCGGGCGTGGACCTGACGGTCACGGACGCGCAGAACGACGCCTCGCAGCAGGCCAACCAGTTGCAGAACTTCACCAGCGGCAACATGAAGGCCGTCATCGTCAACCCGGTGGACTCCGACGCGGTGGGCCCGGCGGCGCGCGCCGCGAACAAGGCGGGCATTCCGGTGGTGGCCGCGGACCGGGGTGTGAACAAGGCGGACGTGGCCACGCTCGTCGCCTCCGACAACGTGGCGGGCGGCAGGCAGGCCGCGAAGGCCCTCGCCGACAAGCTGGGCGGCAAGGGCGAGGTGGTGGTCCTCCAGGGCACGGCGGGCACGTCCGCGAGCCGGGAGCGGGGCAAGGGCTTCGCCGAGGGCATCAAGGCCTTCCCCGGCATCAAGGTGGTGGCCGAGCAGCCCGCGGACTTCGACCGCACCAAGGGCCTGGACGTGATGACGAACCTGCTCCAGTCGCACCCCGGCGTCGACGGCGTGTTCGCCGAGAACGACGAGATGGCGCTCGGCGCGGTGAAGGCGCTCGGCGGCAAGGCGGGCAAGTCGGTGTCGGTGGTCGGCTTCGACGGCACGCCGGACGGTCTGACAGCGGTCGCGGACGGCACGCTGTACGCGTCGGTGGCGCAGCAGCCCAAGGAGCTGGGCCGGATCGCGGTGCGCAACGCGGTGGCCGTGGCCGACGACGAGAAGGTCCCGTCCCTGGTGAAGGTGCCGGTGAAGGTGGTCACGGCGGAGAACGTGAAGGACTTCCGGTGACCGTACGGTGGCGGGGCGGCCACTTCAGGCGGCGTGAACAGCGCGAAAGGCAGTGCGGGAATGGATGAGTACGACCTGTTGGTCGTGGGGTCGGCCAACGCCGACCTGGTGACGGCCGTGGCGCGGCGGCCCGGTGCGGGCGAGACGGTCCTCGGATCCGACCTGGCCGTCCACCCGGGCGGCAAGGGCGCCAACCAGGCGGTGGCGGCGGCCCGGCTCGGGGCGCGGACGGCGCTGCTCGCGCGGGTCGGCGACGACGCGTACGGGCGGCTGCTCCTGGACGCGCAGGAGTCGGCGGGCGTGGACACGGCGGGGGTCCTGGTGGGCGGCGCGCCGACCGGGGTCGCGCTGATCACGGTGGATCCGTCGGGCGACAACAGCATCGTGGTGGCGCCGGGCGCGAACGGGCGTCTGACGCCGGCCGACGTGCGGGCGGCGCGGGGTCTTTTCGAGGCGGCGCGGGTGGTGTCCCTCCAGTTGGAGATTCCGCTGGAGACGGTGGCGGAGGCGGCCGGGGCGCTGGCGCCCGGGGCCCGG
Source organism: Streptomyces sp. NRRL B-1347 (assembly GCF_000720325.1). GTDB lineage: Bacteria > Actinomycetota > Actinomycetes > Streptomycetales > Streptomycetaceae > Streptomyces. The sequence continues at coordinate 9,249 of NZ_JOJM01000033.1, forward strand.
CTCGTCCTCAATCCGTCGCCGCCCGCTCCGCTGCCGCAGGAGGTCCTGCGGGCCTGTGATCCGCTGATCGTGAACGAGCACGAGGCGCGGGTGATCCTGGAGGGCGCGGGCGCGGAGGTGCCGGACGCCCCTGAGGAGTGGGCGGGGCGGCTGCTGGCGCTCGGCCCGCGCTCGGTGGTGGTGACGCTGGGTGCCGAGGGCGCCCTTGTGGCCACGGCCGAGGGGGCCGAGCGGGTGCCGTCGGTGAAGGTCGAGGCGGTGGACACCACGGGTGCCGGGGACGCGTTCACGGCGGCTCTGGCGTGGCGCCTCGGTGTGGGCGACGACCTGGTGACGGCGGCGCGGTACGCGGTGCGGGTGGGTGCCGTCGCGGTGACGCGGGCGGGTGCGCAGGCTTCGTATCCGACGGGTGCCGAGGTGGCGGGGTTCGGCGGGGCGGGCGCGGCGCGGTGAAGCGGGCGGGCATACTCAACCGCCATCTCGCGGGCGCGCTCGCGGAGCTTGGGCACGGGGACCGGGTGCTCGTGTGCGACGCGGGCATGCCGATTCCGGTGGGTCCGCGGGTGGTGGATCTGGCGTTCACGGCCGGGGTGCCGTCGTTCGCGCAGGTCCTGGACGGGCTGCTCGCGGAGCTCGTGGTGGAGGGCGCGGTGGCGGCCGTCGAGGTGCGGGAGGCGAATCCGGCGGCGGCCGGGCTGCTCGCGGAGCGCTTTCCGGGGGCGGCGCTTGCCTTCGTGCCGCACGTCGAGGTGAAGGAGCGGTCGGCGGGCGCGCGGCTCGTCGTGCGCACCGGGGAGGCGCGGCCGTATGCGAATGTGCTGCTGACCTGCGGAGTCTTCTTCTGAGGTGGTCCGGGTGCCGGGTGCTTCCCGGGGTCCGGACACTTCGAGGGGGCCCGGTCCGTCGACCGGGCCCCCTCGTTTTCCCCTCCCTTGTCAGCGCTCTTCCGGATCCCCCCAGATCCCCCCTCCAGAGCGCATGACATCCACTACGACCCGTGACACCCGGGAAGGGTTGCACGGCTCCGGAAAGTTAATCCGGAAGATTTCAGCGTGCCGACGAACCCGCCCGGACGTAGCTTTCCGTACATGAGCGACACCTCATTCGAAGACGACGTACTCGACGAGCTGGGTGACGACAAGCTCCAGGAGATCGCCACCCTGCTCGGCACGGACGCGGCCGGGGCGCGGGACGTGGTGGGCACCACGGCCTCCACCTTGTCCGCTCCCCTTCAGCAGGAGGCGGCCGCGCAGGCCCCCGACCCCGCGGCGGGGCCGCCGCTGCAGGGCGTGGCCACGCTGGGCGGCGGCCTCGGCGGGCTGCTGGGCGGCGGCATGGCGGCCGGGGTGCTCGGCAAGCTGAGCAAGCCGGTGGCGAACGCGGTCGCGAAGAAGACCGGCGTCCCCGCGGCCACGGTGACCCGTGTGATCGAGATACTGATCCCGGTGGTCCTCGCGGTCCTCAGCAAGCGCGCGGCGGGCGGCCGCGGGAAGTAGCGCCGCGCGCGGCGGCGGGCGGGCGCGGCTCAGCCGCCGCCCTCGTACACCTGCCGGTATCGCGCCACCGTCTCCGCGAGCACCTCGCGTCCGTCCCGTGCCCACAGGCCGTCGTTGAAGAGTTCGACCTCGACGGGGCCGGTGTGGCCCGCGCGGCGCAGCAGGCGCCGCCAGTGGGGGAAGTCGACCGCGCCGTCGCCGAGCTGGCCGCGCCCGGTGAGCGCGCCGTGCGGCAGCGGCGTGGTCCAGTCGGCCAGCTGAAAGGCGTGCAGCCGGCCCGCCGCGCCCGCCCGGACGAGGGCGTCGGGCACGGTGTCGTCCCACCACAGGTGGTACGTGTCCACGCAGACGCCCACCTGCTCCGCGGGGAAGGGCGCGGCGAGGGCGAGTGCCTGCGCGAGCGTGGACACGACGCTGCGGTCGGCCGCGTACAGGGGGTGGAGGGGCTCGACGGCGAGGCGGATCCCGCGGGCGGCGGCGTAGGGGGCGAGTTCCGCGAGCGCGGCGCCGACGCGGGCGCGGGCCGCGGGCAGGTCGCGGTCGCCGGGCGGGAGGCCGCCGCAGACCAGGACGAGCGTGTCGGTGCCGAGCGCCGCCGCCTCGTCGACGGCGGCGCGGTTGTCGGCGAGGGCGCGGGCGCGCTCCGCCGGCTCGGCCGCGGTGAGGAAGCCGCCCCGGCACAGGGTGGTGACGGTCAGGCCCGCGGCGCGCACCAGGTCGGCCGCGGCCCGCACGCCGTACGCCCGGACGGGCTCGCGCCACAGGCCGACGCCCCGGATGCCGAAGTCCGCGCAGGCGGTGACCAGTTCGGGCAGCGGGAGCTGCTTGACCGTCATCTGGTTGATGCTGAAGTCCGCGGGCGCGGCCGGGCCCTTCATCGCGTCACCCCGTGGAGTTCCAGGAGCAGCCGCATGCGGTGCTCCGCCAGGCCGGGGTCGGGGAACAGGCCAAGGTCGGCGGCCAGTTCGTACGCCCTGACCAGGTGCGGCAGCGGGCGGGCCGACTGGAGGCCGCCGACCATCGTGAAGTGGCGCTGGTGGCCCGCCAGCCAGGCGAGCAGGACGACGCCCGTCTTGTAGTAGCGGGTGGGGGGCTCGAAGAGGTGGCGGGCGAGCGGCACCGTGGGGTCGAGGACCGCGCGGAACGCGGCGGGGCCCTCGGTGTCGAGGGCGTGCACCGCCTTCGCCACCAAGGGGGCCAGCGGGTCGAAGACGCCGAGGAGCGCGTCGCTGAAGCCGTGCTCGTCGCCCGCGATCAGCTCGGGGTAGTGGAAGTCGTCGCCCGTGTAGCAGCGGACGCCGGGCGGCAGACGGCGGCGCAGGGCCCGCTCGCGGTCCGCGTCCAGGAGGGAGATCTTCACGCCGTCCACCTTCTCCGGGTGGGCGGCGATGACCTGGAGGAACGTCTCGGTGGCCGCGTCCAGGTCACGCGTGCCCCAGTAGCCCTCGAGGGCCGGGTCGAACATGGGGCCCAGCCAGTGCAGGATCACGGGCGTGGTGACCTGGCGCAGCAGCCCGTCGTACAGGGCGAGGTAGTCGTCGGGGCCCTCCGCCGTCGCCGCCAGGGCCCTGGACGCCATGATGACCGGCTGCGCGCCCGCCTCCTCCACGAGGGCCAGCTGCTCCTCGTAGGCGTCGCGCACCTCGGCCGGGGCGGGTGCGGGCGTGGTGAGCTGGTCGGTGCCCGCGCCGCACGCGATGCGGCCGCCCGCCGCCTCGGCCTCCGCGGCCGAGCGCCGGATCAGCTCCGCCGCGCCCGGCCAGTCCAGGCCCATGCCGCGCTGCGCGGTGTCCATCGCCTCCGCCACGCCGAGGCCGTGCGCCCACAGGTGGCGGCGGAAGGCCAGCGTGGCGTCCCAGTCGACGGCGGCGGGGCCCTGCGGGGGGACGTCGGCGTGGGGGTCCGCGACGATGTGCGCCGCGGCGAGGACTGTGCGGGGGGCGGGCTGGGCTGGGGTGCTTTGTTCTTGTTCGGGTTCAGGTGTTCTGTTGGCTGCTGGTGCGTTGGCGGCCGTTGTGGTGTCGGCCGTTGCTTCCCTTTCCCTCACCGTGCGATCTCCGGTACGTCGATCCTGCGGCCCTCCGCCGCCGACCTCAGGCCCAGCTCCGCCAGCTGTACGCCGCGGGCGCCCGCCAGCAGGTCCCAGTGGTAGGGCGCGTCCGCGTACACGTGTTTGAGGAACAGCTCCCACTGGGCCTTGAAGCCGTTGTCGAACTCCCCGTTGTCCGGCACCTCCTGCCACTGCTCCCGGAAGGCGTGCGGCGACGGCAGGTCCGGGTTCCACACCGGCTTCGGGGTCGCGGCGCGGTGCTGGAAGCGGCAGCCGCGCAGGCCCGCGACCGCCGAGCCCTCGGTGCCGTCCACCTGGAACTCGACCAGCTCGTCCCGGTGCACCCGCACCGCCCAGGAGGAGTTGATCTGCGCGACCACCCCGCCCTCCAGCTCGAAGACGCCGTACGCCGCGTCGTCCGCCGTCGCGTCGTACGGCTTGCCCCGCTCGTCCCAGCGCTGCGGCACGTGCGTCGCCGTCAGCGCCTGCACGGTGCGGACGCGGCCGAACAGCTCGTGCAGCACGTACTCCCAGTGCGGGAACATGTCCACGACGATCCCGCCGCCGTCCTCGGCCCGGTAGTTCCACGACGGGCGCTGCGCGGGCTGCCAGTCGCCCTCGAACACCCAGTAGCCGAACTCCCCCCGCACGGACAGGACCCGGCCGAAGAAACCGCCGTCGAGGAGGCGCTTGAGCTTGCGCAGGCCCGGCAGGAACAGCTTGTCCTGGACCACGCCGTGCTTGACTCCCGCCGCATGCGCCCTGCGGGCCAGGTCCAGGGCCCCGTCCAGGGTCGTCGCCGTCGGCTTCTCCGTGTACACGTGCTTGCCCGCCTCGATCGCCTGCCGCAGCGCCGCCTCGCGGGCCGAGGTCACCTGCGCGTCGAAGTAGACCTCCACGGCCGGGTCCGCCAGGACCCCGGCCAGGTCCGTCGACCAGGCGGTCAGGCCGTAGCGGTCCGCGAGTTCGCGCAGCGCCGCCTCTCTGCGGCCCACCAGGACCGGCTCCGGCCACAGCCGGGTGCCGTCGCCCAGGTCGAGGCCGCCCTGCTCGCGCAGCGCGAGCAGGGAGCGGACCAGGTGCTGGTGGTGACCCATGCGTCCGGTCACGCCGTTCACGGCGATGCGGACCGTCCTGCGTGTCACGTGAGTTCCTCCCTGGGGCCCGGGGTGGCTCGTGGGGCAGGTCCGCGTCGATCCACCTGCCCTCCGAGGCGTAGCAAGCGCTTTCTACGGGGGAGAAGCTAGCCTGCGGACAACGTTCGTACAAGACCGGAGGACCGGAGGACCACTAGATGACCGTGACCCTGGCGGACGTGGCGGCCCGCGCCCAGGTGTCCCCCGCCACCGTCTCTCGCGTGCTGAACGGCAACTACCCCGTCGCCGCCGCCACGCGCGAGCGCGTGCTGCGGGCCGTGGACGAGCTCGACTACGTCCTCAACGGGCCCGCCAGTTCGCTTGCCGCCGCGACGTCCGACCTGGTCGGCATCCTCGTCAACGACATCGCCGACCCCTTCTTCGGCATCATCGCGAGCGCCGTGCAGTCCGAGATCGGCGGGCCCGGAGGGCGGGCCGGGGGCGAGCGGATGGCCGTCGTCTGCAACACCGGCGGCTCCGCCGAGCGCGAGCTGACCTATCTGACGCTGCTTCAGCGGCAGCGGGCCGCCGCCGTCGTCCTCACCGGGGGTGCCAGCGAGGATCCCGAGCACGCCGCCGCCATCGGGGCGAAGCTGCGGCGGCTCGGTGACGCGGGGTCGCGGGTCGTGCTCTGCGGGCGGCCTCCGGCCGACGGGGCGCCGGACTCCGTGGCCCTCACGTTCGACAACCGGGGTGGCGGGCGGCGGCTCACGGAGCACGTGCTGGGCCTTGGGCACCGGCGCGTGGGGTACATCGCGGGGCCGGTGGACCGGACCACCACGCGGCACCGGCTCGAAGGGCACCAGGACGCCCTCGCGGCGGCCGGGCTCGCCGCCGATCCCCGGCTGACGTTGCACGGGCCCTACGACCGGCGGTCCGGGTACGACGCCACGGTCGAACTCCTGCGGCGCGAGCCCGCGTTGACCGCCGTGGTCGCCGCCAACGACACCGTGGCGCTGGGGGCGTGCGCCGCGTTGCGGGACCGGGGGCTCTCCATTCCCGGGGACGTGTCCGTCGCCGGGTTCGACGATCTGCCGTTCAGCGTGGACGCGGTGCCGGCGCTCACCACCGTGCGGCTGCCGCTGTACGAGGCGGGGGCGCGGGCGGGGCGGATCGCCATGGGGCGGGAGGAGGAGCCGCCCGGGGGGATCGCCACGGTGCACGGGGAGTTGATGGTCCGGGGGTCCACGGGGGTCCCTGGCGGGGGCTCCTGAGCCTTTGTTCGTTTGCGCTGGTGTCCGTCCTTCTTCTTGCTCGCCGTGCCGTGCGCCTCGGCCGGTCCTGGGTCGGGGCCGCGGCGGTATGTCCGTCCTCGCTGTCATGTGCGCGGGGTGGACTCCCGTGCGGGGCAGCGATGTTGCTGTGCTGCGGGCGGACATACCGCCGCGTCCCCTTCTGTTCGTCGGCGGCCGCGCGTGATCAGTGGCTGATCGTCCAGCTGCCCGTTTCCCTGTACGCGGAGTCGTAGACCTTCGCCGTCATGCCGGGGGCCAGCTCGTAGTGGTGCAGGTTCCCCGCCCAGTAGCGCAGGATCCGGGAGAGCTCCCGGTACGTCGTCTCGTCGAGGGCCGTCTCGTCGCATTCGACTTCCAGGTGGAATTTCATGGCTTCCATCGTTTCATTGAAGTTGCTGTTGGGACTTTGGGTGGCGAGTGGCGGGTGTTGGGAGTGAAAGTCTCAAGTTGCTTGGTCGGGGTGTGCTGGGCGGGCTTACTCTTTTATTTCTGACTGAGTCAACCGTGTGGGGTGCTCGATGAGCGTTCAGGAGATCCGTTCGTTCAATCGCTTCTATACGAACCTCATCGGCGCTCTCGACTACAGCCGTCATCTGTACGCGCCGTACACGCTGACCGAGTCCCGTGTGCTGTACGAGCTCGCGCACTCGGTGCGGACCGACGCTGTGGATCTGCGGACCGAACTGTCCTTGGACGCCGGGTACTTGAGTCGGATCCTGGCTCGGTTCGAGGAGGACGGGCTGGTGGAGCGGGCGCCTTCGGAGCGGGATCCGCGGCGGCGGCGGGTTTCGCTGACGGCTCGGGGGCGGGAGGCGGCCGATCTGCTGGACGAGCGGTCCCGGGAGGCCGTGGGGGCGTTGCTGGGGGGTGTCAGCGCCGGGGAGCGGGAGCGGCTCGTGGCCGCCATGGGGGTGGTGCGGGAGATCCTGGGCAAGCGGCGCGCTCCCGAAGGTGCGCAGGTGCTGTTGCGGGAGCCGGGGGCCGGGGAGCTCGGGTGGATCGTGCAGCGCAACGGAGCTGTGTACGCCTCCGAGTTCGGGTGGAACGCCGACTACGAAGGGCTCGTCGCGCGGATCGTCGCCGACTTCGCCCAGGACCACGATCCGCATGTGGAGCGGACCTGGATCGCCGAGCTCGACGGGCGGCCCGTGGGGTGCGTGATGTGCGTACGGGGCGAGGTGCCGGGCGTCGCCCGGCTTCGGCTGCTTCTCGTGGAGCCCGATGCGCGGGGGCTCGGGATCGGGGACCGGCTGGTGGGGGCTGTTGTTCGGTTCGCGCGGGGTGTGGGGTATCGGGAAGTGGTTCTGTGGACCAATGACGTGCTCGCCTCCGCTCGGGGGATCTATGAGCGGCACGGATTCGTGCTGGTCGAGGAGAAGGCCCACCGGTCCTTCGGTGTAGATCTCGTGGGGCAGGACTGGCGGCTTCCGCTCGGCGACGAATGAGCGGGGGCGTTCTGGATAGGTTCCCGGCCATGAGACTCGCCTTCTCCACGCTCGGCGTGCCCGGCCTGCCCGTCGAGGACGTGCTCCGCCTCGCCACCACGCACGGCTACCACGGCGTCGAGCTGCGCGCGCATCCCGAAGAACCCGTCCATCCGGGGATCGGGCCCGGCGAACGGGCCGATGTCGTCGCCTCGTTCAAGGCCGCCGGGGTGAGTGTCGTGGGTGTTGCCGGGTATGCGCGGCTCGCCGATGACTGTGCCGATGATGTGGTGCTGGATGAGGTGCGGGGGCTTGTTGAGCTGGCTCGGGATCTGGGGGCGCCGTTCGTGCGGGTCTTTCCCGGTGGTGGCGAGAGCCCGGATGCCGATGCCGTCGCCGCTCGGCGGCTCGGGGTCGCCGCCGAGTTCGCCGCCGACGCGGGGGTGCGGGTCCTGATGGAGACCCACGACTCGCATCGCACCGGGGCCGACGCCGCCCGCGTCCTCGGCGCCGTCGGGCATCTGCACGCCGGTGCGCTGTGGGACCTCATGCACACCTGGCTGGGGGGCGAGGACGTCGCCGACACCTTCGCCGCGCTCGGGCCCTATCTCGGGTACGTACAGGTGAAGGACATCGCGGGCGCCGACGACACCACTCCCCTCGCCCTGGGTGACGGGGTGCTCCCGCTGGCCGAGTGCGTGCAGCTGCTCGGGCGGCGGGGGTGGGACGGATGGCTGTGCTGGGAGTACGAGAAGCGGTGGTACGACGATGCCGCGCCGCTTGCCGGGTTGTTGGGCGGGGGGCGGGAGTTGCTCGCCCGGCTGGTGAGTGACAGCGCCTAGGCCGGGGCTTCGCCGTCCGTGACGTACGCGTGCAGGCGGCTCGCCCCCTCCAGCGTGGCCCGGGACGTCCGGGTGAGGTCTCGCGTCCTGCGGTCAAGGGCCGCGCGCAGGGCCTCGCTGCCGCCCGTCTCGCGCAGATCCTCAAGGACCGGGCGGATCTGGGCCAGCGGGTAGCGGGCCTGGCGGAGCAGGCTGATCATCCGGGCGTCGCGGAGGTCCGCCGCGCCGTAGCGGCGGTAGCGGGTGCCGCGCTCCCGGGCAGGGGCGAGCAGGCCCGCCGACTCCCAGACGCGGAGCGCCGAGGGGCGGACGCCCACCTGGGCGGCCGCCTCCGAGACGGTGAGCGGGGAGCGGGTGCGGGGCTCGGATCCGCCCGCCAGGGGCTCGTCCGCCACCGCCGCGAGGGCCTCGGCCGTCGCCCGCAGCGCCTCGCGCCGGGCGTGCAGCTCCGCGTGCGCGGCGTCCACCAGGGCCAGGGCCGCGGGCACGTCCGCCGCGTGCACGGCCCGCATGATCCCCCGGGCCGTCTCCGCGCCGAAGCCCCTGGCCAGCGCCCGGTACGTCAGGAGCGCCCGGGCGTGCACCGGGTGGAAGCGGCGGTAGCCGGACGGGGTGCGCTCGGTGGGCGGCAGGACGCCCGCGTCCGCGTAGTCGCGGATCAGCTGGGTGGAGACGCCCGCGAGGCGGGCCAGGTCGATGGGGCGCAGGGCTCGCTCGGACGTCATACCGGGGTGGCGGGTTCCTTCGTGGCTGCGGAGGACACGGGCGCAGCGTACGCCGGGGGCTTCGGCGGGCGGGCGAAGGAGGTCAGCGCCACTCCGCCGACCAGGAGCGCGGCCGCGCACCACTGGGCACCGCTCACCGACTCGTCGAGGAACAGCGCCGACGACGACATGCCGAACACCGGGACCAGGAGCGTGAAGGGGGCCACGGTCGACGCGGGGTAGCGGCGCAGCAGATAGCCCCAGGTGCCGAAGCCGAAGACCGTCGCGACCCAGGCGACCCAGACGATCACCCCCGCGCCCTGCCAGTCGAGCGAGCGCAGCGCGTCCAGGTCGCGCGAGGGGCCCTCGAAGAGCAGCGAGAGGCCGAGGAGCGGCAGGATCGGGACGGTGCTCACCCACACCATGAAGTTCAGGGCGTCCGGGGGCGCCGCCTTGCGGGTGAGGACGTTCGACACGCCCCAGCAGGCGGCGGCCGCGACGGTCAGGCCGAAGGCGGTCAGCGGCCCGGACGCGCCCTCGTCGACCGCCGCCACGCCGATGCCGACGAGGGCGACCGCCATGCCCACCACCCTGACGCGGGACGGGACTTCGCCGAGGACCGCGAAGGCGATGAGCGCGGTGAAGACCGCCTGGATCTGCAGGACGAGGGAGGAGAGGCCCGCGGGCATCCCCGCGTCCATGCCGATGAACAGCAGGCCGAACTTCGCCACGCCCAGGGCGAGGCCCACCCCGATCAGCCACTTCCAGGCGACCTTGGGGCGGCCGACGAGGAACACGGCGGGCAGCGCCGCGACGAGGAAGCGCAGGGCCGAGAAGAGCAGCGGCGGGAAGTGGTCGAGGCCGATCTCGATCACGACGAAGTTGACGCCCCAGATGGCGGCGACGAGCACGGCTAGGCAGATGTGGGTGGGACGCATGTTTCGAGGATCACCCGCTGAAGTGTGTAGCACCAGCTCGGATTTCTTCATGATTGGATTTAGCGTTGCTTAGGTGTGCCCGTACGTGCCCGTCCATGCCCGTGCGTGCGCCGCCCTGGCGCGTCGTTCGCGATCCGAGGAGGACGCCTTGCTCGATCTGGCTCGGCTCAAGGCCCTGCACGCCGTGTCCGTGCACGGGACCGTGGGCGCGGCCGCCGCCGCGCTCGGCTACACGCCGTCCGCCGTCTCCCAGCAGATCGCCAAGCTGGAGCGGGAGACCCGCACGACCCTGCTCGAACGCCGGGGGCGCGGCGTCGCGCTCACCGAGGAGGCGCTGCATCTCGCCGCCGCCACCCGGGAGTTGCTGGCCATCATGGAGCGCGCGGAGACGGAGCTGGAGGAGCGGCGCGGCGTGCCCGCGGGCCGCCTCACCGTCATGGCGTTCGCCTCCGCGGCGCGCGGCCTGCTGCCCGGCGTCCTCGCCGAGCTCGCGCGGCGCCACCCGGCGCTCGACGCCCGGCTCTCCGAGGTCGAACCGCACCTGTCGGTCGACCTCGTCGCCAAGGGCGTCGTGGACCTCGCGGTCGTGCACGACTGGGACATCACCCCGCTGGCCACGCCGCCGGGTGTCGACCAGGCCGTGATCGGCGACGACCTGTGCGACCTGCTGGTGCCCGAGGGGCATCCGCTCGCCGGCCGGGACTCGGTGCGCCGCACCGATCTGAAGGGCGAGCGCTGGGTCTCGCAGCCGCCGGGGCAGATCTGCCACGACTGGCTGGTGCGGACGATGCGGGCCGCCGGGTGCGAGATGGACATCGTCCACCAGGCCGAGGAGAACCCCACCCTGATCGCGCTCGTCGCCGCCGGGCTCGGCATCGCGCTGCTCCCCCGCCTCGGGCGCGGCCCGCTGCCGCCCGGCGTGGCCGCGGTGCGCCTCGACCCGATGCCGATGCGCAGGCTGTACGCGGTGTGGCGGAGCGGCGCGGCCCGGCGGCCCGCGATCGCGGAGACCGTACGGGTGTTGCAGGAGGCCTGGCCCGACGAGGGCCCGATGCGGGCGGGTTGAGCGGCTCCCGTGCCCCACCCTCACCGTCCGCCCCGACTTCTCCCGATCCGCGCCCCTCGGGGAACCCGGACGGCGGCCCGCTCGTCCAACGGACACGCTGCCGGAGAGTCTCCGCGAGGCGGTGTCGGCATCGCTGCTGGCTGCGACCGCTGACCTCCCTCTCCGCCGCCCGCGGCCGGCAGCACGCCGCCACCGGTGCGCCCCCTCCATTGCGCCGGTGGCGGCACTGTTCCCCGACGCCCGCAGCCTTGACCCGCCGCACGCCACGGGATATCCGTGGCAGGTGCCTCACGACTCTCTTGACGCTGCCCCTGTCACCGTGGACGACCCGCGCGCCCTCCTGGCCCGCATGACGCTCGAGGAGAAGGTCGGCCAGCTCTTCGTCCTGCACGTGTACGGACACCACGCCACCGACCCCGACCCGGCCGACATCGAGATCAACGAGCGGGAGCTGGGCGTCCGCACCGCCGCCGAGGCCGTCGCCAAGTTCCGGCCCGGCGGGCTCATCTACTTCGGCTGGGCCCACAACACCCGCGACCCGCGCCAGCTCGCCACCCTGTCCAACGACGTCCAGCGCGCCGCCCTCGGCTGCTCGCCCGGCGTGCCGCTGCTCCTCACCATCGACCAGGAGCACGGCGTCGTCGCCCGCGTCGGCGCGCCCGCCACCCTGCTCCCCGGCGCGATGGCGCTCGGCGCGGGCGGCTCCCACGACGACGTGCGCGAGGCGGCCCGCATCGCCGGGGCCGAGCTGCACGCGCTCGGCATCCGCCAGAACTACGCGCCGTCCGCCGACGTGAACGTGAACCCGGCCAACCCCGTCATCGGCGTACGGTCCTTCGGCGCGGGCCCCGACGCCGTCTCCGGCTTCGTGACCGCCCAGATCGAGGGGTACCGGAGCGCCGGGATCGCCACGGCCGCCAAGCACTTCCCCGGCCACGGCGACACCGAGACCGACAGCCACACCGCCTTGCCGCACATCCACCACAGCCGCGAGGAGTGGGAGGAGCTGGACGCGCCGCCGTTCCGCGCCGCGCTCGCCGCCGGGGTGGACGCCGTGATGACCGCGCACCTCGTCGTGCCCGCCCTCGACCCGGCGCTCGACCCGGCCACCCTCTCGTACCCGATCGTCACCGGCGTGCTGCGCGAACAGCTCGGCCACCAGGGCCTGGTGGTCACCGACTCGCTGTCCATGCGGGGCGTCCGCACCAAGTACGGCGACGACCGCGTGGCCGTGCTCGCCCTGAAAGCGGGCGTCGACCAGCTGCTCGACCCGCCGCAGCCGGAGCTCGCCTGGAACGCGGTCGTGCGGGCCGTGCGCGAGGGCGAGCTGAGCGAGGAGCGCATCGACGCCTCCGTCCTTCGCGTCCTCGAACTCAAGGCGAAGCTCGGCCTCTTCGACGATCCGTTCGTCTCCCTCGACGCCCTCGACGAGACCGTCGGCACCGGTGCCCACCGAGCCACCGCCGACCGCATCGCCGACCGTACGACCACGCTGCTCCGCAACGACGGCGGCCTGCTCCCACTGTCCCCCGACACCCATCGCGACCTGCTGGTCCTCGGCGCCGACCCGGTGTCGCCCTCCGGCACGACCGGGCCGCCCACCGCCGTCCTCGCCGCCGCGCTCACCGGACTCGGCTTCTCCGCCACCGCGTTGAGCACGGGGATCAGCCCGTCCAAGGAGGCCGTCGACGAGGCGGTGGCGGCCGCCGCGGGCCGCGCCGCGGTGCTCGTCACGGCGTACGACGTCACTCAGGGCGACGCCCAGGCCGGTCTCGTCGCCGCGCTCGCCGCCACCGGCGTGCCCGTCGTCACCCTCGCGGTCCGCACCCCGCAGGACCTGCCGGGCACGGCCGCGGCGCTCGCCACCTACTCCTGGACCGACGTCGAACTGCGCGCCGCCGCCCGCGTCGTCGCGGGCCGCGCCCGGCCCGCGGGCCGCCTGCCGGTGCCCGTGCCGCGACCGGACGCCCCCGGGCAGGTGCTGTACCCCATCGGCCACGGCCTTTCGTACGAGCCGTACGCCGAGTCCGACTGACGGGCGTACCGGCCGTACGCAGCGCGCGACCCGGCCCGTCGCCAACGAGCGCAAAGCCCCCCGAGCGCCTGGCGTGCCCGCGCGTGCCGGGGTCACGCTGGGTACACATGGCCAGGGGGCGGGGGGCTGCCATGCGGAGGACCGGGGCGGGAGCGGCGTGCGGCGGCGTGCTGCTCGTCGCCCTCGCCCTCGCGGGATGCCAGTGGTCCGGGGACTCCGACGCCGCATCGCAGCGGCCCACGCTGACCGGTACGGCCGGTGGGCACGGGGCGGTCTTCCTCGGCGCCGACGACTGCGGGTCGCGGGGGCGCGAGCGCGTCACGGAGGTGCCCTGCGACAGCGAGCGGGCCGCCGCGCGCGTCATCGCCCGCTACGACGGGCGCGTCGGCGACGGGCCCGCCTGCCCCGCCCGCACCGACTACGTCCTGCACATCAGCGAGAGCCGGCCCTCCGTCGACGAGGACGGCGACGGGGAGGTGTCGCGCGGGTACGCCTGCATGCGGAACCTGGAGCCGCCGCACCCCGGGGATCCCGGGGGCGGGGGCGGGCCGCGGACCGTCGTGGGCGACTGCGTGTACGGGGCCGGGCGTGGCGAGGTCCGCGAGACCGCGTGCGACGGCTCGGGCCCCCGCACCCCGGAGTACCGCGTCGTCGCGGCCGTCCCCACCCGCTCGTCCTGCGCCCCCGGCACCGCCCTGTACGTATCCCTGGGCGGCCCCCGCCCGGTGGGCTGCGCGGTCCGGGTATAGCCCGCCGCTCAAACGCCGGAGGGCTGGAACTCCGCCGCAAGCGGCAGGATTCAGCCCGTCCGGCGTTTGAGGACGAGGCGCGGAGCGCCGATTACGGCCGCAGCGTCATCTGCTGCTTGCGTTCGCGGTCGAGCTTCGCGTCGTACGGGGCCGGCTTCGCCGTGGGTACGCCCGCCCAGGCGAGGATGCGCTCCGTGGCCGCGGTCTTGTCCGCGGCCGTGAGCCCGGCGACGTTCGCCCCGTGGTTGGCGCCCGGCGCCGTGAAGACGTGCGAGTCGTGCTTCGCCCCGCGCGCGGGGCGGAACGGCTCCGCGCCCCACGGGTCGTTCTCGCCGTACACGAACATCATCCGGCGGGAGTTGTGGCGCACCCAGCGGTCGACGTCCTTCATGGCGCCCTTCTGGAAGCGCATCGGGATCTCGCGCGGCACGAAGTTGCGCGGCGGCTGGTAGCCGTAGCGGCTCAGGTCGGCGAGCCAGGGCTGCTTGATGTCGGGCGAACCGAGCTGCGTACCGGCCTGGTAGTAGTACGGCGTGTAGTACTCAAGGCCCTGGTCGGCGTAGGAGGACCAGCCGCCGACCTGCTCGATCCAGTCGAACAGGGCCTGGTCGCTGACCGTCGCCGCGGTCGGCACCTGCGCGCAGGCCGTCGCCGACTGCTGGTACTGCCAGAAGCCCCAGTTCACGTCGAGCACGACGGCCTCGAAGGCCTTGTCGAGGTTGCCGATGGTCTTGAAGGTGTAGCCGTTGGCGGCCGCGTGGGCGGCGTACAGCTTCTCCAGCGGCTCGCGGCGCACCAGCGCCTCGCGCTGCGCGGCCTCGATCTTCGTGCGGCACTCCTTGGTACCGACGGTCGCGAGGAAGCGGTCGTAGGCGGAGTCTTCCTTGTTGTTCACGTCGTTGGGCGCGACGTAGGCGACGACGCCGTCCATGTCACGCGGGTAGAAGCGCTCGAAGTAGGTGGCGGTCATGCCGCCCTTGGAGGCTCCGGTGGACAGCCACTTCTTGGTGTAGACCGGCTTGAGGGCCTTGAAGATGCGGTGCTGGTCGCTGGCGGCCTGCCAGATGTCGAGCTTCTTCCAGTCGGCCGGGGCCGGGCGCGACGGCGTGAAGAAGCGGTACTCCATGGAGACCTGGTTGCCGTCGATGATGCGGGTCGGCTCGGAGCGGCCCGGGTTCACGTTCAGGCCGTAGCCCGAGGTGTGGAAGACGGTGGGCCGGGCGGTGTCCTTGTGCAGCACGGTGATGCGCTGCTGGAAGGTGCCCTTGGAGGGGTGCCGGTGGTCGACCGGCTGCCGGTAGTTCAGGACGAAGAAGCGGTAGCCGTCGTACGGCTTCTCCTCGATGAGGCTCATGCCCTTGATGGCGAGGAGCCGGTCCTTGATGTCGGTCTTGGCGGCGGGCGCCCCCGTCTCGGCTGCGGTGGCGGCCGTGGCTCCGGTGAAGCCCACGGTGCCTATCAGCACCACGAGTGACAACACCCATCTGAGCGTCTTGCGCATGCGTCCTCCCCTGTCGGCGCGGCGATTCCCCGGAACCTAACGGAGCAACTGGCCGCACACCAGGCCGCATTGAGGACAAAGGGGCCATTCACCGCCATCGCGGCAGAGGGAAATTCACTTAGGGGACAGCCGTGTCCGTCCAGCGGACGCGCGCCGCCCCTGGTCCGTACCGCGTCCTCAGCAGAGGATCCAGCCCGAGCTGACCCCGCGGCCGCTCACATCGCCCTTGATCCACACGCAGCGGTGGCCCGCGTGCACCTTCACCGGGCCCGCGAGGCGCACGAAGCGGCCCGCGTCGCGCACGGGGCGGCTGCCGCGCGCCTGCACGCTGATGGACATGGGCTTGCGGTTGCGGGTGCTCTTGGCGTACGTCACGGCGCAGACGAAGCCGCGCTTCTTGTAGAGGACGACCTTGCCGGTGCTGAAGGCGAGGGTGCGGATCTTCTGGCCGGGGCAGATCGGGGCGGCCTGGGCCGCACCCGCACCGGGGCCCGCGAGCGCGAACAGGAGGGCAGCGGCGACCGCGGCGGCGCCTCCCGCCACGCGGCGCCGTATCCGACCACTCTTCACGATGAGCCCTCCCGCCACCCCGGCATCAGCGTACGGACGTACGGACGCCGGACAAGCATCCGACGGTTGCGGAATGGTCCCTGCCATTTTCCAGGTTTGACACAACTTCCCCCAGCCACCCGTGGTCGAACGGGACAGAACGCGAAAGGCAGGCACCCAATGACTCCGATACGTCCGTTACGCCGCGGCTCCGGCCCCCGCGGTCCCCATCTGATCGTGGCCGCCGCCCTCCTCGCCGCCGTGGCCGCCGTGCCGTCCGCGGCCTCCGCCACGCCCGAGACCGGCGCACCGCCCGCCGCGCCCGCCGCCGAGCCGGGCCAGGCGCCCGCCCGCAGCGGCAGTTCGGGGCCCGCCTACGAACGGGTCGCCCACTTCTACGGCGCCTACGTCGACGTGGCGAGCGACCCCGGCTCGAACAAGGCCGCCGCCGCGCTCCGCACCTTCTATCTGACCGCCGACCTGCGCGGGCGACTGCTCGACTGGGAGCGGCGCCACGACGCCGACGGCGTGCTGCGCGCGCAGAACGTGCCGAGCGCCTGGCGCGTGACGGCGGGCGACAGCGGCATGGGCAAGACCACCTCGACGGTGCGCCTGACCTGGGGCACCGGCGCGGAGCGCACCTACACCTATCTGTCGGTCCAGTCCGACCTGGCGACCCGTAAGATCACCGACATCAAGTCGGCGTACTGAGGCTCCACTTGGGCCCCGACGGGCCCCGCCCCGGCTACGACCGTGCCCCCGCCGCGGGCCGGAGCCCGGCCAGGACGTCCCGCACGAGGTCCGCGCTCCGCGCGACCTCCGCGTCGTCGCCCCCCATGAGGAAGCGGTAGTACACAGGGGCGTAGAAGAGGTCGACCATGGCCGCGGTGGGCAGGTCGGCGCGGAGCTGTCCGGCCGCGACGGCCCGCTCCAGGCGCTCCTGGCACTGGCGCACGCGCGGGTCGACGATGATCTCGCGGACGGTCGCCATCAGCTCGGGGTCGCTCTGGGCCTCGCCGATGATGCCGCGGTAGACCCGGCCCAGGTCGCCGGTGAGCATGGCGGTCACCGAGGCGATCTGGGCGGTGAGGTCGGCCGCGATGTCCCCGGTGTCGGGGAAGTCCGTGGCCGCGCCGATCCGTTCGTCCAGGGCGTCGAGCGCCACCGCCCCCTTGCAGGACCACCAGCGGTAGATCGTGGGCTTGCCGACGCCGGCCCGGGCGGCGATGGCCTCGATGGTCAGCTTCGCGTAGCCCTTGCTCGTCGCCAGCTCGTACACCGCATCCAGGACCGCTCGGCGGGCGCGTTCGCTGCGTCGTTCACTGTTGGGCTCAGGGGGCATGCCGCCACCCTACCCCAGGCGTGACGTTACGTTTCGTTTTGACAAGAGGCCGGGAGCCGCCCTAGCTTTCTCACACGTTACGGAACGTTTCGTAACGCCGACATCGGGCCCGCCACCGGACCCGTCGATCATTGGGGAGAGCCATGTCGAACGACCGGAGCACCACCGCCGGGGCCCGCATCGAGAAGGTCGCGACCACGCCGGACTGGTACGCGTCGTACCGGATCTCGCAGGCCGTGAAGGCGGGTGGGTTCGTGTACGTGTCGGGCCAGGCGGGCTTCGACGAGAGCGGGACGACCGTGGAGGGCGGCTTCCTCGCCCAGGGCAGGCAGGCGTTCCGCAACGTGGCGCGGGTCCTGGAGGCCGCGGGGCTCACCTTCGCCGACGTGGTGAAGGTGGGGATCTTCGTGCGCGGCATGGCGGAGAACCTGCCGCACACCATCACCCTGCGCGAGGAGTTCCTGGCCGAGCCCTACCCCGCGGACACCCTCGTCGAGGTGGTCTCGCTCGCACAGCCCGACTGGCTGATCGAGGTCGAGGTCATCGCGCTCGACCGGACGGCCGCGTGACGGCCCGAGGGGGCGGCCGGGCCGGGCCCGGCCGCCCCCTCGGGCCCCCGTACGCGCGGGCTCAGGCCTCGACCGGCTCCCCCACGAACGTGCGCCACAGCTCCGCGTACCGGCCGTCGCGGGCCAGGAGCTCCTCGTGGGTGCCGTCCTCCGCGACCCGGCCGTGGTCCATCACGACCACCCGGTCCGCGCGGGCCGCCGTGGTGAGGCGGTGGGCCACCACCAGCGTGGTGCGCTTGCCCGCGATGCGGTCGGTGGCCTGGTTGACCTGGGCCTCGGTGGCGAGGTCGAGCGCCGCGGTGGCCTCGTCCAGGAGCAGGATGTCGGGGTCGACGAGCTCCGCGCGGGCCAGGGCGATCAGCTGGCGCTGGCCCGCCGACAGATTGCGGCCGCGCTCGGCCACCTCGTGCAGATAGCCGCCGTCGAGCGTGGCGATCATGTCGTGCGCGCCGACCGCGCGGGCCGCCGCCTCGACCGACGCGTCGGTGGCGTCGGGGCGGCCGTAGGCGATGGCGTCGCGCACGGTGCCCGCGAACAGGTACGCCTCCTGCGGCACGACGCCGAGCCGGTGCCGGTACGAGGTGAGGTCCAGGGCCCGCAGATCGGTGCCGTCGACGGTGACGCGGCCGCCCGTCGGGTCGTAGAACCGGGCGACGAGCTTGACCAGGGTGGACTTGCCCGCGCCGGTCTCGCCGACGAAGGCGACGGTCTGGCCCGCGGGGATGCGCAGGTCGATGCCGCTGAGCGCGGTCTCGGCCGCCGCCCCGGCGGGGGTGTCCCCGGTGGCGCCCGCGTACGCGAACTCCACGTCCTCGAAGGCGATCTCGCCGCGCAGGGACAGCACGTCGAGCGGCTCGTCCGGGGCCTTCGTCGAGGTCGGCTCGCGCAGCAGCTCCTGGATGCGGCCGAGCGACACGGTCGCCTGCTGGTAGCCGTCGAAGACCTGGGACAGCTGCTGCACGGGGGCGAAGAACAGGTCGATGTAGAGCAGATAGGCGACGAGGGCGCCGGTCGTCAGGGTGCCCGCGTCCACGCGGTGCGCGCCCACGATCAGGACGGCGACGACCGCGACCGAGGACAGCAGCTGCACGAACGGGAAGTACACCGAGATCAGCCACTGGCCGCGCACCCGCGCCCGGCGGTAGTCGTCGCTGCGGGCCGCGAACCGCGCGCCGCCCGTCCGCTCGCGCCGGAAGGCCTGCACGATCCGCAGCCCGGCCACGGTCTCCTGGAGGTCGGCGTTGACCACGGACACGCGCTCACGGGCCAGTTCGTACGCCTTCACGCTCGACCTGCGGAAGAAGAACGTGCCGACGACGAGCAGCGGGAGCGTCGCGAAGACGACGAGCGCGAGCTGGAGGTCGATCACGAGCAGGGCGGCCATGATGCCGAAGAAGGTGACGACGGAGACGAACGCGGTGACCAGGCCCGTCTGGAGGAACGTGGACAGGGCGTCCACGTCCGTCGTCATCCGGGTCATGATGCGCCCGGTCAGCTCCCGCTCGTAGTAGTCGAGCCCGAGGCGCTGGAGCTGGGCGAAGATCTTCAGCCGCAGCGAGTACAGGACGCGTTCGCCGGTGCGTCCCGTCATCCGGGTCTCGCCGGTCTGCGCCAGCCACTGCACGGCGACGGCGGCGAGCGCGAGGCCCGACGCGGCCCACACCGCGCCGAGCGCGGCCTGCGAGACGCCCTCGTCGATGCCGTGCCGGATGAGGACGGGAAGGAGCAGCCCCATCCCCGCGTCCACGGCGACGAGCAGCAGGCTCAGGAGCAGCGGCAGACCGAAGCCGCGCAGCAGTCTGCGCAGGCCGTAGGCCTCCTCGGGGGCGACGGCCCGCGCCTCGTCGATGTCCGGCGTGTCGACGGCGGGCGGCAGCGCTTCGACCTGCGCGAGCAGCTCGGGCGTGGCCGGGGCCCCGGCGAGAGCGGTGTCCTTGGGCTCGCGGTCACCCGTCCACAAGCGCGGGGTGATGCCGCGCTCGGCGTCGAACTCGGCGTCCAGCTCGTCGCGTACGGAGGTGTCCTCGACGGCCGGTGCCGTGCGGGGCGCGGCGTGGCCGGGCGAGACGCCGCCCAGCTCGTCCGGGTCGGTGAGCAGGCGCCGGTACAGCGGCGAGGTGCGTTCGAGCTCGGCGTGCGTGCCGATGGCGGCGAGCCGGCCGCCGTCGAGGACGGCGATGCGGTCGGCGAGGCCGAGGGTGGAGCGCCGGTGCGCGATGAGCAGGGTGGTCCGGCCCTCCATGACCTGCTTGAGCGCCTCGTGGATCTCGTGCTCCACCCGGGCGTCCACCGCGGAGGTGGCGTCGTCGAGCACCAGCAGGCGCGGGTCGGTGAGGATGGCGCGGGCGAGCGCGACGCGCTGGCGCTGGCCGCCGGAGAGGGTGAGCCCGTGCTCGCCGACCTTGGTGGCGTAGCCGTCGGGCAGCTCGCTGATGAAGCGGTCCGCCTGGGCGGCGCGGGCGGCCCGCTCGATCTCCTCGTCCGTGGCCTCCGGGTGGCCGTACGCGATGTTGGCGCGCACGGTGTCGGAGAAGAGGAAGGAGTCCTCGGGCACGAGGCCGATCGCGGCGCGCAGGGACTCCTGCGTCAGCTCGCGCACGTCGTGGCCGCCGATGAGGACGGCGCCGCGCGTCACGTCGTAGAAGCGCGGAAGCAGCAGCGAGACGGTGGACTTGCCGCTGCCGGACGAGCCGACGACGGCGAGGGTCTCGCCGGAGCGGATCTCGAAGCTGAGCCCGTCGAGGACGGCGTGCCGGTCGTCGTCGGGGTCGTAGGAGAACGCCACGTCGTCGAACTCGACGGTCGCCGGGGCGTCGGCGGGCAGCTCCTTGGTGCCGTCCGCGATGGCGGGCCGGGTGTCGATGAGCTCCAGGACGCGCTCGGCGCCCGCGCGGGCCTGCTGGCCGACGGTCAGGACCATGGCGAGCATCCGCACCGGGCCGACGAGCTGCGCGAGGTAGGTGGAGAACGCCACGAAGGTGCCGAGCGTGATCTCCCCCTCGACCGCGAGCCAGCCGCCGAGCGCCAGCATCGCGACCTGCCCGAGGGTGGGCACGGCCTGGAGGGCGGGCGTGTAGCGGGAGTTGAGCCGGATGGTGCGCAGGCGGCCCGCGAACAGCCTGCGGCCGACCTCGCGCAGCTTCCCGGTCTCCTGCTCCTCCTGCCCGAAGCCCTTCACCACGCGCACGCCGCTGACGGCCCCGTCCACGACGCCCGCGACGGCGGCGGCCTGCGCCTGCGCGTACCAGGTCGCCGGGTGCAGCCGGGTGCGGCTGCGGCGGGCGATCCACCACAGGGCGGGCGCGACGGCGAGCGCGACGAGGGTGAGCGGCAGCGAGAGCCAGGCCATGATCGCCAAGGACATCACGAACAGCAGGACGTTCCCGATGGTCATGGGCAGCATGAACAGCAGGCCCTGGATCAGCTGGAGGTCGCTGGTGGCGCGCCCCACGACCTGCCCGGTGGACAGCTCGCCCTGCCGCCGGCCGTCGAGCGCGGTGATGGTGTCGTACATCTCCGTGCGCAGGTCGTGCTGCACGTCGAGGGCGAGGCGGCCGCCGTAGTAGCGGCGGATGTACGTCATGACGTAGACGAGGACGGCGGCGCCGAGCAGGGCGCCCGCCCAGGGGCCCATGGACCGGCTGTGGTCGCCGATCACGTCGTCGATGACGACCTTGGTGAGCAGCGGGACGACGGCCATGACGGCCATGCCCCCGAGGGACGAGCCGAGCGCGAGCACCACGTCCTTGGGGTAGCGCCAGGCGTACCCCCACAGCCGTCTCGCCCAGCCCTGCCGCTCCGGCCGCTCCGTCACCGCATTCCTCCCGCCGTCCTGACCTGCCGAGAGGCCCAACACGGCGGAGGACGGATTTCATCCCGCCGCAATAAAAAGCCCCGCGCCCCGAAGGGGCGCGGGGCTGTCTTCATAGCGGCTCCGCCGCGCGGGCGCGACCAGCCACGACGCGCCCGCAGACGCATACCGGGCTGCCAGCGGAGCGCCTACCGCGGGACGGGGACCGACGCCTCCTTCGGGGTGTCCGTCGGGGCGTAGCGCTGCGGGGCCTGGGTGAGGGGCGTCAGGTCCTTGTGGATGGCCTTGGAGACACGCTGGATGGTGTCGACGCCGTAGTTCATGGAGCCGTTGCCGTGGGTGAGCACGGAGATCGTGTAGTCGTGGCCGCGGCCCTTGAAGGCGCCGATGCTGTGCACGCGCCAGCCGTGCGTGGCCCGGGGCAGCCAGCCGTTCTTCACATGGGTCTTGACGCCGGTGGGGGCGCCCGCCGGGGTGCCCCAGCGCTGGTCGCGGACGACCTGGTTCATCAGCTTCAGGACGTACGCGCGGGCGTTGTCGCTGAGCACCGAGTTCGGCGCGGTGACCAGGGCGAGCAGCTTCTGCTCGTCCTGGACGTTGATCCGGGTCAGACCCCAGTAGCCGCCCGATCCGGGCACGGTCTTGGTCATCTTCGCGGCGGCGAGGAACTTCTTGACCTTGCCCGCGCCGAGCTGGCGCCACAGCGCGGTGGTGGCGTTGTTGTCCGACCTGGTGATCATGGCCTTGGCCAGGTTCGACTCGCGGTCCGTCAGATACCGGCCGCTCTTCTTCGCGTCCCACAGCAGCGTGGCGAGCACGGTCACCTTGACGACGCTCGCCGAGTCGAACGAAGTCGTGCCGCGCAGGGTGCACGTCGTCTTCGTGGCCTTGTCGTACAGGCCGACGGCGATGGTGCCCTTGCGGTTCTTCAGCGCGGCGTTGATGTCCTTGGTGAGCTTCTTCGCCAGCTCCGGCTGCGAGGAAGTGCACTTGACCTGGGCCGTCGCGGCGGCGGCGGGGGTGGCGACGGCCGTCCCCGCGATCGGCACGAGGACGGCGGCGGCCGCACCCGCGCTCAGCAGGCGGGCACGCCGGGATATGTGGTGAGTCATGGAGGTTCCCCCCGTAGTCGGTACACGCGCGCGCCCCCGGCGCACGCGCATCCCATGACTCACTTACACGGGTGAATGGTTGTACGTCGAACAGTACTGTGACGAAACCAACCGCCGCCGTGCCCGACCGGCCTCAGCCGAGGTGCGTCGGCGCGAACATCCGCAGCAGCGCGGGGAGCACGACCACGCTCGGCCCTGGCTCGGCCAGTGCCTTCGCCAGGTCGTCCCGGAGCGTCTCGGGGGACGTCCGTACGCCCGGCACCCCGAAGGACTCGGCGAGCGCGACGAAGTCGGGCCGCGCCAGCTCCGTGGCGGTCGCCTCGCCGAAGGCGTCGGCCATGTACTCGCGCAGGATGCCGTAGCCGCCGTCGTCGACGATCAGCCAGGTCACGTTCAGGCCGTACTGCCTCGCGGTGGCCAGCTCGGCGATCGAGTACATCGCGCCGCCGTCGCCGGAGACCGCGAGGACGGGCCGGGTGGGGTCGGCGGCGGCCGCCCCGATGGCGGCCGGGAAGCCGTAGCCGAGGCCGCCCGCGCCCTGCGCCGAGTGCATGGTGTTGGGACGCCGCGCGTCGAAGGCGGACCACGCCCAGTAGGCGAGGATCGTCATGTCCCAGAAGGACGGGGAGGTGTCGGGGAGGGCCGACCGGACCGCCCCCAGGACGTCCTGCTCCAGGGTCAGGCCCTGGGCGGCGATCCGCTCGCGGACCTTCGCCAGGAGGGCCGCGACCCGCTCGGGCGCCGCCGGGTCGTGCCGCTCCCCCACCGTCTCCAGGAGCGCGGTCAGGGCGAGCCGGGCGTCGGCGTGGATGCCGAGCGCCGGGTGGTTGGACTCCAGCTTGCCGGGGTCGGCCTCGATCTGGATCACCCGGCCGCGGGGCCGGAACGTGTGGTAGTTCGAGGAGAGTTCGCCCAGGCCCGAGCCGACGACGAGGAGGACGTCCGCGTCCTCCAGGAGGTCCGTGGTGTGCCGGTCCTCCAGCCAGGACCGGAGGGACAGCGGGTGCTCCCAGGGGAAGGCGCCCTTGCCGCCGAAGGTGGTGACGACCGGCGCGTCCAGCTTCTCGGCGAGCGCGCGGAGCTTGCCGGAGGCGTCGGCGCGGACGACCCCGCCGCCCGCGATGATCACCGGGCGCTCGGCCTTCGTCAGCAGATCGGCGGCCACGGCGGTCAGCTCCGGGCGCGGCACCAGGTCGCGCGGCGTCGCGTCGACGGCGGTGACCTGCGGCAGCGTCGTCTCCGCGAGCAGCACGTCCTGCGGGATCTCCACCCACACCGGGCCGTGCGGCGCGGTGAGGGCCGACTCCCAGGCCGCCGCGATCGCGGACGGGATCTGGGACTGCGTGCGGACGGTGTGGACGGACTTGACCACGTCCCGGAACGAGGCCTGCTGGTCGCGCAGTTCGTGCAGATAGCCGTGGCGCCCGCCGCCGAGCCCGGCGACGGGGACCTGGCTGCCGATGGCGAGCACGGGGGCGCTCGCGGCGGCGGCCTCCTGCAGCGCGGCGAGCGAGGTGAGCGCGCCGGGCCCGGTCGACAGGAGCAGCGGCGCGACCTCGCCGGTCACCCGGCCGTACGCGTCCGCCGCGAAACCGGCGTTGTTCTCCACGCGCAGGCCGACGTAGGCCAGGTCGGAGCGGCGCAGCGCGTCGAACATGCCGAGGGCGTGCTGCCCCGGCAGGCCGAACACGGTGGCCGCGCCGAGGCCGCGCAGGGTCTCGACGACGAGGTCGCCGCCGTTGCGCCCGGCGGGCGGGTTCAGGGCGGCCTCGGTCTGGGCGGCGGTGGGCCTCAGTTCCAGGTCGTGGTCGTGGGTCACTTGGCGCGGGCCTCCGCGATCTGGCGGGACATGATCGTCGTCAGTTCGTACGCGGTGTGCGACGCGGCCACGGCGGTGATCTCGGCGTGGTCGTAGGCCGGGGCGACCTCGACGACGTCGGCGGAGACCAGGTTGCAGGAGGCCAGGCCGCGCAGGATCTCCAGGAGCTCGCGGGAGGTCATGCCGCCCGCCTCCGGGGTGCCCGTGCCCGGGGCGTGGGCCGGGTCGAGGCAGTCGATGTCGATGGAGATGTACAGCGGCCGGTCGCCGATGCGCTGGCGCAGCTGGTCGGCGACCTCGTCGGCGCCGCGGCGGTAGACGTCCGCCGAGGTGACGATGCCGAAGCCCATCTTCTCGTCGTCGGTGAGGTCCTTCTTGCCGTACAGCGGGCCGCGGGTGCCGACGTGGCTGAGCGCCTCGGTGTCGAGGATGCCCTCCTCCACGGCCCGGCGGAACGGGGTGCCGTGCGTGTACTCGGCGCCGAAGTACGTGTCCCAGGTGTCGAGGTGCGCGTCGAAGTGGAGGAGCGCCACCGGGCCGTGCTTCTTCGCCACCGAGCGCAGCAGGGGCAGCGCGATGGTGTGGTCGCCGCCGAGCGTCATCAGGCGGGCGCCGGTGCCGAGCAGGTCGTCGGCGGCGGCCTCGACGGTCTCCACGGCCTCGTTGATGTTGAACGGGTTCGCCGCGATGTCGCCGGCGTCGGCGACCTGGGCGAGCGCGAACGGCGACGCGTCCTGGGCCGGGTTGTACGGGCGGAGCAGCCGGGACGCCTCACGGATCGCGTTGCCGCCGAAGCGGGCGCCCGGGCGGTACGACACGCCCGAGTCGAAGGGAACACCGACGACCGCCACGTCCGCGGTGCCGACCTCGTCGAGGCGGGGGAGGCGGGCGTAGGTCGCGGGGCCCGCGTAGCGCGGGATCCGCGAGGAGTCCACGGGGCCGCGGGGGGTGGTGTTCTCGGGGGTGGTCATGGTCGGTGTCTCCTGATGAAGCAAACGTACGTAAACAGTGTGAACCCTCGCGGGGCGCCCCAGACCCGCCCCTTCCCACTCCGGGGGCTCCGCCCCCGTGCCCCCGCTTTACGGCGCTCCGCGCCTCGTCCTCAAACGCCGGACGGGCTGGAACTGGAGCGGGGGTCTGGGGGCGGAGCCCCCAGGAATCGGGAAGGAGCGGGTGGGGGGAGAAAATCAGGCCGTCACAGGCACCTCCGCCTCGGCCTCGCGGCCGGCGACCCGTTCACGCCAAGCCGCGAGCGTCACCGCGTCCGTCGGCCTCGTGGCCAGCGAGACCACGACGTACACCACAAGCGACGCCAGCAGCCCGTAGTAGATGGGCTCGTTGGCGAGGATCCCGTAGTGCCACATGAGGCCGATCACGGAGAGCCCGCCCGCGACGACGGCGGCCAGGGCCCCGGCGCCGGTCCCCCGCCGCCACAGCAGCCCGCCGAGGATCGGCACGAGGAGCCCGCCGACCAGCAGGTTGTACGCGACGGTCAGCGCCTGGACGACGTCGTTGAGGGCGATGGCGACGCCGATGACGGCGACGCCCATGACGAGGATGAAGGCGCGGTTGCCCTTCACCTCGTCGTGCGGGGCCCCGTCGCGCCCGGCGGCGCCCCGCAGCCGCGACCAGATGTCGTTGTTGGCCACCGTCGCGCAGGCGATGAGCGCGCCGGACGAGGTGGACATCACGGCGGCGAGCGCGGCGGCGAGCACCAACCCCCGCACACCCATGGGCAGTTCGTCCTTGACGATGGTGGCGAAGGCGGCGTCGGGGCTGGGCAGGTTCGGGTACATGACCTTCGCGGCGGTGCCGATGACGGCGCCCGCGAGGGCGTAGACGAGGCAGTACGTACCGGCGACCGTGCCGCCCCAGCGGGCGACCCTGTCGCTGCGCGCGGTGAACACCCGCTGCCAGATGTCCTGCCCGATGAGCATGCCGAAGGTGTAGATCAGCACGTAGGTGAAGATCGTCTCGCCGCCGACGCCGAACGGCTCGAAGTACGCGTCGGGCAGCCGGGCCCTCATCTCGCCGAAGCCGCCCGCCTTGACCACCGCGATGGGCAGCAGCAGGAGCAGCACGCCGATCGTCTTGACCACGAACTGCACCATGTCCGTGAGCGTGATCGACCACATGCCGCCGAGCGTCGAGTACGCGACGACGATGGAGCCGCCGATGACGATGGCGAGCGTGCGGTTCACGTCGAACAGGACGTCGAAGATCGTGGCGTACGCGATGGTGGAGGTCACCGCGAGCATCAGCGTGTAGCCCCACATGACGACGCCGGACAGGACGCCCGCGCGGCCGCCGTAGCGCAGGTCCAGCATCTCGGAGACGGTGTAGACCTTCAGCCGGGCGATGCGGGCGGAGAAGAAGACCGAGAGCGCGAGCAGGCCCAGGCCGATGGTGAAGACCATCCAGGCGCCGGACAGGCCGTGCGTGTAGCCGAGGCCGACGCCGCCGATGGTGGAGGCGCCGCCGAGGACGATCGCGGCCATCGTGCCGGAGTACATCCACGGCCCGAGGCGGCGGCCCGCCACCAGGAACTCGGACTTCGACTTGGCGCGGCGCATGCCCCACCAGCCCATGGCGAGCATCCCGGCGAGATAGACGACGATCACTGTGTAGTCGACGGCCATGCGCTGGCCCTCCCTCCTTTGCGGCTAAACCGCCGCCGCTCTCGCGGACCTGGTTGCTCGCCGTGGGGGTTCCTCAATTGACGGCTGGCGTGGTGCGTGGGTTGACCATAAGTGGCTCGAAAGCGACGCTGAAGTGTATGTTTCCTCCACTTTCCGAGCTGGGGATGGAGGGATCGTCCACACCATGCCGAGCGAAACCGGTGCCGTGCCGCCGCCCACCCCCGCGGTCCCCCTCACCGCCCTCCTCGCCCACGAGAAGCTGGGCCTGCGCCAGATCGCGGGCCCGGACGCGGCGGCCGCCGACATCCACTGGGTGCACACCTCGGAGATGACCGACCCCTACCCCTACCTCCTGGGCGGCGAGCTGCTCCTGACGGCCGGGGTGCACGTGACTGCCGCGGCGGGCACGGGTCCACACCTGGACGCCTACGTCTCCCGCATCGTGGCGGCGGGCGGCGCGGCCCTCGGCTTCGGCGTCGCACCCGTGCACGACACCGTGCCGCGCGCCCTGGTGGAGGCCTGCGACCGGCACGGCCTGCCGCTGCTCGAAGTGCCGCCGCAGACGACGTTCAGCGGGGTCGCGCGGGCCGTGTGGCAGCTGATGGCGGAGGCCAGGCACACCGAACTGCGCCGCGTCGCCCAGGCCCAGCAGGGCCTCGCCGCGGCCGCCGCGAGGCCCGACCCGGTGCCCGCGCTGCTGCGGCAGCTGGCGGCGCGCCTCGACGGGTACGCGGCCCTGCACACCGCCGACGGCACGCCCGCCCAGAGCGCGGGCGCCCCGCCCGGCGAGGCGGCGCTCGCCGCCCTGGCCCGGCTCGCCGGGGTCGTGCTGCACCCGGTCGAGCCCCGCCCGGCCCCCGCGTCCGGCACGGACACCGTCGACGCCACGCACCTGGCCGCGTACGCGCTCGCCGGGCCGCAGGGCCTGGCCCTCGGCGTCGCGACGCGCCGCCGCGAGCCGGGCGACCACACCGTCGCCCAGGTCGCCGCCGTCCTGCTCGCCCTGCTCACCGCGGACCACCAGGGCGCCCCCGAGTCCGCGCGCTCCGCGGCCCTCGTCCGGCTCCTGCTCGGCGCGGACCCGCACGAGGTGGCGCCCCTGCTCGGCGCCGACCGCTGGACCGTGGTCCACGCGCGCGTGCAGCGCGGCTCCGGCACGCCCCCGCCCACCCCGGCGGCCCTCGCCACGGCCCTCGGCAGCACCCTGGTGGACGCCGCGCCCGAGGTCACCACGCTGCTGCTGCCCGCCGACCGCGAGATCACCGCGCAGGACGGCTGGACCCTCGGCGTCTCCGCCCCCGCCGCCGCCGAGGCCCTCGCCGCCGCCGACGCGCAGGCCGCGCGGGCCCTGCGCAGGGCCGCGGCCACCCGCGTCCCGCTGGTGCGGCACCGCCAGACGGGGATCGCCGCGCTCGTCGCGCCCGCCGAGGCCGACGCCCACGCGCGCGTGCTGCTCGCCCCGCTCGGCGAGAGCCCGGCCCTCACCGAGACGCTGCGCACCTGGCTCTCCCTGCACGGCAGCTGGGACCGCACGGCGGCCGCCCTGTCCGTGCACCGCAACACTGTCCGCCAGCGCGTCGCCCGCTGCGCCGCCCTCCTCGACGCCGACCTCGACGACCCGGACGTACGCATGGAACTGTGGTTCGCCTTGAAGCACAGCACCTGACCGGCGACCGACACGGGCCGTGCCCCGCCCCGCCCGCGGGGCCGACGGCACAATGGACCCATGCCGACACCGACCCGCGCAGCGCTCGTAGACCACCTCGTCCGCACCCGCATAGCGGGCAACGTGGCCACGCCCCGTGAGAACAACCTCTCCCACTACCGCAAGCTCGCGAACGGCGACCGCCACTACTGGCTCGGCCTGGAGCTCGGCGAGCGCTGGAGCGACGAGCAGGACGTGCTCGCGGTGATGGCCGAGCGCTGCGGCGTGATCGACGACCCGCAGCACCGCCAGGGCCAGGACACCATCGACCCGGAGCTGACGGTCGACGCCCTGGAGCGGATGGCGGGCCGGCTGCGCAAGGCCGCCGACGCCAGGGAGCGCGTCCTGTTCGCGACCGGCCACCCCGGCGGGCTGCTCGACGTGCACCGTGCGACGGCGACCGCGCTGCGCGCCGCGGGCTGCGAGATCGTCGTCATCCCGGACGGCCTGACGGCGGACGAGGGGTTCCTCTTCCAGTTCGCGGACGTGGCGGTCCTGGAGCGCGGCGCGACGCTGTGGCACACGCACTCGCCGGAGCCGATGAACGCGATCCTGGACGGCCTGCTGCGCGAGGAGCGCCCGCTGCCCGACCTGGTCGTCGCCGACCACGGCTGGGCGGGCCGCGCGGGCCAGCGCGGCATCGACTCCGTGGGCTACGCGGACTGCAACGACCCGGCCCTGTTCATCGCGGAGGCCGAGGGCACGCTCCAGGTGACGGTCCCCCTGGACGACCACGTGACGAGCCCGCGGTTCTACGACCCGATGACTGCCTACCTGCTCGAGGCGGCGGGGCTCTCGCAGGCCTGATCCGGGCCGGGCGTCGGGTCCAGGTACACCCGGTGCACCGCGGGGAAGCGGGCCTGGACGCGGCGGGCCATCCGGTCGCAGGCCCGCTCGATCTCCGCGGCCGTGGACACGTCCCGGAAGTTCACCTTCGCCGCGACGAGCGCCTCCCGCGGCCCCTGGAGCAGGGTGGTCAGCTCCAGGACGGCCACCACGTGCGGGTCCGCGAGGAGTTCGGCGCGCACCTTCGCCCGCATGGGCTTCGGCAGCGGCCGTCCGATGAGCAGCTCCGCGTTGGCGTGCCCGAGGACCCAGGCGACGTACACGAGCAGCACCCCGATGGCGAGCGAGGCGACGCCGTCCCAGACGCCGGAGCCGGTGAGCTGGCCGCCGAGCAGGCCGCCCGCGGCGAGCACGAGGCCCGCGAGCGCGGCGGAGTCCTCCATCACGACCGCCTTCACCGCGGTGTCGGGCGTGTGCCGCAGATAGTGCTTGACGTGCACGTCGAACCGTTCGGCCGCGCCGCGCGCCTGCTTCAGGCCGGTGCGCAGCGAGTAGCCCTCCAGGAGGAAGGCGATCCCGAGGACGACGTACGAGACGAGCGGGTCGCCGGGCTCCTCGCCGTGCGTGAGGGTGTGGATCCCGTCGTAGAGGGCGAAGACGCCGCCGCCGACGAAGGTGGCGACGGAGGCGAGCAGCGCCCAGACGTAGCGCGCGCCGCCGTAGCCGAGCGGGTGGTCCTCGTCGGCGGGGCGCCGCGCGCTCTTCAGCGAGACGAGCAGCATCAGCTCCGTGACCGTGTCGGCCACGGAGTGCGCCGCCTCCGACAGCATCGCGCTGGACCCGCTGACGACCCCCGCGACGGCCTTGGCGACGGCGATGCCGAGGTTGGCGAGCGCGGCGACGGCCACGGTGAAGGTGCTCTCGCCGCCGCCCTCGGCGGCACTTGACGTGGTTTCGCCCATGTTGGGCGAGTATGCCGGAACGGTCCGGCGGCCCCTAGCTCCTCGGGACCCTGACGACGCCCTCCTGGATGACGGTGACGGCGAGCTGTCCGTCCCGGGTCCAGATCCGCCCCTGCCCCAGGCCGCGCCCGCCCCCCGCCGACGGGGACTCCTGGTCGTAGAGGAGCCACTCGTCCGCCCGGAAGGGCCGGTGGAACCACATCGCGTGGTCCAGGGACGCGCCCACCACGTCGCCGACGGCCCAGCCGCCGCGCCCGTGCGCGAGAAGGACCGAGTCGAGCAGCGTCATGTCGGACACGTACGTGGCCAGGCAGAGGTGGAGCAGCGACCCCGCGTGCTCCCCGTCGAGCTTGCCGTTGGTGCGGAACCAGACCTGCGAGCGCGGCTCCCGCGGCCGGCCGACCGTGCCCCACGGCGGCAGGTCCGCGTACCGCAGGTCGACGGCGGCGCGCGCCTCGATCAGCCGCCGGGCGACGTCCGGCGGCAGGTGCAGCGGCAGCGCCTCCGCGGCCGTGGGCAGCGACTCCGGGTCGGGCGCCGCGGGCATCCCCACCTGGTGTTCGAGCCCCTCCTCGTACGCCTGGAACGACGCCGAGAGGTGGAAGATCGGCTGGCCGTGCTGGACGGCGACGACGCGGCGGGTGGTGAAGGAGCGCCCGTCGCGGATGCGGTCCACGGTGTAGACGATGGGCGCGCCGGGGTCGCCGGGCCGCAGGAAGTAGGCGTGCAGGGAGTGCGCGGGCCGATCGTCGGGCACGGTGCGGCCCGCCGCGACCAGGGCCTGGGCCGCGACCTGCCCGCCGAAGACGCGCGGCACCAGGGCGGAGCGGCTCACCCCGCGGAAGATGTCCTGCTCGACCCGCTCCAGGTCGAGCAGGACGAGCAGGTCGTCCAGGGCGCCGGGGGCGCTGCGGGCCCCGTGTTCCTCGCTCATGTGCGGACTTACAGACCCATCGACTTCGCGATGATCATCTTCATGACCTCGCTGGTGCCGCCGTAGATGCGGTTGACGCGGTTGTCGGCGTACAGACGGGCGATCGGGTACTCGTTCATGAAGCCGTAGCCGCCGTGGAGCTGGAGGCAGCGGTCGATGACGCGGTGCGCGACCTCGGTGCAGAAGAGCTTCGCGGACGCGGCCTCGGCCGGGGTCAGCTCGCCCGCGTCCAGGGCCTCCAGGGCGCGGTCGGCGACGGCCTCGGCGGCGTCCACCTCGGCCTGGCAGGCGGCCAGTTCGAACTTGGTGTTCTGGAAGGAGGCGACGGACTTGCCGAAGACCGTGCGCTCCTGGACGTACTCCTTGGCGAACCGGACGGCGGCCTTGGCCTGCGCGTAGGCGCCGAAGGCGATGCCCCAGCGCTCGGACGCCAGGTTGTGGCCGAGGTAGGCGAAGCCCTTGTTCTCCTCGCCGAGCAGGTCGTCGACCGGCACCTCGACGTCGACGAAGGCCAGCTCGGCGGTGTCGGAGACCTTCAGGCCGAGCTTGTCGAGCTTGCGGCCGACGGAGTAGCCGGCGGCCTTGGTGTCGACGGCGAACAGCGAGATGCCGAAGCGGCGGTCGTCCTCGCGCGGCGCCGCGGTGCGGGCGCAGACGATCACGCGGTCGGCGTGCACGCCGCCGGTGATGAAGGTCTTGGCGCCGTTGAGGACGTAGTGCGTGCCGTCCGCGGAGAGCTTGGCGGTGGTCTTCATGCCCGCGACGTCGGAGCCGGTGCCCGGCTCGGTCATGGCGAGCGCCCACATCTCCTCGCCGGAGACGAACTTGGGCAGGAAGCGCTTCTTCTGCTCGTCGGTGGCGAGCATCTGGAGGTACGGCAGGCCGAGCAGCACGTGCACGCCGGAGCCGCCGAAGGAGACGCCCGCGCGGGCCGTCTCCTCGTACATGACTGCCTCGAACTTGTGCGAGTCGATGCCCGCGCCGCCGTACTCCTCCTCAACGCGGATGCCGAAGACACCCAGCTCGGCGAGCTTGTAGTAGAAGTCGCGGGGCGCCTCGCCCGCCGCGTACCAGTCGTCGTACACGGGCACGACCTCGGCCTCGATGAAGGCCCGGACGGTCTCCCGGAAAGCCTCGTGGTCCTCATTGAAGACGGTACGCCGCACGGTTGGACTCCCTCGATGACAGGCACGACTAAGCGCTTGCTCACATCGACGTTACCCGCGGGTCACTGTGACCGTCCAGAGCCAGAAGCGTTACCGGCCGCCCCCCGCCACCGCCTCCAGCGCCCCGCGCGCAAGCCGGTGCAGCAGGTCCGCCGTGACCTCACGACCGGGCAGGGCGCCCGGCCTGCCCAGGTGCGGCGTCGAATTGAGCAGGCCGAAGACCGCGTGCACGGACGCGCGGGCCTCCACCTCGGTGAGGGCCGGGTACACCTCGCGGACGGTGGCCACCCACAGCTCCACGTACTGCCGCTGGAGCTGGCGCACCAGCTTGCGGTCGCTGTCCCGGAGGCGGTCCAGCTCGCGGTCGTGGAGAGTGATGAGCGGGCGGTCGTCCAGGGCGAAGTCGATGTGGCCCTCGATGAGGGAGTCCAGAGCGGCGTCCGGCGAGCCCGCGGCCTCCGCGGAGCGGCGCTTGCCGCCCGTCAGGAGCCGCTCGCTGATGCCGACGAGCAGCTCGGCGAGCATCGCGTCCTTGCCCGCGAAGTGGCGGTAGAGGCCGGGTCCGCTGATGCCGACGGCAGCCCCTATCTCGTCCACGCCGACCCCGTGGAAACCGCGCTCGGCGAAGAGCCGGGCGGCTTCCTTGAGGATCTGCTCACGGCGGGTGGGGGCGTCGGTCCTGGTGGCCATGGAAACAATTCTAGACAGCGCCGTTAGCGGTCGTTAACCTGAAGGCAGACGTTAACGCTCACTAACCCGGGGAGCACAGCGGATGCAACAGGCACCGGTCCTCACGAGCGCGGCGGACCCCGCGTCGGACGCCTGGCGGGCGAACGAATCGGCGCACGCCGCGCTCGTGGCCGAACTGCGCGGCAAGCTCGCCGCCGCCCGGCTCGGCGGCGGCGAACGCGCCCGGCAGCGGCACGTGGCGCGCGGCAAGCTGCTGCCGCGCGACCGCGTCGACGCGCTCCTCGACGCGGGCTCCCCGTTCCTGGAGCTGGCCCCGCTCGCGGCGGACGGGATGTACGGCGGCGACGCCCCGGCGGCCGGCGTCATCGCGGGCATCGGCCGGGTCAGCGGCCGCGACTGCGTGATCGTCGCCAACGACGCCACCGTCAAGGGCGGCACGTACTACCCGATGACGGTCAAGAAGCACCTGCGGGCCCAGGAGATCGCCCTGGAGAACCGCCTGCCGTGCCTGTACCTGGTGGACTCCGGCGGCGCCTTCCTGCCGATGCAGGACGAGGTGTTCCCCGACCGCGAGCACTTCGGGCGGATCTTCTACAACCAGGCGCGGATGTCGGGCGCGGGCATCCCGCAGATCGCGGCGGTGCTCGGCTCCTGCACGGCCGGCGGGGCGTACGTCCCGGCGATGAGCGACGAGGCCGTGATCGTCCGCGAGCAGGGCACGATCTTCCTGGGCGGCCCGCCCCTGGTGAAGGCCGCCACGGGCGAGGTCGTCACCGCCGAGGAGCTCGGCGGCGGCGAGGTCCACTCCCGCGTCTCCGGCGTCACCGACCACCTCGCGGAGGACGACCCGCACGCGCTGCGCATCGTGCGCACCATCGTCTCCACCCTCCCCGCGCGCGGCGGGCTGCCCTGGGAGGTGCGGCCCGTCGAGGAGCCGAAGGTCGACCCCCTCGGTCTGTACGGCGCGGTGCCGGTGGACTCCCGCACCCCGTACGACGTGCGCGAGGTCATCGCGCGCGTGGTCGACGGCTCCCGCTTCGCGGAGTTCAAGGCGGAGTACGGCCAGACGCTCGTCACCGGCTTCGCGCACGTCCACGGCCACCCGGTGGGGATCGTCGCCAACAACGGCATCCTGTTCTCCGAGTCCGCCCAGAAGGGCGCCCACTTCATCGAGCTGTGCGACCAGCGCGGCATCCCGCTGGTGTTCCTCCAGAACATCTCCGGCTTCATGGTCGGCAAGGACTACGAGGCGGGCGGCATCGCCAAGCACGGCGCCAAGATGGTCACCGCCGTCGCCTGCGCCCGCGTGCCCAAGCTGACCGTCGTGGTCGGCGGCTCGTACGGGGCGGGCAACTACTCCATGTGCGGCCGGGCCTATTCGCCGCGCTTCCTGTGGATGTGGCCGAACGCCAAGATCTCCGTGATGGGCGGCGAGCAGGCCGCGTCGGTGCTCGCCACCGTCAAGCGCGACCAGCTCGAAGCCCGCGGCGAGCAGTGGTCGCAGGACGACGAGGAGGCCTTCAAGGCCCCCGTCCGCGCCCAGTACGAACAGCAGGGCAGCGCCTACTACGCCACGGCACGCCTGTGGGACGACGGCGTCATCGACCCGCTGGAGACCCGCCAGGTGCTCGGCCTGGCCCTGACCGCGTGTGCCGGGGCCCCGCTGGGCGACCGCGGCTTCGGCGTCTTCCGGATGTGAGGGGTACGGACGGGATGAGCATGTTCGAGACAGTCCTTGTGGCCAACCGGGGCGAGATCGCCGTGCGCGTCATCCGCACGCTGCGCTCCCTCGGCGTCCGCTCGGTGGCCGTCTACTCCGACGCGGACGCCGACGCCCGGCACGTGCGCGAGGCCGACACGGCCGTGCGGCTCGGCCCGGCGCCCGCGGCCGAGAGCTACCTCTCGGTGGAGCGCCTCCTCGAAGCCGCGGCCGCGTCCGGCGCCCGGGCCGTCCACCCGGGCTACGGCTTCCTCGCGGAGAACGCCGCCTTCGCGCAGGCCTGCGCGGACGCCGGGCTCGCCTTCATCGGGCCGCCCGCCGCCGCCATCGACCTGATGGGCGACAAGATCCGCGCCAAGGAGACCGTGCGCGCGGCCGGGGTCCCCGTGGTGCCCGGCTCCTCGGGCAGCGGCCTCACCGACGCCCAGCTCACCGAGGCCGCGCGGGAGATCGGCACGCCGGTCCTCCTGAAGCCCTCCGCGGGCGGCGGCGGCAAGGGCATGCGCCTGGTCCGCGACGCCGCGCTGCTCGGCGAGGAGATCGCCGCCGCGCGCCGCGAGGCGCGTGCCTCCTTCGGCGACGACACCCTCCTCGTGGAGCGCTGGGTCGACCGCCCCCGGCACATCGAGATCCAGGTCCTCGCCGACGCCCACGGCAACGTGGTGCACCTGGGCGAGCGCGAGTGCTCCCTCCAGCGCCGCCACCAGAAGATCATCGAGGAGGCGCCCAGCGTCCTGCTCGACGAGGAGACGCGCGCCGCGATGGGCGCCGCCGCCGTCGAGGCCGCGCGCTCCTGCGGATACGTCGGCGCGGGCACAGTCGAGTTCATCGTCCCCGGCAGCGACCCCTCCTCGTACTACTTCATGGAGATGAACACCCGTCTCCAGGTGGAGCACCCGGTCACCGAGCTGATCACCGGCCTGGACCTGGTGGAGTGGCAGCTGCGGGTCGCGGCGGGCGAGCCGCTGCCCTTCGCCCAGGACGACATCACGCTGACCGGGCACGCCGTCGAGGCCCGCATCTGCGCCGAGGACCCCTCCCGTGGCTTCCTGCCCTCCGGCGGCACGGTCCTGCTGCTCCGCGAGCCCTCCGGCGACGGCGTGCGCACCGACTCGGGCCTCAGCGAGGGCACGGAGGTCGGCAGCCTGTACGACCCGATGCTGTCGAAGGTCATCGCGTACGGCCCGGACCGGGCGACGGCCCTGCGCAAGCTGCGCGCGGCGCTCGCGGACACGGTGATCCTGGGCGTGCCGACCAACACCGGCTTCCTGCGGAGGCTGCTGGCCCATCCGGCGGTGGTGGCCGGGGACCTGGACACGGGCCTGGTCGAGCGGGAGGCCGAAGGCCTCGTCGCCGCGGACGTACCGGCCGACGTGTACGAAGCCGCGGCCCGGGCCCGGGCGGGCACGGGCACCGTCTCCCCCGACGCCTGGACCGACCCGTTCTCGGTGCCCAACGGCTGGCGGCTCGGCGGCGAAGCCGCGTGGACCGTGCACCACCTGCGGGTGCCGGGGCACGATCCGGTGGTCGTACGCACCCGCCGCACCGGCGGCGGCGAGGTCGAGGCGGACCTCGGCGCGCTCGGGGAGCCCCCGGCCGGGCGCCACCGCTACCACCGCTCCGGCACCTGGCTCGGCCGGGACGGCGACACCTGGGACGTACGGGACCACGACCCCGTGGAAGCCGCGCTCACCGGCGCGGCCCACTCCGGCGCCGACGCCCTGACCGCCCCGATGCCCGGCACCGTCACCGTCGTCAAGGTCGCCCCCGGCGACCACGTGGCGGCGGGCCAGAGCCTGCTCGTCGTGGAGGCGATGAAGATGGAGCACGTCATCTCCGCCCCGCACGCGGGCACCGTCACCGAGCTCGACGTCACTCCGGGCAGCACGGTCGCCATGGACCAGGTCCTGGCCGTGGTGGTCCCCGACGAGAGCGCCGAGGAAACGTCATGACCGCCCCCGGCCTGCCCATGGCCGTACCGGCAGACGGCCTGCCGCCCCGGGTCCGCATCCACGAGGTGGGCGCCCGCGACGGCCTGCAGAACGAGAAGGCGACGGTCCCCACCGAGGTCAAGGCGGAGTTCGTGCACCGCCTTGCCGACGCGGGCCTGACCACCGTCGAGGCGACGAGCTTCGTGCACCCCAAGTGGGTGCCCCAGCTGGCCGACGCCGAGCAGCTGTTCCCGCTGCTCGGCGACATCGAGGGGGTGCACCTGCCGGTCCTGGTCCCCAACGAGCGCGGCCTGGACCGGGCCCTCGCGCTCGGCGCCCGCCGCGTCGCCGTGTTCGCCAGCGCCACCGAGTCCTTCGC
Source organism: Streptomyces sp. NRRL B-1347 (assembly GCF_000720325.1). Taxonomy (GTDB): domain Bacteria; phylum Actinomycetota; class Actinomycetes; order Streptomycetales; family Streptomycetaceae; genus Streptomyces. The sequence continues at coordinate 46,539 of NZ_JOJM01000033.1, forward strand.
CAAGGCCAATCTGAACCGCACGGTGGACGAGGCCCTGGCGATGTTCGAGCCGGTGGTGGCCCGCGCCAAGGCGGCACCGGCCGCGCACGACCGGGTGCACGTCCGGGGCTACCTCTCCATGTGCTTCGGCGACCCCTGGGAGGGCCCGGTCCCCGTCGCCCAGGTGGTCCGCGTCTGCAAGGCCCTCCTCGACCTGGGCTGCGACGAGCTGAGCCTCGGCGACACCATCGGCGTGGCCACGCCGGGCCACGTCCGGGCGCTGCTCACCGCGCTCAACGAACAGGGCGTGCCGACGGACCGGATCGGCGTGCACTTCCACGACACGTACGGCCAGGCGCTCGCCAACACCCTGGCGGCGCTCCAGCACGGCGTGACCACCGTCGACGCCTCCGCGGGCGGCCTCGGCGGCTGCCCGTACGCGAAGAGCGCCACCGGGAACCTCGCCACCGAAGACCTCGTGTGGATGCTGCACGGCCTCGGCATCGAGACCGGGGTCGACCTCGGCCGCCTCACCGCCACCAGCGTGTGGATGGCCACCCAGTTGGGCCGACCGAGCCCGTCCCGCACCGTGCGTGCCCTCTCCCACAAGGAGTCGTGACCTCCATGGACCACCACCTCACCCCAGAGCACGAGGAACTCCGGCGCACCGTCGAGGAGTTCGCGAACGACGTGGTCGCCCCGAAGATCGGCGACTACTACGAGCGGCACGAGTTCCCGTACGAGATCGTGCGCGAGATGGGCCGCATGGGCCTGTTCGGCCTGCCGTTCCCCGAGGAGCACGGCGGCATGGGCGGCGACTACCTGGCGCTCGGGATCGCCCTGGAGGAGCTGGCGCGCGTCGACTCCTCCGTCGCCATCACCCTGGAGGCCGGTGTCTCCCTCGGCGCCATGCCGCTGCACCTGTTCGGCACGGACGAGCAGAAGCGCACCTGGCTGCCGCGGCTCTGCTCGGGCGAGGTCCTCGGCGCGTTCGGCCTGACCGAGCCCGGCGCGGGCTCGGACGCGGGCGGCACCCGGACGACGGCGCGCCTGGACGAGGCCACCGGGGAATGGGTCATCAACGGCACGAAGTGCTTCATCACCAACTCCGGCACCGACATCACGGGCCTGGTCACGGTCACCGCCGTCACCGGCCGCACCGACGAGGGCAAGCCGCTGATCTCCTCGATCATCGTGCCCTCCGGCACGCCGGGCTTCACGGTGGCGGCGCCGTACTCGAAGGTCGGCTGGAACGCGTCGGACACCCGGGAGCTGTCCTTCGCCGACGTCCGCGTGCCCAAGGCCAACCTCCTCGGCGAGCAGGGCCGCGGCTACGCGCAGTTCCTGCGCATCCTCGACGAGGGCCGCGTGGCCATCGCCGCGCTCGCGACGGGGCTCGCGCAGGGCTGTGTGGACCAGTCCGTGAAGTACGCCAAGGAGCGGCACACCTTCGGGCGGCCGATCGGCGCCAACCAGGCCATCCAGTTCAAGATCGCCGACATGGAGATGAAGGCGCACACCTCCCGCCTCGCCTGGCGCGACGCGGCGTCCCGTCTGGTCGCCGGGGAGCCCTTCAAGAAGGAGGCGGCGCTCGCCAAGCTCTACTCGTCGACGATCGCCGTGGACAACGCGCGCGAGGCCACGCAGATCCACGGCGGCTACGGCTTCATGAACGAGTACCCCGTCGCCCGCATGTGGCGGGACTCCAAGATCCTCGAAATCGGCGAGGGCACGAGCGAGGTCCAGCGCATGCTGATCGCCCGCGAACTGGGCCTGACGAGCTGACCCGCCCCGTGGCCGAGGTGGGGGCACTGCCGGACGACAGGGAAGGTTAGGTTAACCTAAGCATGATTTCCGGCCAGGACCCCGCCCCGGGGGCCCGTACGAAAGCAGAGACCCCCATGCCCCGTCTCCCCCACCCCACCCGCCGCGGCATCCTGGCCGCAGGCGGCGCCCTCGGCCTCACCGCCGCCCTCGCCGCCTGCGGGGACGAGAAGGCCGACAAGAAGGGCAGCGGAAGCAAGGGCGGGAACGGCGGCGCCTGGTCCTTCAAGGACGACCGCGGCCAGACGGCCAAGAAGGACTCCACGCCGAAGAACATCGTCGCGTTCACCGGCGTCGCCGCCGCGCTGTACGACTACGGCATCGAGGTGACGGGCGTCTTCGGCCCCACCAGGACCAAGGACGGCAAGCCCGACGTCCAGGCCGGCGACATGGACATCAGCAAGCTGACGATCCTCGGCAACGCGTGGGACCAGTTCAACATCGAGAAGTACGTGGGCCTCCAGCCGGATGTCCTGATCTCGACCATGTTCGACGACAAGGGCACGCTCTGGTACGTCCCCGAGACGTCCAAGGACAAGATCCTCAAGCTCGCCCCGAGCGTCGGCGTCTCGGTGTACGACCGTCAGATGACCAAGCCCCTGGAGCGGCTGCTCGACCTCGCCGAGTCGCTCGGCGCGGACGTGAAGGCCGACAAGGTCGTCAAGGCGAAGAAGCGCTTCGAGGCCGCGGCGGAGCGGCTGCGCAAGGCCGCGAAGTCCCGCCCGGAGATCAGGGTCCTGGTGGGCTCCGCGAGCGCGGACGTCTTCTACGTCTCCGGCTCCAACCTCTCCGCGGACCTGGAGTACTTCAAGGCCCTCGGCGTGAACCTCGTCGAGCCGCCCGCGAAGGCCCTGAAGGCGAGCGGCGGCTGGTTCGAGAACCTGTCCTGGGAGAACGTCGACCAGTACAAGGCCGACGTCATCATGATGGACAACCGCACCTCCGCCCTGCAGCCGGAGGGCCTGGAGAAGCAGAAGCCCACCTGGGGCAAGCTGCCCGCGGTGAAGGCCGGGCAGGTCATCCCGCGCGTGACGGAGCCGATCTTCTCCTACGCCAAGTGCGCCCCGATCCTGGAGGACCTGGCCGAGGCGATCGAGAAGGCCAAGAAGGTCGCCTGACCCGCGCCCCGCGGGGCTCCCGCCCCGCCCGCACGCCGTACAGAGCCGCCCCTCCGCCCCGCGGAGAGGGCGGCTCCGTCCGTTCCGGCCGCCCGCTCCGGCCGCGTCGGCCACCCCGTCCCGCGCGCACCGGCCGTATCGCCGACCCCTCCAGACTCTGTGTTTTGAACTTAGGTTAGGCTAACCTTAGTTCGACGTCGCGCCCCGGATTCCTCCCCGCTGTGCCCTGCCCCGGGGCGCGACCCCGTCCCCTCACCTGGAGGACCGTTCATGCGCTCGCACCTGCTCAACGACACGACCACCGAGCGATACCGCGCGTCCGTGACCGAAGGGGTCGAGCGCGTGGCCGCCAGGATCGCCGCCGCCGCCCGGCCCCGCACCACAGTCCAGGCCGACGACCTGTCCCCCCGCGTCGCCGCCGTCGACCTCGACGCCCCGCTGCACGACACCGTAGCCGCGCTCGACGAGCTCGAAGAGCTGTATCTGCGCGACGCGGTCTACTTCCACCACCCCCACCACCTCGCGGGCGGCGACGGCCCCGTCGCCATCCCCGGCGTCCTCGGCGAGGCCGTGCTGTCCGCCGTGAACTCCTCGCTCGACACCTGGGACCGGTCCGCGGGCGGCACCCTCATCGAGCGGCGCCTCGTCGACTGGGCGGCCGAGCGCATCGGGCTCGGCCCCGCCGCCGACGGCGTGTTCACCTCCGGCGGCGACCAGTCCGACCTCCAGGCGCTGCTGCTCGCCCGCGAGGAGGCAGCGGCGGACGACCCGCGCACCCTGCGCGTCCTCACCTCCGCGGGGGCCCGCCCCGGCATCCGGAAGGCCGCGAAGCTCCTCGGCCTCGGCCCGGACGCCGTCATCGCCGTCCCCACCGACCGGGCGGGGCGCCTGCAGACCGTCGCGCTGGTCCGCGAGCTGGAGCGCTGTGCGCGCGAGGGCCTGGCCCCGATGGCCGTCGTCGCGACGGCGGGCACCGCGGACTTCGGCTCCGTCGACCCGCTGTCGCACATCGCCGAGGTGTGCGCGCGCCACGGCGTCTGGCTGCACGTGGACGCCGCGCACGGCTGCGGGCCGCTCGTCTCGCGCACCCGGCGCCACCTCCTCGACGGCATCGAGCGCGCCGACTCCGTGACGGTCGACTTCCACGCGTCCCTCTTCCAGCCGGCCGGCTGCGCCGCGCTCCTGGTCCGCGACGCGGCGACGCTGCGGCACGCCACGGACCTCACCGAACACCTGGACCCGCGCCGCGCGGCGCAGGAGCGCGTCCCGGGCCAGGCGGGCAAATCCCTCCAGGGCACCCGCCGCTTCGACGCCCTGAAACTCTGGCTGACGCTGCGCGTCATGGGCGCGGACGCCGTCGGCGACCTCTTCGACGAGGTCTGCGGGACCGCCGCCCGCGGCTTCGACCTCATCGCCGCCGACCCGCGCTTCGACGTCGTCGCCGAGCCCCAGCTGGCCACCCTCGTCTTCCGCTACATCCCGGCCGTGATCTGCTCCCCCGCCGACATCGACCGCGCCAACCTGTACGCCCGCAAGGCCCTCTTCGCCTCCGGCGACGCCGTGGTCGCGGGCGCCAGGGCGGGCGAGCGCCGGTATCTGAAGCTCGCCCTGCGCAACCCGCGGACCACGGCCGCCGATCTCACCGCCGTACTCGACCTGATCGCGGGGCACGCCGAGCAGTACCTGGGAGAGAGCCTTGTCCGCGCCAGCTGACCCCCACAAGCCGTACGACGTCATCGGGATCGGCCTCGGCCCCGCCAACCTCGGCCTCGCCTGCCTCACCGAGCCCCTCGACGACCTGACCGCCCTGTTCCTGGAGCCCGGCCCCGAAGGACCCGCCGTCGACCGGTGCGCCAGGACGCCCGGGAAGGGCGCCCACCTGCGCACGCCGTTCCTGGCCGACCTGGTGACGCTCGCCGACCCCACGTCCCCGTACTCCTTCCTCAACTACCTGCGGGAGTCCGGCCGTCTGTACGCGTTCTACCTCCGCGAGAACCTCTACCCGCTGCGCGCCGAGTACCGCGACTACTGCCGCTGGGCCGCCGCCCGCCTCACGTCCGTGCGCTTCGGCACGACCGTGACGGAGGTGACGTACGACAACGGCGTGCACGCCGTCGCCACCTCCACCGGCGGCGTCCTGCGCGCCCGGCACCTCGCCCTCGACACCGGCAGCACGCCGTACGTGCCCGAGGTCTGCGCGAAGCTCGGCGGCGACTTCGTCCACGCCTCGCGGTACCCGGAGCAGAAGACGGAGCTCCAGAAGAAGAACCAGATCACGGTCGTCGGCGGTGGGCGGGACGCGGCGGAGGTCTACTACGACCTGCTGACGGACATGGACGTCCACGGCTACCGGCTCGACTGGGTCACCGACGCCCCCCACCTCCTGCCGCCCGAGGACTCCGGACTGCTCGACGCGATCCTCGACCTGCTGCGCCAGAAGGGCCTGGCGGGCCCCGTCCCCTCGCGCCTGCTCACCCGCTCGACCCTCACCGGAGCCCGGTACGAGCACGGCCGTTACGTCCTCGGCGTGCGCCGGCAGGAGCGGGGCGAGGACCTCACGCTCACCACCGAGGGCCTGGTCCTCGCCACCGGGCAGCGGTACCGGACGCCGGACTTCCTTGAGCCCGTGCGCGAGCACGTCCGCTGGGACGCGCACGGCTCGGACCCGGGCACGGCCCCGTACCGCAACGCGTCCATCATCCGTGAGCTGCTCGGCCGCGAGGTCCGCCCGGCCGAGACGTCCACCGCGTTCCAGGAGTTCGCCGTATGAGCCGCACGAACAGCTTCGGAACCCTCGCGCTGCGTCCGCTCGACCCGTTCACGGACGCCCAGCTGATCCACCCCTGGGTGACGCACCCCCGGTCCGTCTTCTGGCCGATGTGGGGCGCGAAACTCCACGAGGTGGAGCGCGCGTACATGCACGTCGCGGCCGAGGAGCACCACGACGCGTTCGTCGGTCTGCGCGACGGCGAGCCCGCGTTCCTGGTGGAGCGCTACGACCCGCGCCACGTCGAACTCGCGGCCCGCTACGAGCCCGAGCCCGGCGACGTCGGCCTGCACTTCCTGGTCGCCCCGCGCGCGGACCGCGTCAAGGGCTTCGGCCACGCGGCGCTCACCACCGTGCTCGAACACCTCTTCGCGGACCCCCGGACGGTGCGGGTCGTGGTCGAGACCGACGTCGCCGACCACGCCGCGCACGAGCTCCACGAGGTCGTGGGCTTCGTGCCGGGGGACGAGGTCGACGGGCCGGAGGGGCGGGCCCTGCTCGGCTTCTGCACCCGCGAGCGGTTCGACGCGGCCGTCGTCCGCCGGGCCGTGGCCGCCCGCCCCGCCCTGACGGCGGGAGCACCGGCGTGAGCGCGGCACCACGCCCCTGAGACCGGGCGGGGCTCCGGAGTACGGTCCTCCGGAGCCCCGCCTTCGTACCCGTCCGGCGTCAGCGCGTCACCGCGCGGGCCAGGGCACCTGCGGCGACCTGAAGTAGCCGATGCCGAGCGCGTCCCAGCGCGGGGCCTGCTCCGCGAGCCGCGCCCGGTACGGCTCCCAGCCGTGGCTCGCGGCGGGCGACCAGCCGAGCTCGGCGATGCCGGGCAGCCGCGGGAACGCCATGTGGTCGAGGTGCGCGGGCGTGGACAGGGTCTCCGTCCACAGCGGCGCCTCGACGCCGAGGACCGCGTCGGCCGGGGCACCCGGCAGATACGTGCCCGGGTCCCAGTCGTAGGCCCGCCGCACGTCCACGTACCCGGCCCACTTCAGGCCGAGCGGGGTGTCCTTGTCGTACTTGTGGTCGAGGTAGGACCGGTCGGCGGGCGAGAGCACGAGGGCGGTGCCGTTCCGCGCCGCGTTCACGACCTGGTCGCGCTCGGCCTGCCCGGTGCGGTCGTAGCCCCAGTACTGGGCGACGGCGCCCGGCACGGGCTTCGCCGCGGTCAGCTGGTGCCAGCCGAGCACGGTCTTGCCGTACTTGGTGACGATGGGCTGCACCTTGTTCATGAACGCCACGAAGTCCTCGTGGCTCGTGGAGTGCGCCTCGTCGCCGCCGATGTGGAGGTAGCGGCCCGGGGTGAGCGCGGCGAGCTCGCGGATCACGTCGTCCACGAAGTCGTACGTGATGTCCTTCTTCACGCACAGCGAGCTGAAGCCGACCTCCGTGCCGGTGTACAGGGGCGGGGCCACGCCGTCGCAGTTCAGCTCGGCGTAGGAGGCGAGCGCGGCGTTCGTGTGGCTCGGCATGTCGATCTCGGGGATCACTTCGAGGCCGCGCGCGGCCGCGTAGGAGACGATCTCCCGGTACTGCTCCTTGGTGTAGTAGCCACCGGGGCCGCCGCCGACCTGCGTGGAGCCGCCGTACGTCGCGAGCCGCGGCCAGGAGTCGACGGCGATGCGCCAGCCCTGGTCGTCGCTCAGGTGCAGGTGCAGCGTGTTCATCTTGTAGAGGGCCAACTGGTCGACGTACCGCTTGACTTGGTCGACGGGGAAGAAGTGGCGGGACACGTCCAGCATGGCCCCGCGGTAGGCGTAGCGCGGGGCGTCCTCGATGGTGCCGCCCGCGACCCGCCACGGGCCGCGCTGCCGCGTCGCCCTCTCGACGGCGGCGGGCAGCTGCTGGCGCAGCGTCTGGACGCCGTGGAAGAGGCCGGTGCCGGACCGGGAGGTGAGGGTGAGGGAGCGGCGTTCGGAGACCAGCCGGTAGCCCTCGCCGCCGAGGAGCTCGCTCTCCCGCTCGGCGCTGATCCGCAGCCGGATGCCGTCGCCGCCCGCGCGGTCGGTCACGGGGAGGCGGAAGCCGGTGGCGGGGCGGAGCAGCCGCGCGAGGTACTCGCCGACGCGCCGCTCCTCGGGGTGGGAGCCGACCCGGATCCGGGTCTTGGCGGTGATCTCGTAACCGGGCCCGGACGCCTCGGCCTTCAGGGGCGCGGGGATGATCCGGCCGAGCGGGGTGGGCGCGGCAGCGGCCTCGCGTTCGCCGCCCGGCGCGGCCGCCACGGTCGAGAGCCCGGCGGCCGCGATGAGGAGCAGCGAGCCGATGACACGTGTCGGTCTGTGGTCCTTTCTCACCAGCGAGTCCCTTCGACAGGCAACGCGGATGTGACGTGGTCGAACCGTCACCATGCGTACCGCGCACCCCAGGTCGGGTCAAGGTGTAGACCACCTGACCAGGGTCCCGGTGCGAGAATCCCTCCATGGCGGAAATCATCCAGCGTGACGGGACCTGGACCTTCGACGGAGTGACGCTGCGGCTCGTGCCGGGGCGCGACAAAGGCGTGTCGCTGCTGCGCAAGACCCTGGGCGAACTCACACTGCCGCTCCAGGCCTTGGCGGGGGTCGCCTTCGAACAGGGCAAGAAGAGCGGGCGACTTCGGCTGCGGCTGCGCGACGGCGCCGATCCGCTGCTCCAGGCGACGGCGGGCAAGCTCGCCGACGCCGCCGACCCGTACCAGCTGGCGGTGGAGCCCGACCGGTACGGCGTCGCCGAGTACGTGGTCGACGAGCTGCGCAACGCCCTCCTGCTCGAACAGGTCCCGGCCGCGGGCTGTGACGCGTATCTGCTGTCCGGCCCGTCCGTGCCGCTCCAGGTCTCCGCGGGCGACGCCACCGTGAGCTTCGACGGGGAGACCGTCCGCCTGGAGTGGAACTGGAAGACGGAGGAGGCCAAGGCCGCCGCCGGCACCCGTACGATCGCGCTCGCCGATGTCGCCGCCGTCGAGTGGCAGCCCGCGATAGGCCTGGAGAACGGCTACCTCCGCTTCACCGTGCGGAACTCGCCGACCAAGGCCCCGCCGAAGTACGACCCGAACTCGGTGGAGCTGTGGGGCTTCAAGAAGGACCCGCTGATGGCCCTTGTCGCGGCGGCCGTCCAGGCCCGGCTCCCGCACCCGGCGCGCCCCGCGGCACCGGCACCGGCACCGGCACCGGCCGCCGAGCAGCTCATGGCGAAGGCCGCCCCCGCGCCCGCCCCGCCGGCCGAGGACGACCACGACGCGCTGCTTCGCCGCCTGCGGGAGCTGGGCGAGCTGCACCAGAGCGGCATCCTCACGGACGAGGAGTTCACGGCGGCCAAGCAGGCGGTCCTCAAGCGCATGTGACACCGGGGGGCGACATCGAGGGTGTGGCACCGGGGGTGCGGTTCCGGGGCCGTGACGCCAAGGGGGCCAGCAATCGAGCGAATCCTGCCCGATTCCGGGCAGGATTCTTGCGCAAGGTCTCTGCGTAATCCAGGATCGACGCGTGCACGAAGACCTTGTCGATCACCTGACGCGCTCCACCCAGCTCCAGCGCGGCGAAGCGCTCCGGGTGATCCAGGACGTGCTCGCGTACTTCGACGAGACGACCGAGGCGTACGTCCGCCGCCGCCACCGTGAACTCCAGGGTCAGGGCCTGGTGAACACGGAGATCTTCGAGCGGATCGCGGCGGACCTGCCCTACCGCGCCGTGGCACCGCCCGAGCTCTCGCTCCGGCAGCTGCGCCGCATCGTCTACGGCTAGACCATCCCCACCACACCCAAGGGACCCTTATGTGCGGAATCGTCGGATATATCGGCAAGCGTGACGTCGCCCCGCTCCTCCTGGAGGGCCTCCAGCGCCTGGAGTACCGCGGCTACGACTCCGCGGGCGTCGTCATCACCAGCCCCAAGGCCACCGGCCTGAAGATGGTCAAGGCCAAGGGCCGCGTGCGCGACCTGGAGGCCCGCGTCCCCAAGCGCTTCACCGGCACCACCGGCATCGCCCACACCCGCTGGGCCACCCACGGCGCCCCCTCCGACGAGAACGCCCACCCGCACATGGACGGCGAGAACAAGGTCGCCGTCGTCCACAACGGCATCATCGACAACGCCACCGAGCTGCGCGCCAAGCTGCTCGCCGACGGCGCGGAGTTCCGCTCCGAGACCGACACCGAGGTGATCACCCACCTCATCGCCCGCTCCCGGGCCGAGACCCTGGAGGAGCGGGTCCGCGAGGCCCTGCGGCACATCGAGGGCACCTACGGCATCGCCGTCATGCACGCCGACTTCAACGACCGCATCGTCGTCGCCCGCAACGGCTCGCCCGTCGTCCTCGGCATCGGCGAGAAGGAGATGTTCGTCGCCTCGGACGTCGCCGCGCTCGTCTCCCACACCCGTCAGGTCGTCACCCTCGACGACGGCGAGATGGCCACCCTCAAGGCCGACGACTACCGCACGTACACCACCGAGGGCTCCAGCACCACGGCCTCGCCGACCACCGTGGAGTGGGAGGCCGAGTCGTACGACATGGGCGGCCACGACACGTACATGCACAAGGAGATCTTCGAGCAGGCCGACGCCGTGGACCGCGTCCTGCGCGGCCGCATCGACGACCGCTTCTCCACCGTGCACCTCGGCGGCCTGAACCTGGACGCCCACGACGCCCGCAAGGTGCGGCGCGTGAAGATCCTCGGCTGCGGCACCTCGTACCACGCGGGCATGATCGGCGCCCAGATGATCGAGGAGCTGGCCCGGATCCCCGCCGACGCCGAGCCCGCCTCCGAGTTCCGCTACCGCAACGCGGTCGTCGACCCCGACACCCTGTACGTGGCCGTCTCCCAGTCCGGCGAGACGTACGACGTGCTCGCGGCCGTGCAGGAGCTCAAGCGCAAGGGCGCCCGCGTCTTCGGCATCGTGAACGTGGTCGGCTCCGCGATCGCCCGCGAGGCGGACGCGGGCGTGTACGTGCACGCGGGCCCCGAGGTCTGCGTCGTCTCCACCAAGTGCTTCACCAACACCACCGTGGCCTTCGCGCTGCTCGCCCTGCACCTGGGCCGCATCCGGGACCTGTCGGTCGCCGACGGCAAGCGGATCATCGCGGGCCTGCGGGAGCTGCCCGCGCAGATCGAGCAGATGCTGGCGCGCGAGGACGAGATCAAGAAGCTCGCCGCGGAGTTCGCCGAGGCCAAGTCGATGCTGTTCATCGGCCGGGTGCGCGGCTACCCGGTGGCCCGCGAGGCCTCCCTGAAGCTGAAGGAGGTCTCCTACATCCACGCCGAGGCCTACCCCGCGTCCGAGCTGAAGCACGGCCCGCTCGCCCTGATCGAGCCCGCCCTGCCGACGGTCGCGATCGTCCCCGACGACGACCTCCTGGAGAAGAACCGGGCGGCCCTGGAGGAGATCAAGGCCCGCAGCGGCAGGATCCTCGCGGTCGCCCACCAGGAGCAGGAGAAGGCCGACCACACCATCGTCGTCCCGAAGAACGAGGACGAGCTGGACCCGATCCTCATGGGCATCCCGCTCCAGCTCCTCGCCTACCACACCGCCCTGGCCCTCGGCCGGGACATCGACAAGCCGCGGAACCTCGCCAAGTCCGTGACCGTGGAGTAGCAGCAGTGAACGGCCCCTGCGCGTGCCACCAGTCGCGCAGGGGCCGTTCCTCAAGGGACCGGGGTCGCCCATTACCCCGGCCCGTGCCTGCCTCAGCCGGTGGCCGTCACCCCCCGGCCGGCAGGACGCCCCGGCAGCGCCGTGGGCCAGTTCGCCAGGGCCGCGGTCGCTCCGTACCAGGCGAGAAGCCCGCCCGCCGCGGCGCACCAGCCGCCCGCCTTGGCCAGACCGCCGCTGTCGCCGAACCGTGCGACGGCGAGCAGCAGCAGGGCCGCGCACATCAGGGCGTACGTACCGCGCACGAGGGGGGAGCCGCCGGACGCCGCGGTGAGCGTCAGGGCGAGGAGCGCGAAGAGCAGCAGGAAGAGACCCGCGGCGTTCTCGGAGACCGGGCCGTCGGCGGAGGCGCCCCAGGTGAACCAGAGCGCGCCGAGCCCGGTGAAGGCGGTGCCGGTGAGCCGGTCCTCGCGCAGCGCGAGGATGCCCACGACGAACAGCGCGATGCCGCCGACATAGGTGGCGAGGGCGACGGCGTCGGCCGCCGTCACGCCGTCGATCACTTCGGTGTGACCGAGGCCGAAGGCCAGCAGGGTGAGTCCGAGAGCGAGCTGACCGAGGGTCGAGGTGGTGCATCCCGCGGAGACGTCTTTGTCCACGGCGGGCTCCCTTCGTGCAGGTGCGGTCGTGCTGTGCGGTCGCCGGGGGCGCGGTGCCCCGGCGACCGGTATGTACCCTTCACAAGGGCACAAACCACCTCTACGCACGAGTAGATTTATGCGTCGCGGCACGGGAGTTGACGCCGCGACACCCTCATCCCACCTGGGCCGGCGGGGCGTTACGGAATGACGACGACGGGCCGTTGCGCACGGCGCGCGAGACGGCCCGCAACGGATCCGAAGATGCGCCCCACGATGCCGTGCGTCGAGCCGACGACGATGGCGTCCGCGGAGTACTCCCGGCCGACCTCTTCGAGTTCGTGGCAGATGTCGCCGCCGCGCTCGACGAGGATCCAGGGCACTTCCGACAGATAGTCCGCACAGGCCAGTTCGAGGCCGAGGACCTCCGTGCGGTGGTCGGGGACGTCGACGAAGACGGGTGGCTCACAGCCCGCCCAGACCGTGGTGGGCAGGCGGTTGGCGACGTGCACGATGATCAGGCCGGAGCCGGAGCGGTGCGCCATGCCGATCGCGTAGGCGAGGGCCCGCTCGCTGGACGTCGAGCCGTCGAAGCCGACGACGACGCCGTGCCGGAAAGCGGGATCGCAGGAATGACGTGGTTCTTCCGCCGCTTGGGGGGTCGTCGTCGGATCGGCGACCTGCCGCTTGCGGTCCGCGGGTTCGGAGAATTCGTGACCGGCCATCGGTGTCTCGGCGAAGGAGTCCTCTGTGGGAGGGTCGGCTTTTTTCGAGTGCTTCGGCGCCCGTGGTGCGGCGCGGTGGAACGGGTCGTGCGCGGATTCCCGGGTGCAGGTGCGTGAAGCAGGTGGGAGCGGGTGGAGCACGGGTCGGGCGCGGGTCGGGCCCTGCGGCCTTCGGCGGACACGGGCCGTCACCGGACGCGTGTCCGGGAATCATCTTCCCAACCCCTTACCCCCAAGGGTACGGCGACACTCCTCTCCTGCCCAGGTCCCGGCCGGGGCTCTCCCGGGCCGCGACAGCGGCTCGCGCTGCCCGCGCGAGGCCTCAAGTCGGCCTCCGCACGGCCTCACGGCGTTCACCGGAGCATGCATGAGCGGGGCTCGGATGGCAATGGCAGCTGCCCCGTACAGGCGGTTTGCGCCCGGTTCGCGCGCACTGGCCCCTTCCGGCCAGTGACCGGCCGCATGGCCACGCGTTGAACCCGTGAAACCACTCTTTCGGAGACATCCCCAGGAACAGACACCACGTGCGAAACCACCGCCGCAGGGAGTACGCCGTGCCAGGACCGATCACCGCCGCCCCAGCCGCCGCAGCGCCCGCCCGACGCCGCGCTCCCGAGGGGGCGCACGAGCGCCGGGGCCCCGGGGCCGCCGGGCCCCTGCGCGCCGAGACCCAGGGGACGGTCCCGCAGGAGTCGGCGAGCGACGTGGTGCGCTGGGCGGCGTTCTCCTGCGTCCTCGTCCCGGTCGTGCTCGTCGGGTACGGGACCTCGCTGGCCGGGGCGGCCGGCTCGGCCCTGGGGCTGGCGGCCGTGACGGGGGTGTGCCGGGTGCTCCTCAGGCAGTCCGAGCGGGGGGCCGAGCGGGCCCGCCCCCGAGCGGCGTCCGGCCGCCGCGGGACGCCGCTCGGGGGCGGCTCCGGGGGCGCGCCGGGGCGGGCGGCACGCGGGGCCGAACGCGCCGGTCGACTGACCGATTCCGGCGCACTCCCCCATACGTTTTCAGCCAACTTCCGGCTGGTCCGCATTCCCTGGCCGAACGGGGGGTCAACCCACGTCCCACCAGGGGTGAAAGGAGCGAAGAAGGCATCCGCACCCTACGTTGACCGGCCACTGAGACGAGGCGCACTTCCCTGCACGGCCCGTGAGTGCGACGCTTCGTGATCGAATGCTTCACGCCAAGTTGCCATGTCGACAATGCGCCGGGTGCTGAACTGGTCACGACGGCGTCACAGGACGCAGTAGATTCGATCTTGACTGTAGTACGGCGGGGGACTGGTGGAGGACCGAGGGGAAACGTGCAGGAGCGACAGGTCCAGCAAGCACGTCAAGAACAGGGAGCCGCGACGACCGAGGGGGGCTTAGCGCCATGAGCCACGACTCCACTGCCGTGCAGGAAGCCGCGGCGCGGAAACTCTCCGGGCGGCGCCGTAGGGAAATCGTCGCGGTGCTGCTCTTCAGCGGTGGTCCCATCTTCGAGAGTTCCATACCACTCTCCGTGTTCGGCATTGACCGGCAGGACGCGGGAGTGCCCCGGTACCGGCTGCTCGTCTGTGCCGGTGAAGAGGGGCCGCTGCGCACCACGGGCGGGCTGGAACTCACCGCGCCGCATGGCCTGGAGGCCATCGCGCGAGCCGGCACCGTCGTGGTACCGGCGTGGCGGTCCATCACGTCGCCGCCACCGCTGGAGGCACTCGACGCGCTGCGCCGCGCACACGAAGAAGGGGCCCGCATCGTCGGTCTGTGCACCGGCGCGTTCGTCCTTGCGGCGGCCGGTTTACTGGACGGCCGCCCGGCGACGACGCACTGGATGTACGCGCCGACGCTCGCCAAACGCTATCCGTCCGTCCACGTCGACCCGCGCGAGCTGTTCGTCGACGACGGGGACGTACTCACGTCGGCCGGAACCGCGGCCGGAATCGATCTCTGTCTGCACATCGTGCGCACGGATCACGGCAACGAGGCGGCGGGCGCGCTCGCCCGCAGGCTCGTCGTGCCGCCGCGCCGCGCGGGCGGCCAGGAGCGCTACCTGGACAGGTCGCTCCCGGAGGAGATCGGTGCCGACCCGCTGGCCGAGGTCGTCGCCTGGGCGCTCGAACACCTCCACGAGCAGTTCGACGTGGAGACGCTCGCCGCCCGCGCCTACATGAGCCGCCGCACCTTCGACCGGCGCTTCCGCTCACTGACGGGGAGCGCTCCCCTGCAGTGGCTGATCACCCAGCGGGTGCTCCAGGCGCAGCGGCTCCTGGAGACCTCGGACTACTCCGTGGACGAGGTCGCCGGGCGCTGCGGCTTCCGCTCGCCCGTCGCGCTGCGCGGCCACTTCCGGCGCCAGCTCGGGTCGTCGCCCGCCGCCTACCGCGCCGCGTACCGGGCGCGCAGGCCGCAGAACGAGCGCGGCCTGGACGGCTCCGCCGGAGCGCCGGGCGCCCCGGCGGCCCTGTCCAGCGCGCCCACCGTGGTCTCGGCCGCGGACGGGCCCGGCGGTCCTGGAGGACCGGGCGGACACGGCGGTCCGGGCGGACACGGTTCCGTGCCGGGTCCGAATCCGGGCATGGCCCCGGGTCCGGTACCGGCCCAGACCCGGCGTACGGCGGCGGCGAGCGCCTTCGGGGCCTCGGCCTCCCTGGCGATGGACGCGGGCAAGCAGCACGCCGATGCGTACGCGCCGGGACGCACGCCGCTCCCCGGCCAGAGGAGCGCGCCGTAGGGTTGGGCGCATGAACGATCGCATGGTGTGGATCGACTGCGAGATGACCGGGCTCTCGCTGACGGATGACGCACTTATCGAGGTGGCCGCCCTGGTCACCGACTCGGAACTGAACGTACTCGGCGAAGGTGTGGACATCGTGATCCGCCCGCCGGACGGAGCGCTGGAGACCATGCCCGAGGTGGTGCGGCAGATGCACACCACCTCGGGTCTCCTCGACGAGCTGTCCGGCGGCACCACGCTCGCCGCCGCCGAGGAGCAGGTCCTCGACTACATCCGTCAGCATGTGAAGGAGCCCCGCAAGGCCCCGCTGTGCGGTAACTCGGTCGGCACGGACCGCGGCTTCCTGCTGCGGGACATGCCGACCCTGGAGGACTTCCTGCACTACCGGATCGTCGACGTCTCCTCGATCAAGGAGCTCGCCCGGCGCTGGTATCCGCGGGCCTACTTCAACAGCCCGGACAAGAACGGCAACCACCGGGCGCTCGCCGACATCCGCGAATCCATCGCCGAGCTGCGGTACTACCGCGAGGCGATCTTCGTCCCGCAGCCGGGCCCCGACTCGGACACGGCGAAGTCGATCGCGGCGAAGCACGTACTGCCCGCAACCTAGGCGGCCCGCGGGCCTGGCGTACGGGGTCCGCAAAAGGGGTGCGCGAGCACCCCTTCGGACCCTGTACACTTTTTCTCGGCCGGTCAGAAGAAACACAAAAGACCGGCTCATGGTGGGTGTAGCTCAGTTGGTAGAGCACCTGGTTGTGGTCCAGGTGGCCGCGGGTTCAAGTCCCGTCACTCACCCTGATCGGCAAAGGCCGGTCCGCTTCGGCGGACCGGCCTTCGTCATGTTCAGGGCAGCACCCTCCAGGGCGACGGGCCGAGGAGGCCATGCCCGGGGTGGCATGTTCAGGACGATGCGCGGTGGACCAGATCCGTCGGCAGCACGATCTGCTGCCGGGCCAGGCGGCGGGCCGCCGCCGGACGGGGATCGGCGATCTCCGCGAGCAGGACGTCCGTCATCACGCGGCCCATCTCCACTATGGGCTGGCGCACACTCGTCAGCGGCGGATCCATGTGGCGGGCGATCGCCGAGTCGTCGAAGCCCACCAGGGCCACGTCGTCCGGTATGCGGCGGCCCGCCCGGCGCAGCACCTGACGGGCGCCCGCCGCCATCACGTCCGACGCGGCGAAGACCGCGTCCAGGTCCGGCCTGCGCGCGAGCAGGTCCGCCATGGCCCGCCTGCCGCCCTCCTCGGTGAAGTCGGCGGGCGCCGTCAGGGCCTCGTCCGGCTCGTACCCGGCCTCCGCCAGGGCGTCGCGGTAGCCGTCGAGGCGCCGCTGCGCCCCGTACACGTCCAGACGGCCGGTGATCGTGGCTATCCTGCGGCGGCCCCGGGCCAGCAAATGGGTGACGGCGGCGCGGGCCCCCGCGAAGTTGTCGGAGTCCACCGAGGCCAGCGGCTCGTCGGCGCGGCGGCGGCCGCTGATCACCGCCGGTATCTCCAGCTGCTGCAGGAGGTCCGGCAGCGGGTCGTCCGCGTGCACCGACACAAGCAGGACGCCGTCCACACGGTGCGCCGACAGGTACTGGGCGAGCCGGCGGCGCTCCCGGTCGCCGCCCGCGAAGGTCAGCAGGAGCTGCAGATCGGTGTCCGCGAGCGCGACCCCCACGCCGTGGATGATGTCCGAGAAGTACGGCTCGGCGAAGAACCGCGACTCGGGCTCGGGAACGACCACGGCGATCGAGTCCGTACGGTTCGCGGCGAGCGCCCGGGCCGCGGTGTTCGGCACGTACCCCAGCTCGGCGACGGCCTCCTCCACGGCGGCGCGGGTGTGCGCGCTCACCCGGGGCGAGCCGTTGATCACCCGGGACACCGTCCCCCGGCCGACGCCCGCGCGCGCGGCCACCTCTTCCAGCGTGGGCCGCCCCCCGCTGCGCCCCTTGGGCTGACGACTCCCCATCAGTGCCTCCCCACGACGCGAAATCTAACAGCCGGGCCCCGGCCACCAGCGACGGCGCCGACGGCCCGCAACTCCTGCCGTCCGGTGCCTTGACACCCCCGCAGCGAGCCGTAACCCTTCAAGGCATCAAACATGGGAGCGCTCCCACCCTACCCGGCTCTTTCACGATCCGCACGCTCCGTCCCGAGCCGTTCCTCTCCAACTCATGACTCGCACAGGGCAGTTGGCCAGTGGTCGGTACGTCGGAGCACTAGGAGGACACCATGCGCCACAGGACCCCCCGCAGGACGCATGACCGGACTCGCTACAGGACTCGAACGCCCCGTACGGCCGTGGTGCTCGCGGCCGTCGCCGCGCTGGCCGGCGGAGCGCTCACCGGCTGCGCGGCGGACGCCGACGACAAGGACGCCGGGGGCTCATCCGGCGGCGGGGGCGGGGGCGGCAAGGGGAAGACGACCCTGACCATCGGCGTGTTCGGCGCCTTCGGTCTGCAGGAGGCCGGACTGTACGAGGAGTACGAGCGGCTCCACCCGGACATCGACATCAAGCAGAACTCCGTACAGCGCAACGAGAACTACTGGCCCGCCCTGCTCACCCATCTGAGCAGCGGCAGCGGTCTGTCCGACATCCAGGCCGTGGAGGTCGGCAACGTCGCCGAGCTGACCGGCAGCCACGCGGACAAGCTGGTGGACCTCGGCAGGACCACCGGCGTCGACAAGAACGCCTACCTCGACTGGAAGTGGAAGCAGGGCACCACCGAGGACGGGAAGACCATCGCCCTCGGCACCGACATCGGCCCGACCGGCATCTGCTACCGCAAGGACCTCTTCGAGAAGGCCGGTCTGCCCACGGACCGCGAGGCGGTGGGCAGGCTGTGGGCCGGGGACTGGGACAAGTACCTCCGGACGGGCGAGCGCTTCAAGAAGAAGGCGCCCGAGGGCACCGCCTTCGTGGACGGCGCGACGGGCGTGATGGCCGCCGTGCACGCCTCCGGCACGCAGAAGTTCTACGACGCCGACGGCGAGCTCGTCTACAAGGACAGCCCGGCGGTCAAGGAGGGCTGGGACCTCGCGGCGCGGTTCGCCGAGGCCGGGCTCACCGCGAAGCTCCAGCAGTTCCAGCCCAGTTGGGACCAGGCGTTCGCCAACGGCTCCTTCGCCACGGTGACCTGCCCGCCCTGGATGCTCGGCTACATCAAGGACAAGGCGGGCGCGGGGGCGAAGGACCAGTGGGACGTCGCCGCCGCGCCCCGGCCGGGCAACTGGGGCGGCTCCTTCCTCACCGTGCCGGAGGCGGGCGGGAACAAGGAGGAGGCGGCGAAGCTGGCGGCCTGGCTGACCGCGCCGAAGCAGCAGGCCAAGCTGTTCGACGAGCGGGCCAGCTTCCCGAGCGCCAGTGCCGCCTACGACCTGCCCGCGGTGAAGGGTGCCAAGAACCCCTACTTCGGCGACGCGCCCGTGGGCCGGATCTTCTCCAGGGCCGCGGAGGGCGTGCCCGTACAGCCCATCGGCCCCAAGGACGGGATCATCTCCCAGTACCTCGCGGACACCGGGATGCTCGGCGTCGACCAGAAGGGCACCTCGCCCGACAAGGCCTGGGGCAAGGCCGTGAAGACCATCGACAACGCGCTGGACCAGTGACCCGGTGACCGACATTCCGAGTGACGCCCAGACGGCCGTGTCCCCCGCCCCGGCGGAGGACACGGCCCGGGGCGAGCGCCGCCGGGCGCGGCGCAGCCGCCGCTACCGCTGGGACGTGCGGTTCAGCCCCTACGCCCTCATCGCGCCCTTCTTCCTCTTCTTCGTGGCCTTCGGGCTCTTTCCGCTGCTCTACACGGGGTGGGCCTCGCTGCACCGGGTGGAGCTCGGTGCGCCCACCGAGATGGAGTGGGTGGGCCTGCGCAACTTCTCGCGGCTGCTCGACGACGACTTCTTCTGGAACGCGCTGCGCAACACCTTCACCATCGGGCTCCTCTCCACCGTGCCGCAGCTCCTTATGGCGCTGGGGCTCGCGCACCTGCTCAACTACCGGCTGCGCGGGTCCATGTTCTTCCGGGTCGCGATCCTCACTCCCTATGCCACGTCCGTGGCCGCGGCGACGCTCGTGTTCGTACTCATGTTCAGCAGGACCGATCACGGGCTGATCAACTGGGGGCTCGGGCTCGTCGGGATCGACGCCGTGGACTGGCAGAACGGCGACTGGACGGCGCAGCTCGCGGTGTCCGCCATCGTGATCTGGCGGTGGACCGGCTACAACGCGCTGATCTACCTCGCCGCGATGCAGGCCGTTCCGCACGATCTGTACGAGTCGGCGGCGCTCGACGGGGCGAGCTGCTGGCAGCAGTTCCTGCATGTGACGGTGCCGTCGCTGCGGCCCACGATCCTCTTCACCTGTGTGGTGTCGACGATCGGGGCGACGCAGCTGTTCGGCGAGCCGCTCCTTTTCAGTCAGGGCGCGAGCCCCACCGGTGGCTCGGACCATCAGTTCCAGACGCTCGGTCTGTATCTGTACGAGCAGGGCTGGTTCAACCAGCACCTCGGGCGGGCCTCGGCGATCGCCTGGACCATGTTCCTCATTCTCGTGCTGATCGGCCTGCTCAACTGGGCGGTCAGCCGGTGGATCCGCAAGAGCGCGTGAGGGGATGACATGACCGACGTGACGCAGACGCGCGGTGCGCCGCGCACCGGCGGACGCAGGGCAGGCCCCGGCGGGCGCGGGACAGGCCCGGTGCGGCGCGGGCGCGGCCCGGGCAAGCGCGGGGCAGGACGGCAGCTGCACGGCGGGAAGCTGACGTACGCCGTGCTGGTCCTCTTCACCATCGGCTCGCTCTTCCCGCTGGTGTGGACGGCGATCGCCGCGTCCCGGACCAATACGCGCCTTGCCCAGACACCGCCCCCGTTCTGGTTCGGCGGGAACCTCTTCAAGAACCTGGAGATCGCCTGGACCGACGCCAACATGGGCACCGCCCTGCTCAACACGCTGGTGGTGGCGGGCACGATCACCATCGGCACGGTGCTCTTCTCCACCCTCGCGGGCTTCGCCTTCGCCAAGCTCCGCTTCCGCTTCCGCGGGCTTCTGCTGCTGTTGGTGATCGGCACGATGCTGGTGCCGCCGCAGCTCAGCGTCGTGCCGCTGTTCATGATGATCGCCGAGTTCGGCTGGACCGATCAGCTGCAGTCGGTGATCCTGCCGACGCTCGTCAGCGCCTTCGGGGTGTTCTTCATGCGGCAGTACCTCATCGAGGCGCTGCCCACCGAGCTGATCGAGGCGGCGCGGGTGGACGGGGCCAGCAGTCTGCGGCTGATCTGGCACGTGGTCTTCCCCGCGGCGCGGCCCGCGATGGCCGTGCTCGCCATGCTGACCTTCGTCATGGCGTGGAACGACTTCTTCTGGCCGATCATCGCGCTCACCCAGGGCGGCGAGCCCACCGTGCAGGTCGCCCTGGCCGGGCTCGGCCGGGGGCAGATCCCCGACCAGTCCGTGATCATGGCGGGCGCGCTGCTCGGCACGCTGCCGCTGCTGCTCGCCTTCGTCCTGTTCGGCAAGCAGATCGTGGGCGGGATCATGCAGGGCGCCGTCAAGGGGTGACCCCCTCCCTTCCCGCCCCTCCACTCCCCCATCCGTACGAACCATGGGAGCGCCTCCATGCCCGATGCGAACCTGCGGTTTCCCCCCGGCTTTCTGTGGGGTGCCGCGACCGCCGCGTACCAGATCGAAGGGGCCGCGCGGGAGGACGGCAGGACGCCGTCGATCTGGGACACCTTCTGCCGGACGCCGGGCAAGGTCCTCGGCGGCGACACCGGGGACGTCGCCTGCGACCACTACCACCGGTGGCGCGAGGACGTGCGGCTCCTGGCGGACCTCGGGGTCAAGGCCTACCGCTTCTCGGTGTCCTGGCCCCGGGTGCAGCCCACCGGGCGCGGGCCCGCCGTGCAGCGCGGGCTCGACTTCTACCGCTCGCTCGTCGACGAGCTGCTCGCGCACGGCATCACGCCGATGGTGACGCTCTACCACTGGGACCTGCCCCAGGAGCTCGAATCGGCGCTGCCCGGCGGGGGCGCGGCGGGCGGCGGCTGGCCGGAGCGGGACACCGCCCACCGCTTCGCCGAGTACGCCGGGATCGTGGCCCGGGCGCTCGGTGACCGGGTGGAGCTGTGGACGACCCTCAACGAGCCCTGGTGCAGCGCCTTCCTGGGCTACGGCTCGGGGGTGCACGCCCCCGGGCGCACCGACCCCGCGGCCGCCCTGCGCGCGGCCCATCACCTCAACCTCGCGCACGGCCTGGGCACCGGGGCGCTGCGCGCGGCGCTGCCCGCCCGCGCCCGGATCGGGGTCAGCCTCAACCCGAGCGCGGTGCGCCCGCTCACCTCGTCGCCCGCCGATCTGGACGCGCGGCGCCGGATCGACGCGCTCGCCAACCGGGTCTTCACCGGGCCGATGCTGCGCGGCACGTACGACGACGACCTGCTCGCGGACACCGCGCGGGTCACGGACTGGGCCTTCGTGCGCGACGGCGACCTGGACGTCACGCGCCGGCCGCTGGACTTCCTCGGCATCAACTACTACTCCCCCGCTGTCGTGTCGGCCGCCTCCCCCTCCGGTGCCCCGCGCCACGACGGGCACGGGGGCGGCGACCACTCCCCCTGGCCGGGCGCGGACTCCCTGGTCTCCTTCCACCGCGCGCCCGGCGAACTCACCGCCATGGACTGGCCGGTGGACCCCACAGGACTGAAGGACCTTCTCCTCGAATACACCGCTCAGGCCCCCGGGGTTCCGCTCTACGTGACGGAGAACGGCGCCGCCTACGACGACAAGCCCGAGGGCGGCGCGGTCCACGACCCCGACCGGGTGCGCTACCTGCACGGACACCTGTCCGCCGTGCACGCGGCGATCCTGGAGGGCGCCGACGTCCGCGGCTACTTCCTGTGGTCGCTCCTGGACAACTTCGAGTGGGCGTACGGCTACAGCAAGCGCTTCGGCGCGGTGTACGTCGACTACGAGACGCAGCGGCGGACGCCCAAGTCGAGCGCCCGCTGGTACGCGCAGGTCGCGGCGAGCGGCGAGCTGCCACCGGACGTGGCCGAGGGGTGAACGGATGCGTGCCCCGGCCGGAGGGGGGTGGCCGGGGCACGCGTTCCCGTGGGGGGGATCCGTGCAGCACGTTAGCCCTGGTCCGGGCCGCCGAAGCGGCCCTTATGCCGGACTTAAGGAAGGCATCGGGGGTCGTTAAGGCCGGGCGGGAGCACCCCGCGGGAGCTAGCGCGCCGGGGTGCGGCGTCGGCGGCGTACCATCGCGCGCGCCGCCCGGCGGCCCACCGACGGCCGGACGGCACCTCGCTGGAGCCAGAGCCGCACCTCCGTGCCGCCGAGGACCGAGCGGCCGATCCGTACGTCGCCGCCGGTCGACTCGGCGAGGCGGCGCGCGATGTCGAGGCCGAGCCCGGTCGAGCCGACCGCGCGGGGCGTGCCGTCCGCGGCGGCCGTGGCGTCCGTGCCACCGGAGTTGCCCCGCGCGAGGGCGGCCTTGGGGTCGGCGATGCCGTCGCCCGCGTCGGAGACGAGCACGATCACCGCGTCCTCGCCGCTGTGCACGTCCACGGCGAAGGCGGCGCCCTCCCGGGTGTGCCGGAAGACGTTGCCGAGCAGCGCGTCGAGGGCGGCGACCAGGTCGGCGCGCGCCACCGGTATCCACACCGGCCGCTCCACGCCCGCGACGCGCGCCTCGCGCCCCTCGTCCTCGGCGAGCGCCGACCAGAACTCCATGCGCTCGCGGATCACTTCGGCGGCGTCGCAGCCCGCGCCGTGCCCGCCCGCGACCGTGCGCGGCTTGGCGTCGCGGGCGGTACGGATGATCGTGTCGACCTCGCGCTCCAGCTTCTCCACGGCGATCCGGGTCTGCTCGGCGGCGGGCCCGTCGCCGAGGGAGGCGGCGTTGAGCCGCAGCACGGTCAGCGGGGTGCGCAGGCGGTGCGACAGGTCGGCGGCCAGCTCCCGTTCGTTGGCGAGGAGGTGGACGACCTGGTCGGCCATGGAGTTGAACGCCACGGCGGCGAGGCGCAGTTCGGTGGGGCCCTCCTCGGGCACGCGCGCGGTGAGCTTGCCTTCGCCCAGGTCGCGGGCGGCGCCGACCAGGCGCCGCGCGGGCCGGACCATGCGGACGCCGAGCCGGTCCGCGACGGCCACCGAGCCGATGACGAGCCCGACGCCGACGCCCGCGAGCACCAGCCAGGCCGTGGTCACGCCGTTGCTGACCTCGCTCTCCGGCACGTGGATCTCGACGACGGCGATCTCTCCCGAGCCGATGGCGAAGGGCTGGAGCAGCGCGTAGCCGCCGGGCGCGGCGACGGTCCTGGCCCGGCCCTGCTCGCGCGTGGCGGCGACGTCGTGGGAGTGGGCGCGGCGGTCGCCGATGGTCAGCGCGGGGTGTTCGCCGACGGCCGGGACGTGCACGGCCATGCGCCCCTCGCCGCCCGCCTCGGAGGTGGCGACGGCCCGGGTGAGCTCGGCGCGGTCAGTGGTGATGGAGAGCGTGGGGCCCATTCCCGCGGCATGCCGTTCGGCGTTGGAGAAGGCGCGGTCGCGGGCCATCTCCTGGATGACGAGGCCCAGCGGGACCGCGAAGGCGGCCACGACCATCGTCGTGACGGCCAGGCACACCTTCACGAGCGCCCACCTCACAGCGGCGGCTCCAGCTTCACGCCGACGCCCCGCAGGGTGTGCAGATAGCGCGGGCTCGCCGCGGTCTCGCCCAGTTTGCGGCGCAGCCAGGACAGGTGGACGTCGATGGTCTGGTCGTCGCCGTAGCTCTGCTGCCACACCTCGGCGAGGAGTTCCTTGCGCGCCACGACGACGCCGGGCCGCCCGGCGAGGAACGTGAGCAGGTCGAACTCGCGCCGCGTCAGGTCGAGCGGCGCCCCGTCCAGCTCGGCCTGGCGGCGCAGCGGGTCGATGGCGAGGCCGCCGACGCGCAGCACCCGGCTCGCCGGTGACGCGCCGGAGCCGCGGGCGCGGCGCAGCACGGCGGCCATGCGCGCGGAGAGGTGCTCGACGGAGAAGGGCTTGGTCAGATAGTCGTCGGCGCCGTCGTTGAGGAGCCGGACGATCTCCGCCTCGTCGTCGCGCGCGGTCGCCACGATCACGGGTACGTCGGTGACGCCGCGCAGCATCTTGAGCGCCTCCGCGCCATCCAGGTCGGGCAGCCCGAGGTCGAGGATCACCACGTCGAACCGGAAGTGGGCGACCTCGCGCAGCGCCTCCAGGGCGGTGCCGACGCTCCGTACGGTGTGGGAGGCGTCGGACAGACGCCGGATGAGGGCCGAGCGGACGAACTGGTCGTCCTCGACGACGAGCACACGAGCCATGGGCGGCACCGTACGCCATGCGGACGGCACCGGTGCCGCATGGGACTTTTGGCCCGGACATGGGCGTCATGTCCCCCACGGGGCCCGTGATTTCTGGTCACGGCGGGGGCGGTGGGGCAGCATGGCCCGCTATGCGCAGAGGTCTCCTGCACGCCGGCGCGTGGTCGCTCGCCACGGGCGCGGCGGTCACGCTGTCGTGGTGGGGCGTGCACACCGTGATGGCGGGCACGGCCTACGATCCGCCGCGCGCCCTGCCGCTCGCGGCGGAGCACCCGGAGGGCGCGGTGTCGTCGTCCACGCACCGGCCCGAACCGGAACCCGCCGTGCGGCCTTCGAAGCCGTCGCGGTCCGCCGCCGCCCCCGAGCCGTCGCGGAAGCCGCCGAAGTCACCGAAGCCGCCGAAGCCGCGGGACCCGGCGCCCCGGACGTCCCCTCCCGCCAAGCCCCCGCCCGGCCAGGTGAAGACCTACTCCACCGACGGCGGCCGGGTCGTGTTCGACCTCGGCGGGGACGCCGCCACGCTGGTGTCGGCGTCGCCCGCGACGGGCTGGTCGATGCAGGTGTGGAAGGCCCCGGCGTGGATCCGGGTGGAGTTCACGTCGGGCGCGGACCGCGTCTCGGTGTTCTGCGCGTGGCACGACCGGGCGCCACGGGTCGACGTCACGACGTACTGAACCGCGGCCCCGGGCGTGCTCAGCGGAACACGGAGGGCGGCGGCGCGGGCGAGGCCACCGCGCTCGCGTCGGTGACGGCGGCCGCCCCGCCGCCGAAGTCGACGAGGGCGCGCCCGTGTTCGACGCGCGCCGGGTGCGGGTCGCTCGCGCTGCGCCGGGTCAGTTCGGCGATGGGCAGGGGGCGCGCGGAGGCGAGGAGCACGGCGTTGCCGAAGCGCTTGCCGCGCAGCACGGCGGGGTCGGCGACGAGGGCGAGCTCGGGGAAGACGGCCGCGGCGGTGGCGAGTTGGCCGCGCAGATAGCCGAGCGGCGGGCCGTCGGCGAGGTTGGCGGCGTAGTGGCCTTCGGCCTTCAGGACGCGGCGTACGTCGCCGAGGAACTCCACGGACGTCAGGTGCGCGGGGGTGCGGGCGCCGCTGAACACGTCGGCGATCACCAGGTCCGCCCAGCCGTCCGGCACCTTGGCGAGCCCCTCGCGGGCGTCGGCGCCGCGCACCCGCACGCGTGCCTGCGGGTCGAGGGGCAGCGCGCGGCGCACCAGGCCCACGAGGGCGGTGTCGCGCTCGACGATCTGCTGGGTGGAGCGGGGGCGGGTCGCGGCGATGTAGCGGGCGAGGGTGAAGGCGCCGCCGCCGAGGTGCAGCACGTGCAGCGGGTTGCCGGGCGGGGCGGCGAGGTCGGCGATGTGGCCGAGCCTGCGCTGGTACTCGAAGTCGAGGTACGCGGGGTCGTCGAGGTCGACGTACGACTGGGGCGCGCCGTCGATGACGAGGGTCCAGGCCTGGGCCCTGTCCCGGTCGGGCAGCAGCTCGGCGAGTCCGCCGTCGACCTCCTCGACCACGGCTTCCCGCGCCGTCTGCCGGCCCCGTCTGTTCCTCGCCATCGGGCCATTATCCCGCGCCCCTGCTTTTCGGCGCTCCGCGCCTCGTCCTCGAACGCCGGACGGGCTCGAAGACCTGGGTCAACGACAGTTGTCCGCTGCCTCGATCATGCGTTGGGCCTCGCCGAGGGCCGCGCGGAGGGCTGCGGGGTCCGTCACCGGGTCCGTCGCGCCCGGGGGGACCAGCCAGCCGGTGCCGGCGACCGGGGGCGGGGGCGTCGGGTCCTGGACGTCGGTGCCGCTGCCGCCGAAGGTCTGCGTGCAGGCGCTGCCCGGCAGGTCCCACGCGGCCGCCGTGCCGGGCGGCACCAGGAAGCCGAGGGTGTCGCAGCCGCCGTCGTGCAGGACGGGCCCCACGGCCTCCTCCCCGGCGCCCCGGCGCAGGATGTCGACGGCTTCGAGGCCCTGCCGCGCGGGCACGGTCACCAGGTCGCAGTGCTCGTGGGCGAGGTGGGCGACACCGGCCGTGGCGTACGGGGTGTGGGGGTTGTACGGGGTGTAGGCGGTGTGCGCGGTATGCGGGGCGGTCGGGGCGTGCCGTACGTACGGCTCGTGACTCCGGGGCCCGGGATGGGCGGGGCCGCACGGCTCGCCGCCGCCGGGTCCGGCGCTGCGGTCCTGGCTCGGCCAGTGCCGCGCCGTGGTCAGTGAGCCCCCAGATTCGCTGTTCTCCATGCCGACCTCCAACAAGGGAACCCCTCCTCGCCAGGGCGGAAGCCGCTTCGCTCCCTCTCCGCACTGGTTCAACGCGCGACCGCGTCAACGGCTACGGCGCCACGCCGCCGCAAAGGATGGCAGTTCATGGCAGATCACGGATGAGATATCCGGTTTGTAGCCAAACTCCACGTCATCGCCGGGTCACAGAGGGTACTTTCTTGCTCCGCCGGGACACGGCCGGGCCACGGGGCAGCGCGGGGGCGGGACGCGCGGCGCGGGACTCCAGCGGTTCGTCGGCACGGTCCCCCCACGAGAGGGCCTCGGTCCCCACGAGAGGATCCGGCATGGCGTCGTCTTCCAGGGCTTCGTCCACTCCGCCGCCGCGGCCGAACCTCGCCTTCAGGCGGCTGCGCGGGCAGCGCTCACCGGGCGAGTTCGCGGCCCTGGTGCGGCGGGCCGCGCGTGAGATCGGCGAGCGGGTCAGCTGCGACGCGCGGTACGTCGGCCGCGTCGAGGCGGGCGAGATCCGCTGCCCCAACTACGCGTACGAGCGGGTGTTCCTGCACATGTTCCCCGGCCGGACGCTGACGGACCTCGGCTTCGCGCCGCGCTCGGCGGTCCGCGGCCGGGGGGCGCGCACGGACGCCGACGCGCCCGCGGCGCACGGCCTGGGCGGCATCCCCGCCCAGGGCGGGCTCCGGCACCACGAACAGAACCACTGCGACGAGGAGAGCGACGTGCGGCGTCGCGCATTCATGACCAGCGGCACAGCCACCGTGGCGGCCGCATCCCTGACGACGCTGCCCCTGAGCGGCACCGCGCAAGCCGCGGCGGGCACGGTCCCACGCCCCCGCACGGCGGGCGAGGCCGAGGTGTATGCGGTGGAGGAGGCGGTCCGCAGGATCCGGCTGCTCGACGACCGGCACGGCGCCGACGGCCTCTACCGGCGCGCCGCCACTCCGCTGCGCACCGCCTACGCCCTGCTCGACGCGGGCACCGCACGCCGGTCCACGGCGGACCGGCTGTACACGGGAGCGGGCGAGCTGGCCATCTCCGTGGGCTGGCTCGCGCACGACTCGGGCCGCTTCGACGACGCCCGCTCGCACTACGCGGAGGCGCTCGCGACGGCCCGGATGGCCGGGGACCCCGCCCTTGAGGCGCACGCCTTCTGCAACACGGCGTTCCTCGCGCGCGACGCCGGGCGCCCGCGCGAGGCGGTGCGGGCGGCGCAGGCCGCGGCGCGGGCCGCCCGGCACGTCGCCTCGCCCCGGCTGCTGTCCCTGATCGCGCTGCGCGAGGCGGGCGGCTGGGCGGGGCTCGGTGACCGCGCGGGCTGCGAGCGGGCCCTGTCCCAGGCGCACGCCCTGTTCGACCGGGGTCCCGGTGCGCAAGACCCGGAGTGGATGACGTTCTACGGGCCCGCGGAGCTGGCGGGCCTGGAGGCACAGTGCTGGTCGGCGCTCGGCCACTGGGAGCGCGCCTCGCGGCACGCGCACCGGGCGGCGGACGTGGCGGCGGCACAGA
Organism: Streptomyces sp. NRRL B-1347; assembly: GCF_000720325.1. Taxonomy (GTDB): domain Bacteria; phylum Actinomycetota; class Actinomycetes; order Streptomycetales; family Streptomycetaceae; genus Streptomyces. Next base: position 74,914 of record NZ_JOJM01000033.1, read on the forward strand.
CGCCCGAGTTCACCCGGAACATCGCCCTGTACACCGCCGAGCTCGCCGACGACCTGGCCCGCGCGGGCCGCCCGGACGAGGCGGCGGCGGCGGGCCTGCGGGTGCTCGCGCTGCTCGACGAGGTCCAGTCGTCCCGCATCCAGGGGATGCTCGCCACCACCGCGCGCGTGCTGCTCCCGCACCGGCGCGCCAGCGGGGTGACCGACTTCCTGGAGCACCACGCGTCCCGCGCGCGTGCCTGACGGTGCGGCCGTTCAGCCGCCCAGGTGCCCGGTCTCGTTCCAGGACTCGAGCGCGGGCTCCCCGTACGCCCAGCCAAGGACCGAGAGGGACGTCGGGTTGAGCCGGATGCGGGACGCGAAGGCGATGTCGTAGCCGAGCCAGCGGGCGCCGATGGCGCGCAGGATGTGGCCGTGGGCGAAGACGAGCACGTCCCGGTCGGCGCCGCGGGCCCAGTCGATCACCTCGTCCGCGCGCGCGGAGACCTGCGCGAGGGTCTCGCCGTCCGGTACGCCGTCGCGCCAGATGAACCAGCCGGGCCGGATCGCCTGGATGTCGGCCGGGGTCAGACCGTCGTACGCGCCGTAGTCGAACTCCATCAGGGCGTCCCACTCCGCCGCCCGGTCGCCGAACCCGGCGAGCTCGCACGTCTCCCGCGCGCGGGACAGCGGGCTGGTGCGCACCTCGACGCCGGGGAGGCCGTCGTAGGGCGCCCGGTGCAGCCGCTCGCCGAGCAGCTTGGCGCCGCGCCTGCCCTCGTCCAGGAGCGGGATGTCGGTCCTGCCGGTGTGCTTGCCGGACAGCGACCACTCCGTCTGTCCGTGCCGGGCCAGCAGGATGCGCGGTGCCATGAGGAGCCTTCCTAGGAGGAGCGGGGGTGGAGCAGGGAGCAGTGAGGCGAAGCGATATGTCAGAAATCGGCTAGGACAAAAGCGGACAAGTGATTGTCCGCTCCCTCATGTGCCCTTCTGTTTCCCTCCATCATCACTCACGCCCGCGAAGAGCAACCCGCGCGCCGATCTCTGCGTCTATGACCACCAGGGGATGGCTCGTCGGCCTTCGCGTACGCCGTAAAGTGACCCAGCGGCCGTACGCCGTGAGAACTGAGTGAGAACAGCGCGAACTGAGATGGGGGACCCACCGGATGCCGCAGACCGAGGCACAGGGCGCCGGCAACGGCGGCATATCCGGGCACCGGGTGCGGGGCGTACCCGGCCTCCGCCTGCGCTGGTGGACCGAGCTGCCGCTGATCCTCCTGGTGTACGGGGCCTACTCGGCGGGCCGCCTGCTGGCGCGCGGCGACGTGACGACGGCCGTCGACCACGGCCTGTCCATCCTGCGGGTCGAGAAGGCCCTCAACCTCAACCTCGAACACCCGCTGAACCGGCTGTTCACCGCCCACGCGTCCCTCGGCGTCCCCGCCGACTTCTGGTACGCGTCGCTGCACTACCTGGTCACCCCGCTGATCCTGATCTGGCTGTTCCGCAGCAGGGCCGTGCACTACGCCGCGGCCCGCACCTGGCTGATGGTCTCCACGCTGATCGGCCTGGTCGGCTTCTCGCTGATGCCGACCTGTCCGCCGCGGCTGCTCGACTCCGGCCACGGGTTCGTCGACACCATGGCGCAGTACAGCGACTGGGGCTGGTGGGGCGGCCAGGCCAGCGCCCCGCGGGGCCTCGGCGGCATGACCAACCAGTACGCGGCGATGCCGAGCCTGCACGTCGGCTGGTCCCTGTGGTGCGGCGTGATGCTGTGGCGGTACGGGCGCGGCCCGGTGGCGAAGACGGCGGCGGTCGCCTATCCGCTGCTGACCACGATCGTCGTGATGGGCACCGCCAACCACTACTTCCTGGACGCGGTCGCGGGCGTCGCCGTGATGCTCGTGGGGCTGCTCCTGGTCAAGCCGGTGCAGCGGCTCGCGGAGCGTGCCAAGTCCCGGCTGCGGCCCGTCGTCGCGGCGGCGCTGCCCGGCCGCTTCGGCTCCGGCGGTTCCGGTTCCGGTTCCGGGTCCGGCGGCACCGCGCCAGCCGAGGGCGCGGACGAGCACCCGGTGCGGGCCACGAGCGCCACTTCCGGCGCACACGCCTCCGTTGTCAGTGGCGGATGCCAGACTTCCGCGGGTGAGCGAATTCCCCATCAGCGCAAGCTCGGTGCCGAGTCCGGCTCCCGCGGCCCGAGGAGCGCACGACCGGCAGGCCGCCCCGCGGACAGCGGGGACGGCGCTGCGGCGACGGCTGGCGGAGCTGCGCGGACCTGACGTACCGGCGCAGCCGCTCGACGCCCGCGCCCTCGCCGCGCTCGCGGCGAATCCGGGCTGCCACAGACGCGCGCTCCTGGACGGCGCGGGGGTGCCCAAGGCGGAGCTCGCGCGCTCGCTCGGCGCGCCCTCGGCCTTCGGGCAGTCCCAGTTCGCGTTCATGCGCGGGCACGCCTTCGAGGCGCGGGTCAAGGCGGACGGCGGCGCGGAGCTGCTCCGGCTCACCCACGCGCGCGTGGGCGGCGGCCCCGAGCCGGTGCCGGGCGAGGCGAGCGTGCCGGACCTCACGGCCGCGGGCCCGGTGGGCCGCGCGACCCGCACGGAGCTCGCCCTGCGCGAGGCCACGGCCGCCGGGGCCTGGACGCTGCTCGACCACCCCATGCTGGCCCTGGACGTCGCGGGCACGCCGGCCTTCCTCGAACCGGACGCGGTGGTGATCGCCCCGGACGGGACGTGGACGGTCGTCGAGATCAAGTCCTTCCCGATGATCGACGGCTCGGCGGACGCGGCGAAGGTGGGCGCCGCCGCCCGGCAGGCAGCGGTGTACGCCCTCGCCCTGGAGGACCTCGCCGCCCGGCTCGACGACCCGGCGCCCCGGGTGCGCCACCAGGTCCTCCTGGTCTGCCCCAAGGACTTCTCGAACCTGCCGACGGCGTCCCCCGTCGACATCCGCAAGCAGCTCTCCGTCACCCGCCGCCAGCTGTCCCGGCTCACCCGCGTCGAGGACATCGCGGCCGCGCTTCCGCCGGGCACCACGTTCGACGTCACCCGCTCCGCCGCCGAGCTGACCGCCGCGGTCGAGGCGGTCCCCGCGACCTACGCGCCGGAGTGCCTGGCGGCCTGCGAGCTGGCCTTCCACTGCCGTGCCCGCGCCCGCGCGGAGGGCGAGGTGACGGCGCTGGGGCGGTCGCTGCGGGGCGAGCTCGGCGCCCTGCACACCGTGGACCAGGCCCTGGCGGCGGCCCGGGGCGAAGCCGGGGATCCGGCTGACCCTGCGGTGGCCGCGCTGCGGGCGGCCGGGGCGCTGCGCGCGGAGGCCCTGGCGGGGAGGCCCGCTTGATCCCTCGCGGGGCGCCCCAGGCCCGCCCCTTCCCGAACCGGGGGCTCCGCCCCCGTGCCCCCGTTTGTCGGCGCTCCGCGCCTCGTCCTCAAACGCCGGACGGGCTGGATGCCCCGCAGACAAGGACCCCGAGGCCCCACACATGACTCTGATCGACAACCTGGCCCGGCTCGAAGCGACGGCCAGTGGGCGGGCTCAGCCGCGGGCCACGGTCCGTCACCGGCACCTGTCCCAGCGCCCTCTGGTCCTGGTCCCGCTGACCACGGCCGGGGAGGCGGGCGCCCCGCTCGGGGCCCTGATCGGCACCGAGCGCACGGCCCCGCACCTGCTCGTCGTCCCCCAGCCCCGCGACCGCGACCTCCGCTTCGCCTTCCTCGCCCGGCTCGCCGACGTCGTACTGCCGTACGTGGAGGCGTACGGCGACGACGTGGAGGCGGCCGAGCGCACGGAGACCGACCCGGAGACCGGCAAGCGCGTCAAGGTCGAGGTCGAGCTGTGCGCGGACGCGCCCCAGCTGATCGTGCCGAGCCGCGCGGGCGTCGAGTTCGTCCGGCTGCTCGGCCGCTCCATGCGGTTCCGCCGCACCGCCGAGCAGGACCCGGACACCCCGCATCCGGCGCCGCCGCGCGTGCCACTGCTCGGGCGCTGGCTGACGCACTTCGGGGAGCGGGCCCGCGTGCCCGGCGCGTCGCTGCTGCTCGCCATGACGGACCTGCTCGCACGGCACTGGGCGACGGGCCAGTCCAGCCTGGAGGAGCAGCACCTGGGCGCGCTGCTCGCCTGGATCGAGGCGCCCGACGGCACCTCGGGCGCGGCCGCGGCGCTGCGCGCCGAGCTGGCGAGGGACGCCGCGGGGCAGCTGCTGTGCCCGCCCGCGGGCCCGGCCACCGACCCGGCGTTCGACAACGACCTGCTGGCTCCGGCCATCGAGGCCTACGACCGCGCGCGGACGGCACTCGCCGCCGCCGAGGACGGCCTGGAGGCCGACGCCCGCCTGGCCGCCCTGACCGCCGCCGAGCGGGAGGTCCGCGCCCTCGTGGAGAGCCGCACCCGGCCCACCTGGGACGCGGTCTGGCGCGGTCTCGACGCCCTGTGCACGCTGCCGGAGGCCGCGCACGCCGAGGACCGGTGGCGCGGCGACCGCTGGTCGTACACCGCGCACCGCGACCGGGTCGCCGCGGGCGAGCCGCCGCAGCCGCGCCTCGACGACGCGGTGACGGCGGCCCAGAAGCTGGCCACGCGCGAGCGCGAGCAGGCGCGGCTCGACGCGCACGAGGCCCTCGACGACCCGCTGGTGATGGCCGGGCGGCGGCTGCGCGGCGAGGCGTTCGCCGGTGAGGTCACCCAGGTCGTGATGGCGTACAGCGAGGGCAAGTCGCCGCGCCCGCGCCCGCTGGTCACCGTGCGCACGGCCGACCGGCCGCACCTGGACGAGGGCGTGAAGGCGTACCGCTCCCTGGACGGCAAGCCGCAGACCGCGCACTTCGTGACGTACGACGGCGCCGACGACCTGCTGGTACTGCGGATCGTGGACAAGATGGGGCGCGGCAAGGAGCCCGAGCCCGGCTCCGTGCCCGCGGCGGGCGACCGGCTGTGCTGGACGCTGTTCGAGCACGAGCAGCGGGGCGGCCCGAAGCTGCCGGACCCGGCGGACACCCCCTGGACGCACGGCGGCCCGCCGGACGCGACCGCCGAGACCCCCGACCCCGTGACCGCGGAGGACACCCTGTGACCCCGGCAGCCCCCGCCGCCTTCGACCCGTCCGCCGCGGCCGCCCGCGCCACCGACGCGATCCTGCGCGACACGCTCGACGGTGCGCACCGCGGCGTCGTCGTGGACTCGCCGCCCGGCGCGGGCAAGTCCACGCTCGTCGTGCGGGCCGCCCGCGAACTGGCCGCCGCGGGCCGGCCCCTGATGGTGATCGCGCAGACGAACGCCCAGGTGGACGACCTGGTCCAGCGCCTCGCCGAGAAGGACCCCGAGCTGCCGGTGGGGCGTCTGCACAGCAGCGACTCCGACCCGTACGACAAGGCGCTCGACGGCCTGGCGAACGTGCAGAAGTCCACGAAGGCCGCCGACCTCGCGGGGCTCGACGTGGTGGTGTCCACCGCCGCGAAGTGGGCGCACGTGCGGGGCGTCGAGCCGTGGGGGCACGCGATCGTCGACGAGGCGTACCAGATGCGGTCCGACGCGCTGCTCGCCGTGGCCGGTCTGTTCGAGCGGGCCCTCTTCGTGGGCGACCCGGGGCAGTTGGACCCGTTCGCGATCGCCGAGGCCGAGCAGTGGGCCGGGCTCGCCTACGACCCGTCGGCCAGCGCGGTGTCCACGCTGCTCGCGCACAATCCCGAGCTGCCGCAGCACCGCCTGCCGGTGTCGTGGCGGCTGCCCGCGTCGGCCGCGCCGCTGGTGTCGGACGCGTTCTATCCGTTCACGCCGTTCCGCAGCGGTACGGGGCCCGGGGACCGGGCCCTGCGTTTCGCCGTGCCGTCGGACGGGTCGGGCCCCGACCGGGTGATCGACGAGGCGGCGGCCTCCGGGTGGGGCCTGCTCGAACTGCCCGCCCGGCACACGCCGCGCACCGACCCGGAGGCGGTGCGGGCCGTGGCCCAGGTGGTGCGGCGGCTGCTCGACCGGGGCGGGGCGGCCACGTCGGAGCGCGCGGCGGAGCCGGTGCCGCTGACCGCGGACCGGGTGGCGGTGGGCACGGCGCACCGCGACCAGGCGGCGGCGGTGCGCGCCGCGCTCGCCGCGCTCGGCGTGGTGGACGTGACCGTGGACACGGCGAACCGGCTCCAGGGCCGGGAGTTCGACGTCACGGTGATCCTCCACCCGCTGTCGGGGCGCCCGGACGCGACGGCGTTCCACCTGGAGACGGGGCGGTTGTGCGTGCTCACCTCGCGACACCGGCACGCGTGCGTCGTGGTCTGCCGGGCCGGAGTGGACTCACTGCTCGACGACCACCCGTCGACGGAGCCCGTACGCCTGGGCGTGACGGTGAAGTTCCCGGACGGGTGGGACGCGATGATGACGACGTGGTCGCATCTGGCCGAGCACCGGGTGCCCTGGCGTCCCTGATCACGCGTCGGCACCGGTCCTACCGGCACCCAGCGCATCACCGCCCAACCACCGGACGGAGTCCGGCACGCTTGCGGGGGTGACGGGGCGCAGTCCGCGGCCTCTTGCGGGGCAAGGGACAATGGGTCGCGGCACGTGGCGTACGAGGGAAGGAACGTGAAGATGGCGGAGTCCGAGGCCCAGGGCAAGCGCATGCGCCCCGCGCCGTTGCTCTTCGAGCCCGCGGAAGCCGCCGCCGACCCGGAGCACTTCTTCGATCTGGAGTCCATCGAGGACCCGCGGGAACTGCTCGCCCGGGCCACCGAGTTGACCCTCGCCTTCCGGGCGGCGACGGACCGCTCCGTGGAGTTCCAGGCCATCGCGGCCGCGCAGCTCGCCGATCCGCGGCGGTTCGACCGGCTCACCCCCGCGGACATCGCCGAGCGCGCCCAGTGGACCGAGGACTACGCCAAGAAGATGGTGGAGTTCGGCCGGGACCTGCTCCGCCGGGACGCCTCGGGCACCCCGTAGGCCCCGCCCCGCGTCCACGCCTCCCAGAAGCCCCCGAGAAGCCCCTCTGGCATATGCCGAGGGCGCACGGTACCCCACCCGCACGGCCGCTGTCCCGAGCTTCGGGAACTCTGCGGAACAGAGCGCTCACCGCCGGTACACGTAGTCGTCATGAGCCTCACCCTCCCCCACAGCCCGCAGCCCCGTGCGTTCGGCTCAGCGGCCGACGTGACCGCCGACGGCGCCACCTGGCTCACCTCCGCGGAAACGTATCCGCGCAGGGTCCTCGCCGACTGGCGGGCCCGGCCCCACGAGCCCGCCGTGCTGTCCTGCGGCAGCGCCTTCGACGTGGTGAGCGTGCCCGCCGTGTTCGGGCGGCGCATGGTCGACCGGCTCTGGCACGAGGGGCCGGGGTCGGGGCCCGTCGCCGTGCACCGCGGCCGCGTCCTGCTCTTCACCGCGCCGGGCACCGCCCAGCGCCTCCCCTCGCTGCTGCGCTGGGAGGAGTGGGGCTCCGCCGTGCCGTCGCTGCTCTGCCACGGGGCCGGGGACGCCGTCACCGTGCCGCCGCTCGCACGGACCGAGGACGACCGGAGCGGGTCACGCTGGGTGGTCGCCCCCGACACCCGCAGCCCCTGGCTGCCGGGGCCCGAGGTGGTCCTGTGGGCCTGCGTACGGGCCGCCCGGGGCACCGCGGAACCGGCGGTGCGTATATCGATTTTTCCCTCCGGCGATCAGGATGCTAAGGTCTACGACGTCAGCAGGCGCCGCTAGCTCAGTTGGTTAGAGCAGCTGACTCTTAATCAGCGGGTCCGGGGTTCGAGTCCCTGGCGGCGCACGATGACGATGGCGAGGGGCCGGAGTGATCTCGACGGTCCAGCCGCCCGACCGCGTACGGTCCGCGACCTCGATCCTGACCCCGGCGCCCGGCACCGTGAAGCTCTCCCCCGCGCGCACCGGCGCGTCCGCGAGCGGCGGATAGACCGACTCGCTCCAGCACGCCTCGGTGCGCGGGTGAGCGTCCACGACCTCGACGGGGCCACGACCCGACGCCGTGTCGCTGTGGACGCGGTAGACGAGGACGCCCTCGCTGCACGTCGCGTGGTCGTTGCCCGCGGGGCCCCGGGCCTCGATCGCGACGGCGCTGCCCCGGCCGGTGCGGATCACCGCGAGCTTGGTGCCGCCGACGCCGCCGCGGGCCGGGGCCGCCAGGGGTTCGAGGGTCAGCCTCCGGGGGCCGCCGCCCCGCACGCAGACCACCTGGCGCGGGTCCAGCCAGCCCAGCTTCCACTTGTGCCACCCGAACAGGTCAGGGGCCAGGCCGAACTGGCTGCCCATGACGTCCCAGTCGCCGACGTGCGTGTCCCAGTCGCCCTCGCCGTCGGTCGGCCGGTGGTACAGGTCCGGCAGGTCGAAGACGTGGCCCGTCTCGTGCGCGAGGACGTTGCGGTCCGGCGGATGGCGCTCGAAGACCGTGACGATGCGGCGGATCGAGGCGCCGTCGGCCCGCATCGGCCGGTCGAAGTTCACGACCTTCGTCGCGTCCGAGTCCACGCCCGGCGCGTCCGGGTCGGCCACGAGGTACACGATGTCGTACGCGGAGAAGTCCACGTGCGGATCGGCCGCGGCCAGCGCGTCCCGCAGGTAGGAGGCGCGCCGCTGGGCGTTCCAGTCGCGCTCTATGGCGTACGCGGTGGACGCCTTGGGCATCCGGATCCACTCGGACTGGGGATGGGCGCGCAACCGGAACCGCCCGTATGAGGCACGCGTGAAGAAGTCGCTGGTCTCGGGGAAGTAGTCCGCGGCCAGCTCCGCGGGCGTCGTCGCCGGTGGCGAGTCCGGGAACGACAGGAAGACCATGACGGCGTCGCGGCTCCGGGTGGGGCGCGGATAGGCGGCGTTCCAGGTGTCGAGGCCCTCCGAGTGGTGGGCGGCCGTGCGGCGCAGGGCGCACGGGCCCGCCGCGCCGTGGGCGATCGCGGGGCCCGCGACCAGGGACGTGGCGGCGACGGCGGCCAGGCAGGTGAACAGCGTGGCCGCGGTGCGCAGCCGCTCCCCGCCACGGGTGAGCCGCCAAGGGGAGAGCTGACGCTCCACGTCGACCTCAGGGTGCGGAATGCGGGACACCCCACCCACCCTGTGGTGGTTTGTTGAAGTTCGCCCAGTTTGTCTGACCTGACCGAGTGAACATGGTCGAGAAGGCGACACTCCCGGCGCTCACTCACCGTCACAAGCGGTCGTCGCAGAAAGAAAGCGGGGTCGGGCCGAGCAGAAACGATCTGCCGCGGACTCCGGGGCCGCCTCCGCGAGGTGCGGCGGCTGGAGGCGATGCGGGCCACCCTCTATGATCGGCACACTTTCCGGGCCCCGTCGGCCGCGCGTGTGCGGCCGATCGCCTCCCCAGACCCGCCAGGAACAGGGGCCCCATCGACCTGCTCGATCGATCGCACTGCGGGAGCAAGCGGTGAACGGAACGTCTGAAGGGCCGACTGCCACAGCGGTCACAGCACCGGGCCGCACCCGGCCTGCCGTCACAGAGCGTAATCAATGCTGCGGTGTGGCCGGGCACTCCGTCCAGCACACCGCCGACTACCGCGCGGCCTTCGCCGCGGCCCCCCTCCCCCTCGCCGTCGTCGACCGCGAAGGGCTCGTCGTCTGCGCCAACGAGGCGTTCGCCGGGCTGCTCGGCGCGGACCACGCCGAACTGCCCGGCCGGGTCGCCGCCGACCTCGTGGACCTGGCGTCGGACGCCCGCGCCTGGCACGCGTACCACGAGGTGCTCCGCGGCCGCCAGGCCAAGCTGCGCTGCACGCGCCGGCTCAAACACCCCGACGGGCACTCCCTGTGGACCCAGATCACCGTCTCGCCGCTGCCTGACGAGCGGCAGGCGCCGGGCACGGTGCTGCTCGCCGCCGCCGACATCAGCGCCCGCCGCGACCTCCAGGCGCGCCTCCGCCACCTCCAGATGCACGACCCGGTGACCCGGCTCCCCAACCGCGCGCTGTTCTTCGAGCGGCTCGCCACCGCCCTTGAGGCGGGCGCGTACGACGACACGAGCACGGGCCGGGTCGGCCTGTGCTACCTGGACCTCGACGGGTTCAAGGCGGTCAACGACACCCTGGGGCACCGCGTCGGCGACCGGCTGCTCGCCGCCGTGGCCGAGCGCCTGACCGGCTGCGCCGACCGGGCCGCGTACGGCAGGACGTCCGCGCCGCTCGTGGCGCGGCTCGGCGGGGACGAGTTCGCACTCCTCGTGGAGGACTCCACGGGCACCGACCAGCTCGCGGAGCTGGCCGACGCGACCCTGCGGGCCCTGCAGGAGCCCTTCGACCTGTCCGGGCAGCGGCTCTCCCTCTCGGCGTCCATCGGCGTCGTCGAGCGGCGCGCCGCCGGGACCACCACGACCGGTCTGATGCAGGCCGCCGACACCACGCTGTACTGGGCGAAGACCGACGGCAAGGCCCGCTGGACGCTCTTCGACCCGGAGCGCAACGCGCACCGCATGACCCGCCAGGCGCTCGCCAGTTCGCTGCGGCCCGCCGTCGAGCGCGACGAGTTCGTGCTCGACTACCAGCCGCTCGTGGGCATGGACGACGGCGGTCTGCGCGGCGTGGAGGCGCTGGTGCGGTGGGATCATCCGCAGTTCGGACTGCTCACGCCGAATCGGTTCATCGGACTTGCTGAAGAAGACGGATCCATCGTGCAGCTGGGCCGCTGGGTGCTGCGCACGGCCTGCCGCCAGGCGCGCCGCTGGCAGCTCGAACACCCCGAGCGGGAGCCGGTGTTCGTGAGCGTGAACGTCGCCGTGCGGCAGGTGTGGGACTCCGACCTCGTCGCGGACGTCGCGGAGATCCTCGCCGAGACCGGGCTCGCGCCCGAACTGCTCCAGCTGGAGCTGACCGAGTCGGCCGTGATGGGCTCCGCCGGGCGCCCGCTCCAGGCCCTCCAGGCCCTCAGCGACATGGGCGTGCGCATCGCCATCGACGACTTCGGCACGGGCTACTCCAACCTCGCCTACCTGAGCCGTCTGCCCGTCTCCGTGCTCAAGCTGGACGGGTCCTTCGTCCGGGGCTTCCAGTACGAGGAGGGCGAGGGCCACGTCAACCCGGCCGACGAGGTGATCGTCGAGGCCATGGTGCGCCTCGCCCACCAGCTCGGGCTCACCGTCACGGCCGAGTGCGTGGAGACCTCGGGGCAGGCGGAGCGGCTGCGCAGGATCGGCTGCGACACCGGGCAGGGCTGGCTGTACTCCCGGGCCGTGGCCGCCGAGCGGATTTCCAAGATCCTTACGACGGAGGGGCTTGCTGCCGCCGGGGCGTGACGCCTCGGGCGCCGTGCGTGGCTGCCGTACGTGGGTGCCGCCCCCACCCCCGTGAGGGGGCGGCACCCCGCTTCCCTGGATGTGGTGCGCTGTGGCCGTCGGGCGTCTGCGGGCTCGTTGTGGCTGAGCGCGCCCGCGCGGCGGAGCCGCATGTCGACACAGCCCCGCGCCCCTTAAGGGGCCTCTCCTACGGGGCCTTGGGGAGGTCGTAGGTGTCCGCCACCAGTTCGTAGCTGCGCAGGCGTACCTCGCCGCTGTGGGCGTTGGCCGTGAGCATCAGCTCGTCGGCGCCGGTGCGCTTGGCCAGGTCGTCGAGGCCCGCGCGGACCTGGTCGGCGGTGCCGTGGATGACGTTGCTGTTCCAGCTGGTCACGAAGTCCCGCTCCGCCTCTGTGAAGCGGTGCGCGGCCGCCTCCTCCGGCGTGGGCACGAGCCCGGGGCGCCCGGTGCGCAGCCGGATCATGTTGAGGGCGGCGGCCCTGACCTGGCGGCGGGCCTCCTCCTCCACGTCCGTGGCCAGCGCGGAGACGCCGATGAGGGCGTACGGGGCGTCGAGGACCGCCGACGGGCGGAACGACTCGCGGTACAGGTCGAGCGCCGGAAGGGTGTTCTGCGCGGAGAAGTGGTGCGCGAACGCGAAGGGCAGGCCGAGGACTCCGGCGAGCCGCGCGCTGAAGCCGGACGAGCCGAGCAGCCAGACCGGCGGGCGGTGCGGGGACTGGACGCCGCCGGGGGACGTGGCCTGGACCGGCCCCGGGACCGCGTGGATCCGGGCGTACGGATGGCCGTCGGGGAAGTCGTCGTCGAGGAACCGGGTCAGCTCCGCGAGCTGCTGCGGGAAGTCGTCGGCGCCCTCGCCGAGCCGGTCCGTGCGGCGCAGCGCGGCCGCGGTGGCGCCGTCCGTGCCCGGGGCCCGGCCGAGGCCGAGGTCGACGCGGCCCGGGGCCAGGGCCTCCAGGGTGCCGAACTGCTCCGCGATGACGAGCGGGGCGTGGTTGGGGAGCATGACGCCGCCCGAGCCGAGCCGGATGCGGGTCGTGTGGGCGGCCAGGTGCGCGAGGATCACGGCCGGGGACGAGGAGGCCACGCCCGGCATCGAGTGGTGCTCGGCCACCCAGTGGCGGTGGTAGCCGCGGGATTCGGCGAGCTTGGCGAGGGCGACGCTGGTGCGCAGGGCGTCGGTGGCGGTGCGGCCCGAGCCGACGGTCACGAGGTCCAGGACGGAGAGGGGGGCGGGGGCGGTGCCCCTCGGCTCGGCCCTGATGCCGTCGCCGTCGTTCGCGTCCATGTCCACTGGCACTTGGGGCCTCCTGCGGTCTGCCTGGTCCGTCGGTACGGAGGGCAGTAACAGGAGGGGGGCTCCGGTTATTCCCGGTCCCTCGCGGGGCGCCCCACTGCGTCCATCAGCGCGCTCCGCGCGCGGGCGCCCCTTCCCGATCCCTGGGGGCTCCGCCCCCAGACCCCCGCTCCTCAAACGCCGGAGGGGCTGGATCCTTCAGCCTCTCCGGCGTTTGAGGAGCGAGGGCTAGGCCCCAGGTGCCTGGACCAGGGGCTCCTTCGTGAAGAGGGATCCCAGGCGGGGGGCGTTGACTCGGCGGGAGGCCAGGCGGAGGGCTTCCCAGACGGTGACCTGGTTGGCGGTGAGGACGGGCTTGCCGAGGGCGGCCTCCAGGTCGGGGAGGTGGGCGGCGGTGTGCAGGGCCGTGTCGGGCAGGAGCACGGCCTGCGCGTCGGGGTGGTCGCCCGCGCGGGCGAGGGCGAGGACCTCGTCGCGCCCCCACGTGCCGACCTCGGCCGCCGTGACGATGCCGCTGGGGTGCAGGGACACCACGTCGACCCCCGCCGCCTTGAGGAAGGCGGCGAAGTGCCCGGCGACGTCCTCGGGGTACGTGGCCGCGACGGCGACGCGCCCCGCCCCCAGCTCCCGTGCCGCGTGGGCGAACGCGAAGGACGTGGAGGACGCGGGCAGGCCCGCCGACCGGGCGAGGGCCCGCACCTGGTCGTGGGCGCCCTCCCAGCCGAAGACGAAGCTCCCGCTGGTGCACGCCCACACCACGGCCTCCGCTCCGGTGAGGCGCAGCTCCTCCACCCCGGCGGCGAGCCGCGCGGGCGAGCCCATCTCCAGGAGCGCGTCGACGCGGTGCGCGTCCTCGCCGATGTCGGTGTGGACGACCTGGAGCCGGATGTCGGAGCCGAGGAGCTGTTCGACGCGTGGGTAGTCGTCCTCCGCGGAGTGCCCCGGGTAGAGGAATCCGAGTGCGGTCAAGTCCAGCCTCCTTCTGCGGTGGGGCCCGCGGCTCCGGGCCCCGCGGGCGGTTCCGGCAGGGCCTCCGGGGGCACCGCGGGGGCGGGCGGCCCGGCCGACGGCGGCTCGGTCACCGCCGGTTCCGGCACGCCGCCCGCCGGTGACCCGAGCGCCGGGTCCAGGGGGGCGAGCGTCGCCGCGCCCGGCCGCGCGCCCGCGTCGATCAGCGCTTGGTAAGGCCCTACCGCACGCGTACCCAGCCGTCGCAGTGCCGACCACATCGTCACCTGGTTCGCCGACAGGACCGGTACTCGAAGCTCCGCTTCCAGCTGCGGGATGACGTCGTACGTCGGGAGGTTCGTACAGCTGATGAACAGCGCGTCCACCGGGCGCAGGACGGCGCGGCGCGCCATGTCCGCGACATCGCGGTAGGGCACCTTCCAGATGTGCCGGGTGAGCCCGAGGTAGGCGCGGCCCACGACCGAGACGCCCGCCTCGCCCAGGTACTCCTCCAGGGACTGGGTCACCGACCAGGTGTACGGCGTGACGAGGGCGATGCGGCGCGCGTCCAGCTCGGCGAGCGCCTCCAGGAGCGCGCCCGAGGTGGTCACGGCGGCCACGGCCCCTTCGCGCGCCATGGCCTCGCACATGGCGCGCTCGCCCGCCACGCCGCCGACGAAACTGCCCGACGTGCAGGCGTAGGCGAGGACTTCGGGCTCGGCGGCGGTCAGCGCGCGGACCGCCTCGGCGAGCGTCTCGTGCTCGCTGACGAGGCGCGCGAGGTCGAGGCTGACCTCGACCGGCACGTACGGGGTGCGCGTGAGGTGCAGGGAGACGTCGTCGGGGACCCACCGCCACAGCTCGCGGTCCAGGGCGAAGTCGAAGGGGGCGACGACGCCGACACCGCGCTGGGGGTGTGGTCCGCCGGCCATCGAGAAGGAAGTGACGTCCATGAGCAGGCCCTACGTTCGTGCGTGCAGTGACAGGGCCGGCCGGGGGCCGGAAGTGGTGCGGTGCCGGCGACGCGCCGGGACGTCGGGACGGGGGATGCGTGCGGGGTGCACACGGTCGCGGGAGCGGGTGCGCGGAACGCACTCGGCCGCCGCGGTCACGGGAGTGAAGTGCCTCTGTTGACGAAGGTAGGTTCGGGTGCCAGCGTGGTCAATCCGCACATCTCAGACAGTCGAAGACGTCGGTTCACGCGGCACCGCGGGCGCCGCGCGAGCGGTCGTCCGAGCCGTCGTCCGAGCGCGGACCGGGCACGCCGTCCGGGCCGCGGTCCGGACGCCCGGCGACACGTGCCACGCGTACGTCCGGTCCTGCACGTCCAGTCAGCACGCACAGTCCAGCACGCACAGTCCAGCACGTACTTCCAGGGAAGCGGGCTCTCGTTGCGAAATGGTTTCTCCACCGTGTCCGAAAGCACCGGCTCCGGGGCCCGTGCCGCGCCCCCGACCGTGCTCGTGCTCGACGCCCCGGCGCCCGCGCCGCCGCCGCGGCTCGGCGCGCTGACCGGCCGGGCCCGGATCCGGCACACCGACGCGGACGGCCTCGCCGGGGAACTTCCGCACGCCGACGTGCTGTTGGTGTGGGACTTCCTGTCCGACGCGGTGCGCCACGCCTGGCCGGGCGAGGGGCCGAGGCCGCGCTGGGTGCACACCGCGAGCGCGGGCGTCGACCGGCTGATGTGTCCCGAACTCGTCGCCTCCGACGCGGTGGTGACCAATGCCCGGGGCGTCTTCGACCAGCCGATCGCCGAGTACGTCGCGGCGCTCGTGCTCGCCATGGCCAAGGACCTGCCGCGCACCCTCGCGCTCCAGGGCGAGCGGACCTGGCTGCACCGCGAGAGCCAGCGGATCGCGGGCACGCGCGCGTGCGTGGTGGGTTCGGGCCCGATCGGCCGGGCGGTCGTGCGCACGCTCAAGGCGCTCGGCATCACCACGGTCCTCGTCGGCCGCCGCCCGCGCACCGGCGTGCACGGCCCCGCCGACCTCGACCGGCTGCTCGCGCGCGCCGACTGGGTGGTGTGCGCGGCGCCGCTCACCCAGGCCACGCGCGGCATGTTCGACGAGCGGCGCTTCGGCGTGATGCAGCCGTCGGCGCGGTTCATCAATGTGGGCCGGGGCCCGCTGGTCGTGGAGGAGGACCTGGTGGCCGCGCTGTCGAAGCGGTGGATCGCGGGCGCGGCCCTCGACGTCTTCGAGAGCGAGCCGCTGCCTCCGGACAGCCCGCTGTGGACGGCCCCCGGGCTGCTCGTGTCCCCGCACATGAGCGGGGACACGGTCGGCTGGCGCGACGAACTCGGCGCGCAGTTCGTGAAGTTGTACGGGCAGTGGGAGGCGGGGCGGTCGCTGACGAACGTGGTCGACAAGAAACGCGGTTACGTTCCGGGGCACTGACCGCGGTCGTGAGTGGGCAGGGATCACGCGTCCCCCGCGCCCCCGGGCCCACCGCTCTCCCCGGGCGCACGTCCCCCAACACTCGTGTTCGCAGGTCCCTTGCCGTTGTTCCCGACACGTCCCCCGCTGTCCCCCGCTGTCCCCCGCCGGGCACTCATCCAGGAGCGTGCATGACCGATCTCGCCGATCTGACCGCAGGACGACTCGTCGACGGCTACCGCAAGGGCGAGTTCAGCCCCGTCGACGCGGCCCGCGCGGTGCTGCGCAGGGCCGAGGAGATCCAGCCCGCGGTGAACGCGTTCGTCCGTGTCGACGCGGAGGGGGCGCTCGCGGGGGCGCGGGAGAGCGCGGCGCGCTGGCGCGCGGGCGAGCCGCTCGGGCTCGTGGACGGGGTGCCCGTCACCGTCAAGGACATCCTGCTGCAGCGGGGCGCGCCCACGCTGCGCGGCTCCCGGTGCATAGCCGAGGACGGCGTCTGGGAGGAGGACGCGCCGTCCGTGGCGCGGCTGCGCGAGCAGGGCGCGGTGTTCGTCGGCAAGACGACGACGCCCGAGTTCGGCTGGAAGGGCGTCACGGACAGTCCCCGGCACGGGATCACCCGCAATCCATACGACACCACGCGCACCGCGGGCGGCTCCAGCGGCGGCGGCGCGGCGGCCGTGGCCCTGGGCGCGGGGCCCCTTTCACTCGGCACCGACGGCGGCGGCTCGGTGCGGATCCCCGGCGCGTTCTGCGGGATCTTCGCGCTCAAGCCGACGTACGGCAGGGTGCCGCTGTTCCCGCCGTCCGCGTTCGGAACGCTCTCGCACGTGGGGCCGATGACGCGGGACGCGGCGGACGCGGCGCTGCTCATGGATGTGATCGGGCTTCCCGACGCGCGGGACTGGTCCTGTCTCGGCCCGCGCGAGGGCACCTTCCAGGAGGCGCTGCGCGGCGGGGTGCGGGGGCTGCGGGTGGCGTACTCGCCGACGCTCGGCGGGCAGGTCGCGGTGCGGCCCGCGGTGGCGGCGGCCGTGCGCAGGGGCGTGGAGGCCCTGGCGTCGCTCGGCGCGTACGTCGAGGAGACCGACCCCGACTTCGCCGATCCCGTGGAGGCCTTCCACACGCTGTGGTTCAGCGGGGCGGCGCGGGTCGTGCAGCAGCTGCCGCCCGCGCGCCGGGAGTTGCTCGACCCGGCGCTGCGGGAGGTGTGCGGGCAGGGCGCGCGGTACAGCGCGCTCGACTACCTGGCGGCGGTCGACGTCCGCATGGAGCTCGGTCGGCGCATGGGCCGCTTCCACGAGACGTACGACCTGCTGGTCACGCCGACCCTGCCGATCACGGCCTTCGCTGCGGGGGTCGAGGTGCCGCCGCGGAGCGGGGCGCGGCGGTGGACGGGGTGGACCCCGTTCACGTACCCCTTCAACCTCACCCAGCAGCCCGCGGCGACGGTGCCGTGCGGGGTGGACGGGGACGGGCTGCCCGTGGGGATGCAGCTCGTCGGGGCGCGGTTCGCCGACGACGTGGTGCTGCGGGCGGCGCACGCCCTGTACGAGGCCGGGGCGACGGCGATCCCCCGGCCCGGTGGGGCCGGGTCGGGGGACTAGGGGCGGTCGCGCGGCGCTTCACGCCGCCTTGGTCAGGGCGGACCGGTCGTCCTTGGCGGGTGCGTGCAGAGCGGGGGTCACGGCGGGCCGCCCGGTGCCGCGCGGCCACAGGAGGTGGGCGGCGACCGCTCCCGCCCCGGCGAGGACCGCGAGGACGGACCAGGCGAGGGTGAAGCCCGCGCTCGTGCCGAGCCAGCCCGCGATCGGATACGTGATCAGCCAGGCCAGGTGCGACAGGGAGAACTGGGCCGCGAACGCCTCGGGAATCTCGTGCCGTGCGACGGAGGCGCGCAGGACCTTGCCGGTCGGCGTGATGACCAGGGCCATGCCGATGCCGATCACCGCCCAGACGACCGCCGTGCCGGTCCAGGTGGCCAGATCGGCCGCGGTGAGCGTCAGCGCGGCGGCCGTACCGCCGACGAGGACTCCGGCGCCGGTCATCATGACGGTGCGGGCAGCGATCCGGTCGAGCACGCGGGGCAGCGCGAGGGCGGCCAGGAGGGTTCCGGTGCCGGCTGCGGCGAGCATCAGGGCGACGTCCGACTGCGAGCCGCCGAGCTCGTCGCGCACGTGGTTGACGGTGTTGACGACGACGATCGCGCCTGCCGCCGCGACCACGAGGTTGAGCGCCATGACGCCGCGCAGCCGCGGTGTCCTGAGGAAGGTCCTGATCCCCGCGGCCGCCTTGTCCCACGCCTTGGTGTGGGCGCTGGGGCGGGCGTCCGGGACGCGCGCCGACAGGACGAGCAGGGCGGAGAGGAGGAATCCGGCGGAGGTGCCGAGGAACAGCCGGTCGAAGCTCATGAACGTCAGGGCGACGGCCGCGAGGACGGGGCTGAGCAGGCTCTCCATGGTGGAGGCGACCTGGGAGGCGGACAGCGCACGCGTGTAGGCGGACTCGTCGGTGACGATGTCGGGGATGACGGCCTGGAACGTCGGGGTGAACGCGGCGGACGCGGCCTGGAGCAGGCCGATCAGGACGTAGATGTGCCAGACCTCGGTGACCAGCGGCAGCGCCAGGACCACCGCGCCGCGGACCACGTCGAGCAGGACCAGGAGCGTTCTCCTGGGGAGCCGGTCGACGTACGCGGCGGCCAGCGGGGCGATGACCACGTACATGACCATCTTGATCGTCAGGGCGGTGCCGAGGACCATCCCGGCCTGCGGCCCCGCGAGGTCATAGGCGAGCAGTCCGAGGGCCACGGTGGTGAGGCCGGTGCCGAACAGGGCGATGACCTGGGCACCGAACAGATGGCGGTAGTCGCGGATGGCGAACAGTCGCATGGCGGTTTCCTTCCGTGTCCATGCGGCGGGGCACGGCCCCGGGGCGGGGGCCGTGCCCCGCGCGTACAGGCGGGGGTGTCTCTACGCACCGGTGTCGCTCCCCGGCGTGAGGGGTGTGAGGGGTGTGAGGGGGGTGAGGCCTGCGAGCAGGTTGAAGGCGCCGGTGAGGATGTTGAGGGCGACGACACCGACGACGTCCGCTATCTCGCGGTCGCTGTAGCCGTGCCTCCGCAGCGCGTCGACCTGTTCGTCGGTGATCGACGTCGGCTCGCGGTGGATCTGGAGGGCGAGGGCGATGATCGCCGCGATCGCGGGATCGGCCGAGGTGCCCGCGCGGGCCCGCTCGATCTCCGCCTCGTCCACTCCTCTGGCGCGGGCGGCGCCGACGTGGGCTTCGAGGCAGAGGCCGCATCCCTGGCGGGTCTGGACGGCGATCGAGATCCGTTCGCTGGTCCCGCGGTCGAGCTTGGCTCGCCCCATCGCCCTGCTGAGCTGGAGGTAGCCGCCGAGGACGGCCGGTGAGTGCGCCATCGTGGAGACCATGTCGCCGAGTCGGCCGTGGCGGGACGCCAGGTCGGCGAGGAGGTCGCGCGAGGCGCCGACGGCCGTGTCGGGCGTGAGTCGGGTCAGGCGGGGCATGACGACGCTCCTTCCGGCGCGGGGCCGGTCAGTGGTGGGCGTGGTGTGCATGGTGCGCGTGGTCGGCGTGGTGACCGCCGTGCTCGGGGGCGCCGTGGTGACCGCCGTGCTCGGGGGCGCCGTGGTGACCGCCGTGCTCGGGGGCGGCCTCGGCGGTCCGCACCGTGAACTCGGCCGTCCGGACGGTGCCGTTGTGCTGGAAGTCCAGGAACAGTCGGTAGGTGCCGGCCGTCGGCGCGACCGCCATGAAGGCGATCTCCGGACCCGGCGCGGTGACGCCGTCTCCGGGCTCGCCCTCCGGGTGTACGTGGAGGTAGCCCAGGTCGCCGACCCGCAGTGCCACCAGGTGTCCGTACGCGGCCAGGTAGGGCTCCAGGTCGGTGACGGGGCGGCCGTCCCGGCTGACGGTGAGGGTCAGTTCGCTCGCCTCGCCGGGCACGAGGTCGCCGTCGAGCGCGACGGCGTACTCGCCGAGCTGCGCGACCCCGGTGACCTCGGGGAGCGGCCGCGGGTCGTAGGCACCGGCGACCGCGGCGTCTATCCCCAGCGTCATGGTCCCGTCGTGACCGGCCGGGTGGACGTCGGTGAAGAATCTCCAGTCCCCGGGCTCCAGGGCCAGTTCGACGCTCCAGGTGCCCTTCTCGTCCCGCACCGGGTGCACGTGCTGGAACCCGGCCGTGTCGCGCCGGACGGCGATGAAGTGCAGCTCCTTCTCGTGCTCGGGCGTGAACTCGGTCACCGGACGCCCGTCGGGGCCGATCACCCGGAAGCTGACCGGCTGCACGCCGGGGGTGAGGATCGTCGCGTCGAGCTCCAGGGTGTAGCCGTTCTCGGAGACCGAGAGGCCGCCGGGGCGGCCGCCGCCGTGACCGGCGTGACCACCGTGGTTGGCGTGACCACCGTGGTTGGTGTGGTCGTGGCCCGCGTGGTTCGTCATGACGTCTCCCCTAGGTGTGATCGCGCCGTTCGGGCGCCGCCCCGTTCAGGACGATGATCAGAACCATATACCCCTGGGGGGTATTCCGGAAGGCTTGATCGCCAGAATCTCGCGAGCGGGAGAAGGGCGGGCGGGAGAAGGGCGCGCGAAGGGCACAGAAGCCCCCAGGGAACGAAAAAGAGGGCACCTACCGCGTAGGTGCCCTCATCCGTCGGCCCGGCGCGACCCCACCGGTCGCGGTCGGCCGTGGCTCAGGGTTGCCGCCGGAAGCTCAGGGTCTCCCCCTGGGCCCCGGCGCGCCACAGGTCGTTACAGGCCTCGGCCAGGACGTCCAGGCCGTCCACGACCTGGCCCCAGACGATGCCGGGGACCCAGCCGACGTCGCCGTTGATCAGCAGGTTGTTGCGCTCGTAGAAGAGGGCGAGGTCGACGATGGTGCCGCTCTGGGGCCGCGCGTCGTAGCCGTACGACGACGTGCCCAACTCGGTGCCGGTGAAGGTGAAGTAGCACAGGTCGCCCGGGATGGGCGTGATGGTGGGGTTCTCCAGTGGGGGCTCTTCGGGGGCGAAGGGCGGAAAGAGGGCATAGATCTCGTTGCGGGCGTACTTCGCGTGGTACACGTCGCCGCCGAGCGGCAGCGCGTCCCACACGGCCGCGCAGGTCACCGGGGCCTTGTCGTCGAGGAGCCGCGCCGTGGCCCGGACACCGCGCTTGGCGAGGGCGACTTCGATGTAGCGGTCTGCCATGCGCCCCATGGTCCTCCCGGGGCCGCCGCCCGCGTCAAGAGGACCGCGACCGGGGGCGAGGACACGGGCGGGGACACCGGCGAGGATGGCGGCGGGGATACGGCGGGGCCTGAACTCATCCGCATATCTCGCATCGGGTCGGGTAGCCGCGCGCCCATGGCTCCACCACTGAGCAACCCAATCAAGACAGCGAGCGGAAGGGCGGACGGAGGCAGACCGGGGCGCGCGCCCGGACTGCCCCGGCGCGCGGTCCTGGCGTCCGCCGCCGCCCTCGGCGCGGTCGGCGCGCTGGGCGCGGCGGGCTGCAGCCGCGTGCCCACCGGGGACACGCTGGCCCGCCTGAAGTCGCAGGGCACGGTGCGGCTCGGCATCGCGGGCGAGGCGCCGTACGGATACATCAACGACGAAGGGGACTTCACCGGCGAGGCGGTGGAGCTCGCGAAGATCATCTTCAAGCGCCTCGGCGTCGGCGACGTACAGCCGGTCGCGACCGACTTCAGCTCGCTGATCCCGGGACTCAAGACGCAGCAGTTCGACGTCGTGTCCGCCGGGATGTACATCAACAAAGAGCGCTGCCAGCAGGTGATCTTCTCCGATCCCGAGTACCAGATGCTCGACTCCTTCATCGTCCGCAAGGGCAACCCGATGGGGCTTCACACGTACGAGGACGTGGTGAAGAAGAAGGCCAAGTTCGGCACCGGGACCGGCTACGCCGAGATCGGGTACGCGGTCGGCGCCGGGTACAAGGAGAGCGACATCGTGATCCTCCAGGATCAGGTCGCGGGCCTGAACGCCGTCGAGGCCGGGCGCATCGACGTCTTCGGCGGGACCGCCCTGACGACGCGCGGGGTCGTGAAGAAGAGCCGCAAGGCCGAGGCGACCGACCCGTTCGCGCCGATCGTGGACGGCAAGAAGCACGTCGACGGCGGCGGCTTCACCTTCCGCCCCTCGGACACCAAGCTCCGCGACGCCTTCAACGTGGAGATCCACAAGATGAAGAAGAGCGGCGAGCTCTTCCGGGTGCTCAAGCGCTTCGGCTTCACCAAGGCCGAGATGACCACCCTGACCGCCAAGGAGCTGTGCCGATGACAGCGGGCCTCTGGGAACACTGGGTCCTGCCGGGCATCTGGATCACCGTCCAGCTGACCGTCTGCAGCGCGGCTCTCGCGACCGCCGTCGCCTTCGGCGTGGGCATGGCGCGCACCCACCGCTCACGCGTGGTGCGGTTCTTCGCCGGGTTCTACACCGAGGTCTTCCGGGGCATGTCCGCCCTGGTCCTGATGTTCTGGATCTTCTTCGTGCTGCCGCAGCTCGCGGGCTGGGCGCTCGTGCCGATGTGGGCGGCCGTGCTCGCCCTCGGGCTCTCCTACGGCGCGTACGGCGCCGAGATCGTGCGCGGCGCCCTGAACGCGGTGGCTCCGGCGCAGCGCGAAGCGGGGGTCGCGCTGAGCTTCACGCCGTGGCAGCGGATGCGGCTCATCCTGCTGCCGCAGGCGGTCCCGGAGATGATCCCGTCGTTCTGCAACCTGCTCATCGAGCTGCTCAAGGGCACCGCCCTGGTGTCGCTGCTCGGCATCGGCGACGTGTCCTTCGCCGCGTACCTGGTGCGGCTCGCGACCACCGAGAGCGCGCAGATCTACTCGATCACGCTGGTCATCTACTTCGTGCTCGCCTTCCTGCTGACGCGCGGCATGAAGCTCCTGGAGCGGAAGGCCAAGGCCGGAGTCGGGCAGTTCCCGGAGCCGCGGCAGGGGATCGGGCCCTGGCTGCGGTTTCGCCGGCCGAGCGCCAAGTCGAGCGAGCTGAGCTCCACGGGCGTCACCGGCGCCACGGGCGTGATGCGCGTCACGGACGTCACGGGCGGAGGTGCCTCGCGATGAACCAGAGTACGGACAAATGGGACTGGGGCGCGGTGGCCGACTTCATGCCGCACTTCTGGGACGGGCTGCTGATCACCCTCCAGGTGCTCGCGCTCGGCTCGCTGATCTCCTTCTCGGTGGGGCTCCTGTGGGCGCTCGCCTTCCGCGCGCCGACGCGGTTCGTCCGCTGGCCGGTCGGCCTGATCACCGAGTTCATCCGCAACACCCCGCTCCTGGTGCAGCTGTTCTTCCTGTTCTTCGTGCTGCCGGAGTGGAACATCCAGTTCTCCGCCGAGACCACCGGCACCATCGCGATCGGGCTGCACTACTCGACGTACACCGCGCAGGTCTACCGCGCGGGCATCGAGGCCGTGCCGGTCGGCCAGTGGGAGGCGGCCAAGGCGCTGAGCCTGTCGTACCCGCGCACCTGGACCGCGGTGATCCTGCCGCAGGCGATCCGCCGCGTGGTCCCCGCGCTCGGCAACTACGTCATCGCCATGCTCAAGGACACCCCGCTGCTCGCCAGCATCGGCGTCCTGGAGCTGCTCCAGCGCTCGCGGCTCGAAGCCGCCCAGACCTTCCAGTACACGGAGGCGCTGACCGTCGTCGGCGTCGCCTTCATCCTCATCGCCTATCCGTCCTCCCTCCTCCTGCGAGCACTGGAGCGCCGTCTTGTCCGCTGACACCCCCCTCTCCAAGGACCGGGCGAACCCGGCCGTCGACGGCAGCGAGCTGATCCGCTTCGACAAGGTCGTCAAGCGCTTCGGCTCGAACACGGTCCTGGACGAGCTGGACTTCTCCGTGGCCTCCGGCAAGCACGTGACGCTGATCGGCCCTTCCGGCTCCGGCAAGACGACGATCCTGCGCCTGCTCATGACGTTGATCGCGCCGGACGAGGGCACGATCAAGGTCGGCGGCTCGTACCTCACGCACGAGGAGAAGAACGGCAGGCTCGTGCCCGCGGGCGAGAAGCACGTCCGCGAGGTCCGCAAGAACATCGGGATGGTCTTCCAGCAGTTCAACCTGTTCCCGAACATGAAGGTGCTGCGCAACATCACGGAGGCGCCCGTCACCGTCCTCGGCCTGTCCAAGGACGAGGCCGAGCAGCGCGCCCGCGACCTGCTCGACCTGGTCGGCCTCGGCGACAAGCACGACGCCTACCCGACGCAGCTGTCCGGCGGCCAGCAGCAGCGGGTCGCCATCGCCCGCGCGCTCGCGATGCGCCCGCAGGTGCTGCTCCTGGACGAGGTGACGTCGGCGCTCGACCCGGAGCTGGTCGCCGGGGTCCTCGACGTGCTGCGGGACATCGCGCACACCACGGACATCACCATGCTCTGCGTGACGCACGAGATGAGCTTCGCCCGGGACATCTCCGACCAGGTACTGATGTTCGACGCGGGCCGGGTGATCGAGTCGGGGCCGCCGGAGAAGATCTTCTCCGACCCCGGGCACGAGCGGACCCGCGAATTCCTGTCGGCGGTGCTCTGAGCGGCGCCCGCGTCGGGGTTTTCCCGGCGCTCCCCCGCCGGGGCGCGCCGGGAACGCCGTAGAAACCTCCAACGCCCCCTACCAGCAGGCGATTTGGCGGTTATGGTGGACAGAGTCCAGCTGTCCGGAAACCGTACCGTCCAGGGATCACCAGGCCACCGTGGCCACAAGGGGTCGAGGGGGAGAGCCGTGACGCTCCAGCACGAGCCGACGACGGCGCACCGGTCGGTGCAGCACGCCCTGCGCGTGCTCGAACTCGTCGCGCGCCGCGGCACCGGCGTCACCGACGACGAGCTCGCCCGGCACGCGGCGCTGCCCCCTGCCCGCCTCGCCCCGCTCCTTCGCATGCTGCTCCGCGAGGGGTACGTGGAGCAGCATGCGGACGGCGCGTATGTGACGGGGGCGTCGCTCACCCGGCTCGGCTCCGCCGCCGAGCGCGGCCGGGCCCTGCGCGAGAAGCTCCAGTCCACGCTGACCGGCCTGCGCGACTCGATCGGCGCCGCGGTCTACGTGAGCCGGTACGTGGACGGCGAGATCCGGGTCCTGACCGTCGCCGACGGGCCCGGGACGCCGAAGGTCAACGAGTGGGTGGACTTCCGCGTCGCCGGCCACGCCTGCGCGGTCGGCAAGAGCCTGCTCGGCCAGCTGGACGTGGCCGCCCGCCGGGACCACCTGGCGCGCCACAAGATGCCCCGGCTCACCTCGCGGACGATCACGAACGAGCGGGTGCTCCTGACGAAGCTCGCCGCCCAGGCCCCCACGGTCCCCGTCCTCGACATCCAGGAGTACGCGGTGGGCACGGTCTGCGCCGCCGTCCCCGTCACGGCGGGCGCCGCGGTCGGCTGCCTCGCCCTGTCCCTGCCGGTCGAGCGCGCCCACCGGCTGCGCGAGGCCGCGGAGACCCTGAACCGCAGGGCGGCGCCGGTGCTGCTCTCGCTCGCGATCTGAACCGGTGGTCGAGAGCACCCCCTCGGACCAGGTAATATTTTCTTCGTCAGCAGGCGCCGCTAGCTCAGTTGGTTAGAGCAGCTGACTCTTAATCAGCGGGTCCGGGGTTCGAGTCCCTGGCGGCGCACTAGCGATCAGGTCACCCACCTGAGGCTGGCTTCGAGAGGGCACTTCCGGTTTCCGGAAGTGCCCTCTTCGCGTTTCCGGAGGCGTGGGCTTCGCGTGCGATCATCGGATTTCGACCAGGCATCCGATGGTGGGGGGACAGCATGGCGTGGACGATCGTCGCGGAACCGAGGCCCTTCGCGGCCCGGCGCCTCGTGTGCTTCCCGCACGCGGGCGGCTCGCCGCACTTCTTCCGCACGTGGGGCAAGGCCCTCCAGGACTTCGAGGTGCACGCAGTCTGCTACCCGGCGCGCGGCGAGCGCATCGGCGAGCCGCCCGCCACCGACCTGCGCCGCCTGGCCCGCGACCTCGCGCGGGAGCTGCGGCCGCTCCCGGACGGCCGGCCCACGGTCTTCTTCGGGCACAGCATGGGCGCCTCCGTCGCCTACGAGGTCGCGCGGATCTGGCAGGCCGAGGGCGCGAGCCCGCAGCACCTCTTCGCCTCGGCGTCCCGGGCCCCGCACACCGCGCAGGGCACCCCCGAGGAGGCCGCGGGGCTCTCCGACGCGAAGGTCCTCGACGTGCTGCGCAGCCTCGGCGGCACGGAGGCGGAGCTGCTCGACAACCCGCTCTTCCTCGAACTCGTCATGCCGTACGTGAGCGCGGACTTCCGCATGGTCGCGGGGTACGCGGCTCCGGCCGACGCCGCCCCGCTCGACTGCCCCGTCACCGTGCTGCTCGGTGACGCCGACACCCGGGTGAGCGTCGAGCACGCCGACGCCTGGCGGGAGACCACGCGGGGCGCCTTCGAGCGGTTCACGCTGCCCGGCGGACACTTCTACCTGGCGGACGAGCCGCCCTTCGCCCTGATCGAGCGCGTTCGCTGAGCACCCTTCGGGGCGCCCCCCTTCGGGCCGCTCCCCCCCTACCCACAGGACGGACAGATGCCGTTCAGCCGCCCGGCCCGCGCCCTCGGGGCCCTCGCTCTCGCCACCGCGCTCCTCACGAGCTGCTCCAGCGACGACTCGTCCCCCGAAAGGCCCGACCGCGCGCCGCGGGCGCCCCGCGCCGGTGTCGCCTTCGACTACCAGCTGGGCGGCGCCTACCCGCCGCCGGACGGCGTCCGTGCCGTCTCCCGCGACCGCGGGGCGAAGCCCGTCCCGGGCCGCTACAACATCTGCTACGTCAACGCCTTCCAGGCCCAGCCCGGCCGCAAGACCGCCGCGTGGTGGCGGAAGAACCACCCCGACCTGCTGCTGCGCGACGCGCAGGGCGGGCTCGTGGTCGACGAGGACTGGGCGGAGCCGCTCCTCGACATCTCCACCGCGGCCAGGCGCGAGGCCCTGCTCGACGTCGTCGGCCCGTGGATCGACGGCTGCGCACGCGACGGCTTCGACGCCGTGGAGCCCGACAACCTCGACTCGTACGCCCGCTCCGACGGCCGCCTCAAGGCCGCCGACGGCAAGGCCTTCGCCCGGCTCCTGGTGCGCAGGGCCCACGAACAGGGCCTGGCCATCGCGCAGAAGAACACCACCGAGTTCCTGGACGCGAAGCTCGGCTTCGACTTCGCCGTCGCCGAGGAGTGCGGCCAGTACGGCGAGTGCGGCGACTACGCGGCGGTGTACGGCGGGAGGGTCTTCGACATCGAGTACGAGAAGAAGGGGTACGACGCCGCGTGCCGCCGCTGGGGCGGCAAGCTCTCCGTCATCCTGCGCGACCGCGACGTGACCCCCGCCGGAGCGGACGGCCACGTCTACCGGCGCTGCTGACCTCCCCCGCGCGGGCCGCGCGGCCGGGCCGCGCGGATATCCCCCGCACCGGCGAGGACGCGGCCCGCCGCCCGTGCTGAACTGGCAACCCCCGTGCGAGGGAGCCGCCGCATGCAGCGAACGTCCGTGCCGATACCGGGACCGGCGCGCCGCCGTCACCACCCGTTCCACCTGTTCCACCCGTACCTCCAGGACGGGGCGCTCGCCGCCCTCGTCCTGTTCGCCACGTCCCTGCAGTTCGTCTTCCCCCACGAGGGCGACGACCGGCTCTCGCCGATCGGCTTCCTGCTCGGCGCGGGCACCGCGGTACCGCTGGCGTGGCGGCGGCGCGCGCCGATGCTCAGCGTCTATCTGGTGAGCGTGTTCACGCCCGCGATGGCCGTCTACCGGGCGCCGCCGCCGGACGTCGCGTACGGCGGCCTGGTCGCGCTCTACACCCTCGCCGTCGTCGGCAAGCCCGCGCAGCGGCGCCTCGTGCTCGCCACCTGGCTGGTCGGCGCGACGGCCACGATGACGTTCCGGGAGCGGGCCGAGCCCTTCGAGTACGCCTTCCACCTGCTGAGCTTCGTCAGCGCGTACGGCTTCGGCGTGCTCGCCCGGGTCAAGGGCGCCTACACCGCGGCCCTGGAGGACCGGGCGCTGCGCCTGGAGCGGGAGCGGGCCGGCGAGACCGCGCGGGCCGTCGCACGGGAGCGGGCCCGGATCGCCCGGGACATGCACGACGTCCTGGCGCACGCGGTGAGCGTCATGGTGGTGCAGGCGGAGGCGGGCCCCGTGGTGGTGCGGGCCGATCCGACGCGCGCGGAGCGGGCGTTCGAGGCGATCGGCGCGGCCGGGCGGGACGCGATGGAGCAGTTGCGGCGGATCCTCGGGGTGCTGCGGGAGGCGGACGGCGACGGCTCCGCGGGCGGCGACCGGGGTCCGCAGCCCGCCCTCGCGGCGCTGCCCGCGCTGCTCGCCCGCGTCGAACAGGCGGGCGTCACCGTCCGGTTGAAGGAATCCGGCGAGCCCCGCCCGCTGGCCGCCGACGTCGACGTGGCCGCGTACCGCCTGGCGCAGGAGGCGCTGACGAACGTGCTGAAACACGCGGGGGCGAGCCTGGTGACCGTCGAAGTCGCCTGGTCACCGCGCGCATTGGCGCTCACGGTGACCGACGACGGCACGGGCGCGGCACGGACGGCCACCGGGGGCTACGGCCTCGTCGGCATCCGCGAGCGCGCCGCCGCCTGCGGGGGCGAGGTGGACGTGGGCCCCGCCGCGGGCGGCGGATTCCGTGTCGCGGCGCGGCTGCCCACGGCATCCTTGGCGCATGAGCATCCGCGTGGTGGTGGCCGACGACCAGGAGCTGGTGCGCAGCGGCTTCGCGATGATCCTTGACGCGCAGCCCGGCATCGAGGTGGTGGCGGAGGCGGGCGACGGCGCCGAGGCCGTCGACGCCGTGCGCCGCCTGGCGCCCGACGTGCTGCTCCTGGACGTCCGCATGCCCGGCGTCGACGGCATCGAGGCGGCCCGCGTGGTGTGCGCGGAGTCCGGCTGCCGGGTGGTGATGCTGACGACGTTCGACGTCGACGAGTACGTGTACGACGCCCTGTACGCGGGCGCGAGCGGCTTCCTGCTCAAGGACGTGCGCAGGGACGACCTGGTGCACGCGGTCCGCGTCGTGGCGGCCGGGGACTCGCTGCTCGCCCCGTCCGTGACCCGCCGTCTGGTCGCGGACTTCGTGCGCAGGGGCCGCCCCGACCAGGCGGCGGAGTCGCCCGCGGCGGCCGCGCCCCCCGCGGCCTCGCCGGGGCGCCTCGCGGTGCTCACCGCCCGTGAGGAGGAGACGCTGCGGCTGCTCGCCCGGGGCCTGTCGAACGCGGAGATAGCCGCGGAGTTCGTGGTCAGCGAGCACACCGTGAAGACCCACGTCAGCAACGTCCTGTCGAAGCTGGCGCTGCGGGACCGCGTGCAGGCGGTGATCTGCGCGTACGAGCACGGGCTCGTGGTGCCCGGGGACCACGGCGGCTGAGCCTCCCTCCCCCGCCGGAGGGAGCCGGACGGTCCCCCTCCCCCGCGCGACCCATGGACCGCTGTCCCGAAGACCGCTCCCCACGGCGATCCGCCGCGCGCCCCGCTCGGGCGAAGGTGTGGCCGAGAACATTCCTCGCCCCGGCCCCTGGGGCCAGATAGGAGCGGTCATGCTCGCCACGCTCGCCCGGACGGCAACGCGCCGTCCCGTCTTGGTGCTGTTGGTCTGGTTACTGCTGCTCGTTGTCGGATTCGGTTTCGGCACGCGGGTGTTCGGCGACCTCAACTCGTCCGTGGAGGACGTGCCCGGCAGCGAGTCGGCGGTCACGAGCGAGGTACTCGGGCCGCTCACCCCGGACGGGGAGTCGTTCACGGCGTCCGTCACTGGCGGCACGGACGGATCGGTGCGCGCGCAGGAGGTGCGCGCGGCGGTCGCCGACGCGGTCGCCGACGTGCGCGGCCAGAAGGGGGTCGACCGGGTCGCCGACCCGTACACCGCGAAGGGGCTGCTCGCCGAGGACGGGAAGGTGCTCCTGATCCCCGTCACGCTGGAGGGCGACCTCTCCGACCGCGACGAGATCCACGCGGTGAACGACGCCGCCGACCGGCTGCGGGAGATCGCGGGGGCGGCGGGCGACCGCGTCGACGTGGCGGTCAGCGGCGACCCGCTGCTCGGTGACCAGATGGGCGGCCGCGCCCAGGAGGACGTGGCGCGCGCCGAGCTGATCACCCTGCCCGCCGTCCTCCTCGTCCTGCTGCTGATCTTCGGCGGGCTCCGGGCGGCCGGTCTGCCGCTGCTCGTCGCGGTGAGCGGGGTGGCCGGGGCGTTCCTGACGCTGTTCGCGTTCAGCCAGTTCACCGAGATCTCGGTGTACGCGGTGCAGGTCGTGACGATGCTCGGCCTCGGCCTCGCGGTGGACTACGCGCTGCTGATGGTGGTGCGGTTCCGCGAGGAACGGGGGCACGAGCGGGACGTCGTACGCGCCGTGCACGCCACGGTCGCGCACGCCGGGCGGACCGTGCTGTTCTCCGGTCTGACGGTGGCCGTGTGCCTGTCGGGCCTGGTCTGGTTCCCCAGCCCGTTCCTGCGGAGCATGGGGCTCGCCGCGGGCGCGGTCGTCGTGGTCGACATGCTGGCGGCCCTGACGCTGCTCCCCGCCCTGCTCGCCCTGTTCGGCGGCAAGCTCACGCCCCGGCGTACGAAGTCGCGCCTGCGGAAGCGGCCCGCGGAGCCCGGTGCGCTCTTCGCCCGGCTCGCCCGCTTCGCCGCCCGCCGCCCCTACCCCGTCCTGGTCGCCGTCGTCGCCGGGCTCGCCGTGCTCGCGCTTCCCGTGCTCGGCATGCGCATCGAGATCGGCGACGCGCGCCAGCTGCCGCACGACACCGAGGCCCGGCAGCTCTACGACGCCGTGCACGAGCACTTCCCGGCCGGCACGGACGTGAACACCGTCGACGTCGTGATCCGGCCCGGCGCCGACCCGGCCTACGAACGCGAGATCCGCGCCCTGTCCGAGGTCACCCGGTCCAGCAGCGACCGGCTGCCGAACGGCACGACGCTGGTGCGGCTCACCCCGACCGGCTCGGCGGACGGGCCGGAGGCGACCGCCCTCGTCGAGCGGGTGCGCGAGCTGCGCGGCGACGAACCGGCGAAGGTCACCGGCACCGCGGCCCGGCTCGTGGACTTCCGGGAGATGCTCGCCGACCGGGCCCCCTGGGCCGTGCTCACCGTGCTCGTGGGCCTGTTCGCGCTGCTCTTCGCCTTCACCGGCTCGCTGCTCAGCCCGCTGCGGACGCTGCTCACCACGCTGCTCAGCCTGGGCGCCGGGCTCGGCGTGGTGACCTGGGTGTTCCAGGACGGGCACGGGGCGAGCCTGCTCGGCGGCGAGGGGCTCGGCGCGCTCAGCCTGACCGCGCCGCCGCTGATCATCGCGATCGCGTTCGGGCTCGCCATGGACTACGAGCTGTTCATCCTGTCGCGGATGCGGGAGTCCTGGGAGGCGACCGGGAACGCGCACGAGGCGGTCGTCGAGGGGCTGCGCCGCTCGGGCCGCGTGGTGACCTGCGCCGCGCTGCTGCTCGCCATCGTCTTCGGCGGCTTCATGACGGGCGGCTTCTCGCCGATCCTGCAGATCGGCCTCGGTCTGACGCTCGCGGTCCTGATCGACGCCACGATCGTGCGGATGCTCCTCGTGCCCGCCGCGATGACGCTGCTCGGCGACCGCGCGTGGTGGGCGCCGCCGTTCCTGCGCCGCCTGCACCAGCGGTACGGGCTCTCGGAGGCGCCGGCGACGGTCGCGGCGGAGCGCGCGGCCGTCGGGCCCGGACCTCAGGAGAGCACGACGACGTCCATGACGACCGCGGCGGCGAGCCCGCAGCCGAGGAGGTAGCTGCCGAGCCTGGTCCGGCCGCGGCGGCTCAGCTCGACGACCACGCCGCAGAGGATCAGCAGCAGCCCGTACACACCGACGACTAGAACGGACGCTCTATTCACCAGATGCGTTCCGAGCAGCACCGCCGCCACCGCCATCCCCGCGGTGGCGGCGGTGACGCGCAGTCGCCGTGCCTGGCGCGGGGTGCGGACCCCGCGCTCCGGGGCCCCTTGCTCCGACATGCTCATGCCCGGGATCGTAGTCAGGCCCGCAGATACGCGAGCACGGCGAGCACCCGCCGGTGCGTGCCGTCGGTGACGGGCAGGTCGAGCTTGCCGAGGATGTTGCCGATGTGCTTGCCCACGGCGGCCTCCGTGACCACGAGTTCGGCGGCGATGGCGGCGTTGGACCTGCCCTCCGCGACCAGGGCGAGCACCTCGCGCTCGCGCGGCGTCAGCCGCTCCAGGGGGTCGCGTCTGCGCCGCAGCAACTGCCGTACGACTTCCGGGTCCACGACCGTGCCGCCGTCGGCGACCCGGGTGAAGGCGTCCACGAACTGCTCGACCTGTCCGACCCGGTCCTTGAGCAGATAGCCGACCCCGCCGCCGTCGCCGGTGTCCAACAACTCGGCTGCGTACGACCGCTGTACGTACTGGCTGAGCACGAGGACCGGCAGGTCCGGCCGTTCGGCGCGCAGGGCGAGCGCGGCGCGCAGGCCCTCGTCCTGGAAGCCCGGCGGCATCCGCACGTCGGTGACGACGACGTCAGGACCGTGCTCCGCCACGGCCCGGCGCAGCGCGTCCGCGTCACCGACCGCCGCGACCACCTCGTGCCCGAAGCGGGTGAGCACCCCGACGAGGCCCTCGCGCAGCAACACGCTGTCCTCGGCGAGGACTACGCGGCGGGCGCGGGCGGCATCGGGTCGCACGGGATCTCCAGGGACAGGACGGTCGGCCCGCCGGGCGGACTGGTGACGGTCAGTGTGCCATCGAGGACGGCGAGGCGGTCGGCGAGCCCGGTCAGACCGGTGCCGCGCGCGGGGTCGGCGCCGCCGCACCCGTCGTCGCGCACCCGTACGCGCAGGGCGCCGTCCGCGTACCGGGCGTGGACCTCGGCGCGTGCGGCGCCGCTGTGCCGGGCGACGTTGGCGAGGGCCTCGCGCACGGCGAAGTACGCGCCGGACTCGACGGGTTCGGGCAGCCGGGGCAGGTCCGCGTCGGTGTCCACGGGCACGGGCGAGCGGTCGGCGGCGTCCTCGACGGCGGCCGCGAGGCCGTAGTCGGCGAGGACGCGCGGGTGGATGCCCCGGATCAGCTCGCGCAGTTCGGCAAGGACCCGGTCGGCCTCCTCGTGGGCCGCGGCGAGCCGGTCGGCGAGCGGGCTGCCCGGCTCGGCGTCGAGGCGGGCGAGGCCGAGGCCCATGCTCAGGGCGACGAGCCGCTGCTGCGCCCCGTCGTGCAGGTCCCGCTCCACCCGGCGGCGTTCGGCCTCGAAGGCGGCGACGAGCCGGGCCCTGGACCGGGTCACCTCGGCGAGCCGCGCCTCCGTCTCGGCCTCGCGCGGGGCGAGGAGGAGTTGGGCGACGGCGGCGCGGGCGGCGGCGTACGCGCCGAGCGGGTACAGCAGGACGGCGAGCAGCAGCAGGCCGAGCGCGGCGGTGCCGCAGGCCGCCGGGTACGACTCGACGAACCACAGCTTGGCGGGCCGTACGCCGCCGCCGTCGGGGCCGCCGGTGAGCGCGAGTTGGGCGGGCGCGGCGGCCAGGGCGAGGGGCAGCCCGAGGGTGCAGGCGGCCACCGCCAGGTCGAGGGGCCACAGCACGCAGGCCATCAGGACGGCGTACGCCAGCTCCCGCCAGGTCGCCTGCTCCCGCACGCGCAGCCGCAGCCAGGCCGCGAGGCCGGGGGCGTCGGGGGTGCGGTGCGGGCTGGCCACGGGGCCCGGCCGCACGAGCAGGGCCCGGCGGCGCTCCAGGGCCCCGACGGGCACGCCCGCGAGCGCGAGCAGGGCGAGCAGGGGGATGCCCACGACGACGAGGCTGGCGGCCAGGCCCAGGGCGAGGCCGCCGGCCAGGGCGACGAGGAGGGGTGCCCCCACCGCGGCCCCGGAGACGACGTAGGCCGCGGCCCTCCACCGGTGCTTCACGCGGTCACGCTAACCGCAGCCCGCTCAGGGCACGTCGGGGCCCTGCTCCGGGACTTCGTCCCAGGGCACGTCGGGGCCCGGGTCGTCGTCGACGCTCAGGCCGTCGCCCCAGCCGAAGTCGTCGAAGGCGGCGTGCACCCCCGTGACGAAGAACAGGCAGAAGACGACGATCAGGCCGAGGAAGCCGAGCACGGCGACCGTGCCCAGCGTGTTGGCGACCGGGCGCGGCGCGTGCGCGGTCGCCCGCTCGGGCCGCTCCGGGGCGTAGTACAC
This sequence comes from Streptomyces sp. NRRL B-1347, assembly GCF_000720325.1. Classification (GTDB taxonomy): domain Bacteria; phylum Actinomycetota; class Actinomycetes; order Streptomycetales; family Streptomycetaceae; genus Streptomyces. The sequence goes on from NZ_JOJM01000033.1 coordinate 108,918, forward strand.
GGTCACGACGTCGCCCTCGATGACCGTCCCCGGGCCGTTCTCCTCCTCGAAGCGGACCGTGCGGCCGTCGCGGGTGACGAACTCGTAGACGTGGTGCAGGGTCGTGGACACGTGGTGGTCGTCGCCGTGCCCGGAGGTCGTCGTGTAGGTGCGCAGACAGCGCGCCTCGGCGGTCAGGCCGCTGCGCCAGGCGCGCCGCATCTCTGCCGAACGCCTGATGATCGCGGCCGCCATGACGAGGGCTATGCCCGCCATGAGCGCCGGTACGACGTAGAACATCGCTTCCATGAGGGCCCCCGATAAATCCCGCGCACGCCGTAGTGGTCACGTACGGCGTGCGCAGAACCTACCCGTGGGGGGTGGTGGAGATCCTCAGGACAACCTCTGAACCAGCGGCCGGAGGTGTCAGAAGGTGACGTCCGAGCAGGCGTAGAACGCGTTGCCCGTGTCCGCGATCGTCCAGACGGCGAGGATCACGTGGTGGCCGCTGCGGCCGCTCGGGATCGTGCCGCTGTGCGACAGGGTCGCGGGCGGCTGCTGGGCGTTGTACGGGACGGTGAGGAACGGCTGGGTGTCGAGCGCCGCCCTCGTCAGGGGCTGGCTCTCGTTCCAGCCCTGCTTGGTGATGTAGTACCGGAAGTCCGTGGTGCGGTGCCGCGCGGTGAACTGCCAGCGGAAGGAGTAGCTCTGGCCGCCCGACACCTTCGTCGTGGGCCAGGCGTTGCCGTTCGGCTGCGTCGCCTTGTTGAGCGAGCTGAAGCCGGCGAGCCCGGCGGAACAGAGCTTGCCGTCGGCGGGACCGCCCGCCGGGAAGCCCTTGGGGCCTTCGACGCTCTGCGGTTCGTACTGTATGGAGCCGCAGCCGGTCACCACGCCCTTGGCGCAGTTGATCTGACGGCTTGCTGGCAGGTCGGTGTAGCCATGGCTGCTGGCGCCGCCGGTCGAGAGCACGAAGGCTCCGACCGTCGCCATCCCGAGCATGGCGGCGGACAACTTGTTTCGCATGCTGCGCTCCTGAACAACGTGGGGGCAGTTCTGTGAGCCGTGCGCGCGCTTACGGTCGTGCTGAGCTGCCGCGTGACGGGTGGTGCCGTCGTCACACGGGATGCGATTCGCATGGTCTGAACCTGTGGGGACGTGCGGTCTAGACCAAGTCCCAGATTATTGCGGGTAGTTGAACATGTCCATACCAATCGTGGAGACGATCCGATCGCACCGACTCCGCGAAGTCGCGACGGGTTCACCGCCGTCGGGGGCCGCGAGATCCGGCCGGAGACCAGCGGTCGAGCAGCAGCCGACCGGCGATCAGCGTTCTCCGTGCCCCGTGTAGAACGCCACCGTCAGATCCTTCACCAGCGCCTTGCGCTCGTAGTCGTCGAGCTCGACCAGGCCGCGCGTGGTGAGGCGGGCCACCGTGTCCTCGACGGAGTCGACCACCGACGTGAGCACGCTGTCACGGTGCCGCGCGTCGAGCGCGGCGATCCCGCGCCGGTGCATCGCGGCCGCCACCTCCGGCGCGTACTCGATCCGCGTCGGCTGTACGGAGAAGACCTCGATCCCCACCGGCTCCGCCTGCGCGGCGAGGGCCCGCGTCAGGGCCTCGCCGACGGCCTCCGCGTCCCGCAGCGTCGGGCCGCCGTCGGCCGCGCCCCGGGACCCGTCGTGGAAGGCGTCCGCGGGCAGCCGCGACAGGACGCGGGCGGCCGTCGCCTCCACGCACTCGCGCAGGTACTCCTGGTGGTCCGCGACGGCGAGCGCGGCCCGCGCGGTGTCCTTGACCCGCCACACCACGAGCACCACCACCCGCAGCGCCACGCCGGAGCGGTCCACGGCGGCCATCGGCTCGCTGCGCCAGTGCCGAAGGCGCACGTCGACGCGGCGCCGCAGCAGCAACGGGTTCACCCACAGCAGCCCGGTCCGCCGCACGCTCCCCCGGTACCTGCCGAACAGGGTCAGGACCCACGCCCCGCCGACCCGGCCGCGCGCGAGCCCGCCGAAGCCGAACAGGGCGAGCGCCCCGGCCCCGGCCAGCACCGCCCACTGCGCGGCCCCGATCCCCGGCGCCCCCGCCCGGCCCGCCGCCCCGGGCAGGGCCCGGGGCAGCACCCCGGCCCACCACAGCGCGAGCACGCACCCCGCCGCGCCCACGCCACCGGCGAGCACCCCGACCGCGCCGGGCAGCACCCGGGCGCGCCGCTCGGCGAGGTCCGGGTCGATCCCAGGCACCGGCGGCGGCAGCGGCACCGATGCCCGCCCCGCCTCCGCCCGGACCCCCGGCTCCACGCGGGGGCGCGCCGCACCGCCGCGCACCACCCCGGCGGGCAGCGCCACCCCCACCGGATCCCGCGGATCGTCGCGGAACAGCAGATGGACGGGGATCTCCGTGGTGGCCTCGCTGTGGATGAGGCGGGGCGGACGGCCCGCGGCACCCGCCGCGCCGCCGCGCCCCCGGCCTTCGTCCGACTCCGGGGACCGCTCTGTCGTCGTGCTCATCTCTGCCTCCGTCGCCTCCGCCATGGGTTCCCCGCCGCGCGCGGGCCCCTCACCGGAACAGCCGCCGCCACGTCTCGGGCCCCGGGACCCCGTCGGCCGCGCCGCCCCGCCAGCCCTGCGCCCGCTGGAAGGCCTCGACCGCCCTGCGGTCCGCCTCGCCCCAGCGCGGCCCGGGCCCGACCGCGTAGTACTTGCCGAAGCCCTTGCGCACGAGCTGCCGCCCGAGCCGCTCGACGTACGCGTTGCTCTGCCCCGGCCGGAAGTGACCCTTGCCGGGGAACGCGGGCACGCCCTGCCCGCCCCCGGCCCCGGTCCCGCGTCCGCCGGGAATGTCCCGGCCCTTGCCCGTGACCAGGTACGACCAGGTCAGCGGGCCCGGAATGCCGTCCGCGTCCGCGCCCGTCCAGCCCTGCGCCCGCTGGAACGCCCGGGTCGCCCTGCGGTCGGCGTCGCCCCAGCGGGGTCCAGGACCCGAGCGGTAGTAATGGGCGCCGCCCCGGGCGACGAGGAGCCGCCCGAGCCGGGTGACGTGCGCGTTGTGCGCACCGGGGCCGAAGGAGCGCGCGCCGGGGTAGCGCCCGGGCGCCGCCGGGGTGGCACCGGCCGGGCCCGGCGCCCGCAGCCCCTTGTACCGGTAGGCCCGGTAGCGGTCCGCGTCCTTCCAGTACGCGTAGGGCGTGGCCTTCTTGCGGGTGTACGGCCGCGCCTGCTCATAGGCGAGATAGGAGGTGCGCGTGGAGTCCGCCCAGCCGCCGAAAATCGTCACGTGCGAGCCCCTCTCCGGGTTCGCCGGATTGTGGAACAGGAGAATGTCCCCCGGTTCGAGGTCGGCCTTCGAGACGCGCGTCCCGTACTGGTCGAGCGTGCCCGTCCATTCGTTCCCGCCGAGATTCCAGGCCATCGAGACAAAGCCCGAGCAGTCCTGCCGGTAGCCGTCCGCCCAGAAACTCCGCAGGTTGTACGGCACCCGCGCGTCCACCCACCGCTTGGCCCTGCCGATGATCTCGGCCCGGGTGGTGGTGCGCAGCTGCGCCCCGTGGGCACTGGTCCCGTGCAGCGGGCTCTGCCTGCCCTGCGGGGTGTCGGGGTCGCCCCCGTTCGGGGCTGCCGCACCGGATCCCACCTGCGGAAACGACTCCGGTGCCGGAGTCGCGGCCGCGGGCAGAGCCTGGCCGGGGCCGAGCACGGAGCCCGCCGCGGCCGCGAGGACCAGGGCCCGGCGGGCGCCGTGCGCAGCCGGGTGGCCGCCGCGCCCCGGCGGCAGCGCGTGCATCCCGGCCCGCCGCCAGTACACGCATCCCGGGCACTCGCAGTCGCTCGCGGGCTTGAATTCCTCGAATGCCGGAGCGGCCTCCATGCGATTCCCCTCACATCCGCCGGGATGTCCGGGGAAGGCCCCCGGCCAGGATTGTCCGCGCATCTGCATATCCGTCAGTTTTCCAACTGTCCGGAGATATCGCATGTTGACGGTCCGAATGATGGAGGGGGCCCGGTAAAGCCCTCCCTCCCGATCCACCCGCCCCGCCAGGCGAAGGCACCCCCGGCCACTCAGTGGTCATGAGCACCCTCGAACGTCCGGTAGAGTTATCTCTGTCAGCAGGCGCCGCTAGCTCAGTTGGTTAGAGCAGCTGACTCTTAATCAGCGGGTCCGGGGTTCGAGTCCCTGGCGGCGCACGATGACGATGGCGAGGTTCTGCCGCTACGGTTGCGCCATGGCGCGGGACATCCAGGAGCGGATCAAGAAACTCATCATCGATCAGCGGCTGCCCTCCGGCTCCGTGCTGCCGACCGAGCCGGAGCTGATGGAGCACCTCGGGGTCAGCCGGAACTCGGTGCGCGAGGCGCTCAAGGCGCTCCAGGCCATGGGCATCGTCGAGATCCGGCACGGCTTCGGCACCTACGTCGGGCCGATGTCGGTGGCGCCGATGATCGAGGGCCTCACCTTCCGCACCGTCGCCGGGCACTACCGCGGCGAGGACAGCCTGCTCCAGCTCCTGGAGCTGCGCGAGGCCGTCGAGACCGGGCTCATCGCGCGCCTCGCGGGCTCCCTGCCGGCCGCCGACCTGGCCGAGCTCGACGCGCTCGTGGACCGCATGGACGCCGAGGCCGCGGGGCCCGGCGGCGAGGTCCGCGCCGAGACCGACCGCGCCTTCCACGCCACGCTCTACCGCTGCCTCGGCAACCGGCTCCTCGGCGAGGTCCTGGAGGCGTTCTGGGACGCCTTCCACCGGGTCCGCACCGACCTCGTCGACGTACCGCGGGACCCGAAGATCACCTGCCGCCAGCACCGCGAGATCCTCGACGCGGTGCGCTCGTCGGACGTCCTGCGCGCCGAACGGGCCATACGCGAACACTTCGGCAACATTCGTACCCGTTTGAGCGCGCCCGCCTCAACAGTGGCCCCCAGCACCACACATGACCGGTAAACTCCTTGCTTTCACTCTTGCGATCATGCAAGGGCGCATAGAACCCTGGCGGGAGGCTCGCTGAAGCCTCGGCTCTCACGGGGCGCGCGACGCGGGGCAGTTGGGGGCCTGGACGCCGCCCGTGCGACGAGAGTCCTCATGAACACCGGGACAGGGGGTCCCCGCGTTCATGAACGGATGCCAAGGGGGGCATCATGCAACCGGAAGGCCACGTTTCGCTGTCCTGGCGAGGGGTGGCCCACCACTTGATGCGCTCGCGCAGGTCGAGGGGGACCGCCGCGGGCGAAAGGACCGACGACCACGCGGAGAGCCGCGTGCGGGGGGATGACTCATGACGTCGACGCCACCGGGCGAGCGGCAGGGCGACCCGTCCCAGACCACCCAGCTGCGCGTGCTCTCGCACCGGACGGGCGGCCTGAGACGCATCAAGAAATCGCTGCCGCGCTACGACTACGAGCACTACAGCCGCCTGGCGGGGCCCCTCACCCAGCCGGACCCGACGAAGCCCTACAAGGTCCAGTACCGCTCCCTGCTCTCCCAGGAGCCGCACCGGATACGCGCGGCCCTCATGCTCGGCGCGGCGCCGCTGCTCTCCCTCGTCCTGCTCGCCTGGCTGCTCCAGCCCGAGCACTGGACGGAGCGCGACTACCCCGCGTATGACTTCCTGCCCGTGCTCGACGTCGTCATGCTCGTCTCGATCGGCTTGATCGAGTTCTTCCGCTGCATGAACGTCCTGTCGAACGCCCACGCCACGCTCGTCGCCCGCGACCCGGTCCCCGTCGTGCCCGAGACCGGCACCCGCGTCGCCTTCCTCACCTCGTTCGTGCCCGGCAAGGAGCCGATCGAGATGGTGACGAAGACGCTCGAAGCAGCGGTGAGATTGCGCCACCGCGGGCTGCTGCACGTATGGCTGCTCGACGAGGGCGACGACCCCGAGGTCAAGGCCGTCTGCGCACGCCTGGGCGTGCACCACTTCTCCCGCAAGGGCATCGCGAAGTGGAACCAGGCCAAGGGCCCGCACCGCGCCAAGACCAAGCACGGCAACTACAACGCCTGGCTGGACGCGCACGGCGACGACTACGACTACTTCGCGTCCGTGGACACCGACCACGTCCCGATGCCCAACTACCTGGAGCGGATGCTCGGCTTCTTCCGCGACCCGGACGTCGGCTTCGTCATCGGCCCGCAGGTCTACGGCAACTACGACACGTTCGTCACCAAGGCCGCCGAGTCCCAGCAGTTCCTCTTCCACGCCCTGATCCAGCGCGCGGGCAACGCCTACGGCTCGCCCATGTTCGTCGGCACCTCCAACGCGGTGCGGATCAAGGCCCTCAAGCAGATCGGCGGCCTGTACGACTCGATCACCGAGGACATGGCGACGGGCTTCGAGATCCACCGCCACAAGAACCCGGCCACCGGAAAGAAGTGGAAGTCCGTCTACACCCCGGACGTGCTCGCCGTCGGCGAGGGCCCCAACGCCTGGACGGACTTCTTCACCCAGCAGCTCCGCTGGTCGCGCGGCACGTACGAGACCATCCTCAAGCAGTTCTGGAAGGCACCGTTCTCGCTGCCGCCCGGGCGGCTCTTCAACTACACGATGATGGTCATCTTCTACCCGATGTCCGCCCTGAACTGGATCCTCGCGGCCCTCAGCTGCGCCCTGTTCCTGGGCCTCGGCGCCTCCGGCGTGAACATCGACCCGACCATCTGGCTCATGCTGTACGGCAACGCGTCCGCGCTCCAGATCGGCCTGTACATCTGGAACCGCCGCCACAACGTCTCGCCGCACGAGCCCGAGGGCTCCGGCGGCATCGCGGGCATGGTGATGTCGGCGCTCTCGGCCCCGATCTACGCGCGCTCCCTCCTGGACGCCGCGCTGCGCCGCAAGAGCAGCTTCGTGGTCACGCCCAAGGGCGACTCGGCGAGCCCGGACACGCTGTTCGGCACGTTCCGCATCCACCTGTTCTTCATCCTGGTCTTCGCCGGCTCCATCGCGGCGGCGTACGTGTACGACCACGCGCACCCGGCAATGATCATCTGGGCCACCTTCGCGCTCCTCGTCACCGCCTCGCCGATCTTCGCCTGGCGGCACGGCATGCGGCAGGAGCGGAAGAAGCCGCCGACACCCGCGGAGGGCGGGCCCCGGGTGCCGGAGCAGCAGACGCTGCCCGCCCGGCAGTTCGCGCCGCACAGCGCGCCCCCGCACGCGCAGCCGGGCGCGCACGCGCCGCAGCAGAAGCCCAGCTGGGCCGCGAACCCCTCGGCCGCCGCGCCGGCGCCGAGCGCGTCGGCCGCTTCGAATGACGACACCATGCAGATCGCCCTCGGGAGCCACGACACATGAGAGACCCCTCCAGCCGCCGCCGCGCCCGCCGGATAGCCATAGGCACCGCGGTGGTGCTGGCGCTGGCCGGCATGAACGGCCCCTGGCTGTGGCGCGTGGGCTCCGAGAAGTACCACAACTACAAGATCAACAAGCCCGAGTACAAGGCGGCGAACGGCCACTGGAAGGTCGTCGAGTTCCCCGAGGAGTACCGGCAGAACACGATCCACGCGTCGCTCCTGCACACCGGCAAGATCCTGATGGTGGCGGGCTCGGGCAACAACCAGAAGAACTTCGACGAGAAGAAGTTCGACACCCGGCTCTGGGACCCCGAGAAGAACACCATCAAGAAGATCCCGACGCCGACGGACCTGTTCTGCACCGGCCACACCCAGCTCGCCGACGGCAAGCTGCTCATCGCGGGCGGCACCAAGCGGTACGAGAAGCTCAAGGGCGACGTCACCAAGGCCGGCGGCCTGATGATCGTGCACAACGAGAACCCGGACCGGCCGATCACGCTGCCCGCGGGCACCAAGTTCACCGGCAAGAAGAACGGCAAGACCTTCGTCTCGAAGGACCCGGTCGTCGTCGAGCGCGCGAAGAAGGTCTTCGACAAGCAGACCGGCGCGTTCCTGCGCAACGACCCGGGCCTCGGCCGCATCTACGTGGAGGCGCAGGCGAGCGGCGCCAAGTACGAGACCGGCACCCAGGACAACTACCGCGTGCAGGGCCTGAACGGCGCCGACGCCCGCAACACGTACGGCATCGCGCAGAAGCTCGCCCTCGACAAGAAGGACTTCCAGGGCATCAAGGACACCTTCGAGTTCGACCCGGTCGCCGAGAAGTACATCAAGGTCGACCCGATGAACGAGGCCCGCTGGTACCCCACGCTGACCACGCTCACCGACGGCAAGGTGCTCTCCCTGTCCGGCCTCGACGAGATCGGCCAGCTGGTGCCGGGCAAGAACGAGGTGTACGACCCGAAGACGAAGAAGTGGACGTACACCAAGGGCGTCCGGCAGTTCCCGACCTATCCGGCGATCTTCCAGATGGCGAACGGCAAGCTCTTCTACTCCGGTTCGAACGCGGGCTACGGCCCCGCCGACGTCGGCCGTGACCCGGGCGTCTGGGACCTGGCGACCAACAAGTTCAAGAAGATCCCGGGCATGAGCGACCCGGACCTCCTGGAGACCTCCAACACGGTCGAGCTGCCGCCCGCGCAGGACCAGCGCTACATGGTCGTCGGCGGCGGTGGCGTCGGCGAGTCCACGAAGGCCTCCAAGAAGACCCGCATCGTCGACCTGAAGGACCGGAGCCCGCGCTTCACGGACGGCCCTGAGCTGGGCAGGGGCACCCGTTACCCGCAGGCGTCGGTGCTGCCCGACGACTCCGTGCTGATCTCCGGCGGCTCCGAGGACTACCGCGGCCGCGGCGACTCCAACGTCCACGAGGCCCGCCTGTACGACCCGCGCAAGAACACCCTCGACAAGGTCGCCGACCCGCACGTGGGCCGCAACTACCACTCCGGCTCGATCCTGCTGCCCGACGGCCGCGTGATGTTCTTCGGCTCGGACTCGCTGTACGCCGACAAGGCCAACACCAAGCCGGGCAGCTTCGAGCAGCGGGTGGAGATCTACACGCCGCCGTACCTGTACCACGGCGACCAGCCCGCGCTCGGGGCCGGCCCCAAGGCCCTGAAGCGGGGCGCGTCCGGCACGTTCCTCACCAAGGACGCCGCGTCCATCAAGTCCGCCCGGCTGATCCGGCCCTCGGCCACCACCCACGTCACGGACATCGACCAGACGTCGATCGCCCTCGGCCTGAAGAAGTCCGGCGACGGGATCACGGTGACCGTGCCGAAGAACCGGAGCCTGGTGGAGTCGGGCTGGTACATGCTCTTCGTCACGGACAAGGAGGGCATCCCCAGCAAGGCCCGGTGGGTGCACGTGCCGTGAGTTGAGTGCCCTGAGGGGCGCGGGGAACTGCGCGACCAGCCACAGAAAAGCCGCAGTTCCCCGCGTTCCTCAAGAGGCGTTCTTCGCGAGCCCGAGTGCGTACTCGGGCCACCACTGCCCGGCCTGCGGGCCACCACGGCAGGTCCCGTCCGACTCACCAGGGCGCTTGACCCAGAGGTACGCGTCGACCGACGGGTCGCCCGTCTTGGTGGTGGGGGCCTTGCCCAGGGCCCGGCCCGGGGGGTTGCACCAAGGGTCCTTGCCCTTGCCCGTGTAGGGCCCGCGCCCGTTGCGGCTGGTGTCGATGACGAAGGGCTTGTCGCCGACCTTGGCGGAGAGGGTCTTGCCGTAGGCCACGCTGGCCTCGGTGGTCTGGAAGTTGGAGACGTTCACCGCGAAGCCGTCGGCCTGCTCGACGCCGGAGCGCTTCAGCGGCTCGTACAGACCGTCGGGGTGCGACCAGCCCGCGTTCCCCGCGTCCAGGTAGACCTTGGTGTTCTTCAGGGACTTCAGCTTGGTGATGGCGCCCTTGAGGAGGTCGTAGCGCTCCTCGTGGAACTCCTCGGGCGTGCACTTGTCGACCATGTGCAGGACCGCGTCCGGCTCCAGGACGACCGTGGCGGCGCGGTCGCCGATGCCCTTGGCCACCCCGTCGATCCACGCGCGGTACGCGTTGCCGTCGGCGGCGCCGCCCTTGGAGAACTGGCCGCAGTCGCGGTGCGGGATGTTGTAGAGCACGAGGAGCGCGTCCCGGTCGGCCTTCTCGGCCGCCTCGGTGAAGCCGCGCGCCTCGTCCTCGGGCTGCTCGGGGCCGATCCACTCGCCGACGGGCTGCTCGGCGATCTTCCGGATCCGCGCCGCCTCGTCCTTCTTGCCGTCCTTCTCGTACGTGGCGACCTGCCGGGCCGCGTTCCCGTCCGGGTTGACCCAGAACGGGTCGGTGTCCTTGGGCTGTTGCTTCACCGGACGGGTCGCTTCGTCCCCGTCCCCGTCACCGTCGGACGAGCACCCCGCGAGCAGCAGCGCGGCCCCCGTGAGCGCGACCGCCGCCGACACCCCCCTGGCCGCGAAACCCCGTCCGCGACCTGTGTTCTTGCGGTACATCCACTCCCCCTTGGGCGCACGGTCCGGTGCTCAATCCTGACATAACTACGTGCCCGTCACGAGGCCGGGAGAGCCCGTCCCGGCAGCTGTAGGAGAGCTGTTACAGCCTTCCGAAGCGGGGTAGGCGAGCTGGTTGGGGGGAGGCGAAAGGGAGAGGGCCATGCAGGCCATGCCGGACCGCACCCCGGAGCTCAGACTGGCGCGCGCTCTCGTCGAGACCGTGGTCACGGTCGCCGACGACTTCGACGCCGACCTCCACCTGGGCCGCGTCAGCCAGCTGTGCGCGGAGCTCCTGGACGCGCTCGCCGCGGGCGTGATGTACACGGACGCGGAGGACGCGGTGCGGATCGCCACGAGCCGCCGCGGGGAAGCACTCGCGCGCGAACTGCTCGAAGCCCAGCACCTGGGCGGCCCTTGCATCGACTGCTTCGGCACCGGCAAGCCCGTGGGGCCGGTCCTGCTCGCGTCGCGGGACGCGGGGGCCCGCTGGCCGGAGTTCGCGGCCCGGGCGACCGCGCGGGGCGTCGACGTCGCCTTCGCGGTGGCGCTGCGGGCGCGGGGGCGCGTCTTCGGCGTCCTCAACGTCTTCGCCGCTGAGCGGCGGCCGCCCGGTGCGCCTGGGGCACCCGGGGCCGACGGGGACGGGGGCCCGGCGCCCCAAGACAGCGCACAGGAGAGCGCATTGGGGCTCGCGCAGGCGCTCGCGGATGCCGCGGCCGCCGGTCTGCACAACCAGCGCGCCTATGCCGAGTGCCGCGTTCTCTCGCGGCAGCTCCAGGCGGCGCTCAGCAGCCGCATCCGGATCGAGCAGGCCAAGGGAATACTGGCCGAGCGCTGGCAGACCGGGACCGACGCGGCCTTCGGCGCGATGCGGCGGTACGCGCGCAGGGAGCGCCTCATCATGGACACGGTGGCCGGGATGGTGCTCCAAGGGACCCTCGACGACACGACGCTGCGGGACGGGCACGCACCGCCCGCGTAGTGCGGCGCGGCCCGGCGCCCACCCGCGCCACCTGCGGAGTTCACCGAGCCGCGGCAAAAGGTGAGTTGGCGTCAAACTCCCCTAGGCCGACGTCGGCTTCCGCTCTAGAGTCGTGGTGACGGCCCAAGCCCCCGGCCGGAGCGGAGCGTTCCGAACGCGGTGCCCGCCAGGGTGCCCACGTACTCCTGGACGTTCCGCGCACTCCACGACCGATGGACCATCCGAAGCCTCCCGCGCCGACGCCGGGTTCCTCCCGCAGCTCGAGCGCGCGCGGTGGAGGACCGGCCCGGTCGGCGTCTCCGGGGGGAGCGAGTCGTCGACCGGGCCAGGTCGTGCCCGCTCCGGGGCGCACGCCGCCCGCGCACGGCGCCCTCGGGGGCGCGGTGACTGGTTGACAGTGTCCATGACCACCTGCGACTCTCCCGGCGACAAGTCCATACGTCGAGGCGACGGTTGCCAGGAACCCGGTGTGACTCCGGGACGGTCCCGCCACTGTTACCCCGGGCGCACGCCCGGGGAAGTCAGGAACTGAACCCGTCGTCCTCCTGCCATGGGGCGTGGAAACCCCAGAAGGAGAGCCACGGTATGTCCGCTTCCGCTGCGCACACCGCACCACACACCGACACCGCCGCGATACAGTCCGCGACCATCGAGACCCGCGACTGGCTGATCGCCGCGGGCGCCGTGATCCTCGCGCTCATCACCCTGTACGCCGTCTTCATGGACAACGGCTCGCTGATCTCGGCGACCGGCGACTACCTCCACGAGTTCGCGCACGACGGCAGGCACCTCTTCGGTGCCCCCTGCCACTGATCGGGGCCGCACGCACCATGACCGCGTCCCCAGAAACTCCCCCTTCCCCGAATCCCCTCACCGCTCCCCGCACTTCGGCTCCGGCCGCCTCCCCAGCGGCCTCGTCCCCCGTCCTCTCGCTGCTCGGCCGCGGACTCGCGGCCGGGAGCCTGGGCGGGCTCGCGGCCGGGCTCTTCTCGCTGCTGCTCGCCGAGCCCCTGATGGACAAGGCGATCCGCGCGGAGGAGGCCCGCTCGCAGGCGCACGAGCAGCACGACGCCGGCGCGGCCGTGCAGCACCACGAGGAGCTGTTCTCCCGCTCGACGCAGCACGCGGGCCTGGTCATCGCCCTGGTCGTGGCGGGCCTCGCGATCGGCATGCTCTTCGCCGTGGCGTACGCGCTCGTGCACCGGCGCACCCCGCGTGCCGACCCCTGGCCGCGGGCGCTCGCGTTCTGCGCGGCCGCGTTCTGCGCGATCTCCCTCTTCCCTGCCCTGCGCTATCCGGCGATGCCGCCGGGCGTCGGCGACTCCGGCACGGTGGGCGACCGGCAGGCCATGTGGGTCGCGGCGGTCGTGATCAGCGTGCTCGGCATGTTCCTGGTCTGGCAGGTGTACGTGCGCCTGGCCGCCCGGTCGCAGCCGGTGCGGCAGCTCGCGGCGGCGGGCACGGCGGCCGCCGTCCTGGCGCTGCTGTGGGCGCTGCCGGACAACCCGGACCCGACGCCCGTGAGCCCCACGCTCCTGTGGGACTTCCGCATGCTGTCGCTGGCGTCGCACGTGCTGATGTGGGTGGTCTTCGCGGCCGTCTTCGGCGGCATCGGCCTGCGGGCCCTGCGCCCCAGAACCGGGGCGTGAGCGCTTCGCCGAATGTGCCGTGCCGGGCCGTCGGTCGGCTGCGGGGCCGCTGTGGCGGGTCGCGCCCACGCGGCGGAGCCGCACATGCATACAGCCCCGCGCCCCTTCGGGGGCGCTGACCGGCGGCAGGCCTAAGGGTCCGTAGCCGTGAGGTAGGCGGAGACGACCACGTTCGCCGAGTACGTGCGGCTCGCGCGGTCGAAGGTGCCGCCGCAGGTGATCAGGCGCAGCTCGGCGCGGCCCTCCCGGCGGGGGCCGTAGGCCGTCTTCGCGTCGAAGTCGTCCCGGCCGATCACCTGGACGTCGTCCACCGTGAACTCGGCGACGGCCCCGTCGTCCCGCACCACCCGCACCTTCTCGCCCGGCCGCACGGCGCTGAGGTGGTAGAAGACGGCGGGCCTGCTCTCGGTGTCCACGTGCCCCACGAGCAGCGCGGCCCCTGCGGCTCCGGGCCGCACCCCGCCGCCGTACCAGCCGACGACGCCCGCCTGTCCGTACGGCGGCGGGTCGATCGCGCCCGCCGCGTCCAGGCCGCGCGCCACCACCGGGGCCCGTACGCCGATCGAGGGCACGTCCACGCGCTGCGGGCGGGCGTCGGCCAGCGGCTCGTGCGGGCGGGGCAGGGCGAGGCCGGGGGGCCGCCCGACGGCGGCGACGTCCCCGGTGGTCGGGTCGGAGAGGCCGCCGCGCACGTCGGTGATCTCGTTGCCCCACAGCCACAGGCCCACGAGCAGCACGGCCCACGCCATGCCCATGACGAGGCGCCTGGTGCCGTGCGGGGCGTCGGCGCCCTCGGGCTCGGGCCCGGCCACGGTCAGTCGGAGCGGCGGCGGCGGACGCTGCGCAGGGCCACGGCGACGGCGGCGGCCCCCGCGAGCACCAGGCCGACGACGGCGTGCCGGGTGCCGGGCCCGGCCTCCTCGGCGACCGCGGCCACGGGCTGCAGATCGGCGGTGCCGCCCCCGCCGGCCCGCACGGGCGCCTGCGGCGTGGCCTGGGCGCCGCCGACCCGGACGGTGCCGACGCCCTGGTGCGGGTGTCCGTCGCAGGTCACGGTGATCTCGTACGTTCCCGAGATCCCGGCCCTGATCCGCGCGGACCCGGTGAGCGACTTACCGCCGCTCCCGGTCAGCGCGGCGTCCTTCGCGAACGCCCCGGAGCCCGCGGCACCGGTCGTGCCGCGGCACCCCGAGACCCGTACCTCGACCTGCCCGCCCGGCACCGCGTCGGCGGGTGCGACCTGGGCCCTGACCTGGTCCTGGTCGTGCGCGACGGCCGGTGCGGGCGCCCCCGCGAGCGCGCCCGCGAGGGCGAGAGCCCCCGCGCCACGCACGGCAAGCGAACATATGCGCATCGTGAACCTCCTGTACCAGCAGATTCACGCGCGCGGGGCGTCAGCGCATCCTCAGCACACCCGTCCGGGCCGCGCCGGTCTCAGACCCGGTCGACGAGGTCGGCGATGGAGTCCACGACCTTGGAGGGCCGGAACGGGTACTGGTCGATGTCGGCCCGGGAGGTGAGCCCGGTGAGCACGAGGAAGGTCTCCATCCCGGCTTCGAGGCCGGCGAGGACGTCCGTGTCCATGCGGTCGCCGATCATCGCGCTCGTCTCGGAGTGCGCCCCGATGGCGTTCAGGCCCGTCCGCATCATCAGGGGGTTCGGCTTCCCCGCGAAGTACGGCTTCTTGCCGGTCGCCTTGGTGATCAGGGCGGCCACGGCGCCGGTGGCGGGCAGCGGCCCCTCCGTGGAGGGTCCGGTCTCGTCCGGGTTCGTGCAGATGAAGCGGGCCCCGTCGTTGATGAGCCGCACGGCCTTGGTCATGGCCTCGAAGGAGTACGTGCGGGTCTCGCCGAGCACCACGTAGTCCGGGTCGTGGTCGGTCAGGACGTACCCGATGTCGTGCAGGGCGGTCGTCAGGCCCGCCTCGCCGATCACGTACGCCGTGCCGCCGGGCCGCTGGTCGTCGAGGAACTTCGCGGTGGCCAGGGCCGAGGTCCAGATGTTCTCGACGGGCACTTCGAGGCCCATGCGGGTCAGCCGGGCCTGGAGGTCGCGGGCGGTGTAGATGGAGTTGTTGGTGAGCACGAGGAACGGCTTGCCGGACTCGCGGAGCTTCTTGATGAAGGAGTCGGCGCCGGGGATCGGCACGCCCTCGTGGATGAGCACCCCGTCCATGTCGGTGAGCCACGATTCGATGGGCTTGCGCTCTGCCATGGGGTGCACTCCTGCGGGTCTGCGTGAAGCAAGTGGCTTGCGGGGCGTCGGAACGACGCTGTGCCGACGCCCCAAGCCTAATCAGGAAGGCTTGATCCCGACCCCGTCGATCACCCAGTACCAGTTGTTGCCCCCGGTGTAGCGGAAGCGGACCCGCGCGGTCCGGGCTCCGGCGGGGACCTGGAGCCGTACGGTCTCCACGACGGAGGGCGTGTCGGCGGTGTACGTCTTGACGACGGCGGGCGCCCCGCCGTCGTAGGAGACGAGCACCTGGCCCTGCTGCGGGGACTCCTGGCGGTAGAACGTGGTGTAGGTGAGCGTGGCCGGGGCGCCGCCCGTGACCTCGTACGCGGGGCTGACGAGGGTGGAGTCGAAGGTGCCGGTGACGGACTTGTCGGACCACTCGTCGCCGTCGGCGACGGCGAAGACGTTCCTGGCCCTGAGGTTGAGTTCGCGCTGCTGGTCGCGCTCGGTCTTCGTCCAGAACTCGTCCGTGGTGAAGGACCAGCCGCGCCACTCGGTGACGCCTCCGCCGCCCATCCGCGTGTTGTCGACGCTCCAGCCGTCCGGCGGGGTGTGGGTGAAGCCGATGACGCCGGAGCCGATGCCGGTCTCGTCGACGCGCGGCTCGAGCCGGTCGCGCAGCGCGTCGAAGGCGTCCGGGCGCGGCTGCTGCACGGGGCGGCCGTCCAGGCCCCAGTCGGGGTCGACCGCGACGCCGAGGTGGGCGAGCGCGCTGACGGCGACGTCGGGCATGCGCACGTCGTGCCGTACGGAACCGGCGGTGAGCCCGCCCCCGACGGCGATGAGGAAGGTCTGCCGCTCGGGCCAGCTGGAGCCGCCGTGGCCGCCCGCGTCGGTGTGGCCGTGGTCGGCGGTCACCATGACCAGCCAGTCCTCGTCCCCGTACGCCGGACGCCCGGTCATGGCGTCGAGGATGCGGCCGACCTGGGCGTCGGCGCCGTGGATGGCGTCGAGGTAGGCGCGGCTGGCGGCGCCGTCGGCGTGTCCGGCGTGGTCGATGTTGTCGAGCTGGAGGAAGACGGCGTCGGGGTCGCCGTCGGTGAGGGCGGTGACGGCGCGCTTCGTGGTGCCCGCGTCGTACTCGGCGGACGGCGTGGAGACGCGGGTATCGACCTTCGACGAGAAGATCGTGTCGGTGATGGGGGCCCAGGACGACACGGCGTAGGTGCGCAGGGCGGGCTTCGCGGCCTCGGCGCGCGTCATGAAGTCGGGGTAGCGGGCGAGGTCGTGGCCGGTGAAGTCGTTGTTCACGACCTTGTGCTTGTCGGGCCAGACGCCGGTGAGGAGCGTGGACCAGCCGGGCCCTGACATGGTGGGGGCGAGCGGGTTGGCGTAGATGCTGCTCGGGGCGGTGAGGCCGCGTGCCATCAGGGACTTCAGGCGCGGCGCGGCAGCGTCCTCGATCCGCTTCAGGAGCGCGCCGTCGAGGCCGATGACCAGGACCTTGGGCTTGCGCGCGGCGGCGGCGCGGGCGAGGCCCGACAGGGGCCCGGCGGCGGTGGCGAGGGCCGCGGCGGAGACCAGGAGCGAACGGCGGCGGATGCCGTGGGACACGGTTCCTCCAGAGGTGACGGGGGTGAGGAGAGTGCGAGGGTGCAGGGGGTGCCGGGGGTGCAGGGGTGAAGCATGCGGGCAGGCATGGCAACGCCCCTGGCTGCGCAGGGGCGTTGACGGGAGATGCGGGTGTATGTGGGGGGGGTGGGGAGGGGTGGGGTCAGCTGCCGGTCGCGGACTTCCAGTCGTCCACGTACTCCGTGAGGTTCTTGGAGATATCGTCCCAGTCCGGCTCGAAGACTTCGACACCGTCCACGAGCTTGTCGAGGGCGATGGCGTTGGCGTCGGTGGCCTTGACGTCCTTGCGGGCCGCGAAGCCGCCGCCGATCTCGCTGACCTGCCGCTGGGCGGTCCTGCTGAGGAGGTAGTCGAGGAACTTCTTCGCGTTGGCGCTGTGCGGGGCCTTGTTCACCAGGCCCGCGGCGTAGGGCAGCGCGAAGGTGGTGGGCTTCTTGCCCTCCTTGGCCGGGAACCAGATGCCGAGGTTGGGCATGTCCTTGGACTGGGCGTAGTTCATCTGGACGTCGCCGTTGGCCACGAGCAGCTCGCCCTTGTCGACCTTGGGCGCGAGCTTGCCGGTGGAGGCGGACGGGCCGACGTTGTTCGACTGGAGCTTGCCCAGGTACTTCAGGGCGGGCTCCTTGCCGCCGAAGTCGTGCACGGCCTTGATGAGCACGGCGGTGCCGTCGCCCGCGACGCCCGGCGTGGAGTACTGGATCTTGTTCTTGTACGCGCCGTCGGTCAGCTCGTCCCAGGTCCTGGGGGCCTTGGAGCCTTTCAGCTCCTGCTTGTTGTAGATGAAGCCGAAGTAGTTGTTCACGACGGCGGTCCACTTGCCGTCGGGCGCCTTGTTCGCGCCGTCGACCTGTGCGGAGCCCGCGGGCTCGTACGCCTGCAACAGGCCCTTCTCGTCGGCCTGCTGGATGAACGGCGGCAGTGTGACGAGGACGTCGGCCTGGGTGTTGGACTTCTCGCGGACGGCGCGCTGCACCATCTCGCCGGAGCCGCCCTCGACGTACTTGACCTCGATGCCGGTCTTCTTCTCGAAGTCCTTGAACACCCGGTCGTACCAGCCGTCGCCGTTCTCGCCCTTCAGGCCGTCGGCGCTGTAGACGGTGACGACCTTGGCGTCGGACGCGGCGGAGTCGCCGCCGCAGGCGGTGAGGGTGGTGGCGAGCAGGGCGCAGCCGCCGAGGGCGGCGAGCGCGCGGACGGGGGTGACGGTACGCATGACGTGTCGTGCTCCTTGAAGAGGCTTGCGCGGATGGAGGGGTCGGACGGGTCAGCGGTAGGAGGCGCGGGTGCGCACGCGCGACACCGCGAACAGGACGAGCAGCGTCGCCGCCATGAGGACCACGGCGAGGGCGGCCCCGGTGAAGGCGGCCCCGCGGTCGGTGGCCGCGTAGATCCGCACGGGCAGCGGCGTCCAGTCCGGCGGGTAGAGCATCATCGTGGCGCTCAGCTCGCCCATGGACAGGGCGAAGCAGAGGCCGGCCGCCGCCGTCAGGGACGGCAGGAGGAGCGGCAGCTTCACCCGCCACAGGACGTAGCCGGGCCGGGCGCCCAGGGACGCGGCGGCCTGCTCGTACGCCGGGTCGAGGCGCCGCACGGCCGCCGATACGGACTGGTACGCGAAGGCCGTGACGAGGACGGCGTGCGCGAGGACGACGATCGTGGACGTGCCGTTGAGGATCATCGGCGGCTTGCTGAAGGCGACGAGCAGCGCGAGCCCGACGACGACCGACGGCACGGCGACGGGCAGCATGAACAGCGTGTCGAGCACCCGGCCCCACAGCCGCGAGACGCCGCCGCCGCGCCGCTTGAGGGCGTCGGCGGCCAGGGCGGCCCAGGTGCCCACGGTCAGGGCGAGGGCGCTCGCGCCGAGCGCGGTGAGCAGGCTGGTGGTGAGGGCCTCCAGGGACTCGCCCCGGGTCGCCGCCGAGTAGTGCTCGGTGGTGAACGCGGACGGGAACGCCCCCGACCAGTGGCCCGCGAACGAGGCCGCGACGATGACGGCGAGCGGCAGCGCGAACACCGGCAGGAAGAGGACGGCGAACACCGCCCACAGCCCCCACTTGCCCTTGCGGCTATGCACCAGCACGACGGCTCACCACCCGGTACAGGCCGTAGAGGCCCACGGAGATCGCGATGTTGACGACGGCGACGACGCAGGCGGCCGGGTAGTCGGACTCCAGCATCGCCTTGCCGTAGATGAGGGTCGGCAGGGTCGTGACGCCCTTGGCCCCGGTGAACAGGACGATCCCGAACTCGTTCAGGCACATCACCAGGACGAGGCTGCCGCCCGCCGCGAGCGCGGGCAGCGCCTCCGGCAGGATCACCTTCCGCACGATCCGCGCGGGCCGCGCGCCGAGGCTGGAGGCCACCTCCAGCTGCGCGGTGTCGAGCTGCGAGAAGGCGGCGAGCAGCGGCCGCATCACGAACGGCGTGAAGTACGTGATCTCGGCGAGCAGCACGCCCCACGGCGTGGTCAGGAACTGGAAGGGCCCGTCGCCGCTCCCGGTCGCGTCCGTCCACAGGCCGTTGGCCATGCCCTTGGTGCCGTAGATGAACAGCAGCGCGAGCGTGATGAGGAAGGACGGGAAGGACAGGAAGACGTCGATGAACCTGGCGACGGCCTTCCCGCCGGGGAACGGCACGAACGCGATGACCAGCGCGAGCACGAACCCGAGCACCAGACACCCGACGGTCGCCCCCACGGCCAGCCACACGGTGGTCCCGAGCGCGTCCCGGAAGGACTCCGAGGCGAACACATCGGCATACGGCTGGAGGGACGTACCCCCCGTATCCGGCCGCACGGACTGCTGCACGACAAGGGCAAGCGGATAGAGAAACACGAGCCCGAGCAGAGCGAGTGGCGGCAACGCCCAGACGAAGGCAGGCACTTGTCTCCTGCCCTGTGGGCAATCGTTCCGCAGGGCGAGTGGGGCATCCCCTGCTCGAGCGGAGCCGAGAGCTTGGGGAGGGGTGGGCACAGCCGAAGGTGCCGCCCCGTGTTCCACCAGGCCCGAGCCAAGGTCACCCATCGCCGTTCACCCCTGCGGACAGCAGCACCGCGTCCTCGGGCGCGAAGTGCAGCGTGACCTCCGCGCCCAGCGCGGGCGGCTCCCGCAGCTCCCGCACGTCGGCCTTCACCGCGTGCCCGCCCACGTCGACGTACAGCCGGTGCGTGGCCCCACGCCACTGCACCTCCGTGACGCTCCCGGTCAGCGCGTTGGGCCCGGGACCGAGCCCCATCAGGTGCGGCCGCACGCACAGCGTGGCCGTGACCCCGGCCGCCACCCCGTCCGTGGCGACCTTCACCTCGGCCGCGCCGAGGGACACCTGGCCCTCGCCCACGGACACCGGCAGGAGGTTCGCGTTGCCCACGAAGGAGGCAGTGAATTCCGTGCGCGGGCGCCGGTACAGCTCCTGCGGCGTGCCCACGTCCCGCAGCCGGGCCCGGTCCATGACGGCGATCCGGTCGGCGAGGGTGAGCGCCTCGACCTGGTCGTGGGTGACGTACAGGATGGAGACGTCCGGCAGCTCCCGGTGGAGCCGGGCGAGTTCGGCGAGCATCCCGGAGCGCAGCTGCGCGTCGAGCGCGGACAGCGGCTCGTCGAGGAGGAGCACGCCCGGCCGGATGGCCAGGGCGCGGGCGATGGCGACGCGCTGCTGCTGCCCGCCGGACAGCTCGCGCGGGTAGCGCTTGGCGTACCCGGCCATGCCGACCATCTCCAGGGCGTCGGCGACGCGTGCCGGGATCTCCGGCTTGGGCGCCTTCTGCGCCCTGAGGCCGAACGCCACGTTCTCGTCGACGCGCAGGTGCGGGAACAGCGCGTACTGCTGGACGACCATGCCGATGCCGCGCCGGTGCGGCGGCAGGCCCGTCACGTCGCGGTCGCCGATGAACACCCGTCCGGCGGCGGGCGTCACGAATCCGGCGACGGCCCGCAGGGCGGTGGTCTTGCCGGACCCGGAGGGCCCGAGCAGCGCCATGACCTCGCCGGGCCCGACGGTCAGGTCGAGGGAGTCGAGGACGACGTTGCCGCCGTAGGAGACGGTGACCGAGTCGAAGCGTATGCCGCTGCTCATGACCCGAAGCCCCGTATCAGGGCGGGCAGTTCCGCGACCGACGGCAGCACGTGCGTGGCTCCGGCGTCCCGCAGGGCGGGCTCGTCGTGGGCGCCGGTGCGCCCCCCCGCCACGATCCCGGCGCCGGCGCGGACGCCGCTGCGCATGTCGTACGCAGTGTCCCCGGAGACGGCGATCTCGCGCACCGAGTCGGCGGCGCCGGTCCTGAGGAAGGCGGCGAGCACCATGTCCGGGTAGGGGCGCCCGCGCCCGCCCGCGTCGGCGGGGCACAGGGTGAGGTCCGCCAGGTCCCGCCAGCCGAGGGCGGCCAGGATCGCGTCCTGGGTGACGCGGGCGAAGCCCGTGGTCAGGACCACGGTGAGGCCGTCGGCCCGGAGTTCGTCGATGGCTTCGCGGGCCCCGGCGAGCGGTGCGACGAGGCCGCCGTCGACCAGTTCGCCGTACGCCTTCTCGAAGGCGGTGTTGGCGCGCCGCGCCAGGTCCTCGGCGCCGAACAGGTGCCGGAAGACGGAGATCTTGGACTCGCCCATGGTGGCGCGGACGTAGTCGAGCTTCGCCGCGTGGTCGGGCGAGCCCGGCTCCACGCCGAGCTCTCCGGCGGCCGCGGCGAAGGCCCGCTCCACCAGGCCGCCGTCGGCGACGGTGGTCCCGGCCATGTCGAGTACGGCCAGCTTGATGTGCGCGTTCAACTCTCTCACCATCCCAGCTCGTTGGCGGTCTGCTCGGCGATCGCGGGCGAGCAGGTCATGCCGCGCCCGCCGGGCCCGGTGACCAGCCACACCCCGTCGCGCACCTGCTCGCGGTGCACGACCCTGCTGGTGTCGACGCACTGCGCGTACACCCCCGCCCAGCGCCGCCGGACCTTCGGCAGCGGGCGTCCCAGGAAGCCCTCGACGACCTCGGTGAGGTGGTCGTAGGGGTCCTCGACGGTGTCGAAGGCGAAGGGGTGCTCGTACTCGTGGGTGTCGCCGATGGTCAGGCCGCCGTCCGCGCGCTGCACCATGAGCAGCTGCATCTTGTGGGCGGCGGCCGTGGCGGGCTGCGCCTGCCCGGCGTTGAGGGCGTCCAGCTCCGGGGACCGGTAGGCCGGGTAGTAGCGGAAGCTGTCGGCGTCGGCGACGGACGTGGTGAGCGGCTCGCCCAGCGGGTCGGTCTGCATCATCTGGAGCCGCACCCGGCGCACCGGGAGCTCCGGCGCAAGCTCGCGGACGAGGCCGCCGAGCCAGGCGCCGGTGCACAGCACGACGGCGTCGCCGGTGTGCACGTCGCCGTGGTCGTCGCGCACCGACGCGGGGCCGGTCACGTCGCGGACCTCGCGGCCGGGCAGGAAGGTGTAGCGCGGGGACTTCAGGAGCTCCTCGCGCAGGCGCAGCTGCGCGGTGCGCGGCTCGACGGCGGCGTCCCGCTCGCACCACAGGGCGGCGGCGAAGTCGCCGCGCAGGGCCGGGTTGAGCGCGCGGGCCTCCTCGGGGGCGAGCAGCTTGTAGCCGCGGGCGGCGGCGTCGGGCCGGGCGAGCGCGGCCTCGGCGACGGCGCGCTCCCGCTCGGTGCGCACCAGGGTCAGCGACCCGTTGGCACGGAAGCCGAGGCCCGGGACGCGGGCGCCGATGCCCTCCCACAGCTCGCGGGCGCGCAGGGCCGTCTCCAGCTCCTCGCCGCCCGCGCGGCCGCTGACCCATATCTGCCCGAAGTTGCGCAGGGACGCGCCCCGGGCCTCGCTCTCGCGCTCGATCTGTACGACCTCGTGGCCGCGCTCCACTGCGTGCCAGGCGTGCATGGTTCCGACCACGCCTGCTCCTACGACGATGACTCTCACGGCGACAACGCTCCTTTCGGCGGGTGACCCGGTGTGGGCCGGATGGCAACCAAAGGGTGAACTGCCGAGCAAGTTTGGCCTAGACCCGTTATCGTTCCGTAATCAAAAGGGCCCAAGTGACGCCCGGAAAGGGGCAGTTGGACCCGATTGGGCCGAGGGCTCAGCCGAGGTGCGTCGTGAACGAGAAGCGGTCTCCCCGGTACAGGGTCCGCACCCGCTCCAGCGGACCGCCCTCCGTGTCCCGCGACGCGCGGTGCAGGAGCAGCATCGGAAGCGCGGGCGGCGTCCCGATGAGCAGCGCCTCGCGCGGCGTCGCGAGCACCGTCTCGATGCGCTCGTCGGCGTCCCCGAACACGATGCCGAGCCGGTCGCGCAGATACGCGTAGAAGGACGAGTCGGGGTCGAAGTCCTCATCGAGCCGCGGCACCCGCGCCACCGCGACGTACGTGCTCTCCAGGCCCACCCGCTCGTCGTCGGCGAGCAGGACGCGCTCCATGTGCCAGACCGGCTCGTCCGGCGCGGCCCCGATGTCGGCGGCCAGGGCGGCCGGGCAGGGGAAGCGGTCCAGGGAGATGAGGTTGCGGCCCGGGGTGCGGCCCTGTCTGCGCACGCCCTCGGTGTAGCTGGCGAGGGACAGCGGCTGCTCCAGCTTGGGCCCCGCGACGACGGTGCCGCGCCCCTGCCTGCGCAGCCTGCCCTCCAGCAGCAGCTCGCGCAGCGCCTGCCGCACGGTCTCGCGCGCCACCTCGTACCGCTCGGCGAGGTCCCGCTCGGTGGGCAGCGCCCGGCCCACGCCCAACTCCTCGATCAGCTCCGCGATCCGGGCCTTGACCGCGTAGTACTTCGGGATGCGCCCGTGCTCGGGGATGCCGGAGCGGATGGGTGCGCCGGGCAGTTGGCCGCGCAGGTGCGCGGGCGGGGCGGCGATGGGGTTGTCCTGGTGGTCCACGGGGGGATCGTCGCACGCGGCCGTGCGGCCAGGCATGACGGCCGGGGCTTGGCCCCGGTGCCCCAAGGGCTCCGCCGGGGTTGCCGTGATGGGCCGTTCGCCGTCTGCGGGTTCGTCGTGGCTGGGCGCGCAGTTCCCCGCGCCCCTTCAGGGCGCTGCCCCGAACGCCCCCGCCGCCGGGCAGGGCGGGCCCCGGGCCTGCGCCCGGTTCAGCGGTCTCTGGTCGGGAGGCGGCGGGATGCCGCTACCAGGGCCGTGCCGGTGAGGAGGAGGGTGGCCGCGGTGGCTCCGAGGCCGAGGAGGGCGCTCGGGCCGGTCCTCGCGAGTTCGCCGGGCGACGGCCAGGAGCCGCCGTCGCCGACGACGGCGAACGGGTACTCGTCGGACTCCCCCACCCAGTCGCCGTCCTCGCCCTTGCGCTGGACGACGGCGGCGCTCGCCACCACGCGGTCGGACACGGCGCCGGAGGTGAACGCGAGCCGCAGCGGCACGCTCACCGGCTCGCCGGGCCGCGCGGTGAACCCGCCCGCCCCGTCGTCGAGGACCCCGACGTTCTCCCCGCGCCCGGCCCCCTCGAACGCGACCGCCCGCCAGCGGCCCCCGGCCCGGAACTCCAGCTGCGCCTGCCCGGGCCGCAGCTCGCCCTTCCGGTCGACGAGTACGACGACGGGGTGGATGTGCTCGCAGACGCCGCCGGTGGTGTTCACAAGCCGGAGCGACCAGCGGCCGTAGCCGCCGCCCGCGTAGTAGACGGCGGGCCCCTTGCGGACGCGGGCCCGGACGGGGAAGTCGGCGGATGCGGGGGCGGCGCAGGCGCCGCGGTGCCCGGAGTACGGGGCCGCTTCGGCCGCGGCGGCCCCGGCCACGGCGGGCACCAGGGTGGCGGCCACGGCGGTGACGCCTGCGGCCAGGCGGCAGCGGAGTCGCATGCGGGACCTTTGCTGAGCGCGGGCGGGGCGCGTCGAACTCGCGCCGGGACGTGCCCTGTTGCCCCGCCGGGAGGCAACAGGCCGTGGCCGACCCTGCCACGGACGCGCGACCGCGCCCCGCCGTCGCCACTCCTTGCGGCCGGTCGCCCGCCGAATTCCCCTCGAACAGCCGATCAGACCGCGCGCAAGCCGCGCGTCAGCCGGTCCCGCGGGCGGGCAGCGCCGCGTCCGCGCGGCCGAACAGCGGGGCCAGCACCAACTGCGCGGCCCCCTCCGCGACTCCGCGCTCACCGCCCGGCGCGATCCCCACGCCGACGCGATCGCGCGCGCCCTCGCGCCGGGAGCGCGCGGCCACGACGTCCCCGACCCCCCGCACGAACAGGTCCGCGGCGGCCGCCACGGTCCGCCCGCCGAGCAGCACGAGGTCGATGTCGAGGAGCGAGACCAGGTTGCCCGCGCCGGTGCCGAGCAGCCGGGCCGCCCCTTCGAGGTCGCCGCGCGCGACGGCCGCGAGGCACAGCGCCTCCAGACACCCCCGGTCGCCGCACTCGCACACGGGCCCGTCGAGCAGCACCACCTGGTGCCCGAACTCCCCCGCCCCGGTGCGCGGCCCCCGGTACAGGCCGCCCCCGAGCACGAGACCCGCGCCGAGCCCCGTCCCCAGATGCAGATACGCGAACGACTCCGCGTCCCCGGCAAGGGCGATCCCGAGCGCCGCCGCGTTCGTGTCCTTGTCCACCACCACCGGCAACCCGAGCCGCGCCCCCAACGCGTCCCGCAAGGGATACCCGTCCCACCCGGGAAACCCGGTGACGCGATGCAGCACACCGCGCGTGTGATCGAGGGGGCCCGGCAGGGCAACCCCCACGCCCAGCACGCCGGACGGCTCTCGCCCTGTGGGCAGCACCGCACCACCGCCTCCGGCGGAAGCCGCCCCCACCAGCTCCCCGGCCACCCGGGCCACCGCACCCACGACGGCGTCGGCCCCCGCCGAGAAGTCCACCCCCACCCGCCGCTCGGCCACCACGACCCCCGCCAGATCCACGAGGACGGCCACCAGCGCGTCCCGCTCCAGATGCACCCCCACCGCACCCCCCGCTTCCGGCACGAGCCGCAGCACCGTCGCCGGCTTCCCCCCGGTGGAGGCCCGCCGTCCCGCGTCCGCGACGAGCCCCTCCCCCCGAAGCCGCGCGACGATCTTGCTGACGGCCTGCGGCGTGAGCCCCGCCCCCGCCGCGAGCTCCAGGCGGCTGACCCCCTCGCCCCCCGCGGCACGCAGCAGTTCGAGCACGACCGCCGCGTTGTGCCCGCGCAGCGCCCGCTGATTCGCCCCCGTCGGACCGGTCGTACCGGAGTCAGCCCTGTTCACCCCTCCATTGTCGCCGCCGCTTGCACTTTGGCAACAGCGTTGCCAAAGTGGAGTTCATGACTGAAGGCAAGAACGACCTCCGCGTCGGCCTCATCGGCTACGGCCTCGCGGGCTCCGTCTTCCACGCCCCGCTGATCGCCGCGACCGACGGCCTCGCGCTCGACACGGTCGTCACGTCGAACCCCGAGCGGCAGGCCGAGGCGACCACGGCGTACGGCAGCCGGACGGCCGCGGCCGCGGGCGAGCTTCTGGACCGCGCCGACGAGCTCGACCTCGTCGTGATCGCGTCGCCGAACAAGACGCACGTACCGCTCGCGACCGCGGCGCTCAAGGCGGGTCTGCCGGTCGTCGTGGACAAGCCGCTCGCGGGCACGGCCGCCGACGCCCGGGAGCTCGCGGCGCTCGCCGACGAACGCGGTCTGCTCCTGTCCGTCTTCCAGAACCGCCGCTGGGACAACGACTTCCGTACGCTGCGCAAGCTGCTCGCGGCCGGTGAGCTCGGCGACGTCTGGCGCTTCGAGTCCCGCTTCGAGCGCTGGCGCCCGCAGCCCAAGGGCGGCTGGCGCGAGTCCGGCGACCCCGAGGAGATCGGCGGGCTCCTGTACGACCTGGGGAGCCACGTCGTCGACCAGGCCCTGGTGCTCTTCGGCCCGGCGGTGCGCGTGTACGCGGAGGCGGACGTCCGGCGCCCGGGCGCGCGGGCCGACGACGACACCTTCATCGCGATCACGCACGCCGACGGCGTCCGCTCGCACCTGTACGTGAGCGCGACCGCGGCCCAGCTCGGCCCGCGCTTCCGCGTCCTCGGCTCGACCGCGGGCTATGTGAAGTACGGCCTGGACCCGCAGGAGGCCGCCCTGCGCGAGGGCAGGCGCCCCGGCGGCGAGGACGCCGACGGCCCGTGGGGCACGGAGCCCGAGTGCATGTGGGGCCGGGTCGGCTCCGGCGAGTCCCCGCTGACCGGCGGCGGCCGCCCCGAGCCCACGCTGCCGGGCGACTACCCCGCGTACTACGCGGCCGTGACCGCGGCGCTGCGCGGCGAGGGCGACAACCCGGTCACCGCGCACGAGGCGGCCGCGGCCCTGGACGTCCTGGAGGCCGCGCGCCGCTCGGCCCGCGAGGGCGTGGCGGTGGCGCTGTGACGACCCGGCCCGCCGGACCGACGGCCCCTTCCGTCGAGGAGATCGAGGAGCAGGAGCGCCGCCTCACGCTGCCCCGCTTCACCCACGAGGACGCCTGGGCGCTCGGCTGCCTCCTGGTGGAGCTCGCGCGCGAGCGCGCGGCGCCCGTCGCGATCGACATCCGGCGCGGCGGCCAGCAGCTCTTCCACGCGGCGCTGCCCGGCTCCACGCCGGACAACGACGCCTGGATCGACCGCAAGCGCCGCGTCGTCGAGCGGTACGGCTGCTCCTCGTACCTGGTGGGCAGCCGGTTCCGGGCCAAGGGCACGACGTTCGAGGACTCCTCGCGCCTCGACCCCGACCGGTACGCGGCGCACGGCGGCGCGTTCCCGATCGGGGTCGCGGGCGTGGGCGTCATCGGCACGGTGACCGTCTCGGGCCTCCCCCAAGTGGCGGATCACGCCCTGGTGGTGGAGGCCCTGGAGCGGTTCACCGCGTCCTGACGCCCGGGTGGGGGTCCGTCACTCGAACTCTCCCGCGCGGCGGCGGCGTACCGTCACCACGACCGTGACACCCGCCGCGAGCAGCGCCGCGGCGATCCCGCCGACAAGCGCGAGCTCCCCGGAGGAGGCACCGGTGTGCGCCATCTCGTCAGGGCTCTTGGTGGGATGCGGGGTCGGATGCGTGGGCGAGTCCGTCGGGGACGGGGACGGGGACGGGCCGTCACTGTCGGAGGGCGACGGGGACGGCGACGGACCATCGCTGTCCGACGGCGACGGAGACGGCGACGGGCCATCGCTGTCCGACGGCGACGGGGACGGCGAGGGACCGTCACTGTCCGACGGGGACGGAGACGGGGACGGACCGTCACTGTCCGACGGGGACGGGGACGGCGACGGGCCATCGCTGTCGGACGGAGACGGGGACGGCGAGGGACCGTCACTGTCCGACGGAGACGGAGACGGCGACGGACCGTCACTGTCCGACGGGGACGGAGACGGCGACGGGCTCTCGCTGTCCGACGGGGACGGAGACGGCGACGGACCGTCACTGTCCGACGGGGACGGAGACGGCGACGGGCTCTCGCTGTCCGACGGAGACGGAGACGGCGACGGACCGTCACTGTCCGACGGAGACGGAGACGGCGACGGGCTCTCGCTGTCCGACGGGGACGGCGAAGGCGAAGGCGTCGTGCACGACGGCAGGTCCCCGTTGAACGGGTAGTTGTGGAACTCCTGCCCGCCCCCGGCCCCCGAGGTGTGCGTCAGCGAGCCCACCGTGAAGAAGCGCCCGTTCATGCCCGGCATCCGCACCGTCGAGGTGCTTCCCGCCGAGCCCACGAGCACGCTGCCCGCGAACTGCGCGGTGCCGTTGAACTGCACCTCGGTCGCGTCCGGGAAGTTCCACAGGAGCCGCTCGCGCAGCCCGTCGGGGAACCCGCCCACGTACGTGTTGATCTGGCGTGCCGTGCCGTACAGGTTGACCAGCACGGTGGCGTCGGCCGGGATGCCCGCGAAGGTGATGCCCTGCTGGCCGCCGTTGGGGCTCGCGAGGTCGAAGTCGACGTCGAAGACCTGGAGGTCGGACGTGCCGTCGCCGGTGAAGGTGGTCCCGGTGCCGGTGTACGTGGCGGTGCCGGTGGTCGCGCGCTTCTCGCCGTTGTCGTACGCGTAGCACTGGCTGGCCGCGGTGAGCTGGCCGGGCAGCGCGGCGTACTGGTCGGCGACCCCGGCCTCCTGCACCGCGGGCGGGGCGACCGTGCCGCTGGCCGTACCCTCGTACACGACGCGTCCGGAGACGCTGGCCTCCTCGGCGAGCAGCCGCTGGCCCGTGGCGACGGTCAGGTCGCCGCCGGTGGTCAGGAAGTCCGAGCCGTTGGGCGGCGGCACGCGCGAGCCGACGCCGGCGACGCCCACGTTGTAGATCTGCGAGGCGCCCGCCCGCTTGTTCATGTCGAAGTCGCCGAGCACGACGACCTTGCCCTCGGCCTCCGCCGCCGCCTCGCGGATGAGCATGTCCTCGCCGACGAAGACGTTGATGTTCGCGTCGCGGCCTGCCACGGGACCGTTGTTGACCTCGGGGTACGTACCCGGACAGGCATCGCCCTTACAGGGGCCGAGCCCGCCGGGCAGGGGGTCGGCGACGCCCTGCCCCGCCAGGCCGCCGAGGACGGTGGCCGCCGCGACCGTGACGGCCACCGCTAGATATGCTGAGCTTTTTCTTCGCATACCTGGAAATATGCGTATTCCAGACATCCGCTGCGGTAGACACGCTCAGCACGGCCCCCATTAGGCCGACCAGCGGCGGGCCAAGCGGGGGTGCCGGGGGGCTGCTCACGGCGGGAGGCCCCCCGTCCCGAAGGCCCGCCCCGGCGTCAGGCGTCCTTGAGCTCCTGCCGCTGGCGGCCGAGCCCGTCGATCTCCAGCTCCACCACGTCCCCCGCCCGCAGATAGGGCTTGGGCTCGGGGCGGCCGAGGGCGACCCCGGCGGGCGTCCCCGTGTTGATCACGTCGCCCGGGTACAGCGTCATGAACCGGCTGACGTAGCGGACCACCTCCGCCACCGGGAAGATCTGCTGGGCCGTCGTGCCGTCCTGCTTCAGCTCGCCGTTGACCCACAGCCGCAGGGACAGGGCCTGCGGGTCCGGCACCTCGTCCGCCGTCACCAGCCAGGGGCCGAGCGGATTGAAGGTCTCGCAGTTCTTGCCCTTGTCCCAGGTCCCGCCGCGCTCGATCTGGAACTCGCGCTCGGACACGTCGTGCGCCACCGCGTAGCCCGCGACGTGCGCGAGCGCCTCCTCGTACGACTCCAGATAGCGCGCGGTGCGCCCGATGACGATCGCCAGCTCGACCTCCCAGTCCGTCTTCACCGAGCCGCGCGGCACGAGCACGGTGTCGTTCGGACCGACCACCGTGTCCGCCGCCTTCAGGAAGACGACGGGCTCGGCGGGCGGCTCGGCGCCCGCCTCGGCGGCGTGGTCGTGGTAGTTGAGGCCGATGCACACGACCTTGCCGATCCGCGCGAGCGGCGGCCCGATCCGCAGCCCCGCCGCGTCGAGCACGGGCAGGTCACCGGCGTCGGCGGCGGCCCGCACGCGGGCGAGCGCGGCGGCGTCGGCGAGCAGCGCGCCGTCGATGTCGCCGACGACGCCGGACAGGTCGCGCAGCGTGCCCCCGGCGTCGAGCAGCGCCGGACGCTCGGCGCCCGCGGTACCGACTCGCAGCAGCTTCATGTCTGTCTCCCTCTGGTCGAGCGTGGCCCGGCCGATGGGGGTGCGGCGCCATCGGAGGTTCGGCCGATCCTCCAAGCTCGCTGTCCGGCCCGCAAGACCCCGTTCACGTACTGGACCGTCACATGGCCGTGGCCATGGCTCCCGCCGCCCCCTGCGGCATGTTCCGGTACAGGACGGCCCGCTCCACCGCGCTCCAGGTCGTGCTGGTCACGATGTACAGCGCGGCCGCGAGCGGCACGACCGCCACGGAGAACAGCGTCATGAAGGACATCAGCGGCATGAACTTGGTCATCGCGGCCATCGCCTGCGCCCCGGGCATCTGCTCGCCGCCCTGGGCCCCGGGCAGCGGCGCCCCGGCCAGCTGCCGCTTCGTACGCCGGTAGTTGAAGGTGGCGACGGCGGCCACGAGCGCGAAGAGGACCAGGTAGACGAGCCCGGCCCCGCCGAGGACGCCGCCGTCGCCGAGCGCGTCGGCCCAGCGCCCGCCGAGCGGCGCCGCGAGCAGCTTGTGGTCGAGGAGCGCGTTGGCCTCGCCGCCGATGTCCGAGTTGGAGAACAGGTGGTAGAGCAGGAAGAACACGGGCAGCTGGAAGAGGCCCGGCAGACAGCCGGCCAGCGGCGACACGTTCTCCTTGCGGTGCAGTTCGAGGACCGCCTTCTGGAGCTTCTCCGGGTTCTTGCCGTGCTTCTTGCGGAGCTCGGCGATCTGCGGGTTGAGCTTGGCGCGCGCCTTCTGGCCGCGCGCGGCGGCCCGGGACAGCGGGTGGATCAGGAGGCGTACGCAGGCGGTGACCAGGACGATGGCCGCGGCCATGGCGGAGCCGTGGAACAGCGGTTCGAGCAGGTCGGCGAGGCGCGCGACCAGGTCGGCAATGAAAGACATGGGTGAGCCCTCCGGGGGTCTCGTCGTGCCGGGGTGAGGTGCGTCGGCATGACGACCCGCGCGGGGTCCGGGAGGTGGAGCCGGGGGTTCCCTACGCGGCCGTCAGGAGGGGACGGCCGGGCGCTCGCGGGCGCGTGCGGCCCCGGGCGTCGGGGTCGCGCTGCGGCAGGAAGGCGGTGCGCCGCTCGCGGTCGCGGATGGCGGTGCGCACGCGGGTGCGTGGCACGGCGGGCGCGGAGCGCGCGGCGAGCAGGGAGCACAGGGCGAGGGCGGAGCCCGCGGCGGCGGTCGCGGCGAACGCGACGGCGCCCACGAGGCTGCCGGTGTCGGCGAGGACGGTCTCGACGAGCAGGACGAACAGCAGGACGGCGGGCCGCAGGGCCGCGCCCCAGCGCTTGACCAGTTCCTTGATCAAGGCCGCCCCCTCTCCGAACCTCTGTGCGTACGCGTCTGCTGCTGTTTATACAGGATCAGTGACGACGGGCTGAAGCAGGCGTCGGGGCGCGAGCAGCGCCCGGCTGACCGGATCACTGGGTTCCGGATCAAGTCCGGGGCCGGGCAGCATCTCCACGTCGCCGACCGGCACGAGCCGACCGCAGGCCGGGCACTCCCCCGACGCCCCCAGCTCCGTACCGCACGCCGCGTGCCGGAAGTAGCGCAGCGGCGCGGCGTCGGCCGAGGTCTCGCGACCCCAGGCACTGAGCGCGCGCAGCGTCGGCCACAGGGCGCGGCCCCGCTCGGTCACCACGTACTCGTGGCGCCGGGGCGCCTCCGCGCAGGGCCGCTTCTCCAGGACGTCCGCGTCGACGAGCGTCTGGAGCCGGGCGGCGAGGACCGCGCGCGGGATGCCGAGGTGGACGAGGAAGTCGTTGTAGCGGCGGACGCCGTAGAGCGCGTCGCGCACGACGAGCAGGGTCCAGCGCTCGCCGACGACCTCCAGGGCGCGGGCGATGGAGCACTCCTGCGCCGCGTAGTCCTTGCCGAGAGCCATGGCCCCACTGTAGCCGTTTCGGCGACCAAAGGTTCATTCATTGAACCGACCCCTGCTACGGTCGTTGCACGCTACAGGTTCAATGAATGAACTCCCGAAGGGGCACCCACCCATGCCACGCACAGCCACCGCGGCGGCCACGGCCTCCCCCGCCGCCCCCGTGCGCGCCGCGTCCCCCGCGCGCACCCTCGCCCTGACCAGCGCCGCGACCTTCATGGCCCTGATGACGTACACGGCCCCGATGGTCACGCTCTCCGACACCGCCGCCGCGCTCGGCACCTCCCTGTCCGCGCAGGCCTGGCTCCTGAACGGCACCCCGCTCGGGCTCGCGGCCCTGCTCCTCGTCGCGGGCAGCCTCGCCGACGACCACGGCCGGCGCCGGGTCTTCCTGTGCGGGACGTACGCCCTCGGCGTCACCACGGCGCTCGGCGCCCTCGCCACCTCGACGTGGATGTTCACGCTCGCCCGCGTGGTCCAGGGCGCGGCGAGCGCCGCGGTGCTCGCCGCCAGCCTCGGCCTGATCGCGCAGGCGTACCCGGCCGGGCCCGGGCGGATCCGGGCGACCGGCGTGTGGGGCGCGTTCGTCAGCGGCGGCATAGCCCTCTCGCCGGTCGTCTCGGGCGCCCTCGCCACGCTCACGAACTGGCGCCTGCCGTACGCCGTCATGGCCCTGGCCACCCTCGCCATCGGCGTCATCGGCCCGCGCGCCCTGACCGAGTCCCGGGCGCCGCGGCCCGGCCGCCCCGACCTCGTGGGCGCGCTGACCTTCGGTCTCGCGCTCGTCGCCCTGCTCGCCGCGCTCACCCTGGGCCGCGACGGCTGGCTGCGGCTGCCCGTCGGCGCGCTGCTCCTTGCCGCCGCCGTCCTGCTCGCCGCGTTCACGTACGTGGAACGCCGTACGTCGACGCCGATGCTGGACCTCGGCCTGCTGCGCCGCCCGCTGTTCCTCGCCTCGTCGGCGGGCGGCCTGTTCACAGGCCTCTCGGTGATCGCCCTGTTCAGCTATCTGCCGACGGTGCTCCAGCGGACCCTGGGCCTGTCCGCGACGGGCACCGGCTGGCTGTTCATGCTCTGGGCGGGCACCGGCTTCCTGGTCGCCCTCCAGGCCAGGCGGCTCGCGGGCCGGGTCTCCGCGGGGGCGCAGCTCGCCGCCGGGTTCCTGCTGCACGCCGTCGCCGCCGTGACGATGCTGGGCGCGGCCGCCGCGGGCTCCTGGCCGCGCCTGCTGCCCGGCCTGCTGCTCTCCGGCGTGGGCAGCGGCCTGCTGAACGCCGCCCTTCCGCTGCTCGCCGTCGAGTCGGTGCCGCCCGGGCGCGCCGCGATGGGCTCGGGCGCGGGCAACACCGCCCGCTACATCGGCTCCGCCGCGGGCGTCGCCCTGATGATCGCGGTGTCCACGGCCTCGGGCTCCTCGCCCGCCGCGCTCGCGCACGGCACGGACGTGGCCCTGCTGGTGTCGGCGGGCCTCGGCGTCCTGGCCGCGCTCACCGTCCTGACGCTGCGGGAACGGCGCCGCTGACGTCGCCGCCGCCCGCGTCACCCGCGTCGTCGTCCTCGTCGTCGACCGGGTCGCGCGCGAGCACCTCCGCGTCGGGCCGGGGGTCCCGGTCCGCGGGACCGGCGTACGACACGACGAGCGCGACCGCGAGGTTGACGCCGAGCGCGACGATTCCGGCGTTCACGCCGAACACCGGGTCGCGGTCGGTGAAGACGAGGCCGCACACCACCGCGACGCCCACGACGAGCCCGCTCAGCGCCCCCGCGAGGCTGAGCCGCCGCCACACCAGGCCGAGCAGCAGCATCGGCACGAGCTGCGCCATCCCCTCGTACGAGATGAGCGAGAGCCGTACGAGGGTGTTGGGCGTCGCGTACGTCAGGACCAGGGCGAGCGCGCCCGCGGCCACGACGACGCCCTGCGAGGCGAGCTTCTGCCGCGCGGGCGAGCGCCACCGGGGCAGCAGGGACAGCACGCTGCTGCCCCACATCGTCCCGATGACCAGCATGAACACCGCCATCGGCACGATGGAGGAGAGCGCGGCCGCGACCCCGATGACACCGACGGCCCACGCGGGCAGCGAGTCCACCACCAGCTTGAACAGGGCCAGGTTCGACCCGGCCCCGGTCAGCCCCGGCACCACGAAGAGCGCCGCGAGGCCGAGCAGCATCGGCACGAAGAGCAGGACGTTGTACGCGGGCAGCCAGATGGCATTGCGGCGCAGGGCGTCGGCGTTGCGCGCGCCCAGGTACCCGGCGACGGTGGTCGGGAAGACCACGACGGTGAGCGCGTTGAGGAACGACGTCGTGGCGAACCACGCCTCGCCGTACGGGGAACCGCCGTGCCCCGGCAGCGTGAGCCAGTCGCGCTTCTCGCTCACCACCTGGTCGAGGAAGTCCCCGTACCCGTCGAAGTAGTGCAGCGGCACGTACACCGCGAGGAACGCGAGCGTGCCGATCACCAGCACGTCCTTGAGCACGGACACCCACGCGCTGCCGCGAAGGCCGCTCACCACCACGAACCCGGTGGTGACGGCGAACCCGATGAAATAGGCCCAGTTCAGACTGATCGCGCCGTACGAGATCGTCGAGACGACCACGCCCATCCCCGTGATCTGCAACTGGATGTACGGCAGCAGGAACACCGTCGCGAGCACGGCGACGCCCGCGCCGAGCCAGGGCCGGCCGAAGCGGTGCGCCACCATGTCGCTGACGCTGACGAGCCCGTGCCGTCGCGCGTAGTCCCACAGCAGCGGCCCGACGACGTACCCGACCGCGTATCCGCAGGACATGTACGCGACGACGTAGAGGACGGGCGCCCCGTAGTTGTACCCCCAGCCCGCGGCCCCCAGATAGCTGAAGCTCGTGTACCCCTCGCCCGCCATCAGGACCCAGATGAACACGGGCCCCAGCGAACGCCCGCCCACCGACCACTCGGTGAGCCCGCCCTGCCCGCCGCGGCCCCGCACGGCGAGGAGCCCGAGCGCGACCGTGCCGACCATGAAGACGCCGAAGACGGAGGTGGCGACGGCGGTGTTCACGAGCGCCGCCCCGTCCGCCTCTTGCGGTCGGCCCGGTACGTGAGCCACACCGCGACCGGTGTCAGGAGCGTGGCGGCGAGCAGCCACACGAACAGGAAGGGCAGCCCGAGCACCACCGGATCGACCCGGTTGGCGAAGGGCAGCGCCCCCAGGTACAGCACGAAGGGCACGAGCAGCCAGAGCAGCTGCGTTCGGCGCGGGGCGCGCGGCTGACGGCGAATGATCACGGGGCGTCAGCCTACCGAGGCACCATCGAACGCAGCTTCCCCCACACGACGAGCCGGTACTGGGAGGTGTGGACCGGGGTGCAGGTGGTGAGCGTGAGGTAGTACCCGGGCGTCCGGTACCCGTACCCCGCCCGCACGCCGCTGCGCGGCACCGCGTTCAGGACCCCGCCGTCGCGGGCGGAGGTCCGCGGCAGGACCTTCCCGACGGCGTACGTGTACGTGGCCTCGCGGGTGGCGAGGACCAGCCGGTCGCCGGGGCGGAGCCGGTCGAGGTGCCGGAAGGGCTCGCCGTGGGTGTTGCGGTGCCCGGCGAGCCCGACGTTGCCGGGGCGCCCCGGCTGGGCGGTGCGCGGGTAGTGGCCGACATACCCCTTGTTGAGCACCCCAGCCTTGCTGATGCCTTCGGCGACGGGGACGCGCAGGGAGAGGCGGGGGATGCGGAGGACGGCGTAGGGGCTGTCTCTTATACACATCTGACGCTGCCGACGAATAGAGAGGGGTAGATCTCGGTGGTC
>NZ_JOJM01000034.1 GCF_000720325.1 Streptomyces sp. NRRL B-1347
AGATGTGTATAAGAGACAGGGTATGGCCGACCCGTACGAAGGACTCCGCACCCGCTGGCACACCACCCTCACCGCGGCCCACCCCAAGGCGGCGCCCCCGGACCCCGCCCCGTACGCGGACAACCTCCTCGCCCGCTGGGCGGAACCGCACCGCAGGTACCACACCCTCACCCACCTCACCGCCGTGCTCGACCACATCGACACCCTGGAACAGCACGCGGAGGCCCCGCACTTGGTGCGCCTCGCCGCCTGGTTCCACGACGCCGTGTACGCCCCGGACCGCTCGGAGAACGAGGAGCGCAGCGCCCGCCTGGCCGAGCGGGCCCTGCCGGAGGCGGGCCTCACGGACGAGGACACCGCGGAGGTGGCCCGCCTGGTCCGCCTCACCGTCACCCACGACCCGGCGGAGGGCGACCGCGACGGCGAGGTCCTGTGCGACGCGGACCTGGCGGTCCTGGCCGCGCCCCCGGACGCGTACGCGGCCTACGCGGCGGCGGTCCGCGAGGAGTACGCCTTCGTCCCGGACGAGGCGTTCCGCCAGGGCCGCGCGGACGTGCTGCGCCAACTCCTCGCCCTGCCGAGGCTGTTCCGCACCCCGCACGGGGCCGCGCACTGGGAGGCCCCGGCGCGCGAAAACCTCTCGGCCGAGCTGGCGCTGCTCGCGTAGCCTCGCGCCATGCTGAGCATGGGCGGAGACGAGATCGACGAGGCGGTGGCGCACGCGTGCGGCGCCCTGCGCGCGGTGGCGACGCAGGAGTACGACTGGACGCGCCCCGCGGGCGGCCTGGAGTGGAGCTGCCTGGCGACGGCGGAGCACGTCGTGAGCGACTTCACGGCGTACGCGGCGCAGCTCACGGGGCGGACCAAGGACTCGTACGTCCCGCTGGACGTCCGCCTCGAAGAGGGCACGGGCCCCGCGGCGGCGGTGCACGCGATCGAGGCATCGGGCGGCCTGCTCGCGGCGGTGGTGCGCACGACGCCGAAGGGCGTGCGCGGCTTCCACCCCTTCCCGTACGGCAGCGCGGACGCGCGCGGCTTCGCCGCGATGGGCATCGTGGAGCTGCTGCTGCACGCGTACGACGTGCTGAGCGCCTTCGAGGTGGCGTACGAGCCGCCGGAGCGGCTCTGCGAGGCGCTGCTCGCCTGGCAGTTCCCGCACGTGCCGCCCGCCAGGGACGGCGCCTCGCAGTGGGAGACCCTGCTGTGGGCGACCGGCCGCGGCACCCTGCCGGGGCGGTCCCGGCTCGA
Source organism: Streptomyces sp. NRRL B-1347 (assembly GCF_000720325.1). Classification (GTDB taxonomy): domain Bacteria; phylum Actinomycetota; class Actinomycetes; order Streptomycetales; family Streptomycetaceae; genus Streptomyces. Next base: position 1,249 of record NZ_JOJM01000034.1, read on the forward strand.
GCGCTGGCGCTGGCACAACCAGATCCGGCTGCCCGCGGAGCGCGTGGAGCTCCTGGAGGTCTCGCCACCGGCCCTCGCCGACCTCGCCGCGGGCGGCACCGGCGGCTTCGACTGGGTCGAGGGCGGCCCGTGCGAGGGCACGCGGACCGGCGCCGGGATGATCGCGAAGGCGTACGCGGCGGGCACGCACCGCCCCGAGTGGGGCACGTACGCGATCCGGCGCACCGCCGACGGGCTCGCGGTCGGCGCCATGGGCTTCCACGGCGTGCCCGACCACGAGGGCTGGGCGGAGGTCGGCTACGACCTGGCCCCCGCGGCCCGCGGCAACGGCTACGCCACGGAGGCGCTGCGCGCGCTGACCGGATGGGCCCTGACCCTGCCCGGCGTCCAGGGCGTACGGGCGGTGGTCGACGAGGGCAACACGGCCTCGGAGGCGGTCCTCACCCGAGCGGGCTTCCAGCGGGACGCCGACCGCGAGGGCCAGCGGACCTACGCGCTGTCAGCCCACCCCCGCGAAGAATCCAGCCCGTCCGGCGCTTGAGGACGAGCCGCGCGGCGGCGACAAGGACAGCGGGGCCGACGCGGGCAGCAACGCCTAGCCCACGGCCCCCTTGCGCCGCCGCAACCCCGCCTCGGTGAGCCGCCGCACCAGCTCCTTGGACCCCACCTCCAGAGCCCCCGCGGCCACAGCGGACGCGTACCGCTCCGCGGGCACGTCGTAGTGGTCCCGCTCGAAGGCCCGCCGGGGCGCCCCGATCCGTGCGGCGAACGCGTGCAGTTCCTCGTACGAGACGTCACTCACCAGATGGGACCAGAGCCGCCCGTGCCCCGGCCAGGTCGGCGGGTCGATGTACAGCGTCACGTCAGACCGCCCACCGGCGCCACGACGACCCCGGCCTTGCCGCACACCCAGTGCGGATCGGGGCCGAGCTCCGGCTCCACGTCCAGGGCGTGCGGTTCCCCGGAGCCGCACACCGGGCACAGCGGCCAGCGGCCGTACCGCTCCAGGATCCTGTCCTGTACGTCCTGGGCGACGAGCCCGGCGACGTACGCCGCGCCCTCGGGCCACTGCTCGACCCACCAGCGGCGGTGCGCGACGGACTCCTCGACGAAGGAGACCACGTCGGCCTGCGCCACCTCGCGCGCGGCGAGGTCGGCGAGGACCAGCGCGCGTGCCGCGTGCAACGCCTGCTCCAGGGGGTCAATCGTGTCCATGCAGCCATTGTCGCCCCGCGCGCCGCACGGTGACGGTCGGCAAGAGTCTTGACCCGGTCGCGGCGCTGAAAATATCTTCCAAGAGTGACCTCTGACGTGAAGGAAATTTTCGCGGGCGGGGCTCCGCCCGCCCCGGCCGCCCTCGCGGCGAAGGTGCGCACGCTCGCGCCGTCGATGACCCGCTCCATGCAGCGCGTCGCCGAGGCCGTCGCGGGCGACCCGGCGGGCTGCGCCGCCCTCACGGTCACCGGCCTCGCCGAACTCACCGGCACCAGCGAGGCCACGGTCGTCCGCACCGCCCGCCTCCTCGGCTACCCCGGCTACCGCGACCTCAGGCTCGCCCTCGCCGGACTCGCCGCCCAGCAGCAGTCGGGCCGCGCCCCGGCCGTCACCGCCGACATCGCCGTGGACGACCCGATCGCCGACGTCGTGGCCAAGCTGGCGTACGACGAGCAGCAGACCCTCGCCGACACCGCGGCCGGGCTCGACACCGTGCAGCTCGGGGCGGCCGTCGCCGCCCTGGCCTCGGCACGCCGCACGGAGATCTACGGCGTGGCCGCGTCCGGGCTCGTCGCCCAGGACCTCGCGCAGAAGCTCCTGCGCATCGGCCAGGTCGCGCACGCGCACTCGGATCCGCACCTGGCCGTCACCAACGCGGTGACGCTGCGCGCGAAGGACGTGGCCATCGCGATCACCCACTCCGGCTCCACGGGCGACGTCATCGAACCGCTGCGGGTCGCCTTCGAGCACGGCGCCACGACGATCGCCGTCACCGGCCGCCCCGAGAGCCCCGTCTCGCAGTACGCCGACCACATACTGACCACCTCCACCGCCCGCGAGAGCGAGCTGCGCCCGGCGGCCATGTCGTCGCGCACGAGCCAACTCCTCGTCGTGGACTGCCTGTTCGTGGGCGTGGCCCAGCGCACGTACGAGACGGCCGCGCCGGCCCTCGCGGCATCGTACGAAGCCCTGGCCCATCGGCACCGCAACGGCTGAGGCCGCCGGGGCACACCGCACATCGCGCTTCGCGCTCGTCCTCAAACGCCGGACGGGCTGAACAATCCCTCCGTCACCGAAAGAGCCGCTGTGCCCATGACCTCCACCTCCGACGGCTACGGCGAACTGCGCGCCGAGCTCGCGTCCCTCACCACCGAGGCCTTCCGGCCCGAGCTGTCCGAGATCGACCGCCTGCCGACGTCGGAGATCGCCCGGATCATGAACGGCGAGGACGCCTCCGTGCCCGCCGCCGTCGCCGCGCAGCTCCCCCGCATCGCCGCGGCCATCGACGCCACGGCGGAGCGCATGGCGCGCGGCGGCCGACTGGTCTACGCGGGCGCGGGCACGGCCGGACGCCTCGGCGTCCTGGACGCCTCCGAGTGCCCGCCGACCTTCAACACCGACCCCGGCGACGTCGTCGGCCTGATCGCGGGCGGCCCGGCCGCGATGGTCACGGCGGTCGAGGGCGCGGAGGACAGCAAGGCCCTGGCCGCCGAGGACCTGACGGCGCTCGCGCTCACCCCCGACGACACAGTGGTCGGCATCTCCGCGTCCGGCCGCACCCCGTACGCGATCGGCGCCGTCGAGCACGCCCGCACCGTCGGGGCCCTGACCATCGGCCTGTCCTGCAACGCGGACAGCGCGCTCGCGGCGGCCGCCGAGCACGGCATCGAGGTCGTCACCGGACCCGAACTCCTCACCGGCTCCACCCGTTTGAAGGCGGGCACGGCGCAGAAGCTGGTCCTCAACATGATCTCGACGATCACGATGATCCGCCTGGGCAAGACGTACGGGAACCTGATGGTCGACGTGCGCGCCTCCAACGAGAAGCTGCGCGCCCGCTCCCGCCGCATCGTGGCCCTGGCCACGGGCGCCCCCGACGACGAGATCGAACGCGCCCTCGCCGCCACGGACGGCGAGGTCAAGCCCGCGATCCTCACGATCCTCGGCACCGTGGACGCCCCCACGGCAACCCGCCTCCTGACGGAGTCGAACGGCCACCTCCGCGCGGCCCTCGCGGCGACGAGGCCTGACCTGCGGGGCTAGGAGGGCCTGCCGTTCCAGTCCAGGCGCCATCCGTCATCGACGTTCAGGACGGCTTCGAGGAACTCGTACCGCCCCACCTCGCGGGCGGCGTCCGGGACGGTGGCCCCGAGGCGTTCCGCCACGCTCAGGGCCAGCTCGTACAACGATGCCCACGCCATCTGATCCGACATGGGCCCTTTGATGACACCCACCGCGTCCGCCATGGTCACCCGCCTACGTCCAGGTCGTGTTGCAGTCCATGCACTGAAACCTTCCATCAGGGTGCATCATCACGCTCTTGCCCAACGGACGTGCACACGCTGGTTCACGCATGGCGGACGGCCCCTCTCGCTAGGCGTAGTCGTCGGGAGCGCCTCCGTGCTGGTCCTGGGGCCACGCGACGCGGCAGTCCAAGCACGTGAAGCGGTACTCCGTCTCGTCCGTCCTCGGGTTCACGGCCCGCGACAGGATCAGATGGGTGTCCCCGCACTTGATGCAGCGGGCGGGCGGCTTGCTCGGCCGGTAGTTCATGGGCCCAGCCTCCCGCGCAACTGCGGTTTCTTCAGCCCGTGTTCAGCAGTGTCGCGTCATGCCCGGCCGTCACGGCAACCGCCCCTCCCGGTTCACCTGGCGGACCCGGGCCCGCAGGACCTCGCCCGTCGACGCGGGGGCCGTCGACTCCGGTGGGCAGTCCCATTCCCGGCCGCCGCCGACCGGCCGCAGCTGTACGTAGCCGCCCTCGTGGCCCATCACCTGGCCGACGCTGCCGTCCCGTACGTCGACGGCGTACTCCCCCGGCCTCACTTCGCCGCCCCGCGCAGTACCGCCACGAGCCGCATCGCCGTGTCTAGGTTGCACCGCCCCAACTCCACGAGCGGGTACGGGGCCTCGGCCGCCATGGTCAGCGGGTCCACGCGCAGCGACGGCAGAGTCACCCCCAAGCGGGCCAGCTCCGCCCGCAGCTCCGCCACCGCGTCCTCGGCCGCGCGGCCCCTCTCCTCCGCCGTCATCGCCATGACCTACGCCTTTCTACTGAGTGTTCAACGTTCCTCACCCAGGGTGTTCACTCGCGCCTACCCTGAAAAGCGCAGGCCACCCAACAGTCCCCGGTGTCCGAGGAGCTACCTGCCGATGACCCGCCCCAAAGACCTCGACCCGTCGTCCAACCCCCGCGCGTTACTGGGCGCGGAGCTGCGCCACGCCCGAGAGAAGTCCAACCTCAGCCAGGAGGAGCTGGGCTGCCGCATCTTCGTCAGCGGCTCCTTCATCGGCCAACTGGAGGCCGGTACGCGCCGCATGCAGCCGGACCATGCACGCATGCTGGATGAGGCTCTGGGGACGGAGGGCTTCTTCACACGGAACTGCGGGGCGGCGGCCAAGTCCCGCTATCCCGAGCACTTCGCGGAGGCAGCGGAGGCCGAGGCAGAAGCCACGGCGATCCGGCAGTACGGGGCAATGCTGATCCCCGGGCTGCTCCAGACACCCGCGTACGCACGGACCGTGATCCGCGCGTACGACCCGACGGCACCGGAGTCGACCATCGACAAGTGGGTGGACGGCCGGATGGCGCGGACCCGTCTGCTCAACCATCCGACAAACCCGTTGTTGTGGGTGGTACTTGACGAGGGAGTACTGCGCAGGATGACAGGCGGGCCTGTAGTTATGGCGGAGGCCTTGCGCCATATCGCGAGCCTGGCCCACCAGGGCCGGGTCATCATGCAGGTGTTGCCGTTCAGCGCCGGAGCTCACACGGCGATGGAGGGCTACCTGCGGCTGATGGACTTCGAGGACGCCCCTTCACTGGCCTACTTCGAAGGGCCCGGCACCGGACGCCTGGAGGATGACCCTGCCACCGTCACCCGCCTGAAGTTCACCTTCGACCTCCTCGCAGCCGACGCGCTCTCGCCGGAGAAGTCCCTAGCCCTGATCGAGGCGTTGGCGCAGGATTACGCGCATGAGGACCAACCCTGAGCACGATCTGAGCTCGGCCACCTGGCGCAAGTCCACGTACAGCGGCGGCAGCGGCGGCGAATGCCTCGAAGTGGGCGACGGCCACCCGGACGTCATCCCCGTCCGGGACTCCAAGGATCCCCTTGGCCCCCACCTCCTCTTCCGGCCCCCGGCCTGGTCCGCCTTCATCGACTCCCTGGGGGCGTAGGGCGGGAAACGCCCGAGGGCGGCACCCCCTGCTGGAAGCAGGAGGTGCCGCCCTCGGGAAGGACGAGCCCGAGCCGAACGAACCGGCTCAGAAGTCCATGTCACCGCCGGGCATGCCGCCCGGAGCGGCCGGGGCGGCCTTCTCCGGCTTGTCGGCGATGACGGCCTCGGTGGTGAGGAACAGCGCGGCGATCGACGCGGCGTTCTGCAGCGCGGAGCGCGTGACCTTCGCCGGGTCGATGATGCCCTCGGCGATCATGTCCACGTACTCGCCGTTCGCGGCGTTCAGGCCGTGACCCGGGGTGAGGTTGCGGACCTTCTCCACGATGACGCCACCCTCAAGGCCGGCGTTTACGGAGATCTGCTTCAGCGGGGCCTCGAGCGCCAGCTTGACGGCGGCGGCACCGGTGGCCTCGTCGCCCTCGAGCTCCAGCTTCTCGAAGACCGAGGAGGCCTGCAGCAGGGCCACGCCACCACCGGCGACGATGCCCTCCTCGACGGCCGCCTTCGCGTTGCGAACGGCGTCCTCGATGCGGTGCTTACGCTCCTTGAGCTCGACCTCGGTCGCGGCACCGGCCTTGATGACGGCCACGCCGCCCGCGAGCTTCGCCAGGCGCTCCTGGAGCTTCTCGCGGTCGTAGTCCGAGTCGCTGTTCTCGATCTCGGCGCGGATCTGGTTCACGCGGCCCTGGACGGCCTCGGAGTCACCGGCACCGTCGACGATCGTGGTCTCGTCCTTGGTGATGACGACCTTGCGGGCGCGGCCGAGCAGGTCGAGACCGGCGTTCTCCAGCTTGAGGCCGACCTCCTCGGAGATGACCGTGCCGCCCGTGAGGATGGCGATGTCACCGAGCATGGCCTTGCGGCGGTCGCCGAAGCCCGGGGCCTTGACGGCGACGGACTTGAAGGTGCCGCGGATCTTGTTGACGACCAGCGTGGACAGGGCCTCGCCCTCGACGTCCTCGGCGATGATCAGCAGCGGCTTGCCCGACTGCATGACCTTCTCCAGGAGCGGAAGGAGGTCCTTCACGTTGGAGATCTTGGAGTTGACGATGAGGATGTACGGGTCCTCGAGCGCCGCCTCCATGCGCTCCATGTCGGTCGCGAAGTACGCCGAGATGTAGCCCTTGTCGAAGCGCATGCCCTCGGTGAGCTCGAGCTCCAGACCGAAGGTCTGCGACTCCTCGACCGTGATGACGCCTTCCTTGCCGACCTTGTCCATGGCCTCGGCGATGAGCTCGCCGATCTGGGTGTCGGCGGCGGAGATGGAGGCCGTGGAGGCGATCTGCTCCTTGGTCTCGACCTCCTTGGCCTGGTCGAGCAGGGCGCCCGAGACGGCCTCGACGGCCTTCTCGATGCCGCGCTTCAGGGCCATCGGGTTGGCACCCGCGGCCACGTTGCGCAGGCCCTCGCGGACCAGCGCCTGGGCCAGGACGGTCGCGGTCGTCGTGCCGTCACCGGCGACGTCGTCCGTCTTCTTCGCGACCTCCTTGACCAGCTCGGCGCCGATCTTCTCGTACGGGTCCTCGAGCTCGATCTCCTTGGCGATGGACACACCATCGTTGGTGATCGTGGGGGCGCCCCACTTCTTCTCGAGGACGACGTTGCGACCCTTGGGGCCCAGGGTCACCTTGACGGCGTCGGCGAGCTGGTTCATGCCGCGCTCGAGGCCGCGCCGTGCCTCCTCGTCGAACGCGATGATCTTGGCCATGTGAAGTGGTCCTCCCGGACAGGGGTGGAAAAGCCGGACCGTGCTGGTGCCCGCGACGGACGGCCTGCAGCCCTTGTGGTTCCTTGCCCCACCCGGCCTGCGGACCTCACCGGCCCGATCCAAGTTCTGTCACTCTCACTCGTAGAGTGCTAACGCCAATGATTAGCACTCGCCCCCTCCGAGTGCAAGGTCGCCCCCACACTCCGGGCCCGGCTTCCCTTGGTGACCACCGCCCGCCGGGTGCGGGCCGTAGCCCACGACGCCGCCGCTCCGCGGCGGATCCTTCCCACCCACGCGCCCATGACCAGGCAGCTTCACAGCGCGAGCGCGAGGGCACCTCCCTACCCGCGCAGTGCACTGCCGAGCAAACGGACGGGCGGGCGGGAAACATCCGGCGCGCCAGCGCCGGTGACGTGGGAGACGGCCCGCACCCGAGAGACAAGCAAGCGGCAGCGCAGGGGGCCCCGGCCAAGGCGGAGGGAACGCAGAAGGGCCCGCCTCCCGAACCGGGAGGCGGGCCCACGCGTCGCTGGTGGCCGATCGCGCCAAGCCGATCAGACGGCGAGCTTGACCATGTCCGCCTGCGGACCCTTCTGGCCCTGCGAGATCTCGAACTCGACTCGCTGACCTTCTTCAAGGGTGCGGTAGCCGTCCATCTGAATCGCGCTGTAGTGGACGAAAACATCCGCACCACCGTCGACCGCGATGAAGCCGTATCCCTTCTCCGCGTTGAACCACTTGACGGTGCCCTGAGCCATGCCTAACTCCCCTATTACTGGCCCTTGCGCAGGACCGCACTTCGCGGACCCGGGTCAGACCTCACTCCCCATGGGTTGGGGGTGTGCGCCGGAACGCGTCGACCGCGGCTGAATGTATCTGCCCAACTGCCGTCTGCAACAGGTCAATCGGACGAGAATTCTGGGCACGGCCGATCGCCGATATACGGAGAATTCACCGGAGTTCAGGGCAAGTCGGGCCAGACAAAAGGCACGTTCGGCTCAAATAGGCAGGACACTTTGGCTACTTCTTGTCGGCTCCGAGGCCGACTTTATCCGGGCGACTGACGCCGCCCGACACCAAAAGCGGAGCTCCATTCCCAACTGTACCGCGCTCAACCATGCAGAATTGCCCCCTCCGCTTCTCTCGCGGAGGGGGCAATCGAGGTAACTCAGCGTAGGAACAGAGCCGTTGTATACGAAACGGCTTCCGGTGCGACGGGTCAGCCGCCGGCCACCGCCGGAATGATCGAGACGCCCGCGCCGTCGGGCGTGGCCGTCTCCAGGCCCTGCTCGAAGCGCACGTCGTCGTCGTTGACGTACACGTTCACGAACCGGCGCAGCTTGCCCTGGTCGTCCAGGACGCGCGCGCCGATGCCGGTGTGGTTCTTCTCCAGGTCGGCGATGACCTCGGCGAGGGTGGCCCCCTCGGCGGAGACCTCCGCCCGCCCGCCGGTGTACGTACGGAGGATGGTCGGGATGCGAACGTTGACGCTCATACTCTTCACCTCGGTGGATCGGGGTGCCCCTTAGGGGGCGCGGGGAACTGCGCGACCAGCCACAACGGCCCCGCAGACGAAGAACAGGCAGCGAGCCCTACGGCGGTCTAGCCCGCAAGCCCCGCGGAGCGGAACGCGTCCAGGCTCGGCCGGATCGTCGCGGTCGCCTGAGACGTCGCGGCGACCGCGTCGAGGGTCTTCAGGCCGTCACCGGTGTTGAGGACCACCGTGGTCAGCGAGGGATCGATGAGACCGGCCTCGATCAGCTTGCGCGTGACCCCGACGGTCACGCCGCCCGCGGTCTCCGCGAAGATGCCCTCCGTGCGGGCGAGGAGCTTGATCGCGTCGACCACCTGCTCGTCGTTCACGTCCTCCACCGCGCCGCCCGTGCGCCGTGCGATGTCGAGCACGTACGGGCCGTCGGCGGGGTTGCCGATCGCGAGCGACTTGGCGATGGTGTTCGGCTTCTGCGGGCGGACGACGTCATGGCCCGCCTTGAAGGCGGCGGAGACCGGCGAGCAGCCCTCCGCCTGGGCGCCGAAGATCTTGTACGGCTTGTCCGCGACGAGGCCCAGCTTGATGAGCTCCTTCAGACCCTTGTCGATCTTCGTGAGCTGCGAGCCCGAGGCGATCGGGATCACCAGCTGGTCCGGCAGCTCCCAGCCGAGCTGCTCGCAGATCTCGTACGCGAGGGTCTTGGAGCCCTCGCCGTAGTACGGCCGGAGGTTGACGTTGACGAAGCCCCAGCCCTCGCCGAGCGGGTCGCCGATGAGCTCGGAGCAGAAGCGGTTCACGTCGTCGTAGTTGCCCTCGATGCCGACGAGCTCGCCGCCGTAGACCGCGGCCATGACGACCTTGCCCTGCTCCAGGTCGTGCGGGATGAACACGCAGGAGCGGAAGCCCGCGCGGGCGGCGGCGGCGCCGACGGCACCGGCGAGGTTGCCCGTGGAGGAGCAGGACAGGGTGGTGAAGCCGAAGGCGCGCGCGGCCTCCAGGGCCTGCGCGACGACGCGGTCCTTGAAGGAGTGCGTGGGGTTGCCTGAGTCGTCCTTGACGAACAGCTTGCCCTGCTCGACGCCCAGTTCACGGGCCAGGTTGTCGGCCTTGACGAGCTTGGTCCAGCCGGGGTTCAGGTTCGGCTTGTCCGCGACGTCGGCGGGGACGGGGAGCAGCGGGGCGTACCGCCAGATGTTGGCCGGGCCGGACTCGATCTTGGCGCGGAGCGCCTCGGGGTCGCCGACGGGAAGGTCGTACGCGACTTCGAGCGGGCCGAAACACTCGGCGCAGGCGAAGATCGGACCGAGCGGGAAGACGGTGCCGCACTCGCGGCAGGAGAGACCCGACGCGGGTCCCAGGTCGACCGTGGTGTCCGCGGTTTCCGCGGGGGACGTGGTGTCGACGGTCTGCACAGCCATGGAGGCGAGGCCCTTTCTCCTCATCTTCCTCGCGGCGCATCTCGCCACGAGACGGAATTGGCACCTTCCCGAGCCGGGAGCCTCGCGGTGCGCCTGTGGCGGCTACGAGACCGGCTGGAGGGTTGCCGGGGCTTCAACGGGCCGTGTCCCTCTGCCCCTCTGGATGAGCGGTATTCGGTTGTTGTACGGGGTGCCAGCGGCACCCGTGACGGACGGCGACCCCCGACATGCGATGGTCACCGGCGTTGTTCAAGACTGTAACCGAAGGCCAGGACAGTTGAGATAGTCGTCCGAACCGCGAGATGGATCACATACGGCCACCAACGGGAGGAACCCGCGTGCTGGAAGAGGTCGAGCGCTGGCTGAGCAGGCGTTCCTGGTCCGTGACCGACCGCCCGCTGGACCGTCTCACCGCCGCGAAGCGGGCCTCGGGCACCACGGTGAGCGTCGTGCTGCCCGCGCTCGACGAGGAGCGGACGGTCGGGGAGATCGTCGCGGAGATCCGCCGCGAGCTGATCGAGAAGGTCCCCCTGGTCGACGAGCTCGTGGTGGTGGACTCCGGCTCGCGGGATCGCACCGCGGAGGTGGCGCGCGCCGCGGGCGCCCGGGTCGTGCGCCGGGACGACGTGCTGCCGCGCGTCCCCGCGGTGCCCGGCAAGGGCGAGGTCCTGTGGCGGTCGCTCCTGGTGACGCACGGTGACGTGATCGCGTTCGTGGACGCCGACCTGAAGGAGTTCTCGGCCGACTTCGTGACCGGCATCGTGGGCCCGCTGCTCACCGAGCCGGACGTGCACTTCGTGAAGGCGATGTACGACCGCCCCATGACGGTGCTCGACGACGACACGGGCGCCCCCGGCGCCGACGCGTCGAGCGCCACGGCGGGCCAGGGCGGCCGGGTCACCGAGCTGATGGCGCGGCCCCTGCTCAACATGCACTGGCCCCAGCTCGCGGGCTTCGTACAGCCCCTCGGCGGCGAGTACGCGGCCCGCAGGTCGCTGCTCGAACGGCTGCCGTTCCCGGTCGGGTACGGCGTGGAGCTCGGGCTGCTCGTGGACGCGCTGCACACCGTCGGCCTGGACGCGCTCGCGCAGGTCGACGTGGGGGTGCGCAAGCACCGGCACCAGGACGGGCAGGCGCTCGGCCGGATGGCCGCGTCGATCTACCGCACGGCGCAGCTGCGGCTCGCCCGCGGCCACCTCGTGCGCCCGGAGCTGACGCAGTTCGTGCGGGGCGCGTCGGGCTTCGAGCCGCGCACGTACCCGGTGGACACGGAGGAGCGGCCGCCGATGGCGGAGATCGAGGAGTATGCGGCGCGGCGCGTGGCTTGAACGGCTGTCCTGCGGGGCACGGGGGCCGGATTTTGTCCGCGGGCCGTCCGGGGCTGGTCGCGCAGTTCCCCGCGCCCCTTCGGGGCGCTTGCCTTCGGGGCACTGCCTTCGCGTCGAGTCCATGAAGTGATGGGCCACTCGCACGGGTGCGCGTTTACGCGCACCCGGCTCGGGCTAGGTTCGCCAACATGGTCTCCCCTCGTGCCGCCGCCCGGGTCCTCGTCGCGTCCAACCGCGGCCCCGTCTCGTACGCCGTCGGGGACGACGGCGAGCTGACCTCCAGGCGCGGCGGCGGCGGGCTCGTGTCCGGGCTCAGCGCCATCGGGGACGAGGCGGACGCGCTGTGGGTGTGCTCCGCGCTCGGCGACGGCGACCGCGAGGCGGTGCGGCGCGGGGTCGTCGAGTCGGGCGTGCGCATGCTCGACATCGACGCGAAGACCCACGCGGCGGCGTACAACGGCATCGCGAACTCGGTGCTGTGGTTCGTGCACCACATGCTGTACCAGACGCCCCTGGAGCCGGAGTTCGGCCCCGAGTTCCGCGCCCAGTGGGCCGCCTACGAGCAGTACAACCAGGCCTTCGCGGAGGCGCTCGCCGAAAGCGCGGCGGACGGCGCGACGGTCCTCGTGCAGGACTACCACCTCGCGCTGGTGCCGGGCATGCTCCGCGAGCTCCGCGGCGACCTGCGGATCGGGCACTTCTCGCACACTCCGTGGGCGCCCGCCGACTACTTCCGGATGCTGCCCGACGACGTCGCCGAGCAGCTGCTGCGCGGCATGCTGGGCGCGGACCGGCTCGGCTTCCTCACCGGGCGGTGGGCGGACGCGTTCACGGAGTGCTGCGTGCGGCTGCTCGGCGGCACGTCGGGGACGCGCGTCGGGGTGCACGGGCTCGGCGCGGACGCGGACTTCCTGCGGGAGCGGTCGCGGCGCGCGGACGTCGAGGAGCGGCTCGCGGCGCTGCGCGAGCAGGTGGGGCCCGGCCGGCAGGTCATCGTCCGCGTGGACCGCACCGAGCTGTCGAAGAACATCGTCCGGGGGCTGCGGGCGTACGAGCTGCTGCTGGACGAGCGCCCCGAGTGGCACGAGCGGGTGGTGCACGTCGCGTTCGCCTACCCCTCGCGGCAGGACCTCGCGGTCTACCGCGACTACACGGCGGAGGTCTCGCGCGTCGCCGACGCCATCAACGCCCGCTTCGGCACGGCGGCTTGGACGCCGGTGGTGCTGCACGTCAAGGACGACTTCGCGCGCTCCCTCGCCGCGTACAGGATCGCCGACGTGGCCCTGGTCAACCCCATCCGGGACGGCATGAACCTGGTCGCCAAGGAGGTCCCCGTCGTCTCCGACGAGGGCTGCGCGCTCGTCCTGTCCCGGGAGGCCGGGGCGTACGAGGAGCTGGGCGAGGACGCGATCGGGGTGAATCCGTACGACGTGACGGCGACGGCCGCGGCCCTGCACGAGGCACTCGTGCTCCCCGCCGCGGAGCGGGCCGAACGCACCAAACGCCTGGCCGTCGCAGCCACGGCCCTACCGCCCGCCCGCTGGTTCCTGGACCAGCTCAGAGCACTAGAGCCATAACCGCTGTGGGCAATCGTCCCGCAGGGCGGGACGGGTGGGCACAGCCCCGGGTGCCGAGCAACCGTTCAGGCAAGGTCGGCGGTCAGCCGGGCCAGGAGCCCGACCACACCGGCAGGCCCGTCGACAACCAGGTCCGCGCGCGAGGCCAGCTCCGTGACCTCCGCGCTGCCGCTGCACACCAGCAGGCCCCGCACCTCGCCGTCGGCCCGCAGCTTGTCCACCGCGGCGAAGGCGGGCAGGTCCCCGAGGTCGTCCCCGGCGTAGAGGATCGAATCGGCGCCCACTTCGCGTACGTAGTCGGTGAGGGCCACGCCCTTGTCCACGCCGGGCGGGCGGAGCTCCAGGACCATGCGGCCGGGCTCGACGATCAGGCCGTGGCGCGCGGCGAGCTCGCCGAGGGGGCCCCGCAGCGCGTCGAAGGCGGCCTGGGGGTCGTCGGCCCGGCGCGTGTGCACCGCGACGGCGCGCCCCTTCTCCTCGATCCAGGTGCCCTGCCAGGCCCCGATGCCGTCGAGGAAGCCGGGCAGCTCGGCCCGGACGGCGGCGACGCCCGGGTGCGGTTCGGCCGCGTGCACGGTGCCGGTGACGGCGTCCCAGCGCTCCGCGCCGTAGTGCCCGAGCACGACGAGGTGCTCAAGGCCCGGGACGCCCGCGAACCCGCCGTGGCGGACGGCCACGCCCGCCGGGCGGCCGGTGACGACCGCGACGGAGCGGACCCGCGGAGCGAGCGCGGCGAGCGCGGGCACGGCGTCCGGGTGGGCCCTGGCCAGTTCGGGGTCCGGCACGATCTGCGCGAGCGTGCCGTCGAAGTCCAGGGCGATCACGGCGCGTTCGGGCCGGGCCAGGATCGCGGCGAGCCCTTCGCGGCCCGCGGGGGTCAGTGGCTCGTACGGGGAGTGCGTGCGGTCGTCACCCATGGCCCCGACCCTAGCGTCAGCGTTCGGCGCGGCGTGCGGCGCGTACCCGCCGCAGGCGGTTCACGGTGACCGGGTCGTGGGCGAGGGCGCGCTCGTCGTCGAGCAGGGCGTTGAGGAGCTGGTAGTAGCGGACCGGGGCGAGGCCGAGCTCTTCGCGTATGGCCCGCTCCTTGGCGCCCGGGCCGCTCCAGTTGCGCCGCTCCAGGGCGAGCACGGCCCGGGCCCGCGCGGACAGGCCGCCCCCGGCCGCGGGGGGCTGCGCCTCAGGCACGTCGTTCACCCGGCCCAGCCTAGCGCCGCGCGGGGCGGCCGCTAGCTCGCGTTCTCCTCGGCCGCGGCCTTCGCGTCGAGCTGGGCCAGGGTCGCCTCGGGGTCGCCGTTCGGGTCGACGGTCTTGCCGATGTACTTCTTGATCTGCACGGACACCTGCGCCCACGACGTCTTGCCGACGGGGTACAGCTGGGAGCCGGGCAGCTCCTCCAGGAAGCCGCCGAGCTTCTTCGCGTCGGCCTTGTCGTCGGCCATCTCCTGGGACGCCGACGTGGTCACCGGCAGCAGGTCGTACTCGCGCGAGAAGTCCAGGACGTTCTTCTTGGAGTAGGCGAAGTCGAGGAACTCGCGGATCTCCTTGCGGTTCCCGTTCTCCTTGAAGGCCATCATCCAGTCGGCGACGCCCATCGTGGACTGGGCCTTGCCGTTGACGCCGGGCATGGGGACCATGCCGTACTTCAGGTGCTTCTTGGCGGCCATCTGCATCAGCGTCGGGTGGCCGTTGAGCATGCCGACCTCGCCGCGCGTGAACGCGGCGAAGGCCTCGGCGCGGTTGAGCTTGCCGGGCGGCGTCGGCCCGGTCAGGCCCTTGCCGACCAGCTCGTTCTTCAGCCAGTTGAACGTGTCGACGTTCTGCTTGGAGTCGAAGTCGTACGAGCCGACGTTGTCGGTGTAGCCGCCGCCTCCGCTGAGCAGCCACTGGTACGTCTCGGCCTGCGCCTCCTCCGGGCCGAGCGGCAGCGCGTAGGGGATCTTCACGCCGCGCGACTTGAGCTTCTTCGCGGCGGCCTGGAGCTCGCTCCAGCTCTCCGGCGGGGTGATGCCGGCGCTCTTGAAGAGCTTCTCGTTGAAGAACAGCAGGCGCGTGGACGCGGCGAACGGCATGCCGTACTGGACCCGGTTGACCACGCCCGCCTTCGACAGCGGCGCGAGGAAGTCGGCCTGGGTGGGGATGGAGAGCACGTCGTCGGCGCTGTACAGCTTGTCCTGCGCCGCGTAGTCCGCGTAGGCGCCGATCTGCGCGAGGTCGGGTGCCTCGCCGTCCGCGACCATCTCCTTGACCTTGCGGTCGACGTCCGTCCAGGAGTACACGGTCACGTCGACCTTGATGCCCGGGTGTTCGTCCTCGAACTTCTCGGCCAGCTTGTCCCAGTACTTCTTGGAGCTGTTCGCCGCCGAGTCGCCGTAGTCGGCCGCCACGAGCTTGAGGGTCACATCGCCCGATCCGCCCGATTCGCCGCACCCGGCGAGCAGCGCCGCCATGCTCAGTGCGGCCACCGCCGCCGTAAGGCCTGTCACGCGCCGCTGCACCGCTTTTTCCCACCCTTGCCGAGACAACCGGAACGCGAGTCTCCCCCGCGTCAACACACCAGGTCTACACCACCCGAGTATCACTTCTGCAACGGCGGTCACCCATTGCCCGGCCGGTCGCCCTGCTGCTAAGCACTGGTCGGGGCGCCGTACCGGCGCCGTCCGGCACAACTCCCGCACCGGCAAGGAGCCTTGGCACATGTCGCGTACCGCAACTGAGATAGCCACCCAGCCCGACTGCTGGCGGCGGGCCGCCGAGAGCGCCGCGGCCTGCTCAGGCCTGCCGGAGCCGGGCGAGCGGATCGCCGTGACCGGATGCGGGACCTCGTGGTTCATGGCCCTTGCGTACGCGGCGCTGCGGGAGGCCGCGGGGCAGGGCGAGACGGACGCGTTCGCGGCGTCGGAGTTCCCCACCGGGCGGCGCTACGACCGGGTGGTGGCGATCACCCGGTCCGGCACGACGACGGAGGTGCTCGACCTGCTCCGGGCGGTGGGGTCCGCCGTGCCGACCCTTGCCCTGACCGCCGACCCGAAGACGCCCGTCATGGACGCGGCCGCCGCGGTGGCCGTCCTGGACTGGGCGGACGAGGAGTCCGTCGTGCAGACCCGGTTCGCGACCACCGCCCTCGCCTTCCTGCGGGCCGGGCTCGGCGCGGTCCCGGGTCTCAGGTCGGTCGCCGAGGCGGCGGCGGACGCCGAGCGCACCGTCGCCGAGCCGCTGCCGGACGCGGTGGTCGCCGCTGAGCAGTGGACGTTCCTCGGCCGCGGCTGGACCTACGGCCTCGCCCTGGAGGCGGGCCTGAAGATGCGCGAGGCCGCGGGGGCGTGGACGGAGGCGTACCCGGCGATGGAGTACCGGCACGGGCCGATCTCCATCACGGCGCCCGGCCGCGTCGCGTGGATGTTCGGGGAGCTGCCCGTCGGGCTCGCGGAGGACGTCGCCCGCGTCGGCGGCGACCTGGTGGCGCGCACCGACGTCGACCCCCTCGCCGACCTGATCCGCGCCCAGCGCCTCGCCGTGCGCCTGGCCGAGGACCGGGGCCAGGACCCGGACCGCCCCCGCAATCTGACCCGGAGCGTGGTCCTCAAGCAGCCGGGGGCGGTACGCACACTGGACTAGACCTCTTGCGGGGTCACACGCGACACTGTCCCCGTGAGACATGTCATCGCCCTGGACGTGGGCGGCACCGGAATGAAGGCCGCCCTGGTCGGGGCGGACGGCACGCTGCTGCACGAGGCGCGCCGCCCCACAGGGCGTGAGCGCGGCGCGGCCGCCGTGGTCGAGTCGATCCTGGACTTCGCCGCGGAGCTGCGCGCCCACGGCGCGGCCCACCTCGGCGAGCCCGCCGCCGCGGCGGGCGTCGCGGTCCCCGGCATCGTCGACGCCGAGCGCGGCCTCGCCGTGTACGCGGCGAACCTCGGCTGGACCGACGTACCCCTGCGCGACCTGCTCAGCGCCCGGCTCGGCGGCATCCCCGTGGTGCTCGGCCACGACGTGCGCACCGGCGGCCTCGCCGAGGGCCGCCTCGGCGCGGGCAAGGGCGCGGCGCGCTTCCTGTTCGTGCCGCTCGGCACCGGCATCGCGGGCGCCATCGGCATCAACGGCGTCATCGAGCCCGGCGCGCACGGCTCGGCGGGCGAGATCGGCCACATCGTCGTCCGGCCCGGCGGCCCGCCCTGCGGCTGCGGCCAGCGCGGCTGCCTGGAGCGGCTCGCCTCGGCGTCCGCCGTCACCAAGGCCTGGGCCGAGGCGAGCGGCGACCCGGGCGCGGACGCCGCGGACTGCGCCAAGGCGGTGCGCTCCGGCGACCCGCGCGCGGCCGAGGTGTGGCAGCACGCCGTGGACGCGCTCGCCGACGGCCTGTTGACGGCCCTCACCCTCCTGGACCCCGACACGCTGATCGTCGGCGGCGGCCTCGCGGAGGCCGGGGACACGCTGTTCACCCCGCTGCGCACGGCGGTCGCGGACCGCGTGGTGCAGTTCCAGACGCTGCCGGAGATCGTCCCCGCGGCGCTCGGCGACGCCGCGGGCTGTCTGGGCGCGGGCCTGCTCGCCTGGGACCTGCTCACGCCGGAGGGCCCGCGTACCGATACATCCAGCACCACCCTCACCACCACCCCCACCGACGCATCCCCGGAGGTATCCACCTGATGGCCACTAGCAAGGTTCTCGCCGGTGCCCGGGTGGTCCTGCCCACCGGCACCGTGTCCGGCGGCCGCGTCATCGTGGACGGCACGCGCATCGCCGGGAGCGCTCCCGCGGACGCCGAGACGCTCGACCTGACCGGCCACTGGCTGGTCCCGGGCTTCGTGGACATGCACAACCACGGCGGCGGCGGCGCGTCCTTCACCAACGGCACCGTCGAGGACATCCTGCACGGCGTCCACACGCACCGCCTGCACGGCACCACCACCCTCGTCGCCTCCACGGTCACCGGCGACATGGACGCCCTGGCGCAGCGCGCTGGTCTGCTCAGCGAGCTGGCCGAGCAGGGCGAGATCGCGGGCGTCCACTTCGAGGGCCCGTTCATCTCGCCGTGCCGCAAGGGCGCGCACAGCGAGTCCCTGCTGCGCCACCCGGACCCGGCGGAGGTCCGCAAGCTGATCGACGCGGCCCGCGGCCAGGCCAAGATGGTCACCCTCGCCGCCGAACTGCCCGGCGGCATCGACTCCGTGCGCCTCCTCGCCGAGCACGGCGTGATCGCCGCGATCGGCCACACCGACGCGACGTACGAGCAGACGGTGGCGGCCGTCGACGCGGGCGCCACCGTGGCCACGCACCTGTACAACGCGATGCCCGGGCTCGGCCACCGCGCGCCGGGGCCCATCGCCGCGCTCCTGGAGGACGAGCGGGTCACCGTCGAGCTGATCGACGACGGCACGCACCTGCACCCCGCCGCCTTCCAGCTGGCCTTCCACCGCGCGGGCGCCGACCGCGTCGCGCTCATCACGGACGCGATGGACGCGGCGGGCTTCGGCGACGGCACGTACCACCTCGGCCCGTTGGAGGTCGTGGTGTCGGAGGGCGTCGCGCGGCTCGCCGAGGGCGGTGCCATCGCGGGTTCCACGCTCACCCAGGACCGCGCGTTCCAGCGCGCCGTGACGGTGGACGGACTGCCCGTCGAAGACGTCGTCACGGCGATCTCCGCGACCCCCGCGAAGATCCTCGGCGTCTACGACCGGGTCGGCTCCCTCGAACCCGGCAAGGACGCCGACCTCGTCGTCCTGGACGCGGACTTCGCGCTCAAGGGCGTGCTCCGCAAGGGCGAGTGGGTCGTCGACCCGAAGTGAGGCGCGCGCGGTCGCGCGCGATCCGGTCGCAGTGAGGCGGTTGGCCCCGAGGTCTGGGCCAACCGCCTTCTTTTTGGCATGATCAGGCCCCGAAAGCCGTACTGGAGCAGGGGCATCGGGGGTGAAGCAGTGATCGTCACGGTCACGCTCAACGCCGCCCTCGACCTGACCTATCGCGTCCCGGCCCTCACACCCCACACCACCCACCGCGTCACCGAGGTGACCGAACGCGCGGGCGGCAAGGGCGTGAACGTGGCGCGGGTGCTCGCCGCGCTCGGCCACCCGGTGACGGTGACCGGCTTCGCGGGCGGCGCCACCGGGCGCACCCTGCGCGACCATCTCACGCGCGTGCCGGGCCTGGTGGACGCGTTGCGGCCGGTCGAAGGCCCCACCCGCCGCACCCTCGCCGTCGTCGACGCCCGCACCGGCGACACCACCCAGCTGAACGAGCCGGGCCCGTCCGTGTCGTCCGCCGAGTGGTCCGGATTCCTCGCCGCGTACGAAGAGTTGGTGGGCACCCCCGGCATCGCCGCGGTGGCCCTGTGCGGCAGCCTGCCGCCGGGCGTCCCGGTCGGCGCGTACGCCCTCCTCGTGCGCGCGGCACGCGCCGCGCGCGTCCCCGTGCTGCTCGACACCAGCGGCGAACCGCTGCGCCGCGGCGTCGCCGCCCGCCCCGACCTCGTCAAGCCGAACGCCGACGAGCTCGCCGAACTCACCGGCGCCCACGAGCCGTCCCGCGCCACCCGCGACGCCCGCCGCAGGGGCGCGCACGCGGTCGTCGCGTCGCTCGGCGCCGACGGCCTCCTCGCCGTCACCCCCGAGGGCACCTGGCGGGCGGCGCCGCCCGCCGCCGTGCGCGGCAACCCGACGGGCGCGGGCGACTCGGCGGTCGCGGGCCTGCTCTCCGGGCTCGCGGAGGGCCTGGACTGGCCGGACCGGCTCACCCGCGCGGTGGCCCTGTCGGCGGCGACCGTGGCGGCCCCGGCCGCGGGCGAGTTCGACCGGGCGGTGTACGAGGACGTGCTGCCGAAGGTGACGGTGAGCGGCAAGGCGTCGGCTGCGTAACGGGGTTGGGCGACACGGGCCGCGCGTGCCCGGGAATGAGGGCACCATGCCACTGATCACCACCGGCGAGCTCGTCGGCCGGGCCCGCGCCGAGGGGTGCGGCCTCGCCGCCTTCAACGTCATCACCCTGGAGCACGCGGAGGCCGTCGCCCGCGGCGCGGAGCGCGCGGGCCGCGCGGCCGTGCTCCAGATATCCGAGAACGCGGTGCGCTTCCACGGCGGCGACCTCACCCCGATCGCCCAGGCCGCCGCGGCCGTCGCCCGCGCCTCCTCCGCGCCCCTCTCCCTGCACCTGGACCACGTCACGGACGTGGACCTGCTGCGGGCCGCGCACCCCGAGGGCTTCAGCTCCGTCATGTTCGACGCGTCGAAGCTGTCGTACGCGGAGAACGTCAAGGCCACGGCGGACGCGGTGCGTTGGGGCCACGAGCGGGACATCTGGGTCGAGGCCGAGCTGGGCCGGGTCGGCGGCAAGGAGGGCGAGGCGCCCCTCGACGCGCACGCGCCCGGCGTGCGCACGGATCCGGACGAGGCCGCCGCGTACGTCGCCGAGACCGGGGTCGACGCGCTCGCCGTCGCGGTCGGCTCCCGTCACGCCATGACGGAGCGCACGGCGTCCCTGGACCACGAGTTGATCGGCGCCCTGCGCGCGCGGGTGCCCGTGCCGCTGGTCCTGCACGGGTCGAGCGGCGTGCCCGACGCGGAGATCCGGGCGGCGGTCGCCGCGGGCGTACTGAAGGTGAACGTGGGCACGGCCCTGAACACCGGCTTCACCGGGGCGGTACGCCGGTTCCTGGCCGAAGACACAGGGACCGTGGACCCGCGCAAGTACCTCACCCCCGCGCGGGAAGCGATGACAGAGGTGGTCACCCACTTCCTCCGCCTGACCGGCTGACAGCAAGCCGATCAGCCCGTCGAGGGGGTACCCCCTGCTCCTTAAGAGCTTGGGGGAGTTTGAGGACGAGGCGCGAAGCGCCGCAAAGGGTCAGCCCTTGACGTGGCCCGCCTTCAGCCACATCTGGTCGAGGTTCGCGTCGCACTTGTCGCCCTGCTGACAGGACACGGAGATCGTGTTCGTGCCCTTGTTGAGCTGGACGAAGGCGAACGTTTTCGTCCAGCCCTTGTCCCAGGCGCCTTCCTTCGCGTGCGCGAAGTTGTCCATGTTGAGCTTGCGCTCGGACGCCGTGCCGTTGATGACGAGGGTGGTCTCGGCCGCCTTGCCGGGCACGCCGTAGCCGACGAAGACCGTGTACGCGCCGTCCTTGGGGATGCCGTTGACGGTCCAGGTCACCTGTGCGCCGACCTTGTTGAGCCCGGCCACGTACACGCCGCCCGCGGACTTGGCGCCGTCGACGTCGGACGCGGTGGTGGTGCCGCCCTCCAGCTTGAGCGCCTTGGCGTCGGCCTCGGGCAGCTCGGCCTTCTTGTCCGGCTTGTCCTTGTCCTTGGACGCGCTGGGCGACGGGTCCGACGACTCGCTCTGCCGCTGCGAAGGACCGGCCTTGTTGTCGTCGCCCTTGTCGTCGCCGCCGGTGATCATGGCGGCGCCGATGCCGAGCGACACCACGGCGACCACCGCGATCGCGCCGATCAGCAGGCCCTTGGTGTTGGGCCCGCGGCCGCGGCCCGCGGGCGGCGCGGGCGGCGCCTGCCGGACGGGGGCGGTGACGCCGGGCTGCGCCTCGGGCGCCGCGTAGTGCGCGCTGGGCTGGCCGTAGGACTGCTGCGGGGGGTAGCCGTAGCCGCCCTGCGCCGGGGGCTGCTGCGCCTGCTGCCCGTACTGCCGCTCGCCCACCGGGCGCACCTGGTGGTACGAGGACCGCGGCCCGGGGTAGCCGTAACCGCCGCCCCCGGAGGGCGGGGTGGCGCCGGCCGCCTGGCCGTCGGCGTACAGGTAGCCGAACGGGTCGTCGTCGCCCTGTGGCGCGTTCGGCGTCTGCTCGCCGTTGTTGCCGGGCGTCATTCGCAGGTCACTCCCTCGCATCGCGGATGCGGGCGAGCCTACCCGCTCCGGGTGACCGCCCAAGGTGGCATCGAGATCAATCCGGTTCCCGGTACGGGGCCTATCCGGCCCGCCGGTGCTGCTTGGCACGGGAACGTTTCTCGACGTACATCCGCTGGTCGGCGGAGTGCAACACTTCGTCCGCCGACATGCCGCAGTGTGCCCAGCCGATGCCGAAGCTGGCGCCCACGCGGACGGCCCGGCCGTCGACCCTGATCGGCGGGATGATGGCGTTCCGCAGCCGGACCGCGAGGTCCTGCGCGTCGGCCCTGCCGAGCCCGTCCGCGAGGACCACGAACTCGTCGCCGCCGAGCCGCGCCACCGTGTCGCCGTCGCGGACGCCGCTGGTCAGACGCCGTGCGACCTCGATGAGGACGGCGTCGCCCGTGTGGTGCCCGAAGCGGTCGTTGATCGACTTGAAGCCGTCGAGGTCACAGAAGAGGACGGCGAGCCCCTTCGTGCCGTCGTCGGCCTCGCTCTCCTCGGGCGGGGCGACGGTGTGCACGTGGTGGTCGAACTCCCCGTGCGCGCCGTGCTGCGCGCCGGGCGGTGCGGCGTGGCCGTGCCCGGCCGCGTGGCCGGTGCCGCCGCCGTACAGACCGCTGTGGTCGTACGCCGCGTCGAGCGAGTCCACCGTGCTCGGCTGACCCGCGTGCGGCCTGCGACAGAGCCGGGCGCTCAGCCGGGCGCGCAGCTCGGCGGAGTTCGGCAGGCCGGTGAGCGAGTCGTGCGAGGCGCGGTGCGCGAGCTGGAGCTCGCGCCGCTTGCGCTCCTCGATGTCCTCGACGTGCGTGAGCAGGAACCGGGGCCCGTCCGCGGCGTCCGCGACGACGGAGTTGCGCAGCGACACCCAGACGTACGTGCCGTCGCGGCGCCCGAAGCGCAGCTCGGCGCGGCCGCCCTCGGCGGAGGTGCGCAGGAGGGTGCCGATGTCCTCGGGGTGGACCAGGTCGGAGAAGGAGTGCCGCCGCATCGCCGAGGCGGGGCGGCCGAGCAGGCGGCACAGCGCGTCGTTGGTGCGCAGGATCCGGCCGTGCTGGTCACCGCCCATCTCGGCGATGGCCATGCCGCTCGGCGCGTACTCGAAGGCCTGCCGGAAGGACTCCTCGCTGGCCCGCAGCGCCTGCTGCTCGCGCTCCAGGCGGACCAGGGCCCGCTGCATGTTGGCCCGCAGGCGGGCGTTGCTGATGGCGATCGCGGCCTGGAAGGCGTACATCTGGAGGGCCTCGCGGCCCCAGGCGCCGGGCCTGCGGCCGTTGCGCGGCCGGTCGACGGAGATCACGCCGAGCAGTTCGCCGCCGGAGCCGCCGGTCGCGTACATGGGGGCGAAGAGCCGGTCGGAGGGGTGCCACTCGTCCTCGAAGCGGGGCTCGGGGCCCTCGGTGAACCACTGCGGCACGTCGTCCTCGTCGAGGACCCAGCCCTCGGTGTGCGGGATGAAGCGCAGGGCGCCCCAGGCCTCGCCCATGGCCAGGCGGCGGTCCCAGGACTCGCGGGAGCCGACCCGGCCGGTGATGAGCGCCTCGGCGGCGGGGTTGCCGGCGAAGGCGGCGACGACGAGGTCGCCGTCCGGGCGCACGAGATTGACGCACGCCAGCTCATAGCCCAGGCCGTTCACCACGCCGTCGGCGACGGTCTGCAGCGTGTCCGCGAGGCTGCGGGCCGTGTTGAGCTCCGCAACCACCTGGTGCAGCTGCCGCAGGGTCGCAAGACGGACGTACGGCTCCGACTCGGTCTCCATGCTCGCTCTCCCCGAGACCTCGACAGCAACTCCAGGATCCGCAGCGTCCTCAGTGTCCGTAATCTCTGACTCTTCGTGACTCTTCTGGCTTCGTACGGTGTTGTACTTCTTCGTACTTCTACGTACGGTGCTGTGCTTCCGTGCCCTCAGCGTCTGTCTGATTGCCACGGTCACTGAATCACAGCGAGCTGCCCACCCGGTACACAGGGTCAACAAAATATCGGCCCTGTGACTCAAGTCACAGGTGAGGGCGGGGAAGGCCGTGCGGGCCGCACCTGCGGCACCGGTCCTAGGTCTCGTCCTAGGTCCGTTCTCGGCCCCGGGTCCGATGCGCCGCGGTCCGGTCCGCGGCTAGCGTCGGTGGTGTGGTTGCCGATCTGACCTTGAACACACAGCCCCCTCCCGTCCCGTCCACCCCTCATCCTGTGGGGGTGAGCAACGACGAGTTCCGGGCCGCCATGTCCCGCCTGGCCGCGGGCGTGGTCCTGGTGACCGCGCAGGAGCCCCCGCTGGACCCGGACGACCCGATGGCGCCGGCCGGCGAGGACGTGGGCATGACGGCCACCGCGTTCCTCTCGGTCTCCCTGGATCCGCCCCTGGTCATGGTCAGCCTGCGCACGGGCTCCCGCATGGACGACCTGCTCGCCGAGCAGCCCCTGTGGGCCGTGTCCGTCCTCACCGAGAGCCAGCGGCACATCGCGGGCCGCTTCGCCATGAAGGGCCGCATCAGCGACCGGCTGCTCTTCGAGGACATCGCGTACACGCGCGGCAGGGAGAGCGGAGCGCCCCTGGTGGGCGGTGCGCTCGCCACCCTGGAGTGCCGCACCGAGCAGACGGTGGCGGCGGGCGACCACACGCTGGTGATCGGCCGCGTCCTGACGGCGGAGCTGCCGAGCGGGGACGGCGGGCCGCTGCTGTACTTCCGCGGGCGGTACCGGCAGCTGGACTGAGGCCCTCGCGTCGCCGTACGACGGCTGTCGCTACTGGCTACCGGCTACTGCCAGTCCTTGCCCGAGCGGCCCTGCTTGGTCTCGCCGCGCCGCTTCTTCTCCCGCAGGCGCCGCTCGTTGATCCCGCGCGGGATGCGGGTCGCGCGCCGGGGCTTGGGCGGCGGCGCGGTGGCCTCCGCGAGCAGCGCGGCGAGGCGGACGGCCGCGGCCTCCCGGTTGCGCCACTGGGAGCGGTGCTCGCTCGCCCGTACGCTCACGACGCCGTCGACGAGCCGGGACGCGAGCCGCTCCAGGGCCCGCTGCTTCCACACCTCGGGCAGCGCGTCGGTGGCCGCCAGGTCGAAGCGGAGCTCGACCTGCGAGTCACTGGTGTTGACGTGCTGGCCGCCGGGCCCCGAAGAGCGCGAGAAACGCCACATGAGCTCGGCCTCCGGCAGGACGACCGAGCCGCGGATGACGTGTTCGCGACCAGACATGTCTCCTATGATCCCGCGCCGGCCCGCCGTACGACACCTGTTTTCCGCCGCCGTGGCCTCTTCACGACCTCGTCACCGGGCATCAGGGGGCACCTTCGGCAAAGAAAGTAAAGAAGCGAGTCCGCATATGGAACCTTGGATACCCCCCGCGGCGTTCATAGGGGTGCCGGTAGCTTCGCCCCCAGAGTGAAGCCCGCACATAGGCGACTAGGGAAGGGACTCCCAACAATGGCTGTAAGCCTGTCCAAGGGCGGCAATGTCTCGCTCACCAAGGAGGCACCGGGCCTGACCGCCGTCACGGTCGGCCTCGGCTGGGACGTCCGCACCACCACGGGCACCGACTTCGACCTGGACGCCTCCGCGATCGCGGTGAACACCCAGGGCAAGGTCTACTCGGACGCCCACTTCGTCTTCTTCAACAACAAGGCGACGCCGGACCAGACGATCGTCCACACCGGTGACAACGTCACGGGCCAGGGCGAGGGCGACGACGAGCAGATCAACGTCAACCTCGCGGGCCTGCCCGCCGACATCGAGAAGATCGTCTTCCCGGTCTCGATCTACGACGCCGAGAACCGCTCGCAGAACTTCGGCCAGGTGCGGAACGCCTTCATCCGCATCATCAACCAGGCCGGTGGCACGGAGATCGCGCGCTACGACCTCTCCGAGGACGCGGCCACCGAGACCGCCATGGTCTTCGGCGAGCTCTACCGCAACGGCGCGGAGTGGAAGTTCCGCGCCGTAGGCCAGGGCTACGCCTCCGGCCTGGTGGGCATCGCCCAGGACTTCGGCGTCAACGTCTGAGTCCGCACGGACTGACCAGCGGGCCCCGGCCGGAGCACTTCCGGCAGGGGCCCGCTGCGTACGCGCGCCCAAGGCACGGGCCGCGCGGGGAACTTCGGCGCGCGGGACGGCGTTGCCAGGACGACGCGCGCACAGCGCGCGGCCGACGGGTACGACACGGGCAGAAGCCGAGGTGGCGCGGAATGGCTATGTGGGACCGGATCAAAGACCAGGCCAAGAACCTGCAGCAGGCGCAGGGCGGGCGCGCCCACGGCGCGCCCGGCACCGGCGGGCACGGCTCGCACGGCAGCGGGTCCAAGAGCTCCAAGGCCCAGCTCGTGGGCCTGCTCAAGTCCCAGCTCACCTCGCTGAAGTCGGAGCTGAAGAGCGGCGCCTACCGCGACGCGAGCATGGCCATGTGCGCCCTGGTGGCCGCCGCCGACGGCACCGTCGACCCGGCCGAGCGCCAGCACGTCGAATCCCTGATCCTGCAGAACGACGTGTTGCAGAACTTCCCCCCGGACCAGCTGCGCCAGCGCTTCAACAAGCACGTGGACCAGCTGTCCTTCAACTTCCAGCAGGGCAAGGCCGCGGTCATGCAGGAGATCGCCAAGGCCGCGAAGAAGCCCGCGGAGGCCAGGGCGGTCGTGCAGACCGGCTTCGTCATCGCGGGCGCGGACGGCTATGTGGCCCCCGCCGAGGAGCAGGTCCTGCGCGAGGCCTGCGCGGCACTCGGCGTGTCCCCCCAGGAGTTCGGCCTCTGAGACCGCGGCCGGGCGGTGCTGCGCGAGCCCCCGCGGCCGGGGCCCACCGCTAGCGCTCGTCCGGCTTGCCGTCGCCGTACAGCCAGTCCGACCACACCCGCTTCAGCTCCTCGCGCGCCTCGTCGTCGCCCGCGTGCTGCTCGACGTACGTGGTGAAGTCCTCGGTGTCCGCGTTGGCGTGGCGGTACTTCTTCGTCCAGCCCTTGACGATGGTGTAGAAGGTGTCGTCGCCGACGGTCTCGCGGACCTTCTGGATGACCATCGCGCCCCGGTAGTAGACGGGGTCGTCGGAGATGCTCGCGGCGTCCGGCTGCTTGGCGGGCGCGAACTCCCAGAGGGACGCGTGGTCCTCCTTCTCGTCCCAGTACTCGTCGTCGTAGAGCGCGTCGACGGTCTCCTCGACGGTGTCGCCGTCGTTGTCCTCCTCGTACAGCCACTCCGCGAACGTCGCGAAGCCCTCGTTGAGCCACATGTCCTGCCAGCTCTTCGGCGACACCGAGTCGCCGAACCACTGGTGGGCCAGCTCGTGCACGAGGGTCTCGGTGTTGGCGTCCTGGACGGGGAACAGCGGCTTGGTCTGGGTCTCCAGGGCGTAGCCGAGGTCCGCGCGGCCGTCGACGACGGCGCCGGTGGACGAGAAGGGGTAGTCGCCGAAGTTGAACTCCGCCCAGTCCACGATGTCGGGGATCTCGGCGAGGACCTTCTCGGTCTTCTTGCGCCTGCCCTCGGGGAGCGTGGAGTCGACCGCCGTGAAGACGGGGATGCCGCTCTCGGTCATCGACGTCTTCGTGCGGTACTTGCCGACGGCGACCGTCGCCAGATAGCTGGCCATCGGCTCGGCGTTGTGCCAGGCGAAGGTGGTCCGGCCGTTGGCGGTGGTCTCCTTCGTCAACTCGCCGTTGGAGATGGCCTTCAGGCCCTTGGGGACGGTGACCTCTATGTCGTACGAGGCCTTGTCGATCGGGTGGTGGTTGCCGGGGAACCACGCCATCGAGCCCGCGGGCTGCCCCGTCGCGAGCGCGCTGCCCTCCCCCTTCAGCCAGCCCTCCTTGGCGCCGTCCGCGTCCGTGATGGTCTGCGGGGTGCCGGAGTAGCGCACGGTGGCGCGGAAGGTCTCGCCGCGGTCGAGGTCGTCGCGGGGGCGCACGGTCAGCTCGCTGCCCGCGCGCTGGAAGCGGGCCTCCTTGCCCTCGACGGTCACGGACTCCACGTCCAGGCCCTTGAGGTCGAGGTTGAAGGCGCTGAGCGTCTTGGTGGCGCGGGCCGTGATGTCGGCGGTGCCGGTGAGCTGCCGGGACTCGGGGTCGTAGCCGAGCTTCAGACCGTAGTGCGTCACGTCGTAGCCGCCGTTGCCGAGCTTCGGGAAGTACGGGTCGCGGACGCCCGCGGCACCCGGAGTGCCCCCGACACCGCTGCTCGTGCACGCGGTGAGCGCGGTCGCGAGGGCGGTGGCGCAGAGCAGCGCGAGGGGCGTGCGGCGGGGCCCCTTGGTCAGGGGGGCGGTGGCTCGGTAGATCACCCCGGTGATCCTATGGCCACCGCCCCTGCCCGCCACGGGGCCCCCGCGCGCCGGGAGTCAACGCACACCGGGGAGTCAGCGCACGCCGGGGGTCAGCACGCGCCGGGGGTCAGCGGGCGCCGGGGGTCAGCGGGCGAGCGCGGCCACGCCCGCCTTCGCGAACTTCTCGTCCAGGTCGCCGCTGGGCGCGCCCGCGACGCCGATGCCCGCGACGGGGCCGCCCTTCGCGGTGACCGGGGCGCCGCCCGCGAGGAACAGCGTGCCGGGGATGTCCTTGAGGTTCGGCGCCTGCTCAAGGCGCTTGGCGAGCTCGGAGGTGGGCGCGTTCCAGGACACGGCGGTGAAGGCCTTGCGCTCGGCGGACTCGTACGACTGCGGGCCCGCGCCGTCACCGCGCAGGGTGACGATCGTGTTGCCGTTGCGGTCGACGACGGCGACCGTGACGCGCTGGTTCTCCTTCTTCGCCGCGTCCAGGGTGGCCTGCGCGGCCTTCGTGGCGGCGGCCACGGTGAGGTGCGTGGACTGCGTCAGGTTGCGGTTGCCCGCGTCGGCGGTGACGGCGGCCTTGGCCGCGGCCGCCGGGGCGTCGGCGCTGGCGGAGACGGCGCCGACCGTACCGGCGCCGACGACGCCGAGGACGGCGGCGGCGGTGAGGACGCGGGCACGCGGCGAGAGCTGCTTCATGGTGTGACTCCTTGGGGCGGCACGGTCTGTGCGGCGGTACGGGCCCCGAGGCGGGCCCTGTGCTTCGATCCTCCGGGCGGATCCCGGTCCGCCCCGTCGGCACAGCGGCTGCGGGTCGCGCGTGGTTCGGATGACGTCAGGGTCAGCCGATCGGTTGACCCCGGCCTGCGCCCAGCGGGCCACAATGAGGGTGTTTGCCCAGTTCACGCGTGTGACAGGAGGTCGGGGATGCACGGAGGTGACGGCGCGGGAGCGGACCGTCCCGGAGTCGTCGGCCCGGAGGGCCGGTGGCTCGCGGCCGTCATGCACACCGCGTTCTTCCTGCTGCTCGCCGCCTCGCTCAGCCGGTTCCTGCTGCGCCACCCCGGCGAGCCCCGGACGCCGTGGATCATCGCCCTCTCGGCCGTGCTCGCCCTCCTCTACGTCCTCGGCCCGGCCCTCGGCGCCACGCCGAACCCGCGGCGCCTGCTGTGGCTCGGCGCGGTCGTCGGCGTCTGGGTGGTGCTCGTGATCCTCGCGCCGAGCTACGCGTGGTGCGCGGTGCCACTGTTCTACACGGGCCTGCGGACGCTGCCGACGCGCGCGGCCCTCGCCCTCGTCACCGTCCTCACGGCCCTCGTGGTCGCGGCCCAGCTGCGGCTCGCGGACGGCTTCGACCCGAACCTGGCGTTCGCGCCGCCCGCCGTGGCGGCCGTGGCGACGGCGGTGTTCGTCCACATGCAGCGGCAGACGGCGCGGCAGCGCGCCCTCATCGACGACCTGCTGCGCACCCGGCGCGAGCTCGCCGCCACCGAACGGCGCGAGGGCACGCTCGCCGAGCGGCAGCGCCTGTCCATGGAGATCCACGACACGCTGGCCCAGGGCCTGTCCAGCCAGCGGATGCTGCTCCAGGCGGCGGACCGGGTGTGGGACACGGACGCGGCGGCGGCCCGCGCCCACGTCCGCACCGCCGGGTCCATCGCCGACCGCGGCCTCGCCGAGGCCCGCCGCCTCGTCCACGACCTGGCGCCGGTGGACCTCGCCGAGGCGGGGCCCGACCCGGCGTACGCGCTCCCCACGGCGCTGCGGACGCTGGCGGGGCGGGAGTCCGGGGCGGACCTGACGGTGCGTTTCCACGCCGAGGGCACACCGGTCCCGCTGGCGGGCCCGGCCCGCTCGGCGCTGCTGCGGATCGCGCAGGGCGCGCTCGCGAACGTACGGGAGCACGCAGGGGCGGGTACGGCCGCGCTGACGCTGACGTACCTCGACGACCAGGTGGTGCTCGACGTGGCGGACGACGGCCGGGGGTTCTCGCCACAGGCGCCCGGCGGTGGGCGGGGCGCGCGCGGGCACGGCCTGCCCGCGATCCGCGCGCGGGCCGCGCAGCTGGGCGGGACGCTGACGGTGGAGTCGGCGCCGGGTGAGGGGACGGTGCTCTCGGTGGCGATTCCCCTGGCGGACGCGGCGGACACGGCGGACGCGGCGGACGCGGAGGCCCGGCTTGAGGCACAGCGAGGGAGTCACGATGAACGCGACTGAGGGCTCGGCCCCGGGTTCCCCCGAGGACGGGAGGGGCGGCGGCCCGGACGGCACTGTCCCGGTGCGGCTCCTGGTCTGCGACGACCACGCCGTCGTCCGGGCGGGCCTGCTCGCGCTGCTCGGCAGCGCCCCCGGTGTCGAGGTGGTCGGCGAGGCCGGTTCCGGCGAGGAGGCGGTGGCCCTCGCCGCGAAGCTGCGGCCGGACGTCGTCCTCATGGACCTCCAGCTCGGCCCCGGCATGGACGGCGTGCAGGCGACGCGGCGCATCACGGCGGCGGCCGGGGGCGGGCGGCCGCACGTCCTTGTCCTCACCACGTACGACACCGACGCCGACATCACCCGTGCGATCGAGGCGGGTGCCACCGGCTATCTGCTCAAGGCCGAGCGGCCCGACGAGCTGTTCTCGGCGATCCGCGCCGCCGCGTGCGGCCGCACCGCGCTCTCGCCGCCGGTCGCGTCCCGCGTGATGGCCCGGATGCGGGAGCCCCGGCCCGGGCTCACCCCCCGCGAGCGCGACATCCTGGGCCAGCTGGCCCAGGGCCTCGGCAACCGCGAGATCGCCCGGGCCCTGTTCATCAGCGAGGCCACGGTGAAGACGCACCTGGGGCGCATCTACGACAAGCTCGGAGTGGAGACCCGGGCGGGCGCGGTAGCCGTGGCCAAGGAACAGCGCCTCCTCTAAGCGCTTCGCTGGAAGTGCCGCGCTGTGCCGTCTTTGTGCCGCGGCGCCATCGTGGCTGGTCGCGCAGTTCCCCGCGCCCCTTCGGGGCGCGGCCGTACCGCAGCGAACTTCACCAAGGCCGCTTAGCCCGGGCCCGCGGGTGCGGGCATGACACCATCGGGGCGTGCTCGACATCGGCTATGCCCTCTCCCGCCGCTTTCCCGACCCGCCGCAGGCGGACTACCGCACCGCGGACGTCCGCACGCTGCGGCACGACCTGTTCTGCGGGGACGTGTACCTGGCCGACACCAAGGCGGACCGGGAGCTGTCCACAGCCTGGGGATGGGTGCCGGTGCTCGACTTCGCGTGGGCGCTGTGCGACATCGTGGAGCGGCTCGACCAGGACCCGATGGGCAGCAGGGCCGCGCGGCCCCAGCACGCCGAGCTGGACTTCACCGAGTCCACGGACCGGATGCTGTTCGAGCGGCGCTTCGGGTGGGTCGACATCGACGCCGACTGGCTGGACCCGGGCGAGCCGCCGCTCACCTTCTCGCACGCCGAACTGCGCCGCGAGGCACGGGACTTCCTGCACGACGTGGTGGCCGACCTGACCGACCTGCACGAGGACCTGGGCGAGAACCCGGCCGTGTGGACCCTGCTTGCCCGCTTCCCCCGAGTGCCCTGAGGCCGTCCGGCCCGCGGATGTCACATGCGCGGGGGCCCGCTCCGTCGTACCCGTACAGGCCCACGACAGAAACGGACCCCGCCCATGGCCCGCGCCACCAGCCCCCGTACCCGTAAGGCCTCCCCCACCGTCACCGTCGTCGGCGGCGGCTTCGCCGGACTCACCGCTGCCATCGCCGCCGCCGAGGGCGGGGCCCAGGTCACCGTGCACGAGGCACACCACACGCTCGGCGGCCGCGCCCGCACCGCGGAAGGCACGTACAGGACGAACGAGGGTCCGCACGCGCTCTACAACGGCGGCCCCCACTGGACCTGGCTCAAGCAGCGCGACCTGATCGGCGAGCTGGCCCCGCTGCCGCCGCTGGAGGGCACCCGGCTGCGCCTGCGCCACCGGGGCGCGCTGCGCCGCACCCCGCCCCTGGGGATGCTGCGGCTGCTGCGCCGGGCACCGGAACAGGCCCCCGTCGACGAGGACTTCCTGACCTGGGCCACCCGTGAGGTGGGCCCGGAGGGCGCCCGCGCCGCCGCGCACTACACCGCCGTGGCCCTCTTCCACCACGACCCCGGCTCGCTGTCCGCCCGCTTCGTGCACACCCGGCTCCGCCGGGCCGCCAAGCTGCCCCCCGAGGCCCACTACCCGGTGGGCGGCTGGGGCGCGGTCGTCGACCGGATGGCCGCCCGCGCCTGGAACCTGGGCGTCCGGGTGGAGACCCTGGCCCGCGTCGACGACATCGCGGAGCAGGCGCGGCGCGGCCCCGTCATCGTCGCCACCTCGCTCGACGCCGCGCGCCGGCTCCTGAAGGACGAGAGCCTGACCTGGGCGAGCGGGCGCACCGCCCTGGTGGACCTGGCGCTGCGGCCGCGCCGGGGCGATCTGTTCGCCCTCTCGGACCTGGACGGCACGGGCTGGCTGGAGCGGTTCACCGCCCAGGACCGCACGCTCGCCCCGGAAGGGCAGCAGCTGCTCCAGGGGCAGCTCCCGCTCGCCCCGCACGAGTCGAAGGCGGACGGGGTCAGGCGCGCGGAAGAACTGCTCGACCTCGGTTTCCGCGACTGGCGCGAGCGCGTGACCTGGCGCCGCGCGTCGGTGGCGAACGGCCGCACGGGCGCCGTCGACCGGCCGGGCACGACCTGGCGCGACCGGCCCGCGGTGGACAGGGGCGACGGCGTGTTCCTGGTGGGCGACCAGGTGGCGGCGCCGGGGCTGCTCAGCGAGGTCTCCTTCAACAGCGCCGTCGAGGCGGTGTCGCTGGCCCTGACCGGCACGGGCCGGCTGACCGCCACCACGCCCTGGGTTGACCTCAAGTCTGCTTGAGGTCGGAGGGTGGGTGGTGGTCGGCCGGCCCGCACCCCTGTGGCCGGCGCACATCCCTGAGGAGTCCGTCATGCACGCCGTCCGTCTGCACGCCTTCGGTCCCGCGGAGAACCTCACGTACGAGACCGTCGAGGACCCGCAGCCCGGCCCCGGCCAGGTGCGCATCGCCGTCGCCGCGGCCGGGGTGCACCTGCTCGACACCTCGATCCGGGAGGGCGAGCAGGGCCCGCTGCCGCAGCTGCCCGAGCTGCCGACGGTGCCGGGCCGCGAGGTCGCGGGCACCGTGGAGTCCGTCGGCGAGGGCGTGGACACCGCCTGGCTCGGCAAGCGCGTCGTCGCCCACATCGGCTTCGCGCCTGGCGGCTACGCCGAGCTGACCGTGGCCGACGCCGCCCGGCTGCACGAACTCCCCGACGGACTCGGCTTCCCCGAGGCCGTGGGGCTCATCGGCACGGGCCGCACGACGATGGGCATCCTCCAGTTCACGGAGCTCGACGCCGACTCCGTCGTCATCGTCCCCGCCGCCGCTGGCGGCATCGGCTCCCTGCTCGTGGGGTACGCCAAGCACGCCGGGGCCACGGTGATCGGGCTCGCGGGCGGCCCCGCCAAGACGGCCCGCGTCACGGCGAGCGGCGCCGACCTGGCCGTCGACTACACCGACCCGGCCTGGCCCGACGAGGTCCGCGCGTACCTGAAGGGCCTCGGCGACGGCGGCCGCACCGCGACCGTGGTCTTCGACGGGGTGGGCGGCGACGCGGGCCGCGCCGCCGTGGACCTGCTCGGACCCGGCGGTACGCACCTGGCCTTCGGCTGGTCGGAGAAGAAGGGCCCGGTGACCCTGACCGAGGAGGAGCTGACCGCACGCGGCATCACCCAGATCAGCCCGCTCGGCGGGGCCATGCTGGAGAAGGCGGGCGGCGACAACCCCGTCCGCACCCTGGAGCTGGCCGCCCTGCGCGCCCACGAGGGCGGGTACTTCACGCCCGCCGTGCAGACCTTCCCCCTGGCCGAGGCCGCCGCGGCCCACCGCGCCCTGGAGTCCCGCGCCACGACGGGCAAGGTCGTCCTGATTCCCTGAGGCCCTGGTTCCCCGAGCCGCGCTTGCCCGAGTCACGGGCGGGTGGGACGGCCTGACCCGTACACGCCGTCCCACTCCGGCAAAAACCAGATGCCAGTGCGACATTCGCGAACTACCTTCCGGTTTATGGACTCCGCACCCCCCAGCCCCGCCCCGTCCACCACGATCACCTTCCGCGACCTCCCCGACACCGACCTGGACCGCGCCCTCGACCTGGTCTACCTCGCCTTCCACGAGACCCCGGAGGACGAGAAGCGCAAGCACCACCACGACCTGCTGCGCGGCTGCGAGCGCATCGGCGCGTACGACGGGGAGACGCTGGTCGGCCTGCTTGCCGCCTTCCGGTTCACGATGTCCGTACCGGGCGGCGAACTGCCCTGCCCCAGCGTCTCCTTCGTCTCCGTCGCCCCCACGCACCGCCGCCGCGGCGTGCTCTCCGGCATGGTCGCGGCGCTGTTCGAGAGGTGCGGCGCGGACGGCCGCCCGCTGGCGGCGCTGTGGGCGTCGGAAGACGCGATCTACGGCCGCTTCGGCTTCGGCCCCGCCACGTACAACAACACCGTCGAGGTGAAGTCCGAGCGCCCCCTGGAGCTGCGGATCACCCCGGCCGAAGGCCCCCTGCGCCTGGTGGACCCGAAGGCCGCCCCCGAACTGCTCGCCGAGTACTACGACCGTACGCGCGCCGCCCGCGCGGGCCGCATCGACCGCACCGAGGCCTGGTGGCGCGAGGAGTGGATGGCCACGGAGGACGAGGACGACGACGACCTGTCGCCGCCCCGCGTCGTGGTCCTCGGCGCCCCCGACGACCCCGGCCGCGTCACCGGGTACGCCATCTACCGCACCAAGGGCCGCGACGACGCCCCCGGCCTGGTCCGCCTGGACGAGCTGGAGGCGGACTCGCCCGAGGCCGAGGCCGCGCTGTGGCGGTATCTGGCCTCGATCGACCTGACGGGCCTGATCCAGGCGTGGGGCCGCCCGCTCGACGACGCGCTGCTCCTGTTCGCGGGCGACCGCGACCAGGTCAAGGTGACGGGCCAGTACCCGGGCCTCAGGGTCCGGCTCGTCGACGTGCGCGCGGCGCTGCTCGCCCGCTCCTGGGCGGCCCCCGCCGACCTGGTCCTGGAGGTCCGCGACCCCCGGCTGCCCGCCAACGAGGGCCGCTTCCGCCTGACCGTCACCGGGGCCGCCGGCGCGGCGTGCACGGCGGCGTACGAACCGGCCGACGCCCCCGCCGACCTCACCCTCGACGTGCGGGACCTCGGCTCGGCCTACCTCGGCGGCGCGCCGCTCGTGTCCTTCGTCCGGGCCGGGATCGTCACCGAGCACACGCCGGGCGCGGCCGCCGCCCTGGACGCCGCGCTCGCGACCGCGCTGCTCCCGCACACGGTCGACTCGTTCTAGCCACCCTCTTCGAAGGCGCGGCGCTAGGACCCGAGCGCCGTCAGCGCCCCGTCGGTCAGCCGATACACCGTCCACTCGTCCTGCGGCTTCGCACCGAGGGACTCGTAGAAGCCGATCGACGGGGCGTTCCAGTTCAGGACCGACCACTCCAGGCGCTCGTAGCCGCGCTCGACGCAGATGCGGGCCAGCTCCGTCAGGAGCGCCTTGCCGTGGCCGCCGCCGCGCGCCTCGGGGCGCACGTACAGGTCCTCCAGGTAGATCCCGTGCACTCCGCGCCAGGTGGAGAAGTTGAGGAACCACAGGGAGAAGCCGACCGGCTCGCCCGTCGCGTCGTCCTGAGCGACGTGCGCGTACGCGGCGGGCCGCTCCCCGAACAGCGCCTCGCGGAGCTGCTCCTCGGTGGCGCGCGCCTCCTGCGGCTCCTTCTCGTACGCTGCGAGCTCACGGATCAGGGTGTGGATGAGAGGGACGTCGGCCGGTGCGGCGGTACGAATCATGAACGCAGCAAGCCACGGCCGACGGCCGCGGGTCAACCGAAAAGGCCTGGCCGCGCTGCTCGCCCTCGGCTTCCTCGCGGGCTGCACCACGGGCGGCGGCACCGCCGCGCCCACCGGCGGCGCGGGCCGCGCCGTGGCGCTGAAGTTCTACGACGCCCAGGGCCACGGCACGCTCCTGTCGCCCCGCCGCGCCCGCGCCGTCACGCACGGCAGCGGCGGCTCCGACAGCGACGCCCTGGTCGACCCGCGCACCCTGCGCGTCCTCGACGACTTCCCGCTGTACGAGGACGGACCGCGGCTCCGCTTCGACCTGCCCGGCCGCGGCGGGCCCGCGGCCCTCGCCCTCAACTGGCCCACCGACCAGGGCTTCTCCACCGTCGTGGTCGACAACGGCGGCAAGGGCTTCACCCGCGGCGCCACCGTCGTCTTCAACCACGCCGCCGCCCAGGACGCCAAGCGCCGCCTGGACGAGGCCCTCGCCCTGCGCCCCTCCTACCGCCGCTCGGCCCGCTTCACCGCCGCCTACCGCACGGCCGCGCGCGAGCTGGCCCGCGCCGACGCCGCGGACTCCGACGCGGGCCGGGGCAAGCACGGCCAGCGGGCCCTGAGCGCGGTCGACGCGGCGTACGGGCAGCTCCTGGAGGAGTACGGGCCGCGCGCCCGCCGCGAGCACGCCCCGTGGACGGGCGTGACCGTCGCCGACGGGGCCGACCCGAAGCGGTGGGCGCCGCTCGCGGGAAGTCTGACCCGCCCCGACGGCTGGGTCCGGATCGTCTTCGACCCCGACGAGGACCCCGTAGACCCCGACGATCCCCGCGCGCCCGTCCCCCGGCGCTACCGCGAGGCGGTGGCCGCCGCCCACGCCGCCGGTCTGAAGGTCCTCGGCCAGCCGGTCGACTCCGCGTACGCCAACGGCTCCGAGCACCCCGAACTCGGCACCCGCGCGGGCTACCTGGCCCGGATCAAGCGGTACGTCGACGCGTTCCCCGACATCGAGGCCTGGGAGATCGGCAACGAGGTCAACGGCTGCTGGACGGACTCCCGCACCACCGGCGGAGGCGACTGCACGGACCGGCTCCTGCCGCCGCGCGACCGCATGCGGCACAAGGTCGCGGACGCGGCGGCGTACGTGCGGAAGAAGCGGCCGGAGGCCGCCGTCGTCCTCACCCTGTACTGGCAGCTCGGCACGGACGCGGCCCGCTGGTCGGCGTTCACCTGGCCGCGCGCGAACCTGCCGCGCGCGGTCCGCGAGGACATCGACGTCGTGCTCCTGTCCAGCTGGATCGAGGACGCCCCGCTCGGCCTCGCCTTCGACCAGGTGCTGACGCGGCTCGCCGCCGACTTCCCCGACCAGCGCGTCGGCCTGGGCGAGCTGGGCTACTGGAACGAGGACACGTCCCGGTTCTACTGGGCCTTCGACGAGGACGACCCGGCCGCGGCCCGGCGCCGGGTCGCCCGCCGGTACTACGCGGCCGCCCTCGGCTATCCGTCGAGCGTCGGCGGCACCTTCTGGTGGTACTTCGCCCAGGAGATGCCGGGCGACGCGGGGCTGCGGGCCGCCGTGCGCGGCGCCCGCTGACCGGTGCCCTGCACCTGCCTACAGCCGGCTCCCGAGCAGCCGCCGCGCCAGTTCCAGGTCCTCCTCCGGCGTCGGACGCCCGTCCTCGACCTCCCACAGCGCGTTCTGCAGCACCCGCCCCAGCGTCCACGCGAGCGCCCGCTCCCGGTCGAGGCCCAGGACCTCCGTCATCGCGTCGAAGCGCCAGCGCACGTCGTCCGGGTCGAAGAGGTTGTTCAGACCGGGCCACAGGTCGAAGCCGGGGTCGCCCGCCAGGGGCTTGGGGTCGATGGCGAGCCACGGCTCGCGGTCGGCCGCGAGGACGTTGTCGAAGTGCAGGTCCCAGTGCAGCATGCGGTCCCCGGGCTCGCCCACGACCTCGCGCACGGCGTCCGCGCACCGCGCGACGAGCGCCCGCTCCGCGGGGTCGGCGATCGCCTTGAGCGCGGCCGGGGTGTCCGCCAGCATCTGCCCGGCGATGTCGCCGAGCGTGCGCATGCCCGCGGGCGCGGGCCCCGCGGTGAGCCGTGCCAGGAGCTCCGCGAGGACGACGACGCCCCGCCGGGTCGCGTCCTTGCCGGTCTCGGCGAACCGGCTCAGCTCCCGCCCGTCACCGGCCCGTTCGAGCAGCATCGTGCCCGTGGCGGCGTCGTGGTCGAGCAGCCGTACCGCGCCGTCGCCGTCCCACACGCGAAGGGCGACCGGCTCACCCTCGGTCTCCTCGTCGAGGACCTGGAACTTCACCACCGCCGGGGAGCCGTCGGCGCGCTCCACGGGAAGCACGAGCGCGGCCATGCCGTGCATGGAGGCGCCGACGGGATTCAGCTCCCACCGCTCCAGGGTCCGCGCGGCAAGGTCCGGCAGGCCCGCGACGAAGGCGCGGCCCGCATCCCCCGCGTACAGGTGCTGGGATTCGACCAGGGCGTCAGGGACATGGATCTCGATCACGGGCGCGACCCTACGCAGGGTGCCGCGAGGATCGCGCCCGATTAAATCCGGACACCCGGCCCGTTCAGGAGACCCCGGCCTTCTCCAGGACCTTCCCGAAGTCGCCCTCGTCGTACAGGGAGTCGGCGGGCGCCTTCTCGCCGTCGATCTCGACCGTGGGCGTCCCGGAGACGCCGTCGGCGGTGAAGGCCTTCATGGCGGTGGCGACCCACGCCTTGTGCGCGTTGCCGGTCACCGCCTTCTCGAACGCGGCGTCCTTGATCCCCGCCGCCGTACCGATCTTCAGCAGGAACGCGGGCGTGAAGCCGTCGTCGCTCTCCTCGGGCTGGTTGGCGAAGAGCGCGGCGTGGAACTGCGGGTACTTGCCGGTGTCCACGGCGGCCCGCAGCGCGTTCGCGGCGTTCTTGGAGCCGTCGCCGCCGAAGTTGTTGTCGAGGAACGAGGCGATCGTGTACTCGACCTTCACGTCACCCGCGGCCAGCGGCGCGACGAGCGCCTGCGCGCCGTTCTCCTCGAACTTCTTGCAGTAGGGGCAGCGCGGGTCCTCGTACACCTTCACCGTGTGCTTCGCCGACGGGTCGCCGACCGTGATCACACCGCCCTTGACCTTCGTGGGCACCTTCGCGAGGTCGTTCACCGAGGCGGGCGGGACCTTGGCCGCCGGGCCGGTCTCCTGGGACGGCGACTTCTCAGCCGAACCGGACGGCGTACCGGAGGCGGACGGGGACTTCTTCCCCGTGCCCGTCCAGTCGCCGTCGCCGTCGTCGCCGGAGTCGCACCCGGTGACGACGGCACCGAGCAGCGCGACGGCGGCCACCGAGGCGGCCACGCGCCCGGCCTTGCGTACGGCCATGAAAAGCCCTCCAGAACTCCTGAAATCACCACGTACCGCTGAGGGCACCCGAAGTACCGGAAATCTATCCGACCCCTGCCCCGGGCTCCGCGCGCGCAGTACCCTCCCGCCCCATGAGCAGCACGGACACCGTGAACGGCGGCATCTCCTTCTGGTACGCGGACGACGGGCTCCCCGCGCCCCGCGAGCCCCTCGGCGGCGACGCGAGCGCCGACGTCTGCGTGGTGGGCGGCGGCTACACGGGCCTGTGGACCGCGTACTACCTAAAGCAGGCGGCCCCCTACCTGCGCGTCACGGTCCTGGAGCGCAGGTTCTGCGGCTACGGCGCCTCCGGGCGCAACGGCGGCTGGCTCTACAACGGCATCGCGGGCCGCGACCGGTACGCCGCGCTGCACGGCCACGAGGCCGCCGTCCGCCTCCAGCAGGCCATGAACGACACGGTCGGCGAGGTCATCCGCGTCGCC
This sequence comes from Streptomyces sp. NRRL B-1347, assembly GCF_000720325.1. Lineage (GTDB taxonomy): Bacteria > Actinomycetota > Actinomycetes > Streptomycetales > Streptomycetaceae > Streptomyces. Next base: position 40,919 of record NZ_JOJM01000034.1, read on the forward strand.
GCCGCGGAGAAGATCGACGCCGACGTCCACCACGGCGGCGTCCTCGAAGTCGCGTACACACCCGCCCAGCTGGCCCGTCTGAAGGCCTTCCACGCGGCGGAGCTGGCGTACGGCGAGAGCGACCGGGTGCTGCACGGCGCGCGCGAGACCGCCGAGCGGGTGCGCGTCGCCGGGGCCGTCGGCTCGTCCTGGACGCCGCACGGCGCCCGGCTGCACCCGGTGAAGCTGGTGAAGGGGCTCGCGGCGGCCGTCGAGGCGCTCGGCGTGACCCTCCACGAGTCGACGCCGGTCACCGAGATCCGCCCCGGGCACGCCGTCACCCCGTACGGCACGGTCCGCGCCCCGTACGTGCTGCGCTGCACGGAGGGCTTCACGGCCTCCCTCAAGGGCCAGCGCCGCACCTGGCTGCCGATGAACTCGTCGATGATCGTGACCGAGCCGCTGCCCGACGACGTGTGGGACGCCATCGGCTGGGCGGGCCGCGAGACCCTCGGCGACATGGCGCACGCGTACATGTACGCCCAGCGCACCGCGGACGGACGCATCGCCCTCGGCGGCCGCGGCGTGCCGTACCGCTACGGCTCGAAGACCGACACGGCGGCCAACCCCGGCCGCACCGACACCGCCACCGTCGGGGCCCTGCGCGAGCTCCTGGTCCGCTTCTTCCCGCAGCTCACCGGCGTCGGCATCGACCACGCCTGGTCGGGCGTCCTCGGCGTGCCGCGCGACTGGTGCGCCACGGTCACCCTGGACCGGTCGACGGGCCTCGGCTGGGCCGGCGGGTACGTCGGCTCGGGCGTCGCCACGGCCAACCTCGCCGGGCGCACGCTGCGCGACCTGGTACGGCGGGACTCGGGGCAGGCGGGCGCGACGGAGCTGACCGGGCTTCCCTGGGTGGACCACCGGGTGCGCAGGTGGGAGCCGGAGCCGCTGCGCTGGCTGGGGGTGCACGGCCTGTACGCGGCGTACCGCGCGGCCGACCGCAGGGAGCTGACGTCGCCGACGGCGCGCACCACGCGCCTGGCCCGGCTCGCGGACCGCCTCACCGGCCGCGGCTGAGCCGGGACGGCCCCTCACCGGCCGTAGCGGAAACGGTTCGGGAGGAAGGTGGTGGAGCCCCCTGTCGGATTCGAACCGACGACCTTCGCTTTACAAGAGCGGCGCTCTGACCAGCTGAGCTAAGGAGGCCTGCACGGGCCCCAGTGCGGCCGTGCCCGTGCAGTGTAACCAACGGGACCCCCGCCGCAGTCGAAAATCTCGTCGAAGGTCATCCTCTCCGGACTACTGACAGAGCGGTGACCAGCGGGGTAGCGTCACGGGCAGTCCGGACAACTGGACTAGACCCATCCTTTACTCGGATCGTCCGGCACGTTCCTGCCGGTGAAGGGGGCCCTCACCATGGCCACTGTTACGTTCGACAAGGCGACCCGGATCTACCCGGGTTCCACCAAGCCCGCCGTAGACGGGCTCGAGATCGAGATCGAGGACGGGGAGTTCCTCGTCCTGGTCGGCCCGTCCGGCTGCGGCAAGTCCACCTCCCTGCGCATGCTCGCGGGCCTGGAGGACGTGAACGGCGGCGCGATCCGCATCGGCGACCGCGACGTCACGCACCTGCCGCCCAAGGACCGGGACATCGCCATGGTGTTCCAGAACTACGCGCTGTACCCGCACATGACCGTCGCCGCGAACATGGGCTTCGCCCTGAAGATCGCGGGCGTCGACAAGGCCACCATCCGGCAGAAGGTCGAAGAGGCCGCGAAGATCCTCGACCTCACCGAGTACCTGGACCGCAAGCCCAAGGCCCTCTCCGGCGGTCAGCGCCAGCGCGTCGCGATGGGCCGCGCCATCGTCCGCGAGCCGCAGGTCTTCCTCATGGACGAGCCGCTGTCGAACCTCGACGCCAAGCTCCGCGTCTCCACGCGTACGCAGATCGCCTCGCTCCAGCGCCGCCTCGGCATCACCACGGTGTACGTCACCCACGACCAGGTCGAGGCCATGACGATGGGCGACCGCGTCGCCGTCCTGAAGGACGGCCTGCTCCAGCAGGTCGACTCGCCGCGCAACATGTACGACCGCCCGGCCAACCTCTTCGTCGCGGGCTTCATCGGCTCCCCCGCCATGAACCTCGTCGAGGTCCCGATCACCGACGGCGGCGTGAAGTTCGGCAACTCGGTGGTGCCGGTGAACCGCGAGGCCCTGGCGGCCGCCGCCGACAGGGGCGACCGCACCGTCACCGTCGGCGTCCGCCCCGAACACTTCGACGTGGTCGAGCAGAACGGCGGCGCCGCGAAGACCCTCACCAAGGAGACCGAGGACGCCCCGGCCGGCCTCGCCGTGTCCGTGAACGTCGTCGAGGAGCTCGGCGCCGACGGCTACGTGTACGGCACCGCCGAGGTCGGCGGCGAGCAGAAGGACCTCGTGGTCCGCGTGAACGGCCGCCAGGTGCCCGAGAAGGGCGCCCAGCTCCACGTCGTCCCGCGCCCGGGCGAGACCCACGTCTTCTCCACCTCCACCGGCGAGCGCCTCACCGACTGACGCCCCCCGGGGCGCGGCCGGCGCCGGGCTTCCCTGGCGTCAACCGGTCCGAAGGGCCCCGTGCTCAGGCACGGGGCCCTTCGCGCGCTCCGGGACATCTCCGCGCGTTGTCGACAAATACCCCGGCACATCGGTCATTTCGTCCGGTGTTCGTCAACATCCATTTCGCCAAACCACATTTCCCATCACCCAACTGGGTGACTAAATGTCGCCAAATCATCACCTAGCGCTACCCTCACTCGCGTGACGCACTCCGCCAACTACACCCAGAAGTCGCGCCGAGGCCACCGCGGCCCCGGCCGCCGCATCGGGCGCACGCTCGCCCTCGTCCTGCCGGTCGTCCTGGTGCTGTCCGGCACGCTCGCGGTCACCCGGGTCAACTGGTCCGGCAGCTCATCGGATTCGGTCCTCACCGCGTCCGCGGGCGACCTCTCCGCGCCGGCCAGGTCCCGCGGCCCCCACGACGTCCTGCGCGACCGCCTCCTCCTGGAGCTCCAGGAGAAGAACCCGGGCGTCGCCCTCACCCACCTCCAGCGGGAGGTCGACCGGCACCCGTCGCTCGCCAAGCACTGCGTGTCCATCGCCCGCGCCCTCGGCCGCGCCGCCGTCCGCGCCTACGGCCCGAGCCGCGCCCAGTCGTACGCCCGCCCGGTGTGCGACACGTCCTTCGCCACGGGCGTCGCCGCCCACCACAACAGCTGAGGAGCGCCGGGCCGCCCCCGGCCCCACCCCTAGCGCCCCCTGTCAGCGCCGGCCACGTCGGAACCCTGCGCGCCCCAACGCGTAGGGTTCCGTCATGACCACCGGTGACACCCACACAGCAAAGCCCACACAGGCCGTGGTCCTGGCCGGCGGCCAGGGCTCCCGGCTGCGCCCGTACACCGATGACCGCCCCAAGCCCATGGTCGAGATCCCCGGCACGGGCACCCCGATCATCGGCCACCAGCTGGCCTGGCTCGCGGCCGAGGGCGTGACGGACGCGGTCGTCTCCTGCGGCCACCTCGCCGAGGTGCTCCAGGACTGGCTGGACACCGCCGACCTGCCGCTGAAGGTCACCACCGTCGTCGAGACGGAGCCCCTGGGCCGCGGCGGCGGCCTGAAGTACGCGGCCGCCCACCTGCCGCACCCCGACCAGCCCTGGTACGCGACGAACGGCGACATCTGGACCCGCTTCTCGCTGCGCGACATGGCGGCCTTCCACGCCGAGCGCGACGCCACCGCCACGCTCGCCCTGGCCCGCCCCCGCATCCCCTGGGGCGCCGTCGAGACCGACGCGTTCGGCCACATCACGGACTTCATCGAGGCCCCGCCGTCCCCGTACCTCATCAACGCGGGCGTGTACGTCTTCTCCTCCGCCTTCACCGCCCTGCTCCCGGACCGCGGCGACCACGAGCGCACCACGTTCCCGCGCCTGGCCCGCGAGAAGCGCCTGGCGGGCTTCCCGCTGCCGCAGGGCGCGTACTGGCGCGCCATCGACACGGCGAAGGACCTCACCGAGGCCGCGAAGGAACTGGCCGCGCAGAACCGCTGAGCAGTTCCCCGCGCCCCTTCGGGACGCTGAAAGGCCCCGCACACAAGCCGTGTGCGGGGCCCTTCGCTTACGGGTGACGGCTCAGCCCAGCACTCCGCCGAGCAGGCCCGGGCGGCCGCCGCTGCCGCCGTCCGAACCGCCGGTGGTGCCGCCGGTCGTGCCGCCACTGGGCCCGGCGCCGCCGCTCGTGCCGCCGCTGGAGGTCGGGCCGCTGCTGGCGGCCGGCGGCCGCTCCTGGGTCGGTGCGGGCTGCTGCTGCGCGGGGGCCTGCTCGCCGGTGCCCTGCGTCGCGCTCGGCTGACTGCCGGTGCCGCTGACGCTGCCCGTCTCGCGGGCCGCGTCCGGCGTGCCGGTGGCGCCGTCCTGCGAGGGGCTCGCCGTGCTGCCCTGCGTCGGCGTCCCGGCGGACGCCGAGGGGCCGCTCGGGTCGCTGCGGCGCTCGCGCCTGCCGTCGGGGTCGCTCGGCAGCGGGGAGCCGGGCAGCTCGTTGCGGGGCGCCTCGCCGGGCCCCGGCACGGTCACGCGGTCCGCGTCCCGCACCGCGCCGCCGAGCATCGAGCCGAGGAGCAGCGTCAGGCCGACCACGACGGTGCCGACGAGCGCGCCCCTGCGCAGCACCCGGCGGCGCAGCTCCCACAGCGCGGCGCGCGGCCCGAGCGTGCGCCAGGCCTCCCCGGCGAGCCGGGCGTCGACGGAGTAGACCGGGGCGCCCGCGATGATGAGCGGCGACCAGGCGGCGAGGTAGATGATGTCGGGCGCGTCGTACGCCGGGACGGTCTTCCAGCTGACGGTCACGAGGAGCGCGATCGAGAGCAGCATCCCCACCCCGGCGGCGACCCGCTGCCAGAGCCCGAGCACGGTGAGCACGCCGACGATCACCTGCAGGAAGGCGATGACGAGGCCCGCGCCCACGGGGTGCTGGAGGGCCCAGTCCCGCAGCGGCTCGGCGAGCGCCCAAGGGTGCAGCGAATTCAGCCACTTGACCATGGAGCCGCGCTCGCCGCCGTCGAAGTAGACGGGGTCGCAGAGCTTGCCCATGCCCGCGTAGATGGAGATGAAGCCGAGGAAGACGCGCAGCGGGAGCAGCACCACGCCGAGGTTGAGGCGGCGCCCCGGGTAGTAGGCGTGCCGCACCCCGTTGGGCGACTTGCCCGACCGGCGCTCGTCCGCCGCGTCCTCGTCGGATCCGTCGGCCTCGTCGCCGTAGCCGTCGTACGGATCCTCGACGCGGTCCTCGTCGTCGACGCTGCCCGGCATGCGCATCTGCGGCAGCAGCCGGGTGGGGCCGTGGTCGCCGTCGCGCGCGCCGCCGACCGCGGGGGTCTGCACGGTGTCGCCGTACGGATCGTCGACGTCGACGCGCGGGATGACCTGGGTGGCACCGCCGTCGAAGTGCGGGTCGCCGCCGACCGGCACCTCCGCCGAACGGCGCACCCCGCTGCCGCGCACGGCCTGCAGCAGTCCGCCCGCGCCGGGGTCACCCGGCTCGGACTTCCCGCTCCAGACGACCGGCGCGCGCCGGCGCGCGGCACCGCTCGAAGCGCCCACCGCGGGCATGCTCACGGTGTCCTCGGCGGCGCTCAAGTGACGGGCGACGCGCGGCGATTGGGTCCGCCCGGTCGGGGGCAGCTGGACGCGGAAGCTCGCGTGATTGACGATGACCTGCGCGGGGTCGCAGGGCACCTTCACCATGCTCAGCGCGGGAGTGTCGTCGAACCCTGACGAGCGTCCCCCCGTGGGTGTGCGGGGTGTTCTGGTGTCCACACTCATCTAACCGAGTGACGTGAGGTTTGGACACTGCCTTGACCGCCCGGATCTGTCCGGACCCCGTCAAACCCCACCATTCCCCGCCCCGAGCGGGGTACCCGCCCGCCCGGCGTTCGACGGGCGGACGGGCGGGCGGCCGGTGAGCAGCCGCGGTGGGCTCAGCCCCGGCGGCGGGCCGCCTCGTAGAGCACCACGCCCGCGGCCACGCCCGCGTTCAGGGACTCGGCCCCGCCCGGCATGGGGATGCGCACGCGGAAGTCACAGGTCTCGCCCACGAGCCGGGAGAGGCCCTTGCCCTCGCTGCCGACGACGATGACGACCGGGCCTTCGAGGGCTTCGAGGTCCCCGATCTCGCGGTCCCCGTCGGCGGCCAGGCCGACGACCGCGATGCCCGCCTTCTTGTACGCCTCGAGGGCCCGCGTGAGGTTGGTGGCCCGCGCGACCGGCGTCCGCGCGGCCGTACCGGCGGACGTCTTCCACGCGCCGGCCGTCATCCCGGCGGCCCGCCGCTCGGGCACGACGACGCCGTGGCCGCCGAAGGCGGACACGGACCGCACCACGGCGCCCAGGTTCCGCGGGTCCGTCACACCGTCGAGCGCGACGATCAGCGGGTCCTCGCCCTGGTCGTACGCGGCCGCGGCGAGGTCCTCCGGGTGCGCGTACTCGTACGGCGGCACCTGGAGCACGAGGCCCTGGTGGTTGAGGCCGTTGGTCATGCGGTCCAGCTCGGGGCGCGGGGCCTCCATCAGGTGGATGCCGCCGCGCTCGCCCGCGAGCTGGATGGCCTCGCGGACGCGCTCGTCGTTGTCGATGAACTGCTGGACGTAGAGCGTCGTCGCGGGCACGCCCTCGCGCAGCGCCTCGGCGACCGGGTTGCGGCCGACGACCATCTCGGCCGTGGACTTGCCGCCCGTGCGGCGCTGCGGGCGGCCCTGCGCGCGCCGCGCCTGGGCCTGCGCGACCCGCTGCTTGGCGTGCCCCTTGCGCATCTCGGCGGGCGGCGTCGGCCCCTTGCCCTCGAGGCCCCGGCGCCGCTTGCCGCCGCTGCCGACCTGCGCGCCCTTCTTGCCGGACATGCGGCGGTTGTTAGCGGCCATGACCTACCCGTCTGTGTGAAGCGTGCCGCGTACGCGATGGACGTACACGGCGTGAATCCGAAGTCGTACTGATGTCGTACATGCAGTGTGCCGCCCAGCGGGCCGGGCGGCACATCAGCGGGTCCCGGCTAGCGCGACCCGAGCGTCCAGCGCGGCCCCGACGGGCCGTCCTCGATGGCGAGGCCCGCCTGGGCGAGCTGGTCGCGGATGGCGTCGGCGGTGGCCCAGTCCTTGCGGCCGCGCGCGGCCTCGCGCTGGTCGAGCACGAGCCGGACGAGGGTGTCGACGACGGCGTTCAGCTCGTCGCCCGAGCCCTCGCTCCCGGCCGCCGCCCAGTGCGGGTCGAGCGGGTCGAGGCCGAGGACGCCCAGCATGGCCCGCACCTCGGCGAGCCGCGCCACGGCGGCCTCCTTGTCGTCCGCGGCGAGCGCGGAGTTGCCCTGGCGGACCGTGGTGTGGACGATCGCGAGCGCCTGCGGGACGCCCAGGTCGTCGTCCATCGCCTCGGCGAACCCAGGCGGCACCTCGGCCGCGGGCTCCACGACGCCCCCGGCCAGCTCCACCACGCGCTGCGTGAAGCCCTCGATGCGGGCGAACGCCGCCTCGGCCTCGCGCAGGGCCTCCTCGCTGTACTCGATCGTCGAGCGGTAGTGCGGGGTGCCCAGGTAGTAGCGCAGGACGATGGGGCGCCACTGCTTGACCATCTCGGCGACGAGCACCGAGTTGCCGAGCGACTTGGACATCTTCTCGCCGCTCATGGTGACCCAGGCGTTGTGCACCCAGTACGTCGCGAAGTCGTCGCCGAAGGCCTTGGCCTGGGCGATCTCGTTCTCGTGGTGCGGGAAGATCAGGTCGAGGCCGCCGCCGTGGATGTCGAAGGCGCGGCCCAGGTACTTGTGCGCCATGGCCGAGCACTCCAGGTGCCAGCCGGGGCGGCCGGGGCCGAAGGGCGTGTCCCAGGAGGGCTCGCCCGGCTTGACGGCCTTCCACATGGCGAAGTCGCGCGGGTCGCGCTTGCCGGTGATGCCCTCCTCGGCGGGCTGCTGCATCTTGTCCAGGTCCTGGCGCGACAGCTCCAGGTACCGGGGCCAGGAGCGCACGTCGAAGTAGACGCTGCCGTCGGCCTCGTAGGCGTGGCCGCGCTCGATGAGGCCGCGCATCATCTCGACCATCTCGGTGACGTGGCCGGTGGCGCGGGGCTCGTAGGTGGGCGGGAGGCAGCCGAGGGCGTCGTAGCCGTCGTTGAAGGCGCGCTCGTTCTCGTAGCCGATGGACCACCAGGGGCGGCCCTGGTCCGCGGACTTCCGGATGATCTTGTCGTCGATGTCCGTGACGTTGCGGATGAACGTGACGTCGTAGCCGCGGTACGCGAACCAGCGGCGCATGATGTCGAAGTTGAGGCCCGACCGGATGTGCCCGATGTGCGGGGCAGCCTGCACCGTGGCGCCACACAGGTAGATCGAGACACAGCCCTCGGTCAGGGGCTGGAAGTCACGGATCTGCCGGGCGCTGGTGTCGTACAGGCGAATCGTCACCACTCCAGGGTAGTGGGCGTCGGGCAGTGCCCCGCTCCCCTGGGGGACACGGGGCACGCAACCGTGACGTTCCGGCCCGTCAGATGCGGCCGACGACCTTGCGGGGCGTCACGCGGACGACGACGCGCTGCGCGTCCTGGCCCGCCGCCGGGTTGAAGTCGGCGTAGTCCTTGCCGGTGTACTTGCGGGACAGCTCGTCGATCAGCTCCTGGCCGCCCTCGGTGGTCAGCTCGGCGGTGCCGCGGATCTCCGCGTACGTGTAAGGGGCGTCGAAGGGCTGGAAGAGCACCGTCACGCGCGGGTCGCGGCGCAGGTTCTTCTCCTTCTGGCGGCCGACGGTGGTGGAGATGAGGACGTCGTCGCCGTCGCGCTTCACCCAGACCGGTGAGAGCTGCGGGCTGCCGTCGGGCTGGATGGTGGCGACGGTGACGAAGACGGGCGTGTCGAGCAGGGACTTGAGGTCGTCGGACAGTGCGGCGGACATGGCTTCACTCCTCGGCCTGGTTGATCGCTGGACGAGTCGTACCCCTATCGGATCCCGCGGTTCCGCACCACGGGGCGGGGCGGGTTTCGGCCCTCTCTCAGCCCGTACGGACCACCAGTGCCGTCGCGATGCCGACGAGCCCGTCGCCGCGGCCGGGGAAGCCCAGGCCGTCCGTGGTGGCGCCGGAGACGGAGACCGGGGCGCCCACCGCGTCCGAGAGGACCTTCTGGGCCTCCTCGCGGCGCTTGCCGATCTTCGGCCGGTCTCCGATCACCTGAACGGAGACGTTGCCGATGGTGAACCCGGCCTCGCGGACGATCCGCGCGGCCTCGGTGAGCAGCGTGAGCCCCGACGCCCCGGCCCACTCGGGCCTGCCGGTGCCGAAGTGGGCGCCGAGGTCACCGAGCCCGGCGGCGGAGAACAGCGCGTTGCACGCCGCGTGCGCGACGACGTCCGCGTCGGAGTGCCCGGCGAGCCCGGGGCCCTCGCCCTCCCACTTGAGCCCGGCGCACCACAGCTCGCGGCCGTCCTCGAAGGCGTGGATGTCGGTGCCGACGCCGACCTGCGGCAGCGGGTACGGGAGCGGTTCAGAAGCCATCGTTGGCCCTCCTGCGGGCGAGTACGGCCTCGGCGAGGACCAGGTCGAGGGGGCGGGTCACCTTGAACGCCTCCTCGTGGCCGGGGACGAGCACGACCGGCTCGCCGAGCCGCTCGACGAGCCCGGCGTCGTCCGTGGCGCCCTCGCCGACGACGTCGGCCTCGTGGGCGCGGACCAGGGTGGCGCGGTCGAAGCCCTGGGGGGTCTGCACGGCGCGCAGCCGCGCGCGCTCCGGCGTGGCGACGACCGGCTCGGGCTCCCCCGGCGCACCGGGCTCGACCTCCTTGACGGTGTCGGCGAGCGGCAGCGCGGGCACGACGGCGGGCGCGCCGTCGCGGACGGCCTCGATGACGCCGTCGACGGTGTCGACGGGCACGAGCGGGCGGGCCGCGTCGTGCACGAGGACGATGCCGACGTCCGGCGGCAGGGCGTCGAGGCCGAGCTTCACCGACTCCTGCCGGGTGGCGCCGCCGGGCACGACGACGACGTCGGTGCGCTCGGGCAGCGCGTGGTCGGCGAGCAGCGTCTTGACCTCGGTGGCGCCGTCCGGCGGGGCGACGACCACGACGAGCGAGACGGCGCGCGAGGCGGCCAGGGCGCGTACGGCGTGGACGAGCATCGGCGTGCCGTTGAGGGCGCGCAGGGCCTTGGGCGCACCGGGGCCGAGGCGTACGCCGCGGCCCGCGGCGGGGATCACGGCCGCGGTGCGAGAGGTTACGTCAGACATCGGTTCCGTTCAGGTTTGTGCGCTCGGCCGACATGGGTATGGCCACACCGTGCCGGGCGCGACGCCTTGACCGGACCCTTCCGTGACATCTGGTCGAGCCAGCTGCCCGAGCCCGGCACGCCAAAGTACCGGGGGATCTTTCCTTGCCCACCAACCGCCGGTGAAGTCCGGGGGACGGCGGGACACGGCCGGGCCCCGGATCCCGAGCGCCTTTCGGGTACGAACATGCCGCAGTGCCCGGCGACACCCTCAGGGGTCGGCGGGCACTGCGGCAGTTCCTTCATCCCGGAATCATTCCGGACGCGGCCATTCCGGACGCGGGCCCACGTGGGGCACGGTATCCGCCCGCGCCGGAGCGACGGCTTCGGTCGTCAGGACGCGAGGACCTCGTCGAGCAGGGCCTCGGCCTTGTCCTCGTTCGTGTTCTCCGCGAGGGCGAGCTCGCTCACCAGGATCTGACGGGCCTTGGCGAGCATGCGCTTCTCACCGGCGGACAGTCCGCGCTCACGCTCCCGGCGCCACAGGTCACGGACGACTTCCGCGACCTTGATGACGTCGCCGGAGGCGAGCTTCTCGAGATTTGCCTTGTAGCGACGCGACCAGTTCGTGGGCTCTTCGGCGTACGGCGCGCGCAGTACTTCGAAGACCCGGTCCAGGCCGTCCTGGCCGACCACATCACGCACACCGACGAACTCCGCGTTGTCCGCTGGCACACGTACCGTCAAGTCGCCCTGGGCGACCTTCAGCACCAAGTAGGTCTTGTCCACGCCTTTGATCTGACGAGTTTCGATGGCCTCGATCAGCGCGGCCCCGTGATGGGGATAGACCACGGTGTCGCCAACCTTGAACGTCATGTGACAGGTACCCCTTCCGTGGCTATCCAGGGTAACACGGATACGGCGTCTTCTGAATGGCGTTTTCGCAGGTCAGGGCATATCTCGGGGCTTGACAACAGCAACAGGAACGTGCTGCGGACCGGGTGCGGAAGGGGGTATTCGCAGGTCGGAGCCGCTCTCCGGCGACGGTGAAACGCCCACGTTACACACTCCGCGAGAGCGCCCCAAGGGGACGAACGTCCCGGTTTGCCGGGTTCCCCCAGGTGAACTTCCGCTACTCCGTTCGGTGACCGGGGACACGTGTACGTCCGCCGGTGAGCGGCGAAGTGCGGGCCGCGCGGGAGCGAATCCGGAATTGATCAAGAAGCGCGGGCGCCGATGCGCCGGAACCGCGCTCCGATGCGCTTGCCGTTGCCCCGGTGATCCACCCACTGATCAATTTCCGGCCCGCCGCGCATTCCTTACGGGAAATCCCGGAGACACCACTGACGCGGTTATACGAATGCTGAAACGTGAGGCCAATGGGAAGCAAGGGGTCCCAGGGTCGCCGGAGGCTCGTAGCTCCCAGGGGGCGGGTCGGGTGTGGCGGCGCGGGAACGGCTCGGTAACCTAAGCCCGCTGACACACCCTTAGGGCAACCAGCCCTCTTGTATCGCCCACGTTCAAGGAGTTGCCGCCGCCGTGAGCCGCAGCCTTCGACGCGGCGCCATCGCCGCCACCGCCCTCGCGATCTCGCTCGCCTCGCTCACCGCATGCGGTGCTGGAAACAACGCCCAGACGATCGAGATCAAGCCGGACAACGCGGCGACCGCCGTCGGCGACATCAAGATCCAGAACGCCATGATCATCACGCAGCCGGACCGCGAGTCGACGGGCCCCGCCGTGGTCGCCGCGACCGTCTTCAACAACGGCCGCACCGACCAGGTCCTGCAGTCGATCACGGTCGACGGCACCGGCAAGAAGGCCGCCCTGGGCCCCGCCAAGGGCGACCGCCCGGGCAAGAAGGGCAAGGGCGGCGGCCTGGTCATCCCGGCCGGCGGCTCCGTCGTCATCGGCGGCAAGGACAACGCGTCCGCCGTCCTGCCGAGCAGCCGCGAGGCCGTCGAGGACGGCAACGCGCAGCCCGTCACCTTCGGCTTCAGCAAGACCGGTGACGTCAAGCTGAAGACGTTCGTCGTACCGGCCGAGAGCTACTTCGAGAAGTGGGGGCCGACCGAGCTCCCGAAGGCGCCGGACGCCAAGCCGTCCGGCTCCCCTTCCGGGAAGCCCTCCGGTCAGCCTTCCGGGAAGCCGTCCGGCAAGCCCTCCGAGGGGGCCTCGGGGTCTCCGTCGGGCAAGCCGTCCGAGGGCGCCTCGGGGGCCTCCGGGGCTCCGGCGGGTGAGGCCGAGGCTCCGGCGAACGGGGCGGACGCCGACGCGGGGGCCGCGCACGAGGCCGCTGGGCACTGACGCCAGGACGTAGTACGTGGAAGGGCGGGAACCCTGTCAGGGTTCCCGCCCTTCCACGTATCTCTGTGCGTTGTGGCCTGCGGGCCGCCTTGGGCTGGTCGCGCCCACGCGGCGGAGCCGCACATTGATACAGCCCCGCGCCCCTTCGGGGCGCTGCCTGTTCGGGGCGGTGTCCCCTTGGGGCGGTGGGGCGGTTTACGGCTCGAACTTGTAGCCCAGGCCTCGTACCGTCACCAGGTAGCGGGGGGCGCCGGGGTCCGGCTCGATCTTGGCGCGCAGGCGCTTGACGTGGACGTCGAGCGTCTTGGTGTCGCCCACGTAGTCCGCGCCCCAGACGCGGTCGATGAGCTGCATGCGGGTCAGGACACGGCCCGCGTTGCGCAGCAGCATCTCCAGGAGGTCGAACTCCTTGAGGGGCAGGTCGACCTTGGAGCCGGAGACCGTGACCACGTGCCGGTCGACGTCCATGCGGACCGGGCCCGCCTCCAGGGCCTGCGGGGTGACCTCCTCCGGCTCGCCGCGGCGGCGCAGGACGGCGCGGATGCGGGCCACCAGCTCGCGCGACGAGAAGGGCTTGGTGACGTAGTCATCGGCTCCTATTTCGAGCCCGACGACCTTGTCGATCTCGCTGTCCTTGGCGGTGACCATGATCACCGGGACGTTGGAGCGGCTGCGCAGCTGACGGCAGACCTCCGTGCCGGGCAGGCCCGGCAGCATCAGGTCGAGCAGGACGAGGTCGGCGCCGTTGCGCTCGAATTCGTCGAGTCCGTCCGGGCCGGTGGCCGCGATCGCGACCTCGAAGCCCTCCTTGCGGAGCATGTACGACAGGGCGTCGCTGAAGGATTCCTCGTCCTCGACGACGAGCACTCGGGTCACGGAAGGACCTCCGGGGCGGCAGGAATGGGTTCGTATGCGGTTGTGTCGTCGGGCCTGGCGCCCTGGTGTGCGCCCTCGTGGCCGAGGCCGTGCCCGGCTCCGCGGTCGCGGGTCGCGCGCGCCTCGGGCACGCGCAGGGTGAAGGTGGAGCCCTGTCCCTCCGAGCTCCACACGGTCACCTCACCGCCGTGCGAGGCCGCCACGTGCTTGACGATGGCGAGGCCGAGTCCCGTGCCGCCAGTGGCGCGGGAGCGGGCCGGGTCGACGCGGTAGAAGCGCTCGAAGATGCGCTCCTTGTCCTTGTCCGAGATGCCGATGCCCTGGTCCGTGACCGCGACCTCGATGAGGTCCCCGCCGGGGGCGTTGACCCGCCGGGCGGCTATCCCCACGCGCGTGCGGGCCGGTGAGTAGTTCACGGCGTTCTCGACGAGGTTTCCGAGGGCCGCGGCGAGCTGGCCGCGGTTGCCCCAGACGTGCAGGTCGGCGGTGCCTCCGGCGGCCATCGTGATCTGCTTCGTGCCCGCCTGGTGGCGGCAGCGGTCGATGGCCTCGGCGACGAGCTCGTCCACGCGGACGGGCTCGGCGTCCTCCAGGGGGTCGTCGTTCTGCACCCGGGAGAGGTCGATCAGCTCCTGCACGAGGTTGGTCAGGCGGGTCGCCTCGTTCTGCATCCGGCCTGCGAAGCGCTCGACGGCCTCGGGGTCGTCCGCGGCGTCCATGACGGCCTCGGAGAGCAGGCTGAGGGCGCCCACCGGGGTCTTCAGCTCATGGCTCACGTTCGCCACGAAGTCGCGGCGCACCGCCTCGATGCGGCGGGCCTCGGTGAGGTCCTCGACGAGCAGCAGGACGAGCCGGGAGCCGAGCGGGGCCACGCGTGCGGAGACCGCGAGGGCGTCGCCCCTGCCGGTGCCGCGGCGCGGCAGGTCCAGCTCGACCTGTCGTATCTCGCCGTCGCGCCGGGTGTCCCGGGCCATCTGGAGCATCGGCTCGACGGCCAGCTTCCCGCCGCGCACGAGACCGAGCGCGTACGCGGCCGAACTGGCCTTGACCACGCTGTCCGCCTCGTCCAGGACGACGGCGGAGGAGCGCAGCACAGAGAGCACCGTGTCGACGCCCGGTGGCAGTACCGGGTCGGTGTGCAGGGAGGTCCTGGTGGGGCGTTTCTGGTCGCGTTCGCTCCAGCGAAACGCCAGCATGGCGATGACGCCGGTGCACACCCCGGCGATCGCTGCCGCTGCGGCGACCGCCGCGTTCACGTCCATGCCTCCAGGTTATGCGGGGTCGGAGCACCAGCCACAGCCATCCGAGTGGCCCCTCGAACAGTCGTCGCTCAGAGTTCACCGAGGGGACAGTGGTGGTTCATTTTGGGTGGCCGGGTCGGCGGAGCGGCTGATTCCGGCATCGAGGGGGCGTCGCCCACCGTTCACCTGGACGACAGGGGCGATTCACTTGTGATGCCGGTAACGGACGCGTCCGCACCACACCGTGGGAGCGTAGGGGAGAACCCCTGATGACGTAGGGGCCAGCCCCTGTGACGTACGAGAGAGGGACAGCCAGATGCGTGACGCGTACCACGAGGAACTTGACTCGATCGGCGAGGGACTGGTCGAGATGGCCCGTCTCGTCGGGTCGGCGATCGGGCGCGCCACCACGGCCATGCTCGACGCGGATCTGAAGCTGGCGGAGAGCGTGATCGCCGCCGACCAGAAGGTCGACGACCTCCAGCACGAGCTGGAGGCCCGCGCGATAGCCCTGCTGGCCCGCCAGCAGCCGGTCGCCACCGATCTGCGCATCGTCGTGACCTCGCTGCGCATGAGCGCCGACCTGGAGCGCTCCGGCGACCTCGCCCAGCACGTGGCCAAGCTGGCCCGGCTGCGCTTCCCGGAGTCGGCGGTGCCGCGCGACCTGCACGCGACCATCCTGGAGATGGGCCAGCTCGCGCAGCGCCTGATGGCGAAGGCGGCGGAGGTCATCATCACCAAGGACGTCGACCTGGCGCTCCAGCTGGAACAGGACGACGACGAGATGGACCTGCTGCACCGCACGCTCTTCCAGCACCTGATGGACGACCGCTGGAAGCACGGCATCGAGACCGCGGTCGACGTGACGCTGCTCGGCCGCTACTACGAGCGGTTCGCGGACCACGCGGTGTCGGTGGCGAAGCGGGTCGTGTACCTGGTGACCGGCGAGCACGCGGACGAGCTCCAGCCGGGCAACACGCCGGTGGAGGGGGCCTGACCCCTGGCGGCACCCCTCCCCGGCCGGGAGGGCGCGGCAAGGCGAGGGGGTGGGCGCTGGGCGTTGGGCCCGGCGCCCACCCCTGGCAGGGCGGTGGAGCGTCAGCCGCAGCCGCCGCCGCACTGGCAAGGCCCGCCGGACTGGCAGCCGCAGCTGCAGCCGGAACCGCACTGGCAACCGTTCGTACAGGTGTCGCGCTCGGGGGATTCGGCCATGGTCTCCTCCTCGAAGGCGTGAGGCGTACTGCCTGCTATCCATTCCATGCAGCCGGCAACGGGGCGCGTCAACGGCGCACATGCGCGCGCCAAGCCCCACGAGCGCCGGCCGCCGCCTCCCGTGCAACCCCCTCCACCCTTGTCATAGACATGGCCTAATCTGCGCTGTGCAACGGGGGGTTACCGGCCCGGGCACCAGGCCCAGGGCCGTTCTCGTGTTTCCTGTGGGGGGTCACAATCACCGTGCGCACGCGCACCCTCTCGACCGCGACGGCACTCGCGGTCATCTTCAGCTCCGCGGCGCTCGTCGCGGGTACGGCGGCCCCGGCCGCGGCGGACTCGGCCGAGGCCCTGCCCGTCTCCTCGGTCGGCGACGTCGTCGTGGACGGCGAGCACCAGCGCGTCTACGTCTCCGACCCGACCGGCGGCAAGATCGTCGTCACGGACTACACCGGCGAGCACGAGGCCACCGTCGACGGCCTGCCGGGCGTCGGCGGCCTCGCGGTGGCACCGGACTCCGGCCAGGTGCACGCGGCGGTCGCGGGCACCGGCCGGATCGTGTCCGTGGACACCACGACGTACGCGCGGACCGCGAGCTACGACCTCGGCGGCGCGGACGGTCCCGCCACCCTGGAGGCGGCGGGCGGCAAGCTCTGGTTCGGCTACAAGGGCGGCATCGGCTCGCTGGACGTCTCCGGCTCAGAGCCCGTCGTGAAGCTCGCCCAGGGCACCGGCGTGACCTGGGACGGCGTGCCGCTGCTCGGCACGGACCCGGCCGTTCCCGACGTCCTGGCCGCCGGGGAGCAGGGCAACTCCTGGGCGGACGTGGCGGTGTACGACCTCGGCGGCGGCGCCCCCGCCCTGCGCGCCACCAAGAACGTCACCGGCGACTTCAAGCAGCTGGACCTGACGCCCGACGGCGAGCAGGTCCTGACGACCTGGGACGACGGCCACGGGTACGCGTTCCCCGCGTACTCCACCAAGGACCTCGGCAAGGTCGCGCGCTACCCCACGGACCCGTATCCGAACGCCGTCGCGATCGCGCCCGACGGCACGGTCGCGGGCGGCAGCATGTCCGCGTACGCCCCTGACGTGCACGTCTACCGGCCGGGCGCGACGACTCCGGTGCGCGAGTACGACTTCCCGAACACCGGTGACACCAGCGGCGGCGACGAGCTGGTGCCCGCCGCGCTCGCCTGGGCGCCGGACGGCAGCCGCCTCGTCGCGGTGTCGGTGAACTCCCGCGGCACGTACACCTTCCGCGCCTTCGTGGAGCCCGGCAGGTCGCTGCCCGAGCTGACCCTTTCCGCGCCCGCGAAGGCGCAGCGCGGCAAGCCGCTCACGGTCACCGGCAAGCTCTCGGCGGCGGCGCCGCTGCCGGCCGGGACGGCCCTGACCGTCACGCGGGACGACTCGGTCAGGCCGGATGTCGCGCTGCCGCCGGTGCGGACCGCCGCGGACGGCACCTTCTCCTTCGAGGACACCCCCGACGAGGGCGGCGAGGTGACGTACGAGGTCGCGTACGCGGGCGACGGCACGCACGCCGCGGCCCGAGCGAGCGCCTCGGTGGACGTCTCGCGCGACGCGGCGACGCTCACCCTGGACGGCGACGGCAAGGTCCACGACCACGGCACGGACGTGACGTTCACGGCCCGCCTCGGCACGACGCACAAGAACCGGACGGTCGAGATCTGGGCCGACCCGTACGGCACGGACCAGCCGAAAGCGCTCGTGAAGAAGGCCGAGGCCGACGCGGACGGCAACGTGTCCGCGACCGTGGACCTGAAGCGCGACACGGTGGTCACGGCGCGCTACGCGGGCGACTCCCGCACGAAGGCGGCGACCGCGAAGTCCACGGCGTACGCCCGCGTCAAGGTCTCCACGACCCTGGCCAGGCACTACCGGACCGGCACGATCGGCTCGCGGAAGTACTACTACTTCCACAAGAACACAGGGCCGCGCCACACGACGAAGATGACGTACTACAAGGGCCGCAAGCAGCGTCTGGAGCTCCAGGTGCATGCGGACGGCCGCTGGCACGAGGGCGCCTCCGCGTACTTCAAGCTGAACCCCGACGGCACGTCCCCCGTCACCCTGGACGCCCCCGGCCAGGCGGGCATCCGCCTACGGCTGCGCTCCTCGTACGTCAACGGCACGTCGGGCGACAACGTGAACACGACGACGCACGGGGCGTGGAAGTACCTGTACTTCACACGCTGACCCAGAGGAGGGGGCTCCACGCGCGCGTGGAGCCCCCTCTTTTCTGCGTACGGATTCACGTACGCGCCCGCGCGCACAGGGGCGCGTGAGACGCGTGGAATGACATGTGACATGTCGTCATGACGCATTCCGGAGGCTGGAATTCATCGGGCACTCCGGGGTCCGACAGGTCGTTGAGAGCTCACTCGGTCTAGCCGCGTCCACTCCAGAGGCATCATGGGCATGCTGCGCGACACAGGTCAGTTCTTCGTCAGGACCGCCACGGAGGCAGCTCACGGGTTCATGTGGCTCGTCTCCCTCTGCTACGACTACGCCCTCGCCCCCACCGGGCACTTCTTCGCCTTCCTCGGCACACAGACAGCGCACGGATTCCTGTGGCTCGTCCTCCACTTCTACGACTACGCCCTCACTCCCGTCGGCCACTTCTTCACCTTCCTCGGCACCGGCACAGCTCGCGGCACGCTGTGGCTCGTCCTCCACTTCTACGAATACGGCCTCACGCCCTTCGGGCACGGCTGCATGTGGCTGCTCCTCTTCGCGTGGGAGCACGTCGTCCTCTGGCTGATCCACTTCCTGCTCAGTGAGGAACTGGCCAAGGTCGCGGTGTCGGCGATCCTTCTGGAGATCGCCGTGCTGCCCGTGCTCCGGCGGGCCCGACGGGCCCGGAAGTGAAGTGGGCCCTCGGTAGGGCTCGTTCACGCATCTGAGCCGTACCGAGGGCTTCCCGCGCGGTGGCGCGCCGTGGCATGCTCCCGCCCAACGCAGACATGAACGCCGTTCACGTACCTAGACGTTGATGAAGATGGACCGGACGAGAGGGTGTGGCGCCATGGCCGACCTCAGCAGACGCGGCGTCCTGGGAGGGGCCGTCGCCGTCGCGGCCGCCGCCGCGACGGGGCCCGCGGCGGCGACGGCCCCCCGTCCTGCCGAGCTGTGGCGGGAGTTCACCGGGAATCCGTACGCCCACCCGCAGATCCCCTACGTGGGCCGCGCCGGATGCCGGGGCGGCGCCCGGCGCTTCCACCGCCCGCGCACCGTCTTCCCCGTCCGCCACCACGGCGCCCGGCCCGGCGCGGGCGCGGACGCCGCGCCCGCGATCAACCGCGCCCTCGCCGCCGCCGGAGAGGCCGGCGGGGGCACGGTCCAGCTCGAACCCGGCACGTACCGGATCGACGACGTCATCCGGATCGCCCACGACGGCGTCGTCCTGCGCGGCGCGGGCAGCGGCCGCACCACGCTCGTCGCCACCCGCCACCTCACCGAGCTGATCGGCCCCTACGGCAGCCGCTACGGCGGGGACAAGTCCAGCTGGTCCTGGGCCGGCGGGCTCGTCTGGCTGTGCCCGCGACAGCGCTGGGACTCCCTCGTCGGGGCGATCAAGGCCGGGCGGTGGCCGTTCGAGGGGTGGACCGGAAACGCGCGGGACGAGTGGCGCGCCCTCACCGCCGTCTCCCCCGCCCGCCGCGGCGACCGGTCCGTCCGCGTCGCGGACCCCGCGCGCGTGCGCCCCGGCGACCTCGTCCTGCTCCGCCTCGCCGACGACCGCGACCACACCCTCCTGGAGCACATGGCGGGCGGCGGCCCCGGCCCGGAGGCGTACGTCTGGGACGACAAGACGAAGCTGACGTCGTACGTCCCCTACGAGTGGCCCGTACGGGTCACCGGGGTGCGGGGGCGCGAGGTCACCTTCGAGCGGCCGCTCCCGCTCGACGTGCGGCCCGAGTGGGAGCCGCTCCTGACCACCCACGTCACCGCGCTCACCGGCTCCGGCGTCGAGGGGCTCACCCTGGAGGCCGTTCGGACACCGCAGTCGCCGCACCTCCTCGACAAGGGGTTCAACGGCGTCACCTTCCAGTGCGCGTACGACTGCTGGGCCGACGACGTGCGCGTGCGCCACGTGGACAACGGCTTCGGGCTCGTCGCCGCGTCCGCCTGCACCCTGCGCCGCACCTCCGTCGGCGGGCGCGGCGCGCACCACCCGTACTTCTGCCGCGAGGGCTCCCACGACAACCTGATCGAGGACTTCCGCGTCGAGCGGCGGACCGTGCCCGCGCCCGCGGGGACGCAGCTGCACGGCATCAATGTGGAGGGCCTGTCCTCGTACAACGTCTGGTCGCGCGGCCACATGGAGACGGGCACCTTCGACACCCACCGGGGCATGCCGTTCGCGAACGTCCGCACGGAGATCGTCGTCACCAACGACGGGCGGCACGGCGGCGACGCCAGCGCCGGGCCCCTCTACGGAGCTCGGTTCACCCACTGGAACGTCACCGTCACCAACCAGCGCGCCGGACTGGTCAGGATCGACGGCATCGCGCCGTACAGCGCCACGGTCGGCATCTCCCGCGTCCGGGAGTTCGACCAGATCGACGTGCCGGACTTCTCGGGGGAGCTCAACTCCCGCATCGAGGCGTACGGTTCGCCCGGCGCCGTACGGCCGCGGAACCTGTACGAGGCCCAGCGCGCCCTGGAGCACTGAGCCCCGGCCGCCCCGGTGCCCGGAATCGGCGGCTCAGCTGAAGGGGACGAGGCGGACGACGGTGACCGTCAGGACCGAACCCGACACGTAGTAGAGGACGATCGCGCCGCCGACCGTGGCCTCCCTGCGGTCCCGCTCCTGGTCGACGGCCGCCGAGCCGTGCCCGTACGGGTCGCGGCCGAGGGTGCGCTCCATGGCCGCCCGGAACTGGTCGGCGTCGCCCATCTTGGCGAGGGTGTCGTCGGCGGGCGGCGCGTAGGTGATGCGGTAGCTCCGGCTCCGGTGACGGCTCACGCGATGCTCCGCCTCTCGGCCTCGTCGGCCGCGAGGCGGTCGAGGACCGCCTCGGCCTCGGGGTCGGGCACGGCCTCCAGCATCCAGTGCCGCATCACCGAGTGGATCTCGTCGACCCCCGCGCCGTTGATGGCCCGGTCGAAGTCCTCGCGCCTGTCCTCGGGGAGGGCGGCGCGGATGTCCGGGATGGTGTTGGGCACCTCGACCTCCTCGCCGCCGATGAAGGTCTTCAGTGGTTCGGCCATGGTCGGGTCACTCTCCCTGGGGTCCCTGGACGGTCCCGGCGCTGATCTCACGGTAGCGGCCGGGCCGGGGGCTTTCAGCCGGTGGCCGCACCCGGTGGCCACCCGGGATGGCCACCCGGTGGCGTCAGCCGGTGGCGTCAGCCTTCTCCGCCGTCCCCGACTTCTCCGTGCCGGTGTCGGTGCCAGTGCCAGTTCCGGTGCCGGGCCGCGCCTCGCTCTCGTACGCCACCGGCTCCGGGAGGTTGCGCATGAGGCCCCAGTACCCGAGGGCCGCGACCGTGCCCACGACCGCGCAGAAGCCCCACAGCCAGTCCGCGCCCAGGCGGTCGATGACGGAGCCGGAGATCAGCGGTGCCGCGAGCGCCGCGACCGCCCAGGACATGGTGTACATGCCCTGGTAGCGGCCGCGCGCGTGCGTCGGTGAGAGGCGGACGACCAGGCCCGTCTGGGTGGGGGCGTTGACGATCTCGGCGAGCGTCCACAGGCACACGGTGAGGGTGATGAGGCCGACCGAGCCGGCGAAGGCCGTGAGGCCGAAGCCGTACCCCGCCACGAGTGAGGAGATCACCAGGAGGCGCTGCGGGTCCCGGTGTTCGATGAACCGCGTCACCGGGATCTGCAGGAGCACGATCATGACGCCGTTGAAGGCGATCGCGATGCCGTAGTCGCTCGGCTTGAAGCCCGCCTCGCCCATCGCCACCGGCAGTCCCACGTACGCCTGCTGGAAGATCAGCGCGACCAGGAAGGAGAGCCCGACGACGCCCATGAAGCGCCCGTCGCGCAGCACCGTGCCGAGCCCGGCCTCCGGCTCGTCGCCCGCCGCCCCCTCGACGGGCGCGGGCCGCGACTCCGGCAGCTTCACGAAGATGACGGCCGCGCACGCCAGCGTCATCGCGGCCTCCAGGAGGAAGCCCGCGAGGTAGCTGTACGAGGCGATGAAGCCCGCGGCCGCCGAGGAGATGGCGAAGCCGAGGTTGATGGCCCAGAAGTTGAGCGAGAAGGCGCGGACGCGGTCCTCGGGCCGGACGATGTCGGCCATCATCGCCTGCACGGCGGGCCGCGATGCGTTGCTCGCCATGCCCACGAGGAAGGCCACCGCCGCGATGGCCACCGGGTGGGTCATGAATCCGAGCAGCGCCACGGACAGGCCCGTGGACGTCTGCGCGATGAGCAGCGTGGGCCGCCGCCCGAGCCGGTCGGTCAGGACGCCCGCGCCGAGCGACGAGACCACTCCGCCGAGCCCGTGCAGGGCCGCGACGAGCCCCGCGTACGTGGCCGAGTAGCCCTGCTCCAGGGTCAGGTAGATCGCCAGGAACGTGGACACGAACGCGCCCAGGCGGTTCACCAGGGTGCTGGTCCACAGCCACCAGAACGCGGGTGGCAGCCCCGACACGGATTCCTTGACGGCGCGTCTTGCGGCGGTGAGCGGCACGAGGATCCCCCGGGGCGGTGCGGGCCCGGCCGCCGGGGCGGCCAGGGCATGTAAGTGTCGGGAACGGCGATCACAAATTACGCAACCGCGGTCCCTCCGGACTACTCATTTGACAGGTAGCGTCAATCGCACCGGGACGCGGCCCCCTCGGGAGTTCCATTACGCTCGTGGGCATGGCCGACGCACCGTACAAGCTGATCCTCCTCCGCCACGGCGAGAGCGAATGGAACGCGAAGAACCTGTTCACCGGCTGGGTGGACGTCAACCTCAACGAGAAGGGCGAGAAGGAGGCGGTCCGCGGCGGCGAGCTGCTCAAGGACGCGGGCCTGCTGCCCGACGTGGTCCACACGTCGCTCCAGAAGCGCGCCATCCGCACGGCCCAGCTCGCGCTGGAGTCCGCGGACCGCCACTGGATCCCGGTCCACCGCAGCTGGCGTCTGAACGAGCGCCACTACGGTGCCCTCCAGGGCAAGGACAAGGCCCAGACCCTGGCCGAGTTCGGCGAGGAGCAGTTCATGCTCTGGCGCCGCTCGTACGACACCCCGCCGCCCGCCCTCGAGGACGGCACCGAGTTCTCCCAGTCGGGCGACCCGCGCTACGCCTCCATCCCGCCGGAGCTGCGCCCCCGCACGGAGTGCCTGAAGGACGTCGTCGTCCGCATGCTCCCCTACTGGTACGACGGCATCGTCCCCGACCTCCTGGCCGGCCGCACCGTCCTGGTCGCCGCCCACGGCAACAGCCTCCGCGCCCTGGTCAAGCACCTCGACGGCATCTCCGACGCCGACATCGCGGGCCTGAACATCCCCACCGGCATCCCGCTCGCCTACGACCTGGACGCCGCCTTCAAGCCCCTCAACCCGGGCGGCACGTACCTCGACCCGGAGGCCGCGAAGGCCGCGATCGAGGCCGTGAAGAACCAGGGCAAGAAGAAGTAGCCTCTGTGATCATGCCCCCGACCTGCGCGAATGGCGCGGGGTCGGGGGCATATTTACGGTCCGGGACCTCTCTGGAACCTCGGGTCCGCCGGCCCACGGCCGGAGCGCTCGCCTGCCGCGTTTATGGAAAACCGGACGGACGGCGGCCTCATCCGCTACCACTGGGGGTGTCGACCAACGGTGAGTGGGGGATCTGTGGCTTGGGCGATGAGCAACGACTATGCAGCAATCGTATCTACGCTCGATGTTGCTGTGCTGCTGGTAGGTGCAGTTCAGTTCGCTAAGGTCTGGGCCAGGATTGGAGACGAGACAGGCGCCCAGGCATAGACCCGTCGCGAGCGGATGGGAGCGTTGATCGAGCAACAGCGGCAAGGTGTTGAGCCTTCCCGTACTGAACTGCTCGAAGTGCGGCGCTAACTACTGGGGGTGCCAATGAACGATAGTGCCAACGAAGAAACCACGCTGTGCCATGTTCCAGAGCATGCGTACGTGGGCGGAATGAAGCCCTGGCAGAACGTGGTCCGGGACCACTATCCCGATCGCGAAGTTTGGACCTCTACAGATCCCGAGACCGGATACTGGTGCTGCGCTTTCCCTGTCATTTATCGCACCTACCACCCACCCAAAGGTGACCCGGACGTCGCGCTTTGGGTTGCCTCCACCCTCGCAGCGATGCTTGGCGCCCCTTTTTTGCAGGCGCTCGCTACAAAGGCAGGCGAGGCGGCGTATCAGTACGTCAGAGACACGTTCCGGCGAGAAGCAGGCATGGAGTTCGATTCGCCAGAATACACCCTGAAGCTCCTTACGACTGACGGGCGGGTTCAAGTCAAGGTCCCTGGCGACATCTCCGAGGAAGCACTCCAGGACTTCATCGATCAAATGTCGGAACTTCTTGCCGATGATCCTGACGCCGACGCGATCTACGTGTATTGGTACCCTCAAACCGGATGGGTTCGAAACGTTGCAAGCCTATCGGCGCTTGACACGACTGACCTGTCACCGCCCACTGAGGGCTATTAGCTAGCCTCCGAGCTGCGTTTATGACGCAGGTCGGAGGCGTTTTCAGGCCTTGACCCTGTGGGCCTTAGTGCCCCGGCTCTTGCGGCCGAAGAGCCTGCCCGAGAGCCTTCCGGGCCCGCTCCCGGCTGCTCGGCATGAGGTGCGCGTACACCTTCAGCGTTAGCCCTGGGTCCGAGTGGCCGAGGTACTCAGCGAGGGCCTTGATGCTCTCCCCAGCGTCTAGGAGCACGGACGCGTAGAAGTGCCGAAGCGCGTGCATGCCGTGCTCGCGGGCGGCGGCGTGCTCGCGGCTCTTGGCCTTCGGGATGACGCCTGCCTTGGCGAGCGCGGGCTTCCAGTGGTCTTCGTTCAGCGACGTGCGCCAGATGTGCCCGCCGTTGGGGCCCGTGAAGATGAGCCGCCGGGTCACCGGCTGGCCGTTCGCTCGCATCCACGGGAGCTTGATTTCCACGGGCGGGAACCGCTTGATGTGCTCCTGTAGTGCCTCCGCCACGGGGTCGGGCAGAGGCACGTCGCGGAGCTTGCCGCCCTTCGGGGGCGCGAACACGGCCTTGCTCAGGCTCAGCTTGAGTTGCTGCACCACGTGCACGATGCCGCTGTCGAAGTCGATGTTATCGACGGACAACCCCAGGATTTCCCCTTGCCGCAGGCCGCATCCGGCGCCCACGTCGACCATGGGCCGGAAGCGCTCGACCATGGCGGCGCGCACGGCGAAGACACGCTCAGGCTCCCATGGGACGACGCGGCGCGTGCCCATGGCCGGCGGGGTCACCGTGCGCGAGTTGCAGGGGTTCCGGCGTAGGCATCCGTCCTCCACGGCGGCGGAGAGCACGGCGCGGACGTTGGAGAAGATGAAGCGGGCGTACGAGCCAGACATGCCGGTCTCTTCGAGTTGTGTCACGAACTCGCGGATGTGGCTCGGCTGAAACGACCCGAGCTGACGCGACCCGATGCGGGGGAAGGCGTGCAGCTTGAGCTGAGACTCCAACAACGACCACCAACGACCGCCCGACCGCAGGTCAGTCGCGGCGTGCATCCTCCTGACCAGGGGCCGAAAACGGGCCCGCCAGACCCAGGGCAAGAAGAAGTAAGCCCACGCATTCAAGGCCCCCACCTGCGGTTTCCCCGCCGGTGGGGGCCTTGCTGCTGCGCTGGGGCCGTCGCTGGGCCGTCAGGCGCTCCGGCGCATGCGCCGGACCCGGACGTCGAGCACGATCAGCAGTGCCACAGGGATGGCGATCTCGACCGGAGCCTGCGCCCAGAGGGCGAGCGCACCTCCTCCGGCGCCGATGAGCGCGATCGGCAGGTCGCGTGGGCAGATGTCGACGGTGACACCTGTGCGTGGGACCATATGGCCTCCTTCCGTATCAGGTTATTGATCAAGCGGTTTCCGGGTGCGGAAATGGAAACGAATGCCGCCCCGGGCGTGGGGCGGCATTCGCGTGCGGTGAGACTTTCGCACAGCTCGACTTCTCAGACAAACGCGCAGCTAGCAGGGATGGCGACCTTCGACTTTCACAGTAGAAAGGTCGAAGAATGCGACACCTCGCCGGTAGGCATTTCACTGTCCGAACGAAACGTACTAGTCGCTGAACAGCGGAAACGCGCCCACTTCGGTCACTCAGAGCGACGACCCCGGCCCTTCACGCGTTTGCTAGCTCGCCCGCTAGCTAGCTAGCTTCCCTCCCTGGAGAGAAAGTCAAACGAGCGCCTACATTCCGAGCACAGAAGGCCAAGTACACGCCCAGACCCTGAGCCTAAAGCTCGGAATGCACGCCCAATTTCTGGGTGCCAAGCTCAAGCCTCTGACTCTAAAGTTCGATACCTTCGTATGCGTGAGCGATTACCTTTCGTGTCCGTTCTCGACTGGAGGGCACCAGGTGTGCGTACACGCGGAGAGTCAGGCCCGGGTCCGAGTGACCGAGGTACTCGGCAAGCGCCTTGATGTTCTCCCCCGCGTCCAGGAGCACTGAGGCGTAGCGGTGGCGGAGGGCGTGCATGCCGTTCGCTCGGGACTCGGCGTACGGCTGGCCCCGCTCAGGTACAGGGGGCACCCCGGCGACAGCGAGCGCAGGCTTCCAGACGTTGCCCCTGAGCGTCGTCCGCCTGACGTGCCTGCCACGCGACTGGTGAAGATCGACCGCTTGACCACAGCGGATCTAGCCGCCCCCTGCCACCAAGGTAGTTCGACCCGTGGGGACAGCTTCATGTGCGCAGAGGGCGTCGGCGACCGGCCCCGGGAGCGGCGCTTCCTGGAGCTCGCCGCCCTCGGGCGGGGCGAAGACGGCTTACTCTGACTCAGCTTCAGCTGCTTCGAGCGCGTGGGGCATGTCCGCCTCGAAGTCGATCACGTCAACGGCGACACCGAGGACCTCTCCCTGGCGGAGCCCACACCCTCCGCCCAGGGCGACCATGGCTTGGTAGCTCTCGGCCATGGTCTTCCGAATGACGAAGATCCGCTTCGCGTCCACGGGCGTCAAGCCGAGCGCACCGCGCGGGTTGCGGGGCAGATACTCATCATCCACAGCCGCCCTCAGAGCCCCGCACACATTGGAGTAGATCGTCCGAGCACGTACGCCACCCGGGGCGTTGAGCCAGTGTGAAGAACTTGTGCATGGCGGGGCGTGATCGTTGGTAGCGTCCCTGGCATGGCATCCGATTTCGGTATTGACTTAAGGATGCTGCTCGCCCAGCTGAGCGGCTTCCCCATTGGCGACAAGGATTACGTCTCCTACTTCGTCAACGACAGTGGGGAGCGATTGATCTTTGTTCAGCAGCGGGGCGAAGCAGCAGCCACGCTGCTTCACTCGGACCTTGATTGGGAGCCGAGGCCGGTCAAAGGGTTCACGACCACGATGGCTGACACCGCGACTCCCGCTCAGAAGAAGACTCTGGAGAACGTGAGCATTGGCGGCGGGTTGTTGAGCACGCCCATGTGCGGGGCCACCATCCTCGGCAGGGACGAGGCGAAGTGGCTGGACGCCTGCTATTCGGCCAGCGAACCTCTACGGGATGTCGGCTAGCCTGCTGGGCTCTCTCTCTCTCCCCCCCCCGGGGGGGCGTCCGAGGTCGCTCGGCAGTGCTCAAACACCAACCGCCAACTACCACCCAGCCACTGTGCCAGCAGCTCCGGCCAGGAGGATCCCAGCTCTTCAAGATCTCCGACAAGACCCGGGTAAGCCCGCGCCTTCCTCTCATGCCCAAGGCCCCCACCTGCGGTTTCCCCGCTGGTGGGGCCTTGTCGCTGTGCTGGGGCCGCCTCGTGGACCAACCGTCAGGTGATTCGTGGCTCCAGCAGGTCGAGGGCCTCCTGCCACCGGAAGCGGGCCGCTCCGCCGCCCGCCTTGGGCGGGTGGGGCTCGTACGAGCCGATGAGGACATCCATCGCTCGCAGCCGGTCCAGGCTCTGGCGGTAGGCGGGGTGTGCCGCCTGCGCGGCGTTGAGGTAGGGCAGGGCGACCGTGGGGGTGCCCATGCCATAGGCCTCGCACAGGATGCCGAGAGCGAGGGTGTCGGAGTTGCCCGCGGCCCATTTGTTGATGGTGTTGAAGCTGGCCGGGGCCACGGCGATGGCGTCTGCGGGTGGGAGGGGGCGGGGCTCTTCAGGGGTGCGCCAGGCGGAGCGGATCGGGTAGCCCGTCTGCGCCTCGACGGCTGCGGTGTCGAGGAAGCCGAGGGCTTGCGGGGTGGCGACGACCCCGACGCCCCAGCCTCGCTCCTGCGCGGCAGTGATCAGCTCACCGACGTCGGGGGCGACGCCACACGCACACACGACGACGTGGAGGTACGGCCTCTCGTCCGGGGTAGCGGCCAGGTCGTCAGTCACGTGATGGCTCCCAGTCTGCGGTGGAAGTGGTGCAGCTCAGGCAGCGTACGGCGGGCGTCACGGGCAGCCATGTCTGCGACCAGTTCGCGCACGGCCGGGCGACGGACGTCCTGCGCGGCGCAGCGCTCAGCGACACGCAACGCACGGTAGGCGTCGGGGAGGCGTTCCTGCTGGGTATAGGCGCGCGCTGTCTCCACCCAGAGGGCGGCGCGGCGCTCGGGCACCGGGATGGGGCGGCGCAGGAGCGGACCGGCAGCCCGGAGGGCGAGGCCGGCATCGCCGAAGGCGACCAGAGCGCTGAGCTCGTGCAGCGCGACGTTGGTGGGGCTGAAGTTGGCCCACGCGTCGGTTCGATCAACGGCGACGTACCGAGCCGCCTCACCGGCCTCGGCGAGGAAGTCCTCAGCGGCCGCCCGGTCACCGGCGCCGCTCGCGGCCGTCGCACCGCGCAGGAGAAGCAGGCCGACGGCCGCGAGGTGCTTCGGGGAGCGGCGGTCGTACGCGCCCGTGAGCTGATCGGCGGCGTGCCGGACGAGGGCGACGGCCTGCGAGGTGTGCTTCTCGCGGGCCAGTGCGTGGGCCTGGACACGGATGCTGGAGGCGAGGACCACCGGGTCGCCGGAGCGCTCGGCCTCGGCCATGGCCCGGCCGACCGCGAGCCAGGCGTTGCCTTGGTCGTGCTGCTTGAGGAGCAGGCTGGCCGAGGTCTGGTAGGCCGTGGCCAATAACGCGGACAGGGCGTCGCGGTCGGTCGCGTCCCCGGAGGCAGCCCTGAGGTCGGTGATCAGAGCGGGCAGAACCCCCTCAAGCTCGCTGTACTCGCAGGCGTAGAAGAGTTTGCGGGCCGTGCCGATACGTTCACCAAGACGCGGCAGGTCCAAGGCGACGCCGGTGCCCTCCGCGCTCATGACGGGCAGGAGCGCCTGGACGAGATCGTGGCGGGCGGGCTTCGGGACAGGTTCGGCGGTGGGCGCGGCGAGTGCGGCGATGCTCGCGGTGAGGAAGGCACGGCGTTGCATCTCCTCTCCTCCGGAACGTGACGCGGCCGGGCATGGTGTTGGCGCGAGTCCCAATCTCCCAAGAGGGATGCCGAGTTCCAGAGCGACAGCCCGCAGGACACGGATGTCCTCCGTGCCATGCCCGCGCTCCAAGCGGCTTAGCTTCGACTGGTGGTAGCCCAGCTCGGAGGCGACGTCGTGCTGCGAGCGCCGCTGCAACACCCGTGCCCGACGGATCTCCTCGCCGATCCGTCTCGATTCACCGTGTGCTTCGGCCATCTGCCACGGCCCCTTTCCACCGCCGCCGATCATGCCCGCTCAACCGAGCGTAAATCAGGACCATTTCGCCGTTATGCAGTTCTTGCATAACCGATGCGACGCCGCCGTCGGGGCCAACCCCACCTCACAGCCGCCTGGTTGCGTGAGGTGGCCGTACCCCCACCGGAGGTCACTCATGGCAGCACCTCGCATCGCTCTCTCCGTGCGTGTCACCGCAGGCTCGGTGACCACCGCCCGACACCGGGTCGTACGGGTCATACACGGCTGGGAGCCGAAGCTGGAGCCCGATGTGGTCCACACCGCCGAGCTCGTACTCAGCGAACTCCTGACCAACGCGGTCCGGCACACCGGCACGGCCCGCGTCTCCGTGAGCGCGCGACTCCTTGAGACTGCCCTGCACATCGAGGTCCACGACTCCAGCCGAGCCCTGCCCCGGCCCTCCACCCCGAGCACCACGAGCGAAGACGGCCGCGGCCTGCTCCTCGTGGCCGCCCTGGCCGCGCGCTTCGGGGCGGAACCCACCCTCACGGGCAAACGGGTCTGGGCCGAGGTCGCCCTCCGGCCCTCCGACACCGGACCGCTTGAGCGGTAACTCTCTCTACTGGTTCAGGATGTCTCGCTCCGCTCACGCAACGCAGCCCGGCCTCCGGCCGGGCCAGCACTCCCGCCTCCGCCCCGCTCCAGCCCGACCGCAGCTCGTGTCGCACGCTGGGCGATCGGCTCCGCGGCCTCAGGCGGCCACTTTGGCGCGAGCCCCGAAGGACACTCGTCACACCTTCGCGGCCAGGTACACGGGCTGCCCGACACGCCGGAAGCCTACGAGGCCATGATCACTTACGACGCAGATCACAAAGCCACAAGGCGGGACACAGGGACACATGCAGGGCCACACACGGGAGAGCGAGCCCGCCGCTTCAAGCCCTCTGCCTGAGGTTTCTCTGCTGGCGGGGGCTTTCTGCTGGGGCGGGGGCGCGGCTGGGCCATGGCCCGCCGGGCCGGGCCTCACCCTCCCGTGACGGCTGGGACGATCACTGCTGCGATCGCGGAGAGCAGGCCCCCACCGCCAGGGCGGCATTGAACTTCTCCTTCGCCGTGGGGAAGACGGCTCGGCTCAGGTCCCCGGCCTTGCTGCGCAGCACGACCATCTTCAGCTTCTGCCACCGGTGCTGGCGGTTCCGGCACCCCATCAGGACGCCGTACGCGTTGTTGCGGCAGTAGGTTCTCCCGTCCCGGTTGACCGCTCCGCACCAGACCGGCACCTGGAAGGAGGCATAGACCGAGACCGCGATCGAGAGGGCGACGACGGTCGGCAGCGACCACTGCTGGCTCCACGCGACGATGAGAGCCGCAACCGCTATGTATCCCCAGTACAGACGCACCGCTTCCCCCATGGCCACGCAGGGTAAGCGCATATGCACGGAAACGGCAGAGCCGTTCCGGACACGAGGGCATGCGAGCCTGGGGGCGGGCCCTGTGCTGGGAGTCCCGCATACTGGAAGGTCCGAGCAAGAGTCAGGGTGGAGTCGTCACCCCGACGTACGAACAGAGCCCTCTGTCCTCGGGAAGTCGTGGGCCGGGGGCTTCCTTTTGCGGTGGTGTCCTCCATGAGCAAGGCCAGTCAGGGCCGTCCGGCGAGCGTGGCCGAGCGGTGGGCCACACCGGTGGCGTGGG
The DNA here is from genome assembly GCF_000720325.1 of Streptomyces sp. NRRL B-1347. Taxonomy (GTDB): domain Bacteria; phylum Actinomycetota; class Actinomycetes; order Streptomycetales; family Streptomycetaceae; genus Streptomyces. Next base: position 72,206 of record NZ_JOJM01000034.1, read on the forward strand.
GCGTGTTCCTCGGGGGTGTCGGGGCCGCCGTCGCGTTCGGGGATCGGTTGTGGCGGGCGGCAGGGGGTGTCTGGCCCGCGGGCGGCTATGTCTTCGGGGCCCTCTGCGGGTTCGGGGTGCTCGTCGGGTGGGCGGTGGCCGGCGAGGCGCGGAAGCGGGGGCGCTGGGGGGCGGCGGCTCTCGCAGCGGCGGCGGGCGGTGTCGCGACCGTGGCGCTGGTGAGTCTCGTCCCGGGGCGCGACGGGCGGCTGCTCGGGTCTCTCGGCCTGGGGCCGGACGAAAGCATGTGGGTCGAGGGCCGTCCGGCGGCGCAGGTCGCCGTCGTCGGCGGCCTCGTGTGCGGCGCGCTCGTGCTGTGGCGGGTGCTGCCGCGGTGGGCCTCGGGGCGGCGGCGCCGCACCGCGAACGGCAGGGGCTGAAACGGCGCTGGAGGGGCGGGCCCGCGGCACCGGGGCAGGCTGCTCCGCGGCGCCGGAAGCGGGCTACTCCGCGGCGTCGGTGCGGGGCCGGGTCAGGTGGGTGAAGGCTTCCAGGTTGCGGGTCGACTCGCCGCGGGAGACTCGCCAGGCGTACTCCTTGCGGATCGCCGTCGCGAAGCCCAGTTCCAGGAGGGTGTTGAAGGAGCCGTCCGCCGCTTCCAGGACGGAGCCGAGGAGGCGGTCCAGCTCGTCCGGGGCGACGGCGGCGAGCGGGAGCTTGCCGGTGACGTAGACGTCGCCCAGGGGGTCGATCGCGTAGCTCACCCCGTAGAGGCGGAGGTTGCGCTCCAGGAGCCAGCGGTGGACCGCCTCGTGGTTCTCGTCGGGGTGGCGGATCACGAAGGCGTTCAGGGAGAGCGAGTGCTTGCCCACGCGCAGGGAGAGCGTGGTGGAGAGCTTGCGGGTGCCGGGGAGTTTGATCACGTACGAGCCCGGCTCGGGGGACTCCCAGTCGAGCTCGGCGTCGGCCAGGAACCGCTCGATCACCGCACCAGGTGTCTCACCAGCAGCAACGTCACCCATGGTGCGAGGGTACGCGACGGCGGTGGTCGTGCATCGCCGCGGTGTACACGTCCGCCGTGGCCGACGCCGCCGTGCCCCAGCCGAAGGACTCCGCGTGCCGGGCGGCCGCCGTGCCCATGCGGTCGACCAGGTGCGGGTTGTCGGCGAAGTCGCTCAGCACGCGCGCGTAGTGGGCCGGTTCGTGGTCGGGGATCAGGAAGCCGGTGACGCCGTCGCGCACGGCGACCGGCAGGCCGCCCACCGCCGCCGCGAGGACCGGCGTGCCCGCCGCCTGCGCCTCGATGGCGACGAGCCCGAACGACTCGCTGTAGGAGGGCATGACGAGCAGGGAGGCCGCGCGGAACCAGTCGGCGAGCTGGTCCTGGCCCACCGGGGGCTGGAAGCGGACCACGTCCGCGATGCCCAGGCGGGCGGCCAGCTTCTGCAGCCCCTCGGGCTTGGCCAGGCCGCTGCCGCTCGGGCCGCCGACGACGGGGACGACGATGCGGCGGCGCAGCTCGGGGCGTTCGTCGAGGAGGACGGCGACCGCGCGCAGCAGCACGTCCGGGGCCTTCAGGGGCTGGATGCGGCCCGCGAAGAGGGGGACCAGGGCGTCCTGCGGCAGGCCCAGGCGGTGGCGGGCGGCGGCCCTGCCGTCGGCGGGGCGGAAGCGGTCGAGGTTGACGCCGGGGTGGACGACGGCGACCTTGCCGGGCTCGGCGTCGTAGTGCCGTACGAGCTCGTCGGCCTCTTCGGAGGTGTTGGCGATGAGCCGGTCGGCGGCGCGCACGATCTGGGTCTCGCCGATGACGCGGGCGGCGGGCTCGGGGGTGTCGCCTGCGGCGAGCGCCGCGTTCTTGACCTTGGCCATGGTGTGCATGGCGTGCACGAGCGGGGTGCCCCAGCGCTCGGCGGCGAGCCAGCCGACGTGGCCGCTGAGCCAGTAGTGCGAGTGGACGAGGTCGTAGTGGCCGGGGCGGTGGCCCGCCCAGGCGAGCATGACACCGTGCGTGAAGGCGCACAGCTGGGCGGGGAGCTCCTCCTTGGCCAGGCCCTCGTAGGGCCCCGCGTCCACGTGGCGCACGAGGACGCCGGGGGCCAGCTCGACGGTGGGCGGCAGCGCGCCCGTGGTGGCGCGGGTGAAGATCTCGACCTCGATGTTGATCTCGGCGAGACGCTTGGCGAGCTCCACGATGTAGACGTTCATGCCGCCCGCGTCGCCGGTGCCGGGCTGGTGCAGCGGCGAGGTGTGCACGCTGAGCATGGCGACGCGCCGCGGCCGCCGCGGCGAGCCGGGGAGGCGCAGCCGGCCGGGTGCCGACGGAGCCGCTGGGAAACGACGCCCGAGCCTGGTCACGTAATGGCTCACGTGGCGGTCCTCCTTGGCCTTGGCTGCGGCGTCCTGGTCCTCGTACCGCGGGCACAGCTCTGCGGAGGGCGTACGAGGTCCTCTGAGGACGGCAACACCGGAACTTCCGCTTCCATTTCCTCTTTGCCAAAGCATTACCTTGGGGGTGTCAACCGCAGCCCTTGCATACGCTTGCCCCCATGCCTTCCCGCGCGCCCCGCACTCCCCCTCCCTCGGTTCGCCCCGTGGGCACCGTCACGCGCGGGACGACCAACCCCAACCGGCTGCGCCGCATGGACCGCTGGATCGCCGCCGCCCACGGCGCCGCGCTGCGCCGCGCCGCCGACCCGCTCGCCGTCGACCTCGGCTACGGCGCCGCCCCCTGGACCGCCGTCGAACTGCTCCTGAGGCTGCGCACCGCCGCCCCGCACGCGCGCGTGGTGGGCATCGAGATCGACCCGGCACGGGTGGAAGCGGCGCGCCCGTACGAGCGGGAGGGGCTCTCCTTCCGGCACGGCGGCTTCGAAGTGCCGCTGCCCGCGCGCCCGGTCCTCATCCGCGCCGCGAACGTGCTGCGCCAGTACGACGAGGGCCAGGTCGCCGCCGTCTGGGAGCGCCTGTGCGCGCGGCTCGCCCCCGACGGGCTGCTCGTCGAGGGGACCTGCGACGAGATCGGGCGGCGGCACGTCTGGGTCGCGCTCGGCCCCGAGGGCCCGCGCACGGTGACCTTCGCGGCCCGGCTCGCCTCCCTGGAGCACCCCTCCGACCTGGCCGAGCGGCTGCCCAAGGCGCTGATCCACCGGAACGTGCCGGGCGAGCCGGTGCACGCCTTCCTGCGCGACTTCGACCGGGCGTGGGCGGCGGCCGCCCCGTACGCGTCGTACGGGGCACGGCAGCGGTGGATCCGGGCGGTGCGCGACCTGCGGGCGGACTGGCCGGTCGTGGACCGCGGCACGCGGTGGCGGCAGGGCGAAGTGACGGTGCGCTGGGAGGCGCTCGCGCCCCGCGGGACGTGAGCCCCGGAGCGAGGTCGCGCACGGGCGGCGCGCGGACCGCGCCCCGCGGCGGCCGAACGCATCGGGTGGCGCCGCCCGTTCACCGCGAGTGAACGTTCGGACGAAGGGAACGATCACCGCGTGCCGTTCGTCACACGAGACGGGAGGGGAACGGGAGTTGCCACGCGACCCTGTCGTATTGGGCGCGGACATGGCACCATCCCGAGCACACCGTGGGGTTACTGACGGTAAATCAGCTTTGATCGATGGACCGGCCGCTGGGTCGGTCGACGGATTGACCGATGGACTGACCGATGGATCTGCTGTGGGGGTGGAGCGTGTCCGGCAAGCGGTACTCGACGGCGAAAGCCGTGGCTCTGATCTGCGCGGCGGCGGTGCTCGCCGCACCGGGCACGGCGTTCGCGAGCCCGGCCGAGCCCACGCCGCCCGGCCCGCCCACGCCCGGATCGCCGACGCCCGCCGGGGACACGCCCCTTGAGCAGGTCCGCAAGAAGATCGACCGGCTCTACCGCGAAGCGGGCTCCGCCACGGACGCGTACAACGCGGCGGAGGAGAAGGCCGACCAGCAGTCCGACGAGATCGTCCGCCTCGCCCGCGACATCGACAAGGGCCAGAAGAAGCTGGACAAGCTCAAGGCCCAGGCCGGCGCCGCCGCCCGCGCGCAGTACCGCGGCGGCGGCATCCCCGACCAGGCCCGCCTCATGCTCAGCGACAGCCCCGAGCGGTTCCTGGACGGCGCGGGCCGCCTGCGCCAGGGCCAGCACGGCACGAAGTCGCTGCTCACCGAGATGGCCAGGACCCAGGCCGATCTGAAGACGTACGCCAAGGACGCCTCCACCCAGTGGCGCAAGCTGGAGGCCAACCGCAAGGCCAGGGCCGAGGCCAAGCGGAAGATCAAGAAGAAGATCGCCGCCGCCGAGAAGCTGGAGTCGCACCTGGAGACCAAGGAGCGCGAGCGGCTGCGCCGCCTGGAGGAGGAGGCCGCCCTCAAGCAGCAGTCGGCCTGGGTCGGCTCCGGGATACTCAAGGACCTCAAGGGCGACGCGACCTCGCGCGGCAAGAAGGCCGTCGCCTTCGCCACCGCCCAGATCGGCAAGCCGTACGTCTGGGGCGCCGAGGGCCCGGGGTCGTACGACTGCTCCGGACTCACCTCGAAGGCCTGGGCCGCCGCGGGCCGCGGCATCCCGCGCACCTCGCAGGAGCAGTGGAAGCGCCTGCCCCGCATCGACGTGAAGAACATGCGCCCCGGCGACCTGATCATCTACCACAAGGACGCCAGCCACGTCGGGCTGTACGTGGGCGACGGCGCCATCGTGCACGCCCCCCGCCCGGGGCGGAACGTGACGATCGCGGGCGCCGGATCGATGGAAATCCTCGGCGTCGTACGCCCGGACAGCTGATCCGGCCGAAAGCTTTCGCCGGGGCCCGGAGCCTCGTCGGCGGGGCCCGGAGCCTCGGCCGCGCGGGGCCGGGTGCCTCGCCGCGCGGGACCCCTTCCGGAGGCCGGGAGGGGTCCCGCCGCACGCCGCGTACGGTGTGCCGCGCACGCCTGTGACCCACCGCACGAGGCACCGCCCCGCTCAACCCCGCGGGCGTGATGTTCGTCATCCCTGTCGAACCGGGTTCGTGCCCCATTGCGGTCCAGGAGGCGGCATATGCCGCTTGCCGGGTGCCGCGCCGCGTTCCCCCGTGGCCTCGGCTACCGCTATGGTCCCCGTCTGGTGTGGGGCGTGCGACCGTCGCCCCACCGCGCCCTCGGGGGGAGGGAAGGAACTCCACGCATGCCCGTACCCATACCGCGGCAGAGAGCGATCCCGGCCGCGGCAGGCGGACAGGCCCCGGCGGTGCCGACGCCCGACGCCTCCCCGGACGGCTCCGGCCGCACCGGCGGCCCGGGCGGCCCCGGCGCGGCCGGAGGCCCCGGGCTCACCCTGCTGCTCGTCGAGGACGACCCGGGCGGCTCCCTGAGCCTGCCCGAGCTCGTGGACTCCGCGGGCCGGCCCATCCGCATCCGCACCGCTCGCAACCTCACCGAGGTCGAGCGGCTGCTCACGGACGACGTGCACTGCATCCTGCTCGACCTCGCCCTGCCCGGCGGGCCCGGCGGCGGGCCCGGCGCCCCGCACGACGCGCCGCACGGGACGGACCGGACGCCCGCCGACGCCGACGAGCTGACCCCGCTCCGGCACGTACTGCGCCTCGCGCCCGGACACGCCGTCCTCGCACTGACCACGTCCGGCGACGCCGAGCGCGGCGCGCGGGCGGTGCGGGTCGGCGCCCAGGACTATCTGTTCCGCGACGAGCTGGACGGCCGGCTGCTGAGCCGCGCGATCCAGTACGCGGTGGAGCGCAAGCGCGCGGACGCCGCGCAGCGCCAGCTCACCGAGTCCCGGCTGCGCGCGCAGGAGAACGCCCGCCTGGAGCGGGGCCTGCTGCCGACGCCGCTGCTCGACGGCTCGCCGCTGCGGTTCGCCTCGCGCTACCGCCCCGGCCGTTCGCGCGCGCTGCTCGGCGGCGACTTCTACGACACGGTGCGCACGCCGGACGGCGCGGTGCACGTGATGATCGGCGACGTCTGCGGCCACGGCCCGGACGAGGCGGCACTCGGCGTGGAGCTGCGCATAGCCTGGCGCGCCCTGACGTTCGCGGGCCTGGTCGGCGACGAGCTGCTCTCCACGCTGCAGCAGGTCCTGGAGCACGAGCGGGCGAACGAGGAGATCTTCGCGACGCTGTGCACGGTCGACATCGCGCCGGACGGCCGCCGGGCCGGTCTGTGCCTGGCCGGTCATCCGTCGCCGCTGATCGCCCGCCCCGGTCGGCCGGCCGAGCTGCTCCCGTACGACAACGGCGGCCCGGCGCTCGGCCTGCTGCCGCGCGCCCGCTGGCCGCGCCAGCAGGTGCAGCTCGGCGGGACCTGGAGCCTGATGCTCTACACGGACGGCCTGATCGAGGGCCGGATCGGCCGGGGCAACCAGCGGCTCGGCCAGGACGGGATGGTGGAGATGGTGCGCCGCAAGCTCGCGGCGGGCCTGCGCGGCGACGAGCTCCTGGAGGCGGCCGTGACCGAGGTGCGGGAACTCAACGGCGGCGAACTGACGGACGATGTGGCGGTGCTGCTCCTCGACCGCGAGCCGGGCCGCGAGCCGGGCCGGGAGCGGGGCGGCGAGCGCTAGTCGCCGCCCGTCCGGTCAACGCCCGCCGTTGTACGGGCCGTACGGGCCGTCGCTGCTGGAGCCGCGGCGGCCGCCGCCCCCGCCCATGACCTGGCGCAGCGCGGGCCGTACGTCGACCATGTACACGATCGTGGCGACGAGGCCGATGATCGGCAGGAACGACAGGATGTTGAAGATCAGGTTCACCACGAAGGCGAGCCCGAGGATGATCAGCCAGAACGGCTTGGTCTTCTTGTCGGCCGCCCGATAGGCGTCCTCACGGCGGACGGCGGCGTCGACGAGCGCGAATCCGCTGAACAGGATCAGGGCAAGCGACAGCAGCCACATGAAGTTCGCGAACCCCTGCATCAGCACAACGTCCACCACCAGTCTCGGCGAATCCAACACGACGCACGTGTCGTGCGTCCGAAGTCACGGTACCGCTACCCGCACAACGGACCGGGCACTCCGAGAGTGCCCGGCCGTGTGTGCGAGCGCCAGGCCCGCCCGCCGCTACTTGGCGGGCGGCGTGGTCTTCTTCGCCGTCGTCTTCCTGGCGGTGGTCTTCTTCGCGGCGGGCTTGCGGGCCGCGGTGCCCTCGCCCTCCGACTCGGAAGTCGCGGCCTCCGGCTCGGCCGCCGCCTCGGACGTCTCGGAGGACGTCTCGGAGGACGTCTCAGCCGCCTCGGGCGCGTCGGGCTCGACGGTGTCGGCGAGCTCCACGAGCTCGTCGGCGGCCTCGCCGCGCAGGTTCCGCACGGTCTGCTCGCCGTGCTCGGCCACCTTCTCGTACGTCTCGCGCGCCTGGACGGCGTACTCGACGGCGACGCCGACGCCGCGCAGGGCGAAGTCCTGGGCGTTCTCGCCGATGCGCTTCAGGTCCGTGTCGAGGACGCCGAAGAACTCGCCGACCTTGGCCTGGATGGCCTCGCGGGCCTCCTTGGCGCGGGCGGCCGCCCGGTCCTGGACGTCCTTGGGGTTGGCGTTGCGCACCGCGTCCAGGCGGGCGGGGGCGTCGGCGGCGAGCTGCTCGATGGCGCCGGGCACCTTCTTCGCCTGCTGGAGCGCGAGTTCGGCGCTGCCGACGACGAAGTAGAGGGGGGTCGGGTTGGTGACGGCCTTGCGCACCTCTTCGGTGATGGGCATGACGATGGTCCTCCCGGATTCGCTTCAGCTGGGGGGCTGTTCGCCCGAGGACCGACGGTCCTCGGGGTGGGCATCACTGCCGCCGGCCGTGCGGGGCCCGTCAGCGGTGGGGGCCGGTGCGCCGTCCCCGGCGCCGTCGTGGGCGCTCTCGGGACGGGCACCGTTCGAGTACGTCGAGTCCTCCGGGCCCTTCGCGTCCTCCGAGCCCTTCGGGTTCTTCGCGTCCTTCGTGTACGACGCCGCGTACGCGTCCGTGGACGACGAGGGGTCCGAGGGCTCGGCGGGCGCCGACACGAAGCCGTTCTCCTTGCGGAACGACTCGTAGATCTGCAGGAGCACCTGCTTCTGCCGCTCGTTGATGGACGGGTCGGCGAGGATGACGGCGCGCGTCTCCAGCTCGTCCCGCTCCTTCTCGTCGAGGATCCCGGCGCGGACGTAGAGCGTCTCGGCGGAGATCCGCAGCGCCTTGGCGACCTGTTGGAGCACCTCGGCGCTCGGCTTGCGAAGCCCTCGCTCGATCTGGCTCAGATACGGATTGGACACCCCGGCGGCGTCGGCGAGCTGCCGCAGCGACAGCTGCGCGTTGCGCCGCTGCTCGCGCAGGTACTCACCGAGATTGCCGACGTTGAGCGATGCCATGCCTCCGATACTGCCCCGCCCTGCTAACTATTGCAAGCAGCCGCTTGCAATAGTGCGCTACGCCACGCGCGGCCGGTCGGCCCTCACTTACGGGTGCCCCGTGGCGCGTACGTCCAGCTCGGCAGGGAGTGCTGCGCCACGGGGCCCACCGTGACGGCGTACAGGATCGTGCCGGGGCCCACCGTGCCGCCGAGGAGCCAGCCCGTGGCGAGGACCGTGATCTCGATGGCGGTGCGGACGGTGCGCAGGGAGCGGCCGGTGGCGGCGGTCAGGCCGGTCATCAGGCCGTCGCGGGGGCCGGGGCCGAAGCGGGCGCCCACGTAGACGGCGATCGAGAGGCCGTTCAGCAGGATGCCCGCCGTCAGCAGGGCGATCCGCGCGGGGAGGCCCGCGGGCTCCGGGACCAGCCAGAGCCCGGCGTCCGCCGCGCCGCCCACGAGGGCGATGTTGGCGAAGGTGCCGAAGGTCGGCCGCTGCCGCAGCGGGATCCACAGGGCCAGGACGGCCGCGCCCACCAGCGTGGTCAGCAGGCCGAAGCTGAGGGGCGTGTGGCGCTCCAGGCCCTGGTTCAGGACCGCCCAGGGGTTGACGCCCAGGGCGGCCCTGACCGTGAGCGCGACGCTGAAGCCGTACAGGGCCAGGCCGACGAGGAGTTGGGGGATCCGTCGCGCGGGGCCTTCGGCGAAGGGGAGGTAAGTGAGGGGTGGTGTCCGCCGGGGCGGGCCCTGCTGCCGCGCGCCGTCGCGCGCCGCCCCCGGCCCCGCGCCCCGCCCCTTCCACCGCTGCCCCGCCCCAAGCCCCGCAC
>NZ_JOJM01000035.1 GCF_000720325.1 Streptomyces sp. NRRL B-1347
GTACTTGCAGCAGTACCGGGGCGAGCACAACATCCGCTCGACCTGGCAGGCCCGCGAGCGCATCGTCGTCGGCCTCACCGGCGGCCCCGAGGGCCGCACGCTCATCCGGCGCGCCTCCCGCATGGCCGCCAAGGGCTCGGGCAGCGAGATCCTCGCCGTCTACATCGCCCGCAGCGACGGCCTGACCGCGGCCTCTCCCAAGGAACTCGCCGTCCAGCGCACCCTGGTCGAAGACCTGGGAGGAACGTTCCACCACGTCATCGGCGACGACATCCCCGCCGCACTGCTCGACTTCGCCCGCGGCGTCAACGCCACCCAGATCGTCCTCGGCTCCTCGCGCCGCAAGGCCTGGCAGTACGTGTTCGGGCCCGGCGTCGGCGCCACCGTGGCCCGTGACTCCGGGCCCGACCTGGACGTCCACATCGTCACGCACAGCGAGGTCGCCAAGGGGCGCGGCCTTCCCGTGGCGCGCGGCGCCCGGCTCGGCCGCTCCCGCATCATCTGGGGCTGGCTCGCCGGCGTCGTGGGGCCCGCGCTGCTCACCCTGCTCCTGACGCACGTCGACGCCGACCTCGGCCTCGCCAACGACATGCTGCTGTTCCTGACCCTGACGGTCGCGGCGGCCCTGCTCGGCGGCATGCTCCCGGCCCTCGCCTCCGCGGCGTTCGGCTCCCTGCTGCTCAACTACTTCTTCGCGCCGCCGCTGCACCAGTGGACGATCTCCGACGCCAAGAACATCGTCGCCATCTGCGTCTTCGTGTCCGTCGCGGTGTCCGTGGCGTCCGTGGTCGACCTGGCCGCCCGGCGCACCCACCAGGCCGCGCGGCTGCGTGCCGAGTCGGAGATCCTCTCCCACCTCGCGGGCAGCGTCCTGCGCGGCGAGAACAGCCTCGAATCGCTTCTGGAGACCATGCGGGAGACCTTCGGCATGGAGGCCGTGGCCCTCCTGGAGCGCGCGAGCGACACGGCGCCCTGGACCCGCGCGGGCAGCGTCGGCACCGGCGCGCACGTGGGCCGCCCCGAGGACGCCGACGTGGACGTCCCCGTCGGCGACCACATGGCGCTCGCCCTGTCGGGCCGCGTGCTGCCCGCAGAGGACCGGCGCGTGCTCGCCGCGTTCGCGGCGCAGGCCGCCGTCGTCCTGGACCGGCAGCGCCTGCAGTCCGAGGCCGACCAGGCGCGCACCCTCGCCGAGGGCAACCGCATCCGCACACCACCTCGTCGGCAACCTCCTGGACATGTCCCGCCTCCAGACCGGCACCGTCGCCCCGCTGATCCGCGAGATCGACCTCGACGAGGTGGTGCCGATGGCACTCGGCGGCGTACCGGACGGCAGCGTGGACCTGGACGTGCCCGAGGCCCTGCCGATGGTCGCCGTCGACAAGGGCCTCCTGGAGCGCGCCGTCGCCAACGTCGTGGAGAACGCCGTCAAGTACGCGCCCGAGGACGCGCCGGTCCTGGTGTCGGCGAGCGCCCTGGGGGACCAGGTGCAGCTGCGTGTCGTGGACCGCGGCCCCGGCGTCCCCGATGACGCCAAGGAGCGCATCTTCGAGCCGTTCCAGCGCTACGGTGACGCTCCACGCGGCAGTGGCGTGGGCCTCGGCCTCGCCGTCGCCCGCGGCTTCGTGGAATCCATGGGGGGCACCCTCAACGCCGAGGACACCCCGGGCGGCGGTCTCACGATGGTGCTGACACTGAAGGTGGCGGGCGGCCGGCCGCCCGTCGTGCCCGACCTCTCCGCCCAGATGACCTCGTGACCGCCACCGCAAGCCGCGCACGTGGCACAACCAGCCGCGCGAGCGGCGCTGACAAGCCCGAAAGGCAGGTAGGAATGACCCGGGTGCTCGTGGTCGACGACGAGCCGCAGATCGTACGCGCCCTCGTGATCAACCTGAAGGCGCGCAAGTACGACGTGGACGCGGCACCGGACGGCGCGACCGCCCTCCAGCTCGCCGCCGCCCGCCACCCCGACGTGATCGTGCTCGACCTCGGTCTGCCCGACATGGACGGGGTGGAGGTGATCAAGGGGCTGCGCGGCTGGACGCGGGTGCCGATCCTGGTGCTCTCCGCCCGGCACAGCTCGGACGAGAAGGTCGAGGCCCTCGACGCGGGCGCCGACGACTACGTGACCAAGCCCTTCGGCATGGACGAGCTCCTCGCCCGGCTGCGCGCCGCCGTGCGCCGTGCCGAGCCCACCGGGGCCGGTGAGGACGACGTCACGATCGAGACCGAGGACTTCACGGTCGACCTGGCCGCGAAGAAGGTCAACCGGGGCGGGCGCGACGTGCGCCTGACGCCCACCGAGTGGCACCTCCTGGAGGTCCTCGTGCGCAACGCGGGGCGCCTGGTCAGCCAGAAACAGCTCCTCCAGGAGGTGTGGGGGCCCTCGTACGGCACGGAGACGAACTACCTGCGGGTCTACATGGCCCAGCTGCGGCGCAAGCTGGAGGCGGATCCCGCGCACCCCCAGCACTTCATCACGGAGCCGGGGATGGGCTACCGCTTCGAGCGGTGACCTTCCCCCCGGGGTCGCGCGGCCCGCACGGGCCGCGCACCGGCGTTGCGGCGGTGTCGGGGCACACCGGTAGGCTCGGGGTATGAGTGCTGTTCCTGGACCCGACAAGCCCGCCGGCCGCTTCCGGCGCATGCTCGACCGGCTGTCGTCCTCCCAGCAGGACTTGGACTCCCAGGAACTGCGCGAGGACGCCGAGACAGCCGGCTGCACCCGCATCGGCGACTGCCACGACCGCCAGATAGTGACGGTTACTGGTACGTTGCGCACGGTCACCCTGCGGCCACGGGCCGGTGTGCCCGCCCTGGAGGCGGAGCTGTTCGACGGCTCCGCCGCGGTGGACGTGGTCTGGCTCGGCAGGCGTTCCATCGTCGGCATCGAGCCGGGCCGCCGTCTGATCGCCTCGGGGCGGATATCCATAGACCGCGGCCGCAGAGTCCTCTTCAACCCCAAGTACGAACTCAGACCGCTCGGACGGGAGTAGCCGGTGACGTCAGTCGACAAGCCGACGGACCAGGCCGTGGGGGAGCACCCCGAAGCCCCTGACGGCACCGACACCAGGGCTCTGACGCAGGCCGCGCTCTTCGACGCCTTCGGCGGCATCCGCGGCACGGTCGAGACGATGGTTCCGGGCCTGCTGTTCGTGCTGATCTACACGATCACCAAGGACCTGCACAGCTCGGCGATCGCCGCGCTCGGTGTCGCGCTGCTCCTGGTCGTGGTCCGGCTGGTCCGCCGCGACACGGTCAAGCACGCCTTCAGCGGCGTCTTCGGCGTCGCGTTCGGTGTGGCCTTCGCCATGTTCACGGGCAACGCCAAGGACTTCTACCTGCCCGGGATGATCTACGGCACCGGCCTCGGCGCCGCCTTCTTCCTCTCCGCGCTGGTGGGCTACCCGCTGCTCGGGCTGCTCCTCGGCCCGGTGTTCCGCGAGAACCTCTCCTGGCGCACCCGCAACCCCGGCCGCAAGAAGGCGTACACCAAGGCCAGCCTCGCCTGGGGCCTGATCTTCCTCGCGAAGTACGCGATCCTCTTCCCGCTGTACTGGTGGGGGGACACCGAGCAGCTCGGCTGGGTCCTGATCGCCCTGAAGCTGCCGCCGATGGTCCTCGCCGTGTACTTCACCTGGATCTTCCTGGCGAAGGCCCCGCCGCCCATTGATGTTTTTGCGGAGATGGAAGCCGAGGAGCGGGCCGAGGCCGAGCGCAAGGCAGCCGGAGCGTAAGCCGCCGGTCGTCTGCCAGTCCGTCGTGGCTGGTCGCGCAGTTCCCCGCGCCCCTTACGGGGCCGGACGCAGGTGGGGGCGCCCGGAAGATTCCGGGCGCCCCCACCTGCGTACAAAGCCCTACGGCTCTAGTTGCGCGCCGAGAGCAGGTCCTCCAGCTGCTCCTCCCGTGCCTGCGCGGCCACGAAGAGGAGCTCGTCACCCGCTTCCAGCGAGTCGTCCGGGGTCGGCGTGAGGACGCGCGTGCCCCGGATGATGGTGACCAGCGAGGTGTCCTCGGGCCACTGGACGTCGCCGACCCGGGTGCCCGCGAGGGCGGACTCCGGCGGCAGCGTCAGCTCGACCAGGTTGGCGTCGCCGTGGCTGAAGCGCAGCAGGCGCACCAGGTCGCCGACGCTCACCGCCTCCTCGACGAGCGCGGACATCAGGCGCGGCGTGGACACCGCGACGTCGACGCCCCAGGACTCGTTGAAGAGCCACTCGTTCTTCGGGTTGTTGACGCGGGCGACGACGCGCGGGACGCCGTACTCGGTCTTGGCGAGGAGCGAGACGACCAGGTTCACCTTGTCGTCGCCCGTCGCGGCGATGACCACGTTGCAGCGCTGGAGCGCCGCCTCGTCCAGGGAGGTGATCTCGCAGGCGTCGGCGAGCAGCCACTCCGCCTGCGGGACGCGCTCGACGGAGATGGCCGTCGGCGCCTTGTCGACGAGCAGCACCTCGTGCCCGTTCTCCAGAAGCTCACCGGCGATGGAACGGCCCACCGCGCCGGCTCCGGCAATGGCGACCCTCATCAGTGACCGCCTTCCTCGGGGCCTTCGGCGAACGCCGCCTCGACCTTCTCGACCTCGTCGGTGCGCATCATCACGTGCACCAGGTCGCCCTCCTGCAGGACCGTCTGCGAGGTCGGCAGGACCGCCTCGCCGAGCCGGGTGAGGAAGGCGACGCGGACGCCGGTCTCCTCCTGCAGACGGCTGATCTTGTGCCCGATCCAGGAGGCCGAGGCGTGCACCTCGGCGAGCTGGACGCCCCCGGTGGGGTCGCGCCACAGCGGCTCCGCGCCCGAGGGCAGCAGCCGCCGCAGCATCTGGTCGGCGGTCCAGCGGACCGTGGCGACCGTGGGGATGCCCAGGCGCTGGTAGACCTCCGCGCGGCGGGGGTCGTAGATGCGGGCCGCGACGTTCTCGATGCCGAACATCTCGCGGGCCACGCGGGCCGCGATGATGTTCGAGTTGTCGCCGCTGGAGACGGCGGCGAAGGCGCCCGCGTCCTCGATGCCGGCCTCGCGCAGGGTGTCCTGGTCGAAGCCGACGCCGGTCACGCGACGGCCGCCGAAGCCGGAGCCCAGACGGCGGAATGCGGTGGGGTCCTGGTCGACCACGGCGACCGTGTGCCCCTGCTGTTCCAGGGTCTGCGCGAGAGCGGAACCGACTCTCCCGCAGCCCATGATGACGATGTGCACGTCGCTACCCCGCGCTCCTCACGGCCCACTTGACCTGCGTAAATGCCCTACTCATGACTCTCTTTCGGCGCGCGCCCGCGCGGCGTGGCGGCGCATCCCGCCCAGCGGCTCGCGGTGCGGGGCGCTCTCGGCCGGCCCGGTGTGTCCGGGGGCGTTTGCAGAGTCCACGGTAACGGCTTTCGTACGCGGGTCGGAGCCCGAGTGCGCGCGCCCTCGTCCCCGGCCGCTAGTCGACGGAGCGCAGCATGCTCTCCATGGACTTGACCCGCACGTTCAGCTCGGTGAGCTGGATGCGTACGGCGTCGGACTCGGACCGGGCGGTGTCGACGGCCCGGCGGTAGGACTCCATCGCCGCCGCGTACTCGCGGTCGCGCTCGCGGCTGCGCTGCGTCTGGAAGTAGGCCACGGCGACGATCGCACCGGCAAGTATCAGGAAGAAGGCGATCGGGATGATCGCGTCGCTCATTGGGGCGTCCCCTCGGTCGAATGCTGTCCGGCCTCGCTCGCCCCGTCCTGCTGGGCAGCAGCCAGAATCGTATCCACGTTCAACCGCACGTCAAACGGCGCGAGTTCGAAGTACTTGAGCGCCTTGCCGTCGTCGGAGAGCTCCAGCCTGCCCAGCACGAGGTCCGCCTTCTCCAGGCGCTCCAGGTGCATGTAGAGCAGGGGCCGGGAGACGCCGAGGCGCCGGGCCAGTTCGCTGACGTACATGGGGCCCGCGGCGAGCTCCTTGATGATCCGGATGCGCTGCGCGTGGCCCACCGCCGAGAGGAAGGCAAGCAGCTCCTCGCTGTTCATGGCCCGCCTCTGTGCCGTCCCGATACCTGTCAGCCAAGGCTTACGCACGCCGTGAAGCACTGTCAAACCCTCCGTCCGCCCGGAGTTTCCACTCTCAACTGACAGTTGACGCACTCATCCTTCACCTGTCAGTCTGCGCTTACACATCACGTGTAAGTCAGTTCTTACACATGAAGCAACGGCTACTCATGGGGGTCGGAGATGGGAACACGAGGGTCCGGCGGGCCGGGCGCGGACAGGCGGTCGCTGACCGTGCGGGTGGCCCGCTGGAGTGCGCTGCACCCGTGGCGGGCGATCGTCGGCTGGTTCGTCTTCGTGGCGCTGTGCCTCGTCGCGGGCAGCGCGGCCGGGATGAACAGCGCGACCTCGGCGGACTTCCGGGTCGGCGAGGCCGGGCGCGCCGAGGCCATGGCCTCCGAGGGCGACCTGCAGATCAAGTCGCTGGAGCAGATCCTGATCAGCGGCCGGGGCGGAAAGCTCGACGAGGCCGCGGCGGACGCCGCCGTGCGGGACGTCACCCGGCGGATGAAGGCGCTCCCCGAGGTCGACGAGGTGAGCGCGCCCGTCCGCTCCAAGGACGGCGAGGCCATCCGCGTACCCGTGACGCTCAACGGCCCCGAGCAGGAGGCCAGGGAGATCGTCGTCCCGCTCCAGGAGCTGACCGAGAAGATCAAGAAGGCCCACCCGGACGTGGTGGTCGAGGAGACCGGCGCCGCGTCCGTGAGCAAGGGCGTCGACGACCAGCGCGACGAGGACCTCGCGTTCTCCGAGGCGATCACGCTGCCCATCACGCTGATCACGCTGGCCCTGGTGTTCGGCTCGCTGCTGATGGTCGGCGTACCGCTGCTGCTCGCCGTCACCTCGATCGCGGCGACCATGGGCCTGGCGATGCTGGCCTCGCACCTGCTGCCCGACACCGGCGTCGGGCTCAGCATGATCCTGCTCATCGGCATGGCCGTCGGCGTCGACTACACGCTCTTCTACCTCAAGCGCGAGCGCGAGGAGCGGGCCCGGGCGGGCGGCAGGCTCTCGTCCGAGGCGCTCGTCGAGGCCGCCGCCGCGACGGCGGGCCGCGCGATCGTGGTCTCCGGGCTCGCCGTCATCGTCTCCACAGCCGCCCTGTTCCTGGCCGACGACGTCATCTTCGACTCCCTCGCCACCGGCACCATCCTGGTCGTGGCGGTCGCGGTGGCCAGCTCGGTCACCGTGCTTCCCGCGCTCCTGGTCAAGCTGGGGCAGCGGGCCGAGCGCCGGGCGGCCAGGCGCCGGGCCAAGGGCAAGACCGTCAAGCTGCACGAGGACAAGAAGCCGGGCCGGTTCTGGAACGCCCTGCTCGCGCCCGCCCGCAAGCGCCCCGCGCTCACCCTGGGCCTCGCGGTCCTGGCCCTGGTCGGCCTGTCGCTTCCCGCCCTCGACCTGAAGCTGAAGGACCCGGCCCGGGACAGCTTCTCCCGCGAGATCCCGGCGATGCAGGGCTACGACCGGCTGCTCGCCTCCTTCCCCGACGTGCGCCTCCGCTTCCAGGTCGTGGCCCGCTCCGCGCCCGAGCGGTCGGACGACGTCGTCCGCGCCCTGCGCGCCCTGGACCGCGAGGCCGCGGCCGACCCGCTCTTCGCCGCCCACGACACGCCGCAGATCAGGACCTCCAAGGACGGCCGCATCAGCACCCTGGACCTCGGCGCCCGGCACGCCACGTACTCCGACGAGGCCGTGCGGACCCTGGACCACCTCCGCGACGACTACCTGCCCGCCACCGTCGGCAGACTGAACGGTGTCGAGACGGCCGTCAGCGGCGACGTGCCCCGCGGCGTCGACTACGTGGCCCACCAGAACGAGAAGCTGCCACTGGTCCTCGGCGCGCTGCTCCTGCTGACGTTCGCGATGACCGTGTACGCCTTCCGGTCCGTCGTGCTCGGCCTGCTCGGCATCGTGCTGAACCTGCTGTCCGCCGCGTCCGCGCTCGGGCTGCTCGTCCTCGTCTTCCAGGGCGAGTGGGCGGAGGGCCTGCTGTCGTTCGAGTCGCTGCACGGCATCTCCTCGCGCGTGCCGCTGTTCCTCTTCGTGATCCTCTTCGGGCTCTCGATGGACTACCAGGTGTTCGTGGTCAGCCGGATCCGCGAGGCGGCGCTCAACGGGGTGCCGACGCGCAAGGCCGTCATCGACGGCATCGCGTCCTCGGCGAAGGTCGTCACCAGCGCGGCGATCGTCATGGTCACCGTCTTCGCCAGCTTCGTGATGCTGCACATCCTGGAGATGAAGCAGATGGGCTTCGTGCTCGCGGTGGCCGTCCTGGTCGACGCCTTCGTGATCCGCGTCATGATCCTGCCCGCGGCGCTCCTGCTGCTCGGCCGCGCCACGTGGTGGCCCTCGAAGGCGGTGCGGCGCGCCGAGGAGCGACTGACCCGCGGATACACGGCGCCGCCGAATTCGGGCACGGAGCCGCAGGTCACCGGGGTCGGGACGCTGTCGGGACGGTGACCGGCCGCGCGCGGCGCGCACCCGGGACGGACGCGGGCGGCGCGGCCGGTGCACTGGCACCGGCCGGGCCGCCCGCCCGTCGCTTGAACATCTCTTTAACCTTTTCGCCAGGAGCTCTTGACAAGTCCGGGGTACTGGGTGGGCGACACGCTGACGGAGCGCTTACGATCCTCTGCGTGTCCAAACTGACCGACGTGCCCAAACGGATCCTCATCGGGCGCGCACTGCGCAGCGACCGGCTGGGAGAAACGCTCCTGCCGAAGCGCATCGCCCTCCCCGTGTTCGCGTCCGACCCGCTGTCCTCCGTCGCGTACGCGCCCGGCGAGGTGCTGCTCGTCCTGTCGATCGCGGGCGCGTCGGCGTACCACTACAGCCCCTGGATCGCCGTCGCGGTCGTCGTGCTGATGTTCACCGTCGTGGCGTCGTACCGGCAGAACGTGCACGCGTACCCGAGCGGCGGCGGCGACTACGAGGTCGCCAACACCAACCTCGGCCCCAAGGCCGGTCTGACCGTCGCGAGCGCCCTGCTCGTCGACTACGTCCTGACCGTCGCCGTGTCCATCTCCTCCGGCATCGAGAACCTCGGCTCCGCCGTCCCCTTCGTGGTCGAGCACAAGGTGCTCTGCGCGGTCGCCGTCATCGTGCTGCTCACGCTGATGAACCTGCGCGGCGTGAAGGAGTCCGGAAAGCTCTTCGCGATCCCGACGTACGTCTTCGTCGTCGGCGTCTTCCTCATGATCGCCTGGGGCGCCTTCCGCGGCTTCGTCCTCGACGACACCATGAAGGCCCCGACCGCCGACTTCGAGATCAAGGCCGAGCACCAGGGCATCGCGGGCTTCGCCCTCGTCTTCCTGCTCCTGCGCGCCTTCTCCTCCGGCTGTGCCGCGCTCACCGGCGTCGAGGCGATCAGCAACGGCGTGCCCGCCTTCCGCAAGCCCAAGTCCAAGAACGCCGCGACGACGCTCGCGCTCATGGGCGGCCTCGCCGTCACCATGTTCTGCGGCATCATCGGCCTGGCCATGGCGACCAACGTCCACATGGCCGAGAAGCCCGCCAAGGACCTCCTGGAGAACGGCGCCCCGGTCGGCGGCGACTACGTCCAGAACCCGGTGATCTCACAGGTCGCCGAGGCGGTCTTCGGTAACGGCAGCTTCCTGTTCATCGTGCTCGCCGCAGCCACCGCGCTCGTCCTCTTCCTCGCCGCCAACACGGCGTACAACGGCTTCCCGCTGCTCGGTTCGATCCTCGCGCAGGACCGCTATCTGCCGCGCCAGCTGCACACCCGCGGCGACCGCCTCGCGTTCTCCAACGGCATCGTGCTCCTGGCCGGCGCCGCGGCGCTGCTCGTCTGGGTCTACGGCGCGGACTCGACCCGGCTGATCCAGCTCTACATCGTCGGCGTCTTCGTCTCCTTCACGCTCAGCCAGATCGGCATGGTCCGGCACTGGAACCGCCATCTGTCCACGGAGCAGGACCCCGGCAAGCGCCGCCACATGGTCCGCTCCCGCGCGATCAACACCTTCGGCGCCTTCTTCACCGGCCTGGTCCTGATCGTCGTCCTCGTCACCAAGTTCACGCACGGCGCCTGGGTCGCGCTGCTCGGCATGGTCATCTTCTACGCGACGATGACCGCGATCCGCCGCCACTACGACCGGGTCTCCGAGGAGATCGCGGCCCCCGAAGGCCCCACCGACGACAGCGTCCGCCCCTCCCGGGTGCACTCCATCGTCCTCGTCTCCAAGATCCACAAGCCGACGCTGCGCGCCCTCGCGTACGCCAAGCTGATGCGCACGGACACCCTGGAGGCGCTGAGCGTCAACGTCGACCCGGCGGAGACCAAGGCCCTGCGCGCCGAGTGGGAGCGACGCGGCATCTCCGTACCGCTGAAGGTCCTCGACTCGCCGTACCGGGAGATCACCCGGCCGATCATCGAGTACGTGAAGTCGCTGCGCCGCGAGAGCCCGCGCGACGCGGTGAGCGTGATCATCCCCGAGTACGTGGTCGGCCACTGGTACGAGCACCTCCTGCACAACCAGAGCGCGCTGCGCCTGAAGGGGAGGCTGTTGTTCACCCCCGGCGTGATGGTCACCTCCGTCCCCTACCAGCTGGAGTCCTCCGAGGCCGCGAAGAAGCGGGCCCGCAGGCGGCAGGAGTGGAACGCGCCGGGGTCGGTGCGGCGGGGGCCCGTGGAGAAGCGGGCGAAGGAGAAGAGCGGCAAGGGCTGAGCGGGCCCCGGTCGGGGCTCCTGGGCGGCCGGGGGTCCTGCGCGGCCCCGGGGGGCTCCTGTGCGGCCCGGGGGGCTCCTGCGGCCCGGGCTCGAACGGGGCGCTCCTCTTGTGGGGGCGTCCCGCGCGGCCCGAGTACGCCTTCCGTGTGCCTGAGTGAGCGGCCGGACGACACCCACGTAGACTGGTGGGCTGTTGTCCGGCCGCTCATCCCTTGACGTTGTGGAGTCACCCCGCCATGCAGGCAGAACCGAAGAACTCACTGGTGGGGGAGGAGTACGAGGTCGAGGTCGGCCCCGTCGCCCACGGCGGCCACTGCATCGCCCGTACGGCCGAGGGCCGCGTCCTCTTCGTCCGCCACACCCTGCCCGGCGAGAAGGTCGTCGCGCGCGTCACGGAGGGCGACGAGTCCTCCCGCTTCCTGCGCGCGGACGCGGTGACGGTCCTCGAGCCGGCCAAGGACCGGGTGACGGCCCCCTGCCCCTACTCCGGCCCCGGCCGCTGCGGCGGCTGCGACTGGCAGCACGCCAAGCCGGGCGCGCAGCGCCGCCTCAAGGGCGAGGTCATCGCCGAGCAGCTCAAGCACCTCGCCGGGCTCACCCCGGAGGAGGCGGGCTGGGACGGCACGGTCATGCCCGCGGAGGGCGACAAGCTCCCGGCGGGCGAGGTCCCGCAGTGGCGCACCCGCGTCCAGTACGCGGTGGACGCCGAGTCCGGCCGGGCAGGCCTGCGCCGCCACCGCTCCCACGAGATCGAGCCGGTCGACCACTGCATGATCGCCGCGCAGGGCGTCAGCGAGCTGGGCATCGAGCAGCGCGGCTGGGCGGGCATGGAGTCCGTCGAGGCCATCGCGGCGACGGGCTCCCAGGACCGCCAGGTCATCCTGACCCCCCGGCCCGGCGCCCGCCTCCCCATCGTCGAACTCGACAAGCCGGTCTCGGTCATGCGCGTCGGCGAGAAGGACGGCGGCGTCCACCGCGTCCACGGCCGCCCCTTCGTCCGCGAGCGCGCGGACGGCCGCACGTACCGCGTCGGCAGCGGCGGCTTCTGGCAGGTCCACCCGAAGGCGGCGGACACGCTGGTGACGGCGGTCATGCAGGGCCTCTTCCCGCGCAAGGGCGAGACGGCCCTCGACCTGTACTGCGGCGTGGGCCTCTTCGCGGGCGCCATCGCCGACCGCGTCGGCGACGAGGGCGCCGTCCTCGGCATCGAGTCCTCCAAGCGCGCCGTCGAGGACGCCCGCCACAACCTCGCCGCCTTCGACCGCGTCCGCATCGAACAGGGCAAGGTCGAGTCCGTCCTCCCGCGCACCGGCATCACCGAGGTCGACGTCATCGTCCTCGACCCGCCCCGCGCAGGCGCGGGCAAGCAGACGGTCCGCCACCTGGCGGGCCTGGGCGCGCGACGCATCGCCTACGTGGCCTGCGACCCGGCCGCACTGGCCCGGGACCTGGGGTACTTCCGGGAGGGCGGGTACCGGGTGCGGATGCTGCGGGCGTTCGATCTGTTTCCGATGACGCATCATGTGGAGTGCGTGGCGATCCTGGAGCCGACGGAGAAGCGCCGCTGACCTGTTGGTGATCCTCGGCCGGCGCTCGTTCTGAGCGGGCGTCGGGTGGGTCGCTGCGTGGCGTTCGGCGTCGTTGTGGCCACCCGCAGGGTCGGCCGGGCTGCGAGGTACGCTCGGACGCATCGTCAACGCGGCCCGACGGGCTTCCGCTCCACCCCGGTGGAGTCTCGAAGGACACGCCCCTACCCGCGCGAGTCACTTCGTGCTGCCTAGGGGAAGTCCTTGCTGTTCCGCGCGTCCGCGAAAACGGTCGCTGTCATGGCGCTCGACACGTCGCTCTACCACCACCTCGCCGAGCAGTTCGCCCATGCGCACGGCTACCGGCCGGGTGCTTCGGAGGCGCGTTCCTGGGAACGGAGCCTGCCCGCGTTGGCCGCCGTGCTCAACGACGCGGGGCTGGGCGGCGTCGAGGTCATGATCGAGTACGCGCTGCCGCTGAACAGCAAGCGCGCCGACGTCGTGCTCGCCGGGGAGCATCCGGTGACGAACGAGCCGTCGTACGTCGTCGTGGAGCTCAAGCAGTGGAGCCAGGCCGAACCCGACGAGGACGACCTCGCCCTGTGCCGCGTCGACGCCTACGCGCACCCGGTGCTCAACCCCGTCGAGCAGGTGCGGCGCTACCGCGAGTACCTCCTCCACTTCAATGGCGCGGTCGCCGAACACCCCGGTCGCGTCAGCGGGGTGGCGTTCCTCCACAACGCCACCGAGTTCGGTGTCGGAGCGCTGCGCGCGATCGAGCGGGACGACCACGGCCAGCTGTTCACCGCCGAACGGCGGGGGGAGTTCATCGACTACCTCCGCGCCAGGCTCAGCGCCGATCGTCCCGGAGCCCACGCGGCCGACCAACTGCTGGCGGGCAAGGCCGCCCCGTCCAGGCAGTTGATGGCGGTCGCGGCCCGAGAAGTGCGGGAGCGGGAGGAGTTCGTCCTCCTCGACGAACAACAAGTCGCCTACCGGCTGGTGCTCAACGCCGTGCGCAAGGCCAAGCGGTCCGACCACAAGGAAGTCGTGGTGGTCACCGGTGGGCCCGGCACCGGCAAGAGCGTCATCGCGCTCTCCTTGCTCGGTGAGCTGTACCGGCAGGGTGTCCCCGCGCTGCACGCCACCGGCTCCCAGTCGTTCACCAAGACGATGCGGAAGGTGGCGGGTGCGCGGAAGCGGGAGGTGCAGGAGCTGTTCAAGTACTTCAACAGCTTCATGACGACGGAGAAGAACAGCCTCGACGTCCTCCTGTGCGACGAGGCCCATCGCATCCGGGAGTCGTCGGCCAACCGCTACACGCCCGCGGCCCACCGCACCGGCGGACGGCAGATCGACGAACTCATCGACGCCGCCCGGGTCCCCGTCTTCCTCCTGGACGAACACCAGGTGGTGCGCCCCGGTGAGATGGGCACCGTGGACGAGATCAAGGCGGCAGCGGCGGCGAAGGGCCTGGACTGCCATGTCGTGCCGCTGGCAAGCCAGTTCCGCTGCGGCGGCAGCGACGCGTATCTGCGGTGGGTGGTACGACTGCTGGGTCTGGAGCCCGGCGGCCCGGTGGTGTGGGAGCCCGACGACCGCATGAGCTTGCTGGTCGCGGAGAGCCCGGCGGAGATGGAAGCCTTTCTCCAGGCGCGCCGAGCCCGGAACCACAGCGCGCGCGTGTCCGCCGGCTACTGCTGGCGCTGGTCCCCGGAGCCCAGGCCCGGTGAACCGCTGCCCGCCGACGTCGTCATCGGTGACTGGGCTCGCCCCTGGAACCTGCGAGGGGACCGTTCCGTGGCCGGTGCGCCCCCGGCCGCGCTCTGGGCCACCGACCCGGCGGGTTTCGGACAGGTCGGCTGCGTGTACACGGCCCAGGGGTTCGAGTACGACTGGTCCGGCGTCATCATCGGCCCCGACCTGGTCTGGCGTGGGGACCGCTGGGTGACGGACCGCACGGCGTCCAAGGATCCGGTCTTCAAGAGGACCACGCCCGACGCCGACGTGGACCGTCTCATCCGCAACACCTACAAGGTGCTGCTGACCCGGGGAATGATCGGCACGATCGTGTACTCGACGGACGCGGAGACGCGGGAGAAGCTCCGGGAGTTGGCGGGTGACCGTCCGGAGGGCGGTACTGCCACGGTCAGTGGCTCCCCGGAGTGCCGCACCGCGTCGAGCCAGGTGTGAACCGCTGCGCGTCCCCGGTGCCGGGGGCGTGATCCGGCCACGACGTCCGTCGTTCGGACCGCGAGTGGCGGATGTCGCTTCTCGGCGAGCGTCGGTGTTCCTATGATCGCCGATACCGGTTGCGGCCCGACGGGCTTCCCCACGAGGACACGCCCCCACCCGCACGAGTCACTCGTGCCCTGGGGGGAACCATCTCGTGTCCATGCTCCTGCTGAAACTGGCGGCGCAGGATCTGCTCAGCCTGAACGCGAGGCGCCGCATGGTGCCGCACCTCGCCGCCAGATGGCGGCACTTCCGAGGGGGTGACGCCTCGCTGACGGAACGTTCCGCGTGGGCGGAGAGCCTGGTCAGCCTCGCGAACGACCTGGTCGCCGCGGGGCGCGGCAACGTCGAGATGATCGTCGAGTGCGCCGCCACGCTCGACGAGACCGACCGGCCGGGTGATCCTCGGCTCATCGACGTCGTTCTCGTAGGGCAGCATCCGCAGGAACACCGGCTGTCGGTGCAACTCGTCGAGTTGAAGCGGTGGTCGCTGGTGACCCGGGTGGAGCAGGCCACCGCGGAGGTCGTGCACGTTCCGGGAATGGGCAGGAAGAAGCACCCTGTCCTGCAACTGCGCGAGTACTACGAGGCTTTCACCGGCGGCAGGGGGCCGCTCCACGGGCTCGCGTTCGAGTGCGGCGGCTTCGCCTATCTGCACAACGCCACGGACGACTCCGTACGGCCCCTGACCGACATCGACGCGCCGACCGGCCCCTATGCCCACGTGTACACGTACGACGGGCGCGAACGGCTGCTGGCCGATCTCCGCGAGAACTTCGCTGCGGAGGGCGGCGCCTCGGCCGCGGAGCTGCTCCTGCAGCGGATGGGCCTGCGCAACACGCCCCTGCTCGACGCCATGATCCGGTCGCGCGGGGACGACAGCGTCTTCACCCTGCGGGGGCGCCAGAGGGCCGTCGCCGAGCAGGTCATGGACACGGCGGCCAAGGTGCTCCCGGACCCTCGACGCCCCGCCCTCATACCCGACGAGCGGCGGGTGGTCTTCCTGGTGACCGGCGGGGCCGGAACCGGCAAGAGCGCCATCGGTCTGCAGGTCAAGGCGGAGCTGGAGGCCCAGGGCCGGTCGGTCAAGTACGCCAGCGGCAGCCGGGCGTTCAACGGCGCGATCCAGGAGCACGTGGGTTACGGGGACCGGGAGTTCAAGGAGACCTTCACCTACTTCCACAGCTTCGTGACGACCCCCGACCCGCCGCTGGACGTGCTGATCTGCGATGAGGCACACCGCCTTCGGGACCGTTCGACCAGCAGGTTCTGGAAGCCCGAACAGCAGGGCACACGGCCGCAGGTGGACGAGCTCCTCGACGCCTCCCGGCTGACCGTGTTCTTCCTGGACGAGGCGCAGACCGTACGGCCGAACGAGGTCGGTACGGTCGGCCTGATCGAGGAGGCGGCACGGCGGAACGACGCGCAACTCGTGCGGTACGGCCTTCGGGAGCAGTTCCGGTGCGGCGGCAGTGACGCCTACATCCGCTGGGTGCGTGCCGTGCTGGGGGTGACGGATGAGGCGCCGGAGCAGTGGACACCGGACGGGCTCATGCACGTGGAGGTGGCGGACACCCCGGAGGAACTCGAACACGTCATTCGTACCGAGGCAGGGGAAGGCGCGTCCGCCCGCATGGTCGCCGGCTACTGCTGGCCCTGGACGAAGCCGCTCGGCAAGGAGAAGCGGCTGGAGGCCGACGTGCGCATCGGCGGCTGGCACCGGCCGTGGAACGCGGACAGCGACAGCTTCTGCGCGGACGGCGCGCCCCCGTCGAAGATCTGGTCCGTGCACGAGAACGGCCTCGGCCAGATCGGCTGCGTGTACACGGCGCAGGGGCTGGAGTGGGACTGGTGCGGTGTGATCATGGGCGAGGACATGGTGTGGCGCGACGGCCGGTGGCTGTTCCGCCGGGGCAAGGCGTGTGAGGGCCCGGAGCGGGGGATCAAGCGGGTCGACGCACCCGGTTCGTTCGATCCGAAGGTGAGGGCGTCGAGCGTCGACGACGACGAGTTCGCCCGGCTCGTGCGGCATGCCTACCACGTCCTGATGACCCGGGCGAGCCGTGCGACGGTGCTGTATTCCACGGACGAGGAGACGCGTGCTTACCTGAAGGAACGTGTCGGCCTGGTCGAGTTCCACGGGCTGCGTCCCACCTGGGAGAACCTGCCGCAGGAGGCTCGGACACCGCATCAGCCCCGACCGCGAAGAGGCAGGCGTCCCCGCCGGAACCGCAATGTGCCGGGGGCGCAAGGACCTGAGATGCGGCTGTTCTGACCGACGCTGATCGCGGCACGGTGGAGTGGCGGGCTCTCCGGGCCCGCCACCTGCCTGGGTCAGAAGACCAGGCGCGCTGCCGCGATCAGGCACGCCACCATGAGGTTGGTGACGACACCTACGGCGACGTCGGCCAGGATCTCGCGAAGCCGGTGACGACGTGCAGGCTTGTACTCAACGGGGTTCATGCGGCAACCACTCCTCGGTATGAGCTGGGAATGGCAGGGATCGCCCTACCGGGCATCCGCACTCACACCACGTGCGACACGTGGTGGAAACCACTCGACAGCCGACCGAGTAGAGGCACCTGAACACCGCCGTCGTACCCTCCGGGAAGGTGCGCAGCGTCAACAACAGTAGTACACGGCCGAGTTGGGCGGCAGCCGCGGGCTGAGGTCAGGCCCCCGGCTCCCCGTTGTCGCGCAGATGCGCCAGCACCGCCAGCACCCGGCGGTTGCCCTCCGTCGGGTCCAGGGAGAGCTTCGTGAAGATGTTGCTGGCGTGTTTGACGACCGAGGCCTCGGTGACCGTGAGGCGGTGGGCGATGGCCTGGTTGTTGAGGCCCTGGGCCATCAGGGAGAGGACTTCCCGTTCGCGGGGGGTGAGGCGGGTCAGGGGTTCGGTGCGGCGGGAGAGGAGGACGCGGACCACCTCGGGGTCGATGACCGTCTCGCCCGCGGCGACCCGGCGCAGGGTGGTGAGGAAGTCCGCGACCTCGCCGACCCGGTCCTTGAGGAGGTAGCCGAGGCCCGTCAGGCCCGCGCCGTCGCCGGTCAGGAGTTGGGTCGCGTAGGCCGTGGCGACGTACTGGGAGAGGACCAGGACGGGGAGCCGTCCGTGGCGGGCGCGGAGGTCGAGGGCCGCCTTCAGGCCCTCGTCGCGGAAGCCGGGGGGCATGCGGACGTCGGTGATGACGACGTCGGGGCGGTCGGCCTCGACCGCTCGGATCAGGGACGGGGCGTCGCCCACCGCCGCGACCACCTCGTGGCCGCCGCGCGTGAGCAGCTCCACGAGCCCGGCGCGCAGCAGTACGGCGTCCTCGGCGAGGACTACGCGGAGCACGGTACCTCCACTGTCAGTTCGGTCGGGCCGCCCGCGGGGCTGGACACCG
This sequence comes from Streptomyces sp. NRRL B-1347, assembly GCF_000720325.1. Lineage (GTDB taxonomy): Bacteria > Actinomycetota > Actinomycetes > Streptomycetales > Streptomycetaceae > Streptomyces. The sequence goes on from NZ_JOJM01000035.1 coordinate 17,847, forward strand.
TCAGGCGGCCGCGCAGGATCGCCAGGCGGTCGGCCAGGCCCGTCAGGCCCGTGCCCTGCGCGGGGTCCGCGCCGCCCCGGCCGTCGTCGGTGATCTTCAGCGTAAGGCGTTCGTCCCGCAGCCTGCCCCACACCTGTACGTCCGTGGCGCCGCTGTGCTTCGCCGCGTTCGTCAGTGCCTCCGTGACGGTGAAGTACGCCGTGGTCTCCACCGCGTCGGGCAGGCGCGGCAGGTCGACGTCGACCGTCACGGGCACCGGGTGGCGCAGCGCGACCTCCGTGACCGCCGCCGCCAGGCCGTGGTCGGTGAGGACCTGCGGGTGGATGCCGCGCACCAGGTCGCGCAGCTGGTCCAGGGCGCGGCGCGCCTCGCCCCTGCCGCGCGCGAGGAGCTCGGCCGCCGCCGGGTTGCCGTCGCCCAGCTCCAGCTCGGCCAGGCCGAGCGTCATGGTGAGGGCCACCAGCTGCTGCTGCGCGCCGTCGTGCAGGTCCCGTTCGATACGGCGGCGCTCCGCCTCGAAGGCGTCCACCAGGCGGGCCCGGGAGCGGGTGAGTTCGACGACGTGCCGGGTGAGTGGTTCCTCGCGGGGGGCCAGCAGGAAGTGCGCCGTACGCACTTGGGCGCCTGCCAGGAGTCCCGCCGTGTAGGCGAGCAGGGCCAGGACCAGGAGTCCCGCCGCGGTGAACGGCAGCGCCGCCGCGGGGTGCGGAACCGCCTGCCCGGGGATGATCATCACCGTTTCCGGGGCCAGCGCCCAGACCACCACCGGAGAGGCGATGAGTACGCACGCGAAGAGCAGCAGCAGCGCCATGCCCAGGCCCGCGGTCGAGAAGACCAGGGCCAGCAGCCATGCGTAGCCGAGCTCCCGCCACGTCGCCCGCTCCCGCCACCGGGTGCGCAGTCGCGCGCGGATTCCGGCGTTCTGCAGCCGGCGGTGCGGGTTCGCCAGCGGTGGCGCCTTCGGCTCGACGAGCCTCAGGCGGCGGCGTTCGAGGCGTCCGACGGGGAGCCCGAAGAGTGCCGCCGCCGTCAGCAGGACCAGGCCGGCGCCGACGGCGGACAGCAGGAGCCCGCCGGCCACGAGCACCAGCATGACGAGCAGGACCGCGAGCCCCAGCGGCGCGCCGCCGCACACGTACGACCAGCAGCGCAGCGGCCAGGAGGAGAGCAGGAAGCGGTGCGGCGGTTCGCGGCGCATCACCGTCCATACGGTGACGGGGGTGGGGGCGGTGACGGGGGTGGGCGCGGGCGCGAGTGCGCTCTCCTCGTCCGTCCGGCCGTCCGGCGGGTGCCCCGGCATCGGTGCCCTCCCGCCGGATGTCGTCCTCCACGATCATGCGTCGTGATCGTGAAAAGCGTAGTCCGGCGTCAGGAGGCCCGGGGAGTGGGCCTTCCGGTGTCCTCAGGGGTGGGTTTTCCCTACCTCACGCGCTCCGCGCCCGGTCGTGTGTCCGTGCGCCCCGGAGCCTCGTACCTCGCCATGTGCTTGTACGGCCGTACGGGCACGTCCCCGGCCAGCCTCGGCCACACCACGAGCACAAGCGGCAGCGCCAGATAGCCGAACCGGCCCGCCGGTGCCAGCAGGAACGCCACGCACAGGCCCGCCGCGAGGCGGTCGGCGGCCGCGACCACGGTGGCGGGAGGGCGCAGGACGAGCGTCGCCGCGACCGCGGTTCCGCCGCAGAGGAGCAGGGCCACCGCCGCGTACCAGCCGAGCGGGCCGAGGTCGGCGAGCAGCCGGCCGGGCAGGGGGCTCGCGGCGGGCGTCGGGACGTCGCCGCGTCCGGCGGGGAAGGCGAGGACCTGGTGGGCCATGGGTCCGGGCGCGAGCAGCGCGCTCGGCAGGGCGGCGGCCACCGCCCCGGCGACCGCCGTGCCCGCGCAGCGCAGCGCCGCCCGGGTCCCGGTCACGTTGCCGAGCAGTGCCGCGGCGACCGCCACCGCGGGCCACGCCGTCCACTTGAGCGCGCACGCGGCGGCCAGGGCGAGGCCCGCGGCCACCGGCCGTCCGCGCGCGGCGAGCGCGAGTCCGAGGCAGCACAGGCCCGCGAGCGGCAGGTCCACGCCGCTCACGCACAGCGGCAGGGCGACGACGGGCGAGGCGAGCAGGACGGCCAGGCCGGTGCGGTACGAGGCCTGCGCCGCGCCCTGCGCGGCCGGGGGCGGCGAGCCGGTCCGCAGGCACGCGGCCCCCGCCCGCAGGCACAGCAGGAACACCCCCGCGCACCACAGCCGCGCGTCCCCGAGGACCCGCAGCGGCAGCGCGGCGTCGCCGCACAGGGCCCGGGGCAGCCCGAACAGCGCCATCCCGGGCAGGTATGGCGTGTACTCGCCCACGGTCTGCGGGTCCGTCAGATACGGGCTCGCCCGGCGTACGAGCAGGACGCCCGAGCGCTCGATCACCCCGACCTCGCTCTGCCCCCGGCCGGTCAGCAGGAGCGTCACCAGCGGGACGGCGACGGCGCCCGCGAACGCCGACCCCAGCGAAAGGGCCCGCGCCCGGGACCCGGGCAGCCACCACGCGGCGAGCGCGGCACCGGCGTACCCCACCGTCGCGGAGGTCCCCCACACGCGGTGCGTCGCCAGCGTGGAGACGAGGGGGAAGCCGAGCGCCCACGCGGCGGCGGCCAGCCAGCCCGCGACCCAGAAGGCCCGGCGCGGCACGGCGCCCGGGCGGGTGCCCGGTGGTGGCGGGGGCGATGTCGTCCGGTGGATCAGCACCCGTCCATTGCAGCCGCGCGGTACGGGTGCGGTCATGACAGGTAGATCGACTCTTCGTGGTCGGGTTTTCCCGACCGGGGGCGCCCGGACGCGGGAGCGCGGACACGCAGAGGGGGGTGACGCCCGGCGGCGTCACCCCCCTTCCTGTCGTGCCGGATCAGGCCGCGTCCAGGGCCTCGATCAGGTTGGCGCGGGCCCGGGCCACCCGGGAGCGGACCGTGCCGACGGGGCAGCCGATGGCCGCCGCGGCCTCCGCGTACGGCTGCTGGAGGAGCTGGGTGAGGACGAACGCCTCGCGCCGCTCGGCCGGTATGCCCGCGAGGAGTTCGGCGAGCGCGATGCCGTCGTCGAAGCCGGGCAGGCCGCGCGGCTGGGCCTGCTCGGCGGCGGTCTGCCAGTCGTCGCGGTCGGAGAGCCGGGGCCGGGCGGCCGCGTGCCGCAGGCTGTCCACGACGGTGCGGCGCGCGATGGACAGCAGCCAGGTCCGCGCCGACGACCGCCCCTCGAACCGGTGCAGGCTGCCGAGCGCCCGCAGGAACGTGTCCTGCGCGAGGTCGTCGGCGGCCTGCGGGTCGGCGCTCAGGTGCGCCACGTAGCGCAGTACGTCGCGGTGCAGGGCCCGCACGAAGCGGTCGACGGCCTCCGGGTCGCCGTCGCGCGCGGCGAGCGCGAGCCGCGTGACGGGTTCGTCGGCGGCGTCGGTACGGCGGCCCGTCGGCCGACAGGGCTGGCCTTTCGGGAGTTTTCGGGCAGGTGGTGTCGCCAGGGCAGCAGTCATTGCCTGAAGGTCCTTACGGGTGTCCGGAAACCGGAATTTCAGAATCCGGAGTGCGGAGGTTCGGGATCCGGCCGCGACGGTGTGCGGCCGGTGAGAGGTGTCGTACGGCCCGGTGCCGCCCGGCGGGCGGTGCGGGCCGATGCCCGGTGCGCGTACGACGAGGAGCGGCGCGGCGCCGGTGGGCGCCGGGCCGGGTGTCGTCGTGGCGTGCCGGGGTACCGGCTGTCAGCTGACAGCGATCCCGAGGGGTGGGCCCCGTGAGGTGATGGCGTGGACCAGGAGCAGCCGTCGCAGCCGTCGCGCGCGGTGGTCGCGGAGCGGGCGCAGACGCGGCCGGTGCGGGGGCGGCGGCAGCCGGAAGGCCAGCCGCAGCGGCGCGACCAGCCAGCCCGCGACGGCCCGGCCGATGCGGAACGCGGCGCGCTCGCCGTACGCGAGCCACAGGCCGCAGAGCAGCGCGGCGATCAGGTGCGCGGCGAGCATGCCGAACGGCGACATGCCGCCCATGTCGTGCCCGGCGTGCATGCCGGACATCGCGCCGGACATGGTGTCGGACACCGCGCCCGACATCGTGTCGCCGTGGCCTCCCGCGGAGGTCATGTGGGTCATGCCGTGCGCGCCGGGCGCGGGGACGGCCGTCTCCTGCATGCCCATCGAGTGTTGGGTGTGCCCGGCGGCCTCGTGCATCCGGTCGGCGAGCCCCGCGTCGGTCACGGTGCGGAGCGCGTCCGCCTCCGACATGGTCCCCGAGCCGTCCGCTCCGCAGAGCAGATGGCGGGCCCACTGCTGGGCGAGCGAGGCGCCGCCGGACGCCGAGTTCTGGGCCGCGGCCTGCGCGAGCGAGAACCAGGTGTGCAGCGCGGCCTGCGCCAGGACGGACGCGGAGGTGACCAGGAGGACGCCGCGCTCACGCCCGGCGATGAGCCAGGCGCCCGCGAACGTCGCCGCGCCCGCGCCCGGCAGTGCCCACCACGGCAGCGGGGACGCCGACATGAGGGCGTGACCGGTGGCCGCGAGCAGCACACAGGCGGCCGCGAACACCGCGGCCCGTATCGCGCGACAGCTTCGGCCCCCAGACATGGCGGCCTCATCTTTGCATCCGCCCGGCGCGGCCAGCGGGCGGGTCCGGAATGTTCCGCGCGGAGCCGAGGTGTGGCGCGGGTCACCCGGGCCGCCGGGAACCGGCCCGCCCGCGCGGCCGACTCCTGAACGGCCGACTGTCGAGCAGGGGGAGCGGGCGCGTGGCGAGAGAGCACAGGGACCCGGGCGCGGAGAGCCCGGCTGCCGCCTCCCGAACGTCTTCGACCGCGGGGGAGTCGGCTGCGGGGGAGCCGACCGCAGGGGTGCCGATCGCGGGGGAGTCGGCTGTAGGGGAGTCGACCGCGGGGGTGTCGACCGCGCTGCTCACCTGCGCCATGGCGTTCTCCATGCTCCAGCTCTTCCTGCTCGGCGCGCTCGGGCCGCGTCTGGTGGACGAGCTCGACGTCTCGCCCACGACGCTCGGCCTGACCACGACGATCGGCTTCGGCACCGCCGCCGTCCTGTCGCCCGTCGGCGGCCGGATCGTCGACCGGGTGGGGCCGCGGCGCGCCCTCGCCGCGCTGCTCCTGCTCTCGGCGGCGGCGCTCGCGCTGATCGGCGCGGCGCCCGGCGCCGGCTTCCTGCTCGCGGCGGTCGCCCTCGGCGGCCTGCCGCAGGCGCTCGCCAACCCGGCCACGAACAAGGCGATCCTGGCGTCCGTGGAGCCCGCGCGGCGGGGCGCGGTGACCGGCATGAAGCAGTCGGGCGTCCAGCTGGGGGCGTTCGCTGCGGGGCTGCCCCTGGCGGCGCTCGCCGGGTGGCTCGGCTGGCGCGCGGCGGTGTGGACGGCGGCGGGCGCGGCGGTGGTGACCGCGGTGTGGGCGCTGCGGGCGCTGCCGGGGGCCGCGCCTTCGGGGGCGGCCGGGGCGCCCCGGCCGCCCGCCGGGGCCGTGTCGCTGCTGCCGCGCGGCGCCCTCGCCTGGCTCGCGGCCTTCTCGCTGCTGCTCGGCTGCGGCATCGCGTCGGTCAACACCTACCTCGCGCTGTACGGGGCGCACCGCCTCGACCTGCCGTCGGGCGCCGCGGGGGCGCTGGTGGCGGTGCTCGGCGTGGCCGGGATCGCGGGGCGCGTCGCCTGGTCGCGGGCGGCGACCCCGGGCCGGGCGCCGTGGCTGCCGGGGTGGCTCGCGGCGGGTGCGGTGGGCGCGGCCCTGCTGCTCGTCGCCGCGGCGGCGGTGGAGCCGCTGGTGTGGCTCGCGGCGGTCGCCGTCGGGGTGTTCGCGGTGTCGGCCAACGCGGTCTCCATGGTCCTGGTCATGCAGCGCGCCGCCCCGGGCCGCGCGGGCCAGGACTCGGCCCTCGTCTCCGCGGGCTTCTTCGCGGGCTTCGCCCTGGGCCCGCCCCTGTTCGGCGTCCTCGCGGACGCGGACCGCTACGGCTGGGGCTGGGCCCTGGTCGCGGCGGAGTTCGCGGGAGCGTGCGCGGTGGGTCTGACGTGGGCGGTACGGGAGCGGGGCGCGCGGCGCCGCGCGGGGGAGGCCTGAGGTGCCCGGCCCCGACGGCGCCGCCCCGCCTCCCGACTGGGCCGGGCCCGCCCTGCGCGCGGTGCTCGACCGGGCCGCCCGCACCCGGGCCGAAGTCGGCACCCGCTTCCCGCTGTTCGCCGACCCCGTGACCGGTACGTGGACGACGACCCGGCGCGGGGCCTGGACCGGCGGCTTCTGGGCGGGGCTTCTGTGGCTGCGCGCGCGGTGCACGGGCGCCGCGGCGGACCGCGCGGCCGCCGCGCAGTGCACGGCGCGGCTCGCCGACTGGGCGCACGCGGACACGGCGACGCGCGGCCTGATCCTCTGGTACGGCACGGCTTCGACGGGGCCCGCCGAAGCAACGAAGCCCCCGGCCGCACCGGACCGCGCTCCGGCACCGGGCCGTCGCCCGGCACCGGACCGTCCCCCGGCACCGGACTGCGCCTCCGCGCCGGACCGTGCTTCCCCGTCGGGGTCTGCTTCCGGGCCGGGCCATGCTTCCGCGTCGGGTCGCGCCTCCGCGCCGGACTGCGCCTCCGTGCCGGGTCCTGCTTCCGCGCCGAACCGCGCTTCCGCGTCCGGCCTTGCCGCGTCGCCCGGTCCTGCTTCCGTGCCGGGTCCTGCTTCCGGACCGGACCATGCTTCCGCGTCGGATCGCGCCTCCGCGCCGGACTGCGCCTCCGCGCTGGGTCCTGCTTGCGCGCCGAACCGCGCTTCCGCGTCCGGCCTTGCCGCGTCGTCCGGTCCTGCTTCCGCGCTGGGTCCTGCTTGCGCGCGTCGTCCGGTCCTGCCTCCGTGCCGGGTCCTGCTTCCGCGCCGGGCCCTGCCTCCGTGCCGGGCCCCCCTTGCGCGCCGAACCGCGCCTCCGCGTCCGGTCCCGCCCCCGCGCCCGGCCCCGCCTCCGCGCCGGGTCGTGGTCCCGTCTCGGGCAGCGCTCCCCGGCCGGAGGCCGCCGCCGGGTCGGAGCCGGCTTCCGTGCCGTTCCCCGCCGATGCGTCGGGCGGCGCGGCCGCGTCGGTAGAGGGCGCCGACGGACCCGGTTCCGGTCCCGAGCCCACCGCCGAAGCCCTGCGGGCCCGTGCCGCCCGGTTCTGTCTCGACGCGCTCGACCCCGGTCTCGGCCTCGTCCCCTGGGGCGCGGCCTTCGGCGGGCCGCGGCTCGTGGCGCGGGCGGACGCCGTGCCCGGGCTCGTGCCGCTGCTCGCCGCGGCGGGGCCGCGCGGTGCCGAGGCCGCCGCCGCGCACCTCCACCGGCACCTGGACCTGTGCCGTGCCGGAGCCATGGCCTGGCGGTACGTGCCGGGCACCGGCTGGCATCCGCTCGCCGAACCCGCGCCCGGCTGGAGCCGGGGCCGCGCCTGGCTGCTGCTCGCGGTCGCGGACGGCCTTGCCCGCGCGGACACGGACACGGCTGGCTCCGCGGGCTGGCGCCCGGACCGGCTGCGCCGGGCAGCGGCCCGGCTCGGCGCGTCACCGGCGCCGGGGGAGCCCCTCGTGCCGCCCGCCGACACCGCCGCGCCCGACGGCCCCCTGGACACATCGGCCGCCGCGATCACCGCCGTCGCGCTGCTCAAACTCGCCGCGCTGCCCGGCGCGGACGCCGAGCCGCTCACGCGGCGCGCGACCGCCGTCCTGCACCGCCTGGTGACCGCGCACCTCACCGACGGGATGCTGCTCGACGGCTGCTACGACGCCGCCACCGGCACCGCCGTACGGCACGAACTCATCTGGGGCGACTACTTCCTGGCCCTCGGCCTAGCCGTCCTCACCGGCCTCGTCCACCCCGGCGACGTATAGACGTGGAGATGTAGAGACGTAGGGACGTGGCTACGCGTAGTCGTCCAGGATCCGGCGTGCCACCGACGTGACGTGCAACTCGTCCGGGCCGTCGAGGATCCGCGCGGCGCGCCCCGTGCGAAGGAGCGCGGGCAGCGGCGTGTCGGGGCCGAGCCCGGCCGCGCCGTGCACCTGGATCGCCGCGTCCACGACCTGCTGGAGGGTGCGGGCCGCGGCGACCTTCGCCAGGCCCACCTCGACGTGCGCGTCCTCGCCCGCGGCGAGCCGCGCGACCGCCTCGTGCACCAGCGGACGCGTCGTCCGCAGCGCGAGCAGCGACTCGAAGACGTGCTGCTGGACGAGCTGGTGGGAGCGGAGCGGGCCGCGTGCGCCGCCGCGCGTGGCGGCGCGCCCCGCCAGCAGGTCGAAGGCCCGCTGCGCCTGCCCGAGCCAGCGCAGGCTCCGCAGCGTACGGCCGAGCTGGAGCCGTTCGGCGGCGACGGACAGGCCCGCGCCGCGCTCGCCGACCAGGTGGTCGCCGGGCACGCGGACGTCGTCGAGGGCGATCTCCCACTGGCCGCTCGCGCCGAGCACGGGCAGTTCGCGGACGACGCGGAAGCCGGGCGAGCGCGTCGGCACGACGAACAGGGACAGACCGCCGCGGTCCGGCGGCGCGCCGTCGGTGCGGGCGAGCACGGTCACCAGGTCCGCGCCCGCCACGCCGGACGTGAACCACTTGCGGCCGCTGACCACCCAGTCCCCGTCCGCCCGCCGCACCGCCGTCGTCGCGGTCAGGAACGGGTCGGTGCCGGGGCTCTCCGGCTCGGTCATGGCGTAGCAGGCGCGCAGTTCGCCCGCGACTAGCCCGGGGAGGTACGCCGCGCGGACGCGCGCGCTGCCGTGCCGCAGCAGCATCCGTACGTCGAGCAGCGGCGCGGAGCCGAGCGCGGCGGGCCCGTGGTCGCTGGCGCCCTCCACCTCCGCGTGCCGCGCGTACGCGGCCAAGCCGAGGCCCTGGCCGCCCAGTTCGGCGGGCAGGGGCAGCGCCCAGAGCCCCGCGTCCCGGGCGCGGTCCCGCAGCGCGCGCAGCGCCTCGCCGGCCTCGGGCCCGCCCGCGTCCAGGACGTCCTCACGGGGCATGACGTGCTCCCGTACGAACGCCTCGACGCGCCCGCCGAGCTCCGCGTCCGACCCGTCCCACTCCGTCAACTCCGCCACCGCCGCCACCGCTTCCTTCCGTTCGCCGGGAACCCGCGGGCCCGGGCGCCCGACTGACTCTCCATGGAACTGGTCGGGCGCCGACGGCCCCGGGTTCCCGCCTTCGCCACGAACCCGGTGCGGCGCCCGCCGCACCGGGAGAGGAGACACGACGGACATGACCCAGGCAGCGTCACAAGACCTCACCGCACGGGCCGGGGCACGGCCCCTCGACGCGTTGCGCTGCGACATCGTCGGGCCGCCCGAGCTGACCGACGTCGTCACGGCGCACCTGCGGCTGCTCGGCGCGCACACGACCCGGTCCGACGACGGGGCCGGGAGCGGCCGCGCGGTGCTCTGCGGCGGGGGCTTCGGGCCGGTGGAGGCCGAGGTCCGCTGGGCGGACCCGCTGGGCCCGGCGCGCGACGCCGTGGCCCCGCCCGCGGGCGCCGCCCCCGGCGGCCCCGGGCCCGGCTCCGTCCACGACGAGGCCACCGCCCAGGCCGCCACCGGCGTGATGTCCGTGCACGGCCGCCGCGACGGCGCACCGCGCGGCCTCGGCGTCGACTACACCGCGACCGCCGCGGGCGTCCTCGCCGTCCAGGGCCTGCTCGCCGGGCTCGTGGCGGAGGCCCGCGGCGGAACCGCGGGCCGGGTCACGACCAGCGCGGTGCGCGCGGGGCTGCTCGCCGTCTCGCAGTACGCCGCGGCCGAAGGGGCCGACGAGGGCGAGGCGGCGCAGCTCGCCCCGGGCGGACCGCCGTTCACCTCCGCCGACGGCGTCGTCTTCGAGCTGGAGACCCTCGACCCGGGCGCCTGGGCGGCGTTCTGGCGGGCCCTGGGCGCGCCCGCCGAGGCGCTGCGCGCGGGCTGGCGCCCCTTCCAGTTCCGGTACGCCACCGCCTGCGCGCCCTTCCCCGAGGCCCTGCACACCACCGTGCACGGCGCCGCCTGGAGCCGGATCCAGGCGGCCGCCGCCGCGTCAGGCGCCGAGGTGTGCGCCCTGCGCACGCTCGCCGAGCGCGCCGCCGAGTACGACCACGCGCCGCCGTGGACGCTCACGCCGTACGGCCCCGGCGGGCTCGTGCACCACCGCCAAGTCCCCACGCCCGAACGGCCCCTGGCCGGGCTCACCGTCCTGGAGGCGGGCCGCCGCATCCAGGCCCCGCTGGCCGCGCACCTGCTGCGCCTCCTCGGAGCCGACGTCGTGCGCGTCGAGCCGCCGGGCGGCGACCCGCTGCGCGGCATGCCGCCCGCGTGCGGCGGCGTCTCCGCGCGCTGGCTCGCCCTCAACCGCGGCAAGGACGCGGTCGAGGCCGACATCAAGTCCCCCTCCGGGCGCCGCAGGCTGCGCGACCTCGTCGCCGACGCGGACGTGTTCCTGCACAACTGGGCGCCGGGCAAGGCCGCCCAGCTGGCCCTGGACGCGGACGACCTGGCGCGCGTCAACCCCGGCCTCGTGTACGCGTACACCAGCGGCTGGGCGGGCCGGATCGACGGCGCGCCCATGGGCACGGACTTCATGGTCCAGGCGCGCACCGGCGTTGGCGAGGCCGTGCGGCCCGCCGACGAGCCGCCCGCGCCCTCCCTGATGACGCTCCTCGACGTCCTCGGCGGGCTGCTCGGCGCGGAGGCCGTGCTCGCGGGGCTGCTCCTGCGCGAGCGCGCCGGGGGGCGGGGGGTGCGGGTCGACTCCTCGCTGCTCGGTGCGGCGGACGCGCTCGTCGGGCCCGCGATCGCGCGCGGGGCGCGTCGGCCGGGCGGGTTCCGGCGGCCCCTGCGCACCGCTGACGGGTGGGTGGCTCCTGGGGACGGGTGTGCCGCTGCCGTCGGGGCGTACGACGTCGGGGGGCTGGGCACGGGCGACGCGGTGCGGCTGCTGGCGGCGCACGGGCTGAAGGCGACCGCGGTCGCCTCCGACCTCGCGGGGGCCCTCGGCCGTGACGGCCATGGCGCGCCGGTGGTCCCGGACCCGTGGACCTTCGGCTGACGCCCTGACCCTCGCGGTGCGCCCCTGGCCCGCCCCTTCCCGAACTGGGGCTCCGCCCCAGACCCCGCTCCTCAAACGCCGGAGAGGCTGGATCTTTCAGCCCGTCCGGCGTTTGAGGACCGGGGGTACGGGGGCGGAGCCCCCGGAGCGGGAAGGGGCGGGTCTGGGGCGCACCGCGAGGGATCGCACACCTGCCACATCCACACCTCACCCAAGGAGCCCCCCATGCCCCCCACCCTCAAGGACCTCCTCCCCGTCGCCCTCCGCAGGAGCTGGGCGGTGGACGGGACCTGTCCCGACCTCGACCTGTACAGCCTGTTCCGGGCGCGGCAGGTCAGTGATCTGCATCGCGCGGCCGTCGTCGACGCCAAGGGCAAGCTCTGCTACACCGCTCTGGACCGCAAGGTCCGATGTCTGGCCGTCGGGCTCAGAGGGCTTGGCATAGGCCAGGGCGACGTCGTCGGCGTGCAACTGCCCAACGAGCGGGACGCGGTCGTCACGGACCTCGCCCTCGCCGCCGTCGGCGCGGTCGCGCTGCCCTTCCCCGTGGGCCGGGGCGCCGCCGAGGCCACCAGCCTGCTGCGCCGCGCGGAGGCCGTCGCGGTGGTCGCGGCGGCGGAGCACCGGGGCGCGCACCCGGCGCGGGCGCTCGCCGACGCGCGGCCCGCCCTGCCCGCGCTGCGCCACGTCGTCGCGGCGGGCCGGGGCCCGCAGCCCGAAGGGGCCCTGACGCTGCGCGAGTTGCTCCGCTGCGACCCGAACGACTTCGTCGCCGCGCGGCCCGACCCGGACGGCCCCGCCCGCATCCTGGTCTCCTCGGGCTCCGAGGCCGAGCCGAAGATGGTCGCGTACTCGCACAACGCCCTGGCCGGCGGCCGCGGCAACTTCTTCGCCTCGCTCATGCCCGACCGGGCCGCCCCGCCGCGCTGCCTCTTCCTGGTGCCGCTCGCCTCGGCCTTCGGCTCCAACGGCACCGCCGTCGCCCTCGCCCGGCACGGCGGCACGCTCGTCCTGCTCGACCACTTCACGCCCGAGGCCGCGATCGCCGCGATCCGGGAGCACGAGCCCACGCACGTCCTCGGCGTACCGACGATGGCCCGGATGATCCTGGACCGCCTGGCGGCCGACGGCGGGACGCTGCCGCCGCCCACCGCCCTTGTGCTCGGCGGCTCCCCGCTGGACGCCACCACGGCGGCCGCCGCCCGCGAGGCCTTCGGCTGCCCCGTCGTGAACCTGTACGGCTCCGCGGACGGCGTCAACTGCCATACCGGTCTTGAGGGATACGAGGCGAGCGAAGCCCCGGAGCACGGCGTCGTGGCCGGGCGGCCCGACCCGCGCGTCGCCGACATCCGCGTCGCCGACCCCGCCACCCACGAGCCGGTGCCGGACGGCACCGTCGGCGAGATCGTCGCGCGCGGCCCGATGACCCCGCTGTGCTACGTCGGCGCCCCCGACCTCGACGCCCGCTACCGCACCCCCGACGGGTGGGTCCGCACCGGCGATCTGGGCCTGATCGACGGCGGCGGCGTGCTGCACGTCGTCGGCCGCCTCAAGGACGTGGTGATCCGCGGCGGCGCCAACATCAGTCCGGCCGAGGTGGAGCGCGAGCTGAGCGCGCATCCGCTGGTGCGGGACGTGGTGTGCGTCGGCGTCCCCGACTCGGTGATGGGGGAGCGGCTCGCGGCCTGCGTGGTGCCCGTCTCGGGCGGACCGGACGGGGCGCCGCTGAGCCTCGACGCCCTCGGCGAGCACCTCGCGGCCCGTGGCGTCGACCGGGTGAAGCACCCCGAACGGCTGCTGCTCGTACCGGAGTTGCCGCTGACCCCGGCGGGCAAGCCGGACCGGGCGGCGCTGCGGGAGAAGGCGGTCGCGGGCGCCTGAGCCGCGCGACACATGGGGGTGCCCCCTCCGGGCCCGGCCCGGAGGGGGCACCCCCGGCGCGTGCTACTCCGCGCGCATGGCCTTCTTCAGCTGCGCCGCCGCGTTCCGGTACACCGGCAGCAGGTCCAGATCGTCCCCGGGGTAGTTGACGATCTTCACCTGCTCGGCGCCGGAGCCGGGCAGGACCGTGCCGGTCGACATGTGCGCGTTGTCGAGCACGAGCGCGGGCTTCTTCTTCCCGAGCTCGGCGACCTGGGAGGCCTTCACCGGCTCGGGGCCGTAGGTGCCGACGGTACGGGCGCCCGCCATCCGCGCCGACCACGTGGTGAACACCTGGCTGACCGCGGTCGGCGCCTTGCCGCCCGGCCAGGCGGACTTGAGGTCGCCGGACAGCTTGGCGTACTCGCGCTCGAAGGACGCCTTCCACTTCTTCGCGGACACCTCGGTGCCGAAGAGGCCGCCGAGCCGGGTCACCTCGCCGACGGCCTTGCCCGCGTCGTTGTCGAGGTTCACCTGGACGAGCTCGGCCTTCGAGCCCGCCGCCTCCTTGATCTTGTCGGCGTACGGCTCGAACGGCGCGTACAGCACGAAGTCGGCCTTGGCGACGGCCGCGAGGTCGGAGGGCTTGGGGTCGTAGTCCGGCGCGTGGTGCGTGGACGGCGGCACCAGGACGGTGACGTCCTTCGCCCCCGCCGCCTTGGCGAACGCGCCCTCCCAGGTGGTGGTCGCGACGACCACGGGCCCGCCGCCCTCGCCCGCGTCGGTCTTCTTGGGCTGGTTCTCGTCGGCGCAGGCGGTGGCCGTGAGGGCGAGCGCGGCGCTCAGTGCCACGGCCCCGGCGGTGCGGGAGAGGTGCTGGGGGAGGTGGGGGACACGGACGCCGGTGCGCGCCATGAGGTGATGCTCCGTTCGGGGATGAGGTGGACGGCGAGGACGACGGCCCCCGCCAGCAGGACGAGGACGGGCCCGGGGGGCCAGTCCAGCCACAGGGCGAGCAGGAAGCCCGTGGTGTTCACGACGACGCCGATGGCCACGGCCCACAGCGCGATCGTGGTGAGCCGGTTGCCGAGGCGGCGCGCGGCGAGCGCGGGAAGCAGCGTGAGCGCGTCGACCAGCAGCGCGCCGGTCAGCTTGATCGCCCCGGCCACCGCGACGGCGACCAGGACGAGCAGCACCACGGTGAGCCCGCCGACGGGCACCCCGGAGCACTGCGCCAGCTCACGGTCGTACAGCAGCAGCGCGAGGTCGCGCCGCCGCCAGAAGAACAGCGCCGGTACGGCCACGGCGAGCACCGCGACGACGACGATGTCGGCGGTGGTGACCGACAGGATCGACCCCCACAGCAGCGCGAACGCGCCGGAGGCGTTGACCCCCGCCACCGAGAGGACGAGCAGCGTGGCCGCGATGGCCATGCTCATCAGCAGGCCCATCGCTCCCGAGAGGCCGTCCGGCGTGCGGGCCAGGGGCGCCACGCCCGCCCCCGCGAGGGCGCAGGCCACCAGGGCGCACAGCATCGGGTCGAGCCCCGTCAGCAGCCCGACCGCGATGCCGAGCAGCGCGACGTGCATCATCGCGAACCGCACCGGCATGATGTCGAGCCCGACGATCACGACGCCGACGACGGGCAGTCCCACGGCGGCGAGCAGCAGCGCGAACCCGGCGCGCTGCACCGGCACGAGCTGGAGCATGAGGCCGAGGTCGGCGGTGGCGAGGGTCATCCGGCCGCCGCCCTTCCGAGGCCGGTCGGCGGCACCTCGCGCAGGCGGCCCGCGGCCATGTCCAGGACGCGGTCGCAGCGCGCGGCGAGCGTCCGGTCGTGGGTGACGACCAGAAGCGTGACCGGCAGCGAGGTGAGCACCTCCGCGGCCTCCTCCTGACCCGCGAAGTCGAGGGCGGCGGTGGGCTCGTCGGCGAGCAGCACCCCGGCCCCGGCGGCGACGCAGCCCACCGCGCGGGCCAGATAGGTCCGCTGGAGCTGGCCGCCGGACAGGGTGTGCAGCGGCTTGCGGCGCAGCTGGCCGACGCCGAGGCCTTCCGCCGCGTCCGCCGCCGGGCCCGGGGCGCCGCTGGAGTCCAGCAACTCGCCCGCGAGCAGCGGGAAGCGGCCCGTCGCGGGCTTCTGCGGCACCCAGGCGCAGGCGCGCCGCCGCCAGGCGCGGTCCGCGGCCGAGCGGGTGTCGCGCCCGCCCACGAGGACCGTGCCGCGGGTCTGCCGGTGCAGGCCGAGCACGGCGCGCAGCAGCGTGGACTTGCCGGAGCCGTTCGTCCCGGTCAGCGCCACGCGCTCGCCCGCCGCGACCTCCAGGTCGACGCCGTCCACGGCGATGACGCGCCCGTGCCCGCAGGTCACGTCGCGCAGCTGTACCTCAAGCCCGCCCATAGGCCGTCACGCGCCTTCCTTCCGTCGCCTCGGCTCACGCCGTGTGCGGCAGTAGTCGGACGCGCGGCGCACAGAGTTCCCGTACGTCCCGACGGAGTTGCGCCGTGCGCGGCGGGCTCAGCTGCCGGGGCGCACCACCACGGCCGTCACCCGCACCTCGCCGCTGTGCCGGAACGTCAGGACGAACGGCACCTCGGCGCCCAGGCGCAGGGGCCGCTTCGGGCGGAGCATCACGTCGAGCCCGTCGGGCCTCATGGTGATCCGCTTGCCCGCGGGCACCGTCGCCGACTCCACCATCCGCATCGACTCGACGTTGCGGCCCCGCTGCTCCACGGTCCTGCTGAGCATGACGTCGACGGCCTGGGGCGAGCTGACGGACTCCAGTACGTCGTCGGAGTCGCCGGAGTTGGTGATCCGGAAGAACGCGGCGGTCTCCGCGACGCTCCCGTAGCTCAGGAACACCCGCCCGTCCGCCACCGAGATCCGCGCGGGCCCGCCCGCGGCACCGGCCGCGACCCAGGCCGTGAGCCCGCCCAGGGTGAGCGCGGCGGCGACGACCGGCGCGAGCGCGGCCAGGAGGCCGCCGCGCAGGCGTGTGTACAGGGTGCTCATCGACGGCCCTTTCCTCGTGCGGCCCGCGGCACCGGCTCCCACGTCCGCAGGCGCAGACTGTTCGCGACCACGAGCAGGGAGCTCGCGGACATGGCGACGGCCGCCGTCATCGGGCCGAGGCGGCCCACCGCGGCGAGCGGCACGGCGAGCACGTTGTAGCCGAACGCCCAGACGAGGTTGGCGCGGATCGTGGCCAGGGTGCGCCGGGCGAGGCGGACGGCCACGGCGGCCGCGCCGATGTCGCCGCCCGCGAGCGTCACGTCGGCCGCGCCGATCGCCGCGTCGGTGCCGCAGCCCATGGCGATGCCCAGGTCGGCGCGGGCCAGCGCGGCCGCGTCGTTCACGCCGTCGCCGAGCACCGCCACGCGGCGGCCCTCCGCGCGCAGGCGTCCGACGAGTTCGGCCTTCTCCTGGGGCGTGCAGCGCGCGTGCACCTCGGCGATGCCGAGTTCGGCGGCCACGGCGTGCGCGGTCGCCGCCCGGTCCCCGGTGGCGAGGACCGGCTCCACGCCGAGGCGCCGCAGCCGGTCCACGGCGCGGTAGCTGCCGGGCCGCAGCACGTCGCCGACGGCGACGACCGCCTCGTCGGCGCCGTCCACGCGGACGAGGACGGCGGTGTGGGCCGCCGCCTCCGCCGCGGCGAGCGCGGCGGCCAGCTCGTCCGGCAGCGCGTCGCCGGGCACGCACACCTCCACGCGGCGGCCCTCCACCACACCGCTGACACCCGTGCCGGGCGTCGCCAGGAAGCCGTCCACCGGCGGCAGCGGCTCGTCCGCCGACCGCTGCCGGGCGTACGTCACCAGGGCGCGGCCCAGCGGGTGCTCCGAGCCCTGCTCCACGGCCCCGGCGAGCCGCACCACGGCCTCCTCGCCGAGCCCGTCGGCCGCGGCGGTGACCCGTGCGACGGTCATGTGCCCGGTGGTGAGCGTGCCGGTCTTGTCCAGGACGACGGTGTCGACGTGCCGCAGCGTCTCCAGGGCGCGCGGCCCGCTGACGAGGACGCCCAGCTGCGCGCCGCGCCCGGTGGCGGCGAGCAGCGCGGTGGGCGTGGCCAGGCCGAGCGCGCACGGGCAGGCGACGACGAGCGCGGCCACGGCCGCGGTGACGGCGGCCTGCGGATCGGCCCCCGCGCCCAGCCAGAAGCCGAGGACGGTGACCGCGAGCGTCAGGACCACGGGCACGAACACGCCCGCCGCGGCGTCCGCGAGCCGCTGGGCGCGCGCCTTGCCGGTCTGGGCCTCCGTCACCATCCGGGTGATCCGCGCCAGTTGGGTCTGTGCGCCGACGGCCGTGGCCCGTACGACGAGCAGCCCGCCCGCGTTGACCGCGCCGCCCACGACGGCCTGCCCGGGCCCGGCCTCCACCGGTTCGCTCTCGCCGGTGACGAGCGACACGTCGAGGGCGGAGGTGCCCGACACCACCACGCCGTCGGTGGCGACGCGCTCACCGGGCCGCACGGTGAACTCCTGGCCCACCCGCAGCAGCTCGACGGGCACGCGCCGCTCGGTGCCGTCCGGGCCGCGCACCGCCACGTCCTTGGCGGCGAGTTCGGCGAGGGAGCGCACCGCGGCGCCCGTGCCGTGGCGGGCCCGCGCCTCCAGGAACCGCCCGGCGAGCACCGAGAGAGGCACCCCGACCGCCGCCTCCAGATACAGGTGCGCGGCCCCGCCCCCTGCGGACGGCAGGAACTCGAAGGGCATCCGCATGCCCGGCTCGCCCGCACCGCCGAGGAACAGCGCGTACGCCGACCAGGAGAAGGACGCGGCGACGCCGAGCGACACCAGGGTGTCCATGGTGGCCGCCCCGTGCCGCAGGCCGCGCAGCGCCCGCCGGTGGAAGGGCCAGGCGCCCCACACCGCCACCGGCGCTGCGAGCACGAAGCACAGCCACTGCCAGTTGCGGAACTGCCAGGCGGGCACCATCGACAGGGCGAGCACCGGAAGCGCGAGCAGGGCGGTGACCAGGAGCCGGTCGCGCTCGGCCCGCGCGCCGTCGTCGGCCGCCTCGTCCGCGCCCTGCTCGGGCGCGGGCGGCGCGGGCACCTCGGCCGTGTAGCCCGCCCGTACGACGGCGGCGACCAGGTCGTCCGCGGTGGTGTCCACCGGGTGCGTCACATGGGCCCGGCCGGTGGCGAGGTTGACGGTCGCGCTGACCCCGGCCAGCTTGCCGAGCCGCTTCTCCACGCGGTTCACGCACGCGGCGCAGGTCATGCCGCCGACGACCAGGTCGGTGGTGGTCACGTCGGGCGCCGGTGCCGTACCGGCGGCGGTGTCCATCAGCCGTGCCCTCCGTGCCCGCCTCCGTGCCCGCCGCCGGAGCCGCCGTCCCCGTCGGACGTCGAGGACCGCATGCCCGGCGCCACCGGACCCACGGAGTCGCCGACTTGGTACGAGACGACGAAGACGACGGCGAGCAGCGCGAGGAAGGCGAGCAGGGCGGGCGGCGGCCGCCACCCGCGCGGCGCGGACCCGGCGCGCCCGCCGGTCGGTTCGGGCGATCCGGACGGTCTGGTCGGACTGGGCATCGGCGCTCCCGTGGCTGAGGCGGTGGCGCGGGCAGGGGACACCCGGCGCCGGGCAGGTGGTCGGGCGCGGGCCCGGAGAAGTTCCCGCCGCGCCGGACTCCTCGTGTCGCAATTGGGCCAACCGGGTGAAGTGGCGTAAGAATTGCCTGGTACAGACGTTGAGGACGAGGCAGGACGGGGTTGCTCTGTGACCAGCAACGAAGCCACCGACGAACAGTGGGAGGGGCTCGCCCAGGTCGTGCCGCTGCGCGGCCGCAACGAGTGGCCGTCGTGGCCGGGGCACCGCTCGCTGCCCGACGCCGAGACCGAGACCCGGCGGCGCTTCGTCGTCACGCGCGTCAACGTGTTCTCCGACGCCCGCGAGGTCGCCGAGAACCTGATGGCGCAGATCCCCGTCCTGCTCGACCTCAGCGGCGCCGAGACCGAGACCGCCAAGCGGGTCCTCGACTTCAGCAGCGGCGTCGTCTTCGGCCTCGGCTGCGGCATGCACCGGGTGGAGAAGAACGTCTTCCTGCTCTCGCCGCCCGACACCGAGGTGCAGGGCCTGGTGGAGGCCGCCACCGTCTGACCCGGCCTCCCGCCGGTCGCCGCGGGGGCGCTCCGTAGCCCAACCGCCCAGCTCACACCGCCCGTTGGACGGTGATCGCCCGATCGGGCGAAGGTCGGCCGGGCAAAACGGTTCGCCTGATCCACTTCGGCCTAGCTTCCGTGCATGACTGTGCACTCCCGCCGGACGTTCGCGCAGGATCCAGCGGCTCTGGCCCGGGACAAGCCGCGCGTCACCGAACTGCGGCTCTCCGCCTTCGCCGGGCACCGCGCCGCCGCGTTCCCGCTCGGCCCGCTGACACTCTTCGCGGGCCCGAGCGGCAGCGGCAAGTCCAGTGCACTGCGCGCGTACGAGGCGCTCGCGCTGCTCGGCGCGGGCGCCGAACTCGTCGACGTGTTCCCGCAGCCCGCCCGCTGTGTGCCCGAGCGGGCCCGCGCCGACGGCCAGGCCCGCCGGGGCTTCCGCATCGGCTGCACCGTCGACGGGCCCGCGGGCCCGGTCCGCCTCGACGTCGCCGTCCAGGCCGAGCCGGAGCTGCGCATCGCGGGCGAGCGGCTGACCCGCGACGGGCTCACCCTCCTGGAGACCGCCCTGCGCGACCCCGGCCGCCGCGCCGTGCAGGCCTCCTGGCACACGGCGGGCGCCGCGCCGGTGACCCGGGCGCCGCTGCCCGACGACCGGCTCGGCACGGCCCTGCTGCCGCTGCGCGTCGCGGGCAAGACCGACGGGCAGCGGCTCGTGCTCGCCGCCGCCGAGCAGGTCGTCGTCGCGCTGCGGTCGGTGTTCGCCTGCGACCCGCGCCCCGCCCGGATGCGCGAGCCGGTGACGGTGGCGTCGGGAGGGCCGGGAGGGGCAGGGGCGTCCGCGTCCGCGGGCCGGCTGCTCGGGGGCTGCGACAACCTCGCCGAAGTCCTCAGGCGCACCCGCTCCGAGTGCGGCAACCGCCACGCCCAGCTGGTCGCCGCGCTGCGCGCCGGGTGCTCGGGCCCGGTCGCCGACGTGCTCGCCGAGCAGGCCGGGGACGGCGCGCTGCGGGCCGTGCTCGACCGGGGCGACGGGGTGCGGACGTGCGTGGGGCGGCTCGGCGACGGCGAGCTGCGCTATCTGGCGCTCGCCCTGGTGCTGCTCACCGGGCCCCGGGTCCTGGAGGTCGACCCGGTCGCGGAGGTCCCGGAGGCGTACCAGAGCCTGACCGTCCTCGCCGACGGCTTCGACCGCTGTCTGGACCAGCGGCAGAAGCGCGCCCTCGCGGACCTCGCGGCTCGCGCCTGCGGCCGCGGGCACATCCGCCTGATCGGCGCCGTCGCCGACGCCACCTGGGCCGCGGCGGCCGACGGCGTCACCGTGGTGGACCTGGGGCGGACCAGGTGCCGCGGGATGTAGTTGACTGGGGCCCGTGACCGATCAAGACATCGCGGGACTGCAGCGCAGGCTGGCCGAGTTCGCCGCCGCGCGGCGCTGGGAGCCCTACCACACGCCCAAGAACCTGGCCGCCGCGCTCAGCGTGGAGGCCTCCGAACTGGTGGAGATCTTCCAGTGGCTGACGCCGGAGGAGTCGGCCCGCGTCATGGAGGACGCCGACTCCGCCCACCGCGTCACGGACGAGGTCGCGGACGTGCTCGCGTACCTCCTCCAGTTCTGCGAGGTGCTCGGCGTCGACCCGCTGAAGGCGCTCGCGGAGAAGATCGAACGGAACGAGGAGCGGTTCCCGGCGCCCTGAGGCGACGCCCGGCGCCCACGCCCTGAGGCGGCGCCCCGCGCACAGTGCGGCTCCGCTGCGGCGCACCCCTCGCGAGGCGCCCCGCGTACGCCCCGACGGCCGCGGGCGCCCGGCGCCAGGGGGTCCGCAGGGCCCAGCAACCCCGTAAGTCCGCCGCTGTCACCACCCGTTGGACAGCCGGAAAGCGTGCCAAAGACACCTCTTCGTCACTCTCCGGAGTGGATGCATTGTCCACACTCAGATTTTTGTCCACAGATTTCAGGCTTCCTCTGGCTTTTCGAACCGAAGGCGCTCACTGTGGGTAGTGGATAAGGGAGTTCTGGTGAACGTGCCGCGAGTGGGCGCGGGATGAATGGGGACGGCGCATGGATGCGATGCGGCTCATCGAGGCGACGAGATGCGCCTTGGCGCGGAGTCAGGAGCCCGCGGCCATCGTGGCGGAGGTGTGGCAGTCCCAGGCTCTGGCCCAGGCGATCGGGCATCGCCTCGCGGTCGCGGGCCCGCCGGAGTTACGGGGCGAGGCGCTGGGGCTCAGCGAGCTGAGCGGCCGGGGCTGCGGCCTCCTGGACCCGCCCCGCTCGGAGGCGGAGGAGATACGGGCGGCGGGCCTGACGGGGATAGGGGACGCCCACAACACCCTGCTCGGTCTCGGCGCCCTGCTCGCCGAGGCCGGGATCGCCCTCGTCTCGGTGGCGATGGGCGCCGAGGACGAGGGCCTGTACTGGCAGTGCATGGAGTCGATCGACGCGGCGGACGAGTCCAGGGACCGCGTGGTGGAGATGCTCCGCAAACTGGCGGCCCGCGAGCGGACCCTCGGCGAGAACGACTGCGAGAAGTGCGGAGGGACGGTCCTGGAGGGCTGACGCCCCCGGGACCGGCCGCAGCGCCCCGAGCCGGTGCGTCCTCGGGACCGGCCGGACGGTCCGCACACAGAGCGCTGGATGTACGGACCGCCGGTCTTCGGGGGCGCCCCGGGGGCGCGGGGTGGTGTCCGCGGGGTCAGGCGCGGCGCTGGTCCCCCTCCGCCGTGGGCGGCCGCGTGGACTGCTGAAGGTCGGCGTCCAGTTGCGTCAGATCCGCGTTGAGCGCTGCCATCAACTCCTCCATCTGTTGCAGCAGGCCCTTGGGCGCGCCCTGCGGCCCGGCCGGGGGCAGGGCGCGCTGTTGCTCTGGCACGACGTGGTCGCGCGCCTGCTCGGGCACGGCTTCCTGGGACATCACGGCCTCCTCGGCCCGCGCCCCGCGCGGGGCGGGAGCGTCCCGGCCCGACGAGGCAGTTCATGCGGCGGACGCGCCGACGTGGCCGCCGGCGCGGGTGCCGGGCGGCCCGGCTCCGCCCGAGCCAACGATCTCCGGCTCGGCCCAGTCACTGGCACGGCCCCGCCCCGGCCGCCGGGTTGACGGATTTTCACCCGACCGGTGCCGGTGGGGGCCGGCGGGACAGAAGAGGTTGACGGGCGTTCGAGCGTGCAGGATGGAGGCATGGATCTGCGCATCTTCACGGAGCCCCAGCAGGGGGCCACCTACGACACCCTCCTCGCCGTCGCCAAGGCCACCGAGGACCTCGGCTTCGACGCCTTCTTCCGCTCCGACCACTATCTGAAGATGGGCTCGGGCGACGGCCTGCCGGGCCCCACGGACGCCTGGATCACGCTCGCCGGACTCGCCCGCGAGACCCGGCGGATCCGGCTCGGCACCCTGATGACCGCGGGCACCTTCCGGCTGCCCGGCGTGCTCGCCGTCCAGGTCGCGCAGGTCGACCAGATGTCGGGCGGCCGGATCGAACTGGGCCTGGGCGCCGGGTGGTTCGAGGAGGAGCACAAGGCGTACGGCATCCCCTTCCCCAAGGAGAAGTTCGCCCGCCTGGAGGAGCAGCTGGCGATCGTGACGGGCCTGTGGGAGACGCCCGTCGGCCAGACGTTCTCGTACGACGGAGCGCACTACCAGCTGACGGACTCGCCCGCGCTGCCCAAGCCCGCGCAGGCCAAGGTGCCCGTCCTCATCGGCGGCCACGGTGCCGTCCGCACCCCGCGCCTCGCCGCGCGCTACGCCGACGAGTTCAACATCCCCTTCGCCTCCGTGCAGGACAGCGAGCGCCAGTTCACGCGCGTGCGCGAGGCCGCGGAGCGGGCCGGGCGCAAGGGCGGCGACCTGGTGTACTCCAGTGCCCTCGTGGCCTGCGTCGGCAAGGACGACGCGGAGGTCGCACGGCGTGCCGCGGTCATCGGCCGCGAGGTCGACGAGCTCAAGGCCAACGGCCTCGCGGGCTCCCCGGCCGAGGTCGTCGACAAGATCGGCCGGTACGCGGAGATCGGCGCGAGCCGGGTCTACCTCCAGTGCCTGGACCTGGCCGACCTCGACCACCTGGAGCTGATCTCCTCGCAGGTCCAGTCGCAGCTGGCGTAGCCCGGCCACCGCGCCCGGCGGCGGGGAGACGCAGGTCACATCCGCCCGTGTCACAGGGGGCCGGACCATCTCGTCTCAGGGGTGTCACCACGAACCACCAGCGAGGGAGCACCCCATGGACGCGCGACTGAACTACTTCGGCAGCCCCACCGCCGGGAAGGCGCTCAAGCACGTGATGTCGGCGGGCAGGACGCTCAAGGAGTCGCCGCTGCCCGCCGCGACGCAGGAGCTGGTGGCGCTGCGCGTGAGCCAGATCAACGGCTGTGCCGTGTGCGTCGACATGCACACCAAGGAGGCGGCCGCGGCCGGTGAGACCGCGGTGCGGCTGCACCTGGTCGCGGCGTGGCGGGAGGCCACGGTCTTCACCGCGGCCGAGCGCGCGGCCCTCGAGTTCGCGGAGGAGGCGACCCGGGTCGCGGACGGGGCCGGCGGGGTCGGCGACGCGGTGTGGGCGCGCGCCGCCGAGCACTACGACGAGGAGCAGCTCACCACGCTCGCGCTGCATGTCTCCTTCATGAACATGGCCAACCGGCTGAACATC
Source organism: Streptomyces sp. NRRL B-1347 (assembly GCF_000720325.1). Classification (GTDB taxonomy): domain Bacteria; phylum Actinomycetota; class Actinomycetes; order Streptomycetales; family Streptomycetaceae; genus Streptomyces. The sequence continues at coordinate 41,466 of NZ_JOJM01000035.1, forward strand.
ATCGCCCGGCAGCCCGCGGGCGACTACGAGCCCGGCCAGTTCCACTGAGCACCGGCGGCACACGGCACCAAGAGCACCCACGCACCAGCAGAAACAACCGCACCAACAGCACGATGCCCGGGGCCCGGCGGCGGGTCCCCGGGCCGGGGGAGGAAGCCGGCATGAGCAAGGTCGAGGAGTTCGAGGAGCTGCGGTCGCTGCTGTTCTCGATCGCCTACCGGATCCTGGGCAGCGTGAGCGAGGCGGAGGACGCGGTGCAGGAGGCGTGGCTGCGCTTCGACGCCTCGCCGACCCGGCCCGACTCGACGAAGGCGTTCCTGTCGGCCACGGTGACCCGGATCGCCATCGACGTGCTGCGCTCCGCGCGGGTCCGGCGCGAGGAGTACACGGGCCCGTGGTTCCCCGAGCCGCTGCTCAGCGACCCGTACCAGGATCCGGCGCGGTCGGCGGAGCTGGCCGACTCGGTGTCGATGGCGGCGCTGCTGCTCCTGGAGCGACTCAGCCCGCTGGAGCGGGCGGTCTTCCTGCTGCGGCAGGTGTTCGGCTTCGGGTTCGACGAGGTCGCGTCGGCGGTGGGGCGCTCGGAGGCCGCGTGCCGCCAGCTGCTCGTGCGGGCCCGCAAGCACATGGAGGCCGGGCGGCCGCGGTTCGAGGCCGACCGGCGGGAGCGGCAGGAGCTGGCGACGCGGTTCTTCGACGCGCTGAAGGACGGCGACGTGGACGGGCTGCAGAGCCTCCTCGCCGCCGACGTGACGATGGTCGGGGACGGCGGCGGCAAGGCTCCGCAGCTGGCCAGGGCCATCGTGGGCGCGGACAAGGTGGCCCGCCTCCTCGGCTCGGTCTTCCCCTTGCTGGTCCGGATCGACGTGACGTGGGAGGCGCGCGAGATCAACGGCCAGCCCGGCGCCGTCTTCCGGGACCGCGACGGCAAGGTCCTCCACGTCATGGTCCTCGACGTGCTCGACGGGCAGATTCAAGCCATCCGCTCGGTGATCAACCCCGACAAGCTCGGTCACGTCGGGCCGGTCGCCGACGCCTGGGCCGTCGACCGCGAGGTGCGGCGGGCCCGCCGACAGGGGAGCTGACCCCGGCCGGGCCCGGGGCCGCGGCAGCGAAATGCCCGGGTGCGTTCGCACTGTTCGGGGTACGTTTGGCAGACGCGCCGGGGGAGGGCGCCGCACCGGCGAGCTGACCGCGGGCGGCGCACACGCACGGACACGAGGGCCGGGAGAGGGCCCGGAGCCGTGATCGCCCCCGCGCGCCCGTCCGATTCGAGCCGCTCACCGAGGCAGACCCACCGTGTTCCTGACGATCAGCACGACCGGTATACCCGAACGCCCCGCGACCGACCTCGGGTTCCTGCTGCACAAGCATCCCGAGAAGGCCCAGGCGTTCTCCACCTCCTACGGACGCGCGCACGTCTTCTACCCGGAGGCGACCGCCGAGCGCTGCACGGCGGCGCTGCTGCTCGAGGTGGATCCGCTGGCGCTGGTGCGGCGGGGCAAGGGCGGCAAGGGCCGCGGCGGCGCCCCGGACGCGGCCCTCGCGCAGTACGTGAACGACCGTCCGTACGCCGCCTCGTCGCTGCTCGCCGTCGCGCTCAGCGCCGTGTTCTCCAGCGCGCTGCACGGCGCGTGCAAGGCCCTGCCGGAGCGGGCCGCGCAGCCGCTGCCGCTGCGCGTCGAGGTGCCCGCGCTGCCCGCGCGCGGCGGCCCCGGCCTGGTGCGCGCCCTGTTCGAGCCGCTGGGCTGGACGGTGCGCGTCGACCCGGTGCCCCTGGACGAGCGCTTCCCCGACTGGGGCGACTCGCGGTACGTGCGCCTCGTCCTGGACGCGCCGGACGGCACGCTCACGCTGAGCGAGGCACTGCGCCACCTGTACGTGCTGCTGCCGGTGCTCGACGACGCCAAGCACTACTGGGTCTCGGCCGACGAGGTCGACAAGCTCCTGCGCGCCGGCGAGGGCTGGCTCGCGGAGCACCCGGAGCAGCAGCTGATCACCAGCCGTTATCTGTCCCGCCGCTGGTCGCTGACGCGCGAGGCCAGGGAGCGCCTGGAGCTGGTGCGCCTCGCCGACGCGGACGACTCGGACGTCACGGAGATCGACAACGCCGTGGACGAGGGCGTCGACACCGAGGAGCAGCCCGTGCCGCTCGCCGTGCGGCGGCGCGAGGCGATCCTCGCGGCCCTGGAGGCCGCGGGGGCGGCGCGGGTGCTCGATCTGGGCTGCGGACAGGGCCAGTTGGTGCAGGCGCTGCTCAAGGACACGCGGTTCACCAAGGTCGTGGGCGTCGACGTGTCGGTGCGGGCGCTCACCGTGGCGGCGCGGCGGCTGAAGCTGGACCGCATGGGGGAGCGGCAGGCGGAGCGCGTGGAGCTGTTCCAGGGCTCCCTCGCGTACACGGACAAGCGCCTGAAGGGGTACGACGCGGCGGTGCTCAGCGAGGTCGTCGAACACGTCGACCTGGAGCGGCTGCCCGCGCTCGAGCACGCGGTGTTCGGCTCCGCGCGCCCGCGCACCGTCCTCGTGACGACGCCGAACGTGGAGTACAACGTCCGCTGGGAATCCCTCCCGGCGGGCCACGTCCGCCACGGTGACCACCGCTTCGAGTGGACCCGCGCGGAGTTCCGGCAGTGGGCCGAAGCCGTCGCCGGGCAGCACGGCTACGAGGTCGTGTTCGTGCCCGTCGGGCCGGACGACCCGGAGGTGGGGCCGCCCACGCAGATGGCGGTGTTCACCCGGGGCGAGCAGCCCCTGAAGCACGACAGGAACGACCGGAACAACAGGAACGACCGGAACGACCGGAACGACCGGACCGACCAGAACCGCACCGAGGAGGTGACGGCAGCATGACCAGGACCCTTCCCGTCACCGACCTCTCCCTCGTCGTGCTCATCGGCGCCTCGGGCTCCGGCAAGTCGACGTTCGCGCGGCGGCACTTCAAGCCGACCGAGGTGATCTCCTCGGACTTCTGCCGCGGCCTCGTCGCCGACGACGAGAACGACCAGAGCGCGAGCCGTGACGCCTTCGACGTGCTGCACTACATCGCGGGCAAGCGCCTCGCCGCGGGCCGCCGCACCGTCGTGGACGCCACGAGCGTGCAGAGCGAGAGCCGCAAGCAGCTGGTCGAGCTGGCCCGACGGCACGACGTGCTGCCCATCGCCATCGTGCTCGACGTGCCCGAGGAGGTCTGCGCCGAGCGCAACGCGTCCCGTACCGACCGCGCCGACATGCCGCGCCGCGTCATCCAGCGGCACACCCGCGAACTCAAGCGTTCCCTGCGGCACTTGGAGCGCGAGGGCTTCCGCAAGGTGCACGTCCTCAGGGGCGTGGCGGAGGTCGAGGCGGCCACGGTCGTCACCGAGAAGCGCTACAACGACCTCAGCCACCTCACCGGGCCCTTCGACATCGTCGGCGACGTCCACGGCTGCGCGAGCGAGCTGGAGTCGCTGCTCACCGCGCTTGGGTACGCCGACGGCGTCCACCCGGAGGGCCGCACGGCCGTCTTCGTCGGCGACCTCGTCGACCGCGGCCCCGACACGCCGGGCGTCCTGCGCCGGGTCATGGGCATGGTCGCCGCGGGCACCGCCCTGTGCGTGCCCGGCAACCACGAGAACAAGCTCGGCCGCCACCTCAAGGGCCGCAAGGTCCAGCACACGCACGGCCTCGCGGAGACCGTCGAGCAGCTGGCGGGCGAGAGCGAGGAGTTCCGCACCCGGGTGCGGGAGTTCGTGGACGGGCTCGTCAGCCACTACGTCCTCGACGGCGGCAGGCTCGTCGTCTGCCACGCCGGGCTGCCCGAGAAGTACCACGGCCGCACCTCCGGCCGGGTCCGCTCGCACGCGCTGTACGGCGACACGACGGGCGAGACCGACGAGTTCGGCCTGCCCGTGCGCTATCCGTGGGCCGAGGAGTACCGCGGCAAGGCCGCCGTCGTGTACGGCCACACGCCCGTGCCCACGGCGACCTGGCTGAACAACACCATCTGCCTGGACACCGGCGCGGTCTTCGGCGGCAAGCTCACCGCGCTGCGCTGGCCCGAGCGCGAACTCGTCGACGTACCGGCCGAGAAGGTCTGGTACGAACCGGCGCGGCCGCTGCGCACCGACGCGCCCGGCGGCCACGACGGGCGCCCGCTCGACCTCGGCGACGTGCACGGCCGCAGGGTCGTGGAGACCCGCAACGCCGGACGCGTGACCGTGCGCGAGGAGAACGCGGCGGCGGCCCTCGAGGTCATGAGCCGCTTCGCGGCCGACCCGCGCCTGGTGCCGTATCTGCCGCCGACGATGGCGCCCACGGCGACGTCGCAGCGCGAGGGCTACCTGGAGCACCCGGCCGAGGCGTTCGCGCAGTACGCGGCGGACGGCGTGGCGCGCGTGGTGTGCGAGGAGAAGCACATGGGCTCCCGCGCCGTGGTCCTGGTCTGCAAGGACGCGGACGCGGCGCGCGAGCGGTTCGGCGTGGACGGGCCCACGGGCTCGCTGTACACGCGCACCGGCCGTCCCTTCCTCGACGACGCGGCGCTGACCGAGGAGATCCTCGACCGGATCCGGGCCGCCGTCGGCGCGGCCGGTCTGTGGACGGAGCTGGGCACCGACTGGCTGCTGCTCGACGCCGAGCTGCTGCCCTGGTCGCTGAAGGCCACGGGACTGCTGCGCACCCAGTACGCCGCCGTCGGCGCCGCGTCCGGCGCGGTCTTCCCGGACGCCCTGAACGCCCTGGAGGCGGCCGCGGGGCGCGGCATCGACGTCGGTGACCTGCTCGACGCGCAGCGCGAACGGGCGGCGGACGCCGCCGCGTTCACCGACGCCTACCGCCGCTACTGCTGGCCGACCGACGGGCTCGACGGCGTGCACCTGGCGCCGTTCCAGATCCTCGCCGTCCAGGGCAGGAGCCTCGCCGCGCTGCCGCACGACGAGCAACTGGCCCTGATCGACCGCATGGTGGAGCACGACGGCTCGGGCCTGCTGCGCACCACGCGCCGCCTGTACGTGGACACGGGCGACGAGGAGTCGGTGCGCGCGGGCGTCGACTGGTGGCTGGAGATGACCGGGCGCGGCGGCGAGGGCATGGTCGTCAAGCCGGTGGGCGCGCTGGTCCGCGACGGCAAGGGGCGCCTGGTCCAGCCGGGCATCAAGTGCCGGGGCCGGGAGTACCTGCGGATCATCTACGGACCGGAGTACACGCGCCCGGAGAACCTCGCCAAGCTGCGCGGCCGCTTCCTCGGCCACAAGCGCTCGCTCGCGATCCGCGAGTACGCGCTCGGCGTCGAGGCCCTCGACCGGCTCGCGGACGGCGAACCGCTGTGGCGGGTCCACGAGGCGGTGTTCGCGGTGCTCGCGCTGGAATCGGAACCAGTGGATCCGCGTCTGTGACGCCCGCGGTGCCCGCGCCGCCGGTGTCCCGTCGGGCGTCCTGCCCGGCGGGACACCGGCAACGCGGCGCGTTGTGACGTGTTCTCGACGCCTTCGACGCGTGTCCCGGCCGCCGAGAGGTGAGGATGGGGACATGGGATTCCACGTCGACTCCGAGGCCGGGCGGCTGCGCCGCGTCATCCTGCACCGCCCGGACCTGGAGCTGAAACGCCTCACCCCCACCAACAAGGAGTCGTTGCTCTTCGACGACGTCCTGTGGGTGCGGCGGGCGAGACAGGAGCACGACGGCTTCGCCGACGTGCTGCGGGACCGGGGGGTGACGGTCCATCTCTTCGGTGACCTGCTCACCGAGGTGCTGAACGTGCCCGCGGCCCGGCAGCTCGTCCTGGACCGCGTCTTCGACGAGAAGGAGTACGGCCCGCTCGCCACCGACCACCTGCGCGCCGCGTTCGAGTCGCTGCCGTCCGGCGAGCTCGCGGAGGCCCTGGTCGGCGGCATGACGAAGCGGGAGTACCTGACGCGGCACCCGGAGCCCACGTCCGTGCGCTTCCACTGCATGGACCTGGACGACTTCCTGCTCGGCCCGCTGCCCAACCACCTGTTCACGCGCGACACCTCCGCGTGGATCTACGACGGTGTGTCGATCAACGCGATGCGCTGGCCCGCGCGGCAGCGCGAGACCGTCCACTTCGAGGCGATCTACCAGCACCACCCGCTCTTCCACGGCCAGGTCGGCAACGTCTGGTCGCAGGGCCAGGCCGACTACCCCTCCACCATCGAGGGCGGCGACGTCCTGGTGATCGGCAACGGCGCCGTGCTCATCGGCATGAGCGAGCGCACCAAGCCGCAGGCCGTGGAGATGCTCGCGCACAAGCTGTTCGCCGCCGGGTCCGCGCGGACGATCGTGGCGCTCGACATGCCCAAGCGCCGGGCCTTCATGCACCTGGACACGGTCATGACGATGGTCGACGGAGATACGTTCACGCAGTACGCGGGCCTCGGCATGCTGCGCTCGTACACCATCGAGCCGGGCGTCGACGAGCGCGAGCTGAAGGTCACCGACCACCCGCCGGAGCACATGCACCGGGCGATCGCCGCGGCCCTCGGCCTGGACCGCATCCGGGTCCTGACCGCCACGCAGGACGTGCACGCGGCCGAGCGCGAGCAGTGGGACGACGGCTGCAACGTCCTCGCGGTCGAGCCGGGCGTCGTCGTCGCCTACGAGCGGAACGCGACGACCAACACCTATCTGCGCAAGCAGGGCATCGAAGTGATCGAGATCCCGGGCAGCGAGCTGGGCCGGGGCCGGGGCGGGCCGCGCTGCATGAGCTGCCCGGTGGAGCGCGACCCCGTGGGGAGCTGAGCGGGGGGTCGGGCCGGGTGTCGGCGGGGCGACCCCCAGGGGGGTGCATACATTTGTGGATGGTCGTATAGACTTCCAGTATCACGCATTCGCACCCCAGGAGCGCCCCATGGCGAACGGCTCGACCAGCCTTGACCTCACCGGCCGCCACTTCCTCAAGGAGGTGGACTTCACCGCCGAGGAGTTCCGAGGTCTGCTCGCCCTGGCCGCGGAGTTGAAGGCCGCCAAGCGGGAGGGCCGCGAGGAGCGGCGGCTGAGCGGCAAGAACATCGCCCTGGTCTTCGAGAAGGCCTCCACGCGCACCCGCTGCGCCTTCGAGGTGGCCGCCGCCGACCAAGGCGCGGCCACCACGTACATGGACCCCTCGGCCTCGCACATCGGGCAGAAGGAGTCCGCGAAGGACACCGCCCGCGTGCTCGGCCGGATGTTCGACGCGATCCAGTACCGGGGCGACGCCCAGGAGACGGCGGAGACCCTCGCGGCCCACGCGGGCGTGCCCGTCTACAACGGCCTGACCGACGACTGGCACCCCACGCAGATGCTCGCCGACGTCCTCACGATGACCGAGCACTGCGCCGAGCCCCTGGAGCGGATCGCGTTCGCCTACCTCGGCGACGCCCGCTTCAACATGGGCAACTCCTACCTGGTCACTGGCGCCCTGCTCGGCATGGACGTACGGATCGTGGCGCCCGAGGCGTACTGGCCCGCCGAGCACGTCGTCGCCCGGGCGCGGCGGCTCGCCGAGAGCAGCGGTGCCCGGATCACGCTCACCGAGGAGGTCGCCGAGGGCGTCGCGGGCGCGGACTTCGTCGGCACCGACGTCTGGCTGTCCATGGGCGAGCCCGCGGAGGTCTGGGACGAGCGCATCCGGTCCCTCGCGCCGTACGCCGTGACCATGGACGTCCTGCGCGCCACCGGCAACGCGGACGTGCGCTTCCTGCACTGCCTCCCGGCCTTCCACGACCTGGACACGACCCTGGGCCGCGCCCTGTGCGAACGCCACGGCCTGAGCTGGCTCGAAGTCAGCGACGAGGTCTTCGAGTCCCCCCACTCGATCGTCTTCGACGAGGCGGAGAACCGCCTCCACACCATCAAGGCCGTACTCGTGGCGACGCTGGCGGGTGAGGGTTTCAGCCCGTCCGGCGTTTGAGGACCGGGGGTACGGGGGCGGAGCCCCCGGAGCGGGAAGGGGCGGGATTGGGGAGCCCCGCTAGGGTCCGGCCGTCAAGGTGAACCACACCGCCTTGCCCGACGCGGTCGGCCGGTGGCCGCAGGACGAGCTGAGGGTGCGGATCAGGAGCAGACCCCGGCCGTGCTCCTGCCAGGGGTCCGGCTCGCAGCCGGGAACGGGGGCGGTGAGGTCCCCGGGTGGCGTGGGGTTGGAGTCCCGCACCTCCACCTGGCACTGCGTGGGCAGCAGCTCGATGAGCAGCTCTATCGGCGCGTGCCCCGGCGCGTGCTCCACCGCGTTGGCCACCAGCTCCGCCGTGAGCAGCTCGGCCGTGTCCGTGTCCGCCGTGGAGCCGATGTCGATGAGCGCCGTACGGACCAGGGCGCGCGCGATCGGCACGGCGGCCACCGTGTGCGGCAGCGCGATGCGCCAGCTGGCGGGGGAGTGCGGTTCGGGCAAGGGCGGGTCCGTTCGGCGAGCAGGTGGTCCGGTGCGGTCCTGCTTTCAACCGTACGAATCCTAAGCCGAAGGGCGACAGGGCCCTTAGTCGGGCCGTTCCGGGACCACCGGCACCCCTCTCCGGGGCCGCCCCGCAGGGCCGATATCGCGCACTCGTGACGACAGTCATGGAACGGTGATAACTTCGAAGAGGGAACCCCCCCCGTCGCACTCCGCCGAGGAGGCCGCACGACATGAGTCCCTTCACCGGCTCCGCAGCCCGCACCCCCGAGTGGGAGCATCTGCGCCTGACCGTCGACGAGGGCGTCGCCACCGTCACGCTCGCCCGCCCCGACAAGCTCAACGCGCTCACCTTCGGCGCGTACGCCGACCTGCGTGACCTGCTCGCCGAGCTGTCCCGCACCCGGTCCGTGCGCGCCCTCGTGCTCGCGGGCGAGGGCCGCGGCTTCTGCTCGGGCGGCGACGTGGACGAGATCATCGGCGCCACGCTCGCCATGGACACCGCCCAGCTGCTCGACTTCAACCGCATGACGGGCCAGGTCGTGCGGGCCCTGCGCGAGTGCCCCTTCCCGGTGGTCGCCGCCGTGCACGGGGTGGCCGCGGGCGCGGGCGCGGTGCTCGCGCTCGCCGCGGACTTCCGGGTCGCGGACCCGTCGGCGCGGTTCGCCTTCCTGTTCACCCGGGTCGGCCTGTCCGGCGGCGACATGGGCGCCGCGTATCTGCTGCCGCGCGTGGTCGGGCTCGGGCACGCCACCCGCCTGCTGATGCTCGGCGAACCGGTGCGCGCCCCCGAGGCCGAGCGGATCGGGCTGCTCAGCGAGCTGACCGACGAGGGCAGGGCCGACGAGGCCGCCGCCGCCCTCGCCCGCCGCCTGGCCGAGGGACCGGCCCTCGCGTACGCGCAGACGAAGGCCCTGCTCACCGCGGAGCTCGACATGCCGCTCGCGGCCTCCGTGGAGCTGGACGCGGCGACCCAGGCGCTCCTCATGAACGGCGAGGACTACGCCGAGTTCCACGCGGCCTTCACCGCCAAGCGGGCCCCGAAGTGGCGGGGGCGGTGACCGTGAGCGACGTGCCCGCCGAGGCCGCGGCGGTCCCTGCGGCCCCCGCCGTGCACCGCGTCGCCGTCATCGGCGGCGGCCCCGGCGGCCTGTACGCCGCCGCCCTGCTCAAGCGGCTCGACCCGGCGCGCGAGATCACGGTCTGGGAGAAGAACGCCCCGGACGACACCTTCGGCTTCGGCGTGGTCCTCTCCGACGAGACGCTCGGCGGCATCGAGCACGCCGACCCGGTGGTGTACGCGGCGCTGCGGGAGCGCTTCGTGCGCTGGGACGACATCGACATCGTGCACCGCGACACCCGGCACACCTCCGGCGGCCACGGCTTCGCCGCGCTCGGCCGCCGGGCGCTGCTCGCCGTGCTGCACGAGCGCTGCCGCGACCTGGGCGTGGAGCTGCGCTTTCGCACCGAGGCCCCGCCGGCCGCCGAACTGGCGACGGCGTACGACCTGGTGGTCGCCGCGGACGGGGTGCACAGCCTGACCCGCGAGGCGCACGCGGACGTCTTCCGCCCCACCGTCACCAGCCACCGCTGCCGCTACATCTGGCTCGCCGCCGACTTCGCCTTCGACGCGTTCCGCTTCGAGATCGCCGAGACCGAGCACGGCGTGATGCAGCTGCACGGCTATCCGTTCGCGGCGGACGCGTCCACCGTGATCATCGAGATGCGCGAGGAGGTCTGGCGGGCGGCGGGCTTCGCGGACGCCGAGGTGGGGGAGACGGTCGACCGCTGCGCCAAGGTCTTCGCCGAGGCCCTGCGCGGCCGCGGCCTGCGCTCCAACAACTCGTCCTGGCTGACCTTCCGCACGGTCGTCAACGACCGCTGGTCGCACGGCAACACGGTGCTGCTCGGCGACGCGGCGCACACCGCGCACTTCTCCATCGGCTCCGGCACCAAGCTGGCCGTCGAGGACGCGCTCGCCCTCGCGGCCTGCCTCCAGGAGCAGCCGGACGTCCCGCGGGCGCTCGCCGCGTACGAGGCCGAGCGCCGCCCCGTCGTGGCGTCCACGCAGCGCGCCGCGCAGGCCAGCCTCCAGTGGTTCGAGGAGCTTCCCCTCTACCTCGGCCAGCCGCCGCGGCAGTTCGCGTTCAACCTGCTCACCCGCAGCCGCCGCGTCACGCACGACAACCTGCGCCTTCGCGACGAGGGCTTCACGACGGCGGTGGAGCGGGACTTCGGCTGCCCCGAGGGCACCCCGCCCATGTTCACCCCCTTCACGCTCGGCGGCCTCACCCTGCGCAACCGCGTCGTGGTCTCCCCGATGGACATGTACTCCGCCCGGGACGGCGTCCCCGGCGACTTCCACCTGGTCCACCTGGGCGCGCGGGCGCTCGGCGGGGCGGGCCTGGTCATGACCGAGATGGTGTGCGTGAGCGAGCGGGGCCGCATCACCCCCGGCTGCGCCGGGCTCTACACCGACGAGCAGGCCGACGCCTGGGCGCGCGTCGCGGACTTCGTGCACGACCAGTCGCCCGGCACGGCCTTCGGCGTCCAGCTGGGCCACTCGGGCCGCAAGGGATCCACCAAGCTAATGTGGGAGGGCATCGACGAGCCCCTGGAGGACGGCAACTGGCCGCTGGTGGCCCCGTCCGCGCTGCGGTACACCTCAGGCAGCCAGCTGCCGCACGCCCTGCGGGCCGACGAACTCCCTGCCCTGCGCGAGGGGTTCGTCGCCGCCGCCCGGCGCGCGGCGCGCGCCGGCTTCGACCTCCTGGAACTCCACTGCGCGCACGGCTACTTGCTCTCCGGCTTCCTGTCCCCGCTCACCAACCGCCGCACGGACGCGTACGGCGGCTCCCTTGAGGCCCGGCTCCGCTTCCCCCTCGAGGTCTTCGACGCGGTGCGCGACGCGTGGCCCGCGGACCGGCCGATGACGGTCCGCCTCTCCGCCACGGACTGGGCCGACGGCGGCACGACGGCCGACGACGCCGTGGCCATGGCCCGGGCCTTCGCGGCCCACGGCGCCGCCGCGATCGACGTCTCCACGGGCCAGGTGGTCTCCGACGACGCCCCCGCGTACGGCCGCTCGTACCAGACCCCGTACGCGGACCGCATCCGCAACGAGACCGGCGTCCCCGTGATCGCGGTCGGAGCCATCTCGTCCTGGGACGACGTCAACTCCCTGCTCCTCGCGGGCCGCACCGACCTCTGCGCCCTGGCCCGCCCGCACCTCTACGACCCGCACTGGACCCTCCACGCGGCCGCCGAACAGAACTACCAGGGCCCCGCTGCCCCCTGGCCCCACCCCTACCAAGCCGGCAGCCGCCGCCCCCAAACAGGCCGGACAGACGCCCCGAAACCGCGGCTCAGCCTCTGAGCACGAACTCCGAGCCCGCTCCGTGGAGGCGGTCGTGGAGGCCCTGGAAGACCTCTGCCGAGCGGGTTCCCGGCCAGTTGGAGGGGAGGAGGTCCGGGGGCAGGCCCGGGTCGACGTACGGGAGGTGGCGCCAGGTGTCCAGGGCCAGGAGGTAGTCGCGGTACGCCTGGTGCGGGGGCGTGTCGGTGCGGGCGTGCCAGGCGCGCAGGACCGGGGCGTGGCGGTCCAGGAAGGCCTCGTGCTGTTTGGCGATGGCGGACAGGTCCCACCAGCGCGACACCGCCTCAGCGGTGGGGGTGAAGCCCAGGTGCTCGCCCCGGAAGAGGTCGACGTACGCCGTGAGTCCGAGGCGCTCCAGGGTGTGCCGGGTCTCGTCGTGGAGGCGGGCGGGGGCGATCCAGACGCCGGGCGCAGCCGTGCCGAAGCCCAGGCCCGCGAGGCGGGAGCGGAGCACGTGGCGCTTGTTGCGCTCCGCCTCCGGGACGGAGAACACGGCGAGCACCCAGCCGCCGCCGTGGCGCCCGCCCGCGGCCGGGTAGATGCGCCGGTCGCCGTCGTCGAGGAGCTGCCGCGCCTCCGCCGACAGTTCGTACCCCGCGGCCCCGCCGGACGTGCGCGCGGGCACGAGGAGCCCGCGCCGTTTGAGGCGGGACACCGACGAGCGGACGGAGGGCGCGTCGACGCCCACCGGCGCGAGGAGGCGGACGAGTTCGGCGACCGCGACGGGGCCGGGCGCGGCCCGGCCGTACGCGCCGTAGAACGTGACGATCAGGGACCTGGGGGCGTGTTGCTCGGACACGTGATCACTCTAGGCCCCGGACGCGGGCCCCGGTTCCGCGAGTGGATCTTCCGCGCCGGGCGCCGCCCCCGGTTCCCGCAGGCGGAAGCGTTGCAGCTTGCCCGTCGCCGTCCTCGGGAGGGCGTCCAGGAACTCCACCTCGCGCGGGCACTTGTACGGCACCAGTTCCGCCTTGACGAACTCGCGCAGGCGCTCGGCGTCGGGGCTCGCGCCCTCGCGCAGCACGACGTAGGCGACGGCGATCTGTCCGCGTCGCTCGTCGGGGCGGCCCACGACGGCGGTCTCCACCACGTCCGGGTGGCGCAGGAGGGCCTCCTCGACCTCGGGGCCCGCGATGTTGTACCCGGCCGAGATGATCATGTCGTCCGCGCGCGCCACGTAGCGGAAGTAGCCGTCGGCGTCGCGGACGTAGGTGTCGCCGGTGACGTTCCAGCCGTGCCGCACGTAGTCGTGCTGGCGGGGATCGGCGAGGTAGCGGCAGCCGACCGGGCCGCGCACCGCGAGCAGCCCCGGCTCGCCGTCGGGCACGGGCGCGCCGGACGCGTCGACCACGCGCGCGTGCCACCCGGGCACGGGCAGGCCCGTGGTGCCGGGGCGGATCGCCTCGTCGGCGGCGGAGATGAAGATGTGGAGCAGCTCCGTCGCGCCGATGCCGTTGATGATGCGCAGGCCGGTGCGCTCGTGCCAGGCCTGCCAGGTCGCCGCGGGCAGGTTCTCGCCCGCGGAGACGCAGCGGCGCAGCGACGACACGTCGTGGGGGGCGTCCCCGGAGGGCGCGTCGAGCGCGTCGAGCATCGCGCGGTACGCCGTCGGCGCGGTGAACAGCACGCTCACCCGGTGCGCGGCGATCGCGGGCAACAGCTGCTTCGGGCCGGCCTGTTCGAGCAGCACGGCGGACGCGCCCACGCGCAGCGGGAAGATGACGAGGCCGCCCAGGCCGAAGGTGAAGCCGAGCGGGGGACTGCCCGCGAACACGTCGTCGGCGCGTGCCTTGAGGACGTGGCGCGCGAAGGTGTCGGCTATCGCGAGCACGTCCCGGTGGAAGTGCATGCAGCCCTTGGGTCGCCCCGTGGTGCCGGACGTGAAGGCGATGAGCGCCACGTCGTCGGCCGCCGTGTCCACCGCCTCGTACGGCTCCGGCGGGCGGGCCGCCACCCGGGCCCGGAGGTCGTCGGGGCCCTCGCCGCCGTACGTCGTCACGCGGAGCCCCGGCACTCCGGCCTTGATCAGGTCGTCGACCGCGCGGGCGTCGCACAGCGCGTGCGAGACCTGGGCGATCTCGCTCATCGTGGCCAGCTCCTGCGCGCGCTGCTGGGCGAGGACGGTCACCGCGACCGCGCCCGCCTTCATCACGGCGAGCCAGCAGGCGGCGAGCCAGGGCGAGGTGGCGCCGCGCAGCAGCACGCGGTTTCCGGGCACCACGCCGAGCTCGGCGGTCAGGACGTGCGCGATCCGGTCCACCAGGACCTGGAGCTCGCCGTACGTCCACGTCGTGCCGTCGGCGGCGAGGAAGGCGGGCCGGTCGGGGCCGTGCCGCAGGGCCGACGCGTCGAGCAGCTCGGCGCCGCAGTTGAGCCGGTCGGGGTAGTGCAGCTCGGGCCGGTCGCGCACCAGCGCGGGCCACTGGTCGCGCGGCGGGAGGTGCTCGCGCGCGAAGGTGTCGACGTGGCCGGTGGGCGCGGCGCCGCTGTCGCCGTACATTGCCCCTGTGGTCTCCATGGCGCCTCGCCACCTTTGCCGTCGGGCGTAGTGATGGGCTCGCCCAACGAGCGTATCGTGTTGGTGACGGCAGTCAACACTGCGCGATAAGACTCCGGGGTGCGGTACGCGCCCCGCGCCAGGGGAGAGGCCCGAGATGACCGACCCATCGGCCGTGCACGCTTCGCCGGACTCATCACCTTTGCCGGTTTCATCGGCGTTCCCGCAATTTTCGCTCACCCCGGACCAGGCCGCCCGGCGAGACCGGCTGCGGGACCTCGCCGAGACCCGCCTGCGCCCCCTGGCCGAGAAGGGCGAGCCGGGGCGCGTGAACCGCCCGCTCGTCGAGGCCGTCGGCGAACTCGGCCTGCTGGCGGGCCTTTTCACCGACGGCGCCCTCGACCTCTGCCTGACCAGGGAGTCCCTCGCCCGCGGCTGCACGGAGGCCGAGACCGCGTACGCCCTCCAGGGCCTGGGCGCCTACCCCGTGCACGCCTACGGCCCGGCGGTGCTGCGCGAGCGCTGGCTGCCCGCCGCGCGCGAGGGCCGCGCCGTCGCCGCCTTCGCCCTCTCCGAGCCGGGCGCGGGCTCCGACGCCGCGGCCCTCGCGCTGCGCGCCGAGCCCGAGCCGGGCGAGCCGGGCACCTGGCGCCTGACGGGCGAGAAGTCCTGGATCTCGAACGCGCCCGAGGCCGACTTCTACACCGTGTTCGCCCGGACGACACCGGACGCCGGAGCCCGCGGCGTGACCGCCTTCCTGGTGCCCGCCGACCGCCCGGGTCTGACCGGCGCCCCGCTCGCGATGCTCTCCCCGCACCCCATCGGCACCCTCGCCTTCGACGGCGTCCGGGTCACCGCGGACGACCTGCTCGGCGAGGTCGACCGCGGCTTCGGCGTCGCCATGACGACCCTCAACCGCTTCCGCCCGAGCGTCGGCGCCTTCGCGGTCGGCATGGCCCAGGCCGCGCTCGACGCGACCCTCGCGCACACCGCGCAGCGGGACGCGTTCGGCGCCAAGCTGAAGGACCTCCAGGCGGTGTCCCACCAGGTCGCGGAGATGGCCACGCGCACGGAGGCGGCCCGCCTCCTGGTGTACGCGGCCGCCGCGGCGCACGACCGCGAGGAGCCGGGCATCGCGGGCCGCGCGGCGATGGCGAAGCTCTTCGCCACGGAGACCGCGCAGTACGTCGTCGACACGGCCGTCCAGCTGCACGGCGCCCGCGCCCTCCAGCACGGGCACCTGCTCGAACACCTCTACCGCGAGGTGCGGGCCCCGCGCATCTACGAGGGCGCGAGCGAGGTCCAGCGGGCCGTCATCGCCAAGCAGTTGTACGCGACAGCCCCCGCGACCGCGCCTGTGACCGGCTCCGCGACCGCGCCTGTGACCGGCTCCGCCCCCGCCCCGAAGGAGACCGCATGAGCCTCGACCGCCTCAACCCCGCGGAGCTGTCCCCGGCCACCGGCTTCAGCCACGCCGTCGTGGCGAGCGGCAGCCGCGTCGTCTTCCTCGCCGGGCAGACGGCCCTGGACGCCGAGGGCAAGGTCACCGGGGGCACGCTGCCCGAGCAGTTCGAGCAGGCCCTCGGCAATCTGCTCACCGCCCTGCGCGCGGCGGGCGGCACCCCCGCGGACCTCGCCCGCGTCACCGTCTACGCCACGGACGTCGCCGACTACCGCGCGCACGCCCGCGAACTGGGCGCCGTCTGGAAGCGGTTGGCGGGCCGCGACTACCCCGCCATGGCAGTCATCGGCACGGTCCGCCTCTGGGACGAGGAGTGCCTGGTGGAACTGGACGGCTTCGCGGTGCTGCCCTGACGCGCGTGCGACGCCCCAGACCCGCCCGTCCCCGCTCCGGGGGCTCCGGCCTCGCGCCCCCGTTCATCGGCGCTCCGCGCCTCGCCCTCAAACGCCGGACGGGCTGGATCTTTCAGCCTCTCCGGCGTTTGAGGAGCGGGGGTCTGGGGGCGGAGCCCCCAGGAATCGGGAAGGGGCGGGTCAGGGGCGCACCCGCGAGGGCAGCCCTAGCGCGGCGGGGCGAACTTGCGCGAAGAGAAGGCCACCGCGTCCCGCGGGCCCACGCCGCGCGTGATCCACCAGTGCGTCGGCACCTCGCCGTAGACCGCGGACAGCTTCGGCGACTGCCAGGACAGCACCACCTCGTCCTTGCCGTCCCCGTCGAAGTCGGCGGCGAAGTGCACCCGCCGCGCCCCGCTCCCCGCGGCGATGCGCTTGCCGTCCACCCGCGCCGGCGGCCTGCGGACCAGGCGAGCGACCCGCCGGTCCCCCTCGTAGAGGACCGGGCCCTCGCGGCCGTCGAACAGCAGCGCGTCCCGGCCGTCGCCGTCGGGGTCGACGGCCGTGTACGAGCCGCCCACGTCCGCGCCGGGCCGGTACGTGCGGACGGGACCGCCGCCGCCCGGGTAGACGGCGTAGCTCCCGGAGACGTCGGCCGCCTCGGCCTCGGAGCCCGGCTCGTCGTTGCGGCCGCCGTCGTCGCCGACGGCGAGGTCACGGGTGCCGTCGCCGTCGAAGTCGCCGAACACATGGCCGTTGCCCTCGCGCACCGGACGCCCGGTGGCGGCGAGGCCGCCGCCGGGCCGCGCCGCGAAGTACCGGCCCGCCGACTGCTCGCCGTCGTTGCCGTAGTGCAGGAAAAGGCCGGTGGTGCGGGGCTTGCCGGAAGGGGCGATGTCGTCGGCCCGGATGCCGCCGTACGACGCGTACGGCGGCTGCGGCAGGATCCGCCGCTCGGTGCGCGCGGCCACGCCCGTGCGCGAGAACGGGCCGAACAGCAGCACCACGGCCGACTTGTCGGACCGCAGCCCCGTGTCGGCGGACTGCAGGCCCGCCAGGTCGTGTCGCCCGTCGCCGTCGAAGTCGCCCCGGACGACGTCGTCGAAGCCGGTCGCCGCGTCCGGCGCGGGAAGGCGGAGCCGGGTCGGCGCCGCGCCGCGCCGCGGCCCCTGCGGCCCGCCCCAGTTGACGTACTCGACCACGCGGTTCCCGCCGGACGTCTCCTCGCCGGTGCGGGTGACGAAGTCCGCGAAGCCGTCGTCGTCCAGGTCGGCGGTCGTCCCCGGGTACGGCGGGGTGTTCCCGACCGGGCTGGGGTCGGGCACGCCGAGCTCCTCGGTGGTGTACAGGGTCCGCGTCGTCGGGTCGAGCCCGCGCGGGGAGCCGAAGACGACGGCGATCTGCGGCACCCCGCCGCGGCTCGCGGGCCAGGCCACCGGCACCTGCATCAGCAGGTCGGGATGCCCGTCGCCGTTGATGTCGTCCGGGCCGCCGGAGCCCCGGCCGGGGGCGGGCGCGCGGCTCTCGGTCGGTACGACGTCCGGCGCCCGGGACGGCCCGGACCGCTCGCCGCGGCCGTCGCGGGAGCCGTCGGACCCGGAGCCGTCGGCCCCGCCGCACCCCGCGACCAGGGCGAGGGCGGCGAGTACGGAGACGGCGCGGGCCGCGGTGCGAGGAGTCATGGGGGACACCCTCACACCACGGCCCGCGCCGATTCCACACAGATGTGCGACCAGGAGAAGAGGACGCCCTTAGATGTCCCGGAACGTCTCGATCTGCGCCCCGACGGAGTTGAGGCGCTCCGCCAGGTCCTCGTAGCCGCGGTTGATCACGTACACGTTGCGGAGGACCGACGTGCCTTCGGCCGCCATCATCGCGAGCAGCACGACCACGGCCGGGCGCAGCGCGGGCGGGCACATCATCTCGGCGGCGCGCCAGCGAGTGGGGCCCTCGACGAGCACCCGGTGCGGGTCGAGCAGCTGGAGGCGGCCGCCGAGCCGGTTCAGGTCCGTGAGGTAGATCGCGCGGTTGTCGTAGACCCAGTCGTGGATGAGGGTCTTGCCCTGCGCCGAGGCCGCGATGACCGCGAAGAACGGGACGTTGTCGATGTTCAGGCCGGGGAACGGCATGGGGTGGATCTTGTCGATGGGCGCCTCCAGCTTGGAGGGGCGCACCGTCACGTCCACCAGGCGGGTGCGGCCGTTGTCCGCCGCGTACTCCGCGGAGCGGTCGTGGTCGAGGCCCATCTCCTCCAGGACGGCGAGCTCGATCTCCATGAACTCGATCGGCACCCGGCGGATGGTCAGCTCCGACTCGGTGACCACGGCGGCGGCGAGCAGGCTCATCGCCTCGACCGGGTCCTCGGAGGGGGAGTAGTCGACGTCCACGTCGATGTCCGGCACGCCGTGCACGGTCAGGGTCGTGGTGCCGATGCCCTCGACCTTGACGCCGAGCGCCTCCAGGAAGAAGCACAGGTCCTGGACCATGTAGTTGGAGGAGGCGTTGCGGATGACGGTGGTGCCGGCGGAGCGGGCGGCGGCGAGCAGCGCGTTCTCCGTCACCGTGTCGCCGCGCTCGGTCAGGACGATCGGGCGGTCGGGCGTGACGTCCCGGGCGACGTCCGCGTGGTACAGCCCCTCGGTCGCGGCGATGTCCAGGCCGAAGCGGCGCAGCGCGATCATGTGTGGCTCGATCGTGCGGGTGCCGAGGTCGCAGCCGCCCGCGTACGGCAGCCGGAAGCGGTCCATGCGGTGCAGGAGCGGGCCGAGGAACATGATGATCGAGCGGGTGCGGCGGGCGGCGTCCGCGTCGATGGCGTCCATGTCGAGCTTGGCGGGCGGCACGATCTCCAGGTCGACGCCGTCGTTGATCCAACGGGTGCGCACGCCGATGGAGTTGAGGACCTCCAGGAGGCGGTAGACCTCCTCGATGCGGGCGACGCGGCGCAGCACCGTGCGGCCCTTGTTGAGCAGGGAGCCGCACAGCAGGGCCACGCAGGCGTTCTTGCTGGTCTTGACGTCGATGGAGCCGGAGAGACGACGGCCGCCGACGACCCGCAGGTGCATCGGACCCGAGTACCCGAGCGAGACGATTTCACTGTCCAGCGCCTCGCCGATGCGGGCGATCATCTCAAGGCTGATGTTCTGGTTGCCGCGCTCGATGCGGTTCACGGCGCTCTGGCTGGTGTTGAGCGCCTCGGCCAGCTGCGACTGTGTCCAGCCACGGTGCTGCCGGGCGTCACGAATGAGCTTGCCGATGCGTACGAGGTAGTCGTCTGCCATGCGCCAGAGGCTATCTCAGATATGAGATGAGGTACGCGCTGGGGTAGGCCATTGGAGGAGTGACCGATTCCGATCCGTCAGGCGCCCGCCCCCGCGCGGACCTTGGGCCCGCAGGTGAGCGCCCTGTGTCACTGTGCCCGGACGGTGGATGTGTTGCACGCCCACGGCAGGGAACTCGGCCACTTGGCGCAGCGCCGCCCGTCGGCGAGCCCGGGGGCGCACACGCCTGGGCGTGCGGGGGCGATCGGACCCGTCCGACGTTCGAGAGCGAGCGCGCAGCTTGGCGCAGCGTCGACCGTCGGTGGGTCCGGGGGTGCACGCGCCTGGGCAGTCAAGCCCGTCCGGCGTTTGAGGGCGAGCGCGCAGCGCGATACGCGGTTCAAGGCGCCCACGCCAGCACATACGCGGTTGATGTATTAGAGTTATCTCGACATCGAGATATCTGCCGAGGCGCACCGCAGCCGTACGCATCGCCAGTCCGGCGGTAAGGGTTACCTAACTTAGCCTTACCTTAGCGGATTGGCCAAGAGGCGTGACGGCAGGATGCGGTGGAACGCGCACATATATGAAGGAGACTGTCGTGTCGGCGAACAGCTTCGACGCCCGCAGCACGCTGCAGGTGGGCGACGAGTCGTACGAGATCTTCCGGCTGGACAAGGTGGAGGGCTCGGCCCGCCTGCCGTACAGCCTCAAGGTCCTGCTGGAGAACCTGCTCCGCACGGAGGACGGCGCCAACATCACCGCCGACCACATCCGTGCCCTCGGCGGCTGGGACTCGCAGGCCCAGCCCAGCCAGGAGATCCAGTTCACGCCGGCCCGCGTGATCATGCAGGACTTCACCGGTGTCCCCTGTGTCGTGGACCTCGCCACGATGCGTGAGGCCGTGAAGGCCCTTGGCGGCGACCCGGCGAAGGTCAACCCGCTCTCCCCGGTCGAGCTGGTCATCGACCACTCCGTCATCGCCGACAAGTTCGGCACCAACGACGCGTTCTCGCAGAACGTGGAGCTGGAGTACGGCCGCAACAAGGAGCGCTACCAGTTCCTGCGCTGGGGCCAGACCGCGTTCGACGACTTCAAGGTCGTCCCGCCGGGCACCGGCATCGTGCACCAGGTCAACATCGAGCACCTGGCGCGCACGGTCATGGTCCGCAACGGCCAGGCCTACCCCGACACCCTCGTCGGCACCGACTCGCACACCACGATGGTCAACGGCCTGGGCGTCCTGGGCTGGGGCGTCGGCGGCATCGAGGCCGAGGCAGCGATGCTGGGCCAGCCGGTCTCCATGCTGATCCCGCGCGTCGTCGGCTTCAAGCTGACCGGCGAGCTGAAGCCGGGCACCACCGCCACCGACCTGGTGCTCACGATCACCGAGATGCTGCGCAAGCACGGCGTCGTCGGCAAGTTCGTCGAGTTCTACGGCGAGGGCGTCGCCGCCACCTCCCTGGCCAACCGCGCCACCATCGGCAACATGTCGCCGGAGTTCGGCTCCACCGCCGCGATCTTCCCGATCGACGGTGAGACCCTGAACTACCTCAAGCTCACCGGCCGCTCCGAGCAGCAGGTCGCGCTCGTCGAGGCGTACGCCAAGGAGCAGGGCCTGTGGCTGGACCCGGCCGCCGAGCCGGACTTCTCCGAGAAGCTCGAGCTGGACCTCTCCACGGTCGTCCCGTCGATCGCAGGACCGAAGCGCCCGCAGGACCGCATCGTCCTCGCGAACGCCGCCGAGCAGTTCAAGACCGACGTCCTGAACTACGTCGACACCGCCGACGAGGCGGGCAAGGAGTCCTTCCCGGCCTCCGACGCCCCGGCCGCCAGCAACGGCGTCCCGTCGAACCCGGTCACCGTGACCGCCCCCGACGGCTCGACGTACGAGATCGACCACGGCGCCGTCACCGTCGCCGCGATCACCTCCTGCACCAACACGTCGAACCCGTACGTGATGGTCGCCGCCGCGCTCGTCGCGAAGAAGGCCGTCGAGAAGGGCCTGACCCGCAAGCCGTGGGTCAAGACCACCCTCGCCCCGGGCTCGAAGGTCGTCACCGACTACTTCGACAAGGCGGGCCTGACGCCGTACCTGGACAAGGTCGGCTTCAACCTGGTCGGCTACGGCTGCACCACCTGCATCGGCAACTCGGGCCCGCTGCCCGAGGAGGTCTCGAAGGCCGTCAACGACCACGACCTCGCGGTCACGTCGGTCCTCTCGGGCAACCGGAACTTCGAGGGCCGCATCAACCCCGACGTCAAGATGAACTACCTGGCGTCCCCGCCGCTGGTCGTCGCGTACGCCATCGCCGGTTCGATGAAGGTCAACATCACCGAGGACGTCCTCGGCACCGACCAGGACGGCAAGCCGGTCTACCTCAAGGACCTGTGGCCGACCGAGGCCGAGGTCAACGACGTCGTGGCGAACGCCATCGGCGAGGACATGTTCAACAAGTCCTACCAGGACGTCTTCGCGGGCGACGCCCAGTGGCAGGCGCTGCCGATCCCGACCGGCAACACCTTCGAGTGGGACAGCGAGTCCACCTACGTCCGCAAGCCCCCGTACTTCGAGGGCATGACGATGGAGACCACCCCGGTCTCCGACATCTCGGGCGCGCGCGTCCTGGCGAAGCTGGGCGACTCGGTCACCACCGACCACATCTCCCCGGCCGGCGCCATCAAGGCCGACACCCCGGCCGGTCAGTACCTCACGGAGCACGGCGTCTCCCGCCGCGACTTCAACAGCTACGGCTCGCGCCGCGGCAACCACGAGGTCATGATCCGCGGTACGTTCGCCAACATCCGCCTGCGCAACCAGATCGCGCCGGGCACCGAGGGCGGCTTCACCCGCGACTTCACCCAGGCCGACGCGCCGGTGTCGTTCATCTACGACGCCTCGCAGAACTACCAGGCCGCCGGCACCCCGCTGGTCATCCTGGGCGGCAAGGAGTACGGCTCGGGCTCGTCCCGCGACTGGGCCGCCAAGGGCACCGCGCTCCTCGGCGTCAAGGCCGTCATCACCGAGTCGTACGAGCGCATCCACCGCTCGAACCTCATCGGCATGGGCGTCCTTCCGCTCCAGTTCCCGGCCGGCCAGTCGGCCGACTCGCTCGGCCTGACCGGTGAGGAGACCTTCTCCATCACCGGTGTCACCGAGCTGAACGAGGGCACCACGCCGAGCACGGTCAAGGTCACCACCGACACCGGTGTCGAGTTCGACGCGGTCGTCCGCATCGACACCCCCGGTGAGGCGGACTACTACCGCAACGGCGGCATCATGCAGTACGTGCTGCGCAGCCTGATCCGCAAGTAAGCGGTCACGGCAGGCAGTAGAGGGCCGTACCCCCCGGGCGCCGATCCGGGGGGTACGGCCCTTCGCCCGTTCCGCTACGCGGCGAGGAGGGCCGCCGGTGCGCCGGAGCGCAGCACGTGGTCGACGTGGATCAGGCGGGCGATGGACCGGCCGTTCTCCACGTTCGCCTCGATGCCCACCGGGGCGATCGAGTTCCCGTCCGGGAGCCCGGCGTAGTACAGGCCGGGCAGCGCCCCGAGGAGGCCCTTCTCCCGGACCGGCGCGCCGTGCTCGTCGAGGACGTGGTTCGGCAGGATGCGGTAGTCGGGGCCGAAGCCGGTGCACCAGACGATCGTCGTGATGCCGTGGCGCGCCAGGTCGAGGCGCTCGCCGAAGTCGGCCACGTGCGCCAGGGGGACCTCGGGCGCGGGCCGCTCCTGGGGCACCGCGAACCCCTGCCGGCGGACGCGGGTGTCGATGATGTCGACGGCCCGCCGGAACGAGCGGGCGGACTCCTCGGCGACGGCGACCACGTTGTCCTTCAGGTGCAGCTCGTGGCCGTCCGCCGCGCGGACGGAGCCGACCAGGGTGACGCCCTTCGCGGCCAGGGTGCCGAGGTTCAGGTCGCCGCGCTTGTCCCGTACGGCGGTCACCGGCAGGCCCGGCAGGACGGGCCCGCCGTCGCCGCCCACGGCCCCGAACTCCTCGTACAGGGAGGGGAGCGCGCCGAGCCACTCCTGGATGCTCCGGCCGCGGTAGCGGCGCGGCCACGCGCGGTGCCGCCCGACCGCGAGGAACGTGCGCCGCCCGGCGTCCGCCAGCTCGTCCGCGATCTGCTGGCCGCTGATGCCCGCGCCGACGACGAGGACGGCGCCGTCCGGCAGGGACGCGGGGTTGCGGTAGCCGTGGGAGTGGAGCTGGTGGACGGCCCGTGCGACGTCGGCGGCCAGGGTGGGGGTGCGGGGGGCCGCGTAGCCGCCGACGGCCGCGACGAGGTTGCGGGATTCGACGACGCCGCCGGTGGCCAGGTGGGTCCGGAACCGTACGTCGTCACGGGCGGAGGCACCGGGCGGGCACTCGACCTGCCGCACGGGCGTGTGCTGCCGCACCCGGAGCCCCCGTTCCGTCACGTATCGGCGCAGGAGGCGGGCCAGTTCGGGGCCCGAGGGGCAGCCGTAGGGGTCGTCGCCCTCGTACTCCCAGCCGGGGAAGCGCACCGATCGGTTCCCGCTCCCGATCAGCAGGCTGTCCCAGCGTTCGTGGGCCCAGGCCTGGCCGATCTCCGCCCGCTCCAGGACGAGCGCGTCGCGCCCCCGCTCCTGGAGGGCCCCGGCCACTCCGCACCCCTGCTGCCCGGCACCGATGACGACGGTCTCCGCGTACTCGCTGTTCTCCACGTGCTTGCCTGCTGCCATGACAGAACCCTTCTGCCGTGCGGACACGGCTACTTAGGTAAACCTAAGTAAGACCTTGCCTGCTCAAGTCGGCTTGATGTCAACTGGGTTCATGGCGCGACGAGGTGCGGTATCCATCGGTGAAGCGGCGGCTCTGTACGGCCTCGCGCCGTCCACGGTGCGGTGGTGGGAGAGCCGGGGCGTGCTCAATCCGCCCGCCCGCGAGGGCGGCAAGCGGCTGTACGACGCCACGGACCTGCGCCGCATCGGCCTCGCCTATCTGTGCTGCGTGGTCGGGCGGATGCCCCTCGACCAGGCCGCCGTGGTCACCTCAGGGAAGGCCACGCGCGCCGCCTGGCAGGGCGCCATCGACGCCCAGCTCGCGCAAGTGGAGCGGCAGATGGCCGAGTTGGAGGCGGCCCGCGGCTACCTCCGCCACGCCCTGCGCTGCACGGACGACGACATCGCGGGGGAGTGCCCGGTCCTGGACGCCGAACTGACCGCACACACCCCGCGCGGCCGCGTCCCGGCCGACGACCTCGTCACCGCGGCCCGCGCGGCCGGCCCGTTGTGTGACGAAACCCCGCCTCCCGCCCCGCCGCGTGACGAAAACCCCTGCCCCGGCTGCCGGGAGCCGGTACCGCGTCCTTCCCGCGGCCGCCCCCGCAGGTACTGCTCGCACGCCTGCCGTCAGCGGGCCTACCGGGCGCGTCGCGGCGGTCGGTGACGGAGTCAGAATTCCAGCAGCGCCGCGAGGTCGATCTCGACCGGGAAGGGGAGCTCGGTGCTCAGCTTGTCGTGGTGCACGGGGTGCATGGGGGCGGGGATGTACGTCCGGGTCTCGGCGTGCTGCCAGTACTCGTGGACGGCGAGGCGCCTGTCCCGGTCGAGCTCCACGCGCCAGTAGCACGGGACTTTGGCCTCGGCGAAGAGCGCGGGCTTGCGGATGCGGTCGTCCTGGCGGGAGCCGGGGGAGACCACCTCGACGGCCAGGGAGACCTTGTCGACCGGTACGCACTCCAGCTCGAAGAGGTCGAGATTCCTGGGGTCGAAGACGATGACGTCGGGTTTCACCACGTTCTGGCCGTCGAGCAGGACGCACTGCTCAAGGACGACCTTGTACGGCTCCGGGCAAGCCGTCTTGAGCGCGTCCGCGATGCTGTCCCGAGCCCAGTTGTGCCAGAACTTGGTCTGCCCGCGTACCACGATCACTCCGTCCACGAGTTCCCAGTCGAAGGGCAGCTCCAAGTGTTTGACCTGGTCGAAGGTCCAGCCGTCGGCAGGCGGGAACATCCAGGTCTCTTCGGTGGCCCGCTGCTGCCCCTGTGTGGTCATCACTGCTCCCATGGGTGCGAGTGTGGACGCGGGTACGCGCCGTGCTCTTATGTACGACGGTACCGTCACTCGAAGTGATGACGGGTGACACCGAGGCCGCGTCGAGGCCGCGTCCCGGCCGCGGACTTCGTCACCGCCGCCCGCGCGGTCCAGGACATGGGCTTCGGCCGCAGACTCGGGGGCACTCGGACAGCGCCGTCAGCGGGAGAGGGAAGGTGCCACGGATGAGGCTGCATGTCGCCGGAGCGCTCGCCAAGGGCGGAGGAGGCTCGCTGCCGACCTGGCTGGTGGTCGTCCTGCTCGTGATCGTGGCCTCGCTCGGGCTCTACACGTACGGAATCACGCGCAAGCGCAAAGGGAGGTAGCGGGAAGGGGGTGCGCGGGCCGCGCACCCCCTTCGCCGTGCTACCGCTGGGGCCAGCCGCCGTACGGGACCGTGAGCAGTTCCATGGCGTGGCCCGCCGGGTCCAGGAAGTAGACGCCCTTGCCGCCGTCGTTGCGGTTGATCTCGCCGGGGTGCTTCTGGTGGGGGTCGGCCCAGTGGTCGAGGCCGCGGGCCGTGATCTTCTCGTACGCCGCGTCGAACTCGGCGTCCGAGACCAGGAACGCGTAGTGCTGCGGCGTGAGGTGCTCCGCGGGGACGGTGGCGAAGTCGAGCGTGACGCCGTTCTCCAGGGCGACCGCGATGAACGGGCCCCATTCGCTGGTGATCTCAAGTCCGAGCAGGTCCGCGAAGAAGGTGGCGGACTCCCGGTTGTCCCGGGCGTGGACGATCGTGTGGTTGAGCTGAACCGACAAGGAATGCCTCCGAGGGCATCTCCCGCACCTCCATGCCTCACCCGGTCGGTGACCGGCACGCGATGCTGGCGTGGATCTTAGGCAGACCGCCGGAGACGTGTCGAGCCAGACGGAGTGCGCGGCGTCGCCGGACGCGTCATCCCTCCGGGTAGAAGACGAAAAGGGTGCACCCTGTCGCCGTCTGCGGAACGTGTGACGAGCCTGCGGGGGCGTGGAGGAATGAGCCCGCCGGGTAGTCGTGCTCGCCGTCGTTGAAGACGCCGGACACGACGAACACCTCCTCGGGGCCCGGGTCGTGCACGTCCACGCCCTGCCAGCACGCGCCCGGATCCAGCTCCACCACCTGGGCGCTCGCGCCGTTCTCCCCCTTCCACAGCGGGCGAAGCCGGATGCCGGGGAAGAGCTCGCGGACGGGTGCGTCGCGCACGTGGGACCAGGTGTAGCCGGGGGTGTTCTGCCCGGTCAGCGGGGAGTTCGTCGTCATGGGGCCAGCCTGTCCGGCCACCGCGCCCCGGCCCAGTGTCAGAAATGACATTCTGATGTACTTTCCTGCCATGCATCATGTGGTTGCCCTGGTCCACCCGCCCCAGTCGACCTTCGAACTCGGCTGCGCGGCGGATGTGTTCGGCATCGAGCGCCCCGGAATCCCCCGTCGTTACACGTTCAGCGTGTGCACCGAGCATCCCGGGCGGGTCCCGACGCTCGCTGGGTACGACATGTCCGTCGCCGCAGGGCTTGAGGAGGTCGACCGGGCGGACACCGTGGTGGTCCCCGGGTGGCTGCCCACCGAGGAGCCGCCGTCCGCCGCGATCGTGTCGGCCTTGCGTCGCGCGCACGACCGGGGGGCGCGGGTGGCCAGCATCTGTTCCGGCGCCTTCCCTCTGGCGCGAGCGGGGCTCCTTGACGGGCGGCGCGCCACCACGCACTGGGCGCGGGCGGCGGAACTGGCCGCCGGGTTCCCGGCGGTCCAGGTCGATCCGGACGTGCTGTACGTGGACCACGGCGACGTGGCCACGAGCGCGGGTTCCGGCGCGGGCATCGACCTGTGCCTGCACCTGGTGCGTACGGACCAGGGCGCCGAGTACGCCGCCCACGTGGCCCGGAGCATGGTCATGCCGCCCCACCGCGAGGGCGGGCAGCTCCAGTTCACGGCGCCGCCGCACGCCGCGCAGATCGACGGCTCGCTCGCTCCGCTCCTTGAGTGGGTGACGGGACGCCTCGGCGAGTCCCTCTCCGTCGAGGACCTGGCGGCACACATCGGTGTCTCCGGGCGCACGCTCGCCCGCCGCTTCACCGAGCAGCTGGGCTCGACCCCGGGGCAGTGGCTCCTCTCCCGGCGCATCACCGCGGCCCGCGAGCTGCTGGAGTCCTCCGACCTCCCTCTGGAGGCGATCGCCCACCGGGTCGGCCTCTCCTCGGCCACCAACCTCCACAGGCGCTTCGTACGGGCACTCGGTACGACACCGGGTGCCTACCGAAGGGCGTTCCGGGCGCGACCGGCGGGCGACCCCAGGGACGGGAGAGGGAAGACCCCCGGCTGATCACAGCCTCGCGCGGTCCCTAGGGGCCGCGCCGCACTCCGCGGGCCTCGGCAATCACGTCCAGGGCTTCGACCTGCCAGCCGTAGAGGTGTGTCGCCGCGATGCAGTGCGCGAGGACGTGCTCGTGTGCCTCGTCGGTGCCGATCCTCAGCAGGCCGCGCACGGCGGCCTCGCGGGTGAAGGGGTGGACGTCGGAGTGGAGGAACGACGCCAGGGGAGCGGCGCAGTCGGGCGTGCCCCGCGCGCTGAGCGCGTCGGCCGCGGCTCGCTCTGCCGAGGGCGACGCGGCGAGCCGTCCCAGGGCGGTGAGCGCCTCGGCCTCGGGGCGGGCGGCGAGCGCCGCGACGAGGTCGGCGGCCAGGTCCTCCGGTACGGCGTCGGCGAGTTCGGCGAGTTCGACGAGGACGGGCAGGGCCGGGGCGCCGATCCGGCCGAGGGCCCGCACGGCCGCGCGGGCCAGTTCGGGGTCGGCGTCCGGCGTGACGAGAGCCTTGAGCGCCTGGGCGGCTCGCGCCACCGGGAACCCGCCGAGGGCCGCCACCGCCCGCGCCCGCACCGCCTCGTGCGGCGAGTCCGCGCAGGCGAGCACCACCGGCAGGGTCTGAGGGTCGCCGATCCGGCCGAGGGCGCGCACGGCGCGGGCGCGCCGCGTGCCGGGCCGCTCCTCGTCCTGGGCCAGGGCCGCGAGGGGCGCCGCGGCCTCCGGGTGCCGCAGGGCGCCGAGCGCGTCCACGGCGTCCGTACGCAAGTCCGTCGGGGTCTCCTCGTCCGCGAGGACGGCGAGGAGCGCGGGGACGGCGGACGTGTGGCCGACGGCACCCAACGCCCTGGCCGCACCGCGCCGTTGGGCCACGGCCCTGTCCGCGTCCGTGAGGAGGTCCAGGAGCTCGCGCAGCGGCGGATCGGGCGACTGGGCCACGAGGTCCGCCACGGAGTCGCTGAGGGGCGCGTCGCCCAGCGCCTCAAGGAGCGCCTCACCCGCTGCGGCGCCCGCGTACGCGAAGAGGGCCCGCGCGGCGGCCCGGCGCACGCTCGGCACGGGTGCGTCGCGCAGGTGGTGCCGGAGCAGGTCATGGCGTTCTCCGGGCTCCGGTACGGCGTAGCGGCCGGGCTCTTCCGCCAGGTGCGCGCAGACGGCGGCCACGGCGTGGGGCGGGGCGCCCGATGCCGCACGCAGGGTGTCCCACAGGTGGTCCCGGCCGTCTTCGGTCCGGGCGAGCAGGGCCGTCGCCAGGCGTGCCGTCTCGGGGTCCGGGTCCCGCTGGGGGACCTGGAGGAGCTGGGCGGCGGACGGCCACTGGTGTGCGGGCGGCCAGTTGGCCTCGGGCAGCGCGTGGAGCGCCGCGACGGCGGCCCGGCGCAGCCGGACGCCCGAGGCCGGGGAGTGCGCGAGCACGAGCAGGGCGGACGCGGCGCGCGGGTCACCGATCGCGCCGAGCGTCCGCACCACGCGTTCCGCGCGCTCGGGCAGGTACTCCCAGAGCGCGACCAGGAGCGGCCCCACCGCCTCGGGTGCGCGCAGCCGCGCCAGCGCGTCCAGTACCCGTACCGTCCAGTGCCCGCGACCGGCCGCCAACTCGCCGCACAGCCCGACGAGTCCACGGACGGCCTCCGGCCCGCCGATGGCGATCAGGGCGTCACACGCGGGCTTGTACAGCTGCGCCCGCCCGTCGCGGTCCTCGCCCTCGGCCAGCAGCCGCAGCAATTCGGGCACCGCGCGGCGCTCCCGCAGCCTCCCCAGCGCCTGGGCGGCCTGCCACCGCATCCCGTGGCGCTGGTCGCGCCGCCGCAGACAGTCGAGCAGCGCCTCGACGGCCTCCGGCCTGCCCTCGCAGCCGCCCAGCAGCTGCATGGCGTGCAGGGCGACGTCGTGGTCCTCCGACCGCGCGGCCCGGCACAGCCCCGCGACGTCGCCCGCCATGCGCATGCGCACCAGCTCGGGGATCGTCGGCGACCGCTCCACTCAGACCTCCCCGTCCTCGGGCGTCCGGTCCGACATCGCCACGTACAGCGGTGTCCCGACGACGACCGTCAGCTCCCGCCCGTCCGCTCCCGTCGCGGTGCCGGTCAGCAG
This sequence comes from Streptomyces sp. NRRL B-1347, assembly GCF_000720325.1. GTDB lineage: Bacteria > Actinomycetota > Actinomycetes > Streptomycetales > Streptomycetaceae > Streptomyces. The sequence goes on from NZ_JOJM01000035.1 coordinate 71,198, forward strand.
CCGCCGCGCCAGGAACTCGCAGTACACCGGCGGCACCGTCAGCGCCTCGGCGCAGTGCAGCACGTCGTGCGTCACGCTCTCCCGGCTCGGCATGCGGCCCCGCCAGCGCACGTCGAACTGCCGCTCCCACTCCGGCGGGATCTCCTGGAGCAGCCGGAAGATCGACGGCAGCCCCGAGAAGCCGACCCGCTCCATGTCGGCGGCCACTTGATAGCCGATCAGGTGGTGCGAGGACCCGATCAGCGCGACGACCGTGTCGCCGTCGCGGCCCGTCATCAGCGTGGGGCTGTTCGGATCGCCGTACCCCGCGATCCGCAGCCCCAGGTCGCCCCGGAACCAGGCGGAGGGCTCCGACATCCAGCTGACGTCGAACTCCCGCTCCAGGTACGTCTCGACGATGTCCAGGCGGTCGTACGTACTCGTGCCGGCACGCGGCGACTGCACGGCGACGCTGAGCACCTTCAGGTCGACCTTCGCCTCGACGGCGAGCCGCCGGAGCAGCTTGGGCGGGATCTGCTCGTAGAGCATGTCCAGCTTCGCTGTGGAGACGTAGAGGTAGTAGCGCACGCGGTCAGGCGCGGTGGTTCAGGGGGAGGGCCAGGAAGGCGGTCCAGGTGGCGGGGGTGAGGGTGAGGTGCCCTCTTTCCGGGTCCTTGGAGTCCCGGATGTGGATGGTGGTGGGCTGGGCGGTGACTTCGAGGCATTCGCCGCCTTCGCTGCCGCTGTAGCTGGACTTCCGCCAGGAGTGCGCGACTTCGAGGCAGGCTTGACCGTCCTCGTCGCTGTAGCTGGACTTGAACCACTCAAGCGAGATGCTGCCGCTCATAGCTCTCCTAGCAACCGGTCCAACAGGCGCTTGGTGCCCCGACGTTGAGGGCATCTGCGCGCAGCATCGCATACTTGTGGGCCAGGATCGCCACCGAGTCCGGATCGGCAATCAGGTGGCTGCCACGATGGGTCTCCATGTAAATGAGCCGCTGATGCTCGGGGGTCTCCAACACGATGAATGGGCCTGTGAACGCAGGGTTGGACATGTCGTTCAACGGCAGGACCTGCAAGGAAAGGCCTGGCAGGTCGGCGCACTCGCGCAAATGGCGCAGCTGCTCGGCCTGAACACCGCCCCCGCCCAGGCGGTTGCGCAGCACTGCCTCCAGTAGTACGAAGCTGACGATCGGCGGCTGCTCGCGACGGATGATGTTCTGCCGCGCCATTCGCTGGGTGACCAGTTCCTCGATCTTGTTCTCGTCGAACGGCGGAATGCGGCCACGGAAGAGCGCTCGCGCGTAAGCCTTCGTTTGGAGCAGGCCGGGCACCAGCATGGTCTCGTACCACTCGATCACGATGGCCTCCTGCTCCTGATCCAGGTACTCCTCGGCGAACCGAGGGAGTAGATCCACATCGGGCATGTTGGCCACCGCGGTCTCCAACGTCCCTCCGGTGCGGAACAGTTCGTCCAACTGGACCGCCAGATCCATCTTCAGCGACCGCCGCCCCTGCTCGATGGAGGCGATGTGGTCCTCGCTGATGACGAAGTGCTCGGCCAGCGACTGCTGTGTGTACCCGGCCGCCGTTCGATGGAGGGCGAGCAGCGCCCCCACCAACTTCCGTGTAGAGGCGTTCCGCCCTGACCGTCGTCGCTTCGGACTGCTCATGTGCTGACAACTCCCCACCCACCGGCTCCGGTTACCGGTGCCAGGTCGTACAACGAATCTGTACGACCTGGCGCACTGCTGGATGACCACGGTGGGGTGTGACTGTCGTCACGTGAATGGCGAAACTCCCCCCACGCCCCTCCGGGAACGCTTCTACCGGAGGGAGCGGCAGTCGGTCCCGGCGGCGCGGGCGTTCGCGCACGCCGTGCTCGGCGCCTGGGGAATCGAGAAGCGGGCCGATGACATCACGCTCTGCGTGAGCGAGCTGACGACCAACGCCCTGGTGCACGGCGCCCCGCCGGGCCGTGGGTTCAAGCTGCGGCTGCTCCGCGACGGCGGCGGCGTACGGATCGAGGTCCACGACAGTGGGGGCGGCCGGCCCCGGCTCGTCGGCGAAGGGGTTGCCGACGAGTCGGGGCGCGGCCTGCTTCTGGTGGCGGCCCTGGCCGACACGTGGGGCGTCGCGGAGCGCAACCCCGGCAAGGTCGTGTGGGCCGAGTTCACCGAAGGCGTCAGCGCAGCAGCTCCACCTCCGAGAGGGCGGCCCGGCCGCCGGTGAAGACCAGGCGGTACTTCACGTAGGAGCCCGGCTTGTCCACCGTGAAGGGACGGGTCTGCTTGTCCCAGGCGAAGGTCTGGCCGGACCGCTTGTCCACCGTCGTCCACTTCTCGCCGTCGGGCGAGCCCTGGAGGACCCAGCCGCGCGGCGCCTTCGCGGCGTCCGCCGAGGTGAGGGTGTACTGCACGGCCTTGGTGCGCGACGGGACCGGCACCACCACGGAGGCCGCCTCGGCATACGTCGTCGAGGAGTTGTCGAACAGCTCGCCCTCGACCCTGGTCGCGTCCTCGCGGGGCGACGGCACCTTGTCGTCGTCCGTCACGGACACCGGCTGGGCGCCCTTGCCGGAGGCCCACGCGGACGGCTTCGGGCCCATGTCGAATTCGAGGACGCCGCCGCGCGCGATCTCCTCGTGCGGCAGGGCGGTGGAGTTCCACTTCTTGCCGTTGACCTTCAGGCCCTGCACGTACACGTTCTGCGCGCTGTTCTTGGGAGCCTTCACGACCAGCGTGCCGCCGTTGTCGAGCCGGACGGTGGCCTTCTTGAACTGCGGGGAGCCGATCGCGTACTCGCCGCTGCCCATGACCAGCGGGTAGAAGCCGAGCGAGGAGAACAGGTACCAGGCGGACTGCTCGCCGTTGTCCTCGTCGCCGTGGTAGCCCTGGCCGATCTCGCTGCCGGTGTAGAGGCGGGAGAGGACCTCGCGGACCTTCTCCTGGGTCTTCCAGGGCTGCCCGGCCGCGTCGTACATGTACGCGGCGTGGTGCGCGACCTGGTTGGAGTGGCCGTACATGCCCATGCGCACGTCACGGGCCTCGGTCATCTCGTGGATGACGCCGGGATAGGAGCCCGCGAACTCGGCGGAGCCGGTCTCCGGCGTCGCGAAGTACGTGTCGAGCTTCTTCGCCAGGCCCTTGCGGCCGCCGTACAGGTTGGCGAGGCCGCGCGAGTCCTGCGGGGCGGTGAAGGCGTAGCCCCAGGCGTTGGTCTCGGTGTAGTCGTAGCCCCACACGCGCGGGTCGAACTTCTCCGACGGGACGCGCCAGGCGCCCTTCTTGTCCTTGCCCTGGAAGAACGCGGCCTTGGAGTCGAAGAGCTTCACGTAGTCACGGGCGCGGTTGAGGAAGTACTCCGACTCCTCCTTGTACCGCTTGTCGCCCGTCTTCTTGTAGAGGGCCTGGCCCATCTTCGCGATGCCGTAGTCGTTGACGTAGCCCTCAAGGGCCCACGACAGGCCCTCGTGCGTCTCGGACGGGGTGTAGCCGAGGAACGGCGCGTTCGTCATGCCCTTGCGGCCGTAGCCCGGCTTGTCGGGGGCGACCGTCGCGTTCTTCACGGCCGCGTCGTACGCCGCCTTCGCGTCGAAGCCCTTGACACCCTTGACGTACGCGTCGGCGAACGCCACGTCGGACGACGTGCCGGTCATCAGGTCCGCGTAGCCCGGCGAGGACCAGCGCGAGGTCCAGCCGCCGTCCTTGTAGTGCTGCACGAAGCCGTCGACCAGCTCACCCGCCTTCTTCGGGGTGAGGAGGGAGTACGCGGGCCACGTCGTGCGATAGGTGTCCCAGAAGCCGTTGTTGACGTACGGCTTCCCCTCGACGATCTCGGCGCCGGTGTGGGTGGGGGTGTCCGGGTTCGGCTGCTTGGTGAACGGCGAGGCGTACTTGTACGTCTTGCCGACCTTCTCGAAGCCGGAGTTGGGGTACAGGTAGAGCCGGTACAGGCTGGAGTACAGCGAGGTGCGCTGGCCCTCGCTCGCGCCCTCCACCTCGACGCGGCCGAGGACCTCGTCCCACTTCTGCCGGGCCTCGTCCTTGACCTTCGCGAAGGGCGTGCCCGCCGGGATCTCCGCGTCCAGGTTCGCCTTCGCCTGGTCGACGCTGATCAGGGAGGTGGCCAGGCGCAGCGAGACCTCGCGGTCCTTGCCGGGCGAGAAGCGGAGGTAGCCGGTGGCGTCCGTGGTGCCGCCGCCCTCCAGCTTGCCGCCGCCGGTGACCGGACGGTCGAAGGTGCCGTACACGAACATGCGGGTCGCACCTGCCGACAGACCCGACTTCACGTCGGAGTAGCCGGTGACGATGCCCTTCTCCCTGTCGAGGGTCAGGCCGACGGCGTGCTTGGTGTCGCCCGTCTTCTCGATGTTGTCGAAGATCACGCTCGCGTCGTCACCGGGGTAGGTGAACCGGAACATCGCCGCGTGGTCGGTCGGCGTCATCTCGGCCTTCAGGCCGTTCTCGAAGGTCACGCCGTAGTAGTGCGGGCGCGCCGTCTCGTTCTCGTGCTTGAACGGCAGCGCGCGCCCGGTGCGGGACGCGTCGGGGGTGTCCTTCGCGGCCGACGGCATGATCTGGAACGTCTGCCGGTCGCCCATCCACGGGCTCGGCTCGTGGCTCGCGCTGAACGCCTGGAGGGTCGGGAGGTTGTCCTCGTTGTTGCGGCGCGCGTAGTCGTACAGCCAGTCGATGCTGCCCGCGTTGGTCACCGGCGTCCAGAAGTTGAAACCGTGCGGCACGGCGGTCGCGGGGAAGGTGTTGCCGCGCGAGAAGCCGTTGGACGACAGGGTGCCGCGGGTGGTGGAGGCGTAGTCCGACGGGTGCGCCTTCGGCTTCGGCGGTGCCTTCTCGGCCAGGGATATGTCGTCCACCCAGCCCCGGAACTTCACCGGGCCCTTGGGGGAGTCGTACGCGACCAGGATCCGGTCGACGGTCTTGCCCGCGGCGACCTCGCCGATCCGCGACGCCACGTCGTTCCACTGGTTGACGTACAGGATCTTCGCGTCGCCCTGACCGCGCGGCGTGAGCGGGAAGCCGTGCTGGTCGGTGGCCTTCAGGTCGCTCAGATACGTGCCGTCGGTGAAGGCCAGGTCCACGGCCACGTTCGTGGCGTCGTACGGCGCCTTCTTGTACTCCTCGTCGTCCATCGACGGGAAGACGCGGTACCCGAGCTCGGTGTCCCGGCCCACCTTCACGTCCACGTCGAAGACCTTGTTGTACGAGTGGCCGCGCCCCTCGGCGGTGTGCGTGCCCGCGTACCGCAGGGCCTGCTTGCCGGTGAAGCCCGCCCGCCCCTTCGCCGTCGGCGACCCGGCCGGGCCCCGGTCGACCGCGCTCTGCATCTCCTCGGGCGGCACCGGAGTGTCCGAACCGCCCACGGACAGCTGGAGGTCGGCGAGCTGGATCTCACCGCCGCCGTTGTTCGCCGAGATGTCCAGACGGAAGTGCGTGTACGCCGTGTCGTTCGCGAAGTCGTACGTCGTGGTCTGGAACCGCTCGCCGAAGGTCTCGCCCTCGCGCTTGTCGAGGTCCTTCCAGTCCCGGCCGTCCGTGGAGCCCTGGAGCGTCCAGCTCTTCGGATCGCGCTGCGCGTGGTCGTTCGCCGACGTCAGCGCGTACCGCACGACCTTGGTGGGGGAGTCGAGCGTGAACTCCACCCAGCCCGACTTGGCGAACGTGAGCCACTTCGTGGTCTTCTCGCCGTCGACGAGGTTCTCCTTCACCTCGCCCGAGCCGCTGTGCTCACCGCTGGCCCTGACGCCCACGACACGGTCGTTGACGCCGCCGGGTATCCCGGAGGTGAAGCCGCCGTTCACCCCGCCCGCGCGCTTCTTGCCGTCCGGGCCCGTCTCCACGGTGTTCAGCCAGTCCGGCGCGGCCTGGCCCGCCTCGAACGAGGAGCTGAACTCCCGCTCCGCACGCGGCGTCCGCTCCGGCCCCGCCACGGCCGCGCCCTGCGAGGCGGCGACCACGGTCAGGGCGGTGACCCCGACAAGCAGCCCTCCGCCCGGTCTGCGTCCCCGACGTCCGTACCCCATCCCCTGACTCCCTCCCTGCCCATCCGGACAACGTTGTCACGTGGCTGCGCAGGGTCCAGTAGGGCGGCAAGTGGCAAGTGGTGTCAAGGGTGTTGTCCACACCGGAAGGCACCCCCTGGGAGCGGGGGTGCCTTCCGGAGGCGTCCGTCAGCGGCAGAGGGCCTCGTTCACGATGCGGTCCATGTCGTCCTTGACCGCCTGGCTCGGCTGCGTGGTCACGGCGACGTTGACGGAGCGGACCGGCTTGCCGTGCTTCAGGACGACGCCGCCGCGGGTCTCGTAGCCCGTCATGCTGCCGCCGTGGCCCCAGTAGACGCCGCCGCACTTCAGGGGCGTCTTCACGAGGCCAAGGCCGTAACCGGCGCCCTCGGGGAAGGGCTTCTCGGCAGGGACGGTCTTCCGCATCTGCTTGAGCTGGTCCTCCTTGAGCAGGCGTCCGCCCAGGAGCGCGGTGAAGAACCGGTTGAGGTCGGAGTTCGTGGACACCATCTGTCCAGCCGCCCAGGCCCAGGACGGGTCCCACTCCGTGGCGTTGACCAGCGGCGCGCCCGCCGCGGACTGGTAGTAGCCCTGGGGGTGGCGCTCCTTGACGGTCGCGTCGCCGTGCGCGGGGAAGTAGGTGTGGCGCAGGCCGATGCGCTTGATGACGCGCCGGTCGATCTCCTGGGCGATCGAGTGCTGGGTGACCTTCTCCACGATGAGGCCGAGGACCAGGTAATTCGTGTTGTTGTACTCCCACTTCTTGCCGGGCTCGAAAGCGGCCTTGTGCTGGAGGGCGCGGTCCAGGAGCTCGCGGGGCTCGTAGGGGTGGATGTCGTCGTCGAGGTACTTGGTGTAGTTGGGCAGGCCGCTGCGGTGCTGGAGGAGCTGCCGAATGGTGATCTTCCGCCCGTCGATGCCGTCGCCGCGCAGCACCCGGGGCAGATAGTCGTGGACCTTGGCCGTCAGGCTGATCTTCTTCTCGGCGACCAGCTGGAGCACGACCGTCGCGGTGAACGTCTTGGTGTTGCTGCCGATCCGCACCTGCCCGTCCCGGGGCACCTTCGCGCCGGTGGCGATGTCGCCGACGCCCGCGGTGTAGGTACGGGTGCCGCCGTCGCGGTCCGTCACGGTCGCCAGGGCGCCGGGCGGGCCGCCGTCCCGCACCAGGGCGTCGAGGCCCTGCTGGACGGGGTCGGGCTCGGCGGAGGCGGCCGTCGCCGAGGGCGCGAGGGCGCCCGCCGCCATCACGCCGGCGGCCGCCACGGCGACAGCCGACGCGAAGGAGCGCCGACCGCGTCGCCGCCACTCGGACGAACGGGACCTCTGCCATGTCTGCGTGCGCATGCGTCAATTCCTCAAGGAGATGAAGGAGATGGGGCGAAAAGGGATGGAGGGAGGGGAACTAGTCGGTCCGGCAGGTCAGGTCCCTGGCGGGGAGCCTGCCGGTGGTCAGGTAGCGCGTGACGCTGTCGTCCGCGCAGGCGTTGGTGCCGTTGACGATGTGGCCCTCGCCTCCGGCGACGGTGACCATCCGGGAGCCGCGCAGGGCCCGGTGCATGGCTTGGGCGCCGGGCAGGGGAGTGCTGGGGTCCCACGCGTTCTGCACGATCAGCGCGCGGGCGGTGGTGTTCACCGTGGTCGCGGGCTCGGAGCCGGGCTTCCAGAAGGCGCACGGCTTGATGCCGGAATCGAAGTCGCCGGCCAGCGGATAGCGGCGCTTGTCGCGGATCGCGTCGCGGCGGTACCGCTCGGGATCGCTCGGCCACGACGCACGGGTGTCGCCGCAGAGGACGGCCCAGGCGCCCGCGGTGTCGTTGTCCGGGGGGACGGCTCGGGCGGACGACCGCGGGGCGGGGCCCGGGGACCGCTCGGGCGTGGCGGCGCCTTCGGTTCGCTTGCCGTGCGCGGGCTGCTGTCGGTCCTGGGTTCGCTTGCCGTGCGCGGGCTGCTGTCCGTCGTCGGTTCGCTTGCCGTGCCCGGATCGCTTCCCGTCCTCGGTTCGCGTTCCGCCCTCGGCCGCCTTCTTCAGTCCGGCGACCCACTCGGCGGCCTTGCGCACGTGGAAGAACGTGGCGCGCCGGGCCCGGATGCCGTCGCCGGTGAGGGGGCGCCCGTCGACGGTGAGCGGCTCGCGGTCGGCCCGGGCGACCAGGTCCCAGAAGGTCCCGCGGACCTCGGCCGGGGTCCTGCCGAGCCCGTACGTCGCGTGCCGCCGGGCCGCCCATCCGCTCCACCGCGTGAAGGCGGGCTCGGCGCCCTCCGCCATCGCCTGGAACATGCCGCGCCCGTACCGCCCGGGGTCGGCCGCGCTGTCGAGGACGAACCGGTCGGCCCGGTGCGGGAACATCCGCGTGTAGACGGCACCGAGGTAGGTGCCGTAGGAGAACCCCAGGTAGGAGATCTGCCGCTCGCCGAGCACGGCACGGACGACGTCCATGTCACGAGCGGTGTTGCGGGTGGTGATGTGCCGCAGCTTCGCACCCGTCGAGGCCCGGCACTTGGCGGCCACCGTACGGGCCCACCGCACGTCCTTCGCGAAGGTGCGGGCCGTGTACGGGTGCTCCATCTCCTGTTCGCCGCGCGTCAGACCGCAGCTGACGGGAGAGCTCCGGCCGATGCCCCGCGGGTCGAATCCGATGAGGTCGTACCGCTTCCGTACGTCCTTGGAGATCCGGATCGCCGGGTCGACCGGCAAGTGGAGGCCGGGCCCGCCGGGGCCGCCGGGGTTGAGCAGCAGCACGCCGCGCCGTTTCGCCGGGCTTTCCGCCTTCAGCCGGGATATCTCGACGCGCGTCCTTTTGCCGCCCGGATCGCCGTAATCCAGCGGCACTTCGAGCGTCGCGCACTGGAAAGCGGCGGGATTCTCGGCGTCGCAGCGCTGCCAGTGGGGCTTCTGCTGGGTGTACGGACGAAGAGGGTTTCCGGCGGCGGCTTCGGCCGCGGTGATTCCCGTCGCGGGAGTCAGGACCGGAACGAAAGCCGCCGTGATACCGGCCGCCAGAAGAGAAGCTGTGCGTGCGGCGCGCGCCACGATGTCCATGGCCATGGGTCAGGCTCCGTCGAACTGGTCGTGGACGCACTGCGTGTACTGCCGGAAGCTGTCGGGCTCGTAGCACTCCTGCGTCTGATTCGCGTACCAGACGAAGAGGAAGGCGGCCGTGACGGACACCGTGATCGCGAGGGCCGACGTCACCACGCCGGCGACGGCCCTGCCCCGGCCGACGCCGGTCCGCCGGGCCGTCCGCAGGGCGGCGAGGCCCAGGCCCAGGCCGACGACCCCGAGCAGGCCGCCGACGATGACGACCGAGGTGCTCAGGCCGACGACGCCGAGGGCCAGGGCGCCCCGGGCCGTGCGGTTCCCGCCGCCCGGGGCCGGTGTGCCGTGGCCCTGCGGGCCGGGGGCGCCGCCGGGCGTTCCCGTCGACGCGGGCCATGCCGGGTGGCGCTGTGGCCTTTCCAGCTCTTGCGTGTTCATCGGTCGTCCTCCGGTCCGTCGTTCTGGGAAAGATCCTGGATTTCGAGGCCCGGAAACACATCGCGGAAAAGCGGGAAAAGGAGCTCCCCCGATCGAGGGAGGCCGCCGGTGGAGCCTCCGGCGATACTGGACGCATCATGTTGAGGGGAATCCGGTCGCTGCTGCGCGGCTCCACATACACAGGCATGCTGTTCGCCGTTCTCGGCGCCTTCGCGAGCCTTCCGCTGCTGCCGTTCGCCATGCTGCCGTCGCTGGTGTGGTCATCGGCTCCGTACGGCGTGCAGGTCGCGCTGACCCTGCTGCTCTGGGCGGCGCTGACCGGCGCGGTCGGTCTGGCGCGCAGCACGCGGCGGGGGCTGACCGCGGCCGCCCGCCGACTGCTGCGGGTGGCGCTGCCGGACCCCGCGGCCGTGCCCGCCCCCGCCGCCGACCGGCTGCGGACCCCCCTCTGGCTGGTGCTGCACGTGGCCATCGGGTGGACGGGCGCGCTGGTGGGCGGCCTGCTGCTGCTCCTGGGCCTGACCCTGCCCGGGGGCTGGCTCGACGCCGAGCTGAAGCTGAGCCTGTTCGGCCGCTCCGCGGACCCCGGGGACGGCTGGGCGAGCTGGGCGGTGGCGCTCGGCTGCCTGCTGCTCGCGGCGGCCGTGTGCGCGGCGGTGACGAGCGCGCTGCGGGCGCTCGCGCCCCGGCTCCTCGGCCCTTCGGCGGCCGAGCGGCTCGCGCTCGCGGCCGAGCGGGAGCGGGCCCTCGCCGAACGCAACCGCCTCGCCCACGAGCTGCACGACTCCATCGGGCACACGCTCACGGCCACCACCATCCAGGCGGCGGTCGCGGGCGAGGTGCTCGCCGCCGACCCGGTGGCGGCGCGGGCCGCCCTGCGCAGCATCGAGGAGTCGGCCAGGTCCGCCCTCGAAGACCTGGACTACGTGCTCGGCGTGCTGCGCGAGCAGGAGTCGCAGACGGCCCCGACCCGCACCCTGGCCGACCTGCCCGAGCTCCTCGACCGGCTCCGGCACGCGGGCGCCGTGGTGCAGCCGGACCTCTCGGGCGACCTGGCGCAGATCCAGGGGACGCTCTCCCGGGCGGCGTACCGGATCCTCCAGGAGGGCCTGACGAACGCGCTGCGGCACGGGGCGGGCGGCCCCATCCAGGTCCGCGTGGCGGCCGCGCCGGACGGCCTCGAACTCGGCGTGGTCAACCGGACCGGAGCGGGAGCGGGAGCGGGCACGGGCGCAGGCCCGCGCGCCTTCCCGACCTCCGGGCACGGCCTGCCCGGCCTCGCCGAGCGCGTACGGCTTCTGCACGGCGAGATGGAGTCCGGCGCGGACGGGCCGCACCACTGGCGCCTCGCGGTCCGGCTGCCCGTACGGTTGACGGCATGATCGACTCCGACGCGAGCGGGGCCGGCGCGTCCGGTCCCGCCGAGGCCCGTGTCACCCTCCTGATCGCGGACGACGACGCGGTGACGCGCAGCGGCCTCCGCCTGCTGCTCGCGGCGCAGCCCGGCATCGAGGTGATCGGGGAGGCCGCCGACGGCGTCGAGGCGGTCGAGCAGGCGCTGCTGCTGCGCCCCGACGTCGTCCTGATGGACGTGCGGATGCCGCGCCGCAACGGGATCGAGGCCACCCGGCACCTCCTCGCCGATTCGCCCGCGCCGCCGAAGGTCGTGGTGATCACCACCTTCGAGAACGACGACTACGTGACCGCCGCGCTCAGCGCGGGGGCCAGCGGTTTCGTGCTCAAGCGGCTCCCGGTCCCGCAGATCGCGGAGGCGGTGCGCGTGGTGGCGGCGGGCGAGGCGATCCTCTTCCCCGCGGCCCTGCGCAGGATGGTCGCCGCCCGCCCGCTGGACTCCGCCGACGCGCTGCCGGACGCGGCGCTGACCGGGCGCGAGGAGGAGGTGCTGCGCCTGATGGCCACCGGCCTGTCCAACCCGGAGATCGCCGGGTCGCTCACGGTGAGCCTGGAGACGGTGAAGACCCACGTCGGGAACGTGCTCACCAAGCTCGGCGCGCAGAACAGGACCCACGCCGTGGTCATCGCCTACGAATCCGGCCTGGTGGTACCGGGCTTCACCGGCTGACCTCCGCGCGCGGACCCGCCCACCCCGACCGGGCCGGGGTCAAGGCACAGGCGGCATGCGGGAATTGGACTTTCCGAATTGGTCCGTACTATTTAGCGGCCCGCCCGACATAAAGAGGTCTCAACTCGGAAAAGGTGCCTGCCCAAAGCTGCATTCGATCTTGCTCACCCGGTGGCGAGTGGACTATACCTGTGCGCGTCCGCACGGCCCGGTCGGCAAGCCGTGGTTCCCCCCTTCGACCGCCACCGGACACATCCCGCACCATCGCACGACCCCAGCTTCACTACTCCGCGGTGCCGGGGAGGATCCGGTTCACCGCCTGAGTCCTGGAAGAGAGCGAGGACTTGAGCATGGGATCCACCTCTGGAACGCCCGGTACGTCCGGCGTCGGCCGCCGCGACCTGATCAAGCGCAGCGCGGCCCTCGGCATCATCTCCGTACCCACGATGAGCTTCCTGTCCGCGTGCGCCTCGGGCGGCGGTGACGACGACGAGAAGGCCAAGACGGTCAAGAAGACCAAGGACAACCCCTTCGGCGTCGCCAAGGACAACGACCTGGACGTCTTCATCTTCAAGGGCGGCTACGGCGACGAGTACGCCAAGGCGTGGGAGGCGTCCTTCGAGAAGAAGTACGGCGGCGAGGTCGCCCACAGCGGCGAGCAGGACGTGACCGGCAAGCTCCAGCCCCGCTTCAACAAGGGCAATCCGCCGGACGTCGTCGACGACTCCGGGTCGAAGAAGATGAAGCTGGACACGCTGTTCAAGGAAGGCCATCTGACCGACCTCACACAGCTGCTCGACGCGCCGTCCATCGACGACCCGAGCAAGAAGATCCGCGACATCATGCTGCCCGGCACCATCGAACAGGGCACGTTCGGCGGCAAGTTCCACGCGCTGTTCTACGTCTACGCGGCCTGGGGCCTGTGGTACTCCAACAAGCTCTTCAAGAAGCACGGTTGGGACGTCCCCAAGACCTGGGACCAGCTCCTGGACATCATGAAGGACGCCAAGTCCAAGGGCATTGGAGGCCTCGCCCACCAGGGCAAGTACCCGTACTACATGAACATCGTGATCATGGATCTGATCGCCAAGACCGGCGGCATGGACGCCGTGAAGGCGATCGACAACCTCGACCCCAAGGCGTTCGTCGGCAACGACGCCGCCGAGCGCTCCATCGAGGCGGTCTACGAGATCGTGGAGAAGGGCCTGTTGATGCCGGGCACCAACTCCCTGGAGCACACCGAGGCCCAGACCAAGTGGAACGAGTACAAGGCGGTCTTCATCCCGTCCGGCTCCTGGCTGGAGAACGAGCAGGCCAAGCAGACGCCCGAGGACTTCGAGATGACGTTCCTGCCGCTGCCGCTGCTCCCCGACTCCAAGATGAAGCTGCACGCCGTGCGCGTCGGCGCCGACGAGCCCTTCATCGTGCCGTCCAAGGCGAAGAACGTCCCCGGCGGCCTCGAATTCCTGCGCCGGATGCTGTCGAAGGAAGGCGCGACCGACTTCGCCAAGAAGGCCAGTTCGCTCTCCGTGCTCGGCCCGGAGTACGTCGACAAGAGCGTCGAACTGCGCCCCGGCATCAAGACCGCGCTCGCGGCCGTCGACGACTGCCCGGTCCCGGAGCGCTTCAACTTCCGCTATTCGGAGTGGTACGGCGAACTGGACGTCGAGATCCAGAACGCCACCGGTGAGCTGATGGCCAAGCGCCTCACCCCGAAGAAGTGGCTGGAGCGCTGCCAGAAGGCCGTCGACAAGGAACGCGCCAAGGGCACCGACAAGAACAAGAGGAAGTAGCCACGAGGTTCAGGCGAGCCAGGAGCAGGGTGTCATGCATCGGAAAAAGTACCCGTTCATCGTGGGATTCCTCGTCCTTCCCGTCGGGCTCTACCTGCTGCTGGTGATCTGGCCCTACGTCCAGACCATCAGCTACTCGTTCACCGACTGGAGCGGCGCCTCCCAGAACTTCAGTTTCGTCGGGTTCGACAACTACAAGGACCTGGCCAACGACGACGTCTTCCTCAAGGCGCTCCGGCACAACGCCCTGCTCCTGGTCCTCGTACCGACCCTGACCATCCTGCTCTCGCTGTTCTTCGCCTTCATGGTGAACGTCGGCGGGCGGGGCGGCGCGGGCGGCGTCTCGGGAGTGAAGGGCTCCGGTTTCTACCGGATCGTCTTCTTCTTCCCCCAGGTCCTGTCCGTCGCGATCCTCGCCATCCTCTTCAAGGCGGTGTACCGCGGCGACGACTCGGGCCTGATCAACGGCAGCCTCCAGGCCGTCGGGCTCGGCGACAAGAACAACCCGACCGAGTGGCTGAACGATCCCGACCTGGTCCTGTGGTGCATCGTCTTCGTGATGGTCTGGGCCGGGGCCGGCTTCTACATGGTCCTGTTCTCCGCCGCCATGCAGTCCATCCCGAAGGACATCTACGAGGCCGCGCTCCTCGACGGCGCCGGGCGGATCCAGACCTTCTTCCGGGTCACGCTCCCGCTGCTCTGGGAGACCATCCAGACGGCCTGGGTGTTCCTCGCGATCCTCTCCATGGACGCGTTCCTGCTGATCTCCACGCTCACCTCCCAGGACTTCGGCGGCGGCCCCGACCACAGCAGCGAGGTCATCTCGACGTACCTGATGCGCAACTTCCAGACGTACAGCAAGAGCGGCTACGCCTGCGCCATGGGCGTCGTGATGCTGCTGCTCACCCTGATCGTGTCCATCGTCACGCTGCGGCTCAGCCGCCGCGAGCGCATCGAGTACTAGGGAGGCGCGAGCGACATGACGGCTCCCGCGACGCAACCCCCCGTCACCAAGGCCGCCGTACCCGGGCAGCGCGGCGGCGGACGCGGCGGCCCCGGCCGCCGCGACGGGATGGAGGGCAAGACCCTCAACGCCTTCTCGCACGGCTTCCTGGTGCTGTGGGCGATCATGATCGTCCTGCCGCTCTGCTGGATCCTGCTCGGCAACTTCAAGACCGACTCGCAGATCAAGTCCAGCGCCTGGACCTGGCCGACGGAGTGGACCTTCGACGCCTTCCAGCGCGGCTGGGAGAAGGGCGTGGGCGACTACCTGCTCAACACCCTCATCGTGATGATCTTCTCGGTGCCGCTCACGATGCTGCTCGGCGCCATGGCGGCCTACGTCCTGGCCCGCTACGAGTTCGTCGGCAACCGGTTCCTGTACTACTTCTTCGTCGCCGGGTCGATGTTCCCGGTGTTCCTCGCGCTCGTCCCGCTGTACTTCATGGTCGACCGCCTGGGCATGCTGAACACGTACCAAGGGCTGATCCTCGTGTACGTGGCGTACTCGCTGCCCTTCACCGTGTTCTACCTGTACTCGTTCTTCCGGACGCTGCCCACGGCCGTGCACGAGGCGGCGGTGATCGACGGCGCCTCGCACACCCGGGTGTTCTTCCAGATCATGGTGCCGATGGCCAAGCCGGGCCTGATCAGCGTCGGGATCTTCAACGTGCTCGGCCAGTGGAACCAGTACATCCTGCCGCTCACCCTCATGCAGAAGCAGAGCGGCGGCGACGAGGACCGCTCGATGCTCGCCCAGGGCCTGGTGAGCCTGATGAACCAGGGAAACTACGAGACCGACCTGCCCGCCCTGTACGCGGGCATGACGATCTCCATGATCCCGGTGCTCGTCGTCTACGTGTCCTTCCAGCGGCAGGTGCAGTCGGGCCTCACGGTGGCCACCCTCAAGTGAGCCCGGCGCCCCCGAGGCGTCAACCCATCAAGTGAAGACGGTGCCCCGTGCGCGGGCCGGGGCCGGACGGAGAGGTGTGACCTCGGTGTCCGGTCCCGGCCTGCTCGCGTACCCTCGACAGGCGCCCTGAGCAGCCCTGGATTTCCGTCAAGGACTTGACTGAGGTAACACCTTCAGCAGAGCTTGGAGTTCACAACTTGTACGGGCGGCGAGGGCGCCGTCCGCCATAGGCGGGAGTGGATGAGTCGATGGAGACTCCGGGGTCGCAGTCGTCACTGCACCGAGCAAACCTCGAGCGGGTCGTGCGCGCGGTACGGCTCGCGGGATCACTCACGCAGGCGGAGATCGCCAGGACGACGGGCCTGTCCGCCGCGACCGTGTCGAACATCGTCCGGGAGCTGAAGGACGGCGGCACCGTCGAGGTCACCCCCACCTCGGCGGGCGGCCGCCGGGCCCGCAGCGTCTCGCTCAGCGGCGACGCGGGCATGGTCATCGGGGTGGACTTCGGCCACACCCACCTGCGCGTCGCGCTCGGCAACCTGGCCCACAAGGTGCTCGCCGAGCAGGCCGAGCCGCTGGACGTGGACGCCTCCGCCGCCCAGGGCTTCGACCGGGCCGAGCGCCTGGTCGGCCAGCTGATCGAGCAGGCCGGCGTGGACCGGAGCAAGGTCGCGGGCGTCGGGCTCGGCGTGCCCGGGCCCATCGACGTGGAGTCCGGCACCCTCGGCTCCACCTCGATCCTGCCGGGCTGGGCGGGCACCAAGCCCGCCGAGGAGCTCAAGGACCGCCTCGGCGTGCCCGTGCACGTGGACAACGACGCCAACCTGGGCGCCCTGGGCGAGCTGGTCTGGGGCAGCGGCAAGGGCGTCAGGGACCTGGCGTACATCAAGGTCGCCAGCGGTGTCGGCGCCGGGCTCGTGATCAGCGGCCGGATCTACCGGGGGCCCGGCGGCACGGCGGGGGAGATCGGGCACATCACCCTGGACGAGTCGGGCCCCGTCTGCCGCTGCGGCAACCGCGGCTGCCTGGAGACCTTCACCGCCGCGCGTTACGTGCTCCCGCTGCTCCAGTCCAGCCACGGCACCGATCTGACCATGGAGCGCGTCGTCGCCCTCGCCCGCGAGGGCGACCCGGGCTGCCGCCGGGTGATCGCCGACGTCGGACGGCACATCGGCAGCGGCGTCGCGAACCTCTGCAACCTCCTGAACCCCAGCAGGGTGGTCCTCGGCGGCGCCCTCGCGGAGGCGGACGAGCTGGTGCTCGGGCCGATCCGGGAGTCGGTCGGGCGGTACGCCATCCCGAGCGCGGCCCGTCAACTGACCGTGCTTCCCGGGGCACTTGGCTCGCGCGCCGAGGTGCTCGGCGCCCTCGCCCTCGCGCTCAGCGAGATGGGGGATTCGACGCTTTTGGACGGGTCAATCCCGACGGCGACACCTGCCTTCACTTAGATAACGCATGGCACCGTTATCATCTCGTTAAGGATTTACTCCTTGACGCGTGTCGGGTGGCCGAGTTGACTTCGAGCCACCTCGGCCGCAACGACGCGGCCACGTCAGGGAGGCACCCCCAAATGAATGCATGGACGCGCCGCGTCGTCATAGGCACCGCGACCCTTTCCATGGCCGTCACCCTCGCCGCCTGCGGTGAGGCCGGAGGCGGCGATGACGACAAGGGAAGCGGCGGCGACGGAAAGACGATTGGTCTACTCCTTCCGGAGAACAAGACCACGCGTTATGAGACCTTCGACCGTCCGATCATGGAGGCGAAGATCAAGTCGCTGTGCGGCGACTGCGAGATCAAGTACAACAACGCCGCGCAGGACATCGAGAACCAGAAGAAGCAATTCGACGCGCTCATTACGCAGGGCGTCAAGGTCATCATTCTCGACGCCGTGGACTACAAGTCCACGAAGAGCTGGATCGAGCGGGCCGACAAGCAGGGCGTCCAGGTCGTCGCGTACGACCGACTGGCCGAGGGCCCGCTGTCCGCGTACGTCAGCTACGACAACGAGAAGATCGGCCGCCTCCAGGGCGGCGCCCTGGTCAAGGCCCTCGGGTCCAAGGCCAAGGAATCGAACGTCGTCATGATCAACGGCTCGCCGACCGACCCGAACGCCCCGTTCTTCAAGAAGGGCGCCCACTCGGTGCTCGACAAGAACGTGAAGAAGATCGCCTACGAGCAGGACATCCCCGACTGGTCGCCCGACGAGGCCAACAAGAAGATGGCCACCGCCATCGACAAGCTCGGCAAGGGCGGCATCGACGGCGTCTACTCCGCCAACGACGGCATGGCCGGCGGCATCATCACCGCCCTCAAGCAGCGCGGCATCGACGTCCCCGTCGGCGGCCAGGACGCCGAACTCGCGGGCATCCAGCGGCTGCTGAGCGGCGAGCAGGCCTTCACGATCTACAAGCAGATCAAGCCGGAGGCCGAGACCACCGCCGAGATCGCGGTGCGCCTGCTCAAGGACAAGAAGATCGACGACCTTATCGACCGCAAGGTCAACTCGCTGAGCGGCGACTACAAGGGCATCCCCGCCAAGCTCTACGACGCCCAGGCGATCACCAAGGACGACGTGGCCGGCACGATCGTCAAGGACAAGGTCTACAAGGCGAGCGAGATCTGCACCAAGCAGTTCAAGGCCGCCTGCGCCGAGGCCGGGATCAAGTAGCCCGGTCCGGTCCCCGGGGGCGGCACGCCCCGCCGTTCCCCGGGAGTTGACGCGGCCATGAGGCCGCGAGACACCTTCCTCAGCGTCCGGTGCCCGCACGGTCTTCTCCCGGCACCTCCCGCCCCGCAGCCGTCAGGGCGGGCACCGGCACCCCCTTGTCCTTCAGCGATTCACCATCCCCGCCGGTCAGGCGGTGAAGGAGATGATTCACGTGTCCGCTACGCCCGTGCTGGCGTTGCGCGGGGTCTCCAAGCGGTTCGGCGCCGTCCAGGCGCTCACGGACGTAGACCTCGAGATCCACACCGGTGAGGTGGTCGCCCTCGTGGGCGACAACGGCGCCGGAAAGTCCACGCTCGTCAAGACCATCTCAGGCGTGCACCCCATCGACGAGGGCGCCATCGAGTGGGAGGGGCGCGAGGTCCGCGTCGCCCGCCCCCACGACGCCCAGAACCTCGGCGTCGCCACCGTCTACCAGGACCTCGCGCTCTGCGACAACCTCGACGTGGTCGCCAATCTGTTCCTCGGCAGCGAGCTGAAGAGCGCCAGTGTCCTCGACGAGATCCGGATGGAGAAGCGCGCCCGGGAGCTCCTGGAGACCCTCTCCATCCGCATCCCGAGCGTCCGCATCCCCATCGCCGCCCTCTCCGGCGGCCAGCGGCAGGTCGTCGCCATCGCCCGCGCCCTGGTCGGCGACCCCAAGGTGGTCATCCTCGACGAGCCCACCGCCGCCCTCGGCGTCGAGCAGACCGCGCAGGTCCTCGACCTCGTGGAGCGGCTGCGCGAGCGCGGCCACGGCGTCATCCTCATCAGCCACAACATGGCCGACGTGCGCGCCGTCGCCGACCGCGTCGCGGTGCTCAGGCTCGGCCGCAACAACGGCGTCTTCAACGTCGCCGACACCACCCCCGAAGAGATCATCGCCGCCATCACCGGCGCCACGGACAACGCCGTGACCCGCCGCCGGGCGCGTACCGCCACGAAGGAGGACGCGAAGTGAGCGACCTCGCCAAGACCCCCACCGGCAAGCCCGCGGCTCCCGTGGACGCCGAGCCGTCCGCGGCCCCCGTCGCGGCCGTCGACCCCCGCCTCCTGGTGCGCGAGCAGGGCTTCGCCGGGTACTGGACGGAGTTCCTGCGCAAGGTGCGCGGCGGTGAGCTCGGCTCGCTGCCCGTCGTCGTGGGCCTGATCGTCATCGCCCTGGTCTTCCAGCTGCAGAACGACAAGTTCCTGTCCGCCTCCAGCCTCGCCAACATTGCCGTGTTCGCCTCCGGCGTCGGCATCATGTCCGTCGGCATCGTCTTCGTGCTGCTGCTCGGCGAGATCGACCTGTCCGTCGGCTCCGTCGCGGGCGTCGCCGCCGCCGTCTGGGCGGTGCTCAGCGTGAACCACGGCTGGGGCGACTGGACGTCGGTGTTCGCCGCCGTCGCCTGCGGCGCGGTCATCGGCGCCCTGCACGGCGTCTTCTTCGCGAAGGTCGGCGTCCCCGCCTTCGTCGTCACCCTCGCGGGCTTCCTCGGCTGGAGCGGTCTGCAGATCTGGCTGATGGGCAAGGAAGGCAGCATCAACACGCCGGCCGGCTCCGTCGTCGAGGACCTGACCGCGCACTTCTTCGCCGACAAGGCCGCCGCGTACGGGCTCGCGCTCGTCGCCGTCCTGCTGTACGCGGGCGCGCAGCTGCTCGACTCCAAGCGCCGCAAGGGCGCGGGCCTGCCCTCGCGGCCGCTCAGCGAGGTCCTGCTGCGCACCGGCGTGCTCGCGGTCCTGTGCTTCGTCGTCGCGTACTTCCTGAACGAGCCGTCGGGCGCCCGCGGCCTGCCGCTGGCCCTGGTGCTCTTCCTGGCCGTGCTGGTGATCGCGGACTTCGTGGTCCGCCGCACCACCTTCGGCCGCCAGGTCTTCGCGGTCGGCGGCAACGCGGAGGCCGCCCGCCGCGCGGGCATCAACGTCGACCGCGTACGGATCATCGTCTTCGCGATCTCCGGCATGCTCGCCGCCTTCGGCGGCCTGTTCATCGCGAGCCTGTCCGGCGGCGCCACCAAGAGCCTCGGCGGCGGCAACACCCTGATGATCGTCATCGCGGCGGCCGTCATCGGCGGCACCAGCCTCTTCGGCGGCCGGGGCAAGATCTGGTCCGCGCTGCTCGGCATGCTCGTGATCCAGTCGATCCAGCAGGGCCTGAACCTGGAAGGCATGGCGAGTGAGATCCAGTACATGATCACCGGTGCGGTCCTGCTCGCCGCCGTCGTGATCGACTCGGTCTCCCGGCGCACCCAGAAGTCCGCAGGCCGCGCCTGATCTCCGCGGGTCCGTGCCCGGTGCCGGTTCGTCCGGTGCCGGGCACGGGTGCGTTCCCGGGACCACCCAAGGGGAACACATGTTCCCATTTCAGGTGTACGTACCAGTCGGTTTACGGCCGATCGCGTGAGGTACGCCTCCCGGGCCGGACTCCGCCGTCAACGGCGGAACATTAGACTCGACAGGCCCGGCAATGCTCGAACAGCGCTACACGCTCTACTGCAAGGAGGCACGGGTGCCGCTGCTGACCCGCATCACGGGACCGCGCGATCTGGACCGGCTCAGCCCGGAGCAGCTGAACCAGCTGGCCACCGAGATCCGCGGCTTCCTCGTCGACGCAGTCTCCAAGACCGGCGGCCACCTCGGCCCCAACCTCGGTGTCGTCGAGCTGACCATCGCCCTGCACCGGGTCTTCGACTCGCCCAGGGACAAGGTCCTGTGGGACACCGGCCACCAGGCCTACGTCCACAAGCTGCTCACCGGCCGCCAGGACTTCGACGGGCTGCGCGGCAAGGGCGGCCTGTCCGGCTACCCCTCGCGCGCCGAGTCCGACCACGACGTGATCGAGAACAGCCACGCCTCCACCGTCCTCGGCTGGGCCGACGGCATCGCGAAGGCCAACGAGGTCCTCAAGAAGGACGACCACGTCGTCGCCGTCATCGGCGACGGGGCCCTCACCGGCGGCATGGCCTGGGAGGCGCTGAACAACATCGCCGCCGCCAAGGACCGCCCGCTGGTCATCGTCGTCAACGACAACGAGCGCTCCTACGCCCCCACCATCGGCGGCCTCGCCAACCACCTGGCCACCCTGCGCACCACCGACGGCTACGAGCGCTTCCTGGCCCGCGGCAAGGACCTCCTGGAGCGCACCCCCGTCGTCGGCAAGCCGCTGTACGAGACGCTGCACGGCGCGAAGAAGGGCCTGAAGGACTTCATCGCCCCCCAGGGCATGTTCGAGGACCTCGGCCTGAAGTACGTCGGCCCCATCGACGGCCACGACGTCGAGGCCCTGGAGTCCGCGCTGGCCCGCGCCAAGCGCTTCAACGGCCCGGTCATCGTGCACTGCATCACCGAGAAGGGCCGCGGCTACGAGCCCGCCGAGCAGGACGAGGCCGACCACTTCCACGGCATCGGCCCCATCCACCCCGACACCGGCCTGCCCATCGCCGCCGGCGGCATGGACTGGACGTCCGTCTTCGGCGAGGAGATGGTCAAGCTCGGCCACGAGCGCGCGGACATCGTGGCGATCACCGCCGCGATGCTCCAGCCCGTCGGCCTGAAGAAGTTCGCCGAGGAGTTCCCCGACCGGGTCTACGACGTCGGCATCGCCGAGCAGCACGCGGCCGTGTCCGCCGCCGGACTCGCCACCGGCGGGCTCCACCCCGTCTTCGCCGTGTACGCCACCTTCCTCAACCGCGCCTTCGACCAGCTCCTGATGGACGTGGCCCTGCACAAGTGCGGCGTCACCTTCGTCCTGGACCGCGCGGGCGTCACCGGCACGGACGGCGCCTCGCACAACGGCATGTGGGACATGTCGATCCTCCAGTGCGTGCCCACGCTGCGCATCGCCGCGCCGCGCGACGCCGACCAGGTCCGCCTCCAGCTGCGCGAGGCCGTCGAGGTCGACGACGCCCCGACCGTGGTGCGCTACTCCAAGGGCGCCGTCGGCCCGGCCGTCAAGGCCGTCGCCCGCGTCGGCGGCATGGACGTCCTGCGCCGCCCGGACGCGCCCAGGCCCGACGTGCTCCTCGTCTCCGTCGGGGCCCTCGCCCCGATGTGCCTGGAGATCGCCGACCTGCTCGACAAGCAGGGCATCTCCACGACCGTGGTCGACCCGCGCTGGGTCAAGCCGGTCGACGAGGC
Organism: Streptomyces sp. NRRL B-1347; assembly: GCF_000720325.1. Lineage (GTDB taxonomy): Bacteria > Actinomycetota > Actinomycetes > Streptomycetales > Streptomycetaceae > Streptomyces. Next base: position 93,294 of record NZ_JOJM01000035.1, read on the forward strand.
GATGGCGCCGCTGGCCGAGCAGCACCGGGTCGTCGTCACCGTCGAGGACAACTCCCGTGCCGGAGGCGTCGGTTCGGCGATCGCGCAGGCGCTGCGGGACGCGGGCGTGGACGTGCCGCTGCGCGACTTCGGCATTCCGCCGCGGTTCCTCGACCACGCCTCGCGCAAGGAGGTCATGGCCGAGATCGGGCTTACCGCGCCGGACATCGCCCGTCAGGTCACGGGGCTCGTCGCCAAGCTCGACGGGCGGGTCGAGCGCGGCCGGGCGGCCGTGGACTCCGTCGAGCCGGTCCGCGACTGACCCACCCGCCCGCCTGTTCCTGGTCTCCCGGCCCTCCCCCCGCTCGCAGTACAACGGAAGAGCGAACGGTGGGAGGGCGGGGGCTACCACCCAGTCAGGCGTAGGTTTCGGGTCCCTTCGCGTGAATCGGCCCGCGCCGGGACACTCGGAGTACCTCCCCTCTCGATCATGTCGAACACGACTCGCGTGGGAGGTACGCCAGTGAGCAGCACCCTCTTCCGGACGAAGAAGGTCGAGCAGTCCATCCTCGACACCGAGGAGCCAGAGCACGCGCTCAAGAAATCCCTGTCCGCGCTCGACCTGACCGTCTTCGGCGTCGGCGTCATCATCGGCACCGGCATCTTCGTCCTCACCGGCACCGTCGCCAAGAACAACGCGGGCCCCTCCGTCGCCCTCGCCTTCGTCGTGGCCGGCGTCGTCTGCGGCCTCGCCGCGCTCTGCTACGCCGAGTTCGCGTCCACGCTCCCCGTGGCCGGGTCCGCGTACACGTTCTCGTACGCCTCGCTGGGCGAACTGCCCGCCTGGATCATCGGCTGGGACCTGGTCCTGGAGTTCGCGCTCGGCACGGCGGTGGTCGCCGTCGGCTGGTCCGGGTACATCGCCTCGCTGCTCGACAACGCGGGCTGGCAGCTGCCGGAGGCCCTCAGCGGCAGGGACGGCGCCGACGGCTTCGGCTTCGACATCCTCGCCGCGGCCCTGGTCCTGGTGCTCACCGGCATCCTCGTGCTCGGCATGAAGCTCTCCGCGCGGATCACCTCCCTCGTCGTCGCCATCAAGGTGATCGTCGTCCTCGTCGTGATCGTCGCGGGCGCCTTCTTCATCAAGGGCGACAACTACGACCCGTTCATCCCCGAGTCCCAGGCCGTGGAGGCGGGCAGCGGACTGCACTCCCCGCTGATCCAGCTGATGTTCGGCTGGGCCCCTTCCAACTTCGGCGTGATGGGCATCTTCACCGCCGCCTCGGTCGTCTTCTTCGCCTTCATCGGCTTCGACATCGTCGCCACCGCCGCGGAGGAGACCAAGAACCCGCAGCGGGACATGCCCCGCGGCATCCTGGGCTCGCTGTTCATCTGCACGACGCTGTACGTGGCCGTGTCGATCGTCGTCACCGGCATGCAGCACTACTCGCAGCTGTCCGTGGACGCTCCGCTCGCCGACGCCTTCAAGGCCACCGGGCACCCCTGGTACGCAGGCTTCATCAGCTTCGGCGCCGCCGTCGGCCTGACCACGGTCTGCATGATCCTGCTCCTCGGCCAGACCCGGGTGTTCTTCGCGATGAGCCGCGACGGGCTCCTGCCGCGGTTCTTCTCACGCGTCCACCCGCGATTCAAGACCCCGCACCGGCCGACCATCCTCCTCGGTGTGATCATCGCGGTCGTGGCCGGGTTCACCCCCCTGAGCGAACTCGCCGAGCTGGTGAACATCGGCACCCTCTTCGCCTTCGTGATCGTCGCCGTCAGTGTGATCATCCTCCGGCGCACCCGCCCCGACCTGCACCGCTCCTTCCGCACCCCCTGGGTGCCGGTCCTGCCGATCGCCTCGGTCGCCGCCTCGCTGTGGCTGATGCTCAACCTGCCCGCCGAGACCTGGGTCCGCTTCGCCGGCTGGATGCTCCTCGGCGTCGTCGTCTACTTCCTCTACGGGCGCTCGCACAGCCGTCTCGGGCAGCAAGAGGAGACCACCGTGGGCGAGGTCCTGCGGCCGCCGGGCCGCGACGCCCAGTAGCCGAGGGGCCTTCGGACCGGTGGGGGCGGGTGGGGAGCGATCCCCACCCGCCCCCACCGGGCGGTTACGACCCCGTCCGCCGCCAGCCCCGCGTCACCTCGGCCATCGCGGCCACGGCCGCCCGCCGGTGCTTGCTCTCGCCGCGCAGCTTCGGGGCGAACTCCACGTGCAGGAACTCGGTCTCCTGCTCGGCGGCGTCGCGGCCCTGCATGTTGGTGCGGCCCTCGAGGGGACAGGAGCGGGCCCAGGCGCGGCAGACCTCGTAGCCCCTGCGGCGCAGCGCGTCCGCGAGGTCACGGCCCGCGGCGACGGCCACGCGGCCCTTGCCGGTGGAGGCGACCACGTCGTGGTCCGGCGCCGAGTCGTCCGCCATGCCGTGGATCTGGATGCCGGGCAGACCGCGCCGCGCCAGCTCGTCGCAGATGGCGTGGAATACGCTCCTCCGCCGGTGCGCCACATCCGCCTCGTTGCCGCGGCCCGCTTTGCGATGTGCGCCAGCGATGATCAGCACACCGCCCGGCGAGCGCCGCATGAGCTGCACCCCGAGCCGCTCGGTGTTCTTGTCGGCCACGGGGTGCGGCACCTGCGCGGACCAGCGGACGGGGGAGTCCAGGTCGACGTACACCCGGCCCCAGCCCCGCGGCGCGGGGGCGTGGTCGGAGCGGTCGGTGACCTCCGCGTACCGCCGCCCGGTGGCCGCGTCGGTGATCGTCCGCACGGTGAAGTCCACGTCGGAGAGGCGGCGCTCGGCCCGGTCCCGCTTCCGGCCGACGAGCAGGGCGACGCCCTGGGCGACCTTGCGGCGCTCTACGGCCGTGGGGCGCCGGTAGCCGGTGTCCGCGGCGAAGTCCGACGTGTAGTCGGTGACCAGGCGCTCCAGGTCCTCCTCGTCGCTGCCGTCGGCGTCGGTGGGGCGGCCGCCGGGCGTCGAGGGCGCGGCGGAGGAGGGTTCGCGCTCCGGGGACCGGGTCCCCTCCGACGCGGCGGGGCGCCGCTCCTCGTCGGACGGCGAGCCGCACTGCGTGAGGCTCGCCACGGCGGCGAGCGCGACGGCGACCCCGACCAGGGGACGAACTCGGCGCCGCTTTGCGTTTGTTATCGACCGAATTGGAGGGTGAGTCATGGTTGTATAAAGATATCCTCGTGATGACACGTCCCTCCCGCAGGCTAATAACGACCTGCGCAGCCTCGCTCGCCCTTCTGGCGGGCACCGCGTGCGGCCCCTTCGGCGGCGATGACGACAAGGCCTCCGACGGCGGCCCCTCGTTCACCGTCGCGGCCGCGGGCGACATCCTCATCCACCCCCAACTCACCGAGCAGGCCCGCAAGGACGCCAAGGTGACGGGCAAGGGCGAGAAGGGCATCGACTTCGGCCCGATGCTGGCCGGCGTCAAGCCGGTCATCAGCAAGGCCGACCTCGGGATCTGTCACTTCGAGCCGGTCGTGAGCAAGCCGGAGGGGCCCTTCCAGAGCTATCCGGACTTCCTGGTGCCGCCGCAGATCACCACGGCGGTCAAGGGCGTCGGCTACGACCAGTGCTCCAGTGTGTCCAACCACACCCTCGACCACGGCCCCAAGGGCGTCACGCGCACCCTGAACGCCCTCGACAAGGCAGGCCTGAAGCACACCGGTTCGGCGCGCAGCGCGGCCGAGGCGAAGAAGCCGCTGATCACGACCGTCAAGGGCGTCAAGGTCGGCCAGATCGCCTTCGCCTTCGGCTTCAACGGCCGCGAGGTGCCCAAGGACAAGCCCTGGATCGTCAACCAGAACGACTTCGACAAGATCGCGGCGGCCGAGAAGGCCACCCGCGCCGCCGGTGCCGACGTGGTGATCCTCAGCATCCACTGGGGCCGTGAGAACCAGCCCAACGCCAGCACCCCGCAGATCAAGCTCGCCCGCCGCATCGCGGAGGAGACCGGGATCAACCTGGTCATCGGCCACCACGCGCACGTCGTCCAGCCGATGGAGAAGATCGGCGACACCTGGATCGCGTACGGACTCGGCAACCAGGTCGCCCGGCACGACGTGCCCAGCGGACTGACCGAGGAGGGCGCCATCGGCTGGTTCACCTTCAGCAAGCGCGGCGACAAGTGGAACGTCGACGCCAAGTACGTGCCCACGTTCACGGAGATCCCGCCGGACCCGGACGAGACCGGGGAACTGCCCAAGGGCGCCGTCAAGGACCACCGCCTGCTCGACGTCGCCGCCACGCTGCGTGACGGCAAGGACCTCAGCGAGGAGCGGCGTTCGCGCTACCGCCTCGCCTTCGAGCGCACCCAGGGCACGCTCCTCAACCGCGGAGCCGGCCAGGACGGCCTCAAGGCCCTGGAGGACCTGCCGGACTGAAACATTCCGTGAAGTCCGGCGTAACACCAGGTCATACAGTCACGCCTGGCCGCGGGGCGGCCTATAAGTGATCTTTGACGTAGGTCACATCTCGCCATCCTCGTACATCCATTCCCGCCCCCGGCGGGTCATGACATTCCGATCGCACCCGCGTGCGCACGTGCGCCGCCGTGTGCCCACCGCGTTGATTCCGTACTCAGTGTCACGACCGTGTCACTCCAGGAGAGGAGCTCCCCCTTGGCCGCTTCGCCCACGAAGCGGCGGCACAAGGTCCGCCGAAGGACCGACATGTCACTCATCGGCGGCATCCGCCCGCCGATCGCCGTGCTGTCGGTCCTGCTCCTCGCCCTGGCGGGTGTCACCGCCCTCACCCTCGGCCGCGTCGGTCAGGACGCGGTACCGAAGGCCGTCAAGCAGTCCCAGCAGCACTTCGCCGAGGACGGCGCCATCGCGCTGCGCGCCTCCATCGACGAGTCCGTCACCGACCTGACCCGCACCGCGGGCCTGTTCAGCGCCGGTGACCCGGTGCCCGCCGACGCCGTGCTCGACAAGATCGGCAGCGTCTACCAGAAGTGGATGGGCACCGCCGTCGTCGAGATCCGGTCCGGCAAGCTCCTCGCCGCGCGCGGCGAGAACGTGCCGCTGGCCGCCGTCGACCGCTCCAAGCTCAAGGACGACGACGGCCTCCAGCCGCGCATGGTCCGCCTGGAGAACGGCGAGACCCGCCTCCTTGCCTTCGCGGTGCTCAGCTGGAAGGGCCAGCCGCAGCAGCTGCTCGTCGCCTCCACCAGCCTGCGCTTCCCCGGCATCAGCCTCGGCAACTTCCGCGCCATCGCCGTCGTCGGCCAGGACGGCAACGTCCTGAGCACCGACGGCATCCCGGAGCCCGAGCAGGTGCTCACCGACCTCCAGCGCAAGGAGGTCAAGCAGTCCAACAAGCAGCTCAAGGCGTTCGCCAAGGCCGCCGCGAAGAAGTCACGGCAGCACCCGCTGCTGGCCAAGGAGCCAGGATCCGGCGGCTACAAGGGCGTCAGCGGCCATCTGATCGGCGACAGCTTCCTCAGCGAGCGGTCCGTCGCCGGCTACGCCACCCTCGCCGCCCCCGAGCCGGGCGAGCAGACCGTGGCGACCCGGCTCGGCCTCAGCGTCGTCGCCATGCAGCCCGTCGCCGAGGACGAGGACCGGGCCGAGAGCTCCGCGTTCGGCCTGATCGCCGCGGGCGCCCTGCTGCTCATTGGCGGCGTCACGGTCTTCCTGCTCCTGCGCACCGTGCAGCGCCCGCTGATCCGGCTCTTCCTGGAGAGCCGCCGCCTCACCCGCGGCGACCTGAACCGCCCGGTGACCGTGCCCAAGCACGGCGAGGCCGCCCGCATCGGCGCCGCCCTCGAACGGCTGCGGCGCCAGCTGCTCGGCGAACCGGCCGCGGCGGGCGAGACCCCCGCGCGCCGCCGCAAGTTCGGCAGCCGCACCCTCATCGCGGTCTGCGGCGTGCTCCTGCTCGTCTGGTCGGCGCCGCTGCTGCTCCTGATCAACCGCGCGGGGGACGACGTCCAGGTGCCGCAGCAGCTCGTCAACGACCAGCGCGAGCGCACCGACACCCTCACCGACCGGGTCCGCCGCGCCCTCAACGAGGGCCACGCCGACCTCACCTCGGTGGCCTCCCTCATCGGCGCCCGCACCGAGTCCGACGAGATGGGCAAGGTCCTCGAGAGCACCCTGAACCAGCACAGCCGCTACCGCTCCCTGTACGTCCTCGACAAGGACGGCAAGGTCCTGTCGGAGGCGGGCCAGGACCCGCGCAGCCCCTCCGGCGAGAAGCCGTCCGACGAGGCCATCCGCGTCCTCGACGACGGCGGCAAGGAGCCGGTGATCATCGGCACCGCCGAGGTGCCGGGCCGCGGCGGCGCCGCCGTCGTGGGCGAGTTCCGCATCGACTTCCTCAACTCGCTGCTCAAGCGCCCCGGCCTCGGCGCGGTCCGCGTCGTCGACAAGGACCGCAAGGTCATCGGCGGCAACACCGGCTACTTCGAGTTCGAGGGCCTGCCCAGCGGGCGGCTGAACGCGCTCGTCGAGGGCACCAGCCAGAAGGTCGGCCTCAGCCCCCGGCCCAGCGGCGTGCTCTACCGCGACGGCGGCGACATCCAGATCGCGGCCGCGGCCCCGTTCGTCGGCGGCGGCGCCGCCAAGTCGCTCGGCTGGACCGTGGTCAGCTGGCAGCCCGCATCCCAGCTCCCCATCCCCGCGTACACGCTGCAGAACCGCACCGTCCTCGCGGGCATGCTCGGCGTCACCGCGGCCGCGGCCTGCCTCGGCTGGCTGCACATCGTCGTCGTACGGCCGCTGCGCAAGCTCGCGGAGCAGGCGGAGGCACTGGCCGACGGCGACCGCAAGACCGTCCTGTACCCGGTCCACCACGACGAGGTCGGCGCCGTCACCCGCAGCCTGGAGCTCATCAGGCAGCAGCTGCCCACGGGCGCGCAGCGCAAGCGGGACGGCGTGTCGGCGCCGCTCGCCGGAAGGAACTGAACCGCCGTGTACTTCCTCTTCACCGTCCTCGTGGTGTGCTGCGCCGTCCTGCTCGTCGCCGGCGTGATCGAGCAGCGGCGGCACTTCACGAACCTGGAGCACATACCGACGCGGGTGCTGGTCAACGGCATCCGCGGCAAGAGCTCCATCACCCGCCTGTGCGCGGGCGCGCTGCGCGGCGGCGATCTGACCACCGTCGCCAAGACCACCGGCACGGCCGCCCGGTTCATCCACCCGGACGCCACCGAGGAGCCGGTCTACCGCAAGTTCGGCATCGCCAACGTCGTCGAGCAGATCGGCATCGTGCGCCGCGCGGCAGCGTACAACCCGGACGCCCTGGTCATCGAGTGCATGGCGGTCATGCCGGCGCTCCAGGAGATCAACCAGTCCAAGCTGATCCGCTCCACCATCGGCGTGCTCTGCAACGTCCGCGAGGACCACCTCGCCGAGATGGGCCCGACCCTGGACGACGTGGCGCGCTCGCTGTCCCGCTCCATGCCGGAGAACGGCATCTGCGTCACCGCCGAGAAGGACCGCTTCGACATCCTCAAGGAGGAGGCCGACGCCCGGAACTGCGAGCTGATCTACGCCGACCCCGAGACGGTCACCGACGACGAGCTGCGCGGCTTCAGCTGGTTCACCTTCAAGGAGAACGTGGCGATCGCGCTCAAGGTCGCCGAGCTCCTCGGCGTCGGCCGCGAGGTCGCCCTCCAGGGCATGTACGACGCGCCGCCGGACCCCGGCGTCCTCTCCGTCGAGCGGTACGTCACCGAGGACAGCAAGAAGCTCCGCTTCGCCAACGTCTTCGCGGCCAACGACCCCGAGTCGACGCTGATGAACATCAACCAGCTGCTCGACCTCGGCGCGATCCACCGTCCGCTGAACGTCGTCATCAACTGCCGCCCGGACCGCGTCGAGCGCAACGGCCAGATGGGCGAGATCATCCCCGACCTCCAGCCGGAGAAGGTCTTCGTCATCGGCCACCCCGCCAAGAGCGCCATCGACGCCATCCCCGCCGAGTGGCGCTCGCGCGCCGTCGACCTCGGCGGCGACCGGCGCGACCCCGAGGAGTTCATGGCCCAGCTGCTCGGCCAGCTCGGCCCCGACTCCTCGCTCGTCGCCATCGGCAACATCCACGGCCAGGGCGAGGTGCTCCTGGAGCACCTCGCCGAACTCCCCGCCGACGAGAGCGAGGACCCGGCGCCGGCCCCGGCGGCCGCGGCCGCGAAGGGCGCCGAAGCCGCCGAGGGCGTCGTGGAGCGCACCCAGCCCACGCCGCTGTACGAGCCGCACATCGACCCGTACCAGCACTACCCGGAGGCGTACGAGAACCGCTACGCCCACCACCAGCTCACCCCGGCCGCGGCCGTGCACGTGCCCGCCCAGCGCACGGCGGAGCAGCCGTACGGGGCGTACGACCACCAGCAGTACGAGCAGCAGCAGTACGCCCAGCAGCACGGCCAGCAGCACGGTCACCACTACGGCCAGCAGCACGAGCAGCAGTACGGGCAGCAGTCGTACGGCCAGCAGCACGGCCAGCAGTACGACGCGCGGCAAGGCCAGCAGCAGTACGCCGAGCCGTACGCGGCGCAGGGGCACCCCGGCCACCAGCAGGACGCGTACGCCGCCCACGACCCCTACGCCCAGCAGGCCGCCTACGCGCCCGCGCCCGAGGCGTCCTACCCGACGCACGAAGCCCAGCAGCCCGGCGGGCCCGAGCCGGACGCCGTCCGGCCCCGCGGTCTGTTCGAGCCGCGCGTCCCGCCCGTCACCCCCGCCGCCGACGACACGCAGCAGTGGCACAGCCCAGGAGAGCCCCGTTGATCCCCTCCGTCCTCACCCCCGAGATCGCCGCGATCGGGATCGCGCTCGGGCTGCTCTTCTCCCTGGTCTGCTATCTGACGACCAACCTCTCGCCCGGCGGCATGATCACGCCGGGCTGGCTCGCGCTGACCCTCGTCGAGGACCTCCAGCGCGCCGCCATGGTCGTCGGCGTCACCGTCCTGACGTACGTCTGCACGCTCCTCATGCAGCGCTTCATCATCCTGTACGGCAAGCGCCTGTTCGCCGCGGTCGTCCTGACGGGCGTGGTGCTCCAGGCCACCGTGATGATCGTGCTCTCCATCGAGTTCCCGCTGATGTACAGCAACCAGACCCTCGGCTTCATCGTGCCGGGCCTGATCGCCTACCAGCTCGTGCGCCAGCCCAAGGGCCCCACCCTGCTCGCCACGGGCTCGGTGACGCTCATGGCCTACGTCGTCCTCACCGCCGGGATTCTCCTCGGCTTCATGCCGTCCGCCTGACCTCGGCCTGACTTCCGGAGCCACACATGCCGCCCAAGAAGAAGCGCCCCGCCCTCCACGCCGCGACCGTGCTCGCCCTGCTCGCGGGCAGTGCCTTCCTGACCGTCGAACTGCGCAAGGACGAACAGGACAAGGCGCCCGAGGTGCAGGCCGTCACCGACTCCCCAGGCCGTCTCAGCAACGGCGCCTCGGCGCAGGGCGGCAAGCAGACCTGGGAGCGGCTGCGCAACCCCGACCGCTCCGTGCTGCGCACCGAGGGCGGCAAGGTCGTCGCCACCTTCACCGACGGGGCCCGCGCCGCCACGCTCACCGGGCCGAGCCGCACCTTCACCGAGCCCGCCAACACCAAGTCCCGGGTCGTCACCGAGGACTGGGTGCGGCTGATGCCGGAGGTGTGGCGCAAGGGCGCGGAGAGGGAGAAGTGGTTCAAGGACTGGTACAAGAGTTACGCGGGCAGCGAGGAGGACGACATCTTCGCCATGGCCTTCCAGTACGTGGAGGGCGCGCCCGTCAAGAAGGACGACGAGGGCATCGCCTACCGCGGGGACGCCAACTTCGGGCCGCTGAACCCCAACGGCAGCGAGGGCAACGACCTGCGCGAGGAGCAGTCCGACTTCTACGACTACCTCGGCATCCCCTACACCTTCCGGGACGGCACCACCATCCAGCCCGAGGCCAAGCGGGCCCGCGCCATGGACTGCTCCGGCTTCATCCGCACCGTCTTCGGCTACCGGGCGCGGTACCCCCTGATGTCCTCCGACACCGCCGGTGACGGCCTGCCCCGCACGGCCAACGGCATGGCCCGCGGCAAGGCCGGCACGGAGGTCATCAAGCTGAAGGGGGTCGGCGCGGCCGACCGCCCCAAGACCATCGACGTCATCCAGCCCGGCGACCTGGTCTTCTTCAAGCTCGACGCGCGTACGAAGCAGCGGCTCGACCACGTCGGGATCTTCCTCGGCCACGACGCGGACGGCCACAAGATCTTCATCTCCAGCCGGGAAGAGGTCAACGGGCCGACGATCGGCGACAAGGGCGGCACGTCGCGCCTGGACGGCAACGGGTACTACGCGTCGACGCTCCGCAGCGCGAAGCGTCTGTAGCGGCGGCGCAGGACCGGCGGGGGTGGGTGGGGGCCACCCTGGCCTTGCGAAGCCCGGCCCGGGCGCGGGGCGCTACCGCGCAGTGCGCCCGCCCCGCCGCTGCCGCGGCGGTTTTTCCCACCCACCCACCCACCCACCCGAAACTCCCCAGC
>NZ_JOJM01000036.1 GCF_000720325.1 Streptomyces sp. NRRL B-1347
CCGACCCCCACCCCCGAACCCGAGGCCGCCGGCCCCCAGAAGAGCCCACCTCACCAGCCGCTCCCGACCACTACAACCCACGCACTAAAACGACCGCTCTATCGCCCGAACACATCCCCCAAGCCCCACCACACGGGGCTGGCACGTCCACTCTCCACGGACGGCGAACAAGAGCTGCTGGCATCCTTAACACCGAGGGGGCTGCCATGACACTGGGACGTAAGGGCGCACGGCGCATCATGGTCGACGGCACGGCCTATCGCTGGCGGCTGCGACACAGGCCGACCTACTCCCAGGGCGTGGCCTGGTCACCGTGCACGTTCGCGGTCGAGCACGCGGACACCCCGGGGACAACGCTCTTGGTCGCCACCCATCAACCGCACCCGAGCAACTGGATCGGACACGAGGCCAAGCCGGTACTCCCCTCCGACGTCGCCCAAGCCATCGAACGCGCCTTGCACGAGGGCTGGACACCAACGGCTTCAGGGCCTCCCTTCCGCCTCGACCTGTCCACCGGCTTCACACCCTCGCCCTGAGCGGAACGGACGCGACGGCTACCGCTTCACGCCCCGAAGGACCCACGATGAAGCCGCCCTCTCCCGCTGACCCGGTGGCCTGGAACGCGTATCTCGCCGAGAGGAGCTGGACCTGGACGTCGGCCCGCTCCGGCTCCTGGTGGTGGACTGGGCCCCGCCCCACGGCCCGTGGGACGACCAGCTGTGCTTCGTCTACGACGGCGGCGTCCTGCCTCACGACCGGGTGGCCGCCCTCCGCCCCCACGACGAGGAACTGTCCGACACGGCCTTCGTCGCGGCCAGCGACGCTCAGGAGCTGCTGCGCCCCCGCCTCGGCAACCGCCTCAGGGCCGCGCTGCGGACCCTCGCCACGGGCTGTCCCGAGTACCTGCACGACGGGTCCGCGTACCCGCCCCACCGCTGACCGGTCCGGCGCATCAGCACCCGGAAAACAACAAACCCCAGGTCTCTGACCTGGGGTTAAGAAGAGCGGGTGACGAGAATCGAACTCGCGCTCTCAGCTTGGGAAGCTCGGGTGATCTAGGGTGAGTTGGGTGCCTGAGCTGCTAGGGAGCTGGCTGATGGCCTCGTGATGCTGATGGTTTGTTGTCCGCCGTTCCCCGTGGTCCCCCGCCCAACCTGGCACGGGTCTGGCACGGTTGCAGCAGAAGGGCAGACGAGCCACTATCTGGCTCTCGCAGCGCAACACCTCAGTGCTCCGGGCTTTGGCATAACCCTTCCAGTGTGGCAGATCAACACCGGGGGCCCAGGCCAGAGCGGGGTGGGGGCGGTCACCCGTGGGTGCCGACTGTCGGCGTTGGTCGGCTTCGGACGGCCCAGGGACGGCCCAAGGACGTGAACTGATGGCGACCTCCCGCAGCCAGCATCGCTGTACAGCTCACCAAGTGGTCGACCGCAGCCGTCCGCCAGAATCTTCCGAGGCGTCGACTACACCGAATCGTGATACGTCACGACGGTGGAACATAATGCAGGACACGACACCACGCACTGTGGGATCATCACTTCCCCAGAATCCACGCAATCACCGGAAGAACGATGACTGTCGATAGCAGCCCTGCGGGTTCCCTGAAGCCGAATTCCCCATTGCTTGCCCTGGAGAAAAAAATCCAGGCCGCAGGCATCTCCTGCGAATGGACGACATCGTGGGACGAATCGGCACTACTGCAGATCGACATTGCGTCTGGCAGGAGCTCTCGCGCTGTACTGATTTCCGATGAAGATGCACCCACATGCCTGGAAATGGATTTCGCGAAAATTCGCGCTCTCGGCGAGTATGAAGCCTTTTATGCATTGGAGGAAAATCCCAGTATCGAAGTTGCCCTGACAGCCACCAGTGGGCCAACTCACCGCCTAATGGAGCGTATCCCTGGATGGGTAACTGCAGATCCGGAAGAGAATCTACGTACCAAAGCACAAGGATCCGTTACGATAACCGGCACTAGGAGTGAGGACTGGTCTGCAGAGATCAGTTCACCGTCTAAGAGATTCTCTGTTTTCTGCAGCTTTGTGCCCGTCACTCTCAAGCTTAAGGGGCGACAGCTCAGAACTTACTCAGAGGCTTTGGCATTTCTTGAAGGCGCGGGCAATGCCATCCTCTTCGAGCTCGATCTGAAATATGGCCTTTCATTCACCTTCCGGCGCATGCGACCGGTGGGCCCAATGAGATTCGGTCGGCGGACGCACCAAAACGCAAGCGCTCCTACGCTACCTAAGCTTCAGTACGCCGCTGAGCCGCTGAGTCTCTACCGGTACGCTCGGTCAGCCGTGGGAATGCCTCTGCTTGAGTTCCTTGCCTACTATCAGGTACTCGAATACTACTTCTCTCGCTACAGCCAGCGAGATCTTCTCGATAAGCTGCGCAACGAGTTGCGTGATCCGAACTTTAGAGCGGATGATGAACGTCAGTTGTCGCGCATCCTGCGAATCACACGTCAACCTGGAAGAGGATACGGGGACGAGCGTAGCCAGCTGAAGGCAACGGTCAGGTACTCCGTTTCCGAAGATGCAATTTCGGATTTCTTCTCGGCGAATCCAGAAGTCCTTGGACACTTCAGCGCTAAAAAGCAAGCAATCGCAGGCCTAGAGCCAGTAGACCCGAAGCGGAAAAAGGGGGACCTGGCCGACTTGCTTTGCGAGAGAATCTATGAGATCAGGTGTCGAGTGGTTCACACGAAGGAAGATGGTGGAGGCCAGGTTGACTCACTGCTGATGCCCTTCTCACCCGAAGCCGAGTCTCTCCGTGCCGAGAATGTACTCATGCGGTTTCTGGCACAGAAGGTGCTCATTGCCGGTGCTGTCGATCTTCCCGCATGAAATCTCGCAGGTCGGCGGAGCGGCTTTGGGCTGGAGCTGCTTTGGGGCGAGTGATCTTGGCCCCGTAAGCTTCCGGCGAGTCGGGCAGTCTGTGGACCTGCCCGTTAAAGCACGACGTTGGGGCCAAGATCTTAGAGGCTCGCCCCAAAGTGGCTGCCTAAAGTCGTGGAGCCGACCGCCCCAGCCACAGAGGGTGTCTCCCACTTCATGCCCGCAGCTCGCCAGCGCGCCGCCGGGCGCGGCCAGCCGGGGCGGAGACAGGAGGCAGGCCGCGCCGCAGAGGCGGCGCGCGCCCGCGCCGTGCGCGGGCCTTGAATCAGTAGAGAAAGTTGTAACTCAGTCGGTCGCGTCGGGCTTCAAGTCGTGTGTGCACGGCTGGGGTTCCATGTGCTCCTGGTGGTCCGCGAGGGGCAGGAAGAGCGCCGGGTGCACCGTCCACGTGATGCGCGTGCTGGCGTAGGTCACCGACACCGTGCAGGGCTCCGAGCGGAGAAGGGCCCGCCGCGTGTCGATGCGGCTCTCGTAGAGCCAGTCCCAAGTCTCTTTCGGTGCAACTGGGTTCAGCTCCGCCGTGATGGCTCGTAGGGCCGTGGGGAGCCAGCCGTCCGCTTGGGCCGCGGAGTACACGCCGAAGGATGTCGTCACCGTCGGCTCGCCCGGTTCCCTCAGGTCCTCCGCCCAGCACTCGCACCAGAACCCGCGAGCCAGGCCGTCGCTCAGCATGGGTGGCCCCCTGGCCCCGGCCGTGGCGAAGTGAACAGCTCCGCCGTCACCGTGTGCGCCCCGTCGCTGTTCCGCACCACCACCCGGTGGGCCAGTGCGCTGACCATCCCCAGGCCTCTGCCGTGGACCGCCTCCTCGTCGGGGTGCTCGACCTTCGGAGCGGAACCGCCCGCGCCCCCAGCGTCCGTGACCGACAGGGCGATGACCTGGGACGACACCGCCAGAGCCAGGTGGAAGCTGCCCGTGGGCCGGCCGCTGGCCGTGTGCAGGATCGCGTTGGCGCTCAGCTCGCTCGCGATCAGTTCGGCGTCCTCCGCGAGGGGCGAGGAACCCAGGATGTCGCGGGTCCAGCGGCGGGCTCGGCTGACCTCTTCGGGGAGACCTGGGCAAGTGAGTCCCCAGACCCGGGCGGTGCTCGTATACTCGTGCATACAAGTTCCTTTGTGCTGCTAGGCCGCCATGTGCAGCGGGTTCGGGCTATACGAGTTTCACGCCGTCGTGGGCGCGGATGGCCGGCGGAGCCGCCCCGCCCAGGGAGTCGAGCGCGTCCAGGACGCGGATCGCGTACGCCTCGTCGGCGAGTTGGGTGACCTCTTCGCGGGTGGCCCAGCGCAGGGCGCGGGTCTCCTCGCCGGTGGTGGGCGTACCGTCGGCGGCCTCGCAACGGAAGACCAGGGAGACGATCAAGCCCGTCATGTTCTTGTAGACGCCGGTCAGGGTCGCGGGAAGTGCGATCTTGACGCCGGTTTCTTCGAGGACCTCGCGCTGGAGGGCTTCGGGGATGGTTTCCTCGCGTTCGAGGACCCCGCCCGGAGGCTCCCACTGGCCGTTGTCGCGGCGCTGTATCAGCAGGGCCCGCCCCTGGTCGTCGACTATGACTCCGGCGACGCTCACGGAATGGGGGCGGTCAGTGCTCACGTTCCTCGGCCCTCTCGGCTGGCTAGGCTCTCCACCGTAGCAACAGCACTCGCCCACTCGTCTAGATACCTAAAGGAGTACACACGTGACCTCACTCCCTACCGGCTTGCTCGGCGAGGTCGACCCCACGAGTGATCGTGCGGTCTTCCGGCAGATCGCCGATCAGCTGCGCGAGGCCATCGATCGTGGGCGGTTCAGGGAGGGCGAGAAGCTGCCCTCCGAAGCTGACCTTGTGGACCACTACGGGGTATCCCGGATGACGGTCCGCAACTCCTTCTCCATCCTCCAGGGCGAAGGACTCGTCCACGCCGAGCACGGCAGGGGCGTCTTCGTCCGCCCGCGGCCTCCGGTGCGGCGCCTCGCTTCGGACCGGTTCGCCCGGCGCCACCGCGATCAGGGGAAGTCGGCGTTCATCGTCGAAGCCGACGCGGCCGGTAGCCACCCCCAGGTGGACAGCCTGGAGGTGAAGGAGGAGAAGGCCATGCAGGACATCTCCACCCGGCTCGGTTCGGCGCGCAAGGTGCTCGCGCGTCGGCGCCGCTACCTCCTCGACGGCCGTCCCGTCGAGTTCGCGACCTCGTACCTCCCGCTCGACATCGCCCGCGGTACGCAGATCGCCGAGCCCAACCCCGGCCCCGGCGGCATCTACGCCCGCCTCGAAGAGCTCGGCCACCGCCTCGACCACTTCGAGGAGGACATCCGCGCCCGCATGCCCTCGCCCGCCGAGGTCAAGACGCTGCGGCTCGCGTCCGGCGTGCCGGTGATCCATCTGATCCGCACCGCGTACGACACGGAGGGGCGGGCAGTTGAGGTCTGCGACACCGTGATGGCTGCGGACGCGTACGTCCTGTCCTACCAACTCCCCGCGAACTGACGGGTGATGGGGCGCGAGGCCGTTCCCCGGACTCGTACATCCCAACAGGCATACTCGTATAGACGAGTGGGCAAGTTGTGTGTCAGAGTGATCCGCGTTCCCGGGAGTTCGGGTTCACCGATCGCATCTTGTATAGACGAGTAGATAGGGGAACTGTCTTGCGCACCATCCGTGTTCAGACCTCGGGCGCCACGATCCTGCTTACCGAGGCCCCGGAGCCCAAGGTCCGCGACCGTCAGACCGGCGAGCGGGCCAAGGACGCGGTCAGCGGTGAGCCGCTGATGACCATCGGCGTCGTCTACATCGAGGAGGGGGAGTCGTCCCTGATCAAGGTCACGGTCCCGGAGAGCGGGGTGGCGGAGGGGCTGGTCCTCGGCTCGCCCGTCTTGCTGCCGGGGCTCATCGCCCGGCCCTGGGAGAGCGTCTTCAACGGCCAGCAGCGGCACGGCATCGCCTACCGCTGTGCCGCCGTGACGCCCGCCGCCTTCCCGGTCGCTGCCGGAGCCTGATGCCCGACCTGGCCGTCGCCGGGGACGCGTCCAGCGGCTGGTCCCGGATTCGTAGGCCCTACCTTTCGCTCGGCGAGGCTGCCGAGACGTGCCGGGATTCGGCTCACCTGGCGCCTGATCTGCCCGCGCTCAAGCCGTTTCGGCCCGTGGCCGCTGTGCGGCCCGTCGAGTGACCGGCGTCAGCAGCGGTCCGACCGCGCCCCGTGGCCGACTGATCCCGCCTGTTCCTTTCTCGGCTGGGACGAACGTTCTATTCGTCGCCATGCCTGTACCCCCTCATGCCTCTGGATCCCGGAAGGAGTCACCGCATGCGCGCCCAACTGGCCCGTGTGGACACGGTGCGCGTACAAGCGGTCATCGCCGCCGCGCTGTCCTTCGCCCACCTGCACAAGGACACGATGGTCCGTGCGGGGCGTGCGAAGCGGAAGGGCGCCCAGGGCCAGAGTGGTGACTCGTGAGAACGGGTCTCACTCGATCTATGAGACCCCCAACCCTTCCTGCAATGAGGCTGGTTGGCGAAAGGTAGCGGCGGAGTTGGATGGATGAAATTCGTGAACCTTCTTCTTCTTGCTCAAGTAGCCTTACCTCTCCCAAGCACGATGGGAAGGCACATGAGTAACGTTTCTAGGCAGCAGTACCGTGACGCTGTTGAGAAGATGCTCGCCGACTACCGGGCGGCCGGGCCTATCGAGACGAAGCAGCGCAAGTACCGGTCTGTGCTCATCGGACACGGTTGGTGTGCTGAGGTGCATCGCCTTGCAGAGGTGGTTCTGCACCTCATTGATCGCGGGAACCGTCACGAGACGCTGATTCTGCTTCGCACCATGGTCGAGACCACTCTCAGCCTGCACTGGCTCTCCCAGAAGGGAGACGCAGGCGCACTCGGTGTTCTTGCTGAAGGAGGGCGTCTGAACCGGGCGGCTGCTGAGGACATGAAGAAGGCATTCAGCGTGCCGCAGGAGCTCCTTGACGCGATCAAGGGTGAGTCGGTCGAGAAAACCGACGAAAGTGAGATCTTCCGTAAGTTCCAGGCGCAGTGTGATGAGGTAGACCCGAAAAGGGAGCTGTACTCCGTGTACCGATACCTCTGTGGTTACGCTCACCCGAGTTGGACTGGCGCCTCCGCCTTCATCGAGTGGACGACTGAGCCTCCCAGCCTCCGCAGTGAACCCAAAGAGGGGGGAGCCGCGGTAGTGGAGGCGACTGTGGCCATGTGTCTGGTCTGGGCGGGGCGGGCGTACGACGAGATGATCAACGGAAAGCCGCGTAAGCAGCTCCTGCGCTCGGTGGCGAAGGAGCTTGGCCTCCGGGCGGCTCTACCTTTGATCAATTAGCCGAGTGGTGCGGGCAGGCGTTGTGGTGCGTTTGTGGTGCGCGCCCCGCCCACTGGCCCGGAGCACTCGGACAACAAAGAACCCCCGGGTCCACGACCTGGGGGTTTCACATGGAGCGGGTGACGAGAATCGAACTCGCGCTCTCAGCTTGGGAAGCTGATGTTCTACCATTAAACTACACCCGCGCGGTACACCGGTTGAACCGGTTTCGTACTGTCGCACACTCTACCTCATCCCAGGCCCCGGGCGCCGTGCCCCCGGGGCCCGGCTGCGCTGTGTGGGCTCTGCGTGACTGCGGGCGAAGGGAGTTGGGGCGTACGGTGGGGGGCCTTCCCGGGATGGGGTCGAGGCGGATCCGGGGTGGATCCGCGGTGGATCCCGGGGGAGGTGTGTGGGGGTCGTGAGGGGTCCCCGAGGGGTCGGAGTGCCGCCTGGAGTGGCGTCCCTTTCATCCCGTAATGTGGCTTTCGTCGTCCGCCAGTTACGGCTTTTGGGGAAGGGACTCGTCGACTTGATGGAGCGCACCGTCGTCCGCTGTGCCGAGGGGCACGTGTTCAGCACCGCTTCGTTCCCGATGCAGCAGGCCGACCGGCTCGGGCCGGGCCGCCTCATCCGCTGTCCGCGGTGTGCGCGGCTCCGCCACGCGGTGCCGGTGGAGTTCGAGAAGCGGTAGAGCGAGGAGGGCGGGTGCCACGGTCCTGTGGCCGGTACCCGCCGTACCACCGCTACCGCCAGTACGGCGACAGAGCGCGCGGGTGGCGCATTGCGCAAATTGCGGCCTTCCCGCGCGCTCTGCGTATCCTCGGTGCGTGCTTCTCTCAGACAAGGACATCCGGGCCGAGATCGACGCCGGGCGGGTACGGATCGATCCCTACGACGAATCCATGGTGCAGCCGTCGAGCATCGACGTGCGCCTCGACCGGTACTTCCGGGTGTTCGAGAACCACCGGTACCCGCACATCGACCCGTCCGTCGAGCAGGCGGATCTGACCCGGCTCGTCGAGCCCGAGGGGGACGAGCCGTTCATCCTCCACCCGGGGGAGTTCGTGCTCGCGTCGACGTACGAGGTCATCTCGCTGCCCGACGACCTGGCGTCCCGCCTGGAGGGCAAGTCCAGCCTCGGCCGGCTCGGGCTCGTCACGCACTCCACCGCCGGGTTCATCGACCCCGGCTTCTCGGGGCACGTGACCCTCGAACTGTCGAACCTCGCCACGCTGCCGATCAAGCTCTGGCCGGGGATGAAGATCGGGCAGCTGTGCATGTTCCGGCTGACCTCGCCCGCCGAGGCCCCGTACGGGTCCGAGCGGTACGGGTCGCGCTACCAGGGTCAGCGCGGGCCCACCGCTTCCCGTTCCTTCCTCAACTTCCATCGGACCCAGGTGTGACATCCCCCATGAGCGACGTGCGCGAGAACCTGACCTACGAGAAGTTCGGCGCCGCTGTGCGCGAGCTGGCGCAGACCATCGCTGACGACGGGTACGAGCCTGACGTCATCCTCAGCATCGCCCGCGGCGGGGTGTTCGTCGCCGGTGGTCTGGCGTACGCGCTGGACTGCAAGAACATCCACCTGGTGAACGTGGAGTTCTACACCGGCGTGGGCGAGACCCTCGAAATGCCCGTCATGCTGGCGCCCGTCCCGAATGCGATCGACTTCTCGAACAAGAAGGTCCTGATCGCCGACGACGTCGCCGACACCGGCAAGACGCTGAAGCTCGTGCACGACTTCTGCCTCGACCACGTCGCCGAGGTGCGCTCCGCCGTCATCTATGAGAAGTCCCACTCGCTCGTGAAGTGCGAGTACGTGTGGAAGCGTACGGATGAGTGGATCAACTTCCCGTGGAGCGTCGAGCCGCCGGTCGTGAAGCGGCACGGGCAGGTTCTCGACGCCTGACCGTCCGTTCACGTGCCGCGGCGCCCCCACCCGGAGGTGGGGGCGCCGTTGTCGTTCACGCCTGTGCCGCGACCCCCGCGGTGGCCGGACCGGTCCGCGCCGCCTTCCACAGGAGCCGTGCGCCGAGCACGGGCAGCAGCACGTTCAGGAGCAGGAGCAGCAGCAGTTCCATGATGCCGATGCGGCCCGCGCCCGCGACGAAGCCGATGAGCAGCAGGAGCGGGAGCGCCAGGGTCAGCGCGCCGCCCTTGAGCTTCTGGCGCGCGGTCCACCGGGTGGAGGTGGACAGCAGATAGAGCCCCGCCGCGGCGGCGGCCACCATCGCGAGCGGGCCGCCGAACAGCGTCAGCGGTCCCGATGCCGCCAGTACGAGGATCGTGAGGCGGGTGCGGAGCCGCTCCGGCTCGGGGGCGCCGGGCGCCGGCGGGGCCTCCGCGAGCGCCGACGCCGCGATCGCGGCGGGGTCGCCCAGCTGGGCCAGGACCCCGCGCACGGTCGCGTCGTCCCGTGTGCCGGCCTCGGCGAGGCTGACCTCTATGTGCTCGCGCAGATCCGCAAGGAGCTCCGCCCGGCGGGTCGGGTCGAGGGTCGTGGTGGCCCGCTCCACGTCGGTCAGGTAGGTGCGGACGAGGGCGTGGTCAGGTGCCGTCATGGGGGTTCTCCGTGTCGTGCGAAATGCGGGGCGCCGGGGCCAGGAAGTGGTCGACGGCGTCCCGGAAGAGGGGCCAGCTCGCGGTGAAGTCCGCGAGGGCCGTGCGGCCCTCGGGCGTGAGCGTGTAGTAGCGGCGGGGCGGGCCGCTGGGGGACTCGCGCAGTTCCGTGTCCACCAGGCGGTCGCGGCGCAGCCGGGACAGGAGCGGGTAGATGGTGCCCTGGCTCGTCGTCATCGCGGCGACGGCGGACAGCTCCTCGACCAGCTCCACCCCGTAGCGCGGGCCGTCGCGCATCAGGGCCAGGACGCAGTACTCCAGTACGCCCTTGCGCAGCTGGCTCGCGGCCTTCGTCAGTGGATCCGCCATCCCCCTCGCCCCCCTCCAGTTCCTTGCTTTGCCTGGAACATTGCATTGCAAGGTACGTGACAGGAGTGGGCATGAGCAAGGGCCCCGGCGGTCGTGCCCGCCGGGGCCCTGGGTGGTGCGTGCCGTGCGCGGCAGCGTCAGAAGGTGCCGAGCTTGATGATCGACAGGATCGCGAGCAGCTGGATGGCGCTGGCGCCGAGGGCGCGGGTCCAGTGCAGGTCGTGCGACTTGCTGACCATCAGGGTGAGCAGCGCGCCCGCCGCGAGCCAGGTGGCCCAGCCGAGCAGCTGGACGAAGCCGTTGCCGCCGCCGAGGAACAGGGCGACGATGACGCGCGGCCCGTCCGTGATCGCCATGACCAGCATGGACAGGCCGACGGTCGGCTGCCAGGCGCCGTCGCCGCCGAACTGGCGGGCGAGGCTGTGGGTGACGACGCCGAGGATGAGCGCGCTGATGGAGATCGCGACGCCGGTGGTGAGGACGTACGGGATCGCCGTGGACAGCGTGGCGTTGAGGACGTCCTCGCGGGCCTCGTCGAAGCCGAAGACGGCGAGCAGGCCGTAGAGGAACGTGACGATGACGGCCGGGGCCCACATCGCGTAGTCGCGCATCTGGAGGAAGGTCGGGCCCGGGCGCAGCACGATGCCGCGCAGCAGGTCCTTCCAGGGCAGCTTGGGGCCGATGGGCCCGGCGGGGGCCTGGCCCGCGCGGTAGGTGTCCCCGTCGTTGTAGGGGTCCTCGCCGAGGGAGAAGGCCTGGGTGCTGCCGGGGTTGTTGGCGGCGTACGGGTCGGGGGCGCCGCCGTGGCCGCCGTGTCCGCCCTGGCCGCCGTAGTACTCGGGTTCGTCCCGGCCGCCGGGGGGCTGGGGCCACTGCTGGGCGCCGCCGTGGTGCTGGCCGCCGCCGGGGTGGCCGCCGCCGTACTGGCCGCCGTACTGGCCGGGGCCGGGGCCCTGGCCGCCGTACTGGGGCGGGGCCGGGTGTCCGTGCGAGGGCGCGGGCGGGTAGCCGTACGGCGCCTGGCCGCCGCCTTGCTGCGGGGGCCGCTGCTGTCCGTACGGGGCCTGCCCGGGGGCCTGCCGAGGGCTCTGCCCCGGCCCTTGGTGTCCTTGGGGACGTCCCGATTGCTGTGCGCGGTTGTCCCGGCCGCCGCGTCCGATCCTGAATCCAGCCACGGAATCGAACGTACCTGGTCCGGCGGGGCGGTCGCGCCCCTGTTGTGGAGGAGAGCCCGTTTGCGGCTGACCTGTAACAACCCCTAGGGGGACCCTGAGGGGTTGTCCTCAGGGCCCCCGTGGCGCCCGTGACCAGGTGGGGCGTGAGTGGCCGGGGTGGTGCGGCGGCCTAGCGGCCGAGCACGGCGCCGTACGTCAGCGCGGACGAAGACGCGGGCAGCTGGAGGGACTTGGGGGTGACGGTGGTGGTGCCGGGCGGCAGGACGTCGGGCGAGGCCCAGACGCCGCCGGACGAGCCGTCCTCGCCGGGGGCGGCGGTGGCGAGCTCGGGCTTGCCGTCGTTGTCGAAGTCGCCGGTGGCGAGGGCGGCGCCGAAGCGGTCGCCGGTCTCGGCGGTGCCGGGGATCTGGTTCGTGTCCTGCTGGAAGGCGTAGCCGTTGGCCTTGCCGTCGCCCAGCTCGTCGTCGGCGTCGAGGATGCCCTTCTTGGCGCCGTACAGGACGGTGACGCTGCCCGCGTTCTTCTTGCTGCCGATGGCCTCGCCGGGGGCGCCGATGATCAGGTCGGTGTAGCCGTCGTTGTCGATGTCGCGGGCGGTGACGGCCTCGCCGAAGCCGTCGCCCTTCTCGGCGACGCCGGGGACGCCCGGGGTGTCCTGGTTGAGGGTCTGGGCGCGGGCGCCGAAGGAGCCGTTGCGGTCGCCGTAGCGGATGTGGACGCCGCCGCCCTTGGTGAGCTCCTCGGGGCCGCACGGGTCGTCGATGTTCTCGTCGGCGATCTCGCGGCAGTTGCCGAGCGCGAGGTCGTCGAGGCCGTCGCCGTTGAAGTCGCCGGTGGCGAAGGCGGAGGTGGCGCCGTTGCTGTTGGCCCAGGACAGGAGGAGGCGCTTCTCCGGTTTGTGGTAGCGGTAGAGGTGGACGTGGGACTGCGTGTACGGCTGCTGCTTGGTGTAGTACGCGACGGCGAGGTCGGCGAGGCCGTCGTTGTCGAAGTCACCGGTGGACAGGACGGGGGCGCGGCCGCCCATCCGGTCGCCCATGCCCGGCTCGGTCTTCGCGGCGCGCGGGTCGTAGTTGACGACGACCTTGTCGGTGCCGCCGATGGCCAGGTCGGCCCGCTTGTCGCCGTTGAAGTCGGCGGCGGCCAGGGCGTTGCCGTAGGAGTCCTTGGCCTTGGCGCCGCGGCCCGCGCTGTTGGCCTTGCCGAAGCCGGTCTTCGTGCCGTACACGACGGTCGCGTTGCCCGCGTCCGCCTTGCCGTCGACGTCCTCGCCCGGGGCGCCGACCGCGAGGTCGGTGAGCCCGTCGCCGTCGAAGTCCGCGACGGCCACGGACGCGCCGAAGCGGTCGCCCGTCTCCGGGGCGCCCGGCACGTTCGCCGTGGCCTGGCTGATCCGTACGTTGCCCTTGGCGCGCAGGCCGTCGGGGCCGCCCCAGACCACGCTCACGTACCCGGCCCTGGCCTTCCCGCCGACGCTCGCGGCCGGGACGCCGACGGCGAGGTCCGCGTAGCCGTCGCCGTTGAAGTCGGCCTTGGCGGGCGGGGTGGCCCCGGCGGGCGCGGCGCTCGCGCCCGCGGCGAGCGGCAGGGTGAGGCCGGTCGCCGCGAGCGCCGTGGCGGCGGCCAGGGCGAGGGTGCGTGTGCGCACGGGTGCTCCAACTCTGTGGGTGACGCTTGGTCTTCACCTGTGTGACACACGAGGTTGGGCAAGGGTTGTGGTGACACCCGCCGGGGGCTTCCCGCCCCGCCCTGCCCCGCCCCGCCCCGAGCACGCGCCACGAGCACGCTCCGCCAGGGCCGACTGCGGCTCTCCTCTACTGAAGGAAGCCCTGGACGATTCCGTACGCCACGCGGGTCACCCCGGTGTTCTTGATCCCGGACGCGGAGCCGGGCAGGCGGAGCGGGTCGGACTCGCCGTGCACGTACAGGTCCGCGCAGCCGTCACGGTCGGTGTCCCGCAGGCGTACCGTGCTGCCGAATTGGTCCCCCTCAGTGGGGGTGCCCGGGATCCCCGCGCTGTCGCGGGCGAACCACTTGGAACCGGTGCCCTTCAGGCCGCCCCCGCCGCCGCGCAGGACATGGACGCCGCCCGCGTCCCGCGTGCCGTTGACGTCCTCCATGCGTGAGCCGACCGCCAGGTCCGGATATCCGTCACCGTTGGTGTCGCCCGCCGAGACGGAACTGCCGAAGCGGTCTCCCTTCTCCGGGGCGCCCGCCACGCCGGGAGTGCCCTGTGTGAGGCGGGTCGCCGTACCCGGACCGTTCCTGCCGCCGCGCCAGACGGACACCGCGCCCTTGTGTCCGGAGGCGGCGTAGTTGCCGATCGCGATGTCGCCGTACCCGTTCTTGTCGAAGTCCGCGATCACGCCGTCCGTGCTGTCGGCGTACCGGCCGAGGCGCAGCGTGGCGCCCGGCTTGAGGGTACGGCCGCCCTTGACGAACCAGGCGTCGCCCGTCTCCTGCCAGTCCCTGACCACCTGGCCGACCACGACCAGGTCCGTCGTGGCGTCCTTGGTGACCTTGCCCGCGATGAGGTCGTTGGGGGACAGGCCGCGCTTGGCGAGGCGCTGCACGGAACTGCCTACTCCGGCACGGGAGATGCCGCCCTTGTACACGTACACCGCGCCGCCGTTGACCGCGGCGAGGTCCGGCCTGCCGTCGCCGTTGAAGTCGCCGGCGGCGAGGCCCTGACCGAAGGCGTTGTGGGCCGCGGGCTTCTTGTTGGGGACGGCCGTGCCGCCCTTCAGGCCCTCCGGGGCGCCCCACAGCACGGTCACCGCGCCCTGGCCGCGATGGCGGCCGACCTTCTCGCCGTCGGCGCCGACGGCGAGGTCTCCGTATCCGTCCCGGTTGAAGTCCGCGGCGACACGCGGGCCTTCGGCCCAGGAGTCGCCGCGTTCGTCGGTGCCGGGGACGCCGGGGCTGTCCTGGTCGATGACCTGCGACCGGGTGCCGGGTCCTTCAGCCGTGCCGAAGGTGACGCGGACGGCTCCGCCCTTGTTGCCGCCGTCGGACTCCTGCGTGGCGAAGTCCCGGTAGCCGTCACCGTTGAAGTCGTCCCCGTACTTCGCGGGAGCCGACGGTGCGGCGGTCGCCGTCGCGGGGAGCGTGAGGGGGGTGAGCACGGCGGCCGTGAGGGTGGTGGCGGTGAGCAGTGTGGTGGTGCGCGGACGCAAGAGGACTCCTGGAGAGGTGAAGGTGGACCGGGACGCTGGCATCGGCGTCATACGGCGTCATACGGCGTCAGTCGGCGAAGTTCGCGCCCAGGCGGGGGTAGCCCGTGGTCGGGAGGCCCGCTGTGCCGGGGTAGATGCCGGTGGTGCCGCGGAGGGAGCCGTCGGGGGCGGAGAGCAGGGGGTAGACCGCGCCGTTGCCGTCGTTCTCGCCGTGGGCGCCCAGGACGACGTCCGCGCGGCCGTCGCCGTTCAGGTCGTCGGCGTGCACGTCCGTGCCGAGGAAGTCGTGCTTCTCGTCGGTGTTCGGCACGCCCGGCGTGTTCTGGGTGAGGAGCTTCGCGCCGCGCCCGCTGATGCCGGAGCCGTTCGCGCGGCCGTACAGGACGGTCACCGCGCCCGCGTCCTCGATGCCGTCGACGGTCTCGCCGGGGGCGCCGACGACCAGGTCCAGGTTGCCGTCGCCGTTGATGTCGCCGAGGTCCAGCTCGTTGCCGAAGGAGTCGCCCTTCTCGCCGCTGCCGGGGACGCCGGAGGTGTTCTGGGTGAACTTGTCGCGGTCGCCGTTCGCCGGGCCGCGCTTCCCGCCGTGCACGACGTGCACCGCGCCGCCCTTGGCCGCGCCCGGGATGCCGCTGTCCCAGTAGTTGCCGACGACGACGTCGTCGTAGCCGTCCTTGTCGGTGTCGCCGAGGTCCGTGATGACGCCGGGCAGCAGCTTCTGCGCGGCGGCGACCTTCAGGCCGGAACGGGAGCCGGGCACCCACCAGTTGGCGTTGTAGCCGCGCTGGGTGTCGTTCTCGTAGCCGTTGACGATCAGGTCGTCCTTGCCGTCGCCGTTGGCGTCCCCGGAGTGCAGGTTCTTCACGCCGACTTCGCCGTTGCCGTGGATGCGCGGGGTGACGGTGTAGTGCCCGCCGGTCCTGCCGCCGCGGGTGAAGCCGCCGCGGTAGACGTCGACGACGGCCGTCGTCACGGTGCCCAGGGCGATGTCGTCCTTGCCGTCGCCGTTGAAGTCCCCGGCCTGGAGGACCCCGCCGAAGTGGTCGTGCTTGCTGGGGCGCGGGTCCTTCAGGGTCGTGCCTCCCCGCAGGCCGATCGCCGAGCCCCACAGGATCTGGACGCTGCCGCCGTTCTTGTCGCGGCCGATGTCCTCGCCGGAGACGCTGACGAGCAGGTCGTCGTAGCCGTCGTCGTCGAAGTCCCCGTACGCCAGGTCGTTGCCGAACCAGTCCTGCGCCTCGGCGTCCCCGGGGACGTCCTGGCTGTTCTGCGTGTACTTCACGGAACGGTCGACGCCGCTCGCCTTCCCGTACGTGACGACGACGGCGCCCGCCGCCTTCTTGCCGTTCACGTAGGTGAAGGGGGCGGAGGCGGCCACGTCCGCGTAGCCGTCGCCGTCGAAGTCGGCGTCGGTGGCCGGGAGTGCGGCGCGGGGGGCCGCCGTCGCCGTCGGTACGGCGCTCACGAGGAGCCCGCCGGTGAGCGCCACGGTCGTCGTGGCGGCGGCCAGGCGGAGGCGGCGGCCGGGTCTGTGGGAGCGGGTGTCGCGGGAGGCGGTGCGCTTGTGCTGAGCCATGCGGTGTTCTCTCCTGCGGGTCTGGTGGTGTGTTTGCCGGTGCCGGGCCACGCGTTTGCGTATGCGTTGGCCTGGACCTTGACCTAGGAGAGACCGCTGACAGGCTGTGAGGGTTGTGTGCGCCTGGGGTGAAGTTACCTTGCTGTTATGGGGAGTTGGCGCCTCCGCCAGTACGCGTACGTCAGCGCGAGCACCATCGGGCCCCACAGCACGAACAGGCCGCTGACGACCGAGGCGAGCAGTTGCCACCCCGCGTTCGTGTAGGGGGCGTTCGAGAAGCCCCCGATGTGGAACGCGCAGAGCACCCAGTCGACCAGCAGCGCCGTGAAGAACAGGCCGCTCAGCGCCGCGGGCACGATCACCAGGAAGGGCGGAATCCGCTGCCCGCCGACCTTCGGCACCCAGCGGGGGAAGGTCTCGCCCCACGGCCGCACCAGACCCCGGCACAGCAGGGCGAACGCCTCGGACAGCAGGCTGAGCGACAGGACGTAGGCCACGCCCGCCCAGCGGGGCCACGTTTCGGCGGCCATGTCCATGCCCATCTGGTGGCCGAAGCCGATGGGCAGCCGCCACAGGCACACGGGCAGGGCCACGAGGGGGAGCAGCCGGGCGACCCGCTCCGCCCACAGGGGAACGGGCCGCTCGGTCGCCGCGGCGCCGTGGGCCGCGCGTACCGGATTCATCTCGCTGATCGCCATGGACACCACTGTTGTTGACCACCGGCGCGCCCGGATCGGGCCGGCGCGCGATGTTCGCCTCCCCCGCGCGGCGGAGGTGCCGACACGGGTGTCCGCCAGGAGGCGCAGAGTTGGACCCGGGCCGCCGGAGCTGTGTAAGATCAAGGCACAACTTCGGCGCACAACACCGAAGTCGCGCGTCTGTGGTCCAAGGAAAGACGCCCATCATCCGATGGGAAATGTAGGTGCAAGGCCTGCCGGGCGCTCCACGAAGTCGATGGCCCCTCACTGAGTCAGTGAGGGGCCATCGGCCTTTTCGTGCGCTGTCGCCACTCCGGCCGCGGCCGGGGCCGCGCGGTGAGCGCGCGACCCCGGCCGGCGGGCGAAGGCGGCGGACTAGCGGCCGAGCACCGAACCGTACTTGTGGGCTCCCGAGAGGCCCAGCTTGCCCGGAGTCAGGGAGACCTGGGCCGGGTTGGGGCCGTCCTTGGGGGTGCGGGCGTACCAGACGCCGCCCTTCGAGGCGTCCTCGCCGGGCGCGCCGACCGCCGTGTCGGGGTAGCCGTCGCCGTTGAAGTCACCGGTGGCGACGGCCGCGCCGAAGCGGTCACCCGCCTCGGCCGTGCCGGGCACGCCCGCCGAGTTCTGGCTGATGGAGGGGCCCGCGAAGGGCTTGCCCGGACCGGTGGAGGCGAGGACCCAGTAGCTGCCCGCCTTCTTCGCGGAACCGACCGCCTCGGACTCCGAACCGGCGATCAGCTCGTCGATGCCGTCCCGGTCGAGGTTGGCGACGGCGAGGCGCGAGCCGAAGGCGTCGCCGTTCTCGTCCTCACCGCCGACGCCGGGGGAGCCCTGGTTCGTGCAGGACGTCGGGCCGCCGAGCGTCGTGCCGCGCTTGCCGTACGCCGTGGCGATCGAGCCGCCGAGCGTGTCCGGGCAGAAGTTGTCGCCGTCGCTCTCGGAGCTCGCCGCGATGTTGCCCAGGGCGAGGTCCACCGTGCCGTCGCCGTCGAAGTCGCCCGCGGCGAGGGAGTGGCTGTAGTCGGCGATCGACCACCGCTCCTTCCACGGGCGCGTGCCCGCGTCCGGGTGGGAGAGCACATCGGTGCCCGTGATCTCGCCGTCGCCGTAGGACACCGCCAGGTCGTCGCGGCCGTCCGCGTCGAAATCGGCGGACGTCACCGCGACGGGACCGTTGAAGTGCCAGCTCGTGATCGGCTTCAGGCCCGAGGGGGAGCCCTCCTTGACGGGACCGGGCCGCAGGGCGACCCCGCTGCTCTCCTCGCCCGCCCGGTTGAGCACGATGTCCTGGTCCTTGTCACCGTCGAAGTCGCCGGTGGTGAGCAGGGCGCCGAGGCGTTCGCTGGAGTACTCGCCGGTGGCGGCCGTGAAGCCGCCCTTGATGCCGGACTTCGAGCCCCACAGGACGGTGACGGTGCCCGCGCTGAGCTGCGTGCCGTTGTCCTCGTCGGGGGTGCCGACGACGATGTCCGTGATGCCGTCGCCGTTCATGTCGGCGGGCCGCACCGCGTAGCCGAAGCCGTCGTCCTTCTCGGCGTGGCCGGGGACCCCGGCCGAGTCCTGGCTGACGGTCGCCGAACCATGCTTGCCGAGGCCGTTCTTGCCGCCCCAGACCACGTTCACATAGCCCGCCTTGGCCTTGCCGCCGACGGTCGCGCCGGGGACGCCGACCGCGAGGTCCGCGTAGCCGTCGCCGTTGAAGTCGGCCTTCGGCCGGGGCGTGGGCTCCGCCGCCGCGGCGGACGTGACGGACAGGCCCGAGACGCCGATCACGGTCGCGGCGCACAGCACCGCGGCCGACAGGGTCTTCTTGCGCAAGATGTCTCCAACTGAGCTGAGAGAGATGGGAGATGAGGGTCAGCGAAGTGATTCGCCGAAGGCCTTGCCGAGGCCGCCCGCGCCCGCGGGCAGCCGTACGCCGAAGTCGGAGCCGTTGAACGACGTCGCGCGCGGGGTCGTGACGCCCGCCGACGAGCCGCGAAGCACCCACACGGCGCCCGCGTCCCGGCGCGCGTCCGCGCCCGAGCCGATGTCCTCGCCGCCCGCGCCGGTCGCGAGGTCCGCCTTGCCGTCCTTGTCGACGTCCTTCAGGCGGACGTTCGAGCCGAACGCGTCGCCGTCCTCGCCGACGCCCGGCACCCGAGGCGTGTCCTGGTGCGAGGCGCTGCCGTCCCGCAGGCCGCGCGGGCCGCCCTTGAGCACGACGACGCTGCCCGCGCCGCGGGCGCCCGCGGCGCCGGACGTCTCGCCGGGCGCGCCGACGGCGACGTCCGCGAGGCCGTCGCCGGTCACGTCACCCGTGGCCACCGACCAGCCGAACCTGTCGCCGTCCTCGCCGTTCCCGGGCACGCCCGCGCTGTCCTGCGTGTACGTCACGGGCGCGCCGAGCTTCGCGTCGGCGCCGTAGCGGACGCTGATCGCGCCGCCCTTCGCCGCGTTCGGGTTGCCGGTGACCAGGTCGTCGTAGCCGTCGCCGTTGACGTCGCCCACGGCGAGCGGGTCGCGCGAGGCACTCGGGTCGCCGCCCTCGGCGAGGACACCGGACCAGTAGCCGAGGTCACCCGCGCCGCCCTTTATGTAGGCCGTGTAGGCGCCGCCGTCCGCGCGCTCGCCGGTGAGGACGAACGTGTAGCCGTCCTTGGACGTGAGGTGGCCCGCGGTCATGGAGTCCAGACGGACGCCCTCGGGCAGGAAGTCGGTCTCGAGGCCGATCGCGCGGCCGTCCTGCGGGACGCCGTCGGCGTAGAACCACCAGGAGTCGCCGCTGATCACGGCGAGGTTGGCCGTCTCGTCGCCGTCGATGTCGACGAAGACGGCGGCCTCGCCGAAGCGGCGCTCGCTGTCGGCCGGGGCGGTGAGCGTGGTGCCGCCCTTCTTGAAGCCGTTCCTGCCGCCCCAGACGATCGTGACCGTGCCGCCGGACGTGCCCGGGGTCTTCTCGCCCGGGGCGCCGACGACCAGGTCG
Source organism: Streptomyces sp. NRRL B-1347 (assembly GCF_000720325.1). Lineage (GTDB taxonomy): Bacteria > Actinomycetota > Actinomycetes > Streptomycetales > Streptomycetaceae > Streptomyces. Next base: position 19,708 of record NZ_JOJM01000036.1, read on the forward strand.
GCGTAGCCGTCGCTGTTCACGTCGCCGCTGGTGACGCTCTCGCCGAACTCGTCGCCCTGCTCGGTGACCCCGGGCACCCCGGCCGTGCTCTGCGAGACGGTCGTGGCCCGGGAGGTGCCGACACCGGCCGCCGAACCGTACGTCACCGTCACGGAGTTGGCTCCCGGGGTGCCGATCGCCAGGTCGCGGTAGCCGTCGCCGTTGAAGTCGTCCTTGCGGACGGTGGTCCCGGCGGCCGCGGCCGTCCCGGCCAGCGGCAGCGTCACGCCGCCCGCGGCGAGGGCGACCGCGATCGCGGTGACGGCCAGGTTCCTTGCGCGCACGTACGCTCCCCGTGGGTGAAGTGGTACTTCCGGGGGTTGTGACCGGCGGGCCGTACGAATGGTTGTGCGACGTCGGCTGTGAGGTGAACCGGAGCTTGCGGGCCGGGGTTTGGCCTGAGCGGGTGCGGCGAAGTCCGCTGCGGTACGGGAGCGCCCCCGAAGGGGCGCGGGGAACTGCGCGACCAGCCACGACGGCGCCGCAGCAGAATGACGGCACCGTGCCCCGCCCGCTGGACGTCCGTACGACCACGTCCGCGCGCCGGTCGCCGTCGAAGTCGGCCACCTTCAGGACCTGGACCGTGCCGCCCTTGCCCGTGGGCACGAGCGTCGCCGTGGCGTTCGCCGCGAGGCCCGCGGCGCGGCCCCGGTGGATCCACACCTCGCCGCGGCCGCCGCCGGTCACGACGAGTTCGCTGCGGCCGTCGCCGTCGAGGTCGCCCGTCCGCACGGACGCGTCGCGCACCGCGAGGGCGGCCCGCGCGGTGCCCGGCACGGCGTAGCGCAGGGCGATGCCGCGCGGCCCCGGCAGCGCCGCGTCCACCGCGCGGCCGCCGCGGAAGGTGCCGAAGGCCGTGTCGGTGCCCGCGGGGAGCAGCGCCCCCGTGCGGTTCGGCCCCTTGGGCCCGCCCAGGACCAGACTGCCCGGGGAGGGGCCCGCCGCCTCGCGGACCACCAGGTCGTCGTAGCCGTCGCGGTTCACGTCCACGGCGGGGCCGCCCGTCACCAGCTCGTTGCCGGGCGCGGTGAGCGGCGCTGCGGCCGCGCGCGGCGCGCCCTTCCGGGTGAAGGGGCCGCGCAGGAAGCTCAGATGGGCGCCGCTCGCGTGCAGGACGAGGTCCTGGGCGCCGTCCCCGTCGAAGTCGCCGCACACCGGCTGGTCGGGCCAGCCGTTGCCGAGCCGCGCCCGCGCGGGCACCCGGAGCTTCACCGCCGTGCCGGTCAGGCCCTTCGGGGAGCCGAAGAGGAGCTGGAGCGGCACCGGGGGCTGCCCCTGGCCGTCGTACGGCGGATCCGTGGAGACCACCAGGTCGGTGAACCCGTCGCCGTCCAGGTCGCACGCCGCCTCGGACTCGAACGCTGCGGGCAGCCGGCCCTTGGTACGGGCGCCGTTGGCGCGCGCGGTCAGCAGCTGCCGGGCGCCGGGGACGAGCCCGGCGCGGCCGCCGTACACGACGCCGATGCCGGGGTCGTCGCCGTGGCCCCGGTGGGCCAGGTCGTCGAGGACGAGGTCACGGGCGCTGTCGCCGTTGAAGTCGTCCGGCACGTCGCTGCCCTTGCCGTGCGGGACGGCCTTCGCGGGCGCGCCCCTGGCGGCGAGTCCTTCGGAGGTGGGGCGGGCGTGGGACTCGCCGTCGCCGCCGCAGCCCGCCAGGACCAGGGCGCCGCCGACGGCGGCGGCCAGCAGCCGTATACCGGATCTCCTCAAGCCACCCACCCCACAGGACCGTGCAGTCGTCATGAGCACCACAGGTTTACACGAACGACGAAGGGCCGGTCCCGCCAGGGCGGAACCGGCCCGTTACGACCGTCTTGTGCGGCTCACTTCACCGGGTCGGCGGACCGGGGCACCGGCGCCGGATCACTTCACCGGCTCGGGCTCCGGCTCGCTCTCCGCCTCGGCCTCGCCCGCCGGGGGCGGGTTGTCGGCCGGGGTCTTCACCGAGTCAAGGAGCAGCTGGGCGACGTCGACGACCTGGAGCGACTCCTTGGCCGCGCCATCGTTCTTCTTGCCGTTCACGGAGTCCGTGAGCATGACGAGGCAGAACGGGCAGGCGGTCGACACGATGTCCGGGTTGAGGCTGAGGGCCTCGTCCACGCGCTCCGTGTTGATGCGCTTGCCGATCCGCTCCTCCATCCACATCCGCGCGCCGCCGGCGCCGCAGCAGAAGCCGCGCTCCTTGTGGCGGTGCATCTCCTGCTGGCGCAGGCCGGGCACGGCCGACATGATCTCGCGCGGCGGTGTGTAGACCTTGTTGTGACGGCCCAGGTAGCACGGGTCGTGGTAGGTGATCAGGCCCTCGACCGGGGTCACCGGGATCAGCTTGCCCTCGTCGATGAGGTGCTGGAGCAGCTGGGTGTGGTGGATGACCTCGTAGTCGCCGCCGAGCTGCGGGTACTCGTTCGCGATGGTGTTGAAGCAGTGCGGGCAGGTGGAGACGATCTTCTTCGCCGACTTGGGCTTCTTCGTCGACTCGTCCTCGTCGTCCTCACCGAACGCCATGTTCAGCGAGGCCACGTTCTCGGCGCCCAGCTGCTGGAACAGCGGCTCGTTGCCGAGGCGGCGGGCCGAGTCGCCGGTGCACTTCTCGTCGCCGCCCATGATCGCGAACTTGACGCCCGCGATGTGCAGGAGCTCCGCGAAGGCCTTCGTGGTCTTCTTGGCCCGGTCCTCCAGGGCGCCCGCGCAGCCGACCCAGTACAGGTAGTCGACCTCGGTGAGGTCGTCGATGTCCTTGCCGACGACCGGGACCTCGAAGTCGACCTCCTTGGTCCACTCCAGACGCTGCTTCTTGGCGAGGCCCCAGGGGTTGCCCTTCTTCTCCAGGTTCTTGAGCATCGTGCCCGCCTCGGACGGGAACGCGGACTCGATCATCACCTGGTAGCGGCGCATGTCGACGATGTGGTCGATGTGCTCGATGTCGACCGGGCACTGCTCGACGCAGGCGCCGCAGGTGGTGCAGGACCACAGGACGTCCGGGTCGATGACGCCGTTCTCCTCCAGGGTCCCGATCAGCGGGCGCTCGGCCTCGGCGAGGGCGGCCGCGGGCACGTCGGCGAGCTGCTCGGCCGAGGCCTTCTCCTCGCCCTCCATGGACTTGCCGCCACCGGCGAGCAGGTACGGGGCCTTGGCGTGCGCGTGGTCGCGCAGCGACATGATCAGGAGCTTCGGCGAGAGCGGCTTGCCGGTGTTCCACGCGGGGCACTGCGACTGGCAGCGGCCGCACTCGGTGCAGGTGGAGAAGTCGAGGATGCCCTTCCAGGAGAACTGCTCGACCTGGCTGACGCCGAAGACGGTGTCCTCGTCCGGGTCCTCCCAGTCGATCTCCTTGCCGCCGCTCGTCATCGGGAGCAGCGGGCCGAGCGCGGTGCCGCCGTCGGCCTTCCGCTTGAACCAGATGTTGGGGAAGGCCAGGAAGCGGTGCCAGGCGACGCCCATGTCGGTCTTCAGGGCGACCGTGATCATCCAGATGAAGGAGGTCGCGATCTTCAGGCCCGCGAAGAAGTACGTGAGGTTCTGGAGCGTCGAGACGTCCATGCCCCCGAACCACGAGACGAACGGGTATGAGATGAAGAACGAGGCCTCGTAGCCGTCCACGTGGTGCTGGGCGCCCTCCAGGGCGTGCAGCATGAAGATGCAGACGCCGACGACGAGGATGACGGTCTCGACGAAGTACGCCTGGCCGGTGTTGGAGCCCGCGAAGCGGGACTTGCGGCCGGGGGCCCCGGGCCGGTTCAGCTGCCGGATGACGATCAGCGTCACGATGCCGAGCACGGTCATCGTGCCGAGGAACTCGACGAAGACGTTGTACGGCGCCCAGTCGCCGATGATCGGCAACATCCAGTCGGCCTTGAAGAGCTGGCCGATGGCGTTCACGATCGTGAGCAGCAGGGAGAAGAAGCCCACCGCCACGAACCAGTGCGCGACGCCGACGATGCCCCACCGGTTCATCCGGGTGTGGCCGAGGAACTCCTTGGCCACGGTCAGGGTGCGCGCGGCGGGCTCGTCGGTCCGGGTGCCGGCGGGCACGGCCTGGCCGAGCCGCACGAACTGGTAGATCTGCAGGATGGCACGGCCGAACAGCGCGACGCCGACCGCGATTAGGACCAGCGACACGATGATCGCGGCGAGTTGCATTTCGGGGCTCCTCAGGCCTGCGAGGCGTCTATTACTAAGCAGTAACTTATGCAGTCCGTCTGAGACTACCCACATACTGTGCGGCCGCGCAGCCAGGCAGGCGGTGATCTGTGTCGCTCAGGCTGCCCTTCCCGCGCCCGGCCGTTCCCGGCTCAACCGTTCGGGGCCGGGAGCCGTCTCCCTCCGTGAACCCCGGGTTGCGCGTAAGGGGAGGATAAGAGTTGAGTCCCCAAGACTCAGCTCTGTTGACTCGGGGCAACCCGTGGGGCATCCTTGAGTCAGATCCACTCAAGTAGTTCCTCTGGAGGCATTGAAATGGCACGTGCGGTCGGCATCGACCTGGGCACGACTAACTCCGTCGTCAGCGTTCTCGAAGGCGGCGAGCCCACCGTCATCACCAACGCCGAAGGCGCCAGGACCACGCCGTCCGTCGTCGCCTTCGCCAAGAACGGCGAGGTGCTGGTCGGCGAGGTCGCCAAGCGCCAGGCAGTCACCAACGTCGACAGGACCATCCGCTCCGTGAAGCGCCACATGGGCACGGACTGGAAGGTCGACATCGACGACAAGAACTTCAACCCGCAGCAGATCAGCGCCTTCATCCTGCAGAAGCTGAAGCGCGACGCCGAGGCGTACCTGGGCGAGAAGGTCACGGACGCGGTCATCACCGTGCCCGCGTACTTCAACGACTCCGAGCGCCAGGCCACCAAGGAGGCCGGCGAGATCGCGGGTCTGAACGTCCTGCGCATTGTCAACGAGCCGACTGCCGCCGCCCTGGCCTACGGCCTCGACAAGGACGACCAGACCATTCTCGTCTTCGACCTCGGTGGCGGCACCTTCGACGTCTCGCTGCTCGAGATCGGCGACGGCGTCGTCGAGGTGAAGGCGACCAACGGCGACAACCACCTCGGTGGTGACGACTGGGACCAGCGCGTCGTCGACTACCTGGTGAAGCAGTTCGCCAACGGCCACGGCGTCGACCTGTCCAAGGACAAGATGGCGCTCCAGCGCCTGCGCGAGGCCGCCGAGAAGGCGAAGATCGAGCTCTCGTCCTCGACCGAGACCACGATCAACCTGCCGTACATCACGGCCTCCGCCGAGGGCCCGCTGCACCTGGACGAGAAGCTCACCCGCGCCCAGTTCCAGCAGCTCACGTCCGACCTTCTGGAGCGCTGCAAGACGCCGTTCCACAACGTCATCAAGGACGCGGGCATCGCCCTCTCCGAGATCGACCACGTGGTCCTGGTCGGCGGCTCCACCCGCATGCCCGCCGTCGCCGAGCTCGTCAAGGAGCTGACCGGCGGCAACGAGGCCAACAAGGGCGTGAACCCGGACGAGGTCGTCGCCATCGGCGCCGCCCTCCAGGCCGGTGTCCTCAAGGGTGAGGTCAAGGACGTCCTGCTCCTCGACGTGACCCCGCTGTCGCTTGGCATCGAGACCAAGGGCGGCATCATGACCAAGCTGATCGAGCGCAACACCACGATCCCGACGAAGCGCTCCGAGATCTTCACGACGGCCGAGGACAACCAGCCGTCCGTGCAGATCCAGGTCTACCAGGGCGAGCGCGAGATCGCGGCGTACAACAAGAAGCTCGGCATGTTCGAGCTGACCGGTCTGCCCCCGGCGCCGCGCGGCGTCCCGCAGATCGAGGTCTCCTTCGACATCGACGCCAACGGCATCATGCACGTGACCGCGAAGGACCTCGGCACGGGCAAGGAGCAGAAGATGACCGTCACCGGTGGCTCCTCGCTGCCGAAGGACGAGGTCAACCGCATGCGCGAAGAGGCCGAGAAGTACGCGGACGAGGACCACGCACGGCGTGAGGCCGCCGAGTCCCGCAACCAGGGCGAGCAGCTCGTCTACCAGACGGAGAAGTTCCTCAAGGACAACGAGGACAAGGTCCCCGGTGACGTCAAGACCGAGGTCGAGACGGCCGTCACTGAGCTGAAGGAGAAGCTCAAGGGCGAGGACACCGCCGAGATCCGCACCGCCACGGAGAAGGTCGCCGCCGTCTCCCAGAAGCTGGGCCAGGCCATGTACGCCGACGCCCAGGCGGCGCAGGGCGCGGCCGGTGCCGAGGGTGCCGCTCCGGGCGCCGACGCGCCGAACATGTCCAAGGAAGACGACGTCGTGGACGCCGAGATCGTCGACGACGAGAAGCCCGGTGACGCGAAGGGCGGCGCTGTCTGATGACGGAGGAGACCCCGGGCTTCGGTGACGCCGAGCGGCCCGACGTCCCCTCCGGCGCCACCCCTGACGAAGCGGCGCCGCAGGCCGCCGAGCCCTCCTCCGAGGAGGGTCCGGCGGCCCCGGCCGGGGACGCAATGCGAGAAGCAGGACTGACGGCCCAGCTGGACCAGGCCCGCTCGGCGCTCGGCGAGCGCACCGCGGACCTCCAGCGCCTCCAGGCCGAGTACCAGAACTACCGCCGCCGCGTGGAGCGGGACAAGGTGACGGTGAAGGAGATCGCCTCGGCGAACCTCCTCTCCGAGCTGCTCCCGACCCTCGACGACGTCGGCCGCGCGCGGGACCACGGCGAGCTGGTCGGCGGCTTCAAGTCGGTGGCCGAATCGCTGGAGACCGTCGTCGCCAAGATGGGCCTCCAGCAGTTCGGCAAGGAGGGCGAGCCCTTCGACCCGACGATCCACGAAGCCCTGATGCACAGCTACGCACCGGACGTCACGGAGACGACGTGCGTCGCGATCCTCCAGCCGGGGTATCGCATCGGCGAGCGCGTCATCCGTCCCGCCCGCGTGGCGGTGGCGGAGCCCCAGCCCGGCGCGCAGACGGTGAAGTCGGACGCGGCCGACGGCGCCGCGGGCGAGGGCGACAAGCCCGCGCCGGAGGCGGCTGACAAGGCCGACGCCAAGGACGCGGGCGCGCCCGCGGACCAGGCGGACAAGGCCGACCAGGCCGAGAGCAAGGAGAACGGTGGCCCGGACAAGGGCTGACGTTGACACGGACGGCGACGTCGACCGCGACCGGGCCTTCAGCGACCATCATGGTCGCGGAGCCGGCGTCGCGGTCGGCGTCGGCGTCGACCTGACGACGAGGAAGGAGGGACGTCGGGGATGAGCACCAAGGACTTCATCGAGAAGGACTACTACAAGGTCCTCGGCGTCCCCAAGGACGCCACCGAAGCCGAGATCAAGAAGGCGTACCGGAAGCTCGCCCGCGAGAACCACCCGGACGCCAACAAGGGCAACGCGAAGGCCGAGGAGCGCTTCAAGGAGATCTCCGAGGCGAACGACGTCCTCGGCGACCCGAAGAAGCGCAAGGAGTACGACGAGGCCCGCGCGCTCTTCGGCAACGGCGGATTCAGGCCAGGCCCCGGAGCGGGCGGCGGCACGTTCAACTTCGACCTGGGCGACCTCTTCGGAGGCGGCGCCCCGGGCGGCGGTGGAGCGAGCGCCGGCGGCTTCGGCGGCGGCCTAGGTGACGTCTTCGGGGGCTTGTTCAACCGCGGCGGCGCGGGCACGGGCACGGGTACGCGCACGCAGCCGCGCCGCGGCCAGGACGTCGAGTCCGAGGTCACGCTGAGCTTCACGGAGGCGGTGGAGGGCGCGACGGTTCCGCTGCGCATGTCCTCCCAGGCCGCCTGCAAGGCGTGCTCGGGCACCGGCGACAAGAACGGCACGCCGCGCGTGTGCCCCACCTGCGTGGGCACGGGCCAGGTCTCCCGGGGCGGCGGTGGCGGGTTCTCCCTCACCGACCCCTGCGTGGACTGCAAGGGCCGCGGCCTGATCGCCGAGACGCCCTGCGAGGTGTGCCACGGCAGCGGCCGCGCGAAGTCGTCGCGGACGATGCAGGTGCGCATCCCGGCCGGGGTCAGCGACGGCCAGCGGATCCGGCTTCGCGGCAAGGGCGCGCCCGGTGAGCGCGGCGGCCCCGCGGGCGACCTGTACGTGGTCGTGCACGTGGACCCCCACCCGGTCTTCGGCCGCAGGGGCGAGAACCTCACGGTGACGGTCCCGGTGACCCTCTCCGAGGCCGCGCTCGGCGGCGAGGTGCGGGTGCCCACGCTCGGCGGCGTACCCGTCACCCTGAAGCTGCCGCCCGGCACGCCGAACGGCCGCACCATGCGGGTGCGCGGCAAGGGCCCGGCCCGCAAGGACGGCACGCCCGGCGACCTGCTCGTCACGGTGGAGGTGTCGGTACCGACGACACTGTCCCCCGCGGCGAAGGAGGCCCTGGAGGAGTACCGCGAGGCGACTGCGGATCTCGATCCGCGGGCAGAACTGTTCAAGGCCGCGAAGGGAGCGTGACCTCATGGAGCGGGACGGCCGCCGACGCAACCCGTATCAACTGACGGACGAGACCCCGGTGTACGTCATCTCGGTGGCGGCCCAGCTCTCCGGTCTCCACCCCCAGACCCTGCGGCAGTACGACCGCCTGGGCCTGGTCTCGCCCGATCGCACCGCCGGCCGGGGCCGGCGGTACTCCGCCCGGGACATCGAGCTGCTGCGCACCGTGCAGCAGCTCTCCCAGGAGGAGGGCATCAACCTCGCGGGCATCAAGCGCATCATCGAGCTGGAGAACCAGGTCGCCGCGCTGCAGTCCCGGGTCGCCGAGCTGTCGGCCGCGGTCGAGGGCGCGGCGGCCGCGATGCAGCAGCGCGAGGCCCAGGTCCACGCCTCCTACCGGCGTGACCTGGTGCCGTACCAGGACGTGCAGCAGGCGAGCGCGCTCGTGGTGTGGCGGCCCAAGAGGTCGCCGGAGCAGTAGCCCGCGGGACTGCGGCTCGGCCGAGGCCGGGCGGTCGCGTACGAACGACTCGTGCGCGACCGCCCGGCCTTCGTCGTGCCGGGGCGGGCGTGCGGCTCAGCCGTCGCCGAAGGTCGGCGAGGGCTCCGGGGGCGCGGACGAGGGCGAGACCGTGGGCTCCCGCGTCGGCTCGGGCGGCCGGGTCGGCTCCGGGGGGCGGCTCGTGGTGGCCGCGTCGGAGGTGTTGCCCGCGGCGTCGACCGCCTTCACCCAGTAGAAGGACGGCCGGTCCCCGTCCGGTGCCGCGGTGTCGCGGAACGAGGTCGTCGAGGTCGTGCCGAGCTTCTTGAGGGGCCCCTGCGGGGACGCCGAGCGGTAGACCACGTACGAGACGGCGTCGGTGCCGTCGCGCCAGGCGAGGGCGGTGCCGGGCCCGTCGTCGGAGATGACGACGGTGACGTTCGCGGGCGGCAGCGGCGCGATGGTGTCCCGGGCCACCCGCGCGGCCGCGGAGTACGGCGATGCCTTGCCCGCGGAGCCGACGGCCTTGACCTTGTACGTGTACGGCACGTCCGGCACGATCCGCCCGTCGGTGTACTTCGGTGCCGTCGCCGTGCCGACGCGCGTGAAGGCGCCGTCGGCCTCGGCCCGGTACACCTCGTACTTCCGGGCGCCCGAAGAGGCCTTCCAGGTCAGGGTGTTGGCGTTCGCGCCGGACACGGCCCGCAGCCGCTCGGGGGCCTTGGGCGCGGTGCCCGACGCGGGGGCGGCGGTGGCACCGGCGGGCCCGGTGCCGAGCGCGGCACCGAGGCCGAGGCCCGCGGCGAGCACGGCGGCGGCCGCCGCCGACGGGATGGCGAACGTGCGGAGACGGGATCTCCGCGAGGAGTGAGGCACGGCTGGCAGTCCCTTTCCGAAAGTGACGGGAGGCGCAGGCGTGGGGGGAGAAGGTGCTGGTCCGTGGGGGACTGAGCACTCTAGCGATCACTCGTACGGGAACGGTAGACGGCGCGTCGCGCTCCTATAGTTGGCAGGCTGTCGTGTTTCTTCCGCGGGAAAGCTGGATTCTCCATGGCCATGGTGGGGCTGTTCTGGATCGCCGAGGGCGATGTGTACGTGGGCTCGAAGCCGTCCGGGCTCGCTCCCGGGGTCCGGCTCACACCCGAGGGGGTGGCCGGGCTCGGGCACCGGCAGTCCGGCCTGTGGCTGTGGGACGACGTACGGGCGCTGACCGTCGAGGACGTCCCCGTGAAGTCCCTGAAGCGGCAGGTCGGAATGGTGGTCGACATGGCGCTCACGGTCGGCCTCGGCGGCGGTGAGGACGCGCCGTCGATGACCGTGTGCGTGGAGACGGCCGAGGCGGAGGTCGAGCTGACCGCCTATGTGGCGGCGGCGTACGGCTACTCCCAGAAGGAGTACGACCTGTCCCGCGCGCTGCTCGCCCGCCTCACGGAGGGCGCCGCCACGCTGCTGACCACGCTGTCGGCGATGGCCGAGTGGGGGCGCTCGTACGAGGGCGGCACGCCCCGCAAGGAGCTGCGCGAGCGGCTGCTGCGGGAGTGGGCGGGACAGGCGTAGGCCCCTCGCCCGCGCGCACGGCCCCCGCGCCCGCGGCCCGTTCGTCCGCACGCGGCGCGACTGCCCCGGCCCGCCGCGGAACGAGGCGGGCCGGAGCACCTTAGGGAAGCGCGACTCCGCGGGGGGAGACCACAACAGAGCCGCTGCGGTCCTCACGATGCAGTGCCGTGCCCGCTCCCCGCTACCGTCAACTTGTTGCGGTGCAAGGGGCGGGGGCGGGGGCAAGCACCCGCAATTGCGGACGTTCGTGATTCAGCGGGTGCGGTCGGGACCGTGCGGGCCGCCGGGGCTGAGCAGTCCCGACTGCCCGATCAGATAGCCGAGTTGGGTCCGGCTCGTGCTGCCGAGGACCTGGGACAGCTTGGCGATGTGGACGCGTACGGTCCGTACGTTCATGCCGAGGCGTTCGGCGATGCCCGCGTCGGTGAGGCCCTCGGTGAGCAGTTCGGCGATGGCGCGCTGGCGGGCGGTGACGCCGCCCCGCGCGGGCTGCGGCGCCGGGTGCGGGAACAGGGGCGTCGCCAGGTGCCAGAGCCGGTCGAAGAGCGCGGCCAGATAGCCGGCCAGGGCGGGCACGCGGATCCGCAGGGCCAGGGCGCAGTCCCGGTCGGCGGGCAGGAAGGCGACCGCGCGGTCGAAGACGACGAGCTGCGCGGTGACCTCGCTCAGCGTGCGGACCTCCACGTCCCCCTCCAGCTGCTCGAAGTGGGCGATCAGCGGGAAGGCGTGCCGGGTCGTGTGCTGGTACAGGGTGCGCATGCGGCAGCCGCGGGACAGCAGGGGCTGTTCGCGCGGCGGCGCGGCGCCCAGGTCCCAGATGCGGTGGAACCCGCCGGGCTGGACGGTCAGGACCTCCTCTGCGCAGTCGGCCACGGCCTCGCAGATGGCGTGGCTGATGCGGGGCAGGCCCCTGAGCACGGTGATCGCGGGCGGCCTGGACGGCGTGTCGCCCTCCGGCGGCGCGGCCCCGGCGGGCTGCTCGGCGGCCCGCCGGGCCAGGGCGAGCAGCGGTTCGAAGGCGGCGGTCAGCTCGGCCTCGCGGCGCCGCTCGTGCGCCACGTCCTCCTCGACGCCGCGCAGCAGCCGCAGCAGGGCGTGCGAGGGCGCGCCGGGCAGCAGCCACGCCATGTCGTCGAGGTCGGGGTGCAGCAGGCCGAAGTCGACGAGGCAGGGCGCGGCTTCGGCCTCCCGCGTGCGGACGCGGCCCTCGCGCAGGGCCCGGCCGTAGAGCGCGACGCCCGCGGCGCACGGCGCGTCGGCCCCGTGCGGGCGGTGCGGCCCCCCGGCGTCCGCGGCGCTCACCGGTCGGGCGGGAGGAGCCGGGGGGAACGGCGTTCGAGCAGGCCGGACCGGCTGATGAGGTAGCCGAGTTGGGTCCGGCTCGTGCTGCCGAGCAGCTGCGCCACCTTGGCGATGTGGACGCGTACGGTACGGACGTTCATACCGGTGCGGCTCGCGATCTCCGTGTCGGTGAGGCCTTCGGTGAGAAGCCGCGCGATCTCCAGCTGCACCGGCGAGATCGCCTGGTCGGGCAGCGGCGGGGCGTCTTCCCGGTACAGGGGGCGGGCGAGCCGCCAGAGAACGTCGAAGGCCGTCGCGACGTACGAGATGAGTGCGGGCGAGCGCACCTCGAAGGCGATCTCGCCGTGCGCGTCCGCCGGAAGGAACGCGACGCGCCGGTCGAAGACGATGAGGCAGGGCGGGAGTTCGTCGAGCGTGCGGGCCTCGCCGTCGACGGCGGGCCCCAGCGGATGCGACCGGGGCGGCGGCGCGCAGGCGACGGGCGCCCGTGCGAGGGTGCGCGGCTGCCCGCCGCGCGCGACGAACTCCGCCATGCGCCAGGGCTCGTCGTGGGGCAGCAGCCGGGGCCGCGGGCGGCTCGGCTGGATCGCGAGGAGCTCCTCGCGGGCGTCGGCGAGCGCCTGCCGCACGGCCGTCCTGATCCGCGGCACGCCCTTGAGGACGGTGAGGTGTGCCGCCGCCGAGTCCGGGTCCGCCACCGGCTCCGCCCGGATGAACGGCTCGAACGCGGCGGCGAGCCGGGCGGCCAGGGCGCGGTGCCCCGCCACGCGCCGCTCGATGTCCGCCAGGAGCCGGGGCAGGGCCACGGCGGGCGCCGCGGGCAGCAGCCGGCCCGGAACGCCCGGGTCCGCGTGCAGCAGTCCGAAGGGGCGCAGGCAGTCGGCGTGCGGCGCGTCGGCGGCGACGCGGCCGTCGCGCAGGGCCCGCGCGTACAGGGCCCGCGCCTGCTCGCAGAGGACGTCGTGGGCGTGCGGCGGGTGGGCCGAAAGGCTCGCGTCCGTCTCGCGCATCGCTCCGTCCGGCACGGCGCTCCCCTTGCTCCTCCCGCCCGGTTCGCGCATCGGGTGCGCGGATCGGCCAGCGCGTGCGCATGACGGTGCGGCACGTGAGTGACCCTTGTTGCCCACGCGGCAACTGCCTTCCATGGTGGGGCCATTCCTAGCAATCCGCACGCAACTATTCAGACATCGACGTATGCCGCGGGCAGAACGTCCGCGGCGCGGCCCCGGCGGTCCCCGCCCCGCGCGGGCGGCTCCATTGGTCGATACCGCCCTTGGGCTTATGGTGCAGGGAACGCGCGCGCGGACCCGCGTGCCCGCGCGCGCGGAGATGAGGTGATGGCGACATGGAGGCAGCCGGGGTACGGACGCCCGCCGAGCCCTCCGGCCGGGACGCCGCGGCGCCGGGACGCACCGCCGCGTCCCGCACGCCCGACTGCCACGCGGCCGCCGTGCACGCGATCGCCGACGACCTCAACGGCCGCGGCTACCCGGTGACCTGGGTCGTCGACAGACAGCTCCTCGCCGGTGACTTCCCGCTCCAGGTGGTGGCGAAGGTGTCCGTGGTGCGGGTGTTGAACATCGCCCTCGACACCCGGGGCGACGGCGCCGCGCCCGCCGTGCTGTGGCGGGTGAGCATGGGGCGCCCCTCGTCGGTGCGGTGGGAGCAGTCGGCGGTGCTCGACCTGGGCACCGGCAGCCTGGACGGGGAGCGCGTGGTGCGCGAGGCGCTGCGGTCGGTCGGCCTGCCGCTCCAGCGGGCCATCTAGAGCCCGTCGCCGAGGATGCCGGACTGCCCTATGAGATAGCCGAGCTGGGCCCGGCTCTGGCTGTTCAGGACGGCCGACAGCTTGGCGATGTGCACGCGGGCCGTCCGTACGTTCATCCCGAGCCGGGTGGCGATCTCGGTGTCGGTGAGGCCCTCGGTGAGGAGCTCGGCGATGGCCAGCTGGCGGGGGGTGATGCCCTGCCGGGGCGGCGGCGGGGCCGCGTCCGGCCACATCGGCGTGGCCAGCTGCCACAGCAGCTTGAAGGTGGTCACCAGGTAGGAGATGACGGCGGGCTGGTGTATCTCCAGGGCCACGTCACGGCTCTCGCCCGCCGGGATGAAGGCGACGGAGCGGTCGAACACGAGCAGCCGGTTGGGCAGTTCGGTCAGGGTCCTGGCCTCCACGTCGCCGTCGAGCCGCTGGAAGTGGGCGAAGACGGCGCAGGCGTGCGGGCCGGTGTGCGGGTAGAGCGAGCGCATGCGGCCGCCGCGGGACAGGAGGCCGTCCGCGCGCGGCAGGGCGTGGTCCAGGATCTCCTGGGTCCTCCTGCCGCCGGGCTGGATGGCCAGGGCCTCCTTGCTCGCCCGGGCCGCGGCGTGGTCGATGGCCTCGTTGATGCGCGGCACGCCCTTGAGGACCGTGGCGCCCGGCGCGCGGGCCCCGGTGAACTGCCCCTCCCCGAGCGTCATCAGCGGGGCGAAGGCCTCGGCGAGCCGCCGCTGCCGCGCGCGCTCGTCGGTGACGTCGGAGTCGAGGTCGTGCAGGAGCCGGGGGAGCGCGACGGACGGGGCGACGGGCAGCAGCCGGGCGGCGTCGCGGGGGTCGGGGCGGAGCAGGCCGAGGTCGAGAAGACAGGGGGCGCGGTCCGCCGCCGCGGCCGGTACGCCGCCGTCCTGCAGGGCGCGGACGTAGGTGCTCCTGCCCACTCCGCACAGCTCCCCGGCGCCGTGCGGACTGTGATCCCTCGCCACGTCGCTGCCCCTCCTCACGGCTCGCCGGCGTCGGTCCGCCGGCTCCCACGCTCAGCAGCTAGTGATTCTGGTTCAGGATTCCTGACTGGCCAATGAGATATCCGAGTTGCGCCCGGCTGTTGCTGCCGAGGATGGCGGCGAGCTTCGCGATGTGTTCGCGGGCGGTACGCACGTTCATGCCGAGCCGTTCGGCTATCTCGGTGTCCGTGAGGCCCTCGATGAGGAGCTCGGCGATGGCCCGCTGGCGGGTCGTGACCCCGTTCTCCGCGGGCAGCTGGGCCGCGTGCGGGTACATGGGGGTCGCGAGGCGCCACAGTCGTTCGAAGGTGGTGATGAGGTAGTCGACGATCGCCGGCTGGCGTATCTCCAGGGCCGCCGTGCGGTCCTTGCTCGCCGGTATGAATGCCACCGCGTGGTCCAGGACGACCATGCGCTCGGTTACTTCGTTGAGCGTGCGCACCTCTACGTCGCCGTCTAGCTGTTCGTAGTGTGCGAGGGCGGGCAGGGAGTGGCGGGTGGTGTGCTGGTAGAGCGTGCGCATGCGGCAGCCGCGGGACAGGAACTCCTGCTCGCGCGGGAGCGCGTCGGCCAGGATCTCGGGGGAGCGGGCGCCGCCGGGCTGGACGGTGCGCAGCTCGTGGGCGGCGTCGGCGGTGGCCCGGGTGATCGCGTCGTTGATCCGGTCGAAGCCGTCGAGGACGGTGATGTCCTGGTGCTCGGCGCCCACGGTCTGGCGGGCGTCGAGCGCCATCAGGGGCTCGAACATCGCCGTCAGGCGCTCCTCGCGGCGGCGCTGCTGGGCGATGCGGTCCTCGATGCCGCGCAGGAGCTGGGGCAGGGCGATGGCGGGCGCGGTGGGGCGCAGCCAGCGCATGTCCTCGACGTCGGGGTGCAGCAGGCCGAAGTCGATGAGGCAGGGCGTGGAGTCCGCGTCCCGCTGGGTGACGCGGCCCTCGCGCAGCGCGCGGGTGTAGAGGGCGGAACCCTCCGCGCACAGCTCGTCGGGTCCGTGCGGGTGGGGGTGCCGGCGGGGGTCGGTGGTCATTTCGGCTTGTCCTGCCCGAGGATGCCGGACTGGGCGATCAGGAAGCCGAGTTGGGCGCGGCTGCCGCTGCCGAGGGCGGCGGCGATCTTCGCTATGTGGGCGCGGCAGGTGCGCACGTTCATGCCGAGGCGGCGGGCGATGGCCTCGTCCACGTGGCCCTCGATGAGCAGCCGGGCGATGGAGCGCTGCACGCCGGTGATGCCGTCGGTCGAGGGCGGGTACGGGTCCTCGTCGAGCAGGGGCGTCGCGAGCTGCCACTGCTGCTCGAAGACCTTGGAGAGGTACTCGACCAGGGCGGGGTGCCGGATCTCCAGGGCGTCCTGGCGGTCGGCGCGCGCGGGGGAGGATGGCGACGCTGCGGTCGAAGATCATCAGTCGGTCGATCACCTCCTCCAGCGTGCGTATCTGCACGTTGCCGTGCGACATGTAGGCCGCGTAGGCGAGGGTGCCCCGGCTGTGCCGGACGGTGTGCTGGTAGAGGGTACGCATCGAGATGCCGCGGTCGAGGATCGTCTGCCCGCGGCGGAGCGCGATATTCAACCTCTCTTCGCTTCGGCCGCCGCCGGGCTGGACCGTCAGGACCTCGTGCCGGCACTCGGCCGTGGCCTGCTCGATCGCTTCGTTGATGCGGGCCTCGCCCTCCAATACCGTGATCGCGTGGCCCGTGGGTTCAACCCGGGTGGGGATGGCCATAAATGGCTCGAAGGTGTCGGTGAGCTCGACGGCGAGCCGCCGTCTGTCCTGGATCTCCCGCTCGATGGGGTGAAGTCGCTGAGCGAGTGCCGTGACCGGTGGAACGGGTCGCAGCCAGTCAGCGTCATCCGGGTCGGGATGTACGAGTGCGGACTCCAGAAGGCACGGTGCGTTCTCAGCCTCGGTCCGCGCGAGCCGCCCGTTGCTCAGTGCGGTGGCGTACAGCCTCGCTCCTTCGCCACATAGTGGGCTCTCGGGGTGAGGATGTGTCGGTTTGGCGTCAGTTGTGAGCAATTCTCCACCCCCCAGGGTCCTGAACGTGCAGGAACATGATGCATCCACCCTGTGGCTTTGACGTGCTCGATTGAGACATCGTCTTGTTGTGCCGGGGGAGAGGAACCTACCAAGTGAGGACGAAGCCGACCATGTTCAAGCGCATGCTTCGCGCGGTCCTGGTGACCGCTCTCTCCGCAGGGATTGGCCTGGGTGCGGTTAGTGCCATGGATCTCGCCTGGAGCCACCCAGCGAAGAGCACAGCCGCGCCGGACGACCTTGCCTGGATCACGCCGGCGGGTGACAAGGCATGAGCACGCCTCCCGATGACCGCACCTTCCGCCGGGAAATGGCCACCGCCTATCGGTCGGGCTGGCACTTCATCGACCTCGCCACCGCGATCCCCCACCCCGGTGACTCGTTGATGGTCACCTTGGTCGGCGAGCCGGTGATCATCGTACGGGACGACGACGAGGACATCCGCGCCTACCGCTGCCTGCGCCGCCCCCGTGGCGCGCCCCAGCCGGTGCGCTGCGCCGTGCGCTACGGCATGGTCTTCGTCAACCTCGATCAGCGTGACCACCAGCTGATCGGGAAGCGGAAGCGCGATGCCGAGCGGCACTCCGCGGCTTCCGATCCCCTCACAGCCACCCCCCGCAGCGCCTGACGCGATTCCCCCGTCGTTGTAAATCGCGCAGGTGCTTCCCCCAGCAGCGGCGCCACCGTGGACCTGAACACGGTGGCGCCGCTGTGGTGTGTGCGGGGTGTCCCGCCCGGTCAGGCGGCGGGCTCCTTCACGTTGCCGAGCGCGCGGTCCACCGCGATCTCGATCACCACCCGGGCCGGGTTCTCCCGCGGGTTCCTGCCGTACCGCTCGGCGTACCTGCGCTCCGCGTCCGCCACCCGCTCGGGCTCCTCCGACACCGTGGCCCGGCCTTCGAGCGTGGCCCAGTGGCGGCCCGCCACCTGGCAGACCGCGACCCGCGCGCCCGGCCCTTCCGCGCCCGCCGCGCCCGTCGCGGCGAGGACGTGCGCCACCTTGCGGCTCGTGCCGCTCGCGATCACCCGGGCGACGCGCTCCTCGGGGTCGTACGTCACGCCGACGGGCACCACGTGCGGGGTGCCGTCGCGGCGGAGCGTCGTCAGGGTGCAGACGTGGCGTTCCCGCCAGAAGCTGAGGTAGGGCGCGGGCAGGGCGCCGAGGTCGATGGCCATGGGCGGAAGGTAGCCGGTCGGACTTCCGGCAGCTGCCTTGAGTGGAATAGACTCAACTTTGTGTACGTTAGGTGAGTCAGTAGTTGGACCGAGAAGGAGGAGCAGCCCCCCGTGGACGCCGAGCTGACGAACAGGAGCCGGGACGCGATCAACGCGGCGACGAGCCGGGCCGTGTCCGCAGGCCATCCGGACCTGACCCCCGCGCATCTGCTGCTCGCGCTGCTGGAGGGCCAGGACAACGAGAACATCACCGACCTGCTCGCCGCCGTCGAGGCCGACCAGGCCGCCGTGCGCGCCGCCACCGAGCGCGCGCTCGCCGCGCTGCCGAGCGTCACGGGCTCGACGGTGGCCCCGCCGCAGCCGAACCGCGAGCTGCTCGCCGTGATCGCCGACGCGGCCCGGCGGGCGAAGGACCTCGGCGACGACTATCTGTCCACCGAGCACCTGCTCATCGCCCTCGCCGCCAAGGGCGGCACCGCGGGCGACGTACTGACCGAGAACGGCGCGACCGACAAGAAGCTGCTCGCCGCCTTCAAGCAGAGCCGTGGAGGGCGACGCGTGACCACCCCCGACCCCGAGGGCCAGTACAAGGCCCTGGAGAAGTTCGGCACGGACTTCACCGCCGCCGCCCGTGAAGGCCGCCTCGACCCCGTGATCGGCCGTGACCAGGAGATCCGGCGGGTCGTGCAGGTGCTCAGCCGCCGGACGAAGAACAACCCCGTCCTCATCGGCGAACCCGGCGTCGGCAAGACCGCCGTCGTCGAGGGGCTCGCCCAGCGCATCGTCAAGGGCGACGTGCCCGAGTCGCTCAAGGACAAGCGGCTCGTCTCGCTCGACCTCGGCGCGATGGTCGCGGGCGCCAAGTACCGCGGCGAGTTCGAGGAGCGCCTGAAGACCGTGCTCTCCGAGATCAAGGAGAGCGACGGGCAGATCATCACGTTCATCGACGAGCTGCACACCGTCGTCGGCGCGGGCGCGGGCGGCGACTCCGCCATGGACGCGGGCAACATGCTCAAGCCGATGCTCGCCCGCGGCGAGCTGCGCATGGTGGGCGCCACCACCCTGGACGAGTACCGCGAGCGGATCGAGAAGGACCCGGCCCTGGAGCGGCGGTTCCAGCAGGTGCTCGTCGCCGAGCCGTCCGTCGAGGACTCGATCGCGATCCTGCGCGGGCTCAAGGGGCGGTACGAGGCCCACCACAAGGTGCAGATCGCGGACAGCGCCCTGGTCGCGGCCGCCACGCTCTCCGACCGGTACATCACCTCGCGGTTCCTGCCCGACAAGGCCATCGACCTCGTCGACGAGTCGGCCTCGCGGCTGCGCATGGAGATCGACTCCTCGCCCGTCGAGATCGACGAGCTGCAGCGCGCCGTCGACCGGCTCCGCATGGAGGAGCTGGCCCTCAGCAAGGAGACCGACCCGGCATCCCGGCAGCGCCTGGAGAAGCTGCGCCGCGACCTCGCCGACAAGGAGGAGGAGCTGCGCGGGCTCACCGCCCGCTGGGAGAAGGAGAAGCAGTCCCTCAACCGCGTCGGCGAGCTGAAGGAGAAGCTCGACGAGCTGCGCGGCCAGGCCGAGCGGGCCCAGCGCGACGGCGACTTCGACACCGCGAGCAAGCTGCTGTACGGCGAGATCCCCGCCCTGGAGCGGGACCTGGAGGCCGCGTCCGAGGCCGAGGAGGAGGCCGCCAAGGCGGGCACGAAGGCCGACACCATGGTCAAGGAGGAGGTCGGGCCCGACGACATCGCCGACGTCGTGGCGGCCTGGACCGGCATCCCCGCCGGGCGCCTCCTCGAAGGCGAGACGCAGAAGCTCCTGCGCATGGAGGACGAGCTGGGCAGGCGGCTCATCGGCCAGGGCGAGGCCGTGCGGGCCGTGTCGGACGCGGTCCGGCGCACCCGGGCCGGGATCGCCGACCCGGACCGGCCCACCGGCTCCTTCCTGTTCCTCGGCCCCACCGGCGTCGGCAAGACCGAGCTGGCCAAGGCCCTCGCCGACTTCCTCTTCGACGACGAGCGGGCCATGGTCCGCATCGACATGAGCGAGTACGGCGAGAAGCACAGCGTGGCCCGGCTCGTCGGCGCTCCCCCCGGCTACGTCGGGTACGAGGAGGGCGGCCAGCTCACCGAGGCCGTGCGCAGGCGCCCGTACTCCGTCGTGCTGCTCGACGAGGTCGAGAAGGCGCACCCGGAGGTCTTCGACGTCCTGCTCCAGGTGCTCGACGACGGGCGGCTCACGGACGGCCAGGGGCGGACGGTGGACTTCCGCAACACCATCCTGATCCTCACCTCGAACCTGGGGAGCCAGTTCCTGGTCGAGCCCCTGACCAGCGAGCACGAGAAGCGGGAGCAGGTCCTGGAGGTCGTGCGGGCCTCGTTCAAGCCGGAGTTCCTGAACCGGCTCGACGACCTCGTCGTGTTCTCCGCGCTCGACCGGGCGGAGCTGGCCCGGATCGCCGAACTCCAGATCTCCCGGCTCGCCAAGCGGCTCGCTGAGCGGCGGCTCACGCTCGACGTCACCGAGCAGGCCCTGGCCTGGCTCGCGGACAAGGGCAACGACCCGGCGTACGGCGCCCGGCCGCTGCGCCGCCTGATCCAGACGGCCATCGGCGACCGGCTCGCCAAGGAGATCCTCTCGGGCGAGGTCAAGGACGGCGACACCGTGCGCGTGGACGTCTTCGGGGACGACCTCATCGTGGGCCCCGCGACCGCCGAACCGTCCGGAAAGTCCCTGTAGGGAGCGCGGCCGGGGCGCCGTAACCGGTCACATCCGGGGCGGGGGTTGCGGGCCCCCGCCCCGGATGGGGGAGGATGGCTCAATCCGTACGAAGGGAAATACACGGTGAGCATCGACCCGTCCTCGATTCCGAATTTCGGGGGCCAGCCTGAGCCCGAGCCCAATGAAGGACCGGCGGGCCCCGTCATCCCTGACCAGGACCTCGTCAAGCAGCTCCTGGAGCAGATGGAACTCAAGTACGTCGTCGACGACGAGGGTGACCTCGCGGCGCCGTGGGAGGAGTTCCGCACGTACTTCATGTTCCGCGGCGAGGACGACCAGCAGGTCTTCTCGGTCAGGACCTTCTACGACAGGCCGCACGGCATCGAGGAGAAGCCGCAGCTCCTGGAGTCCATCGACGACTGGAACCGCCGCACCCTCTGGCCCAAGGTCTACACGCACACGCACGACGACGGCACGGTCCGCCTGATCGGCGAGGCCCAGATGCTGATCGGCACGGGTGTCTCCCTGGAGCACTTCGTGTCGTCGACGGTCAGCTGGGTGCGGGCCGCGATCGAGTTCGACCGCTGGCTCGTGGAGCAGCTGGGCCTGGAGAAGGACGCCGACGCGGCGGCCGACGACGAGCAGGGCGACGAGCAGGCCTGACGCCGGTTCGGCACAGCGCACAGAGCATCACAACGGCATGCGGGCCGTCGTCACCAGATACGTCCCGTACGCCAGGGAGAGCCCGGCCAGGGCGCCGACCACCAGGACGGCGTGCGGCGGCCGGGCTCTCGCCGTGCGCACCAGGGCGCAGGCGAGCGGCAGCAGCAGCGGGAACGCGGGCAGCAGGAAGCGCGGCTTCGACTCGAAGAAGCCGGAGCCGCCGACCGTGATCAGCAGCAGCACCCCGGTGTAGACGAGCAGCGGCAGCGGGGCGCGGTCGCACAGCAGCAGCCCGTACAGGAGCAGCGCCGCCGCGACGATCACCAGGGTCATGGCGAAGACGAGCTTGTCGCCGTCCAGGAGCAGGTGCCGGACGAAGGCCAGCGAGCCCCGGCCGAAGTCGAAGCGGGAGCCCCAGCCGCGCTGCACCGCGAAGTACCCGCCGAGCGGATCGCCCCTGCGGGCGCCCACCCACAGCACGTACGCGCCCCAGCCGACGGGGGCGAGCGCCGCGCCCGTCCACAGCCTGTGGGGCACGCGGCCCCGGCGCCGGACGAGCTCGTACACCGCCGTCACCGCGACGGCCGCGGCCACCGCGAAGCCGTTCGGCCGGGCCAGGCCCGCCAGCGCGGCGAGGGCGCCCGCCCAGATCCAGCGGTCGGTGAGCAGCGCGTACAGGGAACCCGCGGCGAGCGCCGTCAGGACCGGCTCGGTGTACGCCATCGTCAGGATCACGGAGTGCGGGAGCAGGCCCCACAGCAGTACGAGGACCGTGGCCGTGCGGTGGCCGTGCAGGCGCTCGGCGATCTTGTAGATGCCGATCGCGGCGGCGCCCGCGCCGAGCCAGGAGACCAGCAGGCCCGCCGCGCCGTAGCCGATCGGCGTGACCGTCTCCACCGCGCGGATCAGGGCCGGGTAGAGCGGGAAGAAGGCCAGGTCGCTCTGGACGACGCCGGGTTCGAAGTACAGGGTGCGGCCGTAGCCGTGGGCGGCGATGCCGGTGTACCAGCGGGAGTCCCAGGAGCGGCCCAGGAGCCGGAAGACGTCCTGGTGGCTGGCGTGGGCGGCGACCGCGAGGGCGAGGAGGCCGGTGAGGCGGGCGGCGGCGAAGGCGGCCAGGGCGTGCGCCGCGGTGGCCGTGCGGCGGCTCGGGCCGGGGAGTGTGGGCCTGGTGCGGGAGGTGCGTGTGACGGGGGCGGGGACAGTGGGGCTCGGGTGGGTCACACCCGGAACCTTGCGGGCCCTCTGGGGCGGGCGCGAGTTAGGCGGGGCCGTGTGGGTGGGCGTTTTACGTCGGGTGCCGCTCCGTCGTGGCTGTGCCCGCCCCTCCCCAAGCTCTCGGCTTCGCTCGAGCAGGGGATGCCCCACTCGCCCCCTGGGCGGCCCAGCCGCCCACAGAGGGCGCGGACCGGGCCGGACCGGGCCGGGCCGCCAGAAGGAGTTACAAGGACTTCAGGCGGGAGACCGCTTCCTCCAGTACCGGGGTTTGCTTGCAGAAGGCGAAGCGGACGAAGGGGGCGCCCTGGTCGCGGTGGTCGTAGAAGACCGCGTTCGGGATGGCGACGACGCCCGCGCGCTCGGGCAGG
Source organism: Streptomyces sp. NRRL B-1347 (assembly GCF_000720325.1). Taxonomy (GTDB): domain Bacteria; phylum Actinomycetota; class Actinomycetes; order Streptomycetales; family Streptomycetaceae; genus Streptomyces. The sequence goes on from NZ_JOJM01000036.1 coordinate 42,400, forward strand.
GCGCGGCAGAAGGCGAAGCCGTCGCTCTCGCCGAGGGGGCGGACGTCGGTGGTGATGAAGTAGGTGCCCGCGGGGCGGTAGACCTCGAAGCCCGCCGCGGTGAGGCCGGCGGCCAGCAGGTCGCGCTTGGCGCGCATGTCGTCGAGGAACGACGTGAAGTACGCGTCGGGCAGCGCGAGCGCCTCCGCGACGGCGTACTGGAACGGGCCCGAGGACACGAACGTGAGGAACTGCTTCGCCGACCGCACCGCCGTGACGAGCTCCGGCGTGCCCGTGATCCAGCCCACCTTCCAGCCCGTGAACGAGAACGTCTTGCCCGCGGAGCCGATCGTCACCGTGCGCTCGCGCATGCCGGGGAAGGAGGCGAGCGGGACGTGGCCGCCCTCGTCGAAGACCAGGTGCTCGTACACCTCGTCGGTGACGACGAGCAGATCGCGCTCCACGGCGAGCTTCGCGATCTCGGCGAGCTCCGCGCGGGTGAGGACGGTGCCGGTCGGGTTGTGCGGGGTGTTGAGAAGGAGCAGCCGGGTGCGCGGGGTGACGGCGTCGCGCAGCTCGTCGAGGTCGAGCGAGAAGCGCCCTTCGCCGGGCCGCAGCGTCACCGGCACCCGGGTGCCGCCCGCGAGGGCGATCGAGGCGGCGTACGAGTCGTAGTACGGCTCCAGGGCGATCACCTCGTCGCCCGGCTCGACCAGGGCGAGCAGCGAGGCGGCGATGGCCTCGGTGGCGCCCGCGGTGACGAGGACCTCGCGGTCGGGGTCGAAGGCCAGGCCGTAGCGGCGCTCCTGGTGGGCGGCGACGGCGGTGCGCAGCTCGGGGACGCCGGGGCCCGGCGGGTACTGGTTGCCGCGGCCGTCGCGCAGGGCGCGCACCGCGGCCTCCCGCACCTGCTCGGGGCCGTCCGTGTCCGGGAAGCCCTGGCCCAGGTTGATCGCCCCGGTCCGTGCCGCGAGGGCGGACATCTCGGCGAAGATCGTCGTACCGAATTCCGCGAGGCGGCGGTTGAGCAGCGGGCGGTCGTTCCTGGAGGCACCGGGAGATGACGTCATGGCCGTCATCCTCCGCCGAACCTCTGGACTTCCTCAACTCTGCTTTGACCGCGGTCGGCCGGGGGCATCCCCTTGTCACGCAACGACGCGGGACCATATCCGCACAGCGGCGCCGGTTCGGGGGAACGGTCCGGGGCCGCTTCGGGGGAAAGGAAGTGAGGGATGGGGTGGATGGTTGTGGCCTTGTTCTTCATCGGCTGGTTCGTAGTGATCGGGCTGCTCGTGCACGTCAGCAGGAACGGCCGCAGGCGCACCACGTCGGGGGGCAGTTGGTGGGCGGGGTCCGGCTCCAGTAGCGGGACCGCGACCTACGACGGCGGTGGTTCGTCCTGTGGCGGAGGCTCTTCCTGTGGTGGCAGCTCGTCCTGCGGCGGCGGTTCGTCCTGCGGTGGCGGGGGCGGAGGTTGCGGCGGCGGAGGCAGCTGACACGGGGCAGCTGGTCCACTGGGCCGAGCGCCCGGCGGGAGGCAACTCCCGCCGGGCGCTTCGTCGTTGACGGACCGATTGGCGACCATAGGATGCCATTTCCGGACTGACTGCTTTCCGTGAAACGTGAACAGATGAACTGTTCGGCCCTCTAGGGGATGGAAACCCTACGAACTTGGGTAAAAGCGCTGTGGCAGTGTCGCAGTTCATGATTCCCTCTTAACCGTCACACCGCCCTCGGACGCCTCCGCTCAGCAGGCAGCGGGACGTCTCCGTGGGCACGCGCCGGCAACCCCCTCCGTCCGGTGTCCGACCGGGCGCGCCGGCCCCCCACCTCCATTGCGTGTTAGCGGAGCCGACCCATGCTCACGACCCTGAAGACTGTCTACACCGACACGCGCGCCGGGGACCTGGCCTGGGCCCTCGGCCGCGAGCCGCTGCCCGCGCTCGCCACTCTCGACCTCGAACTGACCGGCGCGACCGTGCAGTTGAGACTCCTCGGGGCCTCCCACCAAGTACTGCTCGAAGAGGACGGGGGCAGCTGTTCCGAGACCGTCGCCTGCATCCCCGGCAGCAGCACGCCGCTGCCGCTCGGCGTCTCCAAGCGCGTCGGCGAGTGGGAGTACGAGTTCGCGGCCCGCGTGGAGACGCTGTCGCGGGGTCAGTTCGCGGGCCGGGCGCAGGAGTTGCTCGCCCTGGTCGCCGAACACCCGCACGGGCTCGCCGGGGTCTTCCCCGGCATCCCGCACGCGTTCACGGCGATGCTCGCGCAGCGGCACGAGGGCTCGGTGATGTGGCGCACCTGGCACGCGTACCCGCAGGACGGGCAGCTGGTGGCGACCCGTACGCGGGTCGGCGTGCGGATGCCCGCGGCGCTCTGAGCGAGGCCCTGCGCCGGCTCGCTGAACGGCCGTTCACACATTCTCGCCGCCACCTCCACCCTTGTGGGGGACTTGGTGTGAGCGGACGGTGACGTAGCGTTCCCAGCGTGATCGAGCCGCGTCAGCGTTTGCCCGTCACGCCCAGGACAGGCCGCTTCCTCGTCCTCGCGGGCGTGTTCATCTGCGCCGCCTGCGGACTCGTGTACGAACTGGAACTCGTCGCCCTCGCCTCGTACTTGATCGGGGACTCCGTCACCCAGGCCTCCGTCGTCCTATCCGTCATGGTCTTCGCGATGGGCGTCGGCTCGCTGCTCGCCAAGCGCCTGCGCTGCCGGGCCGCCGCCGGGTTCGGGCTCGTCGAGGCGGCCCTCGCGCTGGTCGGCGGGTGCAGCGCCATGGTCCTGTACGCGGCGTTCGCGTGGGCGGGCGACCGGGGCGAGATGTGGGCCAGCGGATCCCGCTACCTCTTCGTGGTGTTCTCCCTGGCCATCGGCGTCCTCATCGGCGCCGAAGTGCCCCTGCTCATGGTGCTCATCCAGCGCGTCCGGCGGCAGGACGCGGGCGGTGCCGTCGCCGACCTCTTCGCCGCGGACTACGTGGGCGCCCTGGTCGGCGGCCTCGCCTTCCCCTTCCTGCTCCTTCCCTGGTTCGGGCAGCTCACCGGGGCGCTGCTCACCGGCGCCGTCAACGTGCTCGCGGGCGGCGCCCTCGTCCTCGGCCTGTTCGGGCGCGACCTGAGCCCGCGCGGCCGCTGGTCACTGCTCGTGGTCAACGCCGTCGTGCTCGCCGTCCTGGCCTCCGCCGCCGTCCTCGTCGACGACTTCGAGCGGGCCGCGCGCCGCGCCGTGTACGGCTCCGGGATCCGCGTCGCCGTCCAGAGCGACGTCCAGGAGGTCGTCCTCACCGGCCGCGACCGCGAGTCCCTGCACCTCTTCCTCGACGGCAGGCTGCGCGTCAGCGGCCGCGACGAGCGGCGCTACCACGAGGCCCTCGTCCAGCCCGCCCTGCGCGGCGGGCCCCACCAGCGGGTGCTGATCCTCGGCGGCGGCGACGGGCTCGCCGCCCGCGAGGTGCTCCGGCACGCCGGGGTGCGCCGCGTCGACATCGTCGAACTCGACCCGGCCGTCGTCGACCTGGCCCGCGACGACCCGGCCCTGAGCGAACTCAACGGCCACGTCTACCGGGACCCGCGCCTGCGCGTCACCCACGCCGACGCCTTCCGCTGGCTGCGCGGCCCGCACCGCCGCGTGTACGACGTGGTCGTCGCCGACCTGCCCGACCCCGGCATCACCGCCAGCACCCAGCTGTACTCGCAGGAGTTCTACGGCCTCGTCTCCCGCGTCCTCAACGACGACGGGCGCTTCGCCGTGCACGCCGGGCCCGCCGCGACCCGGCCGCGCACCTACTGGACCGTCGACGCGACGCTGCGCGCCGCCGGGTACTGGACCGAGCCCTACCGCCTCACCGGCCGCCGCGGGGCGCACGCCGCCGGGCCCGACCGCACCGCCGACCCCGGCGACGCGCCCCGCGACTGGGGCTTCGTGCTCGCCTCCCGGGCCGAGCCGGTGCTCGGCGCGGCCCGCGCCTCCGCCGTGCTTCGCGCGGGCTCCCGCGCCGCCGAGCGGCTGCGGCCGCCCGACTGGCGCACCATCGAGCCGTCCACCCTGGTGCATCCGCGCTACGCCGACTGACGGCCCGCGGCAGTACGGGCGGGCCGAAGTGGCGTACATCACGGCGGCGGCCTCGGTACGCTCAACTGTCATGGAGCATGAGGTGTTCGTACCGGTTCCGGAAGAGCCGCTCCGCGAGGCACTGGCCGACCCCGAGCGGGTCGCGCGCGCGGTGCCCGGGTTGCAGCGCGACGCCGACCCAGGGCCCGACGCGCCACCCGTCACCGGGCGGCTCAAGGTGCGCGCCGGCGGTCACACGATCACCTACCGCGGCGGCCTGCGGGTCGTCGCGCGCGGCGACGGCGGGTACGCGGTGACCGGTGCGGCCCACGAGGCCCGCGGCAGCGGCGCCGTAACGTTCTCCCTCGTGCTGCGCCTGGCCGCCGCGGCGGAGGGGGGCACGCAGGTGTCCTTCAGCGGGACCGCGTCCGCGGACGGGCGGGTCGCCGAGGCCGTGAAGACTTCTCCACAGGCTGTGGAGAGCGCGGTGCGCAGGCTCCTCGCGCGGTTCGCGGAGGGGCTCGCGGCATCCGCCCAGGCCCCCGCCGCGGACGACGAGCCGTCGGCGCCCGCCGGGGTGTCCCGCGTCTTCGACGCGGAGGTGCCGCCGCCCGCGCTCGATCCGCTCGCCGACGCGGGCGAGGTCGTGGGGGCCGGGCCCGAGGCCGCGCACGCGCGGCGGACGATGATCGGGCGCAGTGCGGAGGAGGTCGACCACGCGCCGCCCCGGGGCCGGTACGCGCCCGTCCCCGCGCCCGAGACGCTCGGCGGCGGCGCCGCCCTGCGCTGGGCCGCACCCGCAGCCGCGGTGCTCGTCGCCTCGGCGATCGTGGTCACCCGCGCCCTGCGCAAGCGCCGCTGACGCCTCGCGGCACGCCCCTGACCCGCCCCTTCCCGACCTGGGGGCTCCGCCCCCAGACCCCCGCTCCTCAAACGCCGGAGAGGCTGAGACACCGCGGTGAGCGGCACCATCCAGCCCGTCCGGCGCTTGAGGACGAGGCCGAAGGCCGATCACGCTGGTCCTCGGGCGGTTAGGGTCGAAGCGTGAGCAGCGAAGAGATCACGTTGGCCGCGGGTGACGCGGAAGTTTCGGTGCGGGCGGGGCACGGGGCCCGGCTCGGCAGTCTCAAGGTGGACGGCGTCGAGCTGCTGCGGCAGGGGGAGCGGTACGGCTGCTTCCCGATGGTGCCGTGGTGCGGCCGGGTCAGGGACGGCCGCTTCCTGAGCGGCGGCCACCCCCACCAGCTGCCGCTCAACTCCCCGCCGCACGCCATCCACGGCACCGGCCGGGACACCGCGTGGAAGACCGCCCGGGTCGGCGGCCGCGAGGCCGTGTTCACCTACGACCTCGCGGACCCGTGGCCGTACGCAGGCCGGGTCACGCAGATCGTCGAGCTGACGGAGAGCGCGCTGACGCTGCGGATGTCCGTGGAGACGTACGACGACTCCTTCCCGGCGCAGGCGGGCTGGCACCCCTGGTTCAACCGGCGGCTCACCGCCGACGGCGAGGACGTCCGGATCGCCTTCGACGCCGCCTGGCAGGAGCGCCGCGACGACGACCACCTGCCCACCGGCGAGCGCGTCGATCCGCTGCCCGGCCCCTGGGACGACTGCTTCGGGATGCCGGACGGCGTCGACGTCACCCTGACCTGGCCGGGCCACCTGGAGGTGAACGTGGCCAGCCGCGAGCAGTGGGTGGTCGTGTACGACGAGCAGGAGGCCGCCGTGTGCGTGGAGCCGCAGACCGGCCCGCCCAACGGCCTGAACACCCTGCCGCGCCTGGTCACGCCGCTGGAGCCGCTGGAGGCGTCCACCACCTGGACCTGGCGGCGGCTCTGAAGGACCGGCCGCGCCCTTAAGCTCGTAGCCATGACGAACGACGTACGCGGCGACCTGCTGCGGCAGATCAAGGACAAGGCCGTCGTGCACGGCAAGGTGACCCTCTCCTCGGGCCTGGAGGCCGACTACTACGTCGACCTGCGCCGCATCACCCTGGACGGGGAGGCCGCCCCGCTCGTCGGGCAGGTGCTGCTCGACCTCACGAGCGAGCTGGAGTTCGACGCCGTGGGCGGTCTGACGATGGGGGCCGACCCGGTCGCCGCGTCGATGCTGCACGCGGCCGCCGCGCGCGGCCGGCGCCTGGACGCCTTCGTGGTGCGCAAGGCCGCCAAGGCGCACGGCCTGCAGCGCCGGGTCGAGGGCCCGGACATCAAGGGGCGGCGCGTCCTCGTCGTCGAGGACACCTCCACCACCGGCGGCTCCCCGCTGACCGCCGTGGAGGCCGTGCGCGAGGCCGGTGCCGAGGTCGTCGGCGTGGCCACGATCGTGGACCGGGCCACCGGGGCCGACGTGAAGATCACCGAGGGCGCCGGGGTGCCGTACCTCTTCGCGTACTCGAAGGACGAGCTCGGGCTCGACTGAGTCCGCGGACCGAGCAGGTCCAGCAAGTCTGGAAAGATGGGGGCGACGACATCGCCGTCGCCGCCCCCGGGTTCCCCCGCCATGCAGGGGTTCCCTAGACACCCCAGGTCAGGGTCAAGCAGCACAGCAGCACTCACCCGCACATCACAAGGAGCGGACACATGCCCATCGCAACCCCCGAGGTCTACAACGAGATGCTCGACCGGGCGAAGGCAGGCAAGTTCGCCTACCCGGCCATCAACGTGACCTCGTCGCAGACCCTGCACGCCGCCCTGCGTGGCTTCGCGGAGGCGGAGAGCGACGGCATCATCCAGATTTCCACCGGTGGCGCTGAGTTCCTGGGCGGGCAGCACAGCAAGGACATGGTGACGGGCGCGGTGGCCCTCGCCGAGTTCGCGCACATCGTCGCCAAGAAGTACGACGTCACGGTCGCGCTGCACACCGACCACTGCCCCAAGGACAAGCTGGACACCTACGTCCGCCCGCTGATCGACGTCTCCGCCGAGCGCGTCGCCCGCGGTGAGAACCCCCTCTTCCAGTCCCACATGTGGGACGGCTCCGCGGAGACCCTCGCCGACAACCTGGCCATCGGCCAGGAGCTGCTCGCCAAGGCCGCCGCCGCGAAGATCATCCTTGAGGTCGAGATCACCCCGACCGGCGGCGAGGAGGACGGCGTCAGCCACGAGATCAACGACGAGCTGTACACCACCGTCGACGACGCGCTGCGCACCGCCGAGGCCCTCGGCCTGGGCGAGAAGGGCCGCTACCTGCTCGCCGCCTCCTTCGGCAACGTGCACGGCGTCTACAAGCCGGGCAACGTCGTGCTGCGCCCCGAGCTCCTCAAGGACCTCCAGGAGGGCGTCGGCTCCAAGTACGGCAAGGCGTCCCCCTTCGACTTCGTGTTCCACGGCGGCTCCGGCTCCACCACGGAGGAGATCGCCACCGCCCTGGAGAACGGCGTCGTGAAGATGAACCTCGACACCGACACTCAGTACGCCTTCACGCGTCCCGTCGCGGACCACATGCTGAAGAACTACGACGGCGTCCTGAAGGTCGACGGCGAGGTCGGCTCGAAGAAGACCTACGACCCGCGCACCTGGGGCAAGCTGGCCGAGGCCTCCATGGCCAAGCGCGTGACCGAGGCGTGCGCCGCGCTGCGCTCCACGGGCACGAAGCTGAAGTAGTCCACCGCTCGACGGGCCCGGCACTCCTCGTGGGTGCCGGGCCCGTCGGCGTACCCGGAGGGAACGACCGACCGTGGCGTACGACTTCGACACCCCTGTGGACCGGCACGGCACCTGGTGCGTCCAGTGGGACGGCATCCGCGACCGGTTCCCCGTGCCCGACCTGCTGCCGTTCACCATCTCCGACATGGACTTCGCGTGCGCGCCGGAGGTCCTCGACGCCCTCCAACGGCGCGTCGCGCACGGCGTGTTCGGCTACACCGACTGGCGCAACGACGACTTCCGCGGCGCGGTGCGGGACTGGTTCAAGGGCCGCTACGACGAGGACGTCGACCCCGCGGCGCTCGTCTACGCCCCGTCCGTGCTCAACCAGATATCCCAGCTCCTGCGCATGTGGACCCGGCCGGGCGAGGGCGTCGTCGTGCACACGCCGACGTACGACGGCTTCCGCAAGGCGGTGACCGGGCTCGGCCGCGAGCTGCGCGGCGTACCGCTGGCTGATCCCGGATTCGCCGCCCTGGAAGCCGCGTTGGCGCGCGCCGACAGCCGCGTCCTCATCCTGTGCTCCCCGCACAACCCCACCGGCCGGGTGTGGACCGACGCGGAGCTGCGCGCGGTGTCCGAGCTGTGCGAGCGGCACGACGTGGCCGTCATCAGCGACGAGATCCACGCCGACCTCACCCACGAGGGGCACGTCCACCGGCCGTGGACCCGCTACGGCCGGGGCCGCTGGGCGCTCGTCACCTCGGCGACGAAGGCCTTCAACTTCCCGGCCCTGAGCGGGAGTTACGGCATCATCGGCGACCCGGAGGACCACGCGGCCTTCGTCCGCCGCATGGACACGGGCGAGGGCCTCGCGTCCCCCGCGGTCCTCTCGCTGACCGCGCACATCGCCGCGTACCGCGAGGGCGGCGCCTGGCTGGACGCCGTCCGCGCCTACGCCCACGACAACCTGCGCCTGGTCGCGACCACCCTGAACACGGCCTTCCCCGCGCTGGACTGGCAGCCCCCGCAAGCGGGCTACCTGGCGTGGCTCGACCTGCGCCCCGTCCTGGGCGAGACCCGGGACGAGGCCCTCAAGCACCGCCTGGTGCACCGGGAGCGGGTCGCGGTGATGCCGGGCGCCACCTATGGGGCCCCGGGCTTCGTGCGGCTGAACGTGGGGTGCCCCCGGGGGAAGGCGGAAGCGGGCGCGCGGGCCCTGGTGCGGGCGGTGCGCGCGGTGGCTCCGGGCGACCGGGACGGCTGAGACGACCAGGGCGGCTGGGACGACCAGGGCGGCTGAGACGACCAGGACGGCTGGAGCGGTGGCTCAGAACGCCAGTTGGGCGATCTCCTCCGCGACCACCGCGCAGGCGTCCGCCGCCGGGTCGATCAGGGGGAAGTGGCCGACGTCCTCCAGGAGCGTCAGGCCGACCACCTCGCCCGCCTTCGCGGCCGCGTCGGCGTAGGCCTCGGCGACCGCCTGCGGGACGACGATGTCGGTGCGGCCCTGCACGACGGCCGTGGCGATGCCGGTGGGGAGCAGCGCGGCCGGGTCGGCGTGGGGCAGGCGCTCCTCGAAGCGGGCCGCCGCCCGCGCCGCCGGGCCCTCGGCGTCCAGGAACTGGCGCACGGCCCCGGAGCACACACCGAGCTCGTCCGCGACGCGGAAGTCCGCGATGGGGGCGAGCGCGACGACGCCCCGCAGCGGCGTGGGCCGGCCCGTGCGCCACGGCGAGCCCTCCGGCAGGACGTGCCGGGCCGCCGCCCACAGGGCGAGGTGGCCGCCCGCCGAGTGCCCCGTCACCACCGTGCGGCGCGGGTCGGCGACGGGCAGCGCCTCGCGGGCGAGCGCGGGCAGCGCGTCGAGGGCGGCCGCCACGTCGTCGAAGGTCTCCGGCCAGCGCCCGGCCACGGGCCCGGCGGCGGCGCCCTGCGCGGGGATCGGCCCGGCGGGCGAACGGCCCCTGCGGTACTCGACGTTGGCGACGGCGAAGCCGCGCCGGGCCAGGAAGTCGGCGAACGGCGTGATGTGCTGCCGGTCGTAGGGGGCCCGCCACGCCCCGCCGTGCAGCACGACGACGAGCGGCGCGGACTCCTCGCCGCCGCGCGGCGCGTAGAAGTCCACGAGCTGGTCCGGGTGCGGCCCGTAGGCGGCGGTGGCGTCCGGGCGCACCGCGGGGTGCGCGAAGGCGGACTGCTCCTCGGCGGCGTCACGCGCCACGGCGGCGTCGTCCGGCATGCGGTGACCTCCCAGCTCGGCGGAGTGCGGGACCGCCGGGCGCCGGTGACAACCAACCGGCGCCCGGCGGACGTTCGCGGACGGATCCGGAACGGCCGCGCGTCCGGGCCATGATCCGGATTCGCCGGACGTTATCAGGTGTCCCGGGCACCCTCGGAGGCCAGCTCCCCGGAACCGCCGAGGATCTCCCCGAGCACCCGCGCCGCCCGCTCCGCGTCCGCGAACGACACGTACAGCGGGGTGAAGCCGAAGCGCAGCACGTCCGGTGCGCGGAAGTCGCCGACCACGCCCGCCGCGACGAGCCGCAGCATCACCTCGCGGGCGTCCGGGCAGCGCAGCGCGATCTGGCTGCCGCGCTCCGCGTGCGCGGCCGGGGTGACGGACTCGACCCGGCCCTCGGGCACGTACGCCGCCACGCACTCCAGGAAGAAGTCCGTGAGCGCCAGGGACTTGGCCCGTACGTCGTCGAGCGAGACGCCGTCCCAGACGTCGAGGGCCGCCTCCAGGGCGAGCAGGGACAGGATGTCCGGCGTGCCGACGCGGCCGCGCACCACGTCCGCGGCCGGTTCGTAGTCGGGCCGCATGCCGAAGGGGTCGGTGTGCGAGTTCCAGCCGGGCAGCGGCGAGTCGAAGCGGGACTGCAGGTCACGGCGTACGTACAGGTACGCGGGCGAACCCGGGCCGCCGTTCAGGTACTTGTACGTGCAGCCGACCGCGAGGTCCACGCCGTGCTCGTCCAGGGCGACGGGCAGGGCGCCCGCCGTGTGGCACAGGTCCCACACCACGTACGCGCCCGCCGCGTGCACGGCCGCGGTGAGCCCCGGCAGGTCGTGCAGGCGGCCCGACTGGTAGTCGGCGTGGTTGAGCAGGACCGCCGCCGTGCGCGGGCCGAGCAGGCCCGGCACGTCGGCCGGGGCGGCCGGGACCAGGCGGCAGCCGGTGAGGCGGGCGGCGGACTCGGCGACGTACCCGTCCGTCGGGAAGGTGGTGGCGTCGACGACGACCTCGTCGCGCGCGGGGCTGTCGGACTGCGCCATGCGCACGGCCGCGACGACCGCCTTGAAGACGTTCACGCTCGTCGAGTCGGAGACGACCACCTGGCCCGGGGCGGCGCCGACGAGCGGGGCGATCCGCTCCCCGACCCGCTCGGGCGCGGTCCACCAGCCGCTCTCCTCCCAGGAGCGGATGCGCAGCCGCCCCCACTCGCGGGTGACGACGTCGGCGACCCGGCCCGCCACGTTCGCGGGCAGGGCGCCCAGGGAGTTCCCGTCCAGGTACACGCTGTCGTCGAGGACGAACTCCTTGCGCTTGGCGGCGAGCCGGTCCGCGGCGTCGAGGGCGGCGGCCCGCACGCGCAGGTCGGCTTCCCTCGGCTCAGACATGGCTGCGCGCCGTCCACAGCTCGGGGAACACGTTCTTCGTGGCGCGCTTCTCCAGCCAGGCCACGCCCGCGGAGCCGCCGGTGCCGGTCTTGGCGCCCATGGACCTGCGGGTGGCCACCAGGTGGTCGTTGCGCCATCGCCACACCAGCTCGGCGACGTCGGTCAGGGCCTCGCCGAGGCGCGCCAGGTCGGAGTTGTCGTCACCGGAGTAGAGCTCGGTCCACACGGCCTCGACGCGGGGCGACGGCTCGTACTTGGCGGCCACGTCGCGGTCGAGGACCTCGGCGGGGACGTCGTACCCGCGGTGCGCGAGCAGCCGAAGGACCTCGTCGTACAGGCTCGGCTCCTGGAGGGCCTTCTCCAGCTCCGCGTACACGCGCGGCGTGCCGCGGTGCGGGACCAGCATGGACGCGGACTTCTCGCCGAGCAGGAACTCCATGCGCCGGTACATCGCCGACTGGAAGCCCGAGCCCTCGCCGAGCGAGCCCCGGTAGGAGTTGAACTGGCCGGGGGTGAGCTGGCCGAGCGGCTTCCAGGAGGCGTTCAGGGCCTCCAGCTCGCGCACGGACCGCTTCAGGGCGGCCACCGCGGTCGGCACGTCGTCGTCGCGCAGGGCGCGCGCGGCGGTCTCCCACTCGTGCACGATGACCGTGAACCACAGCTCCATCACCTGGGTCGTGACCAGGAAGACCATCTCGCCGGGGTCGTCGGAGCGCAGGTGCTGGAGGTGCGTGAGGACGTCCGCCTTCACGTAGTCCTCGTAGGGGGTGCTGCCGGCGAAGTCGAGGTTGGGGCTGTCGGGGCTCTCGGTGGGCGTTTCGCCGGACGTCTGCTGTATCTCGTTCATCTCGAGAGTCTCGCCTGCCGTGCTCGCCTCGTGGGACATCGCTGTCTCCTAGATGCGTGATCCGGGTAGCGGTCCGCCCCTGCCGTAGCGGCACGGGGGCCCCGGTCCCCACCCGCATCCTCCGCAACATCCCGGGAAACGGCAAGACCTGCCTGGTCACACCGGGTGGCCCAGGCAGGTCCGCGGGAGCGGGGGCTAGCCCAGGGTGTCCGCAGCCGTCGCCGACGAGTCGCGCAGGAACGTCGAGCAGCGCTCGTACTCCTCCTGCTCGCCGATCGCCTGGGCCGCGCGGGCCAGGCCGTGCAGCGCCCGCAGGAAGCCGCGGTTCGGCTCGTGCTCCCACGGCACCGGGCCGTGGCCCTTCCAGCCGGACCTGCGCAGGGCGTCCAGGCCCCGGTGGTAGCCGGTGCGGGCGTACGCGTACGACTCGACGACGCGGCCCGCCTCGAAGGCCTCGTCGGCGAGGCGGGCCCACGCGAGCGAGGACTTCGGGTACTTGGCGGCGACGTCGGCGGCCGCCGTGCCGCCCGCGAGCAGCTCCCGGGGCTCCGGGTCGTCGGGCAGATGGGTCGGGGGCGGTCCCCCGAGCAGGTTCTCGTGAATGGCCATGGGCTCCAGTCTGCTCCATGCCGCCCCGCGGGGGTGCGCCCCGGTCCCGGTGCGCGGACGCCCCGCGGCCCCCGCGTAGTACTTGCGACGGACCCCAGGGAACCCGTCGCAGAGGGGACGTCCGGGCCACCGGGGCCGCCGTACCGTTTCAGGCGTGACCGAGAAAACGCGCAGCCCAGAGTTCCACCTCGCGCAGAACGCCCTGCAGGGCCTGCGCGTCGACCTGTTCCAGGACGTGTTCGCCTACCGGCCGCTGCCGCCGCTGCGGCGGGAGGCCGCGCGGCTGCCCGGGCGGGCGGGGCAGGCCTCGGTGTGGCTGCCGCACGGGGTGGTGCTCGCCCTGGCGGCGCTGACCCTGTTCACCGCGTACGCGGGCGGCTTCGGCGGCTGGGACGCGCGGGGCGAGTTCGCGTGGGCGCTCACCGGCTTCCTGCCGGCGGGCGCGGTCCTTCTCACCCTGGTGCGGCCGGTGCTCGCCTGGTGGTGCTCGCTCGGGATGACTCCGATGATGGTGGTCCTGAGCGGCGCCGGCTGGTCCCCGTGGCCGCCCGGTTCGATCGTCGGGCACACGGCGGTGATGGCGGTGGTCGCGGCGCGGACCCGGCCGCGCACCGCGGCGTGGATGTGGGTGCTCACGGCCCTGTACTCGATGTTCGCCGAGGCCTCCATGGGCTGGCAGTCGAACACGGTGGAGATGCTGATGTTCAGCGGCGTCGTCGTCGCCATCGTGGCGCTGGTGTCGGCGAACCGGGACGCCCGCCGCGAGGTCGTCGCCGAGCGCACCGTGACCGCCGTCGAGCGGGACCGGCGCACGCTCCTGGAGGAGCGCACGAACATCGCCCGCGAGCTGCACGACGTCGTCGCCCACCACATGTCGGTCGTCGCCATCCAGGCGGAGGCGGCCCCCTACCGGGTGGAGAACCCGCCGCCGGAGCTGGCGCAGGCCTTCGCGACGATCCGTGAGAACGCGGTGATCGCCCTGACCGAGCTGCGCCGCGTCCTCGGCGTCGTACGGGCGGAGGACTACGAGGCCCCCGACGCCCCGCAGCCGACGCTCGCCGATCTGGACCGGCTGATCGCCAACGTGCGGGAGACGGGCCTCGCCGTGGAGAAGGCCGTGACCGGTGGCGTGCGGGAACTGCCGCAGGGCGTCGAGCTGTCCGCGTACCGGATCGTGCAGGAGGCGCTCAGCAACAGCCTGCGGCACGCGCCGGGGGCGACGGCCCGGGTGGAGATCGGCTACGTGCTCGGCGGGCTCGGCCTGCGCATCGTGAACGGACCCGCGACCGGGCTCGTGAAGCCGCCCGCCCGTCACCCGGCCACCGCCCCTCAACGAGGGCTTCGCCCGCCCCTTTCGATGGGCGCCGGGCACGGCATCACAGGGATGCGGGAGCGGGTCGGCATGCTGGACGGGGAGATGACGGCCGGGCCGACGGCCGACGGCGGGTACGAGGTGACGGTGTTCCTGCCCGTCCCGCTCGCGGCGGCCGCGAACGCGCCCGAGGGGGAGGCCGCGTGAGCGCCGCACCCATCCGCGTGCTGATCGTCGACGACCAGATGATGGTCCGCGAGGGCTTCTCCGTGCTGCTCAACGCGATGCCCGACATCGAGGTCGTCGGCGAGGCGGTGAACGGCCGCGAGGCCGTGAGCCGGGTGCGCGAACTCGCCCCCGACGTCGTCCTCATGGACATCCGCATGCCCGAGCTGAACGGCATCGAGGCCACCCGCGAGATCGTCGCCGCCGACGGCACCACCACCAAGGTCCTGGTCCTGACCACCTTCGACCTCGACGAGTACGTGTACCAGGCGCTGCGCGCGGGCGCGTCCGGCTTCCTGCTCAAGGACGCCTCGGCGCGCGAGCTCGCGGACGGCGTGCGGGTCGTCGCCGCGGGCGAGGCGCTGCTCGCGCCGAGCGTGACGCGCCGCCTGATCACGGAGTTCTCCCGGCTCTCGGAGCGGCCGCGGCTCGCCGGGACCGCGCAGGCGCAGGCCCAGTACGGGGAGCTGACCGAGCGCGAGACGGAGGTGCTCGTGCTCATCGCGCAGGGGCTCTCCAACGCGGAGATCGCCGAGCGGCTCGTCGTCGCCGAGTCCACCATCAAGACGCACGTCAGCCGGATCCTGGTGAAGCTGGGGCTTCGCGACCGCACCCAGGCCGCCGTGTTCGCCTACGAGGCGAGGCTGGTCACACCCGGGTGAGCGCGGCTAGCGTCCGTGCATGGCCGCTGCCGCACACATCACCGAGGTGTTCGCGCCCTCGTCCGACGCCTTCCTCGCGGATCCCTACCCCGCCTACGCCGAGCTGCGCGCCCGCGGGCGGGTGCACCACTACGGGCCGAGCGACCAGTACCTGATCCCGCGCCACGCGGACGTCGCCGCGCTGCTGCGCGACCGGCGGCTCGGCCGCACCTATCTGCACCGGTTCAGCCACGAGGAGTTCGGGCGGACCGCGCCGCCGGCCGCGCACGAGCCGTTCCACGTCCTCAACGACCACGGCATGCTCGACCTGGAGGCGCCCGCGCACACCCGCATCCGCCGCCTGGTCGCGAAGGCGTTCACGCCCCGCACGGTGGAGCGCCTGCGCCCGTACGTGGAGGGGCTCGCGGACGAGCTGGTGCGCGGCCTCGTCGCGGACGGCGGCGGCGACCTGCTCGCGCGGGTCGCGGAGCCGCTGCCCGTCGCGGTGATCGCCGAGCTGCTCGGCATCCCGGAGGGCGACCGGGCGCCGCTGCGGCCGTGGTCGGCGGACATCTGCGGGATGTACGAGCTGAACCCGGGCGCGGCGGCCGCCGAGCGGGCGGTGCGCGCGTCCCTGGAGTTCTCCGCGTATCTGCGGGAGCTGATCGCCGAGCGGCGCGTCCGCCCCGGCGACGATCTGCTCACCGAGCTCATCGCCGCCCACGAGGAGGGCGACCGGCTCAGCGAGCAGGAGCTGGTCTCCACCTGCGTACTGCTCCTGAACGCCGGGCACGAGGCGACCGTCAACGCCACCGTGAACGGCTGGTACGCGCTCTTCCGCCACCCCGGGCAGCTGGCCGCGCTGCGCGCGGAGCCGGAACGGCTGCTGCCCACGGCCGTGGAGGAGCTGCTCCGCTACGACACCCCGTTGCAGCTCTTCGAGCGGTGGGTGCTCGACGACATCGAGGTCGGCGGCACGGTGATCCCCCGGGGCAGCGAGGTGGCCCTGCTCTTCGGCTCCGCCAACCGGGACGGGGCGGTCTTCCCCGACCCGGACGCCCTCGACCTCACCCGCTCCCGCGAGGCGAACCCGCACATCTCCTTCAGCGCGGGCATCCACTACTGCATCGGGGCACCCCTGGCCCGCCTCGAACTGGGCGCGTCGCTCGGGGCACTGCTGCGCCGGGCACCGGGGCTCCGGCTCCTGACCGACCCGACACGGAAGCCGGGCTTCGTGATCCGGGGCCTGACGGAGCTGCGCGTGGCGGTGTGACGGGGCCCGGCCTGGGTCCGGCCTGGGCGGGGCCGGTCAGCGGGCCCTGGTGCCCCCGCCGGGCCAGCTCCCACCCACCCGCCCCCACCAGGGCGGAGTGCGACCAGGTGCTCGGCACCGAGAGCTCGGCCCCCTCGCAGGGGCCGAAAGGGCACCACACGCACGCAGCGCCGGACCGCTGCTCGGCGCAGAGGTGGTGATGGCGGGCACGACGAACAGGCGCAGATCCCGGGCCACGTCACGCATCAGCCCACACCGCCCGCCGGGCTTCGACAGTTCCGGCGGCCCCGTGGCCGGGCCAGCCTTCTTCCAGCCAGGCGGCACACAGGCGCGCGCCCGCGACGCAGTTGGCGAGAAGGCCGGTGTGGATGAGGGGGCAGTGGTCGAGGTGCTCGCGGTAGGCCCCGTACAGATCCGGCGGTTCCCAGTCGTCCACGTAGTCGTCAGGGGCGGCGGCCGTCGTCATCGGCCCACCGTCCTGAGCGGAGCAGCCGTGGCGAGCAGGGTACGCACGCACCGGGTGTCGCACAGCGCGCCGGGGTGCTGCGGCAACACCACCCAGCGCGAGAGCGCCGTCGTGTGGCCGGGGCGGGGGACGCCGAGGTAGGTCCCGGTGGTGAGGCGCTCGGCCGGGCCGTCCCAGTCGGTGCCGGGCGGGATGAGCGCGTAGTACGGGCCGAGGCTGCTGCGAAAGTCACGGATCACCGGCCCGTCGCACCGCGCGCGCAGCGCGGTGGCCACCGTCTCGGGCCCGTCACTGCCCACCGCGTCGTGGACGTGCTCGGCCGGTACGCGGATCGCGTCGAAGCGGCGGCCGAGCGGCAGCAGCGCGACGCCGTGCGTCTCCCACGCCGCCCAGACCGTGCGCGGTCGTGGCTCGGCCTCCGCCAGCCAGCAGACGATGGCCCGGAACTCCTGGCCGTTGGAAGGGTTCTGCGTCTGAGGGGCGCTGTTCGGCGCTGGCGCTGGGGACGTACTCTCGCCCATGTCGGGTCCCTGGGTAGTCGGCCGCGCCCCGGGGCCGGTGGCACGGTCGCCGGGGTGCTTGTCACCTCGCCATGCAACCGGCCCGCCACGCACAGACCCAGGGACGTGGCGTCCTACTTTCGCGACGTTAATCGGCGATGCCCAGGAACTCCGCCAACGGGCGCAGCCCCGGAGGGTGGTTGGGCAGGGCCCACAGGTCCCGGACGATGGCCACCGCCAGCGTGTGGTGCCGCATCCACATCGGCGCGGTCCGGCGCAGGGCCTCCAGGGTCTTCACCGCTCCGGCGGCATCCCCGACATCGGTGTGGGCCCGCGCCACGTCGAGCAGCAGCCACGTCCGCCACGACGGCGGTGTGTCTTTCGCCAGCCGCATGCCCTTGGCCAGCTTCAACGCGTCTTCCGGGTGGGCGTACTGGACCGCCAGACGGACGCGTTCGATGCGGACCGACGACGGGCTGAAGACGCTGACCATGCGGCTGTCGCCAGTGTCGGGCAGCTTCGAGACCCGGGTGGCTTCCTTCTCGGCCGTCTCCATCATCGCTGCCGCGCGCTCGTAGTCGCCGCTTCGTGCGGCTGACGTGGCGGCGCTCATGGTCAGGGCACCCCAGACCTTCAGGCCGTCAGCCGTGCCCGTGTGGCCTGCGTCTGCCATGTCGGCGGCGGCGTGGAGGGCGATGCCGAGCGCGTCCTCCAGGCGTCCCTGTCTCTGGTAGGCCCACGCAGTGGAGTTGACGACCATCGGCACGAGCAGCGGGTCACAGGACTGCCGAGCGGCATCTATCGCTCGCTCCAGGCTGATGAGGGCGAGGTCGGTCTTGCCCATCCGCACGGCGACGTGCCCGGCGAGCTGAAGCGCCTTGCCGAGGGCCGCGAAACCGGCCCCACGGTCCGCGGTGTCGCCCGCCGCCGCGGCGGCTGAGCGCGCGTCCGAGATCAGGTCCGGCAGGGCCTTCATCACCGCGTCGAACTCGGCGGCGTGGTACTGCGTCCAGCCCTCCGCGATCTGTTCGCGCAGCCGGGCCATCGAGAAGCCGGGCCCCGGTGGCCGCGCTTCCGGCGCCCAGAGCGTGGGCATGATGGCGCGGCGCACCGCGACGAAGCGCGGTCCGTCGTTCTCGCCTGTGGAGGAGACGGCGGGCGGGTCTCCCAGCAGTGTGGTCAGCTCCACGCCGAGGCCGTTCGCCAGGGCGTGCAGCGTGGGCAGGCGTGCCGAGTGTTTCCGCCCCTGTTCGAGCTGGCGGATGACGTCGACGGATACGTCCGAACGCTCGGCCAGCTCTTCTTGACTCAGCGAGGCCAAGCGACGCAGGCGGCGCAGGGTGCGCCCCAGATCTTCGGTTGCCACGCCGCCACGGTACGCCGCCCGGATGGCGGGGCTGCTTGTCCAGGGCATGCCGAAGCGGTCCCGCACTGCCGGGTACGGCAAGGGCCCACTCCGCCCGAAGGCGAAGGCGGGCCCCGGCCGCGGAGGCCTAGTGCGGTCGGTCCGCCGGGAGGGTGAGGCGCCAGGCCTGGGGGCGGGCGGTCCAGGTGCGGGTGCGGACGGGGCCGGCCGTCGCGCCGTCCGCGCGGTAGCGGAAGTCCGGCCCCGACACCGTCACGGAGCGGGCCCGCGCCCCCACGGGCGCGACCCCGGCCCCGACGGACGAGGGCCGCACCTCCACCCGGGCGAGGCCCCCGCCGCCGGGCCTCACGGACACGCCCTCGACGGGCTGGTCCAGGTCGACGAGGGTCACCCCGTCCGCCTCGACGCGCAGCCGGGACGGCCCGGCCCGGCCCGCCGCGGGCCGCGCGCCGAGGGTGCGCACGAGGGACTGGCAGGTCCGCAGCCAGGCGTGCCCGTGCCGCTCGGCGCCGGGCCCGTCGGCGAGGCCCGCGTCGAGGGAGGGGATGCGCACGTCGCCGAGCACGACCTCGTCGCGGTCGTCGACGAGCAGGTCGAGCCGCCGGGGCACCCCGTCGAGCACGGTGCGCGCCGCGGCGACCGCCCCGGCGGGCACGCCGAGGGCGCGGGCGAGGCGCACCCCGGTGGTGGTGCCCGCGACGGGCACGACCGCCAGGTCGGTCGCGCCGAGGGCCCGCTCCCGGTGCAGGACGGCGACGGCCCGTCTGAGGGCCGCGTCGTCGCCGACCACGACCGGCCGCCGCGTGCCGCGTCTGGCCAGGGCGCGGGCGAATTCCTCGGGCCCCTCGGGCAGACAGAGCTTGAGCGCCGCGCCCGCGCCAAGCACGTCCTTGGCGATGCGTACGGACTCGCCGTCCGTGCGCCGGGCGACCGGGTCGATGATCACGATGAGGTCATCGCGCTGGCCGCGAGCCGACACGTGCGCCCTTTCTTTAGTCCTCGGGTAGCATCTTTGTGCAAGAGCCCCTTGCGCTATTGCGCCAGGGGCTTCGTCTATTCCGGGGCGACCAAGGCACACCCACACCGGCGGCGACGGCACCTGGCCGTGGCCCCTGACCTTGGACATGCCCCGCCCGGAAGGGGTGTACGCCTGTGCCCGCACTCGTGCTGCTCGGTGCTCAGTGGGGTGACGAAGGCAAGGGAAAGGCCACTGACCTGCTCGGTGGCTCCGTGGATTATGTGGTGCGTTACCAGGGCGGCAACAACGCCGGCCACACGGTTGTCGTAGGCGACCAGAAGTACGCGCTGCATCTCCTCCCTTCCGGGATCCTCTCCCCGGACTGCGTGCCTGTCATCGGCAACGGTGTCGTCGTCGACCCGTCGGTCCTGCTCTCCGAGCTGAGCGGTCTGAACGAGCGCGGCGTCGACACGTCGAAGCTGCTGATCAGCGGAAACGCGCACATCATCACGCCGTACAACGTGACGGTGGACAAGGTCGGCGAGCGCTTCCTCGGCAAGCGGAAGATCGGCACGACCGGCCGCGGCATCGGCCCGACGTACGCCGACAAGATCAACCGCACCGGCATCCGCGTTCAGGACCTCTACGACGAGTCGATCCTGAAGCAGAAGGTCGAAGCGGCCCTCGAGCAGAAGAACCAGCTGCTCACCAAGGTGTTCAACCGCCGGGCCATCGAGGCGGAGCAGATCGTCGAGCAGCTCCTGGAGCACGGCGAGAACATCAAGCAGTACGTGGCCGACACCACGCTGATCCTCAACGACGCGCTCGACGACGACAAGGTCGTCCTGTTCGAGGGCGGCCAGGGCACGCTCCTGGACGTGGACCACGGCACGTACCCGTTCGTCACCTCGTCGAACCCGACCGCGGGCGGCGCCTGCACGGGCACCGGCGTCGGTCCGACGAAGATCAGCCGCGTCATCGGCATCCTCAAGGCGTACACGACCCGTGTCGGCGCGGGTCCGTTCCCCACGGAGCTGTTCGACGCGGACGGCGAGGCGCTGCGCACCATCGGCGGCGAGCGCGGTGTGACCACCGGCCGTGACCGCCGCTGCGGCTGGTTCGACGCCCCGATCGCCCGCTACGCGACCCGCGTGAACGGCCTGACGGACTTCTTCCTCACCAAGCTCGACGTCCTCACCGGCTGGGAGGAGATCCCGGTCTGCGTGGCGTACGAGATCGACGGCAAGCGCGTCGAGGAGCTCCCGTACAGCCAGACGGACTTCCACCACGCGAAGCCCGTCTACGAGACGCTGCCGGGCTGGTCCGAGGACATCACCAAGGCCAAGACCTTCGGCGACCTGCCGAAGAACGCGCAGGCGTACGTGAAGGCCCTGGAGGAGATGTCCGGCGCCCCGATCTCCGCGATCGGCGTGGGTCCGGGCCGGGACGAGACGATCGAGATCAACTCGTTCATCTAGTGATTCAGCACGCGCGGCCGCGGCGCTGGTCCGGCAGGTAGCTCGCACGCTCCTGCGGGGTCAGGTCGCGGCCGACCGCGTGGCAGATCCGCCGGACCGCCCCGGCCGGCGTGGGCAGGTCGGTCCGCCACAGGCGGGCCTTCGCGTCCTCGCCGCCGGTGGCCAGGGTCCGCCCGTCGGGGCTGAACGCCACCGCGCGCACCGCCTCGCCGTGCCCGGCGAGCCGGGCACGGAGGTGGCCGGTGGCCGCGTCCCACAGCCGGACCGCGCTGTCCGCGCCGCCGCTGGCGAGGGTGCGTCCGTCGGGGCTGAAGGCCACCGCGAGGACCTGCCCCGTGCGGTCGGTGAGGGTGGCCCGGGTCCGGCCCGTGGCCGTGTCCCAGAGCCGTACCGTGCCGTCGTCGCTGCCCGCGGCCACCGTGCGCCCGTCGGGGCCGACCGCGACCGCGCCGACCGCGTCGGCGGGCCCGGTCAGGGTGGTGCGCCGGGTGCCGCTCCCGACGTCCCACAGCCGTACCGAACCGTCGGCGCTGCCGGTGGCGAGGGTCCGCCCGTCCCGGCTGAAGGTGAGCGCGAGCACGGCCCCCGGGTGGTCGAGCTCCGTCCGGGACCGGCCCGCGGCCACGCCCCACAGGCGTACCGTGCGCTGCCCCGTGACGACGGCGAGGGTGCTGCCGTCCGGGCTGATGGCCGCCGCCACGACGGCCTCGGGGCTGTCGACGGACGTGCTGCGCGGCCTGCCGGTGGCCACGTCCCAGCGCCGCACCCGCTGGGTGTCGTTGACGGTCGTCAGGGTCCGCTCGTCCCGGCTGAACGAGACCGCGAGGACCGGCCCGGTGCGGTCGGTGAGGACGGTCCTGGTGCGGCCGGTGGCCGGGTTCCACAGGCGTACGCCCCCGTCGGTGCCGCCGGTGACCAGGGTCCGCCCGCTGGGGCTGTACGCCGCGAGGGCGACCGGGGCGCCCTGCCCGGTGAGCGTGGTGTGCGGGGTGCGCGGTGCCGTGTCCCACAGCCGCACCGTCCGGTCGTAGCCGCTGGTGGCGAGGGTGTGCCCGTCCGGCCCGAAGGCGATCCCGGAGACGGCGGCGGTGTGGCCGGTGAGGACGGTCCTGGTGCGGCCGGTGGCCGTGTTCCACAGGCGTACGGTCCGGTCGGCGCCGCCGGTGGCCAGGGTGTGCCCGTCGCGGCTGAACGCGGCGGCGGAGACCTCGCCGGTGTGCCCCCTGAGGACGGCCCGCGTCCGCCGCTCCGTCACGTCCCACAGGCGTACGGTCCGGTCGTAGCCGGTGCTGGCCAGGGTGCGGCCGTCGCGGCTGAAGGCGATGGCGGAGACCTCGCTGCGGTGGCCCCGCAGGGTGGCCCGCGGCGCGCCCCCTGCCGTGTCCCACAGGCGTACGGTCCGGTCCGCGCCGCTGGTGGCCAGGGTGTTCCCGGCGCGGCCGAAGGCGACTCCGGAGACCTCGCCCCTGTGGCCCCGGAGCGTGGCGCGGGTCCGGCCCGTCGCCGTGTCCGAGAGGCGTACGGTGCCGTCGTCGCTGCCGCTGGCGAGGGTGCGGCCGTCGGGGCTGAAGGCGAGCGTGAACACCGCGTCGGTGTGGCGGGGGAAGGCCCGGCGCACCGTGCCGGTGGTGACGTTCCACAGCCGGACCCGGGTGTCGCCGCTGGCGGCGAGGGTGCGCCCGTCGGGGCTGAACGCCACCGCGTAGACGTCACCGGCCTCGCTGCTGAGGTCGGCCCGCAGCCTGCCGGTGGTCGCGTCCCACAGCCGTACGGTGCCGTCGTAGCCGCTGGTGGCGAGGGTGCGCCCGCTGGGGCTCACCGCGACCGACAGGACCGGTCCTTCGGCGGCGGTGAAGCGGCGCCGCAGCGGCAGCTCGGCGGCGGCGTACAGACTGCCCGCGGCCTCCGGCGTGGGGGCCGTGCGGTGGGCCCGCACCGCGAGCAGCGAGGCCAGGTCGGGGTCGCTGTCGGCCAGGGCCGCGGACTGCGCGGCGAGCTGGCGGGACTGGGCCACGCGCTGCGCGGCACGGGCCCGGTCGCGCTCCCGGTCGCTGTCGCGGCTCTGCTGCCAGGCGATCAGGCTGGCGGCGAGGACGAGGGCGAGCAGCACGGACAGGGCCGTGGTGAACCGGCGGAGGCGGCGGGTGACGCGGGCCGCCGCGCGCTGCTCCTGGTCGCGGGCGGCGGTGCTCGCGGCGAGGAAGTCCCGTTCAAGGGCGGTGAGTTCGGGATGGGCGTGGGCCCGCGGGAAGTGCTCGTCGGCGGTGCCGAGGCGGGTGCCCCGGTACAGGGCGCCGGCGTCGCGGCCGAGTTCCTGCCAGGCCTCGGCGGCCTCGGTGAGGCGGCGGTGGCAGCGCAGCCGCTCGCGGTCCTCCTCGATCCAGCCGCGCAGCCGGGGCCAGCCGGTGATGACGGCCTCGTGGGTCAGCTCCGCGGTGTCGTGGTCGAGCGTGACCAGGCGGGCGCGGGCGAGCCGGTCGAGGACGCGGGCCGCGGGGGGGGCGCCCGCGCCCGCCGCGTCTGCGCTGTCCGAGCCGCCCGTGCCGTCGCCGCCCGTGCCGCCCGTGCCGTCCCCGCCGTCCAGCTCGGCCCGGCGCACCGGCCGCCGCGTGTCCGGCACCCCGTCGCCGGGCGTGATCAGACGGAGCAGGATGCGGCGCGCCAGCTCCCGCTGGTCGACGGGCAGACGGGTGTACAGGTCCTCCGCGGTGCGGGCGAGCGCGCCGGTGACCCGCCCCGACGCCTCGTACGCGGCCATCGTCAGGGTGCGGCCCTGGCGGCGGCGCCAGGTCTCCAGGAGCGCGTGGGAGGTCAGGGGCAGACAGCCCGGCTCGTCCAGGGTCTCCTCGATCAGCCGGGCGGTGAGGGCGCGCTCCACGATGAGGCCGTGCGCGGCGGCCGGTCTGACGATGGCCTCGCGCAGTTCGGCGGGGCTCATCGGGACCACCGGCAGATTGGCCTCGCGGATGGCGTCGGCGAGCCTGCGGTGCTGCAGACAGCGGCCGTAGAAGTCGGCGCGCACGCCGAGCACCACGCGCAGGCGCAGGGCCGGGGCGCGGGCGGCCACGAGCCGGTCGATGAACTCCTGCCGCTCGCCCGCGTCGTGGCAGAGGGTGAAGACCTCCTCGAACTGGTCGACCACCAGCCAGGTGTCGCCGTCGCCGGGGGCCGCTTCGAAGAGCCGCTCGTGGGTGCGTACGGGCCGGGGGCCCGGGGTGAGCAGGCGGATCGCGGCGGGCCGGGCCGCGCGGGGCGCGGGCTGCCGCAGCGAGGGGATGAGCCCGGCGCGCAGCAGGGACGACTTGCCGCTGCCGGAGGGGCCGAAGACGGTCGTGACGCGGTGCTCCCCGGCCAGGGCGACGAGTTCGGCGGTGAGCCGGTCGCGGCCGAAGAAGCGCTCCTGGTCCCCGGTGTCGAAGCGGGCGAGGCCCCGGTAGGGCGGATCGGCGTCCTCCGCGTCGTCGCGGGACCCGTGCGCGGCCTCCTCGACGCGGGCCTCGCGCCAGCGCCGCTCCCACCAGCCGGGGTCGCCGCCGCAGGCCTTCACATAGGCGAGCGCGACCGGCAGCGACGGCAGCTTCTCGCCCGCGACGGCGTAGGCGAGGGTGGTGGCGGAGTACGCGGAGTCGGCGGCCATCGCCCGGTACGTGGGCGCGCCCGCCCTCCGGCGCAGCACGCGCAGCTCGTGTGCGAACCGCTCCACAGGGCCCGCGGCCGGATCGATCGGCTTCTCGCGACGTCCCACGACGCATCCCCCCGCGTGCCCCCGTACCTGCGTGACGGGCACCCACCCAACTCCGCTGTCCGGCCGGGCGGAAGCCGCGGGCGAGCCAAAACCGGATTTTGTCCCGCGGCACGCGCAGGGGGTGCGGGACAACGCCGCCGCGGGTTGGAATCGGCCGGGTGGCAGGGGCCGCCGCCCGGCCGACGGGGGGCGGGCGGCGGCCCGGGCCACGGGGCCCGCGCCCGCGGGCCGGTCAGCCCTTGGTGTACGTGAGCGCCTTGCCGCCGTCGGTGTTGACCCGGTGCAGTTCACCGCTCGGCAGGATGCTGACGACGCTGGGGGCGCCCGGTTCGCAGGTGCGGGCCGGGCCCACGGTGACCGTGGTCGCGGAGATCTGGAGCTCGCTGTCGGACGCGGAGGTCAAGGTGCCCTGGAACACGCAGTGGTAGGTGCCGCCGCCCTTGAGCGGGCCGTCGGCGGTCAGGGACAGGACGGTGTCGCCGACCTCGCCCTGCTGGATGGTCAGACGGCGGGTGCTGGTCCCGGCCTCGCCGGACAGGGTGCCGTTCCAGGTGCCGAGGTACTTGTCGGGGACGGTGCCGTCGTCGTCCTCGTCGGACGGGGACGGCGTCGGCGAGGCGGGCCCCGCGGAGTCGGACGGGGTGCCCGGCGTCTTGGGGGCGGTGCTCTCGCGGTTCTTGCCGTCGCCGCGCGCCTTCGGGTCGCCGTCGCCCTTCATCACCGCGTACACGGTGCCGCCCGCGCCGAGGGCCACTATGACGGCCACGACGACGAGCAGCGCCGTGGACCGGGCGCTGCGGCGCGGCGGGTCGAGCGGCGGCGGGCCGTACGGGGGCGTGCCGGTGCCGGTGCCGTACGGCCCCTGCGGGTGCGGGTAGCCGTACACGGCGGGCCCGGCGGGGCCCGCGGGCTGGTGGGGGTAGGCGTAGGCGGGGGTGTGGCCCGGCGGAGGCGCGGGCGTGGCGGCGGGCGCGAGGGGCAGGGGCGCGGGCGGCGCCCCGCTGACCATGGTCGGCAGCCGGTCGACCGAGCCGTGGCCGGGCACGCCGGGCGGCGGCGGGGTGTCGGGCTGCCCGGGGGTGCCGGGCGCGGCGGCGGGCGGTGCCGCGGGCTGGGGCGGGGCGCCTTCCGCGGGCGGCTGCGGGCCGTCGGGCGCGGCGGCCCCGGCTCCCGCGGCGGCTGCGGCTCCCGCGGCGGCTGGGGCCCCGGGGGCGCCCGCGGCTCCGGCGGCGCCCGCGGCTCCGGCGGCACCTGGCCCGGCGGCACCCGCGGCCTCGCCCGGCTCCGCCGAAGGCTCCGCCTCCGGGTCCTCGGCCTCCAGCAACTGCACCGCGTGCCGCCCGAGTTGGGCGACCAGGGCCCCGGGGAGCCACGGCTCGCGGGACTTCCCCTCGAAGACCGTGTCCCCGGCGCCCGTCCGGTCCAGGACGTCGTCCAGGGAGGGCCGGTCTCCCGGCGCCTTGGCCAGGCAGTGCTCGATGAGGTCGCGCAGCGACTCCGGCACCGGCTCCAGGTCCGGCTCCTCCTGGGCGATGCGGAACATCAGCGCGTGCACACCGCTGTTGGCCGTGCCGAAGGGCAGCGCGCCCGTCGCGGCGTACGCGAGCACGGACCCCAGGCAGAAGACGTCCGCCGCCTCGGTGACGCGGTCGCCGCGCACCTGCTCGGGCGCCATGAACCCCGGAGAGCCGACGAGCGCGCCGGTGCGCGTGAGGCCGCCGTCGGTGACCGTCTCCAGGGCCCTGGCTATCCCGAAGTCGATGACGCGCGGCCCGTCGATGGTCACCAGGACGTTGGACGGCTTGAGGTCGCGGTGGATGAGCCCGGCGGCGTGGATGTCCTTGAGGGCGTTCGCGAGCCCGGCCGCGAGGATCTTCACGGAGCGCTCGGGCAGCGGGCCGTGGTCGTGCGAGACGACGGTCTGCAGCGAGGGCCCGGCGACGTACCCGGTGGCGACCCACGGGATCGCGGCCTCCGTGTCGGCGTCGAGCACCGGCGCCGTCCACGCGCCGCCGACGCGCCGCGCGGCCTGCACCTCCTGCCGGAAGCGGCTGCGGAACTCCTCCTGCGCGGCGAGCTCCTCGCGCACCAGCTTGACGGCGACCGTGCGGTTCCGGCCGGAACGTGCCAGGTACACCTGCCCCATGCCGCCCGCGCCGAGCCGCGCGAGCAGGCGGTAGGCGCCTATCCGCTGCGGTTCCCCCGGGCCCAGTTTCTCCATGGCCATCGCGGCGCCGTCCTCCCCCAGTTCCAGCCACTTTCCCGGCGGCCACTGTGCGTGTACCGCCATGCAACAGACCGAGAAGTCTACGGACCGTCTACGCGGTCCATCTGCGCCTTCTCAGATCCGTCTAGCCCACATCATGGGCGCCTTCTCCGCAGCCGTCGACGGAATCTGTGACACATCCGTGAGACGGCGAGCGGCTCCGCCGCGGTGACTCCACCACCGGACGTGGCCTGATCCGACCCCTGCACCACCAGAAGTCAGCCCCGTGCCAGACCGTACCGTCCCGCTGCCCACCGTCGACCACGCCGTCATCCCCCACGTCAGCGGGCAGGCCTTCCGCCCGGCGAACTGCGGCCCCGTTCCCCTTCGGGAGGGCGGGGCCGCCTCAGCGTGTCTCGGGGTTCGGCACGTCTCGGGATTCAGCTGCGCCGCTCGGCGACCGCGCCCGTGTACGTCTCCTTGGTCAAGTCCTCGGGGCTGATGCCGAAGTCGGCTAGCGTCGCCCGGATGTCCTCCAGGGCCGCGGCCACGTCTGCCTCGTCGACGAGCGTCTCGACCTCCAGGAAGGTGCCGTCGATCTCCGGCACGCGCACCAGCGTGGCGAGCATCTGCCGGCCGTAGGCCTCGAAGTCGTAGTTCCGGCACCGCTTCTCGAACGCGATCAGCTCCACATGCCCGAGCCCTCGCAGAATCGCGTGTGCCTGCCCGGCGTCCTCGACACGGGTCTCGTACTCGGGCTTCGACCCGGACTCCTCGTCGACTGCCGCGCCCTTGTACGTGAGCACCGTGCGGGTGTCGTCCGCGCCGTGCACGGTACGCACCCGCAGTTCCTCGCCCGCCTTCTCCAACGAGCCGTCCGGCCGGTCGTAATACGTGTCCCTGTACACCTCGACCCGCGCCGTCGCACGCTCGTCCAGTCGCCGCACGACCTGCTCCGGCTCACGGACGCGTGCCTTCAGCTCCGCTTCGATCATCTGCGGTTCCCTCCTCGTCAGACCACGCGCTGCGCGCCGTCGACGACTGCCTCGAACATCCGTCGAAACCCTCGGTACAGAGGGCCGTGCGGGGTCTCCACCACCTTGTACAACGCCGACTCGTGTCCTTCCCAGCCGGCGTCGAAGGCCCCGACGAACATCGTCCCGTCGGCACGGATGAGCCGCCACGTCGGAAGCACGCTGTACTGCCACACGCTGACGTCGCCCACGTCCGCCAGCTCGCGGAGCCGCGCCTCGGTGAGCCGCACCCCGGAAGCGAGGGACTCCGCGGACTCCCCGATCTCCGCCGCGCGGCGCACCAGGGGGGTGCTGTCGGGGGCGAGGAGAGCGACCCTGACGCGGAGACCCTTGCCGCCCCGATCGCGCGGGAGGCAAGCGCGTAACAGGCTGTCGTTCAGGCCGAGCAGCCCGAGCCCGCGCACCGCGAGGACATCCAGCTCCGTTGCTTCACGGGCATGCTGTTGGATCTCTTCCGCCGCCGAGTTCTGCGCTGCGTACACGCGCACCACTTCCGGGAACGCCGCGAGGTCGAACGCGGCCCCGCCCGTCCGCCGCTCCCGGGCGGAGGCAAGGCCAAGCAGGTGCCGGGCGTCGTCCGGCATGTGGAGCCCGTCAGCGATCCGCTCGTACACGTCCAGCCGCGACACTTCCCGGCGCCCGCTGATGATCTCGGAGACACGGGCCTGCGTCATGCCGGTCGCGGTCGCGATGCGAGCTTGGCTGGCACCGGCGTACTGCTGCACGTGCCGGAAGACGGCGCCCATGTCGCGGGTCCTGAGGGCTTGGCGCACCTCGGCGCGTTCCCATGCCCAGTTGGGCAGTTGGATCGGCTCCAGCGCGGTCCCCATGGGGCGGCTCCCGGTATTCACGAACGGGATGAGATTCCATCTCACCGTGAGATTACCGGTGGGGGATCGAGTCGCCCCCACCCGGCACAGGACGCTGGCCAGATCAACAAGAGCCCCGGCGATCGCCGTCACGGCCCCGGGGCGTGGCCGACTGGTGGGAGTCGACATGGCCGAGACCAAGGCGACCGCGTGCGCCGTCACCTGGCTCGCGGAAGCGAAAGCCGACATCCGCAGGGCGCTTGCGGCGTGGGACCGCGGCGACCTCGCGCCGGTCCCTGTCGGCAGGGCCTGGGACGTGGTGCGCATGCCGCAGCGTCTCGGCTGGCGAGCTGTCCACCGCCTGCGCGCGGACGGCGCGTTGCTCGGGCCCGTACTGCACACCGTGACCCACGTCGAAGCCCTCGTCCCCCCGGACACCGCCGAGTCCTGGTACGCGCCGCAGTCCACCGCCCTCGGCCGCGGCGACTGCATCGCCGCCCCGGACCCCGCCGTCGTCGCTCCGCTCACCGTCCGCACCCGCTCCTGGATCGTCGCCCCCACCGCCCCGCTCGTCCTCACCGACCCCGCCGACCTGCTCACGGCCTACTTGGGCGCGCACGAGGCGATGAAGGGCGTGCTCACATGACCACGGATGACCATGACGAGCTCGTGGACGACTACGAGTTCCCGGACCTGTACGCGGCCTACCGCGAGCACCTCGACACTTGCCCCGGCATCCACGTCGGCCTCCTCGCCAACTGCGTCGAGGGTGCCCGCCTGTGCGCGGCATGGCTGGAAGAGGACTGGCCCGGCTACGGGGCCGCCGGAACCACGCCACGCTTCTCCTGGGGGGAGCGAGCGCGTGCCTGACGTGCCCCAGGGCTTGCTCCTGGCCGTGGTGCCCGCGCGGGAGCGGGCGGAGAAGCCGGACCCCCGTCGCCCCCGGCGAGGACAGTGCGGGGTGAGGAGGGCCGCCCCGGGCTTGCCTCTACGGTTGCGTAACGGACGGCTCCAGTCCTGCGAGGGCGTCCGAAAGCCGCTCCAGGGCCAGCGCGGTCTGCTCGAACTGCTCCGCGCCGAGCGCGTCCCTGAGCCGCGCGGCGAGGTCCGCGTGGCCCGGCTGGATCCTCGCGACGGCCGCGCGCCCCTCCTCGGTGGGGCGCAGGAGCTTGGCGCGGCGGTGCGCGGGGTTCTCCGCGTACTCGGCGAGCCCGCGGCGCACGAGCAGATCGGCGACGCGCTGCACGCTCTGCCGGGTGATGCCCATGGCGCGGGCGACGGAGGCCACCGGCAGCGGCTCGCGCAGGACGGCGCCGAGCACCTGCCACCAGGCGGCGGTGAGCCCGGCGGGCCGGGCCAGTTCCTCGGAGACGCCGAGGAACTGGCCGTTGAGCCGGAAGACACCGAGTGCGGTGCGGCTGAGCAGGTCCTGGGCGGCGCGCTCGCCGCCACTCGCGGAACCGCCGTCGTTCGGGGAACTCATGAGTTCAGCGTCTCGTACGCGGCCGGGTCCGAGTCGTGGAAGAGCCGGTACCAGGCGTCGAGCTTCTCGCCCTCGAACGCGCCCATGCGCTTGAGGACTTCGCGTGCGAACGCGACGGGCTCGGTGGGCCCCGCGGTGATCAGGTCGCCGTCGGTGACGGCGTCGGACTCGACGTACCGGTCCGCGCCCTGGTAGCCGGTCGCGTCCAGGTACATCGACACGGCGCTGGTGTGGGCGCGGTCGTCGAGCAGCCCCTCGCGGGCGAGCCCCGCCGTGGCCCCGCAGATCGCGGCGACGGGCACGCCCGCGTCGAGGAACGCGCGGGCGGTGCGGGCGAACGGCGCGAGGCCGTCCCCGGTGTCCCACAGGTCGGCCCCGGGCAGGATGAGCAGCTCGCTGTCCTCGGGGCGCAGCGCGTCGAGCGTGAGGTCGGGCTCGACGCGGACGCCGCCGATGCTGGTGACGGGGTCGGCGGTGAGGGCGACCGTGCGGACGGTGCGGCCGGTGCGGGCGAGGAACGCGGTGGCGTACCCGGTCTCCCAGTCGGCGAGCGTGTCGTAGACGGCGAGGTGAACGGCCTTGCTCATGGTGACCTCCAGTGCCGGACTCCCGTACCCGGGCCGCTGCCCGAGCGGGTATGTAAGTATGCTGTCATTACGACAGCATACTGTCAATGGATCCTGCAAAGGGCTTCGCGTGGGGCCTTAACGCCCGCCAGGAGCCCCCTTAACCCGCGCCCGCCTAGCGTCCGGCGCATGGACTCGCAGACACTCGCCGCCCATCTGGGCCTCGACCTCGCGGCCGTCGCGCTGCTGACCTTCGCCGTCTTCTATCCGCGCCACCACCGGCGCGAGCTGGTGCCCGCGTATCTGGCCCTGAACGTCGCGCTGTTCTCGGTCGTCGCCGCCCTTTCGGAGGCCAAGGGGGGTGGCCTCGCGCTGGGGTTCGGGCTCTTCGGCGTGCTCTCGATCGTCCGGCTCCGCTCCGACGCCGTGCGGCACCAGGAGGTCGCGTACTACTTCACGACGCTCGTCCTCGGGCTCCTGTGCGGGCTCCCCGGCCTGCCCCTGCTGACCGCCGCGGGCCTCGCGGCCGTGCTCCTGCTCGTCATGTACGTCGCCGACCATCCGCGCCTGTACGCCCGCGACCGCCGCGCCGTCGTCACCCTCGACGCCGTGTACCGCGAGGAGGGCGCCCTGCGCGCCGAGTTGGAGCGCCGCGTCGGGCGGCCGCTCGGCTGGACCGTCCACGAAGTGGACTTCGTCCGCGACCTCATGGTGCTGGAAGTCCGGTTCCGGCAGCCGGAACTCACGGAGGGCTCCCGCCCGTTCACTCGGAGTACGAGTACGAGTACGGATACGAGTACGACGTCACGACCGGCCGCACGTCTCAGCTAGGAGCCCGCGTGAACCCTGCCCTTCGTGCCCTGAGCCGCGCCGCGCTCGCCGCGCACCCCGTCTCGCTCGCCGAGCTGAACGCCCGCGCGGAGCTGCTCGCCCGCTACGACCACGGCTATCTGGTCCCCGTCGAGGTCTTCGAGGACTTCGCCGCGCTGCTCACCGACCCGCGCCGGCGCGGCGGCCCCTTCCGGGCCCTGAGCATCGGCGGCCGCCGCAGCTTCGGCTACCACTCGACGTACTACGACACCCCGGGCCTCGGCACCTTCCACGACCACCGGCAGGGCCGCAGACTGCGCTACCGCATACGGGAGCGGGTCTATCAGGACAGCGGGGAGCGGCAGTTCGAGATCAAGCTGAAGACCGGGCGCGGCGAGACCGTCAAGCACCGCCAGCGCATGGAGGGCGACGCGCACGCGCTCGACGACACCCGGCGCGGCTTCCTCGCCGGGGTGCTCCGCGGCTCGTACGGCGTGGAGGCGCCGGCCTCCCTGACGCCCTCCCTGGTCACGCACTACCGGCGGGCGACGTTCGTGGCCGACGGCCAGCGGATCACCTGCGACGCCGCACTGGTCGTACGGGACGTGGCGACGGGCCGGACGGCGACGGCCGACAGCGGGCTCGTCCTCGTCGAGACCAAGACGCGCGGCAGGCTGACGGAGGCGGACCGGGTCCTGCACCGGTACGGACTGCGGGCCGCGGAGTTCACCAAGTACTGCGGCGGCCTCGCGGCGGTGCGGCCGGAGCTCGGGATCAACCGCTGGGCGCGGGCGGTGCGGGTCGCGTTCCCACGGGCGGCGGGCGGTCCCGGGGCGCCGGAGGGGGAAAGGCGAGCGTGACGCGGGTCGGGCGGTGCTCGACGGTGAAGGAGCCGCCCGCGTCCTCCGCCGTGCGCCGGGCGATGTCCAGGCCGAGGCCCGTCGACCCGCCGCCGCTGGTGCCGCGCGCGGCGGCCCGGGCGCAGGAGCCGGGGAAGCCGGGCCCCTCGTCGCTGACGGTGAGGCGCGCGCGGCCGTCGGGCCCGGTGGTGACGGCGACGCGGTAGGCGGTCCCCTGGGGCGTGTGGTCGAGCACGTTGCCGATCAACGCGTCCAGGCAGGCGGCGAGTTCGTCGTACGGAACGGGCACGGTGAGGCCGCCGGCCGGTGTGTCGACGGCGCCGCTGCGCCCCTGGTCCTCGGCCAACGGCTGCCAGTACGCGGCGCGTTCGCGGGCCACGGCCGCCAGGTCCGCGCCCGGGGCGGCGCGCAGCGGGCGGCGGGCCTTGCGGATGACGTCGTCGACGCTGCGCTCCAGGGCGAGCACGTCCGCCGCGATGCGCCGGGCCTCCTCCGGGTCCCGCAGCGTCTCCGCGTCGAGCCGCAGCGCGGCCACCGGGGTGCGCAGGCGGTGGGCGAGGTCGGCGGCGTTCTCGCGGGCGGTGACGCGTTCGGCGGTGAGCAGGTCGTCGATGCGGGCGGCGAGCCGGTTCAGCTCGGCGGCGACGAGCCGCAGCTCGGGCGGGCCCTCCGGGGCGGCGCGGGCCGACAGGTCCCCGGCGGCGAGCCGGTCGGCGGTCCTGGCCAGGCCCCGGGTCGCGCCCACGAGGCGGGCCCCGAGCCGGTCGGCGAGCAGCAGGCCGAGCAGCACGAGCCCGACGCCGATCCCGGCGAGCACGAGCCACGAGGTCAGGGTGCCCGCGTACAGCTGCTTGCCGGTGAGCGTGACCTGGACGACGGCGGTGCCGTCGGCGGCGCCGTGCACGGGGACGAGGACCTGACGGCCGCCGGACGAGGGCTCGTAGGTGAACGCCCGGCCGGTGCGGGCGAGCCGGACGGCGTCGGTGACCTCGGCGGGCCCGGGGCCGACGGTCGCGCCGCTGCCCAGGATGAGTGAAGTGCGCGGAAGCCCTGGGCCGTTGACGCTCTCCACGGTCTGCTCGGCGGTCGGCCGCTCCTTCCGGGAGGCGAGGGCGGGCCCGATGGCGTGCGCCACCCACTGCGCCCGCGCGGTGGCCTCCGCGGTGGCGCGGTCGGCGGCGTGGCTGCGGGTGAGCAGGGTGAGGGGGACGAGCAGGGCGGTGAGGACGAGGGCGGTCGTGGCGGCGGTCAGCAGGAGCAGGCGACGGCGCATGGCGGCCGGGCCCTACGACGGCTCGGGGGCGGCGAGTTTGACGCCCACCGTGCGGACGGTGTGCAGATAGCGCGGGGCCTGCGCGGTCTCGCCCAGCTTCCTGCGCAGCCACGACAGATGGACGTCGACGGTCTTGTCGGCGCCGCCGAGCGGCTGGTGCCAGACCTCGGCGAGGAGTTCGCGCCGCGACACCACCCGGCCCGCGCGCCGGGCCAGATGGGCAAGGAGGTCGAACTCGCGCGGGGTGAGGTCCACGGCCGCGCCGTCCAGGGTCACCTCGCGCGCGGCCGGGTCCACGGTGAGGCCGCCCACCCGCAGCGGCTCCTCGGCCGCGCCCGCGCCGAGCCGCCGGAGCACCGCCTTGACGCGGGCGTCCAACTGGGCGGCGCCGAACGGCTTCACGATGTAGTCGTCCGCCCCGTCGCCCAGGGCCGCCACCATCTCCGGCTCCTCGTCGCGGGCCGTCGCCACGATGACGGGTACGTCGCTGACGGCGCGCAGCATCCGCAGCACCTGCGCCCCGTCCACGTCCGGCAGGCCCAGGTCGAGGACGACCAGGTCCGGCGGGTGCGTCACGGCCGCGTCGAGCCCCGCCATGCCCGTGGGCGCCGTCACCACGGCGTGCCCCTTGTCCCGCAGGGCCCGCAGCAGGGCCTCGCGCAGCTGGGGGTCGTCCTCCACGACGAGAAGATGGGCCATGGGGGCCACGGTAGCCAGGAGTTCGGGCCCGGTTCACCATCGGTTTCCCGCCGACCGGTCCTCGGGCGGGTTCTCGACCCGGGTCTTAACCGGCCGTTAGGGAACGGCGGGGGAGGGTGGACGGATGCGGAAGTGGTGGAGTGCCGCGGGCACGATGGCCTGGGTGGCGGTCGGCACGGCCGCGGGAGCCCTGGGCGCCTGGCAGTTGGCGAGCGCGGACGGCGGAGGCGCGGCGCACAGCCGTCCGCTGGACGAGGGCGCGGTGCGCAGGGCGCTCGCGGCGGAGGGGACGTCGAGCGCGGCGCCTTCGAGCCCGGGGCCTTCGAGGCCTGGGCCTTCGAGGCCGGGGCCTTCGAGCTCTGGCCCTTCGAGCTCTGGCCCTTCGAGCCCGGGCCCGGCGCGCTCGCCGAAGCCGTCCGGGGTCCCGCACCCGCACGCCCCCGAGCGGTCGACGGTCCGCTTCACCGGGGGCACGGCCACGGTGGAGTGCCGCCCCGGCGGGACGGTGTACCTCGTGTCCTGGAGCCCGGCGGACGGCTACCACTTCGACGAGGACGTGGTGCGGGGGCCGGGGCGGGCGGCCCGCCTGGAGGCGGAGCCCAGCGACGACGGGGACGGTGCCGAGGACGCCGACGACCTGACCTACGACATCACCTGCCCGGGCGGCAGGCCCCGGGCCCGGCCGGCCCCGGACGACTGAGGCCCGGCGCCCCCGGGCCCCCGCGGGCGACAGGTTGTCGCGTTATGCGGCGGGTGCCAGACACCGCGCCCATGTCCCGGCCGCATTCCGGACACCTACCCTCGCCCCCATGACCCCTCAGCCCAACCCCCAGCTCGGCGCAGCGGTCGCCGCAACCGACCGCGCGCACGTCTTCCACTCCTGGTCGGCCCAGGAACTGATCACCCCGCTCGCGGTGGCCGGCGCGGACGGCTCGTACTTCTGGGACTACGAGGGCAACCGTTACCTCGACTTCACCAGCGGCCTCGTCTACACGAACATCGGCTACCAGCACCCCAAGGTCGTCGCCGCGATCCAGGAGCAGGCCGCGAGCCTGGCCACGTTCGCCCCGGCGTTCGCGATCGAGGCCCGCTCGGAGGCGGCCCGGCTGATCGCCGAGCGCACCCCGGGCGACCTGGACAAGATCTTCTTCACCAACGGGGGCGCCGAGGCCGTCGAGAACGCCACCCGCATGGCCCGGTTGCACACGGGCCGCCCCAAGGTGCTCTCCGCGTACCGCTCGTACCACGGCGCCACCGCCGCCGCGATCAACCTCACCGGCGACCCGCGGCGCTGGCCGTCCGACACCGCGTCGGCGGGCGTCGTGCACTTCTGGGCGCCGTTCCTCTACCGGTCCCCGTTCTACTCCGAGAACGAGACCCAGGAGTGCGAGCGGGCCCTGACGCACCTGGAGGACACCATCGCCTTCGAGGGTCCCGGGACCATCGCGGCGATCATCCTCGAAACCATCCCCGGCACCGCGGGGATCATGCCCCCGCCGCCCGGCTACCTCGCGGGCGTGCGCGAGCTGTGCGACCGGCACGGCATCGTCCTGATCCTGGACGAGGTCATGGCGGGCTTCGGCCGCACCGGCGCGTGGTTCGCCGTGGAC
Source organism: Streptomyces sp. NRRL B-1347 (assembly GCF_000720325.1). Classification (GTDB taxonomy): domain Bacteria; phylum Actinomycetota; class Actinomycetes; order Streptomycetales; family Streptomycetaceae; genus Streptomyces. The sequence continues at coordinate 78,407 of NZ_JOJM01000036.1, forward strand.
CACCACGACGGCGTCGTACCGGACCTGCTGACCTTCGCCAAGGGCGTGAACTCCGGGTACGTGCCGCTGGGCGGCGTGGCGATCTCGTCGGCGATCGCCGAGACCTTCGCCCGCAGGCCCTACCCGGGCGGCCTCACCTACTCCGGCCACCCGCTGGCCTGCGCCGCCGCCGTCGCGACGCTGACCGTCATGGCGGACGAGGGCGTGGTCGAGAACGCGGCGCGCGTCGGCGCCGACGTCATCGGCCCCGGCCTGCGCGACCTGGCCGCGCGCCACCCGAGCGTGGGCGAGGTGCGGGGCGTCGGCATGTTCTGGGCCCTGGAGCTCGTACGGGACCGGGAGACCCGGGAGCCGCTGGTGCCCTACAACGCGACCGGCGAGGCCAACGCCCCCATGGCCGCGTTCGCCGCCGCCGCGAAGGCGAACGGCCTGTGGCCCTTCGTGAACATGAACCGGACGCACGTGGTGCCGCCCTGCACCATCACGGACGCCGAGGCGAAGGCCGGCCTCGCCGCCCTGGACCGCGCCCTGGACATCGCCGACACCCACGTGGCCTGACCCCGGCGACGGCCCTTCCCGCACCCGCCCGCCCTCGCCCCCGCCCGGGTACGAGGGCGGGCGGGGCTCCGGGGGCGGAACCCCGACCGCGTAGTCTGACGTGCTCGTAAGCGACGACGCCTACCACGTCGTCCGAGCGGACCCGGACACGACCACGCAGGGGGAGGCCACCAACCATGCCCGGACCCGACGGCCCCGCCGTCATCCGCAGCACCCTGCGCCAGCAGATCGCCGACGCCCTGCGCGACGAGATCCTCGCGGGCCGCCTCGTGCCCGGCCAGGAGTTCACGGTGAAGGAGATAGCCGAGCAGTACGGCGTCTCCGCGACCCCGGTCCGCGAGGCCCTGGTGAACCTCTCCGCACAGGGCCTCCTGGACTCCGTGCAGCACCGCGGCTTCCGCGTGCACGAGCACTCGCTCACCGACTACCGCGGCATGATCGAGGCCCGTGGCCTCGTCGCCGACGGCATCTTCCGCGACCTCGCGGTGACGGCGGAGCGCCGCACCGTCCCGTCGGGCGGCTTCGTGTCGGTGCGCCGCCGCGGCGAGGAGGCGGCCCGCGCGGCCGCCGCCGGCGACCTCACCGTCCTCATCGGCTACGACCTGCGCTTCTGGCGCGAGCTGAGCGCCCTCTTCGGCAACGCCTACCTCGCCGACTTCCTGCACCGCCTGCGCGTGAAGTCCTGGGTGTGCGCGGTCCCGCACCTGCGCCGCGAGGCGGAGCGCGGCGGCGACCTGCGCGGCCGCCTGTGGTCGCGGCACACGGAGCTCGTGGACGCCGTGTCGCGCCGCGACCCGCTCGCCGCGCACGCGATCGTCGCGCAGTACAACGCGCACTCCCTGAAGCTCATCGAGACGCTGGCCGCAGGGGACGACGAGCGGGCTTCCGGATGACCGCCGTGGACCTCAGCGTCGTCATCCCCGCCTTCAACGAGGAGCGCCGCCTCGCCCCCACCCTGGAGGCCGTCCGCGCCTATCTGGACGCGGCCCCCGAGCCCCCGGCGTGGGAGCTGATCGTCGTCGACGACGGGTCCACGGACCGCACGGCGGAGATCGCCGCCGCGGCCGCCGCGGCCGACCCGCGCATCCAGCTGGTCCGCGGCGGCAGGAACCGCGGCAAGGGCCACGCCCTGCGCCAGGGCGTCCTCGCCTCGTACGGCCGCCGCGTCCTGGTCACGGACGCCGACCTGGCCGCGCCCATCGAGGAGCTGGAGGTCCTGGAGAAGGCCCTCGCCGAAGGGAACGCGGCGGCGGTCGGCTCCCGGGCACGGCCCGGCGCGACCATCGGCGTGCACCAGCACCGGCTGCGCGAGCTGCTCGGCCGGGGCGGGAACTTCCTGATACGCACGGTCGCCGTCCCCGGGATCCGCGACACCCAGTGCGGATTCAAGCTGTTCGACGGCGACCGGGCCCGCGCGGCCTTCGCCGCGTCACGGCTGCGCGGCTGGGGCATCGACGTCGAGATCCTGCACCACTTCCGCGCCCAGGGCTGGCCGGTCGCCGAGGTGCCGGTGCAGTGGTCGCACCAGGAGGGCTCCAAGGTGCGGCCCACGGACTACGTCCGCGTCCTGGCCGAGCTGACCGCGCTCCGCGCCCGCGCGCTGCGCCCCGCCGACCTGCTCGTCGCCGCCCTGTTCCTGGTCGCGTCGACCGCCCTGTACGCGCGGCGCTGGATCTCCCCGGACACCCGCTACCTGCCGCACGCCCTCCAGGACCAGAACCAGTGGGAGTGGTTCTTCGAGGTCACCGCCCACAACGTGAGGCACCTCGACAACCCCCTGTTCACCACGTTCCAGAACGCCCCGGACGGCGTGAACCTCATGGCCAACACGGTCATGCTCGGCCTGTCCGTCCCGCTGGCCCCCGTGACCTGGACGCTCGGCCCGGCCGTCAGCCTGAACGTGGCGATGACGCTGGGCCTCGCCGCCACCGCGACCGCCTGGTACTGGCTGCTGCGCAGACGTCTCGTGCGGCACCGGGGAGCCGCCGCCGTGGGCGCGGCGCTCGCCGCCTTCGCGCCGCCGATGGTCAGCCACGCGCACGCGCACCCGAACTTCATCGTCCTGTTCATGATCCCGCTGATCATCGAGCGGGCGCTGCGCCTGTGCGAGGGCCGTCACGTCGTACGGGACGGCGTCGTCCTCGGCCTGTTCACGACGTACCAGATCTTCCTCGGCGAGGAGCCGCTGCTGCTCGCGGCGATGGGGATGGTGCTCTTCACCGTCGCGTACGCGGTGGTGCGCCGCGATGTCGCACGCGCCGCCTGGCGCCCCCTCGCGCGGGGCCTGGCGATCGGCATCGGCGTCTGTCTGCCCCTGGTCGCCTTCCCGCTGTGGTGGCAGTTCTTCGGGCCGCAGAGCTACAAGAGCGTGCTGCACGGCGACAACGCGGGCAACAGCCCGCTCGCCCTGCTGTCCTTCGCCGAGCGCTCCCTCGCGGGCGACGCGGAGAGCGCCGCCTCGCTCTCGATGAACCCGACCGAGCAGAACGCCTTCTACGGCTGGCCGCTCGTCGTCCTCGCCCTGGTGATCGTGGTGTGGCTGTGGCGGCGTCCGGCGGTGCAGGCGCTGGCGTTCACCGCGGTCGCGGCGGCGTTCCTGTCCCTGGGCCCGAAGTTCCGCATCCCGCTGACGGACGTGGTCCTGCCGGGGCCGTGGGCCCTGCTCTCCGACCGGCCGCTCTTCGAGTCGGTCATCGAGGGGCGCGTGGCGATGGTGTGCGCTCCGGCGCTCGGCATGCTCGTGGCGCTCGCGATCGAGCGGCTGCTCGTGCGCACGCGGCGGGCGCCGGGGTGGGCGTCCACGAAGGGCCGCACCCGGGCCGCCGTCCTGCGGTACGCGGGCCTCGGCGCGGTCGCCGCCGCCCTGCTGCCCCTCGTACCGCTGCCCCTGAAGGCCGTGGACCGGATCGAGGTCCCGGCGTTCATCGCCGACGGCACCTGGAAGCGGTACGTCGACACGGCGGCGGGGGAGACCCTCGTCCCGGTGCCGCTGCCCGACCCCGGCTACGCGGAGGCGCTGCACTGGCAGACCGCCGCGGGCCTGGGCTTCCGGCTCCCCGGCGGGTACTTCAACGGGCCCTGGGGCCCGGACCGCGTCGGCATCTACGGCGCCCCGCCCCGCAACACCTCCAACCTGCTGCGCGACATCCGGGGCACGGGCCGGGCCGTGCGCGCCACGGACGCCTGGCGCCGGGCCGTGCGCGAGGACCTGCGGTACTGGAACGCGGGCGTCGTCGTGCTCGCCCCGCAGGCCGCCGACGTGGCGCTGCGCAGCACGCTCGACGACCTCCTTGGACAGCGCGGAAAGTGGGTAGACGGGGTGTGGATCTGGGACGTGCAAGGGGGATCCTGAGCGGCCCCGCTGCCACTACGCTGCGGGAACAACACGCACGGTAGCGAACCCCCGCGTACGCCCCCTGTCCGCCCGTCCGCCCCCTCCGCCACCCGCGTCCGCCCCCGAGCGCTCGACCGACCCCCCACCCGTCCCGTCCGAACCCCCACGTCGTCCGACGTTCGACGTTCTGACCCGAGGAGCCCTTCTTGGCCTGCGACTTGTGGCTCGTCCCGCTCGTCGATGTGCTGTGCCACAGCCCCGACAACCCCTTCGCGGAGGAACTCGCCGCGTACGACAAGGCGCTGACCGACGCGGGACTGCCGACGGTCCCCGTCTACGCGTACATGCCGGGCCTGTCCGGCGACGTGGCGCCGGTCGCGGGCTTCGACTACGACGCGCTGCACTTCCTGCGGCGCGCGTACCTGCTGCGCGTCTGCGGCCTGGAGGTCACGCCGGTCGACGAGCTCGGCGGGGACTACGAGCAGCTCCTGGAGATGTTCGACGCGACGGCCCAGCAGTCGCACCTGGTGTGGCACTACGACCACGCCGGGGCGTACGTGCCCGTGGACTTCCCGGCGCCGCTCGCCAACGACGAGCTGCTCGCGGGCGGCGGGCCGCTGGGGTCCTCCCACGCCCTGCTGCGCGAGCTGGAGTTCGTGGCGCCGTCCATCGGCATAGACCCCGCGAACCCGCCGCTGCCCCCGGCCCCGCCGCGGTCCCCGACGACCCTGGAGGAACCGGCCCCGCCGCCGCCCCACGACCCGAGCCCGTTCGCCCGCGAACGCCACGTCTGGCTCGGCCTGCACGCGGCCACGACCCGCAGCCTGGCCCAGGGCTCAATGATCATCTACAGCTAGCCGCCGGCCGTGCCGCTGCCGCGGCGGATCACCGCGCCGTGTGGGGCCCTCGCCTCAGCGCGGCTCCGGCGGCCGCTGGCGCGGCATGTTCGGCCGGGCCCCGGGCGGCAGGGGGAAGCGCCCCGGGGCCGCGCCGGGCTCGCGGGCGGGGCCCGGCACGGCCCCGCCCCCGCCGGACTGCATGGCCAGCGGCGCGGCCCCCGCGCCGAACTCCACCATCCAGTCCACGGTCTCGGCCCGCACCAGCTCCGTCACGTCGTCGGAGAACCTCCGCAGCACCCCCAGGCACCGCTCCGCCGCCTCGCTCGCGGTCCCCTCCGTCGGCCCGAGCACCTCCCGCACGCTCTCCGACGCCCAGTCGAACTGGAGCACCTGCAACCGCCGCTGCACGGCCTGCGCGGTGGCGACGTCCCTCATCCACCCGGACGTGAAGCCGAAGTACCGGTCGCACCCCACGCACGCGACCCCCGCGAGCAGCGAAACGAATCCCCACGTGGCCGAGGACCCCACCGCCCCGGTCAGATCGAGCAGCGGCAGCACCCCGGTGCCGAGCGCCCCGAGCGCGGCGCCGCCCCTGAGGAGCCGGGCCCCGCGCCGCTTGCGGACGCGGTCGCGCAGATACCACGCGGCGGTGTCGAGCGCCCCCCGCTCCACCCACCGGTACAGCTCGTCGAGGCGCGCCGCGGGCTCGCCCCAGTCGCCCGTGGGGAACTCCCGGCCGCCGGGGGCGCCGCCGAGCCCGCCACCCGCGCCGCCCGGCGCCCCCGCCCCGGCCTCGTGCCCGTCATGGGGCACCCCCTCAGGCTGCATCTCCGGCTGGTGGTGGCTCACCCGGCACTCCCTCGGCTTCCGCATAAGTTCCGCATAAGTGACGCAACGTAATGGACGGTGCCTCTGCGCGAGCACAAGTCCTACCGCCCAATGGGTGGCTATGCGGCCGTTTTCACGGCTTTTCCGCCTGGAAGGGGTGCTTGATCAGGTATAGGAGCGCCGCCGATCTCACCCGAAAGAGTGCCGCCGGGAGTGCCGGGGCGCGCGCCCCCGTCACCACGTAGGCTCGTGCCAGGCGTCAACCCGCCCGACAAGCACGTCGTACGCACTCGACCGACACCAGGAGCTGATCGTGATCCCCGGTGGTGGACAGCCCAACATGCAGCAGCTGCTCCAGCAGGCCCAGAAGATGCAGCAGGACCTCGCGAAGGCCCAGGAGGAGCTCGCGCGCACCGAGGTCGAAGGCCAGGCGGGCGGCGGCCTCGTCAAGGCCACGGTCACCGGCTCCGGTGAACTGCGCGGCCTCGTGATCGACCCGAAGGCGGTCGACCCGGAGGACACGGAGACCCTCGCGGACCTGGTCGTGGCCGCCGTGCACGCGGCGAACGAGAACGCGCAGGCGCTCCAGCAGCAGAAGCTCGGCCCGCTGGCCCAGGGCCTGGGCGGCGGCGGCATCCCCGGCCTGCCGTTCTAATCGCCGTTACCTTCAAAGTCGCCCGGCGGCCAACTACGGTACGTATCAAAGCCCCCTGACCCCCGAACACTGACCCCGGAAAACCCGCAGGAAAGGCAGTCCGTTGTACGAAGGCGTGGTCCAGGACCTCATCGACGAATTGGGCAGGCTGCCCGGCGTCGGTCCCAAGAGCGCGCAGCGGATCGCCTTCCACATCCTCCAGGCGGAGCCGACGGACGTACGGCGCCTCGCGCATGCGCTCCTTGAGGTGAAGGAGAAGGTCCGCTTCTGCGCGACCTGCGGGAACGTGGCGCAGGAGGAGCTCTGCAACATCTGCCGTGACGCCCGTAGGGACCCCTCGGTGATCTGTGTGGTCGAGGAGCCCAAGGACGTCGTGGCGATCGAGCGGACCCGTGAGTTCCGGGGCCGGTACCACGTGCTCGGCGGCGCCATCAGCCCCATCGAGGGCGTGGGCCCCGACGACCTGCGCATACGGGAACTCCTCGCGCGCCTCGCCGACGGCACGGTCACCGAGCTGATCCTGGCGACGGACCCGAACCTGGAGGGCGAGGCCACGGCGACGTACCTCGCGCGCATGATCAAGCCGATGGGCCTGAAGGTCACCCGCCTGGCCAGCGGACTCCCTGTCGGGGGAGATCTGGAATACGCGGACGAGGTCACCCTGGGCCGCGCTTTCGAGGGGAGACGACTCCTAGATGTCTAAGTCACCTGAGCCCCAGCCGAAGACGCTGGTGCACGCCGCGTCCCAGGACCCCGACGACTTCGCGGTCCAGATCTCCGACCAGATCGAGAGCTTCATCGTCGCGGTCACGGAGGTCGCGAGGGGCGACGAGCCGGACTCGGCCGTCCCGTTCCTCCTCCTAGAGGTCTCCCAGCTGCTCCTGGCCGGGGGCCGCCTCGGCGCGCACGAGGACATCGTCCCCGACGAGCGCTACGAGCCGGACCTGGGCCCGGAGGGCGACGTGGACGAGCTCCGCGAGCGCCTGGCCGTCCTGCTCGACCCGATCGACGTCTACTCCGAGGTCTTCGACCCCTACGAGCCGCGCAAGGCCCCGGTGGCCTGCCGCATCTCCGACGACCTGGCCGACGTCGTAACGGACCTCCGCCACGGCCTGGCCCACTACCGCGAGGGCCGCACCACGGAGGCCCTGTGGTGGTGGCAGTTCTCCTACTTCTCCAACTGGGGCGCCACGGCGTCGGCGTCCCTGCGGGCCCTCCAGTCCCTGGTCGCGCACGTCCGCCTGAACCAGCCCCTGGAGGACCTCAACGGCCTCGACACCGACCAGGACCTCACGGACGAGACCCTGGAAGAGGCCGCGGGCAAGGTCATGGCCGAGGAGATCGCCGGCCCCTTGGGCCTGCGCCCCGTCCAGTAGGCCGTTTTCCGGCTCCCCCGGTAGGGCGCGGCGTTACGCTGCGCCCTACTGCCGTGTTTGGCCATGAGCCGCTGATTGCGTTCAGCTTCGTGCTGTACGAAGCCGCCAGGTGCTGCCCTTCGATCAACCCGCCGGGCCCCGGCTGCGCATCTCCGCACCCGCCTGGAGGGCCTTCATCACCGCAGTTCAGCCCGGGGCTTGAGCCCCGAGATCCGAGCTCTTCCCCTGGGTCTGGTTGGTTGAAGTGAGACCCAACCAACCCACCCCCTAAGGGAGTTGAACGGAGCGTCACCCGTCAGGGTGACGTTCCGTGGTCAGCTTGCGTCAGAACGTAAAGCCGCCCTAGGTTCGCGGCAAAGAAACGGCCCCGGCCGGTGCGCCAACACCGGGATCGGGGCCTGACCTACGAATCGAGAAGTGGTCGATCGTGGCTTACGCCAATCTTAGTCCTGCCCTGCCGTCCCCGTCCCACCCAATGGCCAGAACGGGCTACGGCAAACGTCACGCGGGTGACGAAACCCCGCACAGCGAAGCCGACTTCGCACACCTGAGCGCACGCGACGCGGAGATCGCGACCTTCATCGACCACCTCGCTGTTGGCGCGGCGATGGGGCACAAGGTCATCGCCGCCGAGCACCCCCGCTACGGCCAGCAGGCCGTCCGTACGTCGATGGGCCGCCTGATCGAGGCGGGCCACCTGCGCTGGATCAAGGAACACCTCACCGTCGAGGACAACTCCATGCGGTGGGTGACCAGGACGTACTGGTCGCGGGAGCCCAAGTCACCGGAGTGGTGGGCGGAGTTCGTGCGGGAGCGGCACGGGCGGGACGTGACGGACCAGTACGCGCCGGGCCTCGCCCGGACCGGAACCGAAGAGGAAACCGAGCCCGAGCCCGTGCCCGAGCCCGAGCCCGTGCCCGAGCCCGTGCCCGTGCCCGAGCCCGTGCCGGAGCCCGAGCCCGTGCCCGAGGCGAGCGCGGCCCACAACACCCTCGCCCGGCTCCGCGCGGCGGACCGGCGGCTCGCCCTGTCCGAGCGCGACTGCCGGGCGCTGGAACCCCTCGCCGCCGAGTGGCTGGCGCGCGGGGCGACCCCGACCGACATCACCGAGGCCCTGACCACCGGCCTGCCCGAGGCCGTCACCAACCCGGGCGGCCTCACCCGCAACAGACTGGAGAACAAGATGCCCCCCAAGCTGCCCAAGGCGCCGGGCAAGACCCGGCTCCGGGCCCGCGTCACCCGCGCGGTGATGATCTGCGGCCTCTGCGAGGAGCCGGAGACCACCACGGAGCTGATCAACGGACTCTGCGCGGACTGCCGCGCGGAGTGCCTGGCGGAGGAGCCGGACCAGGTCGTCCCCGGCGCGGTCCCGGACACCTTCCTGGCGGCCCCGACCCGGCCGGACGCCGTGCCCCTGCGCGCCGACGAGGTGCGGCTCGCGGCGGGCTTCGCGCCCAGGAGGCGCGGATGAGCGTGCCGTACGCGCCGGTGCGGGCACCATGGAGTCGAGGAGGCGACGCCATGACCCCCAGCTTCGAAGAGCGCCCGCAGATGTCCGTCGAGGACTTCGAGGAACTCGTCCACAGGGCCCCGGAAACGCTGCGCAACCAGCTCGAATTCCTCAACGGAAAGCTGGAGGTCAAGCCCGTGCCGGACCAGGTCCACGGGGCAATGGTCATGTGGCTGCTGCGGCAGTGCATGCAGCAGCGGCCCGAACTGGCCCTGTATCCGGAGCAGGGGCTCAAGGTCCCCACGTATCGGAAAGGGCGCGCCCGTGCGGACGGGGCTCTGGCGCCGCTGGATCACTTCGTCGGCCAGGTGGGGGAATGGGCGTCCCCTGAGGGCGTGCTCATGGCGGTGGAGGTGACCTCGTGCGACCGCGACGCCGACCAGCGCGACCGCGTCGAGAAGCCCAGCGCCTACGCCGCCGCGGGCATCCCCGTGTACCTGCTCGTCGACCGCGACAGCAGCGAGGTCATCGTGCACGCCGAGCCGAAGGGCGGTACGTACCGCAGCGTGATCAGGCGGTCCTTCGGGGAGACCGTCGAGCTGCCCGACCCCGTCGGCTTCGCCCTCGACACGGAGAAGCTCAAGGAGTACGCCGACTGAGGCGGAGCCCCCTCAGTGGCCCCGCGCGCCCCTGTGACCCACCCCACTTTACGGAGTGCTCCGCTCCGTAGCGGGCAGTGGAGTTCTCGGAGCGGCCGGAGGACAGGGAGCCGTCGGGTGATCACGACGTGAGCGGGACATCTCACGATCTGATACTTCCGGGGCGGAATTCGGCCGCTCGTTAGACTGAGCCGACCGCCACAGGCGGGAAGAGACGTAACTGAGCGAGGAGCGCACGTGGGCCTTGTCGTGCAGAAGTACGGAGGCTCCTCCGTAGCCGATGCCGAGGGCATCAAGCGGGTCGCCAAGCGCATCGTCGACGCCAAGAAGAACGGCCACCAGGTGGTCGTCGTGGTGTCGGCGATGGGTGACACGACGGATGAGTTGATCGATCTTGCCGGGCAGGTGTCGCCGATCCCTGCCGGGCGCGAATTCGACATGCTGCTGACCGCCGGAGAGCGGATCTCCATGGCCCTGCTGGCCATGGCGATCAAAAACCTGGGCCACGAGGCCCAGTCGTTCACGGGCAGTCAGGCCGGAGTCATCACCGACTCGGTCCACAACAAAGCCCGGATCATCGACGTGACGCCGGGCCGCATCCGGACCGCGCTCGACGAGGGCAACATCGCCATCGTCGCCGGGTTCCAGGGCGTGAGCCAGGACAAGAAGGACATCACGACCCTGGGTCGTGGCGGGTCCGACACCACGGCCGTCGCCCTCGCCGCCGCGCTCGACGCGGAGGTGTGCGAGATCTACACGGACGTGGACGGCGTCTTCACCGCCGACCCGCGCGTCGTGAAGAAGGCCCGGAAGATCGACTGGATCAGCTTCGGGGACATGCTGGAGCTGGCCAGCTCCGGGTCCAAGGTGCTGCTCCACCGCTGTGTGGAGTACGCGCGCCGCTACAACATCCCGATCCACGTGCGGTCCTCCTTCAGTGGGCTGCAGGGCACGTGGGTCAGCAACGAACCGCAAGGGGACCGCAAGGTGGAGCAGGCGATCATCTCTGGTGTCGCGCACGACACGTCCGAGGCCAAGATCACGGTCGTGGGCGTGCCGGACAAGCCGGGCGAGGCCGCCGCGATCTTCCGCGCCGTCGCCGACGCCGAGATCAACCTCGACATGATCGTCCAGAACGTGTCGGCCGCCGCGACGGGCCTCACCGACATCTCCTTCACGCTGCCCAAGGCCGAGGGCCGCAAGGCCATCGACGCCCTGGAGAAGACGAAGGCGGGCGTCGGCTTCGACTCGCTGCGCTACGACGACCAGATCGCGAAGATCTCCCTGGTCGGCGCGGGCATGAAGACGAACCCCGGCGTCACCGCCACGTTCTTCGAGGCGCTGACCGACGCGGGCGTGAACATCGAGCTGATCTCGACCTCCGAGATCCGCATCTCCGTGGTCACCCGCGCCGAGGACGTCAACGAGGCCGTGCGCGCCGTGCACACCGCCTTCGGCCTCGACTCCGACTCGGACGAAGCCGTGGTCTATGGAGGCACCGGCCGATGAACCGCAAGCCGACGCTCGCGGTCGTCGGGGCGACCGGGGCCGTCGGCTCGGTGATGCTCCAGATCCTGTCGCAGCACGCCGACATCTGGGGCGAGATCAGACTCGTCGCCTCACCGCGCTCGGCCGGCCGCAAGCTGGCCGTGCGCGGTGAGGAGGTCGAGGTCCTCGCGCTCAGCGAGGACGTCTTCGAGGGCGTCGACGTCGTCATGTTCGACGTGCCCGACGAGGTGGCGGCCCAGTGGGCGCCCATCGCCGCCTCGCGGGGCGTCGTCGTGGTCGACAACTCCGCCGCCTTCCGGATGGACCCGGACGTCCCCCTGGTCGTGCCTGAGGTCAATCCGCACGCCGCGCGCGTCCGCCCGCGCGGCATCGTCGCCAACCCGAACTGCACCACGCTCTCGATGATCGTGGCCCTCGGCGCGCTGCACGCCGAGTTCGGCCTGCGGGAGCTCGTGGTCTCGTCGTACCAGGCCGTCAGCGGGGCCGGGCGCGACGGCGTCGAAACCCTGCGGCGGCAGCTGCGGCTCGTCGCGGACAGCGACCTCGGCACCGGGCCCGGCGACCTGCGCCGCGCCGTCGGCGACGACACCGGGCCGTTCCCCGAGCCCGTCGCCCTGAACGTGGTGCCCTGGGTCGGTTCCGTACGCGACGACGGCTGGTCGTCGGAGGAGATGAAGGTCAGGGACGAGTCCCGGAAGATCCTCGGCCTGCCGGACCTGAAGGTCGCGGTCACCTGCGTACGGGTGCCGGTCGTCACGACGCACTCGCTGACCGTCCACGCGCGCTTCGAGGGCGAGGTGACCGTCGCCCGGGCCCGGGAGATCCTCGCCACCGCGCCCGGGGTCGTGCTCTTCGACGACCCCGCCGCCGGTGAGTTCCCGACGCCCGCCGACGCCGTCGGCACCGACCCCACCTGGGTCGGACGCCTCCGGCGCGCCCTGGACGACCCGGCCGCGCTCGAACTCTTCGTGTGCGGGGACAACTTGCGCAAGGGCGCCGCCCTGAACACGGTGCAGATCGCGGAGCTGGTGGCGGGGGAGTTCCCCGGCGCGTGAATCGATCATGGGCCCGCCCGGGAAGCGGCTCCCCGAAGCGGAGCGCCCTGTAGGACCTGTGTAAGTTCTGTGTCCGATCTCTGGTCCAGACCGCTTGAACTGGGGCGTCCGTACGTTCGAAGATTCGGCTTCCGGCCGCTGCAACCGACCGGGCGGCGTGAGCGTCTTCGCCGTCGCCCTCCGGTGGGCGGCCTGAACGCTGCGAAAAGCAATTGGGGCATAGGGGAAGAGCTGGTACGCATGGGGGCTTTTGACGCACCGTGGAGAGCGGTGCCTGTGAGGCACGCCGCGCACGCGATGCCGAACGCCATGCCTGACGCGTACAACCCTGATGGGGGGAAGCGTGTCCAACAGGCGTGGCAGAGGTACTCGAATTCACCGCGAGCGGCGCGGCGGCACTACGACCGTCCCGCCGTCCTCGCGTACCCGGCGGCATGCCGGTGATCGCCCCCATGCCCGTGACGCGGCCCGCCCGCATTCCGACGCAGCGCGAGGGCGATGAGGTGGCCGTGACCGCGGGCACCACCGTCGACCACCTCACCGAGACCTATCGCGCCCACTACCGGTCGCTGCTCGGCCTCGCCGCCCTGCTCCTCGACGACACCGCGTCCTGCGAGGACGTCGTGCAGGAGGCGTTCATCCGCGTCCACTCCGCGCGCAAGCGCGTCCGCGACCCCGAGAAGACCCTCGCGTACCTGCGCCAGACCGTGGTGAACCTCTCCCGGTCCGCGCTGCGCCGGCGCATCCTCGGTCTGAAGCTCCTGACCAAGCCGATGCCCGACATGGCGAGCGCCGAGGAGGGCGCGTACGACCAGCTGGAGCGCGACGAGCTGATCAAGGCCATGCGCGGCCTGCAGCGCCGCCAGCGCGAGGTCCTCGTCCTGCGGTACTTCGCGGACATGACCGAGGCCCAGGTCGCCGAGACGCTCGGCATATCGCTCGGCTCGGTCAAGGCCTACGGCTCGCGCGGCATCGCCGCCCTGCGTGTCGCCATGGAGGCCCCGGCATGAGCGGAGCGGGCGACATGGACAAGCACCACGAGCACGAGCACGACGCTGGGAACGACACGGTGAAGCACCGGCCGGGCGGCGGCGACCGCCTCGACCACGGACACGACGTACCGAACGCAGCGAGCGCATCGAGTGCGTCCGGGGTACCGGACGCGGTGGACGTCACGGAGCGGCTTCGCGGGCTCGGGCGGCTGGCCGCCGTCGACGGCCCCGACGCGCCCGGCGCACTCGACGCTCCCGGCGGGCTCGCCGACGACGAGCTGGCGCTGCGGCGGCTGCTGCGCACCGCCGTCCAGGACATCGAACCGGGCGACGCGGCTCTGGAGAAGCTCCGGCACGCGGTGCCCGCCCGCCGGGCCCGCAAGCGCCAGGCCTTCGTCGGCGCGGCCGCCGTCGTCCTCTTCGCGGCCACCGCCGTGCCCGCGCTCGTGCACGTCACCCGCTCGTCGGACGACTCCGACGCGCGGCCGTCCATCGCGGGTGCGGGCAACAGCCAGCACAGCCAGGGCGGCAGCAGCGAGGGCAAGGGCACCGAGCCCTCCGGCAAGGAGACCGGCGGCGGCAAGGAGAAGAAGGAGAAGAAGGGCGACAAGGACAAGGGCGACCAGGGCAAGAAGAAGGACGGCAAGGGCAAGGGCGAGACCGGCAGGGGCGGCGCCACCGGCGGCACCGAGCCGGACGACCAGGGCACCGACGCCGTCAGCTCGCCCGCCTGCGACGCCGCCCAGCTCGACGCCTCCAGCTCCGTGGCGCCCGCCGACGCCGACGGCAAGGTCTACGGCACCTTCCGCGTCGCCAACACCTCCGGCAACAGCTGCACGGTCGACAACGCGGGCGCCGTGGCCGCCACCGCCCAGGGCGCGACCAGCCCCTCGGACATCAACGTCGTCGACCACACCCCGGGCGACGGCACCGGACTGCCCGATCCGGCCCAGGAGGCCAGCTCGCTCGTCCTCAAGCCCGGCGCGTCGTACGAGGTGCGCTTCGCCTGGGTGCCCTCGGCGCAGTGCCCCGCCGACGGCGGCGAGCCCACGCCGAACCCATCCCCGTCCGACAACGGCGCGGGCGGCACCGGCTCGGAGGGCGGCACGGGCGACGGCGGCGGCGTGACCCCGCAGCTGGTCCGCGAGGACGGCACCAAGGACGGCAGCGTCGCGGTGTCCCTCACGGCGGAGCCCGGCGCCCCGTCGGCGGACGCCACGGTGACGAACGCGTGCTCGGGCACGGTGTACAAGACCGGGGTGCTTCCGGCGCAGTAGCGCACCGCGCCGGGGCGCGCGCCGGGACTCCCCGGCGGCCTCGGCGGCCCCGGTGTCAGGGGCGTCCGGCCTCGTCAGACGGCGGAGGGCTGCGGCGCCTCGGGCTCCTGCGCGAGCCCCAGCTCGGCGTCCCGGGCGGACTCCCGCTCGCGCCGGAACAGACGGAACCACATGAACACCACGAACCCCGCGAAGACGAACCACTCGCCCGTGTAGCCCAGGTTCTGGAACGCCTTGAGGTTCAGGCCCGAGTCCTCCGGCGCGGCCGCGGGGACCGGCCGCAGACCGTCGGTGCCGCGGTCGAGCGTGACCCAGGCGTTGTACAAGTCGTCCGGTACGAGGTTCACGAGCGAGGCCGCACTGATCATGCCGACCTGGCCCGTGGGCAGGCCGCCCGCCGTGCGTACACCGTCCGAACTGGGGCTCTCCGAGGCCTGGAGCGCGCCGGTGACGGTGACCTCGCCCTTCGGCGGCGCGGGCGCCTTCGCCGCGTCGGCCTTGCCGGGCAGCCAGCCGCGCACGACCGGCAGCGACTTGCCGCCGTCGGTGCGCAGGAGCGTGAGCACGTAGTACCCGCTCCTGCCGTCCAACGTGCGCTCCGGCACGAGCAGTTGCCTGCCGTACCGGCCGGTGGCGGTCGCCCGCTTGCCGGACGTCTCCCGGTCCACGGGCAGCAGCCCGGCCAGCGGCCGCGCCTTCGCGCTCGTGTCGACGGCGGTCTGCCGCTTGGCGTCCTCGTGGTCCTGCACGCGGTCCTCGAAGCGGCTCAGCTGCCAGGAGCCCATGAACAGGCACAGCGGGATCGACAGCGCGACGAAGACGTTGATCCCCCACCAGCGGGGGGTCAGCAGGAACCGGTACACGCCCTCCACGGTACGGGGCGCTCCGGGGCGGCCTGTCCCCGGGGCGCCCCGCGCGGGCTACCGCAGGTGGCGGGCCGCGAAGTCCAGCTCGAGGGCGACCTGCTTGATGCGCTCGTCGACGACGAGGGAGCCGTGGCCCGCGTCGTAGCGGTACACCTCGTGGACCGCGGCGCGCTCCGCGAGGCGGTCCACGTAGTTCTCCACCTGGCGGATGGGGCAGCGCGGGTCGTTCACCCCCGCGGAGATGTAGACCGGGGCCTTGACCGCGTCCACGTACGTCAGCGGGGAGGAGGCCTCGAAGCGCTCGGGCACCTCCTCCGGCGTCCCGCCGAACAGGGTGCGGTCCATCGCCTTCAGGGCCTCCATCTCGTCGTGGTACGCCGTCACGTAGTCCGCGACGGGGACCGCGGCGAGGCCGAGCGCCCAGGCGTCGGGCTGGGTGCCGAGGCCGAGGAGCGTGAGATAGCCGCCCCAGGAGCCGCCGGAGAGGATCAGGCGGTCCGGGTCCGCGAGGCCGGAGGCGACGGCCCAGTCGCGCACCGCGGCGATGTCCTCCAGCTCGATGAGCCCGACGCGGTGCTTGAGGGCGTCGGTCCACTCGCGGCCGTACCCCGTGGAGCCGCGGTAGTTGACCCGGACCACCGCGTACCCGTGGTCGACCCAGGCGGCGGGGCCCGCCGCGAAGGCGTCGCTGTCGTGCCAGGTGGGGCCGCCGTGCACCTCGAAGACCGTGGGCAGCGGCCCTTCGGCCCCGGCCGGCTTCTGGATCAGGGCGTGGACGCGGCCGCCGGGGCCCTCCACCCAGGCGTCCGTCACGGGCACCGACGCGGGCGCCTTCATGCCGGGCGGGTCCAGGACGACCCGGCCGGAGGTGGAGCGCAGGACGGGCGGCTCGGCGGCCGACGACCACATGTACTCCACGGTGCCGTCCGGGCGGGCCGTCGCGCCGGACACCGAGCCGCGCGGGGTCTCGACGCGGGTCAGCTCGCGGGTGGCCAGGTCGAACCGCCACAGGTCGCCGCGGGCCTCGAAGCCGTGCGCGACGAGCAGCGCCGAGCCGTCGGGATACCACTCCGCCGACACGTCGCCCGGCAGGTCGAGGGCCAGGTCCGTCTCCTCGCCCGACGCCACGTCCCACAGCATCGGCTCCCAGCGGCCGCGGCGCTGGTGGCCGACGAGGAGCCGGGTGTCCCCCTCGACCGGCGCGAAGCCGAGGGACTCCAGGCCGAGCTCGACCTCGCCGCCCTTGGTGTCGTCGAGCTCGGCGACCGGCGAGCCGTCCAGGCGCAGGACGCGCAGGGCGGAGTGCATCGCGTCGCCGTGCTCCGTGTGCTCGACGACGATCAGGGAGCCGTCGTGCGAGAGGTCGCCGACGCCCGCGGACTCGCGGTGGCGGTAGATCTCGACGGGCTCGGCGCCGGGGGCCGCGTCCGGGCCCACGACGTGGACCGTCGTGCCGTCCTCGTCCGTGGAGCGGCCCACCACGACCGTGCGGCCGTCCCGGCCGAGGGCGAGCCCGGCCGGATAGGAGGGGGCGAGGCCGGGCACGGCGGCCTCGTCCGCGCCGCCCGCGAAGGGCTGGCGGCGCCACACGCCGAACTCGTCCCCGTCCTTGTCGTCGAACCACCAGATCCACTGGCCGTCGGGGGAGAGGAGGCCGTCCGTCGTGCCGTTCGCCCGGTCGGTGACCTGGCGCTGGGCGCCCGTCGCGCGGTCCCAGGCGTACAGCTCGTACGTCCCCGTCGCGTTCGACACGAACAGGGAGCGGTCCGGGGCGTCCTCCGCCCAGTCCGGCAGGGAGACGCGCGGCGCGCGGAAGCGCTTCTCCCACTCGGGCGTCGCGGCGCCCGCCGCGTCCCCTCCGGTGCCCGCGCCGCGCCCCGCCCCCGCGTCGCTTCCGGTTCCTGCGTCCGCCTGCTTACCCGTCTCACTCATGGCCCCATAGTGCCTGGCTCTCCCGGCAATTCGCTGGCGAGGGTCCCCAGCCTGTGGATAACTTTCGGGCATGTACACACCGAACCCCGCCGGCTGGCGCGAGTCCAACCGGCGGCGCTGGGACGAGCGTGTGCCGATCCACCTGGCCAGCGACTACTACGACCTCGCCGCCTTCCGCGCGGGCAAGGACCCGCTGCGGGACTTCGAACGCGCCGAGATCGGTGACGTCACCGGCCGCTCCCTGCTGCACCTCCAGTGCCACATCGGGCTCGACACCCTCGCCTGGGCGCGGCACGGCGCCGCCCGCGTCGTCGGCCTCGACTTCTCCGAGCCCGCCGTGGCGGCCGCCCGCGGCCTCGCCGCCGAGCTCGGCTTCACCCAGGACCGGGCGGCGTTCGTCGCGGCCGACGTGTACGACGCCGCCGGCGCCGTGCCGGACTCCACGTACGACATCGTCTACACCGGTGCCGGGGCCCTGTGCTGGCTGCCCGACATCCGGCGCTGGGCCGAGACCGCCGCCTCGCTCGTCGCACCCGGGGGCTTCCTCTACCTCGCCGAGTTCCACCCCCTCACGGACGTACTCGACGACGCCACCGGCACGCGGATCGAGCACGACTACTTCGCGCGCGACCCGTGGGTCGACGACGGGCCCGGCGGGTACGCCGACGGGGACGCCGTCACCGTCCACAACCGCAGCGTCGAGTGGCAGCACCCCGTCGGCGAGGTCGTCACGGCCCTCGCGCAGGCGGGCCTGCGCGTCGACTTCCTGCACGAGCACGACGTGACCCTCTTCCGGAGGTTCGCCGCGCTCGAACCGCGCGAGGGCCTCTACCGCCATCCGGCCACCAGCCCGCGCGTGCCGCTGATGTACTCCCTGAAGGCCGGCCGGCCCCGGTCCTAGGCCGGGTGCAGCCAGGCCTCCCGCGGCGGCGTCCCGAACGCGCCGAGCCGCGTGCACGACCAGGCCCGCAGCACCTCGTGCGCGCTCTCTTCGCCCGGCGCCGCGGCCAGCGTCGTGACCACGACGTCCGTGCCGTGCCTGGCCAGGAGCAGGTCCCGCAGGCGGGTCGCCACCCGCCTGCGGCGGTGCTCCGGCAGCACCATCAGCTCCACCAGCAGGAACAGCCGGCCCGCCGCGGCCGCGGCCGTCGCCGCGGGCGGCAGGACGTCGCGCAGGGCCGCGAAGTCCGGCGTTTCCGGGGCGGCGCGGTAGCCGTACAGGCAGCCGACCAGGCCCGCGGCGGAGTCGGCGGCCACCATGTCGAAGTCACGCTCCTGCACGTGCCGTTCGAACCTGGCCAGGAACTCGGTGCGCTCCTGCCCGCCGATCCTGTACGGGGCCTGCCCCGGGCCCCTGCCCACGTCCCGGGTGCTGCCCTGTTCTTGATACCGGGCCTGTTCGTGGCACGCCGTGTACACGGTCGCCACGTCCTCGCGCTGCTGCTCCGCCTGCCAACGTGACAGCCGCCGCAAGAACACCTCTGCCATCCGCGCCTCCCCCTCAGCCTGGGTGAGCATGGTGACAGCACGAGCCCCCGCACGGAACCTGCCCCGAAGCCCCTTCTCCCACCCACCCGTACCTGCCCCGGCGACGGGCGGGCAGCGGGAGGGCGGTTGGTGGGGGCGCGGGGTGTTGTTCGGTGGGGTTGGGGGGAGGGTGAGGG
>NZ_JOJM01000037.1 GCF_000720325.1 Streptomyces sp. NRRL B-1347
CACCCTCACGGAACTCGGCATCGTACTTCCGTCGCTTCTCCGCCATGACCCTCAACTACCCCTATGGTCACGACTCCACAGTACGAGGGGAAGGTCACACCAGCCGATGCGGCGGATCGCGTTCCTGACGAGTTCGCCGATGGCCCGGGCCCTGATCCGACGCCCGTGGAGGCAGATTGCGCGTTTCAACGATAGCGACGGCTCAGCGCGGTATGTCAGGGGAAGGGCCTGCAAAGAAGGTGCGTTCGGTACGTACTTTTCGTACGCACTCAGGAATTCGCTACGCGGCCGCTGCCGCTTGAGTCGCGGGCCGTGTCGGGGTCTCAGGACCCGTCGCCCACCGTCAGCGGGGCGATCTCGGAAGCCTGGGACGTCGGCGACGGCGGGCAGGAGGCCGAGCCGGTGCCGGAGTCTCCGCACGGCTGCGGCGGAGGGTCGGAGGGGCTGACCTCGGGGCTGCTGCTGTCGACGCCGCCGATGTCCCCGTCGGGATGCACGCCGATGCCGCTGATGTCGCCCTCGCCGCTCGGTGCGACCGGCGGCGCGGGAACGTCCGGGATATCGTCGCCGGCCTCACCGCCGCCACCGCGCTCCGGGTCGCCCTCACCACGGTCGTCACCACCACGCTCGTCACCACTGCGGCCGCCACCACTGCGGCCGCCACCACTGCGGCCGTCATCGCTCTCGCCGGGCCCGTACCCACCGGTGTCTCCCGGCTGCGATCCGGTCAGCGAGGAGGCCGGTCGGCCGGAGCCGTCCGGTGGGTTCGACGGAGCCGCCCCTCCGCCACCGCAGCCCGCCGCACCGCAGACGACGAGGGCCACCGCGAGGTCCACCGCGCCCCTGACGCATCGCCTTGTCCGCATCGAATCCCCCTGGACAGCCCGTGCCTACGCTGCCTTTCGCAAGGGTGCCACCGCCCCGCACGGGCCGCAGCCCCGCGCGCGACCGGCGTACGCAATCTGAGCCCCTTGACGGAAGGACCGGACACTCGCCGCCGTACGTCCGGCCCATCTGCCGCGCTGCCCTCGCGGAAGATCAACCCAGGACATATCGTGCGCATGCGGCCACGACACGTGGCCGCCCATGTCGGTGCCGTACCCGAGCCAGAGGTCTTGATGCTGCGCAGCGCCCTCTCACTGGCCGTCCTCTCTCTCGCCGTGGTGATGCCCACCGCCACCGCCGCCCACGTTTCTCCGGACCAGGGGGCGGCGGTCGTCGCACCGGTCACAGCGGGTCGCGCCGCTCAGGAGGATCCCCCGCCGCCCACGTCCTGGGAGAGCACGGGGGTCTTCGACACGGAGGCCGAATGCACCGCCGCAGGGCGGAACCAGCGCTACTACTTCACGTGCCGACACGAATGGTGGGAGATCGGGTACCGCTGGAGGCTGTGGCTCTACAAGGGCGATCCCGTCACCAGGAACGCCTCCGGTCCGGCGGGACCGCGGCAGCGGCCGGACTGGGAGTTCGAGGCCAGCTACTACCGCTATGCGTGGTGCGGTCATGCCGGAGCCAATGGCGTCCCCCGGTACTGGACGGCCTATCAGTGCCGGACGGTGCACCTGGGTGGCGACGAGTTCCGCTACGACCTGTGGGTGTGCCACAAGGCCGAGTGCCGGGCACGGGCCCGCCACTGAGGCCGCGGCCCCGCCCCCGACCGTGACACCTCGCCGTGCTTCGGCCCAGCTCTACGCGTCCGACCCTTCCCGGAACCCGTGCGGTCGGCGACATCATCGACACCGCCGCGCGCCGGGCAGTCGCTCCAGGCTCTCCTCCAACTCGTCCAGGGCCCGGCGTGCCGTGGCGATGCGTGTGCGGAGTTCGTGCTCGGCGGAGTCGTCCGGAGGGTCCGGTGGTGCGGCGGCGTCCGGCCGCCCCCGCGCCTCGCGCGCTTCCTGTGCCTCCCGTGCCTCCCGTGCCTCCCGTGCCTCATGTTGCTCCTCCATCGTCCGTGCCTCGTCGAGTGAGGTGATCACCACCCCGATGAGGACGTTGACCAGGACGAAGGAAGCGATCAGGACGTACGTGGCGTAGTAGACGAAGCTCCAGCGGGAGATCTCCAGGCCCGCGCGGACCGCGTCACCGAGGCCGTCGAGGGTCATCAGGAGGAACAGGGTGAGCACGGCGCGGCCGATGGAGCCGAAGTGTTCGGGGTCGTCGTCGGCGAAGAAGACCCAGCCGACCATCGCGTACACGTACAGGACGAGCGCGCCGACGAGCAGGAAGCTCACCGTGCCGGGCAGGCTGCGGCCCACCGCCACCAGCACGATGCGGAGTTGGGGCAGGAACCGGGCGGTGCGCAGCACTCGGGCCAGGCGCAGCAGCCGCAGCACGGTGGTGTTCTCCCGGGCGAACGGCAGGAAGGCGCACAGGACCACGGCGAGGTCGAAGAGGTTCCACGGGTCGCGGAAGAAGGCGCGGGGCCGGTCGGCGTGCGCACCGATGCGCAGGAGGACCTCCGCGGTGAAGAGCACGAGGAAGCCGTGCTCGACGACCTTCAGCTCCCCGTGCCAGCGATGGACGACGCCGGTGTACGTCTCCACGCCGAGGACGGCGGCGTTGGCGAGGATGAGGACGAAGACCGCCAGGCCGAACCAGCGGGCTTCGGTGACGCCGCGGCAGCGCTCAGCGACCGCCCGCCTGCCGTGTGTTGAGCGCGTGAGCCCGTCGTACGTCATCGGGTATCGCACTGCCCCTCGCCGGAATTCCGTATGCCACTCACCAGAAGTTGATCTTACGAGCCCCAGCCGCCCCAGAGGGCATCCCGGGGTGAGAATGGCCTGGTCACGCCGCCCGTGCCGCGTTTCATAGCGTCAGGCGGCCGCCTCCCGGCGCGGGGCGGCGCCTATGCTCCTGCCATGGAGGCACTGGCCGCACGTCTTTCGCAGCTGGATGCGCACGTCGAGGGCGCGATTCGCGTCGTCATGTTCTACGACACGCTGATGCGGCGGCGGGTGGACCTGCCGGCACTCGCCCGGGCGTCGGCGGGCCTGGCCGAGTGCGCGGCCGGGATCCGGCTGCACGGTACGGGCCGGCCGATCCGCTTCGCGCCCGACGGCACGGAGGCGACCGCACCGGCACCGGCCGCGTCCACCACGATGCCGGTCACCCTCGACGAGGAGGAGATCGGCGCGGTGTGGCTGGAGCGCCCCGGCCCGGCGGGCCCGCTCGACGAGGTGCTCCTCGACCGGCTCGCCATCGCCGCCGCCGCGGTGGTCGAGCGGTACGGCCCGGCCCGCACCACCATGGCCGACCCCGCCCTCGTCGAGCTCGCCATCAGCTGCGACAGCGACGCGGCGGCCAGGGCCCGCGCGCTGCGCCTGCTGGGGTTCGCCGCCGGTCTGCCGCTGCGCGTCGTGGCCGTACGGTCGTCCGTTCCGCTCGACCGGATCAGCTCCCTGCTCTGCCCGAACCGTCCGGTGAAGGCGGCGCCGCTCGGCGATGTGGGGGTCGTGCTGGCCAGCGCTGTGGACACGGCCCGGTTCCCGGCGGGCGTCCGCGCGGGCGTGGGTGCCGCCGAAAGCCCGGAGCTGTCCTGGCGCGAGGCCCGCACGGCGCTGCGCTTCACCACCGAGCGCCGGCCGGTCGTCCACTACGACAGCCTGGGGGCGCTCGCGCTGCTCGCGCAGGTGCCGGGGGACATCGCGCGCGGCAACGCCGACGTGGCCGCGCTCGGCCGCATCGCCGACACGCCGGAGGACCTGGAGACCCTGGACGCGTACTGTGCCACCGGCACCCTGCGCCGCGCCGCCGACCGGCTCCATCTGCACCACAGCAGCGTGGCCCGCCGACTCGACCAGATCGGGAAGGCCCTGGGCTTCGAACTGACCACGCCCGCCGGGCTGATCCGCGCCACGCTCGCCCTCACCGCGTGGCGGCTGCTCGACGACTGAGGCCGGCGCGCACCCGGCGGCGGCGCGTCCACCAGCGGCTGTGACACTGTCCGGATGATCGTCAGACTCGCTACGGACAACGACTTCCCCGGCTTCCTCGGCCTGGCGGCCCAGGTGGAGGACTGGTTCGGCCCGATGGTGGAGGAGCCCGGCTTCCACCGTGCCGTGAGGCAGCACATCGACGCGTCCGCCGCGCTGGTCGCCGCCGGGTCCCCGGAATCGGGGCTCCTGGGCGGGCTCCTCTTCGGCGGCACCGCCCCGACGCACCACGTCCACTGGCTCGTCGTCTCCGCGGCGGCCCGCGGCCGGGGCGTGGGACAGGCCCTGATGGCGGAGGCCGAGCGCCGCTTCGGCCCGGGGCCGGGCACCATCGAGGTCGTCACCTTCGGGGCCGATCACCCGGGCGCCGTCACCAGCGGCGCGCGCGACTTCTACCTCCGCCTCGGCTTCACCCCTGGCGAGGCCGCGGAACCGGGTCCTGAGGGTGGTTCCCGGCAGGTCTTCAGGCGCGTCATGGCCCCGTGAGGAGCCACGTACGACTGCGTGTGACGACAACTGGCCGCCCAGGGGCACCGGCACGCGCCTGACAGGCGCGTGCCGGAACGTCCCTCACCCGTCCGTGCCGCCGAAGTCCGGTGCCACCGGCGACAACTCGGCCCACACGATCTGCCCGGCGCCGCCCGGAGCCCGTACGACACCCCAGTCCCGGGCCAGCGCGTCCACCAGCGCGAGGCCGCGGCCGCTCTCCCTGTCGGGGTCCGGAGGGCGCTGCGCGGGGACCGTCTCACCCCGGGCCTGGTCCTCGACCTCGATGCGGAGCCGCTGTCCGGTCACGCACAGACGGCACACCACGTGGTCGCCGAAGGCGTGCGCGATCGCGTTGGTGACGAGCTCGGAGATCATCAGCACCGCGTCGTCGCCGACTTCCGGGGCTATGCCCCAGTCGGTCATCCGCTCGTGCACGTGCGTGCGGGCCGCCCGGACGGAGGCGGCGGCCGCCGGTAAACGGAACACGGTCGACCGGTGCGCGGGCAGGGGCCCGGGCACGAGATCCGAAGGCGTGGAGTGGGTGGGGGAAACCACGTGGGTCGCCTTTCGTTCGCCGTCGCCTCACCGACGGTGTCGGTCACGCACCTCGGCGTGACGACGCGTACGCGCTCACCCTCCGCCCGCCGTCGGGCCGCTGAGGCGGCGCTGCCGGACCGGCGGCGCCGCGGGTGAGTCATGGCCTGGGCCGAGTTGGGCCCTTCCTGTCATGACGGACTGTCAACTCCTTGATCACCACGGGTCCTTGGTGATCCTGGACAGCACAGCCACTGTGACACCTGTGAAGAGCGAACTGCAACCGCTGAGTTGAAATTTTCAATTCGTCACGCGCATCCTGCTCACATCGGCCGATGATCGTGACAGACTGCGATCGCGGCACCGGTGCGACGCGCCGGGACCGCGCGAGCGAGGCACGGGCGTGGGGAGGTGGGCATGGCGGCGGAATCAGCGTGGGGCGGAGCCCCCTCGGTGCTGCGCATGATCCTCGGCAAGCAGCTGGAGGAACTGCGGACGCGCGCGGGCCTCACGTACGAGCAGGCGGGCGAGGCGATCGGCGTCAGCCACTCGACGATCAGACGCCTGGAGGCCGCCAAGGTCGCGCGCCTTCGGCTCTCCGACGTCGAGAAGCTCCTGCGCACGTACGGCGTCGCGGACCAGCCCGAGATCGACACCTTCCTGCAGTCGGTCCGCGAGGCCAACAAGCGCGGCTGGTGGCACTCGTACCGCGACGTGATGCCCGACTGGTTCACCGCGTACCTCAGCCTGGAGCAGGCCGCCCACCAGATCCGCGCCTACGAGTCGCAGTTCGTCCACGGCCTGCTGCAGACGGAGGACTACGCCCGCGCCCTGCTGAGCGCGGGCAACCCGCACGCGTCGGCCGAGGTCATCGACCGCCAGGTCTCCCTGCGCATGGAGCGGCAGGAGCTGCTGAACCGCCCCTCTCCCCCGCACCTGTGGGTCGTGATGGACGAGACCGTGCTGCGCTGGCCGGTCGGCGGCAGCGCCGTGATGCGGGCGCAGATCGACCATCTGATCGCCGTGACGGCGCAGCCCCACGTGACCCTGCAGATCATGCCCTTCAAGAACGGCCCGCACCCGGCCATGCGGGCGGGAGCGTTCCACATCTTCCGGTTCAAGGCCCCCGAACTGCCGGACATCGTCTACGTCAACGGCCTCATCGGGGCCGTCTACCTCGACAAGGGCGACGACGTGGTGGTCTACCGCGAGGCCCTGGACCGGCTCGGCGCCCAGGCGGCGTCCGTGAGGAAGACCGAGGCCCTGCTCGGCTCGATCCGTAAGGAGCTGTGAGTGCACCCCATACGCAACGGCATGCCTTCCCGTGAGCTCGGCGCCCACGGCTGGCGCAAGCCCTGGAGCGACGACGCCGGCGGCGCCTGCCTGGAGGCGAAGAAACTCGTCGACGGGCGCGTGGCGCTGCGCCAGTCGACCGATCCCACGGGGCCCGCGCTGATCCTCACGCCCCGTGAAGTGGCCCGCTTCCTCGCGAGCGTCAAGGCGGGCGACGCCGACTTCCTCTGCTAGCACGGCGGCCCCTCGGGCCTCAGGTCTCTCCCCGCTTCCGCGTGCGGCCCGGCCGCTCCCGCGAAAACGGTTCACCACACAGCTCACCACACAGCTCACCGCACAGCTCACCGCTCAGCTCATCAACCAGCTCAGCACTCAGTTCACCGCACAGCTCACGGCACAGCGAGATCACGACTGACAGGAGGGGCCGTGTCGCACGACGACGGATGGCCGGCCGACCGGATCGACACCGCGAGCGCCCACTCGGCGCGCATCTACGACTACATCCTCGGCGGCAAGGACTACTACCCCGCCGACAAGGAGGCGGGGGACGTGATGGCCCAGGAGTGGCCCGCCCTGCCCGTCCACATGCGGGCCAACCGCGACTTCATGGACCGTGCCGTGACGTATCTGGCGAGGGAGGCGGGCATCCGGCAGTTCCTCGACATCGGGACCGGCATCCCGACCTCGCCGAACCTCCACGAGATCGCCCAGTCGGTCGCCCCGGCGTCCCGGGTCGTGTACGTCGACAACGACCCCATCGTCCTCACCCTGTCCCAGGGGCTGCTGGCCAGCACCACCGAGGGCATGACCTCGTACATCGAGGCCGACATGCTCGACCCGGACACGATCCTGAACGCCCCCGAACTGCGCGAGACCCTGGACCTCGGCGAGCCCGTCGCGCTCACGATCATCGCGATCGTGCACTTCCTGCTCGACGAGCACGACGCCACCGGCATCGTGAAGCGCCTCCTGGAGCCGCTGCCGTCGGGAAGCTACCTCGCGATGTCCGTCGGCACCGCCGACTTCGCGCCGGAAGACGTGGCGCGGGTGGCGCGCGAGTACGCGGCACGGGGGCTGCCCATGCGGCTTCGCACCCGGGCCGAGGCCGGGGGATTCTTCGAAGGCCTGGACCTGGTGGAGCCCGGGATCGTGCAGGTCCACAAGTGGCGCCCGGACGGCACGGAGGACGAGACGATCAAGGACGAGGACATCGCCATGTACGGCGCGGTAGCCCGCAAACCCTAGTTTCCCGCCGGGCGCCCCGCGCCCGCTGCTGCGGCCACGGCGGGGGTACGAGACCCTTGCCACAAGCCATGAAACCTTGAATTACTGACCCCGAAACAAGATCGGCCGTTAGCTCGGCCGCCCGGCTCGGACGGGGGTATCCGCCCATGGCGCGTACACCGGCACTCCTGGACGCCGCGGAGCGGCTCGGTCGTGAGGAGCTCGAAGCGCTGCAGCTCGAGCGCCTTCAGGACACCTTGCTGCACGCGTACGAGAACGTTCCCTTCTACCGGGCCGCGTTCGACGCGGCGGGGCTCAGCCCCGACGACTGCCATACGCTGGCCGACCTGGCCCGCTTCCCCTTCACCACGAAGGCGGACCTGCGCGCCAACTATCCCTTCGGGATGTTCGCCGTGGAGCAGTCGGAGCTGCGCCGTCTGCACGCCTCGAGCGGCACCACGGGGCGCCCCACCCTCGTGGGCTACACCGAGCAGGACCTGTCGATGTGGGCGGACGTCGTGGCCCGCTCGATCCGGGCGGCGGGCGGCAGGCCCGGGCACAAGGTCCATGTGGCCTACGGGTACGGGCTGTTCACCGGCGGGCTCGGCGCGCACTACGGCGCGGAGCGGCTCGGCTGCACGGTGATCCCCGCGTCCGGCGGCATGACCACGCGCCAGGTGCAGCTGATCCTGGACCTCCGCCCCGAGATCATCATGGTCACGCCGTCGTACATGCTGACGCTCCTGGAGGAGTTCGAGCGGCAGGGCATCGATCCCCGTACGACCTCCCTCCAGGTCGGCATCTTCGGGGCGGAGCCGTGGACGGAGGAGATGCGGCGCGAGATCGAGGAGCGCTTCGCCATCGACGCCGTGGACATATACGGCCTGTCGGAGGTGATCGGTCCCGGGGTCGCGCAGGAGTGCGTCGAGACGAAGGACGGCCTGCACATCTGGGAGGACCACTTCTACCCGGAGGTCGTGGACCCGATCACCGGTGAGGTGCTGCCCGACGGCGAGCACGGGGAGCTGGTCTTCACCTCGCTCACCAAGGAGGCCATGCCCGTCATCCGCTACCGCACCCGGGACCTGACGCGGCTGCTTCCGGGTACGGCCCGGGTCTTCCGCCGCATGGAGAAGGTGACGGGCCGCAGCGACGACATGGTCATCCTGCGCGGTGTGAACCTCTTCCCCACCCAGATCGAGGAGATCATCCTCCGCACGCCCGGCCTCGCCCCGCACTTCCAGCTCTGCCTCACCAGGGAGGGCCGCATGGACGCCCTCACGGTGCGCGTCGAGTCCCGCGTGGACACGCCGCGCGGCCGCCGCGTCACCGCGGCGCGCGAGGTCGAGTCGGCGGTCAAGGACTCCATCGGCGTCTCGATCTCGGCGGAGGTCGTCGACCCCGAGTCGATCGAGCGGTCGGTGGGCAAGGTGAAGCGCATCGTGGACCTACGAAATCGCAAGCCCTGAGGCCGGGGCGGCCTGCGGACCGTCACAGCCCTGCCAGAAAGGCCCGCACGGCCCCGGCGAACCCCACCGGGTCGGCCTCGTGCACGGCGTGCCCGGTGTCCAGCTCCACCAACTGGACCCGCGCCCGCCGCCGAGCCATGGCACGCGCCTGCGCGGCGTCGAGAACCCGGCTGCGGCGCCCCCGGATCAGCAGTGCCGGGCAGTCGCTGCCGAGCCAGTCGTCCCAGTGGTCGCCGTTCAAGGCCTGCTGGGAGGCGACCATGTCCGCCGGGCGGAAGACCGGGCCCCAGCCGTCGGCGTACTCCCGTATCGAACCGGACAGGTACGGGGCCGACGCGCCCAGCTCCCGCAGCAGGGCGGCCCGGGTGGGCGCCCTGTGCGGCCAGTCCAGGCAGAACGACAGATCGCCGTCGGGCGCGGCCCCGATGTCCTCGACGACGAGGGCGCGTACGAGGTCCGGGCAGCGGGCGGCCAGCTGATACGCGTTGACGCCGCCGAGCGAGTGGCCGAGGACCACGGCGGCCGTCAGGCCCAGATGGCGCAGGACGGCCGCGGCGTCGTCCACGTACCCCCGCCGGGAGTAGTCCTCGGTCCGGGCCGAGTGGCCGTGGCCGCGCTGGTCGAGGGCGATGACGCGGCAGTGACCGGCCTGGGCCCGTGCCAAGGGGGTGAAGGTGCGGGCGTCGCTGAAGTGGCCGTGCAGGGCGAGGAGGGCCGGGCCGGGGCCGCCGTGATCGTGGTAGCTCAGGCGGTTTCCGCCGGGGCCGCGCAGTCGGGTGAGGTGGCCGGGGTCTGGTCGGCGGCTCATCGGACGCGGAACGCGCGGCGGTAGGCGCCGGGGGTCGTGCCGGTCCTGGCGTGGAAGCGGCGGCGCAGGTTGACCGCGGAGGAGAGGCCGACGCGGGTCGCGATCGCCTCGACGGGCAGATCCGTGTCCTCCAGCAGGGTGCGGGCCGCGGCCACCCGCCGGGAGAGCAGCCAGGCGCCGGGGCTCGTGCCGAGTTGGTCGGCGAAGCGCCGGGCCAGGGTGCGGGGCGAGACGCCGAGGTGCGCGGCGAGGTCCGCCACCGACAGCGGGGTCCCGAGGCGCTCGCCGGCCCACCCGAGCAGCCCGTCGAGCGCGTCCTCCGGCGGAGGCGGCGGCGCGCACTGCGCCTGCCCGCCCTCGCGGTGCGGCGGCAGCACCATGTGCCGGGCGAGCAGGGCGGCGTACGCGGCCCCGTGGTCGTTCCTGACCAGGTGCAGGCACAGGTCGAACCCCGCGCCCGCGCCGGCGCTGGTGGCGACGTCGCCGTGGTCCACGTAGAGCCGGTCGGGCTCCACGCGCACCTGGGGGAACTCCCGCCGGAGCTGTTCGGCGCGCGCCCAGTGCGTGGTGGCCGAGCGGCCGTCAAGGAGTCCGGTGCGGGCCAGCGCGAACACCCCGGAGCAGATCGTGACCAGCCTCGCCCCGCGCGCGTGTGCCCGCAGCAGCGCGCCACGGACGCGTTCGGAGAGCGGCTCCTCCACCGGCAGCCAGCCGGGGATGATCACAATGTCCGCGGCGTCGATCGCCGAGAGGTCCCGCGACACGGACATCGCGTACCCGCCCGTGGTCGGCACGGGGCCGGGCGTCTCCGTGCACGTCTCGAACGCGTAGTGCTGCGGCACCCCTGGGCGTGGGGTGCCGAAGACCTCGACGGCGCAGCCGAGTTCGAACACCGATTGCACCGGCCGCACCAGAGCCACCACGCGACGCATGGCACGAAAGTACCCCACGGCGTCCATGACGACTCTGTCCGGCCCCGGTCCGGGCACGGCACTGTTGCGGGCATGCACCCCGAGATACTCATGCAGGAGGGCTACACCTCCGTGGCAGTCGACGCGTCCCCGGTCCGTGAGCTGTTCCCCGGGATCCGCGTACGTCCCCTCTGGCGGGGCCCGACCGGCGCGCACGCCAACGTACTGGAGATGGACGCGGGCACCACCTGGCCGCACCGCGACGTCCACGAGCCCGGTCCCGAGGAGGCCTACGTGGTCGCGGGCACCTTCAACGACGGCGCCCGCGACTACCCGCCCGGCACGTTCCTGCACGCCCCGGCCGGGTCGTGGCACGTGCCCTCGACCGCGACCGGCTGCACGCTGTTCGTCTTCTATCCGGAGGGTTAGCTCTCCGTCATCCGGAGGGTCGGCCCTCAGTCGCCCGAGAACCGGTCCCGCAGCTCCCGCTTGAGGATCTTGCCGCTGGCGTTGCGGGGCAGTTCGTCCACGAACAGGACGCGTTTGGGGGCCTTGAACGCGGCGAGCTTCTCACGCGCGTGGGCGATGAGTTCGGCCTCGGTGACTCCTGACCGGTCGCGCGCGGGGACCACGACGGCTGTCACGGCCTCGATCCAGCGGGCGTCCGGCAGGCCGATCACCGCCGCCTCGGCGACGCCGGGGTGGGTGTAGAGGGCCTCCTCGACCTGGCGGGAAGCGACCAGCACGCCGCCGGAGTTGATGACGTCCTTCACGCGGTCGACGACGGTGAAGTAGCCCTCCGCGTCGCGCACGGCCAGGTCGCCGGAGTGGAACCAGCCGCCGCGGAACGCCGCCGCGGTCTCCTCCGGCTTGTCCCAGTAGCCGGCGCACAACTGCGGCGAGCGGTAGACGACTTCGCCCTGCGTCCCGTCGGGCACCTCCTTGCCGGAGTCGTCGACGACCTTCGCCTCCACGAAGAGGACCGGGCGCCCGCAGGAGGCCATCCGCCCCTCGTGCTCGTCCGGGCCGAGGACCGTGGCGAGCGGGCCGATCTCGCTCTGCCCGAAGCAGTTGTAGAAGGCGAGCCCCGGCAGCCGTTCCCGCAGCCGCTCCAGGACCGGCACCGGCATGATCGAGGCACCGTAGTAGGCCTTGCGCAGCGCGCTCAGGTCGCGGGTGGCGAAGTCGGGGTGCTGGGAGAGCCCGATCCACACGGTGGGCGGCGCGAACAGGCTGTCCGCGCGCCCCGCCGCCACCAGGTCGAGGATCCGCCCGGCGTCGGGCCCGTCGAGGATCGTGTTCTCGGCGCCCACCGCCAGGTACGGCAGCAGGAACACGTGCATCTGCGCGGAGTGGTACAGCGGGAGCGAGTGCAGCGGCCGGTCGGAGCCCTTCAGGTCCAGCGCGTGCACCGCGCTCACGTACTCGTGGACGAGGGCGCTGTGGCTCATCATCGCGCCCTTGGGGTGGGCGGTCGTGCCCGAGGTGTACAGGAGTTGCACGAGGTCGTGGCTGTCCGGCTCCTCCCCGTCGTACGGCGCCGCGGCGGCGAGCCGGGTGAGCAGCGAGTCGGCCGTGTCGCGCAGGGGCAACACCCGCACGGCGTCCGGGAGCCGGGGTGCGAGGTCCGGGTCGGCCAGGACCAGCGTGCTGCCGGACTGGCCGATGACGTACGCCAGGTCGTCGCCGGTGAGGTTCTGGTTGACCGGCACGTGCACGAGGCCTGCCCTGGAGCAGGCCAGGAAGCCGATCAGGTAGGCGTCGGAGTTGTGCGCGTACGCCCCGACGCGGTCACCCCGCTCGGCCCCGCTCTCGCCGAGGACCCGCGCGGCCCGGGAGACGGCGTCGTCGAGCTCGGCGTACGTCCACGCCCGCTCGGCGTACCGCAGAGCGATGCGCTCCGGCGTACGGCGCGCGCTGCGCCGCAGGATTCCGTCGACTGTGCTGCTGCGGACACCGGTCATGGCGTGATCCTGCGGTGGACCGGGGCGGGGGTCAAGACGTGTGCCGTGGGCCTTCCGGCCGTGCCGCGCCGCCAGGGGTGTGGGGAAAGCACTGGTCGGGCGGGTTGTTAGGGTCCGGGATCATGGCACGTCTGAAGATTGAGATATCCGTCCCGAAGACCCATGTGGACGTGGTGATCGAGGCTCTCCACGCGGCGGGCGCGGGACGGGTCGGCGAGTACGCACGGTGTTCCAGCGTGTGGCAGGTGACCGGCACCTGGCAGCCGCTGCCCGGCGCGCGGCCGTACGACGGCGAAGTGGGTGTCGTACGGCACGGCGAGGAGTGCAGGGTCGAATCGGTCTGTGACGTGGAACAGGCCCGCGCCGTCCAGCAGGCGGTCCGCGACGCACATCCGTACGAGGAAGCGGTCATTCACTTCCTGCCCCTGTACGAGCCGTGAGCCGGCTTGCGGCGGCGCGCTGTCAGAGGCGTGCGTGCTCGGCATCCGTCCAGTTGCCACCCGGTTTCCACGGCCGCGGACACGCCTGGAAGGCCAGGGCGCCCCGCTTCTGCTGCACGGCCATGGGCTCGTACGCAGGAAACTCCGCGAACACCGCCTGGTGGCAGGGAGAATTGGTTCATGCCCGATTCTTCCTCGCTCGCCTCCGCCGATGAGATTCACGCCTACCTCGTCGAGGAGATGAACCACGCCCTGCGCCGCCCGGGAATGTACGGGTACGAAGGGGCTCTGCGCATGGTCCTTGACCACTTGCTGTTCGTCGAGGGGCAGCCCGAGGCCCGGGCGGAGCAGGAGAAGGTGTGGGAGGAGGGCGGGGCCTGGTCCAGCACGGGGGTGACGGGGGCGATCCGCCGCTACCTGCCGGACCGTTCCCGGGACGGCATGGCGTCCGTCTACGGGGAGTTCGCGCGGCGCCGGGGATGGTTGCGGCCCGAGCGGGTGCTGACGGCCGATGAGTATCGCGCGCTGCGGGGGCGCGTGCGGGCATGGGCGGGTGCGGACCGTGTGTGGGGGGACGTCGTCGACGCGTTCGGCGAGCCGTCCGTGCTGTTCGGAGGGACGAGTCCGCTGTACGGCAAGACGCTCAGCTATCTCACGGAGGATCCGGACGAGCCGATGGTGTCCTTCCACCTCTGGAACGGGACCACTCCGGACACCGATTCGTCATGGCCTCCGGAGCATGAGCAGCCGCTCCTTCTCGCCGTCCGGCTCGAAGGCGGAGTCTTCAGCGAGAGCTTCACCTTCACTCCCGAAGGGGAGCGGCAGCGCCGCGAGCTCACCGGGCTGTTCACCTAACGGCCCGTTGCCCGAAGCCGGGCGCGGGTCATGCCAGGCCCGCCTCGATGGCGCGGCGGACGGCTTCCGCGCGGTCGCGGATCGCCGCCTTGGCGAACAGGTTGTTGATGTGGGTCTTGACGGTGGCCTCGCTGATGAAGAGCATCTCGGCGATGCCCCGGTTGGGCAGGCCCTGGCCGATCAGGGTGAGCACCTCGCGTTCGCGGGGTGTGAGGTCATCGGGCAGGGTCTTCCCGGGCGCCGGTGCCCTGGTCCTGACGGTGGCGAGCAGCCGGTCCTGGACCTCGCGGTCGAGCACGGACTGACCGGCGGCAGCGGCCCGGATCGCGCGGGTGATGTCCTGGCGCCCCGCGTTCTTGGTGAGGTAGCCGCGGGCTCCCGCGCCCAGCGCGCCCAGGATCGAGTCGTCGTCGGCGAAGGTGGTCAGGACGACCACCGCCACCTCCGGGTGCTCGTCGCCCAGTCGGCGGGTCGCCTCGATCCCGTCCATCCCGGGCATCCGCAGGTCCATGAGGACCACGTCCACCGGTCCCGCGGCCACGGCCGTCAGCACCTCGTTCCCGTTCGCGGCGGCCGCGACGACGTCGATGTCCTCGGAAAGGCCGAGCACCGCGGCGAGCGGCTCCCGGACGGCTGCCTGGTCGTCGGCGACGACGACCCTCAACCGCTGTGGCTTCTCGGTCGGTTCACTCATCCCGGAATCACTGCCTCCACCTGCCAGCCGCCTTGGCGCGGTCCTTCGGTGACCGGTCCCGCGGTGACCGTTCCGCCCAGCAGGGCGACGCGTTCGCGCATTCCGATCAGTCCCATTCCGCTGCCGACACCCGCGTTCACCCTACGGGTGGCGGGGCCGTTGCGGATCGTCAGTGCGGTCGACGCGGCGGCGTACGCCAACTCCACGTCGACGTCTCCCCCAGGCGCGTGCCGAGCGGCGTTGGTCAGCGCCTCCTGGGCGATCCGCAGCAGGTTCTGGGTCACCTGGGCCGGCACCGCGCGGAGGGTCCCGGTGACGGTGAGTACGTCACGGTGGCCCGACGACGCGAGCATCGCGGTCAGGCTCTCCCGGAGCGGCAGCGCGTCCTCGCGCAGGGCGTGCACGGTCCACTGCGCCTGCTTCAGGCTCTCTTTGACCAGGCCGTGGGCCTTGTTATGGGCCTCGCGGACCTTCTCCAGGTCGCCGGTGTCGATCAGCGCGTCGGCCAGTTCCAACTGCATGTTGATCCCGGCGAGGGAGTGCGCCAGGACGTCGTGCACGTCCCGGGCGATCCGGCCGCGCTCGGTCAGTACGGCGGTCCTGGCCTCGGCCCGGGCGGCGCGCTCGGCCGACTCCGCCGCCTCGATGGCCGCCCGTACGGCCTGGCGCTGGCTGCGGTTGATGATGCCGATCAGGACCGGGGCGCCGGTGGCGAGGCCGAGCGTCCAGGGCAGCAGGTGGTGCCCCGGCCCGAGGTGGAAGTACAGGACGCCGCCGCAGAGGAGGCCGCACGCCGCCGCGAGCACGAGCGCCGGCTTGGTCTCGAGCCGGTAGCCGATGTGGCCGGCGAGGAAGAAGGCGAAGAGGTAGCTCGTTCCGCTGCTGCTGACGCCGATCAGGGCAGCCGCGGCGAGGACGCCGAGCGTCAGCCAGGCGAGCGCGAGGTGCTGGGGAACCTTGTGCTCGGGCAGCCGCCGGGCCAGCAGCGCGGCGGAGTTGAGCACGAAGAGGGCGGCGACGGCCAGGCCCCGGCCGCTGAAGCCCATGGGCCGGATCGTCAGGATGCCGACGGCGATGACCGCGAGGGTCAGCGCCCATTGCACCCGCGGGTCCTGCCCCGGGACCGGCCGCGGACCCGCCTCCCGGTCCGCGGTGTTCCTGGGGGGCGGGGCGCTCTGTGTTGCTGACACGGGCCGAACATACTTCACGGTCAGGCCGTGCGGTCGAGGGCGGGCGCGGGGCGGGTCGCCGTGAGCGCCCGGCTGCGCAGGAAGATCGTGGCCACTCGCGTGACCACCTCGGTGAGTGCCATGAGCACGAAGGCCGTTACCCAGGCCTGGTCGCTGGTGATGTGGTGGGCGACGCTGAACCGGGCGACGTCGTCGGCTCCGCCGCCGTGCTCGACCCACATCTGGAAGCCCATCCGCGCGCCCATGCCCACGACCCACAGGATCGCCGACACCGCACCCGCCTTGATCATGAGGTGTCCGTCGAGGCTCCGGATCCGGGTGTGGACGCCGCCCGCGATGCCGAGCGCGGCGCCCACGGCCATCAGGGCCGCGATGAGCACGAGGTCGTTGCCCGCGGTGGGGACGGAGTCCAGGTACGAGTAGCCCACATAGGCCACGATCCCCAGCGGGATCAGGAAGGTCTTGTGGTCGAGCCGGTCTTCCCGCAGCTGCCGGAAGACGATGAGGATGAGGGCGATGTCGGTGATCCACTCGGTGGTCGTCATGCCCTCAAGGCTGCTGCGATCTGGCCTGCGAGACCTGGACCCACGGGTGGAACCGGGGGTGGAGATCGGCTGCCTCTCCGATCTCCACCCATCGGCCGGGCGCTCACCGGCCGGGCGGCCGCGTCAGCTCGGGACGAGGACGCAGAACTCGTTGCCCTCGGGGTCGGCCATGATCGTCCACGACACGTCGCCCTGGCCCACGTCGAGGGGCGTGGCGCCGAGCGCCCGCAGCCTGGCCACCTCCGCCGCCTGGTCGTCGCCGGGGTACGGACGGAGGTCGAGGTGGACGCGGTTCCACACGGTCTTCGGGTCGGGCGAGCGGAGGAACTCGAGATAGGGGCCGACGCCGTTGGCGGAGCGCAGCGACGCGTGGTCGTCGGTCACCTCGTGCACGGTCCAGTCCATCGCCTCGCCCCAGAACCGGGCCATGGCCCGCGGGTCGGCGCAGTCCACCACGACGGCGGCCATCGGCCCGGTGTCCCGGTAGATCTCCCGAGGTTCGAGGACGCAGAACTCGTTGCCCTCCGGGTCGGCGAGCACCGTCCACGGGACGTCGCCCTGGCCCACGTCGACGGGGGTCGCTCCGAGGCCCTTGAGCCGTGCGACCAGCTCGTCCTGATGAGCGGCCGAGGTGGTGGCGAGGTCGACGTGCACACGGTTCTTGACCGTCTTGGGCTCCGGGACGCCGATGACGTCGATGCACACGGCGGTGGGGCCGGGGTAGTCGAAGCCCTCGGGCTCGACGTTGGTCTCGACGCCTTCGTCGCCGGTGACGCTCCAGCCGAGCGCTGCCGCCCAGAACCGCCCGACCGCGGAGTTGTCCTGAGCCTGCATCGAAATCTGTACGAGTCGTGTCGCCATGCCGCAGATCTTAAGCGTGTACTGATCAAGAAGCACCGGGGTATTCCGCGCACCCACTGCCGGTGCCGTCGAGCGGTGCGTTGCCCGCCGTGGATGGCCTCGTCGGGCACGACGGCCGGTTGAGGTGGGCCGGGCCCCGGGCCTGGGGAGCGCCGCCGGGTGTCCCTCAGCCGTCGTCGGGGTCCGGGGCCGGAGGGGGCGGTGTGGTCGTGCCGTCGGGGTCCAGGCCGTTCGGCCAGCGCGCCGGGAAGTCGAACAGCCAGGCGTAGCCGGCGTCGGCGGCCTTCAGGGCCGCGTGTTCGGCGCCCGCGAGGTCGCCTTGCTGCTCGCGCATCCGGACGAGGCGGAACAGGGCGTGCGGGTCGCCGGTCTCGGCGGCTCGCCGGTACAGGAGCTCGGCGCCTTCGCGATCGCCCTGCCGCTCGCGCAGGGCCGCGTCCGTGAGGGGCTGGAAGCCTTCGGCGTCCGCCGCGCCGCGGGCCAGGCGTTCGACCCGCTCGCCGGCTCCCGCCCGCTCGTACGCCTGGGCCAGGTGGAACAGGGCGAGCGGGTCCCCGGCTTCGGCGGCCCGCTCGAACAGCTGGTCGGCGCCTTCGCGGTCGCCCGACCGCTCCGTCAGGGCGGCCTTCCAGTAGAGGACGGTGGTGCCTTGGATGACCTCACCGCCCAGGTCGGCCGCGCGGCGGAGCAGATGGTTGGCCCACTCCAGGCGAGCGCTCCTGAAGGCCGCCGTGGAGAGGGCGAAGAGGTCGGGGGCGGGCAGGTGGTCGTAGGCGGCGTGCCAGAAGGAGGCGGGCGGGAACTGCGTGCGGCGCGCCGTGCGGCCGATCCGGCCGAGGTAGTCGGCGAGGTGAACTGCCCGGCCTGTGGGCGGAGTCGGCGTATCGGCAGGGACCTCTGGGGCAGGGAGGCGCCGTGCCCGGCTCAGCGGGGCCATGCGGCCGTGCACGGGCGCGGTGGCCTCGGCGACGGCCTGGTCGGCCCAGTCGCCGGAGAGGCCGTCGTACTCGGCGTCCGACAGATAGCCGACCGCCGCTTCGGTGAGGAAGGCGAGCGGGAGGGTGGCCCCGGCGCCGTAGCGGCGGGCGTCGATCGCGGCGTCCAGGAGTGCGCGCGCGGCCGGTGTGGACGTGGTGTAGCGGCGCAGCAGTTGCGGCGCGCCCGCGAGGAACTGCGGGACGCGGCCGTCGCGGCTCCAGGCGAGTGCCTCGGCGAGGGGCGCGTCGCCGTGCCGGGCCAGGGCGCCCGCGGACTTGAGCGCGTCCTGGTCGAAGGTGTCCGGGACGGGGACGAGGCGCCCGGCGAGGAGTTCGCGTACACGGCGGTGCGGGTCGGGCGCCCCGGCCGCGGGACGGTCGGTGAAATCCCGCGCGTACGCGGGCCACAGCGTTCCCAGGACGAGGACGGGGCCGCGCTCGGGGCGGCCCAGCAGGTCGTGCAGCGCGGCCGCGAGCCGTTCGCCGTGGCGGGGGTGGCCGAGGTAGTGCTGGGTCTCGTTGAGCCACACCACCGTCCGGGGCCGGACGTCCTGGATGCCGCGCAGCGCCGCCTCGGCGCGGGTGGGGTCGAACGGGTGCCAGAGGTGCCAGTCCTTCGGCGTCAGCGACCTGACCGCTTCCCAGCACGCCCGGGTCTTGCCCGTCGAGGAGGAGCCGACGAGGACCGCCAAGCCGCTGTGCCCCTCGGCGGCGGCCGACACGACGCGGGCCAGGGTTCGGTCGTGCGCGCGCAGGACGTACCCCGGCAGCGCCGGTACGGCGGTGCCCGACGGGCTTCCGGCCGGGTGGACTTCCAGGTCGAAGGGGCTCCACGCGCTGATCGGTCGTGCGGCGGGCGGGATGTCGTCCCGGACGACGGGCGGAGTGGCGGTCAGGAGCGCCTCCTCGGCGGCCTGTCCCCGCTCGGCTTTTGGCAGCGTGCCGCTCAGGGCGTGCGCCGTCTGCACCTCGGCGTACGCCTGTCGCAGCCGGAGCTCCAGGGCCTTCGTGTCGTCCTCGGCCAGGCCGAGCGAGTCGGCGAGGAGGAGCAGATCGGGCTCGCTGATGAGGCGCTCGCCGTTGAACACCCGGGACAGCGAGGCCGGGCTCAGCGCGGTGGCGCGGGCGAGGTCGCGCAGGGTGAGGCCGGACTCCGCGCGACGGCGCCGCAGTTCCACGGCGAAGGAGCGGCGCGCGGGCGGCAACTCCGGCCGCAGAGCGGCCATGGGACGTCCGGCGCGGCGCGACGTCATGCTGGATCACCACCCCTCAACTGTATTGTTTCCATTGTCTCAGAAACTCTGGGACAGTTGGCGGGAGGGGACGCCCCGTCGGTCCTGTCCCCTCGTCGTGCCCGCGAGGCACTCGTCGTGTCCGCAAGGCACTTCGCCCCGAGGGGGTCTCCGTGTCCGTCGTCGTCGCCGTGCTCCTGGGGTGCACCGCCCTGGCCTCCGCGGTCTGCGCGCGCGTCGCGTTCCGCCTCGCCCTGCTGGACGGAGCGGGCCGCACCGGGGCGTGGGGCGCGGCCGGGGCCGCCGCCATGGCGGTGATCACCGACGTGTGCACGGTCGCCGCCACCCTCGAGCTCGGGGACGGGCACCCCAGGGCCTCCCGCGTCGCGGTCACGGTCGTCACCGTCGCCCTCGCGCTCTTCCTCGGGTTCGTCGCGTACGACGTCACGGGCCCGGCGCCCGCGCCCGCCGCGGGGCCGCCCGCCGCCGCCCTGAGCAGGCCGAAGCGGCTCGCCTCCGCGGCCACCGCGTTCACCAGTACGTTCATCGTGCTCGCCCTCGTGCTGCCGCTGCTGAACTGACCCATGTCGCCCGGCAGTCGTCTCCGGCGCGGGGAGCATGGCGGGGAAGGGACCCTACAGCAGCGCCACTTGAGCCGCCCCTCCCCCGCGACGGCGGCATCACCGCCCGCGGACCACCGCCTACGGAATGTCCGCGCGGAACTTCTTCGTCAGGTCCGCGCCCCGGATCACGCCGCCCGAGTGGTACTTGAGGCCCCAGGCGTCGATCACCGAGCCGTCGCCGAACATGCAGCCGGGGACGGCCTTCTCCGGGTTCGTATCGCCCTTCCTGGCCCAGCCGCCGCCGTCCGTCGCCCTGGGGCCGTACATCGCGGTGCCGTTGAGGGCCTTGCAGTAGCCGATGGACGGGTTGCCGGGGTGGCCGCCGGGGTCGGCGGGCTTGTGGACGTAGGCGAGGGCGGCGAGCGTCGGCTTCTTCGCGGCGAGGGTGTCCGCCGCGACGGTGAGCTTCGAACCGTCGTCCGCGGTGAACACGCACATCTCCCGCTCGCCGCCGAGGCGCACGATCTGCGTGCCCGTCTTGGTGTAGTACGGGACCTGGACCTGCGCCTTGCCTCCCTTCTTCACGCACCACTCCGCGGCCGGGGACCGGTCCTTGGCGGAGGGACGCTCCGCGGGGCCGTCGGCGGCGCTGGCCGCCACCGCGCTCCCCGACAGCAGCAACAGGACGCTCATGGCGAGGGCTTGAGAACGCTTCATGCTTCTCCTCCGCTGAGGCTCAAGGGACTCGGAAGACGCCCGGGGCCAAGGGGCTCCCGGGACTCGCAGGACATCTTCCGGAGCGGAGTTCCCGCAGGTCAACGCGGAATCGGCACGGCCGCCGCGCCCTCGCCCTCGCCGAGCAGGCCGGCCGCCCCACGGCCACCGCCTTCGAGCGGGCGAACCTCGCCGAGCTCCATCTGTCCCTGGGCGAGGCGGACGAGGCGGAGCGCCTGGCCCGTGCCGCGGCCGAGCTTGCGGAGCCCTTCGGCGGCACCGTCCTGGCCTTCGCCCTCACCGCCCTGGCCCGCGTCCGCACCGCCGCCGACCCGGCCGGGGCCGCCGTCCTGCTCGACCGCGCCGAGCGCTGTGCCCGCGAGGGCGGCCACCGTCAGGCGCTCGACGAAGTGCGCGCCGCCCGCGCGGAGTGGGCCGCGCGCGGCCCCTCCCGCGGCTGACAGGAGGGCGTTCCCCGCGCCGATCGCCCGCCGACGCCCTCCAGACACGTCACATACCGATTGGTACGCTCCAACGGCCACTGCTCTCACAGTAGTTGGGAGGCACGATGCGCATGCGTACCAGAACCGCCATGGCCCTCGGCACGGCGCTCCTGACCGCCTCGGCCCTGCTGCCGGCCACGGCGGCCGCCGCGCCGGACGGCGGCGAACGGCCCTCGGGCGGCGGCCTGTCCGCCACCATCCGCTACACCGAGTACGGAGTACCGCACGTCCTCGCCAAGGACTACGCGAGCCTCGGCTTCGGCACCGCCTGGGCCCAGGCCACCGACCAGGTGTGCGTGCTCGCCCAGAGCTTCGCCACCGTACGCGGCGAGCGCTCCCGGCACTTCGGCCCCGACGGCGACCCGGGCGGCGGCCTGTCGTCGGCGACCACGAACCTCGCGAGCGACCTGTACTTCCGCGGAGTGCGGCAGGCGGGCACGGTGGAGAAGCTCCTGAAGCAGCCCGCGCCGCGCGGCCCCAGCCGCGCCGCCAGGGAGCTGATGCGGGGCTTCGCCGCGGGCTACAACGCCTGGCTCGGGCAGAACCGCGTCACGGACCCGGCGTGCGCGAAGGCCGCCTGGGTGCGTCCGGTGACGGCCCTGGACGCGGCCCGCATCGGCCACGCCGTGTCGGTCCTCGGCGGGCAGGGCCGTGTCGTCGACGGCATCACCGGGGCCCGTCCGCCGGGCCCCGGCGCGAACCGCCGGTCCCCCGCCCCGCGCCGGACCGCGGAGGCGGCGCGCCGGCTGCTCGCGCCCGGCGCCGAGGGCGCCGACATGGGCTCCAACGCCGTGGCCTTCAGCGGCAGGACCACCGCCAACGGCCGCGGTCTGCTGCTCGGCAACCCGCACTACCCCTGGCACGGCAACCGCCGCTTCGCGCAGCTCCAGCAGACCATCCCGGGCGAGCTGAACGTCTCGGGCGCGGCCCTGCTCGGCACCCCCGTCGTGAACATCGGCTTCAACAGCC
This sequence comes from Streptomyces sp. NRRL B-1347, assembly GCF_000720325.1. GTDB lineage: Bacteria > Actinomycetota > Actinomycetes > Streptomycetales > Streptomycetaceae > Streptomyces. The sequence continues at coordinate 22,168 of NZ_JOJM01000037.1, forward strand.
ACGTGGCGTGGAGCCACACCGTCGCGACCGGCGTCCCGTTCACCGTGCACGAGCTGACGCTCGACCCCGCGGAGCCGACCGCGTACCTCGTCGACGGCAAGCGGGAGCGGATGACCCAGCGGACCGTGACCGTGCCGGTGCGGGGCGGCGATCCGGTCACCCGCACCCAGTGGTGGACGCGCTACGGCCCGGTCGTCACCTCGCTCGGCACGCAGCTGCCGCTTCCCTGGACGGCCAGGACCGCCTACGCCCTCAACGACCCCAACGCCGCGCAGCTGCGCGCGGGTGACGCCGATCTGCGCCTCGGCAAGGCCCGTTCGGTGCCGGGCGTCCTGCGGGCGCTGCGCGACACCCAGGGCCTGCCCTGGGTCAACACCGTCGCCGCGGACCGCGCGGGGCGCTCGCTGCTCACGCAGTCGCAGATACTGCCCCGCGTCACGGACGACCTCGCCGCGCGCTGCTCGACGCCGCTCGGCAAGCTGACGTATCCGATCGCGGGCGTGGCCGTCCTCGACGGCTCCCGGGGCGAGTGCGCGCTCGGCTCGGACGAGGACGCCGTACAGCCGGGCACGTTCGGCCCGTCGCGCATGCCCACCCTCAAGGACGCGCCGTACGCGGAGAACTCCAACGACAGCGCCTGGCTTTCCAACGCCGAGCAGCCCCTCACCGGCTACGAGCGGATCTTCGGCACCATCGGCACCGAGCGGTCGATGCGCACGCGCGGCGCCGTCGAGGACGTCTCCGCGCTTGCCCGGCGCGGCGGTCTGACGGTCGAGGACCTCCAGCGGCAGCAGTTCGCGAACCGCGCGCCCACCGGTGACCTGGCCGCCGCGGACGCCGCGCGCGCCTGCGCCGCCCTGCCCTCGGGGTCGGCGACGGGCAGCGACGGCACGGCCGTCGACGTGCGCGAGGCCTGTGCCGTGCTCAAGGCGTGGGACCGCACGATGGACACCGGCTCGCGGGGCGCGCTGCTCTTCGACCGGTTCTGGCGCGCCCTCCTCGCGAAGGTGCCGGGCGCGCAGCTGTGGAAGGTGCCGTTCAGCGCGTCCGATCCGGTGCGTACGCCGCGTTCCCTCAACACCGAGGCGCCCGGTTTCGCCACCGCGCTCGCCGACGCGGTGGCGGAGCTGCGCGCCGCGGGCATTCCGCTGGGCGCGCGCCTGGGTGACCACCAGTTCGTCGTACGGAACGGCAAGCGCCTGCCGGTCCACGGCGGTACGGAGTCCCTGGGCGTCTGGAACAAGATCGAGGGGCGCTGGAACCCGGCGGGCGGCGGCTACGCGGAGGTCGGCACCGGCTCCAGCCACGTCCAGGCCGTCGGCTGGGACGCCTCCCGCTGCCCGCGGGCCCGCACCCTCCTGACGTACTCGCAGTCGTCGAACCCGCGCTCGCCGCACTACAGCGACCAGACGCGGCTCTACTCCGGCGAGCGCTGGGTGACGTCGCGGTTCTGCGAGCGGGACATCCTCAAGGCGCCCGGCCTGAAGGTGGTGAAGGTGCGCGAGCGCTGAGGCAGGTGGGCAGATGCCGTGCGCGTCTGCTGCCTGCAGCAGACGCGCACGGCCCGGTGTGTGGATCGTGCCGACGCCCGCGCACCCGGCCTGGCTGGAGCGGCTCGCCGCGTTCGCGCCGCGAAGGGGCTGCTTCGCCCACACCGCCTCGGTGTGCGAGCCCGCGTCGATGCCCTGCGGAGAGCCGGGGTGGGTGTCGCGGGCCGCGCGGAGCCTCAGACCGGCTTCTCCCGGCCCTCCCAGTAGGGTTCGCGCAGCCGCCGCTTGTAGAGCTTGCCGTTCGGGTCGCGGGGCATCGCCGCGATGAAGTCGACGCTCTTCGGCCGCTTGTAGCCCGCCAGGTGCCGCTCGCAGTGACGCAGGATGTCCGCGGCGAGCACGGCGCCGGCCGGGTGCCCGGGCGCGGGCTCGACGACGGCCTTGACCTCCTCACCCCAGTCGTCGTGCGGGATGCCGAACGCGGCGGCGTCCGCGACCGCGGGGTGGGTGAGCAGGGCGGACTCGATCTCGGCGGGGTAGATGTTGACGCCGCCCGAGATGATCATGTCGATCTTGCGGTCGCGGAGGTAGAGGTAGCCGTCCTCGTCCAGGTAGCCGAGGTCGCCGACGGTGAAGAAGTCGCCGATGCGGTGCTTGCGCGTCTTCGCCTCGTCCTTGTGGTACGAGAATCCGCCGGTGGTCATCTTCATGTACACGGTGCCGAGTTCACCGGGCGGCACCGGCTCGCCGTCGTCGTCGAAGACCGCGAGTTCGCTGATCGGCCAGGCCTTGCCGACGGTGCCGGGCTTCTTCAGCCAGTCCCGGGCGGTGGCGAACGCGCCGCCGCCCTCGCTGGCCGCGTAGTACTCCTCGACGCACTCCCCCCACCAGTCGATCATCGCGCGCTTCACGTGCTCGGGGCAGGGCGCGGCTCCGTGGATGGCGTGGCGCATCGACGACACGTCGTACGCGGCCCTCGTCGCTTGGGGCAGCGCGAGCAGCCGGTGGAACTGGGTCGGGACCATGTGCGTGTGCGTGCACCGGTGGCGGTCGACGAGGCGGAGCATCTCCTCGGGCGCCCACCGGTCCATGAGGACCAGGGGGTGCCCGATGTGCAGGGCGGCGCCCGCGAACTGGAGGACGGCGGTGTGGTAGAGCGGGGAGCACACCAGGTGCACGTTGCCGCCGAAGGGCTGGATGCCGAAGATGCCGAGGAAGCCGCCGAGGTGGGCCTCCTCGGGGGGCTTGCCGGGCAGCGGGCGGCGGATGCCGCGCGGCCGTCCCGTGGTGCCCGAGGTGTAGTTCATGACCCAGCCGAGCGTCCGGTCCTGCGGCGCGGACGCGGGCTGCCCGGCGAGGAGTTCGGCGTACGGGACGAAGCCGGGGACGTCGCCGACGGCGTAGCGGTGCTCGGCGGGGAGCCGGGCCTCGTCGGCGGCGGCCGTCGCCGCGTCGGCGAACCGCTCGTGGGCGATGAGCGCCTTGGCGCCGGAGTCGGCGACGATCCAGGCGATCTCCGGGCCGACGAGGTGGTGGTTGACGGGGACGAGGTACAGGCCTGCCTGCGAGGCGGCGAGGTACGTGGTGAGGAACTCGACGCCGTTCGGCAGGACGACGGCGAACGCGTCACCGCGCTCCAGGCCCGCCGCGCGCAGCCCGTGCACGAGCTGGTTCACGGCGGCGTGCAGACGGCCCGCGGTCCAGGGGGTCCCGTCGGGTGCGGTGAGGACGGTCCGGTCCGGGTCGGCGGTCGCCTGGGCCCAGAAGCCGTTGGGCGGGGCGCTGGTGGTCATCGAGCTGCCTCCTCGGGCGAGTTCGGGCCGGGTGGCCGGGGTCGCCGGTGGGTTCAAGGGCATCCGGCGCGGTCAGGGCCGCGCGGGGCGGTCGGAGCCGCTCGGCGTGGTCAAGGCCACCCGGCGTGGTCAGGGCCGTCCGGCGATGCGGTTGAGCCGGGCCACGGCGCGCTCGAATCCGCTGGTCAGATCGTCGAAGACGGCTTGGACGCTGCGCTCGGACGTCATCCGGCCGACGATCTGCCCGACGGGCGTGCCGAGCAGGGGCTCCACCTCGTGCTTCTGGATCCGCGAGACGGCCTCCGCGACGAGCAGCCCCTGGAGCGGCATGGGCAGCGCGCCGGGGCCCGCCGGGTCGTCCCAGGCGTCGGTCCACGCGGTACGCAGCTGGCGCGCGGGCTTGCCGGTGAGCGCCCGGGAGCGGACGGTGTCGCCGGAGCCCGCGGCGAGCAGCTTGCGCGTGAGGGCCGGGGAGTGCAGGTCCGCCTCGGTCGTGGTGAGCCAGACCGAGCCCAGCCACACCCCCTGGGCGCCGAGGGCGAGGGCCGCGGCGACCTGTTCGCCGCAGCCGATGCCGCCCGCGGCGAGGACTGGCAACGGCGCGACGGCCTCGGTGACTTCGGGGGTGAGGACCATGGAGGCGATCTCGCCGGTGTGGCCGCCCGCCTCGTAGCCCTGGGCGACCACGATGTCGATGCCGCCCTCGGCGTGCTTGCGCGCGTGCCGGGCGCTGCCCGCGAGCGCGGCGACGAGCACGCCCCGCTCGTGGGCGCGGGCCACGACGTCCGCGGGCGGTGAGCCGAGCGCGTTGGCGAGCAGCTTGATCGGGTAGTCGAAGGCGACGTCGAGCTGGCCGCGGGCGACCTGCTCCATCCAGCCGGTGATGCGCCAGCCCGCGGCCTCGCCCGCGGCGAGCTCGGGGACGCCGTGCCGGGCCAGGGTGTCCTTGACGAACTGCCGGTGGCCTTCGGGGATCATCGCCTCGACGTCGGCCTCGCTGACGCCCTCGACCTTCTTCGCGGGCATCACCACGTCGAGGCCGTAGGGCCGGCCGTCCACGTGGTCCTGCATCCAGTCGAGGTCGCGCGCGAGGTCTTCGGGCGCCGTGTAGCGCACCGCGCCGAGCACGCCGAAGCCCCCGGCCCTGCTGATGGCGGCGGCCACCGCGGGGAACGGCGTGAAGCCGAAGACGGCGTGCTCGACTCCCAGTCGCTTGCTCAGCTCCGTCTGCATGGGCGCAGGATGCCGCAGGCGTCCGGACGACGGAAGAGATTTTCTGATGCTACGTCAGATCAACTCGCCGCCCCCGTATCCCATCGATAGAGCCGACGCCTCTAACCGATCGGTCAGATGTCTGACCGATCGGTTAGAGTGCTGCGCGGACGGCGCCCCGGCGAGACGGGGCGCCCTGCGGAGGAAGAGGTGCCGGACATGGAACGCGAGCGCACGACGTGCTGTGTGGTGGGCGGCGGACCCGCGGGCATGATGCTCGGCCTGCTGCTCGCCAGGGCCGGTGTCGACGTGACCGTCCTGGAGAAGCACGGGGACTTCCTGCGCGACTTCCGCGGGGACACCGTGCACCCCTCCACCCTGCGGCTGCTCGACGAGTTGGGCCTCGGCGAGCGCTTCGCCGAACTGCCCGCGCGCAAGCTCCAGGAGATGCGGATGCGCATCGACGGCACCACGGTCGTCGCGGGCAGCCTGCGCCGCGTCCCGGGCCGCCACAAGTACATCGCGATGGTGCCCCAGTGGGACTTCCTCGACCTGCTCGCGCGCGCGGCCGCCGAAGAGCCCTCCTTCACCCTGCGGATGCGCACGGCGGTCACGGGCCTGCGCACGGACCCCGGCGGCCGGGTCACCGGCGTGACGTACGTGGACGAGCACGGCGCCCACGGCGAACTGGCCGCTGACCTCACCGTCGCCTGCGACGGCCGCGACTCACAGGTGCGTGACGCGGCCGGTCTGACGCCCGAGTACTTCGACGTCCCCATCGACGTGTGGCAGGTGCGGGTGCCCGCGCCGCGCGACGCGGTCAAGGACGGCCGGGTGTTCCTCAGCGTCAGCGACGGCCAGGTCGCCGCCACCATGGACCGCGGCGACTACTACCAGACCTCCTACCTCATCGAGAAGGGCGCGGACGCGCGGCTGCGGGCCCACGGCATCGAGTGGTTCCGCGACCGCCTCGGCGACCTGCTCGACTGGGACCGCGAGGCGCTGCGCGGGATCGAGTCCTGGGACGACGTGAAACTCCTTGAGGTCACCATGGGCCGGCTGCGCCGCTGGTACCGCGAAGGGCTGCTGTGCATCGGGGACGCGGCGCACATCATGTCGCCGGTCGGCGGCGTCGGCGTCAACCTCGCGGTGCAGGACGCGGTGGCGGCGGCCCGCGCCCTCGCCGCCCCGCTGCGCCGGGGCGACGTCGGCGTACGGGACCTGGAGCGGGTGCAGAAGCGGCGCTGGCTGCCCATGGCGGTGACGCACGCGTCCCAGCGCGGCGAGCACGAGACACTGCTGCGGCCCGCCCTGGCCGGAACCCTCCGCGGCGACCGCCTTCCGCTGCCGCTCAAGCTGCTCCAGAAGGTGCCGCCGCTGCGGACGGTCACCGGCTATCTGGGCGGGGTCGGGGTGCGGCCGGAGCACGCCCCGGGGTTCGCCCGGCGCTGACCGACCGACCGCACCGGCCGGTCCCCGCCGGGGGCCCGGCCCCGCCCCCCGCGTCAGACCAGGTCCTTCTTGTAGAAGACGCTGGAGCGGCGGTCGCCCTCCTCGCCGGTGGCGAAGCCGATGAAGAGCCGGGACTCACCGGCGTCGGTCCGGTGGATCGCGAGGCCCTCGGGCTCGCGGAAGGTCAGGGTGGAGCCCGCCTTGGTGAGGGTCGGGCCCTGGGCGATGGCACCGGTGTTGATGTTGATGCTCGTCAGATAGGTGTTCCCGGGGGCCGGGTTGCTCGAGGAGTAGGAGTTGCCCGTCTGGAAGTACATGTACGAGCCATAGAGCGTGTAGCCCTGCGGGGTGCCGGAGATCGCCGGCGGGGTGAACTGCGCGACCGGGCTGCTGAAGTCCCCGCGGTCGGTGTCCGCGAGGCGGTAGACCGCGAGGTGCTTGCCGCCGTCCTTGTGGTAGCGGACGAGCATGCGCTGGTACACCGGGTCGATGGAGCAGGTGTACTCCGTGGCGCCCGGGACCGGCTGGAACTTCCCGAAGCTCGTGGAGGACGCGTCGACCGTGGCGCCGGGGGTGTACGTGAGGTGGGCGAGCTTGGTGCCGTAGCCGTTGCCGTTGGCCTCGCACTCGATCCACAGGCCGCTGTTGCCGCCGCTGGGGCGGACGCCGAAGGCGACGCCGTGGCCGAAGCCGTTGAGGTGCATGTACGACACGTAGTTGCCCGCGAAGTCGAGCTCGCTGACGCACAGGTCGCCCGCCTCCTCCGCGCTGCCGTACCTCTTGGCCGCGACGAACAGGCGCTTGTTGACCGAGTCGAAGGCGAAGCTCTGCTGCACGCGCTTGCTGTGCAGGACCTTGTCGCGGAACAGGTCGTAGGACGGCTGCGACAGGTCGAACCGCGGGGTCGCGCTCACGGCCGCGGCCGCGCCCTTCGCGCCGAGACCGAGACCGAGCGCGGCGATGCCCGCGCCGGTGCCGGTGCGCAGCAGCCCCCGGCGCGAGAGGGGCCTACGGGATGTGCGGGAGTTGTCCATGGCGGGACTCCTGGGGAGAGCGGTGAACGGGGAGGCCCAGACCCTACGCAGCAGGCTCGACTCCGCTCCCACCGGGGGGTGTCACTACGGAAGCCTCGGCTCCGCATATTGCCAGGAACCGCCCTTACCGGTCCGCTCGCCCGCCGCTGCCGCTCTTGCGCAGCCGATTCCGCAGCTCGCGCGGCCACTTGCGGGTGTCGCGCGGCTCCACGTACGGCTCCTGCGTCTCGGGCATGCCGCCGCTGATCGCGCGCTGGCGGGCGAGCTCGGCGTCGAACTCCAGGCCGAGGAGCACGGCCAGGTTCGTGAGCCACAGCCAGACGAGGAAGACGATGACGCCCGCCAGGGTGCCGTACGTCTTGTTGTACGAGCCGAAGTTGGCCACGTACACGGCGAATCCGGCGGAGGCGATCAGCCACAGGACGACGGCCACGGCGCTGCCGGGGCTGATCCAGCGGAAGCCGGAGGTGCGGGCGTTGGGGGCGCGCCAGAACAGCAGCGCGATCATCAGGACCACCAGGACGAAGAGCACCGGCCACTTGGCGAAGGACCACGCGGTGACCGCCACGTCGCCCGCGCCGATGGCGTCACCGGCGCGCTCGGCGAGCGGCCCCGTGAACACCACGATCGTCGCGCTGGCGGCGAGCAGCACCATCAGGGCCAGGGTGAGGCCGAGCCGCAGCGGGGTCAGCTTCCACACGGGGCGGCCCTCGGCCACGTCGTAGACGGCGTTGGCCGCGCGGATGAAGGCGGCTACGTAGCCGGACGCGGACCAGACCGCCGCCGCGAGCCCCGCGACGGCCACCGCACCGCTGACGCCGCCCCGGTCCTGCAACTGCCGTACGGCGTCCGTCAGGAGGTCGCGCACCGGGCCCGGCGCCAGGTCGTCCAGGTTGTCGAGCACGGTCCGCGTGGCCGACTCGCCGATCACCCCGAGGACGGAGACGAGGACCAGCAGCGCGGGGAAGAGGGACAGCACGCTGTAGTACGTCAGGGCGGCGGCGCGGTCGGGCAGGTCGTCGTCCAGGAACTCCTTCACGGTGCCGCGCAGCACCGCCCACCAGGAGCGGGCGGGCAGCTCACCGGGCTCGTCGGGCGCGGCCTCCTCCACCTGCCGGCCGGGGCCGACAGCGGGCGCCGGCTCCGGGGCCCGCTGATGTGGGTGCTGCCGCTCGTCGGTCGTCCCGCCGTCCCGCCGGTTCACTCGCTCGTCGCCGTCTGCCATACGGGCTCGGGTGACCCGATCGCCCCCGTGCCAATCCGGAATGCGCCGTCGCGTATCGCGTACGGACGGTGTTCCGATCAGCGCTCCGGGTACCCGGCGCCGCGTCCGACACCAGCACCCTGCCGAGGAGGCACCATGGACCGGATCGAAAGCCCCCACGAGACCGGCCGGGGCCGGGCGACGGGGCAGGGCGTCACGGACGCCGCCCGCGAGGGCGCGGCCGACGTGCTGCACGAGTCCGTCGCCCAGGGCCGGGACCTGTACGAGCGGCTGCGCGAGCAGGCCGTGGACGAGACCGAGGCACAGCTGCGGCGCCTGGCGGCCGCTCTCCGCGACATGTCGACGGACCTGCGGCACATGGGCGACAGCGCCAAACCGGACTCTCCGGCGGCCTCGCTCGTGCGGCAGGTGGCGGGCGGCGGCCACCGCGTCGCCGACCGCATCGAGCACCGCGGCGCCGCCGACCTGCTCGACGACGTGCGGCACTTCGCGCGGCGCCGCCCGGGCCTCTTCCTGGTCGGTGCGGCCATCGCCGGGTTCGCGGCCTCCCGCGTCGGCCGGGGCACCGCCGCGGCCGAACCCGCCGAGGCCGCAGGGCCCGCCACGGCCGACGAGCCCGGCCGCGAGGTGCCCGCCCCGGCCTACGCGCCCGATCCGGCCCTGGCCCCGGGCGAGGGGCCGCCGCCCATGCCGCGCCTCGGCACGTCCGGCGCGGCGACGCCGGAGCCGCCCGGCCCGACCGCTCCGCCGCCGCCCGGCCGGGGGTGGTGACCGTGTCGGCACCGCACACCGACCGCGGCCACGACCGCGCCCGCGAGGCGTCCGTCGGCGACCTGGTCGGCGAGGTGACGCACGACCTCACCCGGCTCGTGCGCACCGAGGTCGAGCTGGCCAAGGCCGAGTTGAAGGAGCAGGGCGGGCAGGCGGGGCAGGCGGCGGGCCTCTACGGGGGCTCCGGATACGCCACCGGTCTCGCGCTCGCGCTGGCGAGCCTGGCGGCGGTCTTCGGCCTCGACCACGTCATGGACCGGGCGTGGGCCGCCCTGATCGTCGCCGTGGTGTGGGCGGTGGTCGGCGCGGTGCTCTACGTCACAGGGCGGCGCCGGATGCGCTCCGTGCGACTGACCCCGGAACGCTCACTGGACTCGTTGAAGGAGGACGCCAAATGGGCTCGACACCCGACCAGTTGAGGCAGGAGACCGAGGAGACCCGCGCGCACCTTTCGGACAGCGTGGACCGGCTCGCCGACCGGCTGAGCCCTCCCCGCGTGGCGCGCCGCCGCGCGAGCGCCGTGCGCGCCCGCGCCGCGACCGCGAGGGACCGGGTCATGGGCACCGCCCGGGCCGCGGACCCCGCGGGACTGGCGCACTCCCAGACCCGGGGCAGCCCCTTGGCTGCCGGGGCGATCGCCTTCGGCGCGGGCCTGCTCACCGGCGCGCTCTTCCCGCCGACCGGCGCCGAGACCCGCGTCGGGCAACGCGTACGCGACCACGCCGACGACATCGTCGCCCCCGTACGGGAGACCGCCCGGGAGGCGAGCCGCGAGGCCGGTGCCCAACTCCGCGAACCCGCCCGCGAGGCCGCGGCGTCGGTCAAGGACACGGCCCAGGAGGCGGCCCGCACCACGAGCCGCCGGGCCCGCACGTCGGAGTAGCCGCAGCCACCGGGGCAGCCCGGGCGGGACCGTGCCGTGGACGGCCACGGGACGGTCCCGCCCGCGCGTCGGGCCGGTACCCGGCGCAGAACGGCGCCCGCGCGCTCTGGACTTGCCAGGGCGGCTTCCCTACCCTCGGCCCCACTCGCTATGAGAGCGCTCTCAGAATCAGCCCCCGGTTCCACCCCCACCCCGTTGGAACGACGAAAGGGTCCCCTGTGAGACGCACGACGGGAGCACGTCTGACGCTGTCCGCCCTCCTGCTGCTTGCGACCTGCGGCGGCACCGGCCTCGCCACGGCCGCCACGGCCGCCGCCACGCCCCGGTCCGAAGCCCCCGCGTCCGCCGGGCTCCTCGACGCGATGGAGCGCGACCTCGGCCTGTCGCCGAGTGCCGCGCGCGACCGGCTCGCCGCCGAGCGCCAGGCCGTCAAGGCCGAGCGCGCCGCGCGCAAGGCGGCCGGTGCCGCCTACGGCGGTTCATGGTTCGATGCCGGGCGCGACCGCCTGACCGTCGCCGTGACCCGGCCCCGGGTGGCGGAGGAGGTGCGCCGCACGGGCGCCGCCGTCCGCCTCGTCGAGCACAGCGCGGCGCGCCTCGACGCCGCGAAGGCACGCGTGGACCGCCTCAAGGCGCCCGCAGGCGTGGCGAGTTGGCGCGTCGACCCCAAGGCCAACCGCGTCCTCGTCTCCGTCGTCGCGCGGCACGCGGCCGACAGGGACGTCGAGGCCTTCGTGCGCCGTGCCCGCGCGACCGCTCCCGTGCGCGTTGCGACGGTCGCGGACGCGCCCCGCACCTTCGCCGCCGGGACCGTCGGCGGCGACCCCTACTACACCGGCAACGTCCGCTGCTCCATCGGCTTCTCCGTGCACGGCGGCTTCGTCACCGCCGGGCACTGCGGCCGCGCGGGCGCGGCCGTGCGCGGCTGGGACGGCTCCGCCATGGGCACCTTCCAGGGCTCCTCGTTCCCCGGCGACGACTACGCCTACGTCTCCATCGGCCACGGCTGGTGGACCGTGCCGGTCGTGCTCGGCTGGGGCACCATCCCCGACCGCCTGGTACGCGGCTCCGCCGAGATGCCGGTCGGAACGTCCATCTGCCGCTCCGGCTCCACCACGCACTGGCACTGCGGGCAGGTCCTGGCCAAGAACGAGACCGTCAACTACTCCGACGGCACCGTCGTGCACCAGCTGACCAAGACCAGCGTCTGCGCCGAACCCGGCGACTCCGGCGGCTCGTTCATCAGCGGCGACCAGGCGCAGGGCGTCACGTCGGGCGGCTGGGGCAACTGCGGCAGCGGTGGCGAGACGTGGTACCAGCCGGTCAACGAGATCCTCGCGCGCTATGGGCTGACCCTGCACGTGACCTGACCCGGCCCGGCCTCGTCGAGCCGCTGGGCGGTGTCAGTCGCAGAGCGCCTTGTCCAGGAGCGCGTCCACGGCGTCGTCCGGGTCGCCGCGGAAGTCCGGTGTGAGCGCGATCGTGGCCTGGCGGCGCCGGTCCTCCGTGGTGAACGACCAGGACTGGTACGCCAGGGCATCGCCGTCGTTGCCGTACACGCGGACCCCGCACGAGGTGTCCCACCGGCGCAGCCCAAGGCCGTAGTTCCCGTCCTTGACCCCTGGTGTCTTCATCGCGGCGAGCAGGTGACCCGGCAGGAGGCGCCCACCAAGCAGTGCGGCCATGAACCGGTTGAGATCGTGTGTCGTGGAGATCATCTCGCCGCCCGCGCCCAGGAGCGACGGATTCATCGTGGTGAGGTCGACGAGACGTTCTCCGGTTGCCTGCCGGATCGGTACGTAGCCGTGCGGGTGCGGCCCCCGAATGCGCGGGTCCGTTCCCGGCACCGAGGTGCCGCGCAGCCGCAGGGGCCGGATGACGCGGCGCTCGATCTCCTCGCCGTACGGGCGACCGGTCACCTTCTCGATGATCTGGCCGAGCAGGAGGTAGCCGGTGTTGGAGTACGCGTAGCCGGAGCCCGGGGGTTCGAACGTCGGCGGGTCGGCCACCGCCCGCCGCACCAGCTCGGCCGCGGGCCAGGTCCGCAGCCGGTTGTCCAGGAACTCCGGCGACGGCGGCATCGGCAGCAGACGGCGGTAGTCCGGCGCCCCGCTGGTGTGGTTGAGCAGATGCCGCACGGTGATCCGGTGACCTCGGGGCACAGCACCCGGCAGCCACGCTTCGACCTTGTCGTCCAGCTGCAAGCGGCCCTTCGCCACGAGTTGCAGGACGACGGTGGCCAGGAACGTCTTGGTGACGCTGCCTATCCGGAAGCGGCCGTGTGCCGGGACCGGCCGCTTCGTGTGCAGCTCGGCGACCCCGCTGGTGCCGCGCCATGTGCCGTCCTCGTCGCGTACCTCCATCAGCGCGCCCACGGCGCTCGTGGTGGTGATCCCGTCCAGTCCTCTTTGCAGCCCGGTGCGATCCGCTGACATGGGCGCGGCGGCCGCGGCCATTGGTGCCGCGAGCACCGCCAGCGCCGTCGTCACCGTCATCAGTACCTGTTGCGCGCGCTTCATCCCGGCCTTCCCATGAGCAGTCCTGTCGCATCGTTCCGTCCCCGTCGACGGGGCTGTGACGCGATGCGCCCCATGGGCCAAGAGCTTGGGGGAGGGGCCGGGCCGCCGCGATGGGGCTCGTCGCCGTATCCGGCAGGGGGTTACCCCCACCTCGCCGCCCCGGCCCCTCCGCGTTACGCCGAGGTCCTCCTGAGGTCGATGACCGTGCGCAGCTTGCCGCTGCTCGCGGTGCGCTCCAGGTCCGGCCCTTCGACGAGTTCGACCGAGCAGGTCAGCAGGTGCTCCTCGGTGACGGCCGCGGCGAGTTCGGGGATGGCCGCCAGGAACGCGGCGCGCGCCCGGTGCGGGTCGGTGGCGTACTGCCGTTCCAGGCGTACCGTCAGGTGTTCGCGGGCGGCCTCGGTGGTCAGGACCAGCTGGAGTTCACCGCTGTATCCCAGGTGTTCCTGGGCGACCGCCACGAAGCGGCGGTAGTGGTAGAAGTACGTGCCGATGCGGATCACGTCACCGTGGCGGCCCAGGAGTTCGATGCGCGGGGCGTGGCTGCCGCAGGGGCAGACGCCCGGCACGGCGCGGCCGAGGTCGCCGATCTGGTAGCGCTCCAGGCGCTGGCCGGAGCGGTGCCGGCTGGTGAAGACCAGACGGCCCGTCCGCCCGTCCGCCACCGGGCGGTCCTCCTCCGGGTCCAGGATCTCCAGGGTGTGCAGCTCGGTCAGGACGTGGTGCACCGAGCCCTCGGCGTGGGCGCACTGGTAACCCAGCGGGCCCAGGTCCGTGCTGCCGTAGGAGGCGGAACGGATGACCTCGACGCCGAAGGTCTCGGTGAGGGTGCGGCGCTGCTCGGCGGTGAAGTGCTCGCCGCCGTAGAACACCTTGCGGATTCCGCCGTAGGAGCGCAGCAGTTCGCCGTGGGAGTGGAACAGCTGCCAGAGGTAGGACGGCATGCCGAAGAGGGTGTCGACGCGGTGGGTGACCAGGGCCTCGGCGACCGCCGCGCCGTCGGTGCTCGCCGCCATCGGGATCTGGGTGGCGTTCAGGCGCTCCAGGATGGAGAAGAAGCTGATGAACCCGCCGTACATGTCACCGCAGTAGAAGAGGTTGGCGGCACGGTCGCGGGCGGGGTCGAACCCGGCGGCGAGCAGGCCGTGCGCGGCGGCCCGCATCTGGGTGTCGTAGTCGTGGTGGGTGAACAGGGACAGGGCAGGGGTGCCGGTGGTGCCGCCACTGCGGAAGTACAGCTGGGCGTGCTCGGGCGAAAGGGTCGCCAACTGCCGTTGTACGCCCGCCTTGTCGAGGAGGTCACCGGTCGGCGGGGCGGGGGTGGGCAGGGGCGCGACCAGGTCGTCGAGGCAGGCCGTGGTCCTGAAGTGCTCGGTGGCCTGGACGCTGACGCGGCGGCTGTAGCGCGGGAGCGCGTAGACCCCGTCGTGCGGTTCGCCGTCGTAGCTGTCCAGCATGCCGCCGACGGGGGTGACGCGCAGCGCGCCCGCGGTGAGGAGGGTGCGGGCGAGCCGGGCGATGTCCGTGCGGCTGCCGCCGACGGCGGCCGTCTGGAGGTAACGGCGCATGGGGCGCAGCGTGGCGGTGATGTCCCGGGCGGGCAGCGGCTTGACCCAGATGCTGCGGTGCAGCGGGGACGCGCTGAGCGCGGGGCGGACGTCGGCGAGGACCCGCCAGGTGCCGTCGTCGGCGGCGATGACCTTGGTCAGGCCCAGGTGCTGTTCCAGGCGGGCGAGCAGCTCGGTCGTGGTGATCTCGGCCTCTTCCGCACCGTCCGGGTACGCGGCAGGGGCTGCGGCGGCGGATGCCTCGGCCAGGACGGGAGCGAAGGCCTCCGCGAAGGCGAAGACGTCCTCGGTGTTCTCGGTGTCGAGGTAGACCACCTGCGGGCTGGAGCACGCCTGCTGGTCGAGCCGGCAGACGTCCGCGGCGAGCGCGTCGAGGGTCGTCGGGTCCTGCCAGGCGTCGCGGGTCAGATAGGCGAAGGAGATCTTGTGGCCCCACTCGACCAACCGGCAGCCGGGCGGGGCGAGTTCGGCGATGCCCGCCACCGCGTCCTCTCCTCCCCACACGGCGATGGCGTCGGCGGGCGCGCACATCAGGCGGAGCCAGTCCTGGCGGCTCGATGAGAAGCGCAGCGCGACGATGCGGCGGGCGAGCGCGCCGGTGGGGTCGGCGGCGGCGAGTTCGGCGAGCAGGTGCTGGGCGAGCAGGGTGTCGCCGCTGCTGGTCTTGAGGACGTTGACGTTGCCTGTGAGCAGGCCTTCGACGACGCTGAGCGGGGCGACGGCCGCGGCGTTTCCGGGGGCTATGTGCACCAGGAGCCCGACCGGGGCCCAGGCCTCGAAGACGGTTTCGCGGGCGTCGGGGCGGGTCAGGCGCTCGGGGGCGGTGCCGCCGAGCTCGCGGCGCAGCTTGCGTTCCAGGGCGGGCCTGGCGAGCGCGGCGGCCAGTTCGGTGAGGGTCGCCCCGGCCTCCGCCGGGTCGGCGAAGTGGGAGGTGAGGCGCTCCCGGACCGCACTCGCGGGATCGCTCAGGGCGGCGCTGAGCCCGGCGCACGCGCTCAGTACGGTCTCGGTGGGAAGGGGCTCGGCCAGGGCCTGCTCGACCAGGCCAGGAAGGGCCGCGAGACGAGCGGCGGCCTCGGTGTCGTCGAGGAACTCGCCCTGCCAGAAATGGACGTCGTCGGTCGTTGCGGAGGTCACTTCGAAGGATGCTTCCGTGTTCGTCGTCTCAGGGGTCGTCGTCGGGGTGCTCATGCCCGTCCCTTCAGGAGCTCGGCGGCGGCCACCGCGCAGCTGCGGTTGCGGCTGACGCCCGCGCGGCCGTGGATGGTGAACCACGGCGTGGACAGCGGGCAGCCGCACTCCTGTGCGGGATGCAGCGAGGCGAGGTCGCCCATCACGACGCTCTGCGCCGGTACGGAGGTGATGTACGGGGAGACCAGGTGCAGGAAGCCGGGCTCCCCGTACGGCAGCGGTCGCAGGGTGCGCGTGTCGCGGACGGCGGCGCGGGACCACACCGGCACGTGCAGCCGGTGCCGGGCGCACTCGATGTAGGGCACGCAGTGCTCCACGGAGCCGAAGGTGTCCCGGATCCGCTCCGGGGCGACGCCGAGCTGCTCGGTCACCCGCGCGTAGAACTCCGCCTTGCCGATGCGCCGGTCGGCGTGGCCCTTCCAGCCGCCGCCGAGCACCACGAGGGATCCCGCGGGCAGGTGGATCGGCGGCGTGCCCTGGGCGCGCATCCTCTCCAGCGTGAAGTGCAGGAACGCGGGGAAGCCGAGGATGCGCACCGGCAGGCCCTCCGCCACGTACCGCTGGAGCGCGGCGACGCAGCCGTGCACGTCGAACTCGTGGCCGCCGCCGGTGTGGCGCAGGGCGTGGGTGACGTCCGCGGCCGGGGCGAAGTCGCACAGGTAGTTGTCGGTGAAGGAGGTGCCGAGCTTCATGCTCGGGGCGGGCTCGTAGCTGTAGAGCAGGTAGTTGACGGGCTGGTCGGGGGTGATCCAGCCGTAGTGGTCGAAGATCCGGGCCACCATGCGCTGCGCGGAGCGGATGGTCCACTCGTCGAAGAACATCTGTGACTTCTGGCCGGTGGTGCCGGAGGAGGTCAGATGGAGGAAGACGTCCTCGCGCGGGACGGACAGCACCTCGTGCCGCTTGAAGAAGGTGGCGTGGACCAGCGGGGTGCGGATGCCGGCGCCCACCGTCGGTGCCGCGGCCTCGGGGGCGTCGGCGAGCAGCGAGCGGAAGAACGGCGAGCGGGCGGCGTGCCAGTCGTTGGTCTCGGCCATGGCGGCCGCGAACAGCTCGTCGGTGGCGCGGCCGTGGACGTACGGCTGCGGCAGGTCGCACAGGCGCTGGACGTGGCCGAGGGCCCGGGCGTCCGGGACGTGCACGGGGGCGAGATGGGGGTTCACCGGGGTGTCCGGGGCGAGCGTGTTCACAGGGCAACCTCGTGGCGGGGCAGGTAGGTGGCGGTCCAGGCCGTCAAGTAGGCGCTCACATACGGCTGGAGCGGCCCGCTGACGGCGATGGTCCGGAAGTCGATCTGGCGGCTCGTGCGGGACAGCACCACGTAGTCGTGGAGGGTCTCGCCGATGCGCCGCATGGCCGGGTAGACGGCGCTGGGGACGAAGCCCTGGGCCAGGAAGGCGGTCAGGCTGGCGGTGTCCGACAGCGGCAGGAGCGTCTCCACGTAGTCGGCGCCGGACCGGGAGACCGTCGCCATCAGGGGTTCCAGGGCATGGGTGACCGCCGCCGGATGGGGGTGCACGGCGATCAGGGCGCAGCTCCCCGCGACCGGGTTGAGGTCCACGTACGCCTCGAACGCGCCGTCCGGCGGCACCAGGACGGCGGTGGGCGCGTGCAGCGGGTAGTAGCGTCCGGCCGGGTCGGGGAAGAGTTCGAGGAAGCGGCGCCGTACGAACCCGGGCGCGCTGATCACTTCCAGGTCCGCGGTCGGCGGCTGGGCCGGGCCGGCCGGGCCGACGGTGTGCGGGGACGGCACCGCCGCGTACGGGACGCCGGTGCTGGACTCGGCAGCGGTCAGCAGCGGCGCCAGCGCGGCGGGCGCGCGGGGCACGCTCTCGCGGCGGGCGAGGACCCCGTCGGCGAAGCGGGCGAACAGACCCAGGCTCTCGCAGCCCGCCACCTCGGCGGCGTTGGGCAGCAGGCCGAGGGGCTTGAAGCCGTTGCGGACCACGACCTGTTGGGGTCCTTCGGTGACCATCCGTACGGTGGCGTAGACGGAGTCCAGGCGCTCGGCGGCGAAGGCCGCGTCGCACACGGCCCCGGTCAGCCGCCCGGCGAGGCCGCCCCGGCGGCGGTCGGGGTGGACCGCGAGGCCGACGAGCTTGCCGATGCGGCTGCCCGGGTCGGTCTGCACGACCGCCGAGCCCGCCAGCGCGCCGCCGTCGGCGAGCCGGGCGGTGAGCCAGTGCGTGTGCGGGTCGGTGATCAGCCGCCGCATCACCGCGGGGTCGCTGCCCAGCGGTACGGGGTACCCGTGGCCGTACACGTCGAAGTACAGCTGACGCAGGTCGGCGATGTCCTGGAGCGTCGCGGGGGCGAGGGTGACGGTCATCGGACGGCCTCCGGCACGGCGGCGGGGGCCGGGTCGGGAACGTCCGGCGCCTGCATGTGTCCGCGCCGTCCGAGCAGGAACAGGGCCGCCGCGACGGGCAGCAGGCCCACCCCCTGGACCAGACACAGCCAGCGCGCGTCCAGGTGGTCGCCGAGCGCCCCGAACAGCAGGGAGGACAGCGGGAAGGTGGCGCCGAGCAGCGCCTGCATCACCGCGAAGAACCCCGGTTTGTCGACGGCCGGGACCGACCGCTGGAACAGGGCGACGAAGCGTACGCCGATGACGCCGAGGCACCAGCCCGCGAGGCCGAGCGCCGCCAGGGCCACCGCCGCGCTCGGCGCGATGCCGGGCAGGGCGAGCGCGAGCGCCATCAGCGCCAGGCAGCTGCCGCCGACCGTGGTGGGCGCGCCCGGCAGGCGTCCTCCGGTGAAGGATCCCAGCAGGGTGCCCGCGCCGAGGGCCGCTTCCAGGGCGGCGACGGTCGAGCCCTGGCCGTGCAGGACCGAGCGGGTGTAGAGCGGCATGACGACGTACACGGCCGTGGTGAAGACGTTCGCCACGGCGAAGCAGAGCAGGGTCCGCCGGATGACGGGCAGGTCGGCCAGGATCTGGCGCAGCGTCCTGCTCGGCGGTGCGTCCGCGACGGTGCCGGTGGCGGCTCCGGGGAAGCGGGTCAGCGCGACGAGGAGGGCCGCGCTGAGGTACGCGGCCGCGCACCCGGCGACGATGCCCGCCAGGTCCCAGGCGTCGACCAGGAGCGGCCCGAGGAGACCGCCCGCGAGCCCGGCCAGGGACTGCGTGGACAGCTCGAAGCCGGTCGCGGCCTCGATGTCGGCGTCCTCCACAAGGTCGGGGACCGAGGTGGTCAGGCACGGGTCGAACAGGGCCTGGCAGCCCGCGAGCAGCAGGGCCGCGGCGTACACGACGGCGGTGGGCAACCGGTCCGCGTAGGTCCACGTGGCCGTCGCGGTGGCGACGAGGCCCGCAAGAGCCGCCGCGCCCGCGAGGACGGTGCGGTGCGGGCAGCGGGCGATGACCCTGGCGACCAGCGGCACCAGGAGCACCGGGGGCAGCGTGCTGACGGCGAGGAACGCCCCCGACGCGACGCCGCGGTCGGCGCCCGCCGCCTGGCTGATCAGCCACCACACCACACCGACCTGGAACATCCGGGCCGCCGCCTGGGTGAGGACCTGCGCGGTCCACACCGCTCCGAAGGCGCGGTTGCGCAGCACGACGGGCAGTCTGCCGCCCGTTCTCGCGGTCGTGGTCATGAGCCCAGCCGTTCGTCCACGACGCGGATCAGCTTGCCCGAGCGCGCGTTGACGGCCAGGTCGCCGTGGCGTACCCACTCCACCGACAGCGGGTGGATGTGCCGGGCCGTTACGGCCTCGTCGAAGAGCGGGCGGTCCGTCAGGAGTTCCTTGCGGATCGCGTCGGCGAGGTCGGCGCGCCCTGCGGGACCGGTGTCGGCCGCCAGCCGCAGCAGCAGGCCGTCGCGTCCTTCCCAGTGGCGCAGGACCAGCTGTACGCCGGTCACGTGGCCCGCCACGTCGGCGCGTCGGACGAGGTCCTGCACGTCCTGGGTGTAGAGCGAGACCGGCCCCACGCGCACGCCTTCCTGCGAGCGGCCCAGGATCCGGAAGTGACCGGGTGCGGCGGAGGTCCACTCGGCGCGGTCGCCCGCCGGGTAGCGCAGGACGGGCATCAGGTGGCGGCGCAGGTCGCTCACCACGACCTTGCCGGGCACGCCGGGTTCGGTGATCGGCTCGTCGGTGTCCTCGTCGAGGATCTCCACGACGCTGTAGGGGGTGAAGGCGCGGTGGACCCGCGGGTCGGGGCCGGGCACGGCGCACCCGAGGAGGCCCGCGTCCACGCTGGCGTACCCCACCGAGCCGGTGCGGGCGCGGGGGAACGCGCGGGCGAGCAGCGGCTCTTGGTCCGCGTACAGGCTCTCCCCGCCGAAGAGCAGCAGCTCCACCCGCGGGAGTTGCCGCCCGGCGGTGACGAGGTGGTCGGCCAGGGCGCACAGCGTGGTCGGGGTGCCCGCGACCACCTCCACGTCGAACTGCTCCAGGGTGTGCGCGGTCGACTCCAGCGGCGCGCCGCCACCGATGGGCAGCCTGACGTTGGAGACGGGGCAGCGGTGCAGTGAGTCGAGGATGAAGGTGAAGCTGGCGTACAGGTCACCGGCGTAGAAGAGGTCGGCGACCCGGTGTCCGGGGCGCAGCCCGGAATCCACCAGCCCGGCGCCGAAGGCGGTGGTGAAGTCCCGCCATTCCTCACGGGTGTAGAAGGAGAATTTCGGCGAGCCGGTGGTGCCGCCGCTCTTGAAGACGACGGCCTCATCGAGAGGTCCGGTCAGGAGTTGATTGTCCCGGGGCGTGTTGGCCTGCCAGAACGCGGTCTGGGGCACGACCGGAAGCTGCGTCAGATCCGTGACGCGGTCCGGAAGCCCTGCGTAGAGCTCGGCGTAGAACGGGGAGCGACGGCGAACGAAGCGTATGAGTTCCGTCAATGGTTGAACGGGCATCAATTTCCTGCTTTACGGCATACGAAGGCGGCGAAATCCCCTGTGGGAGAGATCGCCTGGTGTGGTTGGGGTGGCGCCCGCCTGCCGGGGCCTGTCCGGAGCTTCTGTCACGGACGGCCCGCCGGTGTCACGGACTGCGTTCAGAAGATTACCGCACGGGGAACGCTCAGAATTCCCACCCGTGTTCCGGTCGCGCGTCAGCGACGACTTCCGGCCACCGCGCCTCGGCTGCGGGTGGGTGGCTGTCCTGAGGGTGTGTCACCCCCGGTGGCCTGTGCGTTTGTCGGGTTCCTTGCCCGGACCGCTGACACGGTGACGCAGGGCGCGAGCCGTTCTTTCCGTCTCGCTCATGACCCCGGCCCCGCTCATGACCCCAGTGGCTTCAGTCGCCTTCGCCGTCGCGTTCACGGCGCTGCGCGCGGCGGCACGTGCCGGTGAAGACGTGGTCGAGCTGGTCGCCCAGGGCGGCGAGGACCGCCGGTTCGGGCGTGCCGCCCGGGTCGATGTGCGCGTGCAGGGCGAGCCCTTCCGCGCACGCGACGATCCGCAGGGCCTGGCCGGTGGCGTCGACCCCCTGGGCCACCTCGCCGCACGCCGTGCCGTTCTCGATGGCCCGGGCGACGCGTGTGCGGATGCCCGCGAGGGTCCGGCTCTGGACGGCGGCGAGGCGGGAGTTGTGGGCGGCCTGGTCCGCGAAGGCGAGGCGGACCAGGAACTCGGCGCGGCGGGCTTCGTCGAGCGGCATCAGTTCGGCCAGGGCCTGTCGCAGCATCGCGGCGATGGTGCGGCCCTCGGCCTCGCCGCGGTCGACCAGTTCCTCGACCCGCGCGGTGAAGCGCGCGTTGACGCGCGTGAACGTGGCCAGCAGCATCTCGTCCTTCGCCGTGAAGTAGTGCTGCACCAGGCCCACGGACACGCCTGCTTCGGCGGCGGTCCGCGCGACGGTCACGGCGGTCAGGCCGTCCCGCACGATCAGGCGCTGGACGGCGTCGGTGATCTGCCCCTGGCGGGCGTCATGGTCGGCGACTCTCGGCACGTGAAGACGGTACCGTGCGCTATAACCGTACGCATATATTGCTACCGGAGGGAGCCTTCGATGATCCGACGTCGCTCAACCCGCTTACTGGGAACGGTGCTTGCGCTCGCCTTCCTGCTGCCGTCCGGGGTGGCCGCGGCCGGCCCGGCCGGTGGCGGTCGGGCACCCGGTCACGACCGTGCCCCGCGAGATCCGGTGCTGCAGGAACTGGCCGACCGGGTGGTGGCCGATCCGCAGCCCAACCCCGGCGCGTTCCTGCTCGCCCGCGACGGCGCGAAGGACCGCTTCGGCGCGGCGGGCGTCGCGGACCGGGCCACCGGCGCCCCGATGGGTCCGGACCTGAGGTTCCGTGCCGGAAGCATCGCCAAGACCTTCACCGCGACGGTCGTCCTGCAACTCGTGGCCGAGCACCGGCTGCGGCTCGACGACACCGTGCAGCGGCTCCTTCCCGACCAGGTCCGCGCCGACAACGCGCTGTCCGGCGCGCCCATCACCGTCCGTCAGCTGCTCAACCACACGAGCGGCCTGTACGACTACATCGACGGGCTGCTCCCCCACTTCCGCGCCCTCGACCAGTACTGGCCCCGTGACCAGCTGATCGGCATCGGCCTCGCCGGGGCCCGGTACTTCCCGGCCCCCGGCACCCGGTTCCGGTACTCCAACACCAACTACCTGCTGCTCGACCTGATCGTCGAGCGGATCACCGACCGCGATCTGCGCACCAACCTCGAACGCCGCATCCTCAAGCCCCTGGGCCTGCGGGACACCTCGTACCCGCTGGCGGACACCACCATCGACGGACCGCACGCGCACGGCTACGCGGACGTCTCCCGGCTGCTGCCGGACGCGCCGGACCCCACCCGGTTCGACGTCACCTCCCTCAGCCCGTCCGAGGCGGGGGCCTCGGGCGCCCTCGTGACCACCGCGGCCGACGTGGCCCGCTTCTACCGGGCCCTGCTGCGCGGGCGCCTGCTGCCCCCGGCCGTCCTGCGGCAGATGCTCGACGACACCGTCCCCACGACGAACGCGCCGCGGCCCGCGGTCGGCTACGGCCTGGGGATGTACGTCTACGCCACGGACTGCGGCCCCGCCTACGGCCACGGAGGCAGCGCTCCCGGGTACCTCACCTACGCCCTCACCAGCCGCGACGGGCGCAGGCAGGTCGTGGCCCACACCAACTGGAACCCCCTCGTCGATGCCGAGATCGACAAGCCCTTCTGGGCCGCCTTCCAGAAGGGCTACTGCCACCGGGCCCGATGACCGGGCCCCCTCGGGCCGGTGCCGTGGCCCACTGCCGCCGGGGCGCGAACGCCCCGGCGGTGGTGCCTCACTCGTCGACGACCAGGCGGGACACCTCCTCGGCCCGGTCCTTGACGAAGTAGTGCCCGGCGTCCTCGATGACGTCCAGGGTCACGTCGTGGGCGTAGTGCTCCCAGGCCCGGTAGCCGGTCGCGTAGCCGTCGGTGAGCGGGTCCGCGCCGCCGATCACCACGCGTACCGGGGTGCGCAGCCGCTCCCAGCCGTCGCCGGCCTCGCGGTGGAACCGCGAGCCCTCCAGCATGTCGTGGCGGACGACGGCCAGGACGCGGCGCCGGTCCCTGTCGTCCAGGGCGCCGGAGAAGCCGCCGATGGCGCTCAGGCCCGCGAAGAGGTCGTCGTCGCCCGCCTGCTCCGTCAACTGGTCGTCGCTCGGGGCGTCCTGCGGGAACGCGGCGCCCAGGACGATCCGCGCCGGGGCGGCACCGCGGTCCTCCAGGAGCCGGGCGAGGAGGACGGCGAAGAACGTGCCCGCGCAGTGCCCGTACAGGGTGTACGTGCCGCGCACCGTCTCCGCGATCTCCTTCGCCACCCGCTCGGCGGTCTCGGCCCAGGGCTCCAGCGGCTCGTCGGGGCGCACCGGGTCGTGCCCGGGCAGCTCGGCGGCCCAGAGTTCGACGTGGGCGGGGAGCTGTCCGGCGAGGGGCTGGTAGGCGGTGGCGTTGCCGCCGCCGTAGGGGATGCAGACCACGGTGTGACCGGGGCCGCCGTCCGCGTCGCGCTCGGGCGTCAGCCGGTGCAGCAGCCTCGGCGTGCCCTGCGCGGCCTCCAACGAGGCGAGGCACACGGCCAGTTGCCGTGGCGTGGGGTTCTTGAAGACCTCCACCACGGGCAGCCCCTGGCCGATGGCGCGGGCCAGGGTCACCGCCTTGAAGGAGTCCCCTCCGGCGTCGAAGAAGTCGTCGTCGACGCCGACCCCGTCCGGGTCCGTGTCCAGGACCCGGGCCCAGGCGCGGACGACGTGGAGCTCCAGGGCGCCGGTGGGCCGCGCGCCCGCGGGGCCCGACGCGGTGCGCGCGGGGGCGGGCAGGGCCGCCCGGTCCAGCTTGCCGTTGCCGGTCAGCGGGATGGAGTCGAGCGGGACGAAGGCCCCGGGGACCATGTAGTCGGGCAGCACGGCCCGCAGTTCGGCGCGGAGCACGGCGGGCTCGGGCAGGCCTTCGGGGCCTGCGGGGACCGCGTAGGCCGTGAGCGTCTTGTCCCCTGCGGCGTCGGCCCTGACGACGACGCGTGCGTCGGCGACGTCGGCGCGGGCGAGCAGCGCCGCCTCGACCTCACCCGGCTCGATCCGGAACCCGCGGAGTTTGATCTGGTCGTCCGAGCGCCCGGCGTACTCCAGCTGCCCCTGCGGGGTCCACCGGGCCAGGTCGCCCGAGCGGTACAGGCGGCTGCCGGGCGGCCCGTACGGGTCGGCGACGAACCGCGCCGCCGTCAGGTCGGGGCGGTTGAGGTATCCGCGCGTGACCTGGTCTCCGCCCACGTACATCTCGCCCACGACCCCGGCGGGCACGGGCCGCAGCGCCCCGTCGAGGAGGCGTACGTCGAGGCCGGGCAGGCCGACGCCGATCGCGGAGCCCGCGGCGCCGCGCACCAGGTCCTCATCGAGCGGGCCGTGGGTGACGTGCACGGTGGTCTCCGTGATGCCGTACATGTTGACCAGGCGCGGGGCGTCGGCGGCGTGCCGCTCGTACCACTCGGCGAGGCGCGGCAGGTCGAGCGCCTCACCGCCGAACACCACGGTGCGCAGCGCGAGGCGGGCGCCCACGCCGGGGTTCTCCCGGTCCGCGCGGATCAGCTGGTAGAAGGCCGACGGGGTCTGGTTGAGCACCGTCACCCGCTCGCGCGCGAGCAGCGCGAGGAAGTCCTCCGGCGACCGCCCGACGTCGTGCGGGACGGTCACCAGGCGGCCGCCGTGCAGCAGCGGCCCCCACAGCTCCCACACCGAGAAGTCGAAGGCGGGTGAGTGGAACATCGTCCACACGTCGTCGGCGCCGAAGTCGAACAGGTCCCGCGTGCGGGTCATCAGGCTCAGTACGTTGCGGTGCGTGACCAGGACGCCCTTGGGCCGGCCCGTGGAGCCCGAGGTGTAGATGACGTAGGCGGCGTCGTCGGGGCCGTGGGTGCCGCGCTCGGCCGCGTCCAGGTCGTGGGCGGGCAGCGCGGCGAGGGCCGCTTCGGTCTCGGGGGCGCCGAGGACGAGGTGCGGCACGTCCGGCAGCCGGTCGGCGAACGCGGCGTCGGTGACGACGAGTTCGGGCCGGGCGTCGGCGAGCGTGTACGCGACGCGGTCGGCCGGGTGGCCCGGGTCGACCGGCACGTACGCGGCGCCGGTCTTCAGGATCGCGAGGATGGTGACGACCAGGTCGGTGGAGCGGGGCAGGGCCACGGCCAGCATCCGGCCGGGGCGTGCGCCGTGCGCGCGCAGCAGGCGGGCGAGGCGGTTGGCCGCCGCGTTCAGCCGCGCGTAGTCGAGCGTCGCCCCGTCCGCGGTGACGGCGGGCCGGTCCGGGTGGGCGGCCGCCGTGGCCTCGAAGACCTGCGGCACGGTCAGCTCGGGCACAAGGGCGCCGGGGCCGCCCGCGCGGGACCACTCCCGCAGGCTCCGCAGCTCGCGTTCCGCCAGGACGTCCACCGCGCCGACGCGCCGCGCGGGGTCGGCCACGAGCTGTTCCACGACGCGGACGAAGCGGTCGGCGATGCGCTCGGCCGTGGCGCGGTCGAAGAGGTCCGTGGCGTATTCGAGGTGGCCGACGATGCCCTGCCCCGGCAGCGCCGCCATGTTGAAGAACAGGTCGAACTTGGCGGTGGTGCCGCGCAGCGGCTCGAGGCCCACCCGCAGGCCGGGCAGCGCGAAGTCCTCACGGGCGAAGTTCTGCCAGGCGAGCACCACTTGGGTCAGCGGCGCGTAGGCCGTGGACCGCTCGGCGCCGACGACGTCCACCAGGCGCTCGAACGGCACGTCCTGGTGGTCGTACGCGCCCAGCGACTTGGCGCGGACCTGGTCGAGCAGGTCCAGGAAGGCGGGGTTGCCCGCCATCTGGGCGCGCAGGACCCAGGTGTTCACGAAGAAGCCGATCAGCTCGGTGAGGTTGTCGTCGGTGCGGTTGGCGATGGGGGAACCGATGGCGATGTCGTCGCCCGCGCCGTGCGCGTGCAGGAGCACGGCGAGCGCGGACTGGAGCACCATGGACGCGGTGGCGGAGCGGCTGCGGGCCAGCTCCTCCACGGCGGCGGCCGTGCGCGGGTCGAGTGCGAACTCCACCACGTCGCCCCGATGGCTCGCGACGAGGGGCCGGGGTCGGTCGGTGGGCAGCTGGAGGGGCTGCGGAAGACCCTTCAACTCCTCCTTCCAGTAGTCGATCTGCGCGGTGAGGAGACTGTCGGAGTCGCTCTCGGAGCCGAGCAGCTCGTGCTGCCACAGGGTGTAGTCGACGTACTGCACCGGCAGCTCCCGCCAGCGCGGCGGCTCGCCGCGGAGGCGGGCGGCGTAGGCGGCGGACAGGTCCCGGACCAGCGGCACGAACGACTCTCCGTCGGCGGCGATGTGATGGATCATCAGGAACAGGACGTGGTCCTGCTCGCTCAGGCGCAGGAGCGTGGCGTGCAGCGGGATCTCCGCGGCCAGGTCGAAGGGGAGCGCCGCCCTCGCGGCGAGGGCCGCCTCCAGGTCCTGCGGCGCGACGTCGACGACGGGCAGGTCGACGGTGAGCGGTCCGGCGTCCAGGACGTGCTGGCGGGGCTCGCCCTCGGCGTCCTCGGGGAACACGGTGCGCAGGCTCTCGTGCCGCACCACCACGTCGCGCAGGGCCGCGGCGAGCGCGGCCGCGTCCACCGTGCCGGTCAGGCGCAGCGGGAACGGCGCGTGGTAGGTGGTCTTGTCCTCCTCGAACTTGTCCAGGAACCACAGGCGGCGCTGCGCGAAGGACAGCGGGACCGCGTCGGGGCGCCGCGCGGCGCGCCGCAGCGCGAGCCGGGCACGGGCGCCCTCGGGCAGGTGCGCGACGAGTTCGGCGACCGTGGGCGCGGCGAACAGGACGCGCAGCGGCACCTCCACGCCGAGGAGGGAGCGGACCCGGCCCGCCAGGCGGGTGGCGAGCAGGGAGTGGCCGCCCAGGTCGAAGAAGTCGTCGTCGACGCCGACCCGGTCCAGGCCGAGCACCTCGGCGAACAGGCCGCACAGCAGCTCTTCCTGCGGGGTGCGCGGGTCCCGTCCGCTGGCCGCGGGGGCGGCTCCGGCCACGCCGGGGGCGGAGCGGGTGCCGCCGTTCCTGCCCCGCGCGTCGGCGCGGCCGAGGTGGTCGAGCCGGCCCTCGGCGCTCCAGCGGGCGAGGTCCCCGGTGCGGTACATGCGCGTACCGGCCGGTCCGAACGGGTCGGCGACGAAGTGCCCGGCGGTCGTGGCCCTGCGGCCCGGGTAGCCGCGGGCCAGGCCCGTGCCCGCGAGGTACAGCTCGCCGGGCACGCCGGGCGGGACGGGCCTGAGGGCCGCGTCCAGGACGTAGGCGCGGGTGTTGTCCACCGGCTGCCCGATCGGCAGCGGGTCGGGCACGCCCGTGGCGCGTGTGACGGCGTGGGCGGTGGCGAAGGCGGTGGTCTCGGTGGTGCCGTAGCCGTCGACGACCTGGAGGTCCGGGCAGGCGGCGAGGACCCGCTCGACGGCGGCGGGCGACACGGCGGCGGGGGCCGCGGCGGCGCCGCCGACCCAGGCTTCGCGCAGGCCCGCGAGGCCCTCCGGCCGGCTCTCGGCCACCGCCGAGAACTGGGCCGCCGTGAGGTAGACCGCCGTCAGGCGCTCGGTGGCGACGAGGTCGGCGAGCGTGGACGGGTCCGGGTGTCCGGTCGGGGCGACGACCACGGTGCCGCCGCGCAGCAGCGGTGTCCACAGCTCGCAGGCGGAGGCGGTGAGGCCCTGCGCCGACGCCAGCAGGACCCGCTCGTGGGCGCCGCCCGCGCGGCGGCGGTCCAGGGCGAGCCGCACGACGGCCCGGTGGGTGACGCCGACGCCCTTGGGCGTGCCGGTGGCACCGGACGTGTACATCACCGAGGCCAGCTGGTCCGGGTGCCGCCGCGGTCGCGGGCTCCGGTCGGCGGCCCGCTCGATCTGCGCCGCGGTGGCGGGCTCGTCGAGGACCAGGAGCGGGCAGACGTCCTGCGGGAGTCCGGCCGCGCTGGAGGTGTCGGTGAGCACGAGCACGGGCTCGGCGTCGCGCAGCACGAACGCGCGCTGCTCGGCCGGGTGGTCCGGGTCGAGCGGCACGTACGCTCCCCCGGCCTTCAGGACCGCGAGCAGGGCGACGACCAGGTGCTCGGAGCGCGGCAGCGCGATGCCGACCGGCGTGTCGGAGCCGACCCCCCGTCCGGCGAGGACCCGCGCGAGCCGGTCGGCGCGGGTCTCCAGCTCCGCGTACGTCAGCCGCCGGTCGCCGAAGGCCACCGCGACGGCCTCCGGTGACGTGGTGGCCCGCTCGCTGAGCAGTTCGTCCACGGTGCGGTCGGGCAGTGCCGTCGCGGTGTCGTTCCAGGCGGTCACGGTGCGGTCCCGGTCCTTGCCCGTGACGATGTCCACCGCGCCCACCGGCGTATCGGGGTCGGTGACGAGGCGGCGCAGGACCTCCGCGTAGGCGGCGGCGATGCCGCTCGCCCGGTCGCGCTCGAAGAGGTGGTGCTGGTACTGGAGGCCGATCTTCAGCTGGGGTTCGGCGAGGGCGACGACCATCATCGGGTAGTGGGTTCCGCTGAGCGGGCTCAGGCCTGTGATCTGCACGCCTGCGGCCGAGGTCGCCTCGGTGATGCCCGCGGCGTCGACGGGATACGACTCCAGGACCACCATCGTGTCGAAGAGGGTGCTGAGGCCGAGGGACTGCTGGATGTCGAGGAGGCCGTGGTGCTGGTGGTCGAGCAGGACGCCCTGCCGCCGGTGCAGTGCGGTGAGCAGCTCGCGCAGGGTCCGCCCGGGTGCGCAGTCGACGTACACGGGCAGGGTGTTGATGAACAGGCCCACCATCGCGTCGGCGCCGGGGAGCTCGGGCGGGCGGCCGGAGACGGAGGTGCCGAACACGGCGTCGCGCCGCCCGGTCAGCCCCGCGAGGAGCACCGCCCAGGCGCCCTGGAGCAGGGTGCTGACCGTGACGCCCGACTCGGTCGCCGTCCGGGCGAGGTCACGCGCCGTCTGCGGGGACAGGGGCACTTCGATCATCCCGATGCCCGCGCTGTGCCCGTCCGCCGGTGCGTCGGGGGCCAGCAGGGTGGGCTCCTGGAGCTCGGCCAGCTCCTCGGCCCAGGCGCGGGCCGCCGCCTGCCGGTCCTGTCCCGCGAGCCAGGCCAGGAAGTCGCGGTAGCCGCGCACCGGGGGCAGGGCCGTGCCGTCGCCCGCCGCGGCGTACAGGCGCGGAAGGTCCTGCATCAGGAGCGGCATCGACCAGCCGTCGAACAGGACGTGATGGGCGGTCAGGACCAGTTCCCAGCGCTCCGCCGCCAGCTTGACCAGGGTGAGCCGCAGCAGCGGTGGCGCGGCGGGGTCGAAGTGCGCGGCGTGGTCGGCGGCGAGGAACCACTTCAGCTCCTCGTCCCGCCGCGGCGCGTCCAGCGTGCTCAGGTCCACGAGCCGCCAGGGCAACGGCACGTCGCGCGGCACGAGTTGGCGCCACTCCCCCGCCTCGTTCTGGGTGAACGCCGCGCCGAGGTTCGGGTAGCGGTCGAGCAGGGCCTGCCCGGCGGCGCGCATGCGCTCGGGGTCCACCGCTCCGGACAGGTGGAAGGTCAGCTGCATGTGGTAGGCGTCGAAGGACGACGTACCGGTGAGCAGGCTGTGGAAGAGCAGTCCCGACTGCATCGGCGTCAGCGGCCACACGTCCGCGAGGCCTCGGTAGCGCCGTTCCCACGTGTCGAGTTCGTCCTGGCCGATGTCGACGAGGGCGGTGTCGGACGGGGTGAGCCCGCCCGCCTCGGGACGGGTGCTGTGCTCGGCGAGGGCTTCGAGGGCCCGGTGCCACAGGTCGGCGAGTTCCTGTACGTCGTCCTCGGCGAGCAGGTGCTCGGGGAAGCCGATGCGGGCCTTGAGGCGGGGGCCCTGGGGCGTGTCGCTGACGTAGGCGTTGATGTCCAGGGAGGCGAACGCGGGCATGTCCGCGTCCGGCTCCGGTATCAGGCCCGTGGTGCCCGCGCTGCTGGTGAAGCCCAGGCCGTGCAGGTCGTCGGGCATGTTCCCGGCCGCGGTGAGGTGGCCCAGGTAGTTGAAGGAGATCTGCCCGGTGGAGTACCGCCGCAGGACCTCGGCGGTGTCGGGGTTGAGGTGGCGGAGCAGGCCGTAGCCGATGCCCTTGTCCGGGACGGCCGCGAGCTGTTCCTTGACGGCCTTGACGGCGTCACCGGCGGCCGCGCCACTGGCGAAGGCTTCGTCCAGGTCGACTCCGCGCACGTCGAGGCGGACCGGGAACATGCTGGTGAACCAGCCGACGGTGCGGGACAGGTCGGCGCCCGGGACGGCGGCCTCCTCGCGGCCGTGGCCTTCGAGGCGCAGCAGGAGCGAGGCGCCGCCGGTGCCGCGCCGCTCGCGCCACCGGGCCGCGGCCAGGGCGAGGCCGGTCAGCAGGCCGTCGTGGACGCCGCTGCGGAACGCGGTGGGCAGGGTGGTGAGCAGTGCCTGGGTGAGGGGCGCGGGCAGGTCCAGGTGCACGTGCCGGACCGTGGACGTCACGTCGACGGCCGGGTCGAAGGGGCGCGGCCCGAGGTCGGGGTCGGGATCGGCGAGGATCCGCCGCCACAGGGCGAGTTCGCCGGTGCGCCAGGGCGCTGCCGCCTCTTCGGTCAGGGCGTACGCCCACCGGCGGACCGAGGTGGCGGCATCGGGGAGGTGCGGGGTACGCCCCGCGCGGACCTCGCGCCAGGCGGCGGCCAGGTCCGGGAGCAGGATGCGCCAGGAGACGCCGTCGACGACCAGGTGCTGGAGGACGAGGGTGAGGCGCCCGGCGGCCTCGGTGCCCGCGTCGAACCAGACGAGCTGGACCATGACACCGGCCGTCGGGGCGAGGCGGCTCGCGGCGGCGTCCGCCTCGGTGCGCGCGCGGGCGTGCCAGGTCTCGTCCCACACGCCGTCGCAGGGCACGCGGTGGATCAGGGCCGCCGCGTCGACGGTGCCGGGCGCGGCCACCTCGATGCCCGTCTCGTCGCCGGGCACCAGGGTCGAGCGCAGGACGTCGTGCCGGTCGAGGACCGCGTTCACCGTCGCGACCAGGCCGGCCTCGTCGATGCCGACGGGCAGGTCCACCGTCGACGCCATGGCGAACCGGTCGTGCCCGCCGCCGAGTTCGAGGAAGTGGTGGCCCGCGGGGAGGAGCGGCATGAAGCCCACGCCGCCGCCGTCGAGCTCTTCGAGGGTGGACGTTTCCCGGCTGTGGTCGGCCGTCCCGGCCAGGGCGGCCACGGTGCGGCATTCGAAGATCTGCCGCGGTGTGACCTCGACGCCCCGTGCCTTGGCGCGGGAGACGACCTGGATCGAGCGGATGCTGTCGCCGCCGACGGCGAAGAAGTCGTCGTCGACGCCGATCCGTTCCCGGCCGAGCACCTCCGCGTACACCGCGGCCAGGACCTCCTCGACGGGGGTGCTCGGGGCGCGGTAGGCGCCCGCGGCGAACTCCGGCGCGGGCAGCGCCTTGGCGTCGACCTTGCCGGTCGGGGTCAGCGGGAACCGGTCGAGCAGCACGAACAGGGACGGCACCATGAACTCCGGCAGCCTGGCGGCGGCGAACCTGCGCAGCTCGCGCGCCGACACCGTGCCCGCCAGGTCCACGTCCATCTCGCCGAGGCTCTGCACTCCGGCGATGCCGTCCGTACCGGTGTCGACGGGCACCACGTAGCCCACCAGGCGCGGGTCACCGGCCCGGTCCTTGCTGACGGCGACCAGGGCCCGGGCGACGCCGGGGTGGGCCGTGAGGGCGGCTTCGACCTCGCCGGGTTCGATGCGGATGCCGCGGATCTTGATCTGGGTGTCGGCGCGGCCGAGGTAGTCGAGCCGGCCTTCGGCGTTCCAGCGGGCGAGGTCACCCGTGCGGTACATCCGGGCGCCCCGCGGGCCGTAGGGGTCGGGCACGAAGCGCTCGGCGGTCAGGGCAGGACGGCCCAGGTAGCCGCGCGCGAGAGGGCCCGCCACGTACAACTCGCCCGTCACTCCCGGCGGTACGGGGGTCAGACCGGGGCCGAGTACGTAAGTGCGCATGTTGCCCAGGGGCGTGCCGATCGGCGCGTTCGCCGCTTCCGGCCCGTCCGGGGCGATGGCGTGGGCGGTGGCGTAGAAGGACTCGGTCTGGCCGTAGGGGTTGATGACGCGGACGCCGGGGATGGCCTCGCGCACGCGGTGCACGAGGGCGGCGGGGAGCGCTTCGCCTCCCGTCACGACGGCGTCGGCCCGGACGCCCGTACCGCAGCGGTCGAGGAACGCGGAGAGGACGGAGGGGACGGCGCTGATGACGCCTCCCTGCCAGCCGCCGCGTTCGGCGACGGCCAGGATGTCGGGCACCACCTCGACGGTGCCGCCCCTGGCCAGGGTCGTGATCGTCTCGAAGACGGAGACGTCGAAGTTCACGGACGTCCCGGCCAAGGTGCGGGTTCCCGCGTCGATGCCGATGACGTCGGCCAGGCCCAGCACGCCGTTGACGACCTCGCGGTGGGTGATGACGACGCCCTTGGGCGTGCCGGTCGACCCGGAGGTGTACATCACGTACGCGGCCTGCGCGGGACGCGTCGACGCGGGCTCGGCGTCCGGGCCCGGGCTCTCGAAGTCCACGTCTCCGAACAGCAGGCGCGGCACGCCGGTCTCCGGCAGGACGTCGGCGGTGCCCTTCTCGGTGAGGACGAGGGCGGGGCGGGCGTCGTCGAGGATGAAGTCCAGGCGGGAGCTGGGGAACCGGGGGTCGATCGGCAGGTAGGCGCCGCCCGCCTTGAGGATGCCCAGCATGGCGACGACCAGGTCGGCCGAGCGCGAGAGGGCGAGGCCGACGACGGTTTCCGGACGTACGCCGCGGTCAGTGAGTTCGCGGGCGAGCCGGTCGGCGCGCGCCGCGAGGTCGGCGTAGGTGAGCCGCTGGTCCTCGAAGACCACCGCCACCGCTTCGGGAGCGGCGGCGACCCGCCGGGCCACCAGCTCGGGGATGGTCAGCTCGGGCGTCTCGACCGCGGTGTCGTTCACCGTGTCGAGGACCGCTCGCCGTTCCTCGGGGGCCAGGAGGTCGGTCGTGGCCGCGTGGGCGCGGGGCTCCGCGACCATGTGGCGCAGGACGCGCACGAGCCCGTCGGTGAGGCGGCGGACCGTGGAGGCGTCGAACAGGTCGGTGGCGTACTCGATGGCGCCCCTGACCTCGGACCCGTGCGCCGTGTCGGTCTGGACGAGGTGGACGTACAGATCGAAGCGCGCCGTGCCGGTCCTGGCCCAGATCACCTCCGTCTGGTCGATGCCGGGCAGGTCGAGTTCGGCGCGGTCGGTGTTCTGCCAGCCGAGCATGACCTGGAAGAGCGGGTGGTAGGAGGTGGAGCGCTCGGGGTTGAGGAGTTCCACCAGGCGCTCGAAGGGCGCGTCCTGGTTGTCGTACGCGGCCAGAGCCTTGCGCTGGACCTGGGCGAGGAGGTCCTCGAAGGACGGGCCGCCGGAGAGGTCCGCGCGCAGCACCCAGGTGTTGACGAAGAACCCGACCATGCCGTCGGCGGCGTCGTCGGTGCGGCCCGCGATCGGTGAGCCGATCGGGATGTCCTGGCCGCCGCCCAGCTGGTGCAGCAGGGCCGCCAGGGCCGCCTGCATCACCATCGAGACCGTCACGCCCCGGCTGCGCGCCAACGCCTCGGCCTCGCCGAGCAGTTGGGCGTCGACGGTGAACTCGACGCGGTCGCCGCGGTGGCTGGGGCGGGAGGGCCGGGGCCGGTCGGTGGGCAGCGCGAGCGGCTGCGGCACCCCGGCCAGTTCCTGCTGCCAGTACGCGGCCTGCCGGGCCAGGAGGCTGTCCGGGTCGTCCGGGTCACCCAGCTCGTCGCGCTGCCACAGCGCGTAGTCGGCGTAATGCAAGGGCTGTTCGTGCCAGTGGGGCTCCTCGCCACGGATCCGCGCGGCGTAGGCGGTGGAGAGGTCACGGAACAGCGGCGCGAACGACTGGCCGTCTCCGGCGATGTGGTGGACCACCAGGGACAGGACGTGCGCCTCGGGCCCGCTGCGCAGGATCCGCACCCGCACCGGCAGGTCCACGGCCAGGTCGAAGCGGTACTGGGCCGACCGCGCCACCGCGTCGGCCACGTCGGCGGCGTCCGTCTCGTCGACGGCGACGTCCAGGCGCGCGCGGGCCTCCGCCGCGTCCAGGACCTGCTGGTACGGCACGCCGTCCACGTCGTGCCCGTAGACCGTGCGCAGGATCTCGTGGCGCACGACCACATCGGCGACCGCGGCGGCCAGGGCGCCGGTGTCCAGGGCGCCGTGCAGCCGCAGGCTCATGGGGATGTTGTACGTCGCCGAAGGACCCTCGAAGCGGTCGATGAACCACAGCCGGTCCTGGCCGTACGAGAGCGGGACCCGGTCCGGGCGGTCGTCGCGGCGGCGCAGCGCGGTGCGCGCCCGGCCCTCCCGCACCCGGGTGACGAGGCGCGCCACCGTGGGGAAGTCGAACACGTCACGGATCGCCACCTCGGCGCCGAGGGCGGCGCGGATCCGTCCCGCCAGGCGCATCGCCAGCAGGGAGTGCCCGCCCAGGTCGAAGAAGTCGTCGTCGATGCCGACCTCTTCGGCGCCGAGGACGTCGGAGAACAGGCCCGCCAGCACCTCCTCCCGCGGTGTGCGCGGCGCCCGGTAGGCGGTGGTGCCGGTCGCTTCGACGGCCGGGAGCGCCTTGTGGTCGAGCTTGCCGTTGGGGTTCAACGGCAGCCGCTCCAGGCCGACGAACCGCGCGGGCACCATGTACTCGGGCAGCCGCTCGGCGGCGAAGGCCCGCAGCTCCGCGAGGGCCGACCCGTCGTCGCCCGCGACCGGCACGACGTAGGCGACCAACTGCCGGGTGCCGTGCGCTTCGGGGGCGACGACGGCGGCCTGGGCGACGCGCGGGTGGCTGGTGAGGGCCGCCTCGACCTCGCCGGGTTCGACGCGGATGCCGCGGATCTTGATCTGCGTGTCGGCACGGCCGAGATAGTCGAGCCGGCCTTCGGCGTTCCAGCGGGCGAGATCGCCGGTCCGGTACATCCGGGCGCCCCGCGGGCCGTAGGGGTCGGGCACGAACCGCTCGGCGGTCAGGGCCGGACGCCCCCGGTAGCCGCGCGCGATGTGTCCCGCGACGTACAACTCGCCTGTGACGCCCGGCGGTACGGGGCTCAGGCCCGGCCCCAGGACGTAGGCGCGCATGTTCCCAAGGGGGGCACCGATCGGGGCGCCGACGGCACCGCGCGGCCTCTCGTCGGCGGAGGCGGAGGCTGAGGCTTCGTGGGCGGTGGCGTAGAAGGACTCGGTCTGGCCGTAGGCGTTGATGACGCGTACGCCGGGAAGGGTGTCGTGCACCCGGCGCACGAGGGCGGCGGGGAGCGCCTCGCCCGCGAGGACCACGGCATCCGCCCGGATGTCCGCGCCGCAGCGGTCGAGGAGTGCCGCGAGCGCGGAGGGGACGGTGCTGATGACGCCCCCTTGCCAGCCGCCGCGTTCGGCGACGGCCAGGATGTCGGGCACCACTTCGACGGTGCCGCCCTCGGCCAGGGTCGTGATCGTCTCGAAGACGGAGACGTCGAAGTTCACCGAGGTGGCGGCGAGGGTGCGGGTGCCCGCGTCGATGCCGACCGTCTCGGCGAGGCGCAGCACTCCGTTGACGACCTCGCGGTGGGTGACGGTCACACCCTTGGGCGTGCCGGTCGAGCCGGAGGTGTACATCACGTACGCGGCCTGCGCGGGCCGCGCCGACGGGACCTCGACGTCCGGGCCCGGGCTCTCGAAGTCGACGTCGTCGAGCAGCAGGCGCGGCGTGCCCGTCGGCGGGAGGACGTCGGCGGTCCCGGCGTCGGTGAGGACGAGCGCGGGCCGGGCGTCATCGAGGATCCGGTCGAGGCGTGCGCTGGGGTACTTCGGGTCGATCGGGAGGTAGGCGCCGCCCGCCTTGAGGACGGCCAGCATGGCCACGACCAGATCGGCGGAGCGCGGCAGCGCCAGGCCCACGAGCGTCTCGGGACGCACTCCGCGGTCGATGAGTTCGCGGGCGAGCCGGTCGGCGCGCGCAGCGAGGTCGGCGTAGGTGAGCCGCTGGTCCTCGAAGACCACCGCCACCGCGTCCGGAGCGGCCGTCACCCGCCGCGCCACCAGCTCCGGGATGGTCAACTCGGGCGTCTCGACCGCGGTGTCGTTCACCGCTTTGAGCACCCGCGCGCGCTCCTCCGGCCCCAGTACGTCGACCGAGCCGATCGCGGCCTGCGGGTCGCGGGCCACGCCGCTGATGAAGGCGACCAGGGTGGCGGTGAGGCGGTCCACGTCGTCCGCGCCGTACGAGGTGCCGCTGGCGTCCACGCGGACGTGCAGGTCGCTCCTGGCGCGGCCGTCGTAGTAGATGCCGAAGTGGAGGTCGTCGATGGCTCCCCAGGACGAGCCGGGTTCCATGGACGCCCTGGCGCCGTCGAAGTCGACCGGCCTGACGAAGGGAAGGATGTTGAGGGTGGCGCCGAAAGGACTGGCGACCGACTCCTTCTCGAGTGCCGCCCCGGCACCGAGACGGATATCGGAGACCTGGTGGGTGGAATGCTCCCGGACGCGCTTCAGTTCGTCGGAGAGCACGTGCGCCACGTCGTGGAACCGCGCCGACAACGGCGCGTGCGCGCGTACGGGGAGAAGCGTCGCCTGGGAGCCGTAGAAAGACCGCGCGGCTTCGGTGCGGCCGAGGCCCGTCATGGAGAAGGTGAAGTCCTGGCGACCGCCGAGGTGACGGAAGAAGACGGTCGCCGCCGCGGTCAGAAAGGCCGGCATGCGCACGTTGATGGAAGCGGCGGCCTTGAACCACGCGTCCGATTCCGCCGCGGGAACCGCCACGGTGCGATGGAGCGCGGTGGGACGGTCGGAACTTCGTTTCCCCGGAAGGCGAAGGGCATCGGGGGCATCCGCGAGATAGGTCCGCCAGAACGCGGCGTCCTCGGTGAATTGCGGAGAGTTCCGGTAGCGCAGGTCTTCCAGGTAGATCTCCTCCGGGCCGCTCTCCGGGCGCGCCGGTATCGCCGTGCCCTGTCTCAGGGCCCGGTAGCACTCCGCCGTCCGGAGCGGCAGGAGCTGGCCCAGGGTGTAGCCGTCGGCGACGATGTGGTGAGCGGCGAGGACCAGCAGACGGCGCGACGCGGAGAGGCGGATGACCCCGGCCCTGAACAGGAGGTCGCGCTCCAGGTCGAACGGCTCCCGCTCGATGGCGTCGGCCCTGGCCCGGCCCGCTGCCTCGGGGTCGTCGTCATCGCTCATGTCGTGGAAGAAGGGCGTCCAGGCGTCGTCGTCCTCCCGGACCACTTGCCGCAGCTCGTCGTCCAGCTGCCGGAAGTTCACCCGTGCCGCGGTGTTCTCACGGAAGACGATCCGCAGCGCGGCGCACAGCAGCTCCTCATCGATCTCGCCCTCGATGAGCCAGCGCGAGGCGGGGATGATGGGCATGTCCGGCGTGATCTTCTGGGCCAACCATAGGCTTTTCTGCGCTTCCGAAACACTGAAGGAACGCAACGAATTCAACTCCCTCGTCACTGCTCGTCACTACTCGTCAAAAGAGAAAAAGCGTCAACGGGATCGAGACGGGGAAAGAGGAACCCATGCCACTTGACCCACCCTCACAACATCCCTTCAAGGGATTGCGCAGGTGAGGGACCACCCCCCGTACCCTCAGCGCATGTTCCGCGCGGCCTTGCCGCTCGGGATGAGTTCCGGATCCGAATCCCCCATTCCGGAACTGCCCGCCTCTGGCTGACCGGAGGGCGGCCCATACATGCCACGTGAAGGTAGCGAAGAACCTAGCTCAGCGACCGCTACGGGTACAGCTCCCACTCGATTCCCCCGGCAACTCCCATATGCGCCGGTGAGTTGCGTCCCGGCGACAGTACAGAGAAATCATCCGGCGCCTTCTGCCGCGCCTTTGCCGGCGGCGCAGCGGCCGGGCGGCCCGAGCCGGTCGATGCGCGCGGGCACGAGGCTGCGGACGGTGCCGGTCACTCGCCGCCTCTCTTGATGTCGCGCTTGATGTCTCGCTAGATGTCTCTCGTGGTGTCTCTCGTGGTGTCGTCTTCGGCGTCTCGCTCGTCGTCCACCCCTTGGGCCGTCAGCATCCGTTCGAGGCGGTCGAAGCGTTCGTGCAGGGCGCGGGCGGTGTCGTCGCGCAGGGCGCGCGCCTCCCGCTCGGCGCTCCGGACCAGGTGGTGGCGCCGCTGCTCACGGCCGACGAACCAGGTGGCCAGTGCGGCGGTCATCACGCCGTACGTGGTGATGCCGACCCCCATCACCACCGCGCCGACGACGCGGCCCCACAGGGTGACCGGGTAGAAGTCGCCGTAGCCGACGGTGGTCGCCGTCTCGATCGACCACCACAGGGCCTTCGGGTAGGTGGTGAGGTTGGCGTTCCGCGCACCGTGCTCGGCGGCGACCACGGCCCAGGAGCCGAC
Source organism: Streptomyces sp. NRRL B-1347 (assembly GCF_000720325.1). Lineage (GTDB taxonomy): Bacteria > Actinomycetota > Actinomycetes > Streptomycetales > Streptomycetaceae > Streptomyces. The sequence goes on from NZ_JOJM01000037.1 coordinate 60,142, forward strand.
CGCCATCGTCACGGCGAGCACGACGGTGGCCCCGCCTGCCGCCTTCAGATGCAGCGAGCGGTCTCCGCGACCTTCGTGCCCCTCGCGACCTTCACGGCCTTCGCGGCCGAGCAGCAGCGCGACCGCCCTGGTGAGGAATCCCGGCAGCATGGCCGGATCCTGCGCGAACCTGCGCTGATGCCGGGGCCGGGCGCGCCCGGGGGTCACACGATCGGGTGATTCCCCGTACGGCACCGCCGCCGTGTTCCGCTGAACGGAACGCACGCTGGCCGTCCTGCGCACCCCTCGGCAGAGTCGGCATTCCGCGCCTCTGCCTGCACGAGCGCGCCGGGAGAACTCATCGACCCCGCGATCAGAGGTGGCGCTCATGACCCTCATGCGTCTCACGCTCAACACCGTCTACCTCTTCGAGGAAGAGGAGTCGGGTTCGACCCGCATGGGCCTGTACGTCCGCGTGCTCGACAACTCCGGCACCCAGGTAGCGGAGTTCCGCTGGAACAGACGCAACGGCGAGGTCGAGGACAACTTCCAGTATCCGCTGGACGGCGACCAGGAATACCCGAGCGTCCTGGTCTTCGACATCGGCGGCGAACCGGGCGGGATCGGCCGCCTCCACGTCAAGGCCTACACGGACAACGACGAGCGCTGGCCCGACGAAGGCCACCACGAGAACTTCCTCGGCGAGGCGGAGGTCGTCTTCGACACCCGCGAGCCGAGCCAGCTCGGCCAGATCCTGCTCGGCCCCACCACCACGGACAACGGCAACACCGGCTACGCGGTGACCGGCCTCCTCGAAACCGTGCCGCCACGCGGATTCCGGCACGCACGGCTCGTCTTCAAGGACGTGGTGGTCTTCGACGACGAGAACAGCGACTTCACCCACATGGGCCTGTACGTCCGTGCCTTCGCCCCCGCCCAGGGCGGCGCCGAGGCCATCGACCAGGAACTCCTGCGCTGGAACAACGGCGGTGACCGCGTCTTCGACGAAGCGCTCTTCCCGCTCGCCAGCGGCCTCCCCTCCCCCGTCACCACCCTGGCCATCGGCGGACCGACCCGGATCTGGGTCGAGGCGTACACCCACGACGACGAAGCCTGGCCCAGCGGCGGCGCCTACGAGAACCACCTCGGCCGCGCCATGATCACCATCGACCCGAACGAGCCCGACACCCTGGGCCGCCACGTCCTCGGCCCCACCCAGACCGACCAGACCCACAACGGCTTCCTGCTCACCATGAGCAGCGAACTCCTGCCGCCCGACGCCACGCCCGACCTGGAGATCACCGGCGTCGAAGTCACCCAGGCCACCCAGCACTTCACCCCGCCCACGGGCGGCACCCCGCACGCGCTGGCGGCGGGCAAGGCCACTCTGGTCCGCGTCTACCTCGACTCCGGCATCGACCCGCGCGAGGGCGGCACCGTGAACGGGGTGACCGGGACACTGACCCTCAACGGCGGTTCCTTCACGACCCGTTCGCTCAATCCGATCACCGCCCGGCCCATCGCCCAGGTGGACCGGGCGCAGATCGGGCACACCCTGAACTTCCTCATCCCCGCGAACCACATCACCCCCGGCACCGCCAAGATCCTGGTCCAGGCCGAGGTCGCGGGCACCACCAGCAACCCCATGGAAGTCACCGCCGACATCCGGGCGACGCGGCCGGTGACCGTCTGGATGGTGCGGGTGTCGACCCCCACCGTCCCCGCGATCAGCGCGGCGCACTACCGCACCGTCTCCGACACCCTCCCCCTGCGGTACCCCATCGCCGACACCGGCGGGATCGTCTACCACACGGTTCCTGGCCTCACGGAGATCCACACCACCCGCGACCTCACCAGCGACGGCGGGCAGGAGGACTTCATCGACGACCTGGAGGACATCCAGGAAGACCACGGCAACGACGACCAGTTGCTGTACGCGATGCTCCCCCAGGCCGCCCCCATGAGCATCAGGGGCGCGGCTCGGTACGACGACCACGTGGCGTTCGGGTACGACATCGTGTCCACCTTCGCCCACGAGGTGGGCCATCTGCTGGGTCTCCGGCACGCTCCGTGCGGCGGCCCGGAGAGCGTCGACGAGGACTTCACCCCGCCCGACGGCCGCACCGGCGAAGTAGGTGTGGAACCGCTGACCCGGACCGTCCACCCGGCCACCGCCGGTGACCTGATGAGCTACTGCGGCGTCAACGACCGCTGGATGAGCGGCTACCACTGGCTACGACTGCTCAACACCCTGTCCGTGCGCGGCGAACAGGCAGACGCGGCGCCGCCCGAGCGCCCCGTCCACGGCACGGTCCCCGCCGTGCAGACCTCCACCAGCCGGCCGTTCCCGGGCGAGTACGTGCGGATCCGCGGCCGGGTCACCCGCTCCGGCACCGTGCGCTGGGGGCCCTGTCTGCGTACGTTCCGCAAACCGTCGCCGCCGCGGACGGTCCCCGGCCCCGCCTACACCGTGTCCGTGGAGGACTCGGCCGGACGAGTCCTCGCCAGCGCGCCGACCGTCGTGGTCTTCGACCGCCGTGAGCAGCAGGAAGCCCTCTTCGGCGCCCGTCTGCCCTACACCGCGCGGGCCCACCGCGTCGTCCTGCGCCGCGACGGCACCGAGCTGGGCGCCATGGTCGTACCGTCCGGACCGCCCCAGTTCATCCTGAACGCACCGCTGTCCACTCCGGAGATCGACGCCGACGGCGTCCTGCACCTGCGCTGGCAGCGCCTCGACACCGGCGAACCCGAACCCCGCCCCGCCCACACGTACTACGTGCGGTTCACCAACGCCGACGGCACCTTCGCACCCCGCCCCGGAGTCAACCTCACCGACACGTCCTTCGACCTCGACCTGCGCACCATGCCGGGCCACCGACGCTGCGTGGTACAGGTCATCGCCACCAACGGCTACCACACGTCGTACGTCCAGACCCCGCCCTTCGCCCTGCCGCCACGACCGCCCGAGCTGCTGCTCGGCACCACCGACGGCCCGCTGCTGCACGCACAGGGCAGTTCACCGCAGCACGGCCCGATCACCGGCGCCGACGTGGCCTGGCTCGTCGACGGCCGCGCGGCGACGACCGGCGGCTCCTTCGACGTCCGCTCGACCGGCTCCGGGCCCCACGCGATCGCGGTCAGGATCACCGACCGCGACGGCCTGGCCACCACGGCGCCCCTCGGGAGGTACGACGGCACGAGCGGAGAGCGCCTGCCGGTCTCGCCCGATCAGTAGGCGCCCCGGGGCCGTCCGGGCCACCGCGCGCGACCGGGCAACCCGTCAGCCCGCCGTCACACGGCCGCCCGTCGGCCGGGTCCCGGAGTCGACGATGTACTCGGCGAGCTCGCGGGACGCGGCGGCGGGCGGCCGGTCTTCGGCGCGGGACGCGCCCGTGGCGAGCAGGCCGTCGACGAGGATGAGGAGCTGGTCCGCGGCGAAGGCGGGCCGCCGGTGCCCGAGGGCGGTCAATTCGTCCGCGAACAGGCCGTGGAGGGTGCGCCGGTAGGCCCGCGTGACCTCGTGGGCCGGGTGGTCCGGGTCGGTGAGCGCGAGGTCGGCGGCCAGATAGCGGCACCCGTGGAAGTCCGGGGCCGCGGCGATGCGGGCGAGCCGGTCGACGACCTCCAGGAGCCGGGCCCGGGGGTCGTCCCCCGCGTCGTCCATCGCGGCGCGGTACTTCGCGAGGTCCTCGGCGGTGCTGCGGCGCAGCACCTCGGCGATGAGGCCGTCCTTGCCGCCGAAGTGCTCGTACAGCGAACGCCGGGCGGCACCGGCCGCCTTGAGCAGCGCGTCCACGCCGACAGCGACGCCCTGGGTGTAGGTCAACTCCTGGGCGGCGAGCAGCAGTCGTTCGCGGGGTCCCGGTTTGGTGGCGGCGGTCATGGCGTGATTGTGCCAGCCCTTGACTCGGTAGATCAACTGGTTTATCTATATCCCTGCCACATCGCATAGACCGAATGGTCTATCTCTTCCGAGGAGACACCATGTCCGTACGCACCACCACCGAGGTCATCGACCGTTTCAACCGCGCGTTCATCGAGCACGAGGCGGGCCTCCTGGCCGACCTGATCGCGGAGGACTGCGTCATGGAGAGCGTCCAGCCCGCGCCGAGCGGGGAACTGGTCCGCGGGCGCGAGGCGTGCACGGCCTGGTGGACGGCGGTCATCGACGACCGCGCCACGCAGTTCACGCCCCAGGACGTCGTCGTGGCGGGCGAGCGCGCGACGATCGTGTGGAGCTACCGCTTCGGACCGGGCCCGGACCAGTGGGTGCGCGGCGTCAACGTCATGCGCGTGACGGGCGGCCGGATCGTCGAGGCGCTCGGCTTCAGCAAGACCGCGGGCGAGGTCCCGCTGGCCGCCAAGTCCGACGACGCGTGAGACGCCCTGCCACAACGCCTCTCCCTGCCACCGGTGTCTCCACCCACGTCACCCGAAGGGCTTCTCCGATGCGGAGTTACCACCTGTCACACAGCGGTGCCGGTCTCTCCGGCCTCACCGTCCGCGAGCACGACATCCCCGCGCCCGGCCCCGGCCAGGCCGTGGTGGCGGTGCGCGCGACGTCCTTGAGCTTCCGCGAACTCATGGTCCTCGACGGGACGTACGTCCTGCCGGTCAAGCCGGACGTCGTCCCCGTCTCGGACGGGGCCGGTGACGTCGTCGCGGTCGGCGCGGGCGTCGACGCGACACGCGTCGGCGATCGCGTCGCCGCCACGCTCTTCCCTTCCTGGCAGGACGGCCCGTTCGCCGCGGAGCACCTCGCGCAGCGCGGCGGCTCACTGGACGGCATGCTCACCGACTTCGCCGTGGTCGGAGCGGACTCGCTCGTGGCCGTGCCCCGTCATCTGTCGTACGAGGAAGCCGCGACGCTGCCGTGCGTGGCGGTCACCGCCTGGAACGCCCTCACCGGCGACGCCTCCGGGGTCCGGCCGGGCGACACCGTCGTCATCCAGGGCTCCGGCGGTGTGTCCCTCTTCGCGCTCCAGTTCGCCAAGGCGCTCGGCGCGCGCGTGATCGCCACGACCAGCAGCCCCGCGAAGGCCGCACGGCTGCGGGACCTCGGCGCCGACGCCGTCATCGACTACTCGGCCACCCCCGACTGGGCCGACGCGGTGCGTACCCTCACCGACGGGCGGGGCGCCGACCGCGTCGTCGACGTGGCCGGGCTCCTCCACGACTCCGTCCGCGCCATCGCCCTGGCCGGCACCATCGCCTGCGTCGGCTTCGTCGGCAAGACCGCCGTACCGCTCGACCCGTACGCCCTGTTCACCTCCGGCGCGACCGTCCGCACCGTGGCGGTCGGCAGCCGCGCCCAGTTCACCGCCATGAACGCCTTCATCGAGACCCACGGACTGCGGCCCGTCATCGACCGGACCTTCCCCTTCGAGAGGGCCGTCGACGCCTATCGCCACTACGCCGCCGGTGACTCCTTCGGCAAAGTGGTCATCAGCAACTCCTGAACCGGGCAGGAGCCGCGCGTACCGCTGTGCCGTGCCGACCGCGGGCGGCACGGCGCCCTCGCCGTGACCCGCCCCGCGGCCGACGCGTCATGCGCCGCTCAGTGATCCGCCAGCGCGTCGTCGTGCTGGTCCCTCGCCCTCACGTGGTGTGCCACTGCTGGTGGGAGCCCAGGTTGCAGTCCCAGATGATGACGGAGGCGCCGTTCCACCAGTTGGCGTTGGCGATGGTCAGGCACCGGTTGAACACCGGGTTGCGCAGTCGGGCGCCGTCCCAGACCCACTGCTGCGGGGACCCGCCGTGGCAGTCCCACATGTTCAGGGCGGCGCCGTTCTCGCCGTTTCCCGCGGCGACGTCCAGACACTTGCCGTTGAGGTCGCTGCGGATCGTGGTGCCGTTCCAGTACCAGCGTTCGCTCGTGCCTCCGTGGCAGTCCCACATGTTGACCAGTGCGCCGCTGCCGGGGTTGGACGCTCTGATCTCCAGGCATCTGTTGTTCATGTTCGAGGCGATCATGAAGCCGACGTTGGCCCGTGGCTTGACGGGCCGCTCCGAGGCCGAGGCGGTGGTCGCGAAGAGACTGACCAGCCCCAGGATCACCGCCGCCAACAGGGAGCCCGACCGTCGTGACGTACTCACACGTACCTCCAGGTGGATGCAGGCGCTTTCGTCAGCGCCGACGCTACGGGCAAGGGGCCACCGCCGGTGAGACGGAATCGCGTCGCCCGCCCGAACCGACGGCACTGACGGCACAGCGGGCGTCACCCGAGGCGGGCGCTCCCCGTTCCTCCCCGCCACCTGGCAGAACCTCGTGCTATACCGTGTGCTCGCACTCGTTTGCGATCCACTCCTTTCGAAGGACTGAAGCCATTGATCACGGCGTCCCCCAGCGGCCGCCGACGGCACTGAGCCTGCTGCCTCCCGGGTGGCCGGGCCCTCGGTGTCGTATCCGCATCCTCACGGCGGCCCGACGACGCGGTGCCGATGCACCGCGGCCTTGTCCCCGCGCGACTCCATGATCCGCCGCAGCGGCGGGAGCGCGCTTCCGCATGCCATCCGCGTGAGGTCACCATCACCATGGACATCGACGTCCAACGCTTCGCCGTCACCAACCTTCGCCGCCGCCCCGAGGTGGTCGAAGCGGCGTGCTTCGTCGTGGGAATCGATCCCACGACCACGAATCCCTACGTCAACTACGCGACGCCGGTGCCGGGCGCCCGCCCCGACGAGCGGGACGTCGCGACGCTGATCGCGGCGTTCCGCGAACGCGGTCTCAAGCCGCGCCTGGAGTTCGCGCCGCACACCGCGCCCGAGGTGGCGCCCGCCCTGCGCCGGGCAGGCTTCACCACGGAAGCCGTGCACGAGTATCTGGTCTGCACACCCGCCACTCGCACCGCTGCAACGGACGGGCGCCTCGTTGTCGAAACCCCGTCCACCGATGCCGACTTCACGGAGATCGACATCGCCCTGTCCGAGGCATACGGCGGCGAGTTCCCACCGAGCCCGGACGGCGCCGCACGGCTGCGGCGCACGCAGGAACGGGGCGGCGCGGTCCGCTTCGTACGGTCCGCCGACGGCGGCTGCGCGGGGGCCGCCTCCTGCTCCGCGCCCGCCGTGGGCACGGCGGAACTGGCAGGCGTCGGCACTCGTCCTGCCCACCGTCGTCGGGGCGTCGCCGCAGCCGTCACCGCGTCCCTGGCCGACGCGATGTTCGCCAAGGGCGCGGACTCGGTGTGGCTGGAGTACGGCGGCGAAGGCTCGCGCAGGGTCTACGAACGGGTCGGCTTCCGTCCCCGCGGCACGCGTCTCTACGTGTCGTTGGAGGACTGAGGACCGGAACTCCCGTGAGTGCGGCGGGAAGCCGGGGGGGGCGGCTTCATGCCCCCTGGCTTCCCCCTTCGAACCGACTACGGGCGCTGCCCCCAAGCGGAGATCATCGGGGCCGTGCCCACGTCGAGTTGCCCGGTGGCGACGCCGGCCAGGTGGCGGTCTATCTCCTCGTCGGTGGCGAGGCCCCGGTCGATGAGGTGGTGACGGACCTGCCGCACCGTCGCGTCTTCCAGGACGGCGCACGCGGGCGAGGTGATCGGGAAGTACGCGTCGGCGTGCACCTCCTTGAGTCCTGCGTCGCGCAGCGCCCGGGGCAGGGTGCGCCCGTACGCGAGGTCCGCGCCGCGCTCCGCCATCAGCGTGCGGAAGCCGGTCCGCAACCGGTTGGCCAGCTGCTGCTCGGGCCCCGACTCGTCCGGGAACAGCAGCGGGAGCAGCATGGGGTCGCCGTCCTCCAGGAGCAGCCAGCCGCCGGGCTTCAGCGCCTGCACCATCCGGCGCAGGGCCTCGGCGCGGTCCGCCACGTGCACCAGGACGAGGCGGGCGTGCACGAGGTCGAACCCGCCGGGCGGCGCGGGCGGCGGGTCGGCCGCCACGTCGTGAGTCAGCACCTCGATCACGCCGTCGGCTATGCCTTGGGTCCAGGACACGTCGATGTCGGTGGCGAGCACCGAACCCGTCGGCCCGACCCGCTCGGCGAGCCCGAGCGGCACGGAGGGGCCACCGGCGCCGACTTCCCAGCAGCGCATGCCCTTCCCGATCCCGAGCCGGTCCACGTGCCGGAACGTCACCGGGTCGAACAGCTCGGCCAGGGCGCCGAAGCGGACGCCCGCCTCGGACTGCTGGTTGTCCAGTAGATAGCGTCGGTTCATCGGCTCAACGCACCCTGTCGTAGACGAGGGACAGGGTGCCGTGGTCGCCCGCGCTCTGGCTGACGAGCTCCCAGCGGCCCTCGGGCAGGCCGTCGTCGAAGAGTCTCGGTCCGCCGCCGAGGAAGAGCGGGAAGACGGTGAGTGCGAGCCGGTCGACCTGGTCGGCCGCCAGCAGGGCTTTGATGATGCTGGCGCTGGAGAGCACGAGGATGTCGCCGCCCTCGGTCGCCTTGAGGTCCTCGACCACCTCCGCGGCCGGCTTGTCGACCACAGTCGTCCGCTCCCACGGAGCCTCGCCGAGGCTGGTGGAGAGGACCACCTTGTCGGTGTCCACGAGCCACCTCGCGAACGCCTCGTCGCGCGGGTCGGCGCCCTCCGCGCCGATGACGGTGGGCCAGAAGCCCAGGAACCCCTCGGCGTTGACCCGCCCGAGCAGGGCCGTCGTCGCGGGCTCCCAGAGGCTGGTGAGGTGGTCGCGGGCCACGTCGGTGATGGCGTAGGGCAGCACCCAGCCCATGTCCTGAGGGGTGTCCGGGCGGGCGTAGTGGCCGTCGAGGGAGAGGGCGATGTTGGTGACGACTCGGCGGCTTGCGGTCTGCTCGCTCACTTCGTGCTCCTCGGGTCGGGGCGGTCGGTGGTGCCAGTGGTGCCGGTGATGCCGATGCTGGTGGTGGCGGGAGTGCCGGTATCGGTGCTGTTGATAGCGGTGGCGCCGTGCGGATCCGCCGCGACGTTCGCCACGAGCTTGTCGAGGCTCTGGCCGAAGCCGATCTCGATGCCCGCGACGATGTCCGCGGCCTCCACCGTGCTGTCGGTGATGCGGTAGTGGACGTCGAGGTCGGTGCCGGTTTCGGTGGGGCGGAGCCGGGAGTCGACGTGGGCGGTGAAGGCGAAGCCGCCGTCGGGGAGCAGCGGGGAGAGGCGATAGCCGAGGCTCTCGCCGGGGCGCACGTCGACGAAGGTGCCCTCCGCCCGCCCGGCGACCAGGTCGGAGCCGTGTGCGTCGTCGGCGTCGCGGTACTCCAGGACGAGGCGCCCGCCCGGTCGCGCCTCGTAGACGAGCTCGGAGACGCGGAGGTCGTCGGGCGTCCACCATCCGGTGAGCAGGTCGACCTCGGTCAAGTGGCGCCAGACCAGCTCGGGACTCCCCGTCAGGGACCGGGAGAACCTGAAGGAGCGGCCATCGGCCCACCCCGCCCCCCGCGCGGCGAGCAGCTCCACCTCGACGCTGCGCCCATAGCGCTCGTACGTCGCGAGCGGGCCACCGGCCCGGTCTGCGGTGTCGGCGAGGCGGCTGAGCTCCGCCACCAGCTCCCTCAGGGCGCCGGGCCGCAGTGCGTAGATGCGGCGCTGGCCGTTGCGTTGGGACGTGACGACGCCTGCGCGCTCCAGGGTCTGCAGGTGCTTGGTCGTCTGCGGCTGGCGCGCCTCGGCGAGCTCGGCGAGGACGCCGACCGGGCGGGGCCGCTCGGCCAACAGGCTCACGAGCCGCCACCGGGCCGGGTCGGCCAGTGCGGAGAGGAGTGCGTCCATGTCGACTATTATTCGCCTCGCCGAATATGCGCGTCAAGGAATATTTTGCAGCCGGTGAACGCCAAGTCCGTTCCGGATCGGGCCCGTTCCGACCGGAACGGGCCCGATCCGGAACGCCCCCGACCGGGCCCTGGACCACTCGGCAGGTCGGTGTGCCGTAGCGCCGCAGAGCCGACGGAGCGCCGCAGAGCCGACAGAGCCCCGCAGAGTTGGAGGATGACACGACAGCGGATCATGCTGTCCTGCTGCTTCCCTCCTGCCCCTTCCCCCCTCCTGCCCCTGCTGTCCCGCTGTTCCTCGTCCCGAAAGGCTCCGCTCCTGAACGCCTCCCTCGCCGAAGCGCTCTCCGCCGTCCTGCTCCTGGCGGTCCTGGCCTGCGCGGTGATCCGACCGTGGGGCTGGCCGGAGGCGGTCGTCGCCGTTCCGGCCGCCGGGGTGGTCATCGCCGGCGGCGCGATCTCACTGGACCACGCGGCGGACGAAGCCGCGCGTCTCGGCCCCGTGATCGGCTTTCTGGCGGCCGTACTGATCCTCGCTCAGCTCTGTGACGACGAGGGACTGTTCCAGGCCTGCGGTGCCTGGATGGCCCGGCGGGCGGCGGGGAGCCCGCACCGGTTGCTGGTGCAGGTGTTCGGCGCCGCCTCGCTGATCACCGCGGTGCTCAGCCTGGACGCCACGGTCGTCCTGCTGACCCCGGTGGTGTTCGCCACCGCGGCCCGGCTCGGCGCCCGGCCCAAGCCGCACGTGTACGCCTGCACCCATCTGTCGAACACCGCCTCGCTGCTGCTTCCGGTGTCCAACCTCACCAACCTGCTCGCGTTCGCCGCGAGCGGACTCAGCTTCACCCGTTTCGCCGCCCTGATGGCCCTGCCGTGGGTGGCCGCGATCGCGGTCGAGTACGTGGTCATCCGGAGGTTCTTCGCCACCGATCTGGACGCCGGGGCCGAGGCGCAGCCCGTCGCCGGGCCGAGCGAGGTGCCGGTGTTCGCGCTGGCCACGGTGGCCTGCACGCTGGTGGGTTTCGTGGTGACCTCCGCGGTGGGGATCGACCCGGCGTGGGCAGCGGCGGCGGGCGCGGCCGTGCTCGGGGGCCGCGCCCTGCTCCGGCGCCGCACCACACCGACCGCTCTCGTGCGCGCCGCGTCCCTGCCGTTCTGCGCCTTCGTCCTGGCCCTGGGCGTCGTCGTCCGCGCGGTCGTCGACAACGGGCTCGCCGACGCGCTGGGCCACGTGGTCCCCGACGGCACCGGGCTCACCGCCCTGCTCGGCATCGCGGCCCTGGCCGCCGTACTGGCCAACGTCATCAACAACCTGCCGGCCGTCCTGGTGCTGCTGCCGCTGACCGCCCCGGCAGGGCCGGGTGCCGTCCTCGCGGTGCTGCTCGGGGTGAACATCGGCCCCAACCTCACCTACGCGGGATCCCTGGCCACCCTGCTGTGGCGGCGTATCGTGCGCGAGCACGACAGTGACGTGGAGCTGGGCGAGTTCACCCGGCTCGGACTGCTCGCCGTACCCGCCGCGCTGGTGCTCTCGGTGGTGGCACTGTGGGTCTCGCTGCTCGTGATCGGAGGCTGAGGGGGCCAAGAGGCCAGGGAGGCAAGAGGCCAGGGGGCTGAGAGGCCAGAGAGCTGAGAGGCCAGGGAGCTGAGAGGCCAGGGAGCTGAGGAGGCTGGACACCATGACCGTCATCGCCTGGATCGTCGAAGGCACCTGGCCCGCGTGCGTCGACGCCGCCCGCGCCCACGCGCCCGAGCGTGCCGACATCGTGCTGCTGCACATCACAGGGCCCGAGGCACCCGGCGCCGCTCACGGCGCCTACGCCGGGCTCCTCGGCCGGGCCCGCCCCGACCGCGACCCGGGCACCGCCGTCGAACACCTCGCCGCCGCCTCCGCCGCACGTCTGCTGACCGCAGCGGCCGATCGCCTCGGACGCCCCTGTACGCGCACCGAGCGCGTCGGCCGCGCCGAGCGGGAGGTCGTGGCCGCCGCCGAAGGCGCCGACCTGCTCGTCCTGGCCCGCGACGGCGACCGCGCCCGCCTGGGCCCGCGCAGCCTCGGCCCCGCGAGCCGCTTCATCGTCGACCACGCCCCCTGCCCGGTCCTCCTGGTCTGGCCGGAGGCCACGCCCAGCACGGCCACGCTCCCGCCGCCGCCCCCTCACTAGCCCGGCCACTGGTGTCGCGGCAGCGGTTCGGACAGCATGCGGCGCATGGACTGGATGCCTCTGCTCTCCACGCTTGCAGGTGCCGCCATCGGCATCGCCGCCACCCTGATCGCCGATCGCAACAGATGGCGGCGTGAGGAAGCACGACACGCCCTGGAGATGCGGCGCGCCGTGTACACCGAGTACGCCTCCGCCCTCAAGGACGCGGGGGAAGAGATACGGGCCGTCGCCCTGGGCGATCACATGTCCGAGTCAGCCCGTGATGTGGCGGTGCGCGAAGCCTTCCGCAGGACCGGATTGCACACGGCGAGCGAACAGCTCTGGCTCGTGGGCCCGCCCCCGGTCGTCGCGGCCGGGAACGAGGCGTTCCACAGCCTGCGCCGGATACGCGACGCCTACGCCGACGGGGTGGCGGTCGGCTCCGCCGAGGACAGGGCCTTCATCCGACAGCGCCGCACGGCCATGGCGGAGATGCGCCGCCGCATGCGTGAGGATCTGGGCGTCGGGCCCCTCGGGATCGAATGACCACCGGCCGGAGGGGAGCCCCGGATCCGGACCCGGCTTCGCCGCGTACGCGTCGCTGCCCCCGCGAGGCGCCGCGGTTCGTCACCGCGTACAGCCGCTGCCGTAGGGCGCGTACAGGTCGAGCAGCCGGGTGCGGGCCGACTGGAGGCGGTGGGCGAGGACCTTGCCGACCCACTGGCCGACGGCCGCGCCGAGTCGGGGATCGCTCGCGCACAAGGACCGTACCGCCGTCGCGTCGAACTCGTAGGCGCGTACGGGAGTCGTCGCCACGGCGCCCAGCTGCCACACGTACGGCGGGAACAGCCAGGACCAGCCGACCAGTTCGTCGAAGCCGATCGTCTCGATCACCGGTGAGCGGCGCCCCGGCACGTGCATGTCGAGGGTGACGGTGCCGGTGCGGACGACCCAGAACCGGTCGGCGCGGCCGCCCTCGTCGAAAAGCCGGGTGTCCTGCGGGAAGGTGACCTCACGGGCGACGCGCAGCAGACGGTCCCGGTGGGCGGCGGGCAGGGCCCGCAGCATGCGAGTGCTGGACATGGTCTTGGTGTTCACCACTGTGCCTTCCTGTCGCGCCGTGCCGGGCGGGCACGGCCGCCTCTCCGGCGCTGCCGGGCCCGGCCGTTGACGCTCTCAGCGTCCGCCTCGGCGGGGGCGCGGCACAGTGGCCGTGCGGAGCAGGGCAGGGGCCGGGCGGCCCGCACGGGCGCGGGCCGAACGGCCCTCGCGGCGGCCGTTCAGACGGGCTCGGCGGACGCGCGGAGGCGGGGCGCGTCCGGCACCGGCGGCGCCTGGAAGCCGTCCCGCGTCCAGGCGACTTCGAAGGGCATGTCCGGGTCGGGGTTGCTGAAGCGGGCGGACACGTCGCGGCCCGCGACGAGCACGGTGACGACCAGGGTGTCGGGCAGGGTGATGCCGTGCCGTGCCGCGAAGGCCGAGGGGTCCGCCGCGGCTTCGCGGGCGAGGTCCGGGTCGTCGGCGACGGCTTGCAGCACCTCGCCGACGCGCACGTCCCGGGCGAGCTCGATGAGGCGCTCGTGCTTCGCGATGCAGCGTTCGACGCCCGCGAGGTCGCCGCTGAGCGCCTCACGCGAGGGCGGCGGCTTCGGCGGTTCGGGCCGCGGCGGCCTGCGGCGCAGCATCTCCCTGAGCCTGCGGGCCTGCCTGTGCAGCTCGGCCAGGTCCGCCTGGTGCAGGTCGACGAGGCGCAGGAGCGTGGCCTGGTGCGGGTTGCCGGACATGGGCGGTCTCCATCTCGTACGGCTAGAGGACGGTGTCCCAGCTTCCGGACCGGTAGGCCATGACGGGGTCGACGGTCAGCCCGCCCCGCTCGTCGAGGGTGAACCGCAGGACGTACCAGAGCCTGCCGGGGTCGCCGGGCAGGTCGGCGGCCAGCCAGCGGCCGCGGCGCGTGGGCAGCCCGGCGGCGTCGACGCTGAGCAGCGCCACCGAGGCACCGGACCGGGCGAAGGTCTGCTCGCCGGAGAAGTTGTCGATCCAGCAGTGGTACTCGCCCGGTACGAACGCTCCGGCGACCGGGGTGACCGTGATGCGCTCGGGCCCTGTGGCCTGGCCCTCGTCGACGTCGAGGCGGACGAAGGGCACGGGCCGCGCGTCGTGGAACAGGCAGTGGAAGCGGCCCTCGCCGCCGCTGGGTCCGGAGCAGTGCAGGTCCAGGTCGCGCGGCAGGGCGCCCCTGTCGAGCTGCAGCATGAACGCCACCGGCGCCTGGACGGACTTGTCGCGGCGCAGCCTGACGGTGATGGTCACGGTTCCGGACGCCGGTACGGTCGCGGGGACGCTGCTAGGCAGGTAGCCCGTCGTCGACGCCCGCACCGTGGCGGCCCCCGCGGGCCGGACGAGGAGGAAGGTCGCTTCCGGAGGGGAGCCGCCGGTGATGGCGGTGCGGGCCGCGCCGCCGACGGTGAGCCGGACGTTGGCGCCGTCGAGCGGCTGGTCGTTGTCGTCGGCGTCGACCACCCGGACGACGACGGTGGCGGCGGTGCGCTGGACCACCAGCTCGACGTGGTCCCCCCGGGGGCCGATGGTCACGATCCGGTCGGTGCTGGGATCGTGGTCGGTGGAGAGCTTGACCTGCCGGTGCGGGACGCAGGCGAACGAGAAGCGCCCTTCGACGTCGGTCCTGGTCTGGTACGGCTGTTCGTCGAGGTCGAGGATCGGCTGGTCCTGGGCATCGGTGAGGTACACCCACTCACCCGGCATGGGGTTGCCCGCGGAGTCGAGGACGCGGCCGGTGACCATCGTGCAGTCCATCGGGATCCGCACCTCGACGGCGCCTTGGTCGGGCACGGTGTCGGTGGCGCGCGCGACCTGGAAGCGGTCCGCCGTGGCTTGCAGCTCGATCCGTCCGGCGGGTACGCAGTCGCGTACGGCACCGTCGACGGACGCGGTCAGCTCGGCGCGGCCGTCGGTCGGCGCCGTGTCCCCTGCGAAGGGCACGCTCGGCGGCAGCGCGGTGACGTGGGCGCCGGCGATCGGCGTGCCGGTGGCACGGCGGCTGACGACGGCGGTGACGCGCGCGCAGCGTCGGCACCCGGTGTCCAGGGGCGGGCGCCAGCCGACGTCGGGCCGCACTTCGTTGAACTCGATGGTGAACGTGGTCGCCGCCGGGCCGCCGGGCTCGGCGTCGCCTTCGACGCGGCGGGGGTTCGCGTCGTCGCGCAGCCGCCAGAACCGTTCCGGCCGGGCCTGGTTGCGGGTGGCGAAGCTGAACCTCACCTGGTCGCCGGACTTGACCGGCGTGCCGAAGGGGACGGGGCTGCCGCCCGCCATCCCCGTGATCGTGAACGTCCACTCCCCCGGATCTCCGCCCTGGTAGGCCGGAAACCCGGCCTGCAACGGCGACGACACCAACAGCGGGCGGTCGCGCCCGCCGAACTGGTACGTGACCAGCTGGGGGTCCTTCTTGCTCTTCCGGGGAAGCACCAGCACACCGTGGTCGACCCGCACCAGGACGCCCGGCAGCGGCCGCCACGTGTCGTCGACGGCCCGCAGCACCATCGCGTCCCCGCTGCGGACGGGCCAGGTCGTCGGCCGGTCCATCAGGAACGTCTCCCACGTGCCCGGCGCCCCGGCCGTCGGGCCGAGGTACCCGTCGTAGGCGGCCGGCCCGTCGACGGCTTGGAGACAGCGACCGTCCGCCGTACGGATCCGCACGGCATTGGGCCGGTACGGCGCCGGCCGGCACCTGCCCTCGACACAGTCACACCATTCCGAGCAGGGAGGCCAACAACTCATGGGCGCGCCTTTCCACCGTCCGGCACCCGACCCCACCCCCCGCACGGCCCCCGCCGAGGCGGAATCGGCTTGAGGGAGACCTACTTGTGGGCGCGGGGGCTGTCAAGACGGGGGTGGTTGTTGCCGTACGAGGGGCTTGGTGGCGGTATGGGGTTTGTCGTAGGGCGGCTCGCGGAGGCCGGGCAGTCGCGCGCGTGGAGGTAGCCGAACATCGACCAGGGCTCTTCGCGCCAGAAATGCGGGCGGAGTGCCTCGCCGGGGGCGATGGTGGTCCCGCAGGCCGCGCAGCATATCGACGGGTGGCCTGCCCGCTCCCGCACGGCCAGGTGTGCCGTGCCGAGGGCCTGGCCTGGTTCACACGGGCCGAACGGGCATCGCAGGCACGTGACGGTGTGGTCGTACCAGGCCAGGTAGGTCGACAGGGAGTTCGTCCTGGTCTCGCAGCAGTCCAGGCAGCCGTGCGGCCGGAAGGGGCCGGGGCCGCCAAGGTCGATCCCCTCGCCAGGGCGGAATGTGTGCTCGCACCAGACGCAGGCGGAACCGGACAGCTGTGCCGGGCCGAGCGTGTCGATCCCGGGCAGGGCGGCGAGCAGCACGACCGGCTTGGGGTCAGGCATCCCGGCCTCCTCCGGCCGGGCCCGCGGGCGCGGTGGCCGTAGCGGTGTGCAGACGCGCCGCTTCGGAGCAGTCGGCGAGGATGCCGAGTAGTACGCGCCCAGGGGGCTCCGCAAGTCCCGGATCACCGGTCCGCGCAGCCAGTCCCGCAGGGCTGCCGCCAACGTGGCGGGCTCCTCGCTGGCGACCGCGGCGTGCACTCGCCGAGCGGGTACGCGTACCGCGTCGAAGCGCCGTCCGAGCGGGATCATCGCGACGTAGGCGTCCGTCCACTCCCGCCGGGCCTTGCCCGGCAGCGGATGAGCCTGAGCAAGCCAGTCAGCGATCAACCTGTTCTCCCCCTGCGTCTGAGCGCTGCCGCCCGACGCTGGCACGGGGGCCGTACTCTCGCCCATGTCGACTCCTCGGTAGTCGGCCACGCCCCGGGGCCGGTCGCACGGTCGCCGGGGCCTTGCCGCCCACTGTCGTAGAGGAGGCCTCAGGCTTTCCTCCCGCGCGCGGGTATACCCATCATGGGTAGAGGTTTCTGGAAGCAGCCGCCTCAGGCCGTGGCCTCACGGAAGAGTTCTCCGTATGACCGGATACACGCCACCGACCGCTCTCCCGGCCTGGCTCTTGGGGGAGGGCGAGCTGCGTGCCGCGGCCGCACGTCACGACTTCGGGACCTTGTTCCGCCTCGCGCGCCAGCGAGCGGGCATCAGCTATTCGCAGATCGCGGCTGAGTGCGATATCAAACCTGATCGCGTCGGGACTCTGGCGCGCGGCCGGGGCAAGGTGGCAACCTTCGAAAAGATCGTTCAGATTTGCGACGCGCTGCGCATCCCTGGACATCTGGCGGGGTTGGCCGATCGCCCATGGGAGGCAAGGCCGGCGAGCGGCGAGGCGGAGGTGGACGAGGTGCTGCGGCGTCGGTTCGTCCAGGTCGCTGGGCTCGCTGCCACCATGCCCACCACGCTCGCTCAGCCATCCGGCCGAATCGGCCGCCGGACCGTCGCGAGCTTGCGTGAGCGCACGGCGCGCCTGCGGCGCCTGGACGACGTGCTCGGTGGGGGTGACACCTACCGGGTCTACACCGCCGAGTATCAGGCCACCAAGGCGCTGCTGCGCGACACCAGGTACGACGAGGCGACCGGCCGCGCGCTGCTGTCCCTCCTGGCCGAGCAGGCGCAGCAGGCCGGTTGGGCGGCGTTCGACGGCGGATGTGAGGCGGACGCGGTCAGCCTGTACGAGGCCAGCCGGACCGCGGCGCTAGACGCCGGGGATACGGCCCTCTCGGGGAACGCGCTCGCGTTCCTGGCGTATCAGAGGCTCGGAGGAGACAGAAGAGCTGGGGCGGAGATCGCGAGCCGCTCCACCGAAGCGATCGGCGGGGACACGCCTGCCGGGGTCCGTGCGCTGCTGCACGAGCGGCGGGCCTGGGCGTGCGCCGTGGCCGACATGCCGACCGAGGCGGAACGGTCACTCGCCGCCGCGAGCGCAGCTCTCGCCGAAGTGCACGGCCAGCCACAGCCGGACTGGGCGGCCTGGGTCGACCACACCGAGGTGGACATCATGACGGGCCGCTGCTGGGCAGAGCTGCGCCGACCTCTACGAGCGGTACCCGTGCTGGAGGCGGCACTCGCCCGGTACGACGACAGCCACGCCCGCGACAAGGCCTTGTACTCGTCCTGGCTCGCGCAGGCCTACCTCACGGCAGGGGAAGCGGAGCAGTCGGCGGCCGTAGTCAGCCGCGCCCTCGCCCTGTCGGACGGGGTGGCCTCGGTGCGACCGCGGAAGCGCCTGGCACCCGTCCTGAACGACCTGTCGGCCGCCAGGTACCGGACGCTGCCCGCAGTCGCCGACCTGCTGGACCAGGCCCGCGGTTAGTCAGCCGTCGTGGATGACCGGATCCACTGCAAGCACGCCTCGGCACCAGCCACGATAGGAGTCGCACACACCTCCGGGTTCCTCCACGGGTGGTGGTCGACGAGGTGCTTCTCCAGCTCCGGGTACCGCTCAGCAGTCGTCTTCAGGAGCAACTGCCACTCCTCCCCGGTCCCGAACTCCCCGGCATGCCAGAACACGGACGTGACCGGGCCGATGATCTGGGCGCCCGCCGCGAGCCGCTCACGCACTGCAACGCGCGCCAACTCGACCGCCTGCTCTCGCTGTTCAGTCGCTGTCGATACCTGTACATAGTCAGCCATGCCGCGAGCGTAGCCGCGCGCACGAAAGACTAAAGACCCCCTCCACCCGAAGACGGAGGGGAACCAGATGTGTCAGCGGGCGAGCAGCGCGAAGAGGCCGGACCCGGCGCCGATCACCCCGGCGAGGGCCGCGATCGTCGGGAGCACCCACCGACCGCGCTCCAGCGCGGCCAGCCGCCGCTCATGCTCGCCCAGAGCTTGTCTGTCTGCTGGCCGCGCTGCACCAGGAGCGCGAGCTGCCCGCCCTGCTCGACGAACCCCACCTCCACCGTCCGCCGAAATGCGGCCAGTTCAAGCGCGACGCCACGCGAGCCCGGACGAAGGGGGCCCGCCTCGGTGGTCAGAGGGTGTCCACGACGCGCCAGCGGGCCAGCCGATGCGTCAGGCGCCCGGTCACCGGGCTCGCAAGGTGGCGTGGAGGGGAGTGGATGGTTGCAGGAGCAGTCCTACGTGGGGTGTCACCTGGGTGCTGGGGATGTCCAGGCGGAAGCGTTGGGTGAGCGTGGCCAGGATCAGGGCGGCTCCCACCTGGGCGAAGCGGGCTCCTAGGCAGCTGCGTTGGCCACCGCCGAAGGGATACCAAGCGTGGTCGAGGACGGGATCGGCTGCGTCGTCGCCCCAGCGTTCGGGGCGGAACCGGTCGGGGTCGGGGAACCAGCGCGGGTCACGGTGAGTCGTCCACGGGCTGCACCACACGATCGTCCCGGCGGGAACGGGGGTCCCGCCGAGCGCGGCCCCGCGCCGGGCCACGGCCAGGATGAACCAGGCCGGCGGGTACAGGCGCAGCGCCTCCTGGACGATCTGGCGCGTCCAGGGGAGCCGGTCGTAGTCCTCGATGGCGGGCAGCCGTCCGGCCAGCACCCGGGCGAGCTCGGCCTCAAGACGGGTGCGGGCCTCGGGCGCCTGGGAGAGCAGGTAGACGGCCCAGGTGAGTGCGGTGGAGGTGGTTTCCTGCCCGGCGGCCCAGAGCGTGACCGCCTCGACCCGTACCTCCTGGGGTGTCAGGGGCCTGCCTTCCACGTCACGGGCCGCGAGCAGCCGACTGAGCAGATCGTCGCGCTCCTCGGTGGCCTGAGGGGTGCTCAGCCGGTCCTGGATGAGCCGGTGCACCTCGGCGTCCACGGTGGCCAGTGCGGCGTGGAAGCGTCGGCGGCTGGGCGTGCGCACCCAGGGGGGCAGGAACTGCCTGATGCCCCGCATCTCCTGGCCCACCACCTCTCCTGACACCTCCATCGCCTCACACAGGGCGCGGGTCCGGTCTCCCAGGTCATTACCGAACAGGGTGCGCAGGATCACTCGCTGGGTGATGAGTGCCATTTCCCGGCGGACATCGACCTGCTGGCCGTGGCGCCAGCCGGAAGCCGCCGACCGCGCGCAATCGACCATGATCGCGGCGTAGGCGCGGACCTGGCGCGGCCGGACGGCCGGCTGCACCAGCGAGCGCTTGCGCCGCCAGTCGCCGCCCTCGCTGACGATCACGCTCTGCCCGACGAAGCGTTTGAACGCCCAGCCGGGATCCAGTAGTTCGTAGGCGTCCTCGCGGGCTGCCAGAAACTCCGCAATGTGCTGAGGATGGGAGACGAACAGGCTGCGCCGACGCCCCAGTGACCACGTCACCGCGTCCCCGAACTCATCGCGCAGGCAGGTGAGAAATGCCAGGGGGTCCTTCCCGAAAGCGGTCAGATTTCCCAGCACGGGCAGCCCGCGCGGGCCGCGCACGGGCACGAGCCTTGGTGCTGATACGCCCATGGGCTCTCCCCGCCATGGATGTTGGAGTTCGGCATGGTGGACTTCTACCCACCCGCTGACGACGACAAGCGACGCTGCCGCCTCCCTGCGAGTACTGAGGTTTTCGTTTCGGAGTGACGTCATAGCGGGGCCGGCTTTCAGGTTCGCCCAGATGCCCTCCGCCGGGTTCATGTCGGGCGTGCACGGCGAGAGCCGGAAGCTTTCCCGAGCTCGACGGCGTTTTCCCAGAGGTTGAAATGCTTGTGGAGAAGGCCGAGTTGTCCGACGCCCTCGCAGACCGGCCGCTTCTGTGACGGGCCGGGGTCAGTCGCGAGCCATGGGCCGGGCTGCGGCTGGAACAGGTTGGCGTGATTCCAGGGTTGCGTGATCCACCCCTTGGGCACGACGGAGCACGACGGAGGAAGTCCCCGCCGCTGCACGGCTGGGGACCGGGACTCGATCAAAGGGAGATGTGGATGTCGTCGATGCTGAAGGGAACCGTCAAGTGGTTCAACGAGAGCAAGGGGTTCGGCTTCATCACCCCTGAGGACGGCAGCAAGGACGTATTCGTCCACTTTTCGGCGATCCAGAGCAACGGCTTCAAGACCCTCGCCGAGGGCCAGCAGGTTCAGTTCTCGATTCAAGACGGAGCCAAGGGTCCCTCCGCCGCCGACGTCACCGCCATCTGACCGCCACCCACGCCGCGCTGTCCATCCGTGGACGACCGGATCCGTGGACGACCGGAGACGAGGGGACGCCCAACGCCCGGTCAGGGTGGGGAGGGGCGAGATCGCTGATGCTCGTGCCGCGTTCTCAAATTGGTGTGGACCAGTTGGGGTCCATGAGGCCGGGATGGACCTAGCCTGAGGGGAGCCGGTCGTCCGCCCCCCCTTGGCGACTGGTGGGCTCCCGCGCCTGCCCCCGGCGCGGGAGCCAGCGGCGGGGCACGAGGACCGCGGGCTTCTCGGCAGGGCAGTCCCTCAGTCAGCACCTCGGACGATGTTCCCGTCAGGGCTCACGTACGCAGAGGACTCGGCGCTGTCGTCGGGCACCGGCGAGAGGCACGTGCGCACGCCCCTGCCACGCAGGCCGCGCAGGCGGCGGGCCTTCGCCCAGCCGGTCTCGTGCAGGTGAAGGACTTCCCTCTTGCCGGTGCGCGCGGTCACGGCACTTCAACTTCTCTCTGCGTCGGAAGACGGTCGGCGGAGCGGAGGCGGACGGTCCGGCTCTCCGTGATGTGCTCTCCGTGATGTGCCCTCCGGGTTCCCGTGGCCACGGCTGGGAAACGCGTCGTCGGCCAGGCACCGAGCGGTCCCGCCGTCGGTCGCTACGCATCGGATCGGCGGTCGATCAGGAGCGCGGCCTCCCGTGCCGCCTCCGTCAGTTGGGCTCCGACCGTGGTGGAGAGGCGGGCGACGATGGTCTCGCGGTGGGCGAGGGCGAACTGCCGCGCGAAGTCCGCGGCCGCCTTCTCCTCCAGGCCGTCCTCCTCGGCCTGGGTGCGGATCTTCCGGAGCAGGGTCTTCTCGCGGTTGAGCTTGCGCGCCGGCCCGATGATGTCGGCGTTGGAGATCCACTTCATCAGGGCGTCCCTGCCCATCCAGATGCCGATCACCAGGGCCACGGCCGCGACGATGGAGCCGATGATCCAGCCCAGCGGGTTGGACGCCGCGGCCACGGCTCCGGCCCCGGCCGCCCCCTGCGACGCCGCCGAGATGACCCCGATGGCCGCCCCCGCGGTCATGGTGGTCATCCAGACCGCCACCAGGCCGAGGATCGTGTCCAGCGTCTCCAGGAGCGGATCGAGGTTGACGTCGGCCCGGGGCGTCGTGGCCCTGGGGCCGAAGGGCGAGACCCGCAGCGGCCCGGTCGGGATCCCGTACCGGTGCGCGATCGCCGCGGCCTCGCGGTCGATGACCGCGGTGATCTCGGCGTACCAAGCCCGTGTGACGTCCTTCAGCTTCGCCTGCCCTGCGGGGCTCTTGAGGTAGACCTCGCGCTTCTTCGCCACCTCCACCGCGATGTCTGTGAGCAGCCGCAGCTCGCCCTCGCGCCACCGTACGACGGCGGGGCAGACCTGGTCGTCGACGATGCCGTCCACCGTGACCTTGCCCAGAGCGAGTCCGAGGGCTTCGAGGTTGTCGCCGATGATGGCGGGGACCCGGCTGTCGGCCAACTCCCCCACTTCTTCCAGGAACGCCTCGACGCGGCGGCGCGTACGGCCCGCGATAGCCAGGCCCTTGGCGATCGCGTGCTCGGGGCGGACACCGAGCAGCACCCGGGTGCCGCCCTTCCCCGCCTCGAAGGCGTCGAGGCAGATCTCCTGCGCGAACCTCATGCGCGACGCCCCACCGGTCATCAGCACGACGTCCGGCGGCTTCCCGGTGTCCTTCACCAGTTTGTCGCGCACGTCCTCGACCGCCTTCCGGAACGCCGTGCGCCAGGACCGGCCGAGGTCGTCCAGGCGGGCGTCCAGGATGTCGTCCATCAGCGGCGGCGAGAGCCGGATGGAGACCTCGATCAGTTCACCGGACCGGGTGACGACGTCGTCGCCCCCGAGGCGTCGCGGGCCGGGGTTCAACCGCAGCTCGTCGGGCGAGAGTCCGAAGTACCTCTCCTTGGCGCGTCGGCAGGCGAACTCAAGACGCGCGCGCTGGAGGGGGTCGTGTGCGAGCGCTTCTTCCAGAAGAGCGCTGTCGCGGTGGTCGGCGACTATGCGGCGCAGCAGCTCCTTCTCGATGAGCGAGGCGCCGAAGCGGGAGTTCCAGTCGGAGACGGGCAGTTCGCTGGTGCCGGACACGAACGTGTAGTCCGTCGTGAGGGATCCCATGTCCATCACCAGGACCGTTCCCCGTCCGGCCACGGCCCCCATCAGGTCCTGCTCGGCGGTCTTGAACTCGTCCGACTCCTTGGCGTAGAGCATCGCGGCCCGTGACTCGGGGATCAGCTCGACGCTGTGCTCGGGGAGGGGGAAGAGGCCGGTCACGGTGGAGCGGAGCAGCCGCTCGTACTCCTCGTACTCCCGCTTGTCCCATCCGGACGGGATGCCGAAGACCCAGTGCAGCCGCGTCCCGGGCATGACCTTGAGGATGCCGGAGGTCTCGACGCCCTCGGTGCGTTCCGTCGCGAGCTCCCGGGCGACCTGCCGGATGAACAGCTCCGTCGCCCGCCGCGTCCGTGCGTCGAGCCGGGCGTGCTTGAACGCCATGTAGAATTCCGTGTCGCCCGGTACGAGGCCGTCCGGCCCGTCCTCGGGGACACGGGCGAGCTGCGCGGACAACACGGCGAAGCACTGCTCCCCGACCAGGGTCGTCACTCCGGTGTCCTCCCCTTCCGTGTGGCACAGGGCGACCACGGTGGGGTGCACGCGGCTCGGGGTGCGGGAGATGTCCTCCACGTGCGGCTCGCCGTCGGCGCACGACCACAGGGTGGCCACGGCGGTCTCCCCGTGCCCCAGGTCGAAGCCGATGACAAGGCTCCTGTTCTCCTCCGGCGTCCGCTCCTGGGTCGTCGTCATCGGCTGTTCTCCTCGTTCCGGGCGACGTTCTGTACGTCGTTCTGTACGTCGTTCTGTACGTCGTTCTCTGTGTTGGCCAGGGCTTTCTGGTGGCTGCGCGCGGTCGGAACGGGCGTCGTCGGTACGCGTAGCACCCTGCCCCGTACGAGGACCCGGCGGTCGTCGCCGTCGGGGTCCATGACGAGCGCCGGCAGGTCCGTCTCGTACCGGCATGCGGCGTCCTGAGTCACCTGCTCGACGCGGAAGGCGTCGGCCTGGTACTCCGGCCGGACGTCCGGGTCGTAGGCGAGGATCTCGATCCCCTGGGCTCGCAGCATCTCCCGCAGCACGTCGACGCGGTCCCACACCCGCTCCTCGCGGCCGCGCTCGCGGAGGCTGACGAGGTCCTGGATCAGTTCCATCATGACGTCGTGCTCGTACCAGGGCGGGGCGGGCGGCCCGGCCGTGCTGGGCCATTTCCCGAATGCCTTCTCGATGTGCGGCAGCGCCTTGCCGACGGCGTCGAGGGCGAGGGCGGACGTGGAGCGGGGTACGGCGGGTGGTGGTGCGTCGAAGGGCGAGTGGGGCGGTTGCTTTCGGCTGAAGGCATTCTTCAGCGCACCGGAGATGAGCTTCTTGGGTTCCGCCTCATCGACCCGTGATCCGGGGGACGTTCGGCCCGTGGCATCCGTCGGTGGTGCTTCGGGCTGCCGGGTGAGGACCGCGCGGACGGTCTCCGTCACGGCGGTGCTCAGCGCGTCCAGTACGTGGGTGAGCTGGTAGCGCGTGTGCGGGTCCAGCCGGACCTCGTCCAGGTCTCGGCGTACTCCGTCGATCGCCTCGCCGAGCGCCACGCCGATGTTGTACGCGGGGCTCAGGCTGGTGGGCTGGGCCACTCTCCGTCGGGCGGAGGCGAAGAGGTTCGTCAGGGTGTGCGGGGGGACAGGTGGGTCGGTGGCGGACTTCCGGTCCGCAAGCGCCGCTTCTGGGGGGTGAGTCGGCTTCGACGCGTGCCCCTCGTCAGGTGTCATGGCTGGTTGACTCCCCTGGCTGTGCGGACGGTTCGGGTGGTCGCAGGTGGGCCGTGGTGGTGGCGCGGCTGTCGTCGGCGGGGCGGTGCGCGTCGGTGAGCGCCCAGGTTCTGAGCCCGGCGTCGCCCGCGATGTGCAGGTAGTGGCCGTCGGCGGAGAAGGCCAGGGTGACGGGGGTGTCCGGGTAGCGCAGGCGGGCCCAGTCGCCGCGGCCGTGCGTCCTGCCGACCCAGACCTGTCCGTCGACCGACGCGGCCGCGAGGAGGGCGCCGTCATCCGACAACGCTACGGACCTGACCCGCTGGACGCCGGCCGGCACGATCGGCCCGGATCCCCGGAGGAATCGGCAGAATCCGGAGTCCTCAGAGCTGCCGCCACCGACGAGGACGTCCTTGTGCGGTCCGTAGGCCAGGGATCGGATCTGTGCCGGCAGCGGAGGCGACGTCCATCGGCTCCCGTTCCCGAGGTCGACGACCCATGCCACACCCTGGAGTCCTCCAGCCCCACCCAGCACGGCTTCCTGACCGTCGGCACGAACCGCGAGCACGGTCGGGTGGCGTGGGAACTCACCGACCACCCGGTCCCGCGCACCGTCCCCATCGACGATCCGCACGGTGCCGTCCCCGCACAGCACCACGACCTCACCCCCACCCGGCAGTTGCGCGAGCCCGAGCACCGCCGCGGGCTGCTCGGCGACGAGCGTCAGTCGCGCCGACGCGCCTCCCTCCGTCGAGGCGGCCAGCACGCACACGCCGTGTTCGTACCCCTCGGCCCCGGACACCCCGAAGACAGGCCACGTCCCCGGGCAGGTCCACGCCGCCGACAAGACGCGGCCGCGGATGCGGAGTTCGGCCCGGCTCTCGCCGGTGAAGGTGTCGAGGAGCCGGAGCACCGAGTCCTCGGTCCCTTCCCGTACGGCCACGGCCAGGTGGCGGCCGTCGGGACCGACCGCCAGAGCCGTGGCCGCGCCCGGCCAGTGCCGGACTTCCCGGGGGTGCGGCAGGAGATCGTCGGGGCTTGCCGGGCGCAGGGCCGTCGCAAGCCAGGTGCCCGAGTACAGGGTGCCGCCGGGCCAGACGTGGTGCTGCTCGATCCGGCCCTCCGTACGCGCGTACAGGTCGAAGAGGCTGTTGTCGGCGAGGCGGACCCGGGCCAGTGCGGCATCGGCGCGATACGCGGCTCCCCTGGAGGCGAACCAGCGCACCAGGGTCGCCCGGCCCCCCGGCACGGTCCAGGACAGGGGCTCGCGCAGTGAGGACGGGCCGTCGTTGGTGACCCGCCGCTCCGGGATCCCCTCGGCCCAGGTCACGGCCCCCTCCACGACGGCGAGCACCGGGTCAAGGGCGGAGCGCACGGGCACGCGGGCGCCCAGCCGCCGCTCCAGGTAGGGCCGTACCGACGGCATCTGGGTGCTTCCGCCGACCAGCAGGACATCGACGTCCTTGGGGTCCACGCCCGTCTCGGCCATCAGGGTGCGGCAGCAGGCGACGGAGTCGGCGAGCAGCTCCTCGGTGAGCTGTCCCAGGCGTTTGCGGCTCAGGCTCTGCGGCGGCATCCCGGGGACGACGTTTTCCACCGGGCTGTCCTCGGCCGCCAGGCTGTGCTTGAGGCGGATGGCCGCGCGGAGTGTGAGCTGGGCCAACTGTGCGCGACGCTCGGCCTCTTCGGAGGCGGCTGCTTCAGAGGCGGCTGCTTCGGGGGCGGCGCCTTCAGGGGCGGCCCTTTCGGGGGCGGTCCGCAGCCAGTCCTCCATGGCAGGAGCCAGGTCCTGGACGATCGCGGCGTCGATGTCCCGCCCGCCGTGGCCGTCGGCGAGGCCCGCGGTGGCCAGGAGGGTGTGGCCGGTGTCGCCGATGCGTACGAGCGCCGCGTCGAAGGTTCCGCCGCCGAGGTCGTAGACGAGCACGGTGGTGCCGGGGGGCCAGGGCCCGCCGTCCGACGGTGCGAGGGCCGCGGCCACGGGCTCTTCGAGGAGTTCGACGTCGTGGAAACCGGCTCGTTCGCCCGCGCGGATCATCGCGTCCCGCCGTCGCCCGGCGGTCCGCGCGGGGACCGTGACGAGGAGGCGGGAGGGGGCGCCGCCGGGGAAGTGCTCCGTGTGGCGGCGGAACGCGGCGAGGACGGCCACCGCGAGGTCCTCCGCCGTGTGCGCGCCGCCGGGGCCGCGCAGGATCGGAACGGGGCTGCCGATCTCGGGTTTGAACTCGGTGCGGAAGTGGTGCGGGCCGCCCGCTCTACGGGCCTCCGCCACGGAGCCGACGAGCAGCCGCCCGTCGTCGTACACCGAGGTGGGCCACCAGTCCCGCCCGCTGCCGGGCTCTTTCAGAAGGCGCGTCCTGCCCCGGCTGAGCAGGATCGCGGACGAGGTGGTCGTACCCAGGTCGACGATCAATACCGGCTCGTCGGCGGAGCGGCCGTCGCCGACGGCTCCGGGGCCGTCGGTGCTCAGGAGGTCGAGAGGGGAATCGGGGTCCACCGGATTCCGTTCCTCGTGCGGGTCGGTGTCGCAGGGCTCGGCCCCCTCCCCCACGATCGCCCGCGCCTGTCGCAGCCGGTGGTACATCTCGTCGTAGCGGCGTTTGAGGACCTGGGCCAGGGCTCTGCCACCGGGCTCCTGTGCGTACTGGGGGCCGTTCCAGTGGGCGAGGCGGTCCAGCGCGGTGCGCTCCAGCTCGGCCAGGCCGGTCTCGGGCGGGAGGCCGAGGCGTGCCGCCACCGGGGTCCCGTGTTCGCCGGTGGCGCGTTCCAGCTCGCGTGCGTCGCTCTCGGAGAACGGTATGCGACCGGTGTAGTGCCGCAGCAGGAGGTCGAACTCCGCGAAGGCGGGTTCGGAGTGCTCCAGTCCCGTGACCGCTTCCACGGCGCGGCCGACCAGGTCACGGTCCCGGTCGGACGCGTCCGGTGCGAGCAGCGCCGGGATGCCGCGTATCTCCTCGATTACCCTGGCCGTCTTGATCAGACCGCTGCGGGCGGCGAACCGCTCCGTCAGCTCCCGGCGCAGGGCGGTGATGCCGCTGCGTTCTTCGAGTTCACGGCGCAGCACGGTGGGCCGGTCCACGCCGTCCCGCAGCAGACGGCAGGCCAGGGACACGCCGTACGGGGTGAAGAGCGCGGCCAGGCGCCGCCGCCGGTCCGCGGACAGCGGCAGATCAGTGGCGGCCACGAAGCCGGACAGATGGCCGAGCCTCAGGTCCAGTGCGTCCGGCTGTACGTGCGCGAGGGCGTGCAGCGCCTCGAAGTCGTCCTCGTGGTCGAACGCCGCGGCGCCCGCCGCCAGCAGGCTGCAGACGGGGCGTACGTCGTGGAACATGCGGGCGGTGTGCGCGGCGGCCATGATGCGGCGGGCGTGCTTGCGTGCGGTGTCGCGGGGGTCCCGCACCGGCTGCCCGATCTCGCCGGGCCAGAGCAGCTCCACCTTCGTGAGGACGCCGATGGAGGTGACGGGGGTCGGGGAGAATCCGGTGCCGTCGGCGTCGTGGAACCGGCGCAGCACGTCGGCGTCGGGCGCGGTGACGTCGCTGTTGAGGACGGCGATCACGGCGTCGGCGCTGCGGAGCCGGGCCGCCGACGAGGCCGTCACCGACGCCTGGTCGACACCGACGGCGCGCATCGCCTCCTGAGTGTCCCGCGCGTAGGGCGAGTCGAACCCGGGTGTGTCGACGAGGTCGAACTGCCGTAGGCAGGTGTGCGGTCCGAACACCTCGACGAAGTCCACGGGGCGTGGCACCGCCGGTTGGTGGCCGCGGGCGGTGAACTCGTCGATCCGGCCCAGGCCCTCCAGATGTGTGGGCGGCCCCTCCTTGTAGTGGACGGTCAGGGCCGTACGGTCCCCGTGGCGCAGCACGCTGACCACCAGGGTGAGCGGTGCGCTGCCGGTCAGCGCGACCGGGGCGCCGACGAGTGCGTTGACCAGGGTGGATTTGCCGGAGCTGACCCGTCCGGCGACCGCGATCCGCAGCGGGGCGGTCAGCTTGGGCACCTGGGCTTCGAGCGTCGCGCGGGCGCTTCGCGTGGCCGTGCTGACGGGGATCCTGGCGAGCGCGTCGCGCACGGCTCGCTCGGCTCTGTGCCGAAGGGTCATCGGTGCGTCCGTCCGTCCCGTACGTCTGTCCCTTGTCGTGCCGCTCCGGCATGCGGGCGCCGCGCCCCCGCCGAACAGCCTTGATGCACAGGAGTGTTGTGCCCTCCGGCACCGTCCGGCGGGGGGCCGCGTCAGTCGTCCCAAGCTGCCGCGAGGCGGCCGCGCAGTTCGTCGACGAGCCCGGTGAGGTCGCCTTCGATCCGCTTCAGGCCGTCGCGGCGGGCGGCCAGCGGCGCGCGGGCCGCGTCGGCGTCGCGGCGGGCCGCTTCCAGTGCCGCGGCCACTTCGGTCCGGGTCGTCTCGCACTCCGCCTGGCGCTGTGCGATCCGGTCCCGCAGCTCGGCCAGCGCGCGGACCGCGGAGGCGTCGACCAGGTCCTGCACGGCCTCGTGCAGGAAGTCCCGCTGCTGTGCCTCCCAGGGCCGGAACAGCTGGTCGAGGGCGGCGACCTGCTCGGCGTTCGTCGCCTTGCGCAGGTCCCGGACCTCGCCGACGAAGGCCATGACGGCGCCGACCAGACCGCCGACGACGCGCCCCGCCACGACGCCCGGGGACGGCTCGCGCGAGGCCCCGTCCCACGACACCGACTGGACGACGCCCTTCACCACCTTGACCGTACGACTGCCGCCCGGGAGCGCCAGCTGCACGGCCTGGTCCCAGGCGATCGCGCCGACCAGGCCGCCTCTGGTGACGCCGAGCCGCGCCCCGCGCGCGGCGGCCTCGAAGGCTTCCGTCAGGCTGCTCACCGCGCTCGGCGTGGCCGTCGCCGACGGCGCGGGCACGGTCAGCGGGTCCGGCAGCGGGGGCAGCGGCAGGTCGGCGAACACCGGGCTCCGCAGCGGGACTCCGCTGCGCTCGGCCACCCCCGCGCACGCCGCGCCCGTCAGCTCGGTCGCCGCCCGCCCCAGCTCGCCCACCAGTACGGCGAGTTTGCCTGCCAGTTCGTCGAGGACCGCCTGCGGGTCGTCGAGGAACGCGACGTCCGTCCGGTAGCGGGCCCGCAGGTCCCGCCAGGCCTTGGCGAGCGCGGCGGCCGCGCGGGCCCGTAACGCGGTGGTGACGTCGGTGAAGGCCGTGTCCAGTTCCGTCTGCCAGGCGGCGGAGCCCGCGCCGAGGCGTCCGGCCTCGGCGAGGCGCGCCGCCGCGGACCCCGCCAGCTCCTCGCGGGTCGCGGTGTCCTGGGCGTCCAGGACCGCGATGGCCTCCTCGACGGGTTCGGTCAGGCCGCGTACGACGGCGTCCAGTTCGGCGAGTGCCGCTCCCGCGCGCAGCCGCAGCCGCGCGTGGGCGACGGCCTCCCACAGGCGCGCCTCGAACTCCTCGAAACCGGTGAGGCTGTCGCCCGGCGGCTGGGCTCCGGTCAGCTGGAGCAGTCGGCTGCGGCTCGACACGGCAAGCACCACGGACCGCTCCTCGATCCCCGCGACCGCCGACAAGCGGGCGCGCACCTCACGAACCGCCTGTTCCGGATCCGCCGTCTGGTCGGCCTTCGTCACGGCGAACAGAAGCCGCTCCGGGTGCTCTTCGGCGCCCACCGCGCGGACCACCCGCTCGATGAAGGCGGTCTCGGACGGCAGCGGCGGCCGCATGGCGTCGATGACGTACAGCACGAGATCGGCCTGCGGCAGCACGCCCAGGGCCGCGGCCGTGTGGCCGCGGTGCACGCCTCCGATGCCGGGAGTGTCGACGCACACGATGCCGTCGGCGAGTTTGGCGTTGGGCGTGCGGATCGAGGCCGTGAGCACGCGCTCGGCGTCCGCCGCGGCCGTGCCGTCCTGCACCTCGGCCTCGCAGATGTAGCGGCGAAGGCCGTCGCGTCCGATGTCGCGCTCCTCGGTGGCGCCCGCGTCCTGAGCGGCCAGCTCGACCGTGATCGTCTCCCGGTCGGCCCATCGCACCGACGTCAGGACCCGCGTGGCGACGTACGAGTCGACGGGGAACAGCGTCGCGTCCTCCAGCAGCGCGTTGAGCAGCGACGACTTGCCGCTGCTGAACTCGCCCATGACCACCGCGGTCACCTGCGCCTGCCGCACCCGCCGTTCGACCTCGTCCAGGCGGGCGACGAGGTCCCGGCGCCCCGCTTCGAGTGCGCACCGCACCACAGCGGGAACGAAAGCCACCATTCGATCTGCGAAGTCGTCGTTGTCACGCATGGAACGCCCCCCAACGGCGGACCGGGCCGAGGCCGCACACCCCCCACGGGTCGGCCGCCCTGACTCCGCCTTCCCGCGCAGTCTCGTCCGGATCGATGTGGTTGGCCAATACCCGTCCCCCACACGGGTGAACACCACCGCACTCACGCACGCCCTGCCAGCGCTCCGGTAAGCCCTGGCGACACAGGTTCCGCCGAAGCGGTGTACGGGCCGCGTGCCGTCGAAGACAATCGGCATCCGTTCCTGGGTGGTGGTACGCGGCTGGGGGGCAGCGTGGCTGATACGGCGGCGGGAAACGACTTCGAAGAGGCGGCCCGGCAGGCGGCGTCCGCTCTGGGGCGCATCGCCGAGTGGTCGATGCCCGCGCCGCGGTGGCGCGCCGTGGCGGCGGCCGTCGAGGCCGTGGGGCAGTCGTGGCGGGCCGGTGACGGTGAGCGGCTGCGCCTCGCGGCGGCCCGACTCGCTCTGGCCGGGCCGCGTCTTGTGGCCACGCGTCACGAGGACGACCCCCTCGTCCCGGCCCCGGCGGAGGTGCACGAGCGGTCCAACGTATTGATCACGGAGATCTTGAACCGGTCGCGGTCCTCCGCTCCGGGTTCCGGGGCGGTCGGCGAGGACGGTGCGGACTGTGCGGACGACTCGGACGACGACGAGGACGGGGGCGGCGCGTGAGCGCCGTGGTGCGGCGGGCGCTGCTGCTGCACGTCTTCTACGGAGTGGGCCGCGCGGGTCTGGGCGCGCGGGCCGCGCAGGTGCAGCGCGTCTGGGACGACTGCGGCCGCCTGGGTCTGGACGCGGCCGTGCCGGGCGAGGCGTTGCTCGACGAGGTGCCGGGGATCGACGGGCCCGCGCCGCGCTACCGCGTCCTGGCGGCGCGGCAGCGGACGGGCGGCGGACTGCGTCAGGCGCTGCTCTTCCAGAGCCATGACGTCGTCGGCGTCACGCTCCTGCTGGCTCCGGAGCACGAGAGCGATGGGCAGTCGCTGGAGCGGCTGGTGCCGTGGGCCTGCCCGGGAAGTCTGGGGTCCGTCCAGGTGCTGCTCGGGCTCAGTGCCGGTGCGTTGTTCACGGCGGACGGGGGCGGCGGCGTGGTGCCCGAGGTGGCGGGTGAGGTGGCTGTCCTGTTCCCGGGGAGCCGCCCCGGCGAGCCGCACCGCACCCGGCAGGGCTTCGCGCTCTGGGAGGCGCCCGGGGGCGGCACCCCGGGGGCGCGGAGGCGTCTCGTGGCGCTCGCCCCGGTCGCGCTGGAGCGCGAGTTGGACGCCTTCGCCTGGCACGCCCGGGACCGTCCCGCCCCCTTGACGCGCTACGCGCTGCACGCGGCGAAGCTGCGGTACGAGCGGGCGGTGCTCGACCGGAGCCGTCACGGGGAGCTGCGCGACCGTGCCGGTGAGGCGGTGCGGCGGGCGTCGGAGGTCACCGCGCGGCTGCTCGGCGGGGACGGGCCCGCGCTGCGCGAGGTCCTCGACGCCCGGGGCGAACTGGTCGCGTTGAGGACCGACGCGCAAGGGCTGATCGTGGCGGCGTCGAGGCTGCGGATGATGCGCCGCACGGTGGAGATCGCCCTGGACAACCTGATGGCGTCCGTGCCCGGGGAGTGCGATCCGCCGCCGGACGCGACGCTGCCGTCCGCGAGCCCGTTCGCCGGTGACCGGCTGCTCGGGGAGCGGCTGCGGCAGGACGTCGACGACGAGCTGGAGTACCTCCAGGCGGCCGTCGAGGCGTCGGCCGAGGTGTCCCGCGAGGCCCTGGCGGCGGCCGAGGTGCACCTGGCCGACCACCGGCAGAGCCTGACGTTGCTGCAGACCTCCTTCATCGGCGCCCTGTTGATGGGTCTCGCCGCCGTGCAGGCCTTCAGCTACCGCGTGCCGATGCCCGGCCCCGTGCAGGCACCGGTGATCGCCCTGCTCGCCGCGCTCGCCCTGACGCTTCCGGTGACCGTGCTCGCCTGGTCGCGCGGCACCGTGCGGACGGGCTCGTTCGCCGTGCTGCACCCCGTGCTCCTGGGAGCCGTGGGCGCTTCGGTGGGGTGGCTCGCGGCGACCCTGGTCGCCCGGGGCACCGACGGCGGTGCGCAACAGGACCGGTGGTCGCTGGTGGGCGCCGGAGCCGGTGCGGTGGCCGCGGCCGCGGCCGACGTGCTCGGCCGCCGGTGGCGCACGCGGACCAGGACGTGAGCACCGGCCGCGCACGCAAGGCGGGGCATGAGCTCAAGCCACGTACGCGGGGCGGGACATGAGCACGTACGAGGGGGGGAGAACGGCATGGGGATCAGGCGGCGGCTGCGGGCCGAGGTCAAGCGCGTCGACG
This sequence comes from Streptomyces sp. NRRL B-1347, assembly GCF_000720325.1. Classification (GTDB taxonomy): domain Bacteria; phylum Actinomycetota; class Actinomycetes; order Streptomycetales; family Streptomycetaceae; genus Streptomyces. The sequence continues at coordinate 93,357 of NZ_JOJM01000037.1, forward strand.
GGTTGCGGGCCGCGCGCGAAGGGCGCTGGCAGGCCGCCCGTGACGACCTCACCCTCGCCCTGGAGGCGCTCACCGCCGAAGGTCTGAGCGACGAACTGCCCAAGGCGCTCGAACCCCTGGTCACCGCCTGCATGATGGCGGGACTCCTGGACGAGGCGGAGCGGCGCGCCATCGACTACCGCGCGTGGGCCGCCGACCACGGCAGCCCCGAGGACCGGGCCATCGCCCTCGGGAAGTACGGGGAGGTGGTCGCGCAGATCGGGCGTCTCGTCGAGGCGGCCGAGGCGTTCCGCGAGGCCCTGGTGGCGCTGGGCGAGCCCGCTGACGAGGCGGGCCGGGAACTGCGCTGGTCCCTGCTGAGCAACCTGGGCAGCGCCCTCGCCCACGCCGGGCGCTTCGGCGATGCGGAGCAGGTGCAGCGCCGGGCCTTCGATGTCGCGCGGGAGCTGGACAGCGCCCCCAGGGCGGCCCTCGCCGCGAGCCAGTTGAGCCTGGCGGTCAACGGGGTCGGGCACCGGGAGCGGGCGCTGGAGTGGGCCGAGGCCGCCCACCGCCTGGTGCGGCCTGACGACGACGACCTCGTGGTGGCCGAGGTCGAGGGCAATCGCGCGCTGGCCCTGAGCCGCGCGGGCCACACCGACGAGGCCGAAGAGGCCATGCGGCGGGCTTGGGCCGCCGCCCGGAACATCCCGCTGATGGCCCAGCAGGCGCAGGTGACGAGGCTTGAGGTGCTCAGCCGGGCGGGGCGGCACGACGAGGCCGTGGCCATGGCCGACGCGCTGCTCGCCGCGCTGCCTTTGGGGCAGCCGCGGCAGCGTGCCGTCGCCCTCAACCTCCGGGCGGGCATCCGCCTCCAAGGAGGCCGCCCCGGCGAGGCGATCGCGGACCTGGAGAGCGCCCTCGAACTGAAGCAGCGCATCGCCGATCATCGGGGTATGGCGACCGGCCACCTCAATCTGGCGCACGCCTTCCTGGGCGCGGGGAACCTGCCCTCCGCCCGTCACCACGCGCGGCGGGCCGAGGAGTTGTGGGAGCCCCTGCTGCGGGCCGCGAGCGACGAGGCGGGTTCGGTCGGCCTCTTCGACGTGCACGCCACGGCCCTCACCCAGGTCGCCCAGGAGCTGCGGCTCGGCGTCGACGACGTGACCGGGGCGCTTGAGGCCGCCGAGCGGGGCCGCTCCGGCCCGTTGAGCGAGCGCATCCGCGCGGCCCGCCCCGCGCGGGCCCAGGTGCCCGCGGAGCCGCCCGGCAGCGAGCGGATGCGCCGCCTTGCCCGCCGCCTGGGAGCGACGCTGCTCGTGTACGCCCCGCACTTCGAGATCGAGGCCGTCAGCGGCCAGGCCCCGCGGCTGCGGGAGGTCCACATGTGGGTGGTGACTCCCGACGGGGACATCCACCACGAGGTGCAACATGAGGTGACCGACCACGACCGCGTGGACGAGTCGCGGCCGGTGGACCTGCTGGACGCCGTACGGCAGTTGGAGAGCCAGGTCGGCGATGCCGCGCTCATGGCGGGGTGGGCCGAGGTCCTGCTGGGGAAGGTCGCGCGGCTGCTGCCTTCGGGGCCGGCCGCGCGCCTGGTCATCGTGCCGCAGCGCGGACTGTGGTCGGTGCCCTTCGCCGCGCTGCCCGTCGGCGCGGGGGAACCGCTCGTGAGCCGGTGCTCCCTCACCCTGGTGCCGTCCCTGCACGCCCTGGAACTGATCGCGCACGAGGACGTGTGGCGCGCCGGCGGACGGGAGCCCGGGGCGTCCGGCGCACTCGTGGTGGGCGGCGTCCGGGACGCGGTGGTGCCGACCCCGGACGGGCGCCTGTTGCCGCTGTCCGACCTGCCCCTGACCCTGGAGACCGCGCGGGCCGTCGCTCGCGTGCACGGAGCTTCCGCCCTGGCGGGCGCCGCGGCGACCGTGCCCGCCGTGCTCGACCGGATGGGCTCCGCCGACCTGCTGCACTTCTCCTGTCACGCCGTGCTCGACGCCCGGCTGCGGCTCGACCAGCTCCCCGGCTGCATCGCGCTGACCCCCGCCGGTGACGAGCACGGCCAGCTCACCAGCACCCTGCTCGCCAGCACTCCGACCCGGGCCAGGATCGCGGTCCTCGGCTGCTGCGCGACCGGCCAGGGCCTGGTGACCGCCGACGGCGTCCTCGGTCTGGCCCGCACCTTCCTCATGTCCGGCGTCTCCACGGTCGTCGCCACGCTCTGGGAGGTTCCCGAGGAGCCGACCCACGACGCCCTGGTCTGCTTCCACCAGGAGCTGGCCCTGACCGACGACCCCGCCGAGGCGCTGCGCCGCGCGATCCTGACGACCCGTCGCAAGTGGCGGGCCCCGGAGATCTGGGCCGCGTTCACCCTCATCGGCTCACCGGGGCCACGGCGGGACACGCCGTGATGCCGACGTCCTGCGGCAGGTCGGGGCGGGGTGCCGCCGCCACCCGGCGGGCTCGCAGCCGTACCGCGCCCGTCGCAGCGAAAGTTCATTCGATTCGCGGTCGACCGGATCGTCCATCCTGCGTATCTCGTGCGGTGTTGCCCCTGGTCGGCACAGATTGGCCGAGGTCGTCCTAGGATCCGTGCGCCGCACGCCGTAGGTTCCTCGTGGTCCCAGACCCCGGCCACCGCTGTAGTCGTCAGGCCGCGGGCGGGCGTGCGAGCGTCCCCTCACGGCCCTCTCCTGGCTCGTAGCTGGAGGGCCGGTATGCCGACCGCCGTCCACCGCCACGTGGACCCGCGCCGCGCTCCGGGCGCTCGACCGCCGAGGCTGTGCCTCGCCGTCGAGGTCGGTTGTGCGCCACACACCCAGATGCTCCTGGGCGAGGCCGCCCAGTGCCTGCTCACCGCGATCGGCGCGCCACCGGTGCTCGCGCGGCGCGCGGCGGAGGTGGCCCGGCTCGGGGCCGACTACGTGGCGGGCCACAGCCAACGGCCGCGCTGCCGCCTGTGGGTGCACACCGGTCCTGACGGCGTCACCCTGACCATCACCGACCACGCGGGCACCAGCCCGACCGGTCAGCCCACCTGGCTGCCCGCGTCCTCCGCCGACCAGGAGCAGCCGCTGCCCGAGCCACCGCACACGTACGCGCAGCGCGAGGCCGACGATGACGACCTCGCGCTGCACCGCACCCCCGAGGGGCACCTCCGCTTCGCCTTCCACGCCTGCTGGCCGACGGCGGCCGGGGCCCCGGGGGGCGGGGTCAGCCGCGTACCGGAGTGACCGCGATCGGCGGGAGGGCCCGCAGGCAGGAGGTGTCGCCCGGGGTGTTGGCGCGGATGAAGTGCGAGGAGACGCCCGTCACGCAGCGGCTCAGCTCAAGCTCGGGCACGTGGCCCATGTTGCGGACGGACAGGAACCGGCTGTCGCGGAACTGCTTGGCGGCCTTCTTCCCGCTCGCGTCGGGGGTGTTGGAGTCGAGGTCGCCGGACAGGACGAGGACCGGTACGTTCGGCAGCTTCGGCTTCGTGGGCTGGGCGTCGGGGGTGTTCTTGCCCGGCCAGCCGATGCACACCTCGCCCGCGTCCGTGGTCCCCTCGGTGAAGCCCTTGGCGCTGAACGCGCCGTGCTCACCGGGGCGCACGGCCGCGAGGGCGGCGCGGTACTGGCGCCACCGCTCGGACAGCGACGCGTCCTTCGACCAGTCCCTGCGGTAGTCGTTGCAGACGACCGCGATGTACGGCGCCTGGTCCAGCTTGCTGCCCGAGGCGCCCTCCTCGCGCACCAGCTTGCGCAGCGGCGCGGTGTCGCCCTTGACGAACCGGTGCAGGGCGTACGGCAGTTGGCCGAGCAGCGAGGGCTGGTCCGGCTGGAAGCCGACCTGGCTGCTGGCCGCCTCGAACAGCAGGTTGGCGAGCTTGTCCTCGGTGAACTTCTTCTTGTAGACGCCGTGGTCGGTGGTGATCGGGATCGTCAGGGGCTTGGTGCGCAGGCGTGCCGCCGTGGTGGCCAGGTCCTTCACTGCCCGCTCTCCGTCGCACGCCACCGGGACGCTGCGCTCGCAGATCCGGCGCAGGGTCGTCGAGACCGCCTGTGCGCTGGGGCGCGCCATCGTGTCGAGCGCGAGGGGGTAGGCCCCCGAAAGCACGATGTTGCGTACGTTCTCGGGGTGCCGGGAGGCGTAGACCGGCATCAAGTAGGTGCCGTACGACAGGCCGTACAGGCTGAGCTTGCGCACCTTGAGGCGGGCGCGGATGGCGTCGATGTCGTCGGCGGTGGCGGCCGAGGTGAAGCCCGCGGCCTTGGGCCCGAGGTTCTTGCCGCACCGCTCCACGGCGGCCCGCTGCTGGACGCGCGTGCCGAGCCGGTACTCGGCGTCGGTGACGCCGCACGGGACGCGCTGCGACTTGCCCGTGCCGCGCGGGTCGACGAGCAGCACGTCGTGGTCCTTCAGGAGGCCCTCCAGGGCCCAGGTGACCTCCTTGGCCTTGTCGATGAGGGTCTCGCCGGGGCCGCCCGGGTTCAGGGCGACGGTGCCCTTGGCGGGGCCCGGCGCGCGGTGGCGCACCACCGCGTAGCTCACCTTGACCGTGCCGAGCTTCGGCTTGCCCGTCACCAGCGGGCGCTCCTCCCGGTCGCAGTCGACCTGGTGCCCGGGCACGCCCGGGCACCAGCCGGGGGCCGCCGCGGCCGCGGGGCCGCTCACCGGCGCCGCCGCCGTGGCCGTCGTGGTCGCGGTGGGTAGCACCGAGGCCACCACCGCCATCATGCCCACCGCAAGACCCGCGCGCCGCGCCGTGCTCTTGTACGTCATCGCCCTCTCCTCTGCCTCGGGCCCCTCGGGCTCCCGGAGTCCCCGGTGTTCCCCGGGTGCGAGCACCACAGTGCGGGGCGGGCTTCACAGGGACGGCAGAGCTACGGCAAAAGCACGTAAGAATCGGCTGGCGTCGCTGCTGGACGAGGCCGCGTCGGCAGCGTGCCAGGGGTGTCCGACGCACCGGAGGCGGTGACCGGCATGAGCCGGTCACCGCCTCCGGTGGTGGCGAGCCGCCCCCGCACGGGTGGCTCGGCCGGGCAGGGCCGGGAGCGCCTTACGGCTTCCTGGCCTGGGTCCGGGGCAGTCGTGTCGCCCCGGCGGCCGCGAAGAGGCAGAAGCCGAGCACCCACCAGAAGGTGTCGCCGAACGCCCAGGAGATGTCGGCGTCGTGGGCGGAGAGCCGGTTCTGCAGGACCACGGCGAGGACGGCGGTGCCGAGGGAACCGCCCACCGTGTTGAGCAGGTTGAGGGCTCCGGAGGCGCGCGGGAGGTGTTCGGGCTCGATGCGGCTGTAGACGATGTTCATCACCGGCGCGCCGATCATCGCCATGCCGACGCCCCGCACGGTGAGCGCCGCGGCGATCAGCAGGTCCGGTGGCTCGTGGCCGAGTTGGGTGAACGGGACCGTGCCGACGACGATCAGCGCGATGCCGGTGACCACCAGGGTCCGCGGCGCCACCTTGTCGATGGTGCGGTTCACGAGGACCGAACCGGCCGCAGCGCCCAGGCCCTGGGGGGCGAGCAGCAGCCCGGCCTCCCACGCCGAGAGGCCGCGGCCCGTCTGGAAGTACAGCGGCAGCAGGAACATCGTGCCGAACACCGAAGCGCCCAGGACGAGCAGGGCCAGCGCGGCGGCGCCGAACGGCGGCCGCGTGAACAGGCGCGGGTCGACCAGCGGTGTCCCGCTCGTGCGCAGCCCGTGCACCGTGAAGGCGACGAGCATCGCCACGCCCGCCGAGACGCCGATCGCGGCCGGCAGCGTGCGGCCGTGGGCGACCTCGGTGAGGCCGAACACCAGCACGGCGAGGCCGGGCGACAGGAGTGCGGCGCCGCGCAGGTCGAACGCCGTGCGCTGGGGCGACGGCGGCACCTCGGGCACGTAGCGGCGGGCGAGGAGCACCGCGGCCGCGCCGATCGGCAGGTTCACCAGGAACAGCCACGGCCAGGACGCCACGCCCAGGATGGAGCCGCCGAGCAGCGGGCCGAGGACCGGCGACAGGAGCGGCACGACCGACACGACGCTGATCACCTTGCCGGTGCGCTCGCGTCCCGCGATCCGGGCGAGCAGGGCCTGCCCGGTGGCGGGCAGCATCCCGCCGCCGAGGCCCTGGATCACCCGGAACACGATCAGGCTGGACGCCGACCAGGCGAGCGCGCACAGCGCCGAGCCGAGCAGGAACACGCCCACGGCGGCGATCCACGTCCGGCGGCCGCCGAAGCGTCCCGCCAGCCAGCCGGACGCGGGCACGGCCGCCACCACCGCGAGGAGGTAGGCGGTGGAGACCCACTGGATCTCGGTGACCGAGGCCCCGAACTCCGCGGACAGGGTGTCGATGCCGACGCTGACGATCGTGGCGTCGACCGTGGCCATGAAGGTGCCGAGCACCAGGATGAACGCGATGCGCAGCAGTTCCGCGTCGACCTTCGCGGGCGGTGGTGCGACCTTCTCGCTCATCGGTCCTCCAGGAGGTCGCGTACGTCGGCGTCGAGGTGGGCGCCCAGGTCGCGGAGCAGGTCGAGGAGTTCGTCGGCGAGTCCTTCGACGTCCACTCCGGCCCGGTGGGCGAGCACCCCGGTCCAGCCGTCGCCGTCCGGCATGACCGTCAGGGTCACCGGGTGGTGGGTGGCCTCGCGGAAGCGGGTGCCCACGACGGTGAGGCCGGGGGCGGGCTCGCGCAGCCGGTCGGGGTCGACCGGATAGTTCTCGAACACCACGAGGCTGTCGAAGAGGCGGTGACGCCCGGTCAGCCGCTCCAGATCGGTCAGGGCGACGTGCTGGTGCTCGACCAGGGCCCGCTGCCGGGCCTGGAGGTCGCTGAGCGTCTCGGCGAGCGTGCCGCCGAGACGTGCGCGGACGGGCACGGTGTTGGCGAGCAGACCGATGATCTCCTCGATCCCCTCCACCTCCGGGGGACGGCAGGCGACCATGGCGCCGAAGCAGACGTCCGCACGCCCGGAGCGCCGGGCGAGAAGGACCGCCCACGCGCCCTGCACCAGCGTGTTCTGGGTCAGGCCGCGGCGCGCGGCGAGCTGGGCGAGCTCGGCCACCAGGGGCGCGTCGAAGCCGATGAGGGTGGGCTCCTGCCATGACGGGCCCGGCTCGCCACCGCCCAGATGGTCGCCCTCGGGCAGGGCGTCCAGTTCCGCGGCCCACACGTCGAGGTCGGGCTCGTGGTCGGCGCGCCAGCGCAGATAGTTCCCGAACGGTACGGGGGCGGGCAGGTCCGCGTCCTCGCCCCGGACGTGGGCGGCGTAGAGGGCGAACAGCTCGGTCAGGACGCGCGGCGCCGACCAGCCGTCGGAGAGCACGTGATGGGTGGTCAGGACCAGGTCGGCGAGGTCGGGGCCGCGGCGGATCACGGTCAGCCGGACGAGCGGCCCCTCGGCCAGGTCGAAGGGCTCGGCCAGGTCGGCCGCCAGGACCTCGTCGGCGGGCCCGTCGGACACCCGGAAGTCCGGCCGGGGCGACTCCGGGAGCACCGCGAGGTCCGCGGGGAACACGGCGCCCAGGTTCGGATGCCGGGCCAGCAGCCCGGTGCCCGCGGCGCGCAGGGCGTCGACGTCGAGCGGACCGGCGAGCGTGAACGTCGACTGCACGGTGTACGGGTCGGGGCGCTCGGTGCGCGCGTGCCGCAGCATCACCTCCTGCAGCGGCGTGAGCGGCTGCACCTCGGCGATGGGGCGGCCCCCGTCGAGCGCGCTGATCTCCGGTGCGGCGGCGGTGCGCACCAGGGCGGCCCGCAGCCGCTCGCCGAGGTCCTCGATCTCGGCGGCGGTGAACAGCGCGGACGGCCAGGTGATCCGCACCCCGAGCGCGTCGTCGCGCACCAGGGCGTTGACCATCAGGCTGTGCGGCAGGGGCAGTTCGCCGGTGCCGCCGGAGCCGAGCGGGTCGGCGTCCGGGGCCGGCTGCCACGGCGTCTCCGCGGTCGGGGCGCCGGGGAACTGGCCGAGGTAGTTCCAGGCGACCTCCGGTGTCACCGGGTCCAGCAGGCCCGCGGCGGTGAGGATGCCGTGGCCGAGGCCGTCGCCCTGGGCGCGCAGCCGTTCGCGTACGGCGCGCACGTCGTCGCTCGCGTCGAGCCGTACGGGGTGTACGGCGGTGAACCAGCCGACGGTCTGCGACAGGTCGACCGACGTCGGACGGCCGTGGCTCTCCAGCGCGACCAGGACCTCCGGGGTGCCGCGCCAGGCGTGGAGGGCCTGGGCGAGCGCCGTCAGGAGGACGGCGTCCGGTGTGCTGCGGTAGGCGGCGGGCAGGGTCGTGATCAGGGCGCGGGTGGTGGCGGCGTCGAGCCGGAGCTCGTGGTGCGCCGCGGTGGCCACGGTGTCCCGGGCGGGATCGAGCGGCGCGGCGAGCGCCTGGGTGACGGTCATGCGCTGCCAGTGCGGCAGTTCGGCCCGCCGGTCGGCGTCGCGCAGCGTGCGCGCCCAGCCGACGAAGGACTGGCCGTGCCGGGCCAGGGCGCCGCCGGAGTAGGCGTGCTGGACGTCGTCCAGAAGGACGCGCCAGGACACCCCGTCGACGACCAGGTGGTGGGCGATCAGGACGAGCCTGCCGGGCCGTTCGGGTCCGGCGTCCACCCACACCGCGCGCAGGAGCGGTCCGGTGCGCGGGTCCATCGCCTCGCGGGCCGCGGCGACGTGGGCGTCGACCAGGGCACGCAGATCGCCGTCGTCCGCCCGTACGCGGGTGAGGACGTCGGCCGCGGTGACGGCGCCGGCCTCGGGGACGCGCAGGGCGTCGGCCACCAACTGGGCGCGCAGTACGTCGTGCCGGGCCAGGAGCGCGTCGAGCACGGACCGCCAGGTCGTCTCGTCACCGCCCGCGGGCACGCAGATCTCCACCCACTGGCAGAAGCCGTCGGCGGCGGTGCCCGCGCGGCGCAGCAGGTCCCGCATGACCGGGGTCAGCGGGGCGTCGCCGGTCACGGGACCGGCGCCGCCGTCCAGGGCGCGGGCCCGCGCGGCGATCCCGGCGACCGTCTCGCCCTCGAACACGTCCCGCGCGGTCAGGCCGAGGCCCTTGCGCCGGGCGCGCGAGACCACTTGCAGCGAGACGATGCTGTCGCCGCCGATGGCGAAGAAGTCGTCGTCGGGGCCGATGTCCTCGGTGCCGAGGACGTCCTGGAACACGCGGAGGAGCACCGCTTCGGCTTCGGTGGCCGGTGCGCGGCGGGCGGCGGCCGCGATCTCGGGGGCGGGCAGGGCGGCGGCGTCGAGCTTGCCGCTGGGGCTCAGCGGCAGCCGGTCGAGCTCCACGAACGCCGTCGGCACCATGTGGTCGGGCAGTTCGCCCGCCAGGTACGCGCGGACCTCCGCGGTGTCCAGGTCCGCGCCGTCGGTGGGGATGACGTAGCCGACGAGCCGGTCCTCGCGGACGATCACCGCGCTGGCGCGCACGGCGGGGTGGCGGGTCAGCGTGGACTCGATCTCGCCCAGCTCGACGCGGAAGCCGCGGACCTTGACCTGGTGGTCGACGCGGCCGAGGAACACCAGCTGTCCGTCGGGGCGCCAGCGCACGAGGTCGCCGGTGCGGTACATGCGCTCCCCCGGCGCGGCGAACGGGTCGGCGACGAACCGCTCGGACGTCAGGCCGGGGCGGCCGAGATAGCCGCGGGCCACGCTGGGCCCGCCCAGGTACAGCTCGCCCGTGACGCCGACGCCGACGGGCTGGAGGCCGCCGTCGAGGACGTAGGCGCGGACGTTGGGGTCGGGGCGGCCGATCGGCAGCGGGCCGGGGTCGTCCTGTTCGTAGTGCCAGGTCACGGAGTTGATGGTGACTTCGGTGGGGCCGTAGGCGTTGAACAGCGCCTTGCGTCCTGTGCCCCAGCGCCGGGCCAGCGCCGGGTCGAGGCGCTCGGCGCCGACGACGAAGAACACGTCGGGGTCGACGGTGCGGTCGTCGGGCATCGCGGCCAGGAACGACGGCAGCAGGTTCACGCCGGTCACCCGGTGCTCGACGATGTAGTCGAGGAGTTCGTCGCCGGGGACGCGGACCTCCTCGGGGGCGATCACGGAGGTGCCGCCGGACAGCAGCGGCACCATGGTCTGCCAGAACGCGACGTCGAAGCTGGTCGACGCGAAGTGCAGGTACCGGTCGTGCTCGGTGACGCCGACGACCTCCTCCTGGAGGGCGATCAGGTCGGGTACGCCGCGGTGGGTGACGCCGACGCCCTTGGGGCGCCCGGTGGTGCCGGAGGTGTAGATGACGTAGGCGAGCGCGTCGTCGGTGAGCTTGGCGCGCGCCTCGGCCGGGTCGGTTTCGGGGGCGGCGGCGAGCGTGGCCGGGTCGTCGAGCCGCAGGACCGGGACGTCGGCCTCGGCGGGCAGTTCGGCGCCGGTCGTCACGGCGGCGGCCGGGGCGATGTCGTCGAGCATGAACGTCAGGCGCTCGCGCGGGTAGCTCGGGTCGAGCGGGACGTACACCGCGCCCGCCTTGGCCACGCCGAACAGGGCCACGGTCATCTCGACGTCCCGGCCGAGGAGGACGGCGACCGGGTCCTGGGGCCGTACGCCGCGCGCGATCAGGGCGTGGGCGAGGCGGTTGGCCTCGCGGTCGAGTTCGGCGTAGCTGAGGCTGCGGTCCCGGCAGACCAGGGCCTCGGCGTCGGGCTTGTGGCGGACCCAGGCGGCGAACTCCTCCAGCCAGTGGCCGCGGGTCTTGGCGGGGACGACCTCGGTGCCGGTGCGGAGCATCCGCTGCCGCTCGTCCGGGTCGAGCGCGGGCAGCCGGACGGCGGGCCGTGCCGGGTCGGCGACGATCTCCCGCAGGAGGTGGTGCAGCCAGCGGCCGTAGTCGCGCACGGTCGTCTCGGCGAAGGCGCTCGGCTGGTAGCCGAGGCCGATGGTGATCGCGTCGTCGGGGATCACGATCACGGTCAGCGCGTAGTGCGTGGCGTCGGTGATGTCCACGCCGGTCAGGTCGAGGCCGGGGGCGAGCGGGGTGCGCTTGCGGCTGGAGAGCGGGAAGTTCTCCATCACGAGCATCGTGTCGAACAGCTCGCCGACGCCCACCGCGCGCTGGATCGCGGGCAGTCCGACGTGGTGGTGGTCGGCGAGGGCCACGCTCTGGGCGTGCACGTCCGCCATGAGGTCCCGCGCGGTGCGGTCCTGGGGGTGGGCCACGCGCACCGGGATGGTGGTGCCGAGCTGGCCGATCATCGACTCCACGCCGTCGACCTCGGCGGGCCGTCCGGACACCGGGCAGCCGAAGACGACGTCGCGGCGGCCGGTGAGCCGGCCGAGCAGCAGGCCCCAGGCCGTCTGGAGGACGGTGGTCAGGGTGACGCCCTGGGCGCGGGCGAAGGCGCGCAGGCGGTCGCTGAACTCCCGGCCGAGGTCGACGCTCACGCGGCCGGGCCGCTCGACGCCGGTGACGGTGCTCGCGGGGGCGAGGCGGGTCGCGTCGTCGACGCCTTCGAGGGCGGTGCGCCACGCGGCCAGGGACGCCTGGTGGTCCCGCCCGGCCAGCCAGCGGAAGTACTCCTGGAGCGGCGGGGCGACGGGCGCGGCGGGGCCGCCGCCCAGCTCGGCGTAGATCGCGAGCAGGGTGCGGCCGACCAGCGGCATCGACCAGCCGTCGAGAAGGGCGTGGTGGTTGGTGATCACCAGCTTGTGCTCGTGCGGGCCGACGCGGGACAGCAGGAAGCGGATCAGTGGTGGCCGCTCCGGGGAGAACGGTCGTGCCAGCTCGGCGCGGACCGCCTCGTCGAAGCGGTCGTCCTGCCGCCAGTCCAGGGCGACGTCGGCGGGGATCACCTGTACCACGTCGTCGCCCGCCGTGCCCAGGTACACCCGTAGGGCGGGGTGGCGGCGCAGCAGCTCGCGCGCGGCCTCGGCCATCCGGTCCGGGTCGAGCTCGCCGACCAGGGTCGTCACGGCCTGGACCACGTAGACGTCGGTGTCCTGATCGTCGCGGACCAGCGTGTGGAAGGACAGGCCGAGTTGCAGCGGGGTGGCGGGCAGGACGTCGGTGACGCGCCCGGTGCGTTCGAGGGCGTCGATGGCGTCCTGGTCGAGGTCGACGAGGGGCAGGTCGGAGGGGGTGAGCCCGCCGGGGGTGTGGCGCGCGTGCTCGGCGAGGGCGTCGAGCGCCGCGGCCCAGGCTTCCTGGAGGGCCGTCACGGCGGCGGCGGGGAGCACCTCGGTCGCGGCCGTCCACTCGACGGCGAGGCGCGGCGCGCCCTCCTCGTGGACGAAGCAGTTGAGGGCGAGGACCTGCTCCAGCGCCTTGCCCTCGGGTTCGGTGACCGCGAAGGCGTCCCGCTCCGGCAGGCGCCAGCCGATTCCGGTCAGCTGGGCGAACCGGCCCAGGTAGTTGAGGAGCACGTCCGGCGGCGGGGTGGCCGCGAGCTCGGCGCCCGCCTCCGGGTCGAGGTGGCGCAGGACGCCGTAGCCGACGCCGCCGTCGGGGACGGCGCGCCGAGCCTCCTTGGCCGCGCGCAGCAGCCGTCCCACGTCCCCTGACGCGGGCACGCGCACCGGGTACTCGCTGGTGAACCAGCCCACCGTGCGGGCCAGGTCGAGGTGTTCGCGGCCGTGGCCCTCCATCGTGACGGTGACCGCGTCGCCGCCGACGCCCCAGTTCCGCAGGGTGAGCACGAGCGCGGCGAGGAGGACCTCGTCGACTCCGGCGCGGTAGGCCGCGGGCAGGGTGGTGAGCAGCGCGTCGGTGGCCTCGGGCGAGGCCACGGTGACCGAGCGGTGGGCGGTGGCGACCGTGTCCCGCGTCCGGTCCAGGGGCCGGGCGCCGAGGCGGGGCGCGGCGTCGAGCGCGGCGCGCCAGTGGTCGAGTTCGCCGCGCCGCGCGCCGGATGTGCCCTGTTCGGCGAGGAGGGTCGCGTGGCGCCGCCACGACGCGCCGGCCGGGGCGAGGGTGCCGCCGGTGCAGGCCGTGTGCAGGTCGGGCAGCAGGACGCGCCAGGAGACGCCGTCCATGGCGAGGTGGTGCACGACGACGAGCAGGCGGTCCGGGGCGTCGTCGCCGGTCCGCACCAGGGTGGCGCGGAGCAGGTCGCCCGAGCGCGGGTCGAGTTCACCGGCGAGGTGCTCGGCGAGCCCGGTCACGTCCTCGTCGTGCACCTCGGTGACGTGCACCTCGTTGACGACGGCTCGCACCGTCCCGCGGGGCAGCACCTCCAGGCCGTCGTCGGCGCGCAGCCGCAGCGCGTCGTGGTGGTCGAGTACGGTCTGGACGCCCTTGGCCAGGTCGGCGTGGGCGAGTTCGTCGACGCTGAGGACGGTCCACTGGGCGTATCCGGCGACGGTGTCCACGTCCGGGTGCGGGTCGAGCAGGCCGCGCACGATCGGCGGCGCGGGCACGGGCCCGGTCGGGTCGTCCGCCTCCTGGGCGCCGTCGTCCACCGCGTCCGCGGACGCGGCCAGGGCGGCGAAGCTGCGGCGGGCCAGCAGGTCGCGCGGCCGCAGTTCGAAGCCCTTGGCCCGCAGTCGGCTGCTGACGGTGATGGCGGTGATGCTGTCGCCGCCGAGGGCGAAGAAGTCGTCGTCCACGCCGACCCGTTCGACGTCGAACACCTCGGCGAGGACGGCGCACAGCAGGCGTTCCCGCTCGGTGCGCGGCTCCCGGCCGCCGCCGGTGGCCGCGGGCGCGGGCAGGGCGGCCCGGTCGAGCTTGCCGTTGGGCGTGACGGGCAGTTCGTCGAGGACCACCACGGCCGCGGGCACCATGTGCTCGGGCAGCCGCTCGGCCAGATGGGCGCGGACGGCGTCGCCGGTGACCGAGGCGGCCACGACGTAGCCGATCAGACGGGACGAGCGCACCGTGGCGGCCGCGGCGGTGACGCCGGGCACCGCGCCGAGCGCGGCCTCGACCTCGCCGGTCTCCACCCGGTGGCCACGGATCTTGATCTGGCCGTCGCCGCGGCCGAGGTACTCCAGGCCGCGTCCGGGCACCCACCGGCCCTGGTCGCCGGTGCGGTACATCCGCTGCCCCGGCGCGCCGAAGGGGTCGGCGACGAAGCGCTCGGCGCTCGCCCCGGGCCTGCCGAGGTAGCCGCGGGCCAGGTGCGGTCCCGCCAGGTACAGCTCGCCGACGGTGCCGTGCGGTACGGGCTGCAGCGCGTGGTCGAGCAGGAGGACGCGGGTGCCCGCCAGCGGGTGGCCGATGGTGGGCTCGTCGCCGGTGATCCGTGCGGTGGTGGCGTCCACGGTGGCCTCGGTGGGCCCGTACATGTTGCGCGCGGTGGTCCCCGAAGCGGCGACCTTGCGCCACAGCGCGGGCGGGGTGGCCTCGCCGCCCAGAACGAGGAGCGTCGGGCGCAGGTCGAGCAGGCCGCCGTCGACCAGCGGCGCGGCCATCGACGGCGTGGTGTCCACGACGTCGATGCCGTCGCGGGCGTACGCGGCGAGCAGGGCGTCGGCGTCGCGCGTGGTCTCGGCGTCGTAGACGTGCAGTTCGTGCCCGCACAGCAGCCACACCAGGTGGTCGAAGGCGGAGTCGAAGGCGAAGGAGTAGGTGTGGGCGACGCGCAGCCGCCTGCTCGCGGCTGCCTCGGCCTCGGCGACGACCGTCGCCTTCTGGTGGTGCAGGAGCGCGGCGAGGCCGCCGACCCGGCCGAGGACGCCCTTGGGGCGGCCGGTCGAACCGGAGGTGTGGATGACGTAGGCGAGGTGCTCGGGGTGGCTGGGCGCGGCCAGCTCGTCGGCCTGGAGCGGCGCGTCGGACCGTCCGGCGGCCTCGTCGAGCAGGGTCGTCCACGGCAGTCCGTCGAGCGTGCCGTCGGTGAGGACGAGGGCGGGGCGGGTGTCGTCGATCAGTTCGCGCAGCCGCTCGGCGGGGTGCGCGGCGTCCAGGGGCTGGAACGCGGCGCCCGCGGCGAGGACCGCGAGCAGCGCGGCCACCAGGTCCGCGGAGCGGGGCAGGGCCAGGGCCACGATGTCGTCGGGCCCGATGCCGCGGGCCCGCAGCGCGCGGGCGACGCGGTGCACCCGGCCCGCCAGGTCCCCGGCGGAGAGGCGTTCGGCGCCGCACACCAGGGCGGTGTGCGCGGGGTTGGCGGCGGCCGTCGCGGCGAAGGCGGTGGGCACGTCCACGGGCGTGCCGGGCAGGGCGGGCGGCGCCCAGTCCGCGAGGAGCCGGTCCGCGTCGTCGGTCAGGGCGATCCGTCCCACGGGCAGGCCGTCGGTGAGCCCGGCGAGCAGGGTCCGCAGGCCGGTCAGCTTGGCGTCGACCGCGGCCTGGTCGTTGCTGCGGGCGTCGACCTCGAAGCCGAACAGCAGGCCGCCGTCGCGGGTCGGCAGGACGCTCAGGCCCATGTCCTCGGGCGGGCCGCCCGCGACGTTGCGCATCACTCCGGTGGACCCGGCGAAGTCGAGGGTGAGGTCGAACGCCTTGAGGTTGATGCCGCGGCCGTGCAGGAGCGCGCCCGCGCCGGGCACGCCGAGGTCACGGGGCAGGTCCTCGCCGCGGTAGCGCTGGTGGTCGCGCATCTCCTTCATGGCGGCGGCGACCCGGCGGCTCAGCTCGCCGAGGTCGTCGCCGGGGCGCACGGTCACTCGCAGCGGCAGGACGTTCACCGCCATGGCGGGGGTGCGCAGTTCGGTCGAGCCGGTGCGGCACATCAGCGGCAGCGCGAACACCACGTCGGTGCGGCCCAGCATGCGGTGCAAGAACGCGGCGTATCCGGCGATCAGCGCCTCGCCCCAGGTGACGCCCGCCTCGTCGGCGAAGGCGCGCAGCCGGGCGACCTGACCGGCCGGGACGACGGCGCGGGCGGTCAGGGTGCGGTCGGGCGGCCCGGCGGCGGTGTCGACGTCGCCGAGGTCGGGCAGCGGGGTGAACCGCTCGACCCAGTAGGCGCGGTCATCGGCGGCCCGGTCGCTGTCCCGGTAGGTGCGGTCGGCGGCGACGAGTTCGGCGAAGGAGCCGAAGGCCGACCTGGGCGGCTCGGTGCCGCGCACGAGGGCGGTGTAGCGGGCGGCGGTGCGCCGGGCGAGCATCGCGGCGGTGTAGCCGTCGAAGATCAGGTGGTGGCCGAGCTGGGTGTACCAGACCTCGTGGTCGGACAGCCGGATCACCGTGCGTGAGTAGAGCGTTCGTTCCACCATGCCGCGACAGGTCTCGCCCGCCCGCGCGCGCTCGGCGTCGACGAGCGCGGCCGCGGCGGCCGCGGGGTCGGCGGCACCGCTGACGTCGACCACCTCGGGTGCCGGGACCGGCTCGTCGCTGACCGACTGCCGCGGCCCGTCCGGGGTCTCGCGCACCCGCAGCCGCAGCGTCTCGGCCTCCTCGGTGGTGGCGCGGACCGCTTCGACCAGGGCGGCCACGTCGACCGGGGCGTCACCGGATATCTCCACGACGTCGCCGACGACGTAGTACGGCGAGTCCGGTTCGAGGCGCTGGGCGTTCCAGATGCCCAGCTGAGCGCTCGTCAGGTCGAGCAGCCCGTCCGAGGACACGCGTGCGGTGCTCAATTCACTCTCCTTGCAGTGTGGGGACGACCATCGGCGTGTCCGTCACGGGGTCGGGGACGATGATGCTCGGCAGGTCGAAGACGTCCTTGATCAGCGCGGCGTCCACGATGGCGCCGGGCTCGCCCTCGGCGATCACGCGGCCGTCCTTCATGGCGACCAAGTGGTCGGCGAAGCGGCACGCCTGGTTGATGTCGTGCAGGACGGCGATGACCGTGCGGCCCTCGTCGCGCAGCCTGGCCAGCAGGCCGAGCAGTTGGTACTGGTGGGTGATGTCCAGGAAGGACGTCGGTTCGTCGAGCAGGAGGTAGGGGGTCTCCTGGGCGAGCACCATGGCCATCCAGACGCGTTGGCGCTGGCCGCCGGACAGCTGCTGCACCGGCCGGTCGGCGAGGTCGGCGACTCCGGCGGCGGCCATGGCCCCGGCGACGGCCTCCTCGTCCCGGGGCGACCACAGGGCCAGGAGCGACTGGTGCGGGAAGCGGCCCCGGGCCACCAGCTGGCGGACCTTGATGTCCTCGGGGGCCAGCGGGTCCTGCGGCAGGAAGCCGAGCTGCTTGGCCAGGGCCTTGGTGGCGTAGCCGCCGACCTCGCGGCCGTCGAGCTCGACGTGCCCGGTGTCGGGGCGGAGCAGCCGTACGAGCGCCCGCAACAGGGTCGACTTGCCGCAGGCGTTGGGGCCCACGATGGCGGTGAACGCGCCGTCGGGCACGTCGAGGCTCAGCCGGGTGGAGACCACGCGGTCCCCGTAGCGCAGGGTGATCTCCCGCGCGGTCAGGCGTGCGGTCACGCGCGCCTCACCTCCTTGGTAAGCAGCCAGATCAGATAGCAGCCGCCGATCGCGGTGCTCACCACTCCGACGGGCAGGGAGACGGGCGCGAGGAGCATCTGCGCGATCAGGTCCGCGCCCTGCAGCAGGACCGCGCCGGTCAGCGCGGCGGGCAGCAGCGGCACGCCGGGCGCGCCCGCGAGCCTGCGGCCGATCTGCGGGGCGGCGAGCGCGATGAACGCGATCGGCCCGGCCACCGCGGTCACCGTGGCCGTGCAGCCGACGCCGACGAGGACCATGAGGAGCCGCAGCCGGTCGAGGCCGACCCCGGTGGTCACGGCGACGGCGTCACCGAGCGACGCCTGGTGCATGGCGTGCGCCCGCGTGGCGATCAGGGCCAGCAGGACGCCGATGACCGTGAAGGGGATGCCGACGTCGTCCCAGTCCACGTCGTTGAGGGAACCCGCGCTCCAGCCGACCGCGGCGATCGCGACCTCCAGGTCGGCACGCAGCACGATCCACGAGTTGAGCGCGGTCACCATGGCGTTGACGGCGACGCCGATCACCACCAGGCGCAGACCGGAGAAGCCCCGGTCGTAGGCGAGGAGGTAGATCGCGGCGGCGACGACGAGACCGCCGAGCACCGAGCCGACGGCCAGTTGCGTGGAGGTGCCCGAGAGGACGGTGAGGGCGACCAGGGCGCCGGTGTAGGCGCCCGAGTCGAGGCCGATCACGTCCGGGCTGCCCATCGGGTTCCGGGTCAGGTTCTGGAAGAGGGCCCCGGCCACGCCGAGCGCGGCGCCGAAGACCACCGCGGCCAGGACCCGCGGCAGCCGCCAGTCCTGGATCACCACGGAGGGCTCGGCCCCGCTCAGCGCGTCGAACACCTCGCGAGGGGTCGACCAGGACGCGCCGTAGCAGAGCCCCACCAGGCCGAGGGCCAGGATCAGCACGGTCAGGACGGCGACGAGCACCACCGTGCGGCGTTCGACCCGCAGCCCGTACGCGCTCACTGCGCTCCCCCGCCGGGTGCGTACGGCGGTCGTTTCCCGCGTGTTCACAGCGCCCCCGCCCCGTGGCGGCGGACCGCCCAGATCAGCATGGGTCCGCCGAGGAAGGCGGTCACGATGGCCACCGGCACCTCGCCGGTGGGCAGCAGGACGCGCGAGCCCATGTCGGCGACGAGGAGCAGGATCGGGCCGAGCACCATCGTGTAGAGGATCAGCCAGGGCACGGAGCCCCCGGCGGGCTTGCGGACCAGGTGCGGCACGATCAGGCCGACGAAGAGGATCGGGCCCGCCACCGCCGTGGCCGCCCCGCTGAGCACGGTGATCAGGACGAGCGCCGCGAACCGTACGCGGGCCACGCCCGCGCCCAGGGTGTGCGCCACGCTCTCGCCGAGGCTCAGGACGTTGAGCGCCCGGCTCAGCAGCAGCGCGCCGGCCAGGCACAGCACGATCGCCGTCAACGGAAGGGCGAGCGGCGCCTGTTCGCGGGCCGCGAGCGAACCGACCGACCAGAAGCGGTAGGTGTCGAAGACGTCCGGGAGCATCAGGCGCAGGCCGAGGGCGACGCCGTTGAGGACCGCGGTCAGGGCGACTCCGGCGAGCACGAGACGCAGCGGCGAGTGCCGCCCGACGGCGGCGACGAGCAGGGCCGCGAGCACGGAACCCGTGACCGCGAAGCCCAGTTCGCCCGCCTGCCCCCCGGCCAGGCCGAGCGCCGAGCCGATGGTGATGGCGAACCCGGCGCCCGCGGTGACGCCGAGGATGCCGGGCTCGGCCAGGGGGTTGCGGGCCAGCGTCTGGATCAGCGCGCCCGCCACCGCGAGGGCGGCGCCCACCGCGATGGCGAGCAGCGCGCGGGGCGCCCGGACGTCCCGCACGACCACGTGGTCGTCGGTGCCCTGGAAGTCGAACAGCGCCCGTACGACCTCCGCGGGCGGCACCGAGCGGGCGCCGACGCCGATGCTGATCACGGCGACGGCCGCGAGCAGCACCAGGCCGCCGACGAGCAGCCCGATCCGCGGCACGCCCCGCTCGGCGGGTGCCGCCTCCCGCCCGGTGGGTGCCGCTTCGGACGCGCGGCCCGCGACGGTCACCGCTTCAGGAGCGGAGCGAACGACTCGTCGATCGCGTCCAGGGTCTGCATGGCCTGCCCGTAGGTCGCGGCCTCGGTGTAGCGGATCGGGAAGGTCTTCTTCGCCTTGACGGCGGGGAGGTTCTTCCACAGCTTCGAGTCCATGACGTACTGGACCGACTTCGGGACGCTGCCGTCGGCCATCACCGAGTACGTGATGGCGTCGGCGTCGCGCAGGGAGGCCGGGAGCTCCTCGATGGAGGGGTACTCGCTGACCGCGCGGGAGCCAGGGCCGGGCTTCTTGACCTTGCCGTAGTACTTGGCGCCGACGTCCTCGGCGATGTTGGTGCCCCAGGAGCGGCCGAACTCGCGCTGGAAGGTGCCCTTGGCGGACTCGCCGTAGGCGCCGACGTGGCCGAGCTTGAGCTTGGGCAGCACGTTCTTGTACTTCTTCGCCAACTCGGCGGCCTTGGCCTCGTACTTGGACTGGAGGGCGTCGAACTGCTTGAGCGAGCCCGCCGCGTCGGCCTGCTTGCGGGACAGGTCGCGCCACGCGGACGGGACGGTCGGGCCGATCGCCACCACCGGGGCGATGGACTCCAGGCGCTTGACGTCGATGTCGCCGAGCACCGGGGCGGGGACGCCGATGATGATGAGGTCGGGCTCCGCCTCGGCGATGGCCTCGTAGTTGGTCTCGGTCGCCTGCTCGCCCGCGACCTTGGGGAGCTTCTTGTAGGCGGCCAGGTCCTTCTTGCTCATCATGGGCTCGCCGCGCTTCCACGACGAGATGCCGACCAGCGGGGCGTGGGCCTCGATCATGACGGGCACGGCGTAGCCGGTGGCGACGACGCGCTTCGGCTTGGCCGGGATCTTGATCTTGCCGTTGTCCGCGGCGAAGACCCGGGTCCCGCCCTTGTCCGAGGCGTCCGACTTGTCCTTGGACGAGCCGCATCCGGTCAGTACCAGGCCCAGCGCGACGGCGCCGACCAGGCCCGACGATCTGCGTATCGACATGTGGAGCTCCTTGCTCTTTCGGGGAGGCCGCCTCGTGGGCGGCGTTTCGGGGAGGGGGGAAGGCCGAGCGGTGGCCTTCCGGGGGGCGGGCGGCGGCGTGCCGGTCGGTCAGTGGTCGTGCTCGTCGTCGAAGTCGGCGACGCCGCGCTTCCAGTAGCCGGTGATGTCGTGGTCGGCCTTCTCCAGGCCCAGTTCGTCACGGACCCAGCGGCGCAGCGGCTTGATCTGCCCGGCCTCGCCCGCGACCCACACGTAGAGGCGCTCGCCCTCGGGGACGGTCACCTCGGTCACGGCCCGCGCCAGGGCGTCGCCGGTGCCCGGCGGGCGGTCGCCGCGGTGCAGCCAGCGCACCTCGACGCCTTCGGGCGCGGCCAGGTCGATCTCCTGCGTGGCGTCGGCGACTTCGACGAACGCCCAGCCGCGCGCGCCCCTCGGCAGCTCCTCGAGCCAGCGCGCGATCGCGGGCAGCGCGGTGATGTCGCCCGCGAACAGATAGCGGTCGTAGGCGTGCGGGACGATCAGGCCGCCGGGCGGGCCCGCGAGGTGCACGACGGCGCCCGGCTCGACCTCGTGGGCCCAGTCCGACGCGAGGCCGCCCGCGTGCGGGACGATGTCGATGTCGATCTCGCCCGCGACGGGGTCGTAGCGGCGCACGGTGTACTCGCGCGAGGTGGGCGAGGGCCGCGGCCAGCGCAGCATCGACCCGTTGGGCTCGGGCAGGCGCAGCGAGCCGTCCGGCTCCGGGAAGAGCAACTTCACGTGCTCGTCCGGCGAGTGGGCCTCGAACCCGGCCGCGCCGGGCCCGCCCAGGGTCAGGCGCAGCAGACCGGTGCCCACCATGGCGGTGCGGACGACCTCGGTCTCCCGGATGCGGATCGGGTAGCCCACCTTCTCGGCGTGGCGGCCCGCACGGACCTCCGCGATGCGCTCCAGGTGCCGGTCCCGGTGGTCTTTGAGCGTCATGCGGCGCCACCCGTCAACAGCGCGGTCCAGTGGCCCAGTTCGGGCCGCTCGGCCAGGTCGGGGAACTCGACCGCGGCCGCCCCCGCGGCGCGCCAGCGCTCGATGAGGGTCATGATCCGCACCGAGTCCAGACCGTGGTCCATCAGGTTGTCGTCGGGCGCGATCTCGGCGGGGTCGCAGTCGAGCAGCTCCGCGACGTCGGCGCGGATCCTCTCGGGCGACAGGGTCTGGTTCATCGGGTGGCTCCTGTGGGAATCGGTGCCGACGGCGCGGTCGGCACGGCGGCGGTGGTGGTCTGGCGGCCGAGTGGCCCGCACGCCGAGGGCCCGACCGGCGCGCGAGGTCGCGCCGCCGTCGGCGAACAGGCTCTGCGGGATGCCGCGCAGGGCGGCGGTGGGACGGGAACAGCACGGAGTGGGCGGCGCGGTATCCACGTCACGTCAGCGCGTTGGCCGGATCTGGCCGATCCACGCCGTGCCGAATCGCCGCGGCCGCTCCGAAAACTAGGGCGACCAGCCCCGAAACCCCCGCAATCCACGCATACTCCCCCGCTCGCTCAGGTAAGGCTAACCTAACTACTTATGTGCGGTGTATGCAAGTGATCTTCACGCCGTACGGCCTCGTACGACACGACTTCACGCCACGGGAAGCCCACCCCTCCACAGCCCGCCAGGTGACTGCGCGTCACATGCCGTCGAAGATCGCCCAGTCGATGCCCACCGGCATACGGGCGCGCGGCCTGACGCGCACAAGGGGAGCCGACAGAGGAGCATCGCGGGACACCTGAGCGCCGCGGGGAACGCCCCGCTCACCCACGGGCCGCCCTCACGCCATCAGCCCGCGTCGCGGCTTCCCCTCGACGGTGACGCCCCCGCCCCGTGGAGGTAGCGGCCCAGTGTGCGGGCCCGGTCACGAGCGGCAGAGGCCCCCTCCGCACCGGCCCGTTCGTACAGGGCCAGCGCCTCACGCCAGCAGGCCCGGGCCCGGTCCGTCTGGTCCAGGGCATCCAGGGCCTCGCCCAGCGTCGTCAGCACATCAGCGCGAGCCAGGCCGCCTCCGACGCAGCCGAGTGCGAGAGCCCGCTCGGCGTGCTGGGACGCCGGGGCCGGTCTGCGCGTCGCCAGGTGGACCTGCGCGATGCGGTGATGGGTCGTGCCTTCCCACAAGCGCTGCTGGTTCGCGGTGAAGTGCTGGAGGGCCTGGTCGAATTCGGCCCAGGCGTCGGCGTACCGATGTGTCCCGAGGAGCGCGAGTCCCAGTCGGTAGCGAGCATGTGCGACACGCGGGGTGGGTCCCGAGCGGGTGTAGCCGTCGAGGCCTTGCCGGGCGAGCGTGACGGCGCTGTCGGCGCGCTCCGTCGCGAGGTGGATCTCAGAGAGTCCGAGCATCGCGTCGGCCTCTCCCGCGAGGTCACCGACCTCGCGGAAGTATGCGGCGCCGCGCCGCAGATGACCTTCCGCCTCGGTGTAGCGCCCCTCCAGCGCGGCGATCGTCCCCATGTCGCGGGTCACCCAGCAGCGGACGCCCTGATCGGCCGTGGACTCGGCGAGCGTCAGGGCAAGGGCCGCTTCCCGCCGCGCCTCCGCCAACCGGCCCGAGCCGAGGAGCACACCGATCAGCGCCACTCCCGCCCGGCCCTCGGCCACTGCGTCCCCCGCGTCCCGTGCCGCGTCCCGCACGGCCGCGGCGGCCGACTCGTACCGGCTCGGGTCGACACCTGGCTCGCCCAGGTCGGCCGCGGCGAGCAGCAGGTTCGCTGCCCGGCCCAGAGACGTCGGCGCCAGCGACCGCTGCACACAGGCCAGAATGCCGTCCGCCTCCACGCGCAACCACCGCGTCGCTTCGGCACGGTCCACGAAGCCGAGCCCGTGGCGCGGGAAGTGACCGAAGTGACGGAGCATGCCGCTCCCGGGACGGTCCAGAGCGTAGATTCCGGCCGCCGTGGCGCCGTAGAAGTCCAGGAGCCGCGTCAGCGCCGCGTCCCGCCGAGCGGGCGGCAGCTCGTCGCGTTCGGCGCAGGCGCGGGCATAGAGGCGTACGAGGTCGTGGTAGCGGTAGCGCCCGGGGGCCGCCGAGTCCAGGAGTGAGGTGTCGACCAGGGACTCCAGGATGTCCTCCGCCTCGTCGACGGAGAGGTCCAGGACGGCGGCCGCCGCGGTGAGTGAGATGTCCGGGCTGTCGGGCAGGCACAACAGGCGGAAGGCACGGGCCTGCTGTGGTTCGAGCGCTCCGTAGTCCAGCTCGAAAGTCGCCTTGACCGCCAGGTCGCCCGACTGGAGCTCGTCGAGGCGGCGGCGTTCGTCGGCCAGTTTCGCCGCCAAGGTGGAGACGGTCCAGGTGCGGCGGGCGGCCAGCCGGGACGCGGCGATGCGGATGGCGAGCGGCAGGAATCCGCAGGCCGCCACCACGTCGAGGGCCGCTCCCCGCTCGGCGCCCGCGCGCTCTTCGCCCACGATCCTGGCGAAGAGCTCCAGCGCCTCCTCCGGGGCCATCACGTCCACGTCGATCAGATGTGCGCCCGCCAGGTCGACCATGCGTGCCCGGGAGGTGATCAGCGTCGCGCAGCCGCCCGCGCCGGGGAGCAAGGGGCGGATCTGCGCCACGTCCCTCGCGTTGTCCAGCACCACCAGGACCCGGCGGCCGTCCAGCACCGAACGGTAGAGGGCCGAGCGCTCCTCCAGCGCGTCCGGGATGGCGGAGTCGGCCGTTCCGAGGGCGCGCAGGAAGGCACCGAGTACCGTCTCGGGCTCCGCGGTACGGGCCTCCGTGCCCTGGAGGTCGACGTAGAGCTGCCCGTCCGGGAAGTGGGCCGACGCGGCCGCGTGCGCCGCGTGCAGGGCGAGGGTGGTCTTTCCCGTTCCGCCGATTCCCGCGACGGCGGCCACGGTCCGGCCGCGCCCCCCGGCTGCCGAAAGGAACGCGCCGAGCTCCGCGACGAGGTCGGAGCGACCCGTAAAGTCCGGCACCCCGGCGGGGAGTTGAGCGGGCCGCACCACGATCGCGGCGAGCTCCCCGGGAGACTCGGGCAGCGTGTCGAGCCCGGCATCGGCCTGCAGGATCCGCTGCTCCAGCTCCTGGAGGCCGGGACTGGGATCGACACCTAGTTCCTCGGCGAGGAGGCGGCGCGCGTCCGCGTACACAGCGAGTGCCTCGGCTTGGCGGCCACTGCGGTACAGAGCCAGCATCAACAGTTCGCGCAGGCGTTCGCGCAGTGGGTGTGCGGCGGTGAGCGCGGTCAGTTCGGACACGGCCTCGGCCTGTCGGCCCCTCTGCAACTCAATGTCCAGACGGAACTCCTGGAGTTGCAGGCGCCACTCCGCCAGGCGTTGGCGTTGGGTCTCCGCGTAGGGGCCCGGAACGTTGGCGAGAGGTTCACCGTGCCACAGCGCCAGCGCCTCCTCGATCCGTCGCGACGCGAGCTTCAGGTCGCCTGCCTTCCCGGCACGCTCGGCCTTCGCCCACAGCTCCTCGACCGTGGACAGGTCGAGCCCGCCGCTGCCGGCCGGTAGCCGTATCACGTAGCCACCGGACACGCTGGCCAGGACGCCGAGGTCGAGGACCTTGCGGAGACGGGTCGCGTAGGTGCGCATCGCGGCGAGTGCCTGCCTGGGCGGTTCCTCGCCCCAGAGCGCGTCGATGAGCTCCGACGCGGTCGCCGCGCGGCCACGCCGCAGGAGGAGGGCGGCGAGCAGGGCACGCTGCTGGGGCGAACCGGTGGGCAGCTCCTCCGTCCCACGCCACGCGCGTACCGGACCGAGCACGGAGAAGCGCAGCCCTTCGGCATCGGCCTGCCGCTCCGCGCGGGATGTCGGCGCACCCCGGAGGGGGCCTGCGGCCGTCGTCCGTTGCTGGGGCGGGCGCTCGGGGCCGGGCGCCACGAGCTGCCCGGGGTGGCGGGCGGACGCCGGGGTTCGCGGGGGCGCGGGAGCGCGCACGGAGACCGGGGCCCGCGACAGCGGGCGAGCGCCGGGCGCGGCGTCACGGATCAGGGCTTCGGCGTCGTGGACGCGTTGCGCGAACCCCAGCGACCTGGCAAGCCCGAGTTCGGAGTCGGTGAGCGTGCGCTGCGCCGAGACCGCTTGGGGATGCCGGACGCCGAGGGTCGCGGAGGTCTTCTGCGCGACGACCGCGAGGACGTCCACCGCTCGTCCCATCCGCCCCTGGTCAGCAGCGCGCCTGGCGGACTCGAACTCCGCCGATGCCAGCGTCACCACGGCCGACAGCGATCTCGGGTGGTCCTCACCGTGCAGGAGCACCACCTGCCGCACGGCGTTCTCCAGCTCGTCCAGGAGCTCGGGCGCCTCGGTCCCGGCGTCGTGCGCCCAGGTCCCCTCGACGAGCACGGTGAGGGCGAGCAATCTGATGTCCTCCCGCGGCTCGGTGCTCGTGTCAGCCGTCACCAGGGCCAGGGCGTGCCGCGCCGCGGCCATCGCCTCCTCGGCCTCCCCCTTGCGCAGCTTGACGGACGCCAGGTTCGCGACTGTACGCGCCACCGCGACGCCCGAGGTGCCGCGCGAATCCGGGTCGTAGTCAAGGGCGAGGAGCGCGGACGCCGCTGACAGCTGCCCACGGTCGGCGAGAGCACGGGCGAGTTGGTTCCGGACGGCGCTTTCCAGGTGCCGCAGCCGCGGGTCCCTCAGGACGACGGCGGCGACGTGCTCCATGAGTGCGGAGACGAGCGACCCGAGCCCCAGAGCGTCGAGCAGGGCGGTCAGATAGGCCAGGTCCCGGCCCGCCGCGGGGGCGTGGAGCGCTCGGGGATCGCCGCGCACTGCCATCACGGCACGCTCGAGTTCGCGCAAGTCACCCTGCCCGTCGGCGAGAACGGACTCCGCGAGGTCGATCGCCGGCCTCCAGGAACTGCTCACTCGACACCTCCCGGGAAGTCGCTCTCGATGGCCCGGCGCGCGGCGATGAACTTCAGCTCGGCGATCTGTGTCGGATCCATCTCACCCTGCTCGGCCCACTGCTGGAGTCGCTGGAACCACTCCTGGAGCTTTGCTCCATTGCGGGCCGTCAGCGAGTTCGCGGCGCCGCTCGGCACGTGGGCGGCACCCGACGGCCGGTCGCGGTCCCCCTGGCACGGCGACGTGGTCTCCGGCGCACGCGGCGGGCGGAGCACATCGACGAGGTGTGCCAGCTGCAGGTGGTCGAAGCGGGACACCGCTTCCGCGATGGTCGCGGCGAACAGGACGTTGGCCGCGCGGCGGGCGTCCGCGCGGTCGGGCCCCTGCTCCAGCAGGATGCCCACGACGACGGGTTCGTCGTCCTTGGCACCGCTCTCCACCGGGCCGCCCGAGTACCCGGAGTAGTCCCCCAATGCCTGGTCGACCGTCAGCTGCAAGGCCTCGATGGCGGCACCGCCCTGGCAAGCGAAGTCGGCGGGCTGGGCATCGATGACACCTCGCAGGCGCGCCTCGTCCCGGGCTGGCCGGTACGGCCCTTCCCACCGCTCGCCCACTGTGGCGCGCCCGGCCTTCCTGATCATCGTCAGGGGCACGTAGTGGCTTGCGTCGATCTCGATGAGGGCGAGGTCCGCGCCGTCGTCCTGTCTGCGCACCTGCCCGTCGACCCGCCGCCCGTCGGCCAGCACGATCTGCATGCTCCGGTCATCGGTGGTGAGGCCGCGCAGACAGTGCAGCGCGGTGAGCACGTAGCGCGGTGTCAGCAGGAAGCCGCCCCCCAGACGCTGCCGGGTCTGATACAGGTCGACCCAGTAGTCCGGTCTGGTCATGCCGTCCCCGACACCCGCTCCACGGTTAGCGTGACCTCGAACGACGCCTCCGCGGACGCCTTGGAGAGGATGACCCCCGCCTCGGCTGCCAGGGTGAGTCCGAAGGTCACGGCCATGCTGGCGACCTGCCAGCCGTCGCGGGGCGGCACCTGGGCCAGGGACTCCTGGGCGATGGCGGAGGCCTGCACGATGGCCTCTTCCAACTCTGCGGCACGATCGGCGAGCGGCGAGGTCGCGCGGGCCCGGCTGGCGATCTGCCGGTTCCCCGCGGCGTCGACGACCGCCGTTTCCACTCTGACCTCGGACATGAACCGCCAAGCCCCCACCATGTACCCAGCGGCACACGTCACTTGAGTCTTTCCGTCCCCGGATGCCTCTCCCATCAAAGCGCGTCGCGCATTTCCACGACAAGGGGGTGGCTCGCCCGGCACCGGATTCGGCGGGGGCCCGCTGGGCTGGGGAGACCACGCCGGCTGACGGCGCGCCCCGGCCCGGCCGACCCTCAGCTCCCCCCGCTCCCCTGCCCCCAGCCCTCCGGACCGCCCCCGCGCCACTCGATCAGCGGCGACACGGCGACCTCCACCGGATCGAGGTCCAGGCCCGCGCGCCGCAGGAACTCGGTCACGTCCGCCACGCTGTGGGCGACGCCGACGCTCTCCCCGCGCACGTCCACCCGCCGGCCGCCGGACGGGGACGCGCTGTGCACCACTATCTCTGCTGTCATGCCTCCAGCGTGCGCCCGTGGCGGGGACGGCGCAGGACTTCCACCTCCGCGGTTCGCCAGGAGCCGTCCCCCGCGGCCCTGCGGCCGCGCACCGGGCGCGTGTCGCCGTGGAGGGCTCGCTGACTGAAAACGGCTGACTCACGCCACTCTCCCGCGCGGCCACCGGCCCGTCGTTTCACCCACGGGGCCCCGGGTACCCGGCGGCGGCCTGTCCGGCACGGTCGAGCCGAGGAGACCTCGATGTCCCTGAACCCCCTGGAACAGCAAGGCATTCCGCTGGAGCGGCAGGTGCGCTCCTGGCGTGAGCTGGACGTGGAGCCGATCGACCCCGACCACTGCGATCCGTACACCCGCTGCCGGATCATCGTGATGAACGGCATCGAGGTCGAAGCGGCGCTCTTCAGCCATCAGTTCGCCCGGCACTGTCCGGATCCGGAGGTGCGGCGACGGCTCGCCGAGGTCCGGTACGTCGAGCAACAGCAGCAGAAGGCCGTCAACTGGCTCCTGCCGGGACTCGCCTCGGTCCTGGAGACCACCATCGCGTACGAGCAGGTCGCCGTGGACCTCACCGCCTGGGTGGCCCGGTCGGAGCCGGACCCGTATCTCCGACAGGCCTACCAGTTCGGCGTCCTGGAGGACTTCGACCACCTGTTCCGGTACGCGAACCTCTACGAGATGATCGAGCACCGCAAGGCCGACGCGATCGTCGAGCAGCTCACCGAGGTCATGCCGGGCCGCCCCACCAAGCTCCACCACCGGCACCCCGAGGACAACGTCCGCGAGCCGTACGACCGCTCCACCGCGCAGCCGCTGTCCAAACTGCACGCGCTGACCGTGATGTCCGCCGAGCAGCAGACCATGAACTTCTACATGAACGTCGGCCCGCAGTACATGGAACCGATCGCCCGCCAGCTCTACCAGGAGATCGCGCTCGTCGAGGAGGAGCACGTCACCCACTACGAGTCACTCGTCGACCCCGGCGAGACGTGGTGGGAGCAGCTCGTCACCCACGAGTACAACGAGTGCTACCTCTACCACTCCTTCATGGAGCAGGAGACCGACCCCAAGGTGAGGTCCGTCTGGGAGCTGCACCTGAACATGGAGCTGGAACACCTGCGCGTCGCCTGCGACCTGA
Source organism: Streptomyces sp. NRRL B-1347 (assembly GCF_000720325.1). Taxonomy (GTDB): domain Bacteria; phylum Actinomycetota; class Actinomycetes; order Streptomycetales; family Streptomycetaceae; genus Streptomyces. The sequence continues at coordinate 122,173 of NZ_JOJM01000037.1, forward strand.
TGCGCCGCCACGACGGCCGCGACCCGCAGGAGATCCTCGCGCCCGAGCTGCCCGCCGTCCTCACCTTCGAGCCCAACAAGCAGTACGTGCGCGGCCTCCTCGACACGCAGATCGACCTGACCACGCTGGGCACCGGCTACGTGCGGGACGCGCACGAGCGGTTCCAGCGGATGCAGGAGCGCGTCCACGGCGGCGAGGAGCCGCCCAGCGAGCGCGTCATGGCCCAGCACGACGACCTGTTCGGGCGTGAGTACCGCTCACAGACCGAGGGCGACCACCCCGACGCCGCGTCACGCGAGAGGAAGCGCTATGCCTGACACGCCCGCGAGCGACGGCGACGTCGTCACCCTGCTCATGCGGCAGCACGGTGACATCCGCACCCTCTTCGACGAGGTCGAGCGTGCCTCGGGCGACGAACGCCGGGCCGCCTTCCGCCGCCTCGTCCGGCTGCTCGCGGTGCACGAGACGGCCGAGGAGGAGGTCCTGCACCCCTACGCGCGGACGGCGTTCGCCGGCGGACGCGATGTCGTACGGGACCGGCTCGCCGAGGAGAAGGAGGCCAAGGAACTGCTCTCCCGCCTCGACGACGTGGACCCGGATGACCCCAAGTTCCTGCCCGCCCTCGCCGCGCTGCGCACCGAAGTGACGCGGCACGCCCGCGCCGAGGAGCGGTACGAGTTCCCCCACGTGCGCCGGCACACCGCGCCCGGCCGCCTCACCGGCATGGCGGCCGGAGTGCGCGCCGCGGAGGCCATGGCGCCCACGCGCCCGCACCCGGGCGTGGAGTCCGCCGCCGAGAACATGGCGCTCGGCCCGCTCGCGGCCCTCGTCGACCGCACCCGGGACACCGTCCGCAAGGCCATGGGCAAGGACGGATGAGACGGCGCTCGCTCGCCGGCGGACTGCTCGCCGACGCCCGGCGCCGGGGCGGCCCGCGGTGGGCCGCCTGGTGGTCGGGGACGTGCCTGGGCGTCGGCGGGTTCCAGCTGTACGACGGCACGTTCCAGCACAAGGTCCTCGAGATCCACCAGATCCGCTACGGCGTGGACCCGGCGCCGTACGACTGGACGTGGAACGTCGTCGCGGTGGCCTTCCTGGTCGCCGGTGCGCTCCTGTGGCGCCGCTCCGGCCGCCCCCGGAGCCCGGCGGAACGGCTGCGCCGGGGCACCGGTGCCGACGGATGACCACCGTCCTGGCCGTGACCGTGCCCTGGCACGTGCTGCGCCCCGCCTTCACCGGGCACACGGTGGCGCATCTGGGGGCGGGCATGGCGGCACCGCTGCTGGGCGTCCTGGCGCGTCCGGTCACGCTGGCACTACGGGTCGCCTCCGCGGCCGTGCGGCGCCGACTGGTGCGCGTGGTGCAGTCGCGGACGGCGGCCGTGCTGGTGTTCCCACCGGTGGCGGCACTCGTCGACGTGGGCGGTCTTGGGGTGCTGTACCGCGCTCCGCTGCCGGCGGACGTCCACCACAGCACCTGGGTGCTCGTCCACCTCTTCGCCGCCGGAACGCTGTTCACGTATGCCGTGCTCGGCCTGGACCCGGTCCGGCACCGCGCCGGGTTCTCCCTGCGGGCGGGGACGCTCCTCGCCGGCGCAGCGGGCCACGCGGTGCTCGCCAGAGGCCTGTGGGCGGCGGGCCCGCCCGGCTCCGCGTACGCGGCAGGTGATCTGCGCCTCGCCTCGCAGCTCATGTACTACGGCGGGGACGTGGTGGAGGTCCTGCTCGCAGCCGTGCTCGCGCACCAGTGGTACCGCGCGGAGGGCCGGGCGCTGGCCCGCGAACGCCGGGACTTGGCTCGCCATGGCGTGTGAGCGCGCGGGTCAGCGGCGGTCGATCGCGCGCAGGGTGAACGTCACCAGTTCGTCCGCCGCCGCGTTCAGGTCGAGGTCCGGGTGGGCCAGCCAGTGGCTGATCACGCCGTCGATGGCGCCGCCGACGGCCAGGGAGACCGTGGTGGGGTCGAACGGCCGGAAGTGCCCGGCCTCCTGGCCCGCGGCGAGCAGTTCCGCGAGGGCCTGCCAGCGGCCCGCGGTGTCATGGCTTCCGGGCGTCTTCAGACGGGTGCCGCCGTGGTCGTCGAGCAGCATCTCGGTGATGACGCGGACGTGACGGCGGTTCTCCCGCTGGTAGCCGACCATGGCGCGGACGTAGGCGACCACGGCGGCGCGCGGCTCCGGCGCCGCCGCGACGCGCTCGCTGACGTACGCGGTGAACTCCTCCAGGACGTGGGCGAGGGTGGCCCGGGTGAGGTTGTCCTTGGAGGCGAAGTGGTAGAGGACCGCGGCCTTGGAAAGACCCGCCTGCTCGGCGATGGCCGACAGGGACGTCGACGGGTAGCCCTTGGTGGAGATCAGGTCGATCGTGCACTCGATGAGCTGGCGGCGGCGGGCCTGCTCGGTGAAGGTCGGTGCGTCCGCGTGGCGGCCGTCTCGTCGGGCAGCCATGGTGAGCACCTCTCGTTTCCTCCACACACGCACGGGAGACCTGCTCTGGGCCCGCGCGTCGGCCGGAACCGACCGTACACCAGCGCCCGTCCCCGCTGGTCAGCGCTCCAGGACGGCCATCGCGGCGTTGTGGCCCGCGATGCCGCTGACACCGCCGCCCCGGCGGGCGCCCGCGCCGCACAGGTGGACGTTCGGGTGGGCGGTGGCCACGCCCCAGCGGTCCTCGCGGCCTTCGGCGTCGTCCGCGTACGGGAAGGCGAGGTCGCCGTGGAAGATGTTGCCGCCGGGCAGGCGCAGCTCGCGCTCCAGGTCGAGGGGGGTCTTCGCCTCGACGCAGGGGCGGCCGTCCGCGTCCGTGGCCAGGCAGTCGGCGATCGGCTCGGCCAGGTGCGCGTCGAGCTGGGCGAGGGTCGCCGTCAAGAGCGCGTCGCGGGCCGTGGCGTTGGTGGCTTCGGTGAACAGACGGGCCGGGGTGTGCAGGCCGAAGAGGGTCAGGGTCTGGTAACCGCGCTCGACCAGGTCGGGGGCCAGGATCGTGGGGTCGGTCAGGGAGTGGCAGTAGATCTCGGAGGGCGGCGCCGAGGGCAGGGCGCCGCCCGCGGCCTCGGCGTGGGCCCGCGCCAACTCCGCGTAGCCCTCCGCGATGTGGAAGGTCCCGCCGAAGGCCTCGCGGGGGTCGACGGAGGTGTCGCGGAGCTTGGGGAGCCGCTTGAGGACCATGTTGACCTTGAGCTGGGCCCCTTCGGCGGGCGCGGGCGGCGCCTGCCCGGTGAGGGCGGCGAGTTCGTGCGGCGAGGTCCCGACGAGCACGTGCCGGGCGGCGACCGTGCCGTCGCCGTCAGCGGTGCGGTAGGAGACCTCGGCGCGCTTGCCGTCGGTCTCCACGCGGGTGACCTCGTGGCCGGTGAGCAGCTCGGCGCCCGCGGCCAGGGCGCGGTCGGCCAGGGCGCGGGTGAGCGTGCCCATGCCGCCGACGGGGACGTTCCAGTCGCCGGTGCCGCCGCCGATGACGTGGTAGAGGAAGCAGCGGTTCTGCCGCAGGTCCGGGTCGTGGGCGTCGGCGAAGGTGCCGATGAGGGCGTCGGTGAGGACGACGCCGCGCACCAGGTCGTCGGTGAAGCGGGCTTCGACGGCCGTACCGATCGGCTCTTCGAACAGGGTGCGCCAGACGGTGTCGTCGTCGACGAGGCGCCGCAGCTCCGCCTTGTCCGGCAGCGGTTCCGTGAGCGTCGGGAACACCCTGCGTGCCGCGTGGGCGGTCAGGGCGTAGAAGTCCCGCCAGGCCTCGTACGCCCGGTCGTCGCCGGTGAGCCGGGCGAAGGACGCGCGCGTCCGGGACTCGCCGCCGCCCACCAGGAGCCCGGTGGGGCGCCCGTCGCGGACGGTGGGCGTGTACGACGACACCTGGCGGGTGCGGACCCGGAAGTCCAGGTCCAGATCGCGGACGATCTTCCTGGGCAACAGGCTCACCAGGTACGAGTAGCGGGAGAGATGGGCGTCGACCCCGGGGAACGGGCGGGTGGACACGGCGGCCCCGCCCGGTCGGCCGAGGCGTTCGAGGAGCAGCACGGACTGGCCCGCGCGGGCCAGGTAAGCGGCCGCCACCAGGGCGTTGTGGCCTCCGCCGATCACGACGGCGTCATAGCTGGGTCGCATGCCCCTTCGTAGCACGGATCGGTTTTCGAGTGGGCGTTTCACGCGCGGTGCGCGTCGGGGGGGGCACAGCGCGTACGGCCGTCAGTGGCCGCCAGTCGCCCGCTGCTGGCGCAGTGCCGCCACCCTGCGGTACAGCGCCACCGCCTCCGCGCCGCGCCCCAGCTGCTCCAGGCAGTGGGCCTCGTCGTTGCGGCTGGCGAGCGTGTCGGGGTGGCCGGCGCCGAGGACGCGCTCGCGGGCCGCGGCCACGTGGCGGTAGGCCGTCAGCGCGTCCGCCCAGCGGCCGAGCCAGCCGAGACCGACGGCGATCTCGCGGCGGCTGACCAGGGTGTCGGGGTGGTCGGCGCCGAGGACGCGCTCGCGCACGGCGCACACGTCGCGGGCCTCGGCGAGCGCCTCCTCCCAGCGGCCCTGGCGGCCGAGGTTGACGCCGAGGCCGTGGCGGGCGCGCAGGGTCTCGGGGTCGGCGGGGCCGTTGACGCGGGTGCGGTCCTCGATGAGGGCGCGGTACAGCTCGAGGGCCTCGGCGCTGCGGCCCAGGCGGCCGAGGCTGATGCCGACTTCGTAGCGCGCGGCGAGCGCGTCGGGATGGTCGGCGCCGAGCGCCCTGCCGCGGGCCTCCGCGACCTCGCGGTAGGTCTGCAGCGCTTCCGGCCAGCGGCCCAGCTGGCCGAGGGTGTAGGCGACTTCGTAGCGGGTGACGAGGGTGTCGGGGTGGGTGGGGCCGAGGACGCGGGCCCGGGCGGCGGCGACGTCGCGGGCCAGCCGGTAGGAGTCCTCGAGGCGGCCCAGGCGGCTGAGGTTGAACGCCAGGTTGTGGCGGCAGCGCAGGGTGTCCGGGTGGTCGGGGCCCGCGGTGCGCTCCCGTACGGCGAGCACCGACGTGTACACCTGGTGGGCCTCGAAGTGCCGTCCGAGCTGGCCCAGTACGTACGCCATCTCCTGGCGGACGGCGAGCGTGTCCGCGTGTTCGGCGCCGAGCGCGCGCTCGCGGCCCTCGGCCACGCGGGCGTACTCGCGCAGGGCGTCGGCGGGCCGCCCGGTGCGGCTGAGCGTGAAGCCGACCTCGTACCGGCTGGCGAGGGTGTCGGGGTGGTCGGCGCCGAGGACGTGCTCGCGCTCGACGGCGACGGCGCGGTGCACCTCGCCCGCCTCGCGCCAGCGGCCGAGGCGGCCGAGGCTCAGGCCCGCGTTGTGCCGGCTGACGAGGGTGGCGAGCACGTCGGGCGGGGGCGCGGACGGGGCGGTCGCGGGCCGCGGCACGCGCGTGTGGTGTCCGGTGGCGCGCGGGATCCACTCGCCGGTGAGGCCCGCGGCCGCGTCGGGCGGGGTCAGGCGCAGGGGGCCCGCGCCGGTCGCCTTGTGGCCGGTGGTCATGCCGCGCGTCCACGACGGCAGCGACGGCTCGGGGCGGGCGGGCGAGGGGCGGCCGGGCGTGGGCCGTTCCCCGGATCGCTCGGGAGGCGGGTGCTGGGTGCGGCGCAGGGACGGGCTGACGACCGTGGGCACGTAGGTGGAGCGGGCGGGGTGCGCGCCGCGGCCCGCGGCGATGCGGCGGCCCAGCTCGCGGGCGTCGCCGGGCCGCTGGTCGGGGTGCTTGGCGAGCAGGTCGAGGACGATCCGGTCGAAGAACTCGGGGAGTTCGCCGCGGCGGCGGCGCGGCGGCTCGGGCGCGGTGTCGCGGTGGCCGACGAGGATCGCCCAGGCGTCGTCCAGGTCGAACGGCGGGGCGCCGGTGGCCAGTTCGTACAGCACGCAGCCGAAGGAGTACAGGTCGCTGCGCTGGTCGACCTCGGATCCGCTGATCTGCTCGGGCGACATGTAGTGCGGGGTGCCCATGGCGATGTTGGTGTTGGTCAGCCGGGAGGTGAAGCCGATGTCGTGGCCGAGCCGGGCGATGCCGAAGTCGCAGATCTTCACCGTGCCGTCGACGAGCCGCATGATGTTCGCGGGCTTCAAGTCGCGGTGCACGATGCCCTGTTCGTGCGTGTAGGCGAGCGCGGACGCGACCTGCTCCGCGATGTCCACGACGTCGGCGACGGGCAGCGGGTGCTGCTGGTTGTCCTCCAGGAGCTGGCTGAGGTTGCGCCCCTCCAGGAGCTCCATCACCAGGTACAGGACGCCGTCGGACTCGCCGAAGTCGTGCACGACGGTGATGCCGCGGTGCTGGAGCGCGGCAGCGACCCGGGCCTCGCGCCGGAAGCGCTCGCGCAGGACGCGGGTGAACGCCGCGTCGTGCTGGGGCCCGAGCGGCTTGAGGCACTTGACGGCGACCCTGCGGCCCAGCGATTCGTCGCGGGCCCGCCACACCTCGCCCATGCCGCCGCGGCCGATGAGGTCGAGCAGCTGGTACCGGCCCTGGATCAGCCTGGTGTCCCCCGACTCTGGCATCTCGTGCTGTCGCCCCCGTCGCGTCGTCGCGCCCTCCCCGGCTCGTCCAGTATGGCGTCCTGGCTGTCGACTTTGTACGACGCCGGGCGGCTGCCCGGGCCGAGCCGGGCCATGGCGCGCAGGATGTGCTTGGGCGGCAACTGCCAGCGCAGACGGGCGGGAACGCAGCGCAGCAAGGTGCCCGTGGTGACGAGGCGGCGCGTCACCGTGGCGGGCGGCGGCGCGGGCCTGCCGTACAGCGCGTGGGCGTAACGGGGCAGCGACGCGTAGGCGAGGTTCGCCACGCGCCGCCACAGCAGGGCGCGCGCCGGGACGAGCAGCGGTGCGGTGGGCGGCCGTTGCAGGAAGTCGTCGACGACGCGCGCCTCGGCTCCGGCGGCGAGGCCGGGGGCCGTCTTCTCGAAGTACGCGGCGAGTTCGGCCGTCGACGCGGGTACGGCGGCGGGGTCGAGGCCCACCAGGCGGGCGCTCTCGCGGTGTTCCGCGACGTAGCGGTCGGCGGCCGCGGCGCCGAGCCGAAAGCCGGAGCGGCGTACGACGTGGAGGTAGGAGTCGATCTCGGCGCAGTGCACCCACAGGAGCAGTTCGGGTTCGTCGACGCCGTACCGCTCCCCCGTGTCCGGGTCGGTCGCCGACAGCATCGTGTGTATCTTGCGCACCCGGGCGCCCGCCTTCTCGGCGGCCTCGGTGGTGCCGTACGTCGTCGTGCCGACGAAGCCCGCGGTGCGCATCAGACGGCCCCAGGCGTCCTTGCGGAAGTCGGAGTTCTGCATGACGCCGCGCACGGCGCGCGGATGCAGCGCCTGCAGGTACAGGGCGCGTACGCCCGCGACCCACATCATGGGATCACCGTGCATCTGCCACGTCACCGACGAGGGCCCGAAGAGCCCGGGGTCCGCGTCCCGCATGCCCCCACCTCCTGCTGGCAGGTTACGCACACTTCGGCGGCTCGTCCCCGGCGGGGACAGCGCGGGGTGCTCGCGGGCGGGCGGGGCGGGTCCGGCGGGCTTCTCGACGGGGGGGCAGGGGCACGGTGGACCGCGGGGTCGTCATGCCCCTGCTCGCCGTGGGCAGCGCGCGGGTTCAGGCGTCCTGCTTGGCGGGGTCGGGGAGCTCCTCGCCTGTCTCCAGAAGGGTCTTGAGGCTGGAAATGAGCGCGGCCCAACCGTCGTGGATCATCTCCAGGACGGTGCTGCCGGGCTCGAAGCCGTCGTGGACGACGGTGAGCTTGACGGTCTCGCCCTGCGGCTCGATGTCGAACGACACCTTGGAGCGCTTCTCGGCGGCGATCTTCGCGAACGTCTCGTCGTCGACCTCCACCGCCTTGGCGAAGCCGGGCGTGAAGGTGTGCCAGGTGTAGGAGAGCCTCCGGTAGGGGTCGCACTCCAGGACGACCTGCTCCGGGTCGGGGCCGGTGAGGCCGTGCCCCTCCCAGGCCATCACCGATCCGGGCTTCCAGTCGGTGACGAACTCCAGGCCCCAGTAGCGGCGGGTGAAGGCCGGGTCGGTCAGGGCCTGCCACAGCTTCTCGGGGGTGGTCTTGATGTACGTGGTGTACACGAACGCGGTGTTGTCGCTGGTGCTCATGGCGGTGCTCTCCAATGCGTGCTTCAGGTCGGCGAGCGCGTGTGCCCGCGCGCGGTCGTAGCGGCTGATCCAGCGGTCGGCGATGGCGTTGATGGGCTCGGCGTTCAGGTAGTGGAGCTTCTCCCTGCCCCGCCGGACGGTGGTGACCAGGTTGGCCTCCTCCAGGAGGGCCAGGTGCTTGCTCACCGACTGCCGGGCCATGTCGAGCCCCGAGCACAGCTCACGCAGGCTCTGCCCGTTGCGGGCGTTCAGGCTGTCGAGCAGCCGTCTGCGGCTGCCGTCGGCCAGCGCCTTGAAGACCTCGTCCATCTCGTTGTCCATCTCCGCCCCGAACATGCAGCCGTTTAGCTGCCTAAAACGATAGGCAGCCATATGGCTGCATGTCAAGGCGGGCCGTGCCGCCAGGGTCGCCCGGGAGGCGATCACGGGCACGCCCCGGTCGAGCACTTCACCCGGGCCCTGTCCAAGGAGCTGTTCGGCCGGAACGTCTCGGTCAACAACGTCGCGCCGGACCCCATGGACACGTCCTTCTTCTATCCGGCGGAGGACGACGACTCCATCGGCTACCACAAGTCCTCGGCGATGAACGGTGACCTCACCAAGGTCGAGGACACCGTCCCCGGGATCCGCCACCTCCTGACCGATGGCTGGTGGGCCAACGGCCAGACCCTGTTCCTCAACGGCGGCTACACCACACGCTGACCGACACGGGACAGCGCGCGAGAGCGCATCGGGCTCCCGCGCGCTGCCCGGACGGGCGGCCGGCGGGCGGCACTTCGCAGAGACCCCCGATGTGCCGTGCAACCATTGGGGGACGTGGAAGGTCAAGGGGAGTGAACCGGCGGTGAACTCCCGACGGGTGTTCAGCGCCGACCCTCGATCAAAGGAATACGGAAGCCCTATGTCTCGAGCACGTCGCCGAGCCCGTCTCACCACGCCCCTGGTCGCCATGTCCCTGCTGACGGGCGGGCTGACGATCTGGTCCCTCGGCCAGAGCCCGGCCGAGGCCGCGACGCCCGCCGCCCCGAAGGCCGCCGCCGCCAAGGCGACCGACGACTTCAACGGCGACGGCTACGCCGACCTGGTCGTCGGCGCCCCGGGCGCCACCGTCTCCGGCAAGAAGAAGGCCGGATACGTGGCGGTGGCCTACGGCTCCAAGAACGGCCTCGACCCGGCCCACAAGAAGGTCATCAGCCGCTCCACCGACGGCGTGCCCGGCCTCGCCGCCACCAAGCAGGAGTTCGGCCGCTCCTTCACCAAGGGCGACCTGGACGGCGACGGCTACACCGACCTCGTCATCGGCACCGGCTGGCGGGACGCCGGCTCGGTGATCATGTGGGGTTCCGCGTCCGGCCTCACCACCGGCACGAAGATCAACACGTACGGTCACGCCCCGCAGGCGGGCGACTTCGACGGGGACGGCAAGACCGACCTGGCGCTGTTCGCCACCGTGACGTCCCACGGCGACGACCCGGTCGACCAGCGGGCCAACCTGTGGAAGGGCCCGATCTCCCGCACCGCCAAGCCGACCGCGACCCTCGACTTCATGGACAAGTCGCAGTGGTGGGGCTACGGCGACGACGGCCGCAACTGCTCGCCTGAGCCCGGCAAGCCCGAGAGCTGCATCGACGGCCCGCGCTCCGTGAAGGGCCCGGTCGTTCCCAAGGCCGTCGGCGACATCAACGGCGACGGCCGCGCCGACATCGCCATGAACGACTACTACGGCGACGGCTCGTGGGGCAACAGGGTGCTGTACGGCTCCCCCACCGGCTTCAAGCGGGGCGACGCCGTCGGCTCCGACGGGGCCCTGGCCCTCGGCGACGTCAACGGCGACCACTACGCGGACCTGGTGGTCGGCGACAGCGACTACGAGTCCAGGGTCATGGTCGCCTACGGCTCGAAGGACGGCCTGAAGCTGGGTGAGGGCCAGGTCCAGAAGTTCAACCAGGACCTGCCCGGCGTCCCCGGCGCCGAGGAGGACGGCGACGGCTTCGGCGCCTCCGTCGCCGTCGGCGACGTCAACCGCGACGGCTTCGCCGACATCGCCGTCGGCGTGCCCGGCGAGGACGTGGGCCGGATCAGCGACGCCGGTTCCGTCGTCCTGGTCCGCGGCAGCGCCGCCGGTGTGACCGGCACCGGCGCGCAGGCGTTCCAGCAGGACACGCCGGGTATCCCCGGCGTCGGCGAGAAGAACGACGCGTTCGGCGCCGCCACGGCCCTGCTCGACGTCACCGGCGACGGCCGCGCCGACCTCGCCGCGTCCTCGGTCAACGAGAACGCGAGCGCGGGTGCCCTGTGGTCGCTGCGCGGCACGTCCACGGGCCTGACGGCCAAGAAGTCCGTGGCCTTCGGCCCCAAGGACCTCTCGGCCCCGTCGGTCGCGGCGCTCTTCGGCAGCGCGTTGCGCTAAGCGCTTGGCTCGAGCCGCGATGGGCCGTCGGCCGCCTGCGAGTTCGTCGTGGTTGCTCGCGCCCGCGCGGCGGAGCCGCACATGAGCACAGCCCCGCGCCCCTTCGGGGCGCTCCCGTAGGGGCGGGGGCTTCGGCCTTCCGCCCCTACGTCGTTCAGACCGCGGCCGCGAACAGCTTCTCCGCGTCCGCGACCGCTCGCGCCAAGGCCTCCGGGTCCGGGCGCAGGTTCGTCACGATCGCGTCGACGTCGTGCAGTCCGGCCCGTTCCAGGAGCCGCTTCTCGTTCGTGGTCCACTCGCCGCGCGCCGCGAGGACCGCGTGCGCCGTGTCCATGGCGGCCACGGCGAGCGCCCCCGCGACCTCGGTGGCCCGCCCGCGTCCGGCGTACGCGCCCTTGGCGTACCGCAGCGTCAGGGCGGCCCGGCCGCGCCAGAACGCCGGGGCCGTTCCGCGCAGCGCCCGCGGATAGTCGGGGCGGGGCAGGGTGCCGCTCAGCACCTGGTTGACGGCGAGTTCGGCGACGAGGAGGTAGCTGGGGACGCCCGCCAGGTGGAACATCAGCGGCTCCCAGTGGAAGCGTCCCTGCCGGGCCTCGGCCAGCTCGTGCTCGACGACGTCGAGGTCGCGGTAGTGGACGTCGACGCGGCGGCCCTCGATGGACAGCCAGGCCCCGCCATTGAAGACGCCTCCGCCCCAGTCGCCCAGCTCGGACACCTCGCCGTCCCAGCCGACGGCGCGCAGATCGGCCGGGTCGAAGGCGCCGCGGTAGTACACCGCCACGTCCCAGTCGCTGTCCGGTGTGTGGGTTCCCTGGGCGCGCGAGCCGCCGAGGGTGACGGCGTGCACGGCGGGCAGGGCGGCGAGGCGCTCGGTGACGGAGCGCAGGAAGGCGTCGTCGGTCATGGGGTTCCGATCGTGTGAAGGGGATGACGGGCGTGCGGGCGCGCCGCGCCGACGCCGGAGCCGTGGGCTCGGACGGCGTCGGACGGCCTTGTAGGGACCGGCGCGCGGAGGTCATCACTCACTTCATGGGGCGTGATCGTACGGCCCCTGCCGCGGTGCGGCCAGCGGGTTTCCGGGCGGGCCCTGGATCAGGGCCCGCCCGGAAACTCACTCAGTGCTCACGCTGCTGGAGCTCTGCGCTCCCTCAGTGCTCGCTCCTGGACTCGACGGCGTGGCCGCCGAACTGGTTGCGCAGCGCCGCGATCATCTTCATCTGCGGCGAGTCGTCCTGGCGCGAGGAGAACCGCGCGAACAGGG
>NZ_JOJM01000038.1 GCF_000720325.1 Streptomyces sp. NRRL B-1347
GAAGTTCGGCGGTGACAGCGTGCCGGAGACCCGGCGCAACGTCACCTCCTACCTCGACCACCTCCAGATCCGGTGAACCACCCGGCAGCAGAAGGCGCCGCACTCGAAGACCCCCCGTGGCGCCACGCGGTCGAAGACCCCGTGACGCCACGCGCCTTCTCTGGACCAGGACGCATGTCGCGCCCCGAGCACCCCTGAGTCGTCCCCGACTCGACCCGGAAAAGCCCCTGACTGGGTCACCACACGGGCAACAGTGCGCCTAACGTGACGACAGTGCCCCGGCCGGGCCCGCACGCCTGCCACAACCGCTGTCTTCACGAGGAGGATCCATGCCGTCAAGGGGCAGATCCGCACTGCGGCGCATCGCAGCACGGGGCATCACGGCGCGGGGCACGGCCATGGTGCTGGGAGCCGCCACGGCCGTCATCACCGGCCTCGCCGCCGCTCCTGCGGTCCAGGCCTCGCCGACTGCCGCCGGGGCCCTGCGGTGGACGCCGTGTGACGACCCGGCTCAGCCTGGAGCCGAATGCGCCACGCTTTCCGTGCCGGTCGACTGGGCCCAGCCGGACGGGCCGAGACTGGACCTGGCCGTGGCCCGCCGCGCGGCCACCGACCCGGGTGCACGCGTCGGCTCGATGGTGTTCGGCCCCGGCGGGCCGGGCGACTCGGGTGTGGAGAGGGTGGTGCGCGGCGTCAGCCGGTTCAGCCCCGAGGTCCGCCGCAGGTTCGACATCGTCAGCTTCGACCCGCGCGGCGTGGGCGGCAGCAACCCGGTGGCCTGCTCCGGCGACCTGCTCGCCGAGCGGCCGTCACCAGAGCTCAAGAGCCAGGCGGACTTCGACGCCACCATGGCGTACAACAGGCGGCTCCGTGCCGACTGCCGGGCCCGTACCGGCCCGGTGTTCGACCACCTTGACACCGCCCAGACGGTCCGGGACCTGGACGCCCTCCGGACGGCCCTCGGCGAGCGGAAACTGACCTTCCACGGCAGCTCGTACGGCACGCTGCTCGGCGCGCAGTACGCGGAGACCTACCCGCGCCGCGTGCGCGCGATGGTCCTGGAGAGCGTCCTGGACCACAGCGTCCCGACCGCCCGGGCCTTCCTGCGGGCCGAGGCGGCCGCGGCGGAGGACTCCTTCCAGGAGTTCGTGAAGTGGTGCGAGGGGGCTACGGACTGCGCGCTGCACGGCCGCGACGTCCGCGCCGTCTGGCAGGGCCTGTTGGCCCGCGCCGGGCGCGGCGAGCTGGAGGACCCGGCGAAGCCCGGCACCTCGCTGTCGTCCTCGGACCTGGTCAACAAGATCGCGTTCCGGAAGTTCTACCGGGCCGACCACGCGGGCCTGGCCACGGCGGTCGCGGGCATGGACGCCGGCAAGCCGCTGCCCGCGTCGCCCACCTCGATAGCGCCGCTGCCTCCGGCCACCCCGGTCTTCTGCTCCGACTGGCAGCTGCCCGTACGCGACTACCGGGAGTACGCCTCGCTCGTCGCCATGATGAACAAGACCGCGCCCGACCTGCCTCACCTGCTGCCGATCCACGTGGTGGCGGCGTGTCTGGGCGCGCCGACCGCCAACCCGCAGCACCGCCTGGACGCGCACGGTGCGCCGCCGGTCCTGGTGTCCAACGCGCTGCACGACCCCGCCACCGGCTACCCGTGGGCGGTCTCCGTGGCCCGGCAGCTCGGCCGCAGTGGCGTGCTCCTCACCTACGAGGGCCACGGCAGCGTCACCAGCGGCCCGTGCATGGAGGACACCGTGGACACCTACCTCACCGACCTGGCGGTCCCGCCCCGGGGCACCAGATGCCCCGCTCCCATGAAGGGGTGACGTCGCGCGGCCCGGGGCGCGGTGCGCCGGGCCGCGCGGCGACGGCTGCTCACCTGTCCAACGTGATGCGGTACGTCTCCTTGGGCGTCTGGATGTCGTTGCACGTCAGCTCGCCGGTGGCGCCGCGGTAGGCGCCGGTGCCCCCGGTGATGGCCATGCGTACCGTGTCGCTGCCCTTCACCCACAGGGACTGGGCGGTGATCTGCCCCTTCGGCAGCTGCACCGAGAGCACGCAGTTGGTGGTGATCTTCGAGCCCTTCAGCTCGGTCACCTGGCAGGAGCTGCCGTCCTTGCCGATCTGCCGTCCGCCCTGGGACAGCTTGTCCGCGTAGACGAACTCGTCGCCGACGCTCAGGCCGGGGGTGCCGACATCGGTGTGCACGACTCCGTTGTTGCCCACGGCCAGCTCGATGACCTCCTTGGTGGAGGCCTGCGCGGGAGCGGTGAGGGCGGTGGACATCCCCAGGACCAGCAGCCCGCTCGCGGCCACACCGAACACCGCGTACGTCTTCTTCTTCTGCATGCGTTCAACCTCCTCGACGAGGCACCGCGCCCACCGCGATGCCGCTTGTGATGCCGCTCTCTCTCGTGATGCCGACTCACCGCCCCGTCGTACGGACGGTTATCCGCCCGCCGTCGTGATGGCCGCGTCGAGGTCGGCGATTTCTCGGCCCTCGGCGAAGTCCTCGTCCCCGAGGCCCGTGGCGCGGCGCAGGGCTCCGGTCTCGATCAGGCCGGTCACGGCCTCGATGTCCTGGTCCAGGCGGCGGTCGTGGGTGACGAAGGCGCTGTGCTCCCTGATGAGCCCGTGCACCGCCCGGACGGCGGGCGAGGCCTTCTCGACGCCGCGCAGTTCGACGGCCTGGGCGAGGGCGAGCAGATGGATGGCCGCCACCTCGCGCACCAGGCCGTTGACGGTGCGCGCGTCACGGGCCGAGATGGTGCCCATGCTGACGATGTCCTGGTTGTGCGCCTCCGTGGAGCGCGAGAACACCGAGACAGGACCCGTCTGTTTGAGGGCTTCGGCGGTGACGGCCGAGGCCGCGATCTGCATGCCCTTGAAGCCGTGGTGCAGCCCCGCCTCGGGGTCGTCCGGGCGGCGCGCGGCGACCAGGTTGGGCGGCAGGCCCTCGTTGAACTTCTCGTCCACGACGAGCGCGAGCTGGCGGTCGAGCAGATTGGCCAGGCCCGCCACCGCGGTCTTCAGGCTGTCCATGGACTGCCCGACGTGGCCGGCGTAGAAGTTTCCGCCGAGGTGGAGCCCGGACTCGTCGACGTCGAACAGGGGGTTGTCGGTGGCGGAGTTGATCTCGGTGCCGAGCCAGCGCTCCGTCCAGTCGAGCGTGTCGCGGACGATGCCGATGATCTGCGGGGCGCAGCGCACCGAGTACTTGTCCTGGATCCGCTCGTTCAGCTGGAGGTAGCCGCGCCCGCCAAGGCGTTCGCGGCGCACCAGGATCTCGTCGAAGGACGTGGCGAGGCGTGAGCCCGCGAGCAGGGCCCTGATGGACCTGGCGGAGCTGACCTGGCCCGGGTGCGGCTTGTTCTCGTGGACGAAGGGGTGCAGTGCGGACGCGTTGCCGTGCAGTGCCTCCAGTGTCATGGCGGTGGCGAGTTCGGCGACGAAGGCGAGTTCCCTGGCGTCCGCGGCGGCGAGGACCGCGTACCCGGCGGCGAAGGAGGTGCCGTTGATCAGCGCGATGCCCTCCTTGGGCGCGAGTCGCAGCGGCTCGATGCCCTCCTCGCGCAGGGCGTCGAGCGCAGGGCGCGTGGTGCCGCGGTGCAGGACCTGCCCTTCGCCGATCAGCGCCGCGGCGAGGTAGCACAGCGGCACCAGATCACCGCTCGCGCCGACCGAGCCGCGTTCGGGGATCAGCGGCAGGACGTCCCGGCTCAGGCACTTCAGGAGGGTCGTGACCGCCTGCGGCCTGATTGCCGAGACCCCCTTGGCCAGGGCGTTGGCCCGGATGAGCATCGTCGCCCGGGCGACCGCGGGCACGGCGGTGGGCCCCACTCCGTTGAGGTGGTAGAGCACCAGGTTCCGCTGGAGTTCGTGGGCCTTGTCCGGCGAGATCTGCCGCACGCAGCTGTCTCCGAAGCCCGTGGTCACGGCGTAGATGGGGACTTCCTGGGCCAGCAGCGTCTCCTTGAGGTCCACGGAGGACTGCATCTGCTTGACGGCCGCGGGGGTGAGCGTCACCCGGGTGCCGCGGCCGTCGCGGCGCGCGGCCGCGGCGACCGCGCGGGGTGAGAGGGCGGTGCCGTCGAGTTCGAGGTGCGAGGCGGCGGACATGGGTCAGTAGACGCCTTCGATCATCTTCTGGCCGTCCACCTCGGCGACCGGATGGATGTTCCGCAGGGAGTCCCCGGCGCCGGTGGGGCTGGGGACCCGCGTGGCCAGGTCGCGTTCGAGGCTGTTGGGCACGAGGCCGTACTTGGTGAGGTAGTTCATGACGACGGCTCCCTCGGACCCGTACTCGACCGGCCGGCCGGTCGAGGGGTCGACCACGCGGTAGAGGACGTAGGGGGCGTAGGAGTCGAAGACCGTGTCTCCCGTGCCCTCCGGGTCGGGGCGCTGCACCGTGCCGCTGAGGACGGATGTGCTGCCGTACGAGCCCCGGAACCGCGTCTTGGGGAAGAGCTCCGTGGCCAGGTAGTCCAGGGTGTCGGGGTCCATGTGGGCCCCCGTCCAGATCACCAGGCGCACCTTCTCCTGGATCAGGGCGCGGGCCGAGGCCCGTTCGGCGAGCCGGGCGAGCAGCGGCGGCGTCGTGATCAGGAAGGCGATGTCCTGCGACTGCAGGACCAGTTCGGCCTGGTCGACGAGGTGGTCGACGTACGCTCCGGCGCCCGCGGTGTCACCGGCCGCGAGGAGGCGCTTCACCCAGCGCGGGTCCAGGTCGATGGAGAACCGGATGCCTCCCCTGGCCTCCGCGATCCTCTTCGAGTACTCGCCGAGCATGTGGGGGCCGCTGGGCGCGACGGCCAGGGCGTGCCCCTCGCCGTCGTCGGGGTACTGGGAGTTCTCCCACGTCATGTACTGGTCGAACCAGTTCTCGAACATCACGAAGCGCTTGGGGGCCCCGGTGGTGCCGCCGCTCTCGTACACGGCGAAGACCTTCTCCGCGGCGTCCAGGCCGCGGGGGATCAGGTCCTCGACGGGCACGTCACGGAGTTCGTCCACCAGGTTGGGGAACCTGAGCAGGTCGTCGACGCACCGGACGTCCTCGACGGGGTCGAATCCCAGCTGGTCGCGGCGGTCCAGCCAGTACCGGGAGCCCGTGGCCGGGTCGAAGTGCCAGCGCATCATGGCGCGGACGTGCAGGTCGGCCTGTTCGCGGGCGTTCATCGCGTGTCACCGTGCTTTCTTGGTCAGAGGGGAGCCGTGGACGTCCTCAGACGCCGTGGTACGAGCCGCCGTTGATCTGGAGGATCTGCGAGGTGACGTAGCCACCGGGCGGTGAGCAGAGGTAGAAGCCGAGCTCGGCGACCTCGGCGGGATCTCCGGCGCGGCGCAGCGCGGTCTGCCGGACGAGCATGGTCTCCCGCGCGGCGGAGAGGCCGTCGCCGAAGAGGTCGGTGCCTGCGATGTATCCCGGCGCGATGGCGTTGACGCTGATGCCGCGCGGGCCCAGACGTGTCGCGAGGGCATGGACGTACGCGTGGAGGGCCGCCTTCGCGGCGCCGTACCCGCCCGTCCCGCGCGATCCCCGGTAGGCGGCGATGGAGCTGTAGAGCACGATGCTGCCGCCGTCGGCCATGAGGGGAAGCAGGCCTTCCACGGCGATGACCGAGGTCAGGACGTTCGCCTCGTACGCCTCCTGCCATTCCGTCAGGACCGTCCGCAGGTCCTTTCCTTCGGGTCCTTCGGGTCCGTCCTCGGACTGCGGGACCGCACCGGCGCAGCACAGCAGGCTGTCGACGGGCAGCCCGGTCGCCCTGACGTGGTTCTGGAGGGTCTCTGCCGACGCGGGGTCGGACATGTCGAGGGCGAGTGGTTCGACGTCGGCTCCGGGGACGCTCGCCTCGATCTCCTCGGCCGCTCGCGCCAGGCGGTCCCGGCCTCTGGCGATCAGCAGCACCTTGACCTTGTTCTCTGGGGTCTCGGCGTTCTCGGCGGCCCCTGTCTTTTCAACGGTCCCTGTGTTCTCAGCGGTCCCTGTCTTTTCAGCGGTCTCGGCGAACCGCTTCGCCGTGGCCTTGCCGATGCCGGCGCTCGCACCGGTCACCACGATCAACCTGGGCACAGTCACATTCCTTCGACGAGCTACGCGGGGGGGCTGGGGAGGCGGTCAGAGCGTGGCCAGCAGCGCCCCTCGATCCGGCTTTCCGGTGGGCGTCCGCGGTACGTGCGCCACCTCGACGATCCGTGACGGGCTCGGGAAGTCCCGGAGCGCCGCCCTGATGTCCGCGACGCCCGCTCCCCCGCCCGGGCTTGACCAGAAGACCGCGTAGCCCTCTCCGGCGAGCGAGTCGTCGGGCAGGGGCAGCGTGACGCATTCGGCCTGCGGGAGACGGGCGTTCAACCGCTCGTCGACCCTGGCGAGATGGACTTTGACGCCGTTCACCTTGATCAGGGAGCTGCCGCGGCCGATGAGCCGGAACGTGCGAGGGCCGGTGAACTCCACCAGGTCGCCGGTGGCCCACTGGGCGGGCGGCCGCGTCCCGTTCTCCCGGCGGGCCAGGCGCGGGCCGCGGACCACCAGCTCCTGCGCCCGCCCGGCCGGTGCGTCGGCGGCGCGGACGAAGGTCACGTCGGGAAAGGCCCGCCACGGGTCGGCGCCGCCGCCCTCCGGGGTCAGTGGCCGGTGGCCGATGCCCCCGGTCTCGGTCGACCCCAGGATCTCGTGGGCCCGCAGCAGCGGAGCCGCTCGGCGGACGAGCTCACGGGCGGCGGGCGGCGCGGCCGCGGAGCTGTGCAGGGCGACGACCGAGCGGGCGCGCTCAAGCGCGGGCCAGGCTCGACGCAGCAGCTCCCAGGCCATCGGGACGCAGACGACCAGGACCCGTTCGCCGGGGCAGACCGACGGGGGCTCGAACGGGTCGGCCCACGCCTGCTGGACGCGCACGTTCGCCATGCGCGGCAGCCACTGTCCGAACAGGGCGCCGAACAGGTGCTGCGGCGGGGCGTAGCTGACGACGCGGTCGACCGGGCCGACGAGGTGCGTGCCGATCAGCTCCACCTCGCGCTCCATCTGGTGCGGGAGGCGGAACCAGCCACGCGCGGCGCCCGTGCTGCCCGACGTGTCCAGGCGGATCTCCTCGCGGCCCACGGCCCGCGCCGCTCGTGCCGCCAGCGCCGTGGGAGCCGCCGTCTCCGTCATGCCGCCTGGTCCTCGACGCGCTCGCGCACGTACTCGGCGGTCCGGACGAGCGTGCTGAACCAGTAGCGCACGTCGTCGCCGACGAAGTCGACCTCGAAGCCGAACTCGCCCTCGACGGCCGTGACGTACTCCAGGGCCGCCAGGCTGTCGAAGCCCGGCAGCGCGTCGGACAGGTCGGCGTCCGGGGCCAGCGAGCGGGCGGCGTCGCCGAAGCGCTTCTCCAGGAGGGCCAGGACGCGGGTGCCGATCTCACCGATCTCGGTCTGGTCAGCTGTGTGCATGGCGGGAACCTTTCTCTTCGCTGTGGCCGGCCGGGAGCGGGCGGCCGTTCGTCATCGACCCCGACTCCAGGTAGAACACCCGGTCGGGCTGGGTGGCTTCGAACCGGACCATCAGGTGGGCGGTGTCCGCGGCGACGCCGAGGGCCTGCCTGATCTCCTCGGCCAGCTCCGCACGGTAGGTGTGGTCGCGGTCGGGGTGGATGTGGCACACGACGGACGCCCAGCGGGCGTGCCTGTCCTCATCCGTGCCGTCCTCGTACTTCGTCAGTGGCATCCCGCGCGCGAAGTACGTCATGGGCTCCGCGGCGCGGAAGGACACCACGGCGTGCGCGGGGTCGGAGCCGTGCGCGGCCAGCCACCGGGTGAGGCGGAGAGCGGCCTTGAGCCGCGCGGAGGGGGTCAGCGGGGTACTGGTCACGTCGACGGTCGGCAAGGCTCCGTGCCTTTCAGGAGAGGGCCAGGGGTGGCAGCGCCTGCTGTCCGGGCGACAGGCGCAGTTCGAGGCGGTGGCCCAGGCAGTCGGCGAGCGGGCCGCCGCTGGTGGCCATGAGGGGGGTCCAGGCGTAGCCGCCGTCCGCCGTGCGGACGCTGGCCAGGAACGTCGTGAGGTGGCCGGGGTCCCATGCGAGCCCGAAGGTGTCCGCCGCCACCACGGCTTCGTAGGTGCTCAGCAGGTCGGGGACCCGGTGGCCCTCGTTGGCGAATCCGCCGCCGCGGACCCGGTGCCGGGCGAGCGCGTCGCCGACGCGGGTGCCGTCGGCCCCGACGGTCCGGTGCAGCGCCCGGAGCGCCTGGAGGGTGGCGCGCAGCGTGGGGCGGGCGCCGGGCACGTTGGCGTACTGGCCGGGTGCCGTCTCGCAGGTGGCCACGTACGCGGCGATTCCGCGTAGGACGGCGGGGTTGGCGCCGGTCCGGTGGAGGATCTCCGCGGCCGCGCCCGTCGACACCATGTCCGACGCGCGGCCCTCCCAGTAGCCGAACCCGCCGTCGGGGTTCTGGATGGAGCGGGCGAGCCAGTCCGCGATCCCGGCGCGGGCCGGGCCGTCGTCCTGGAAGGCCCCTGCCGACAGGGCCCAGAGCGTGCACCGCACCTCACTCCCCCGGCCGGGCATGTACATGATCCCGTGTTCGTTCGGCAGTACGCAGCCCTCCATCCACCGCAGGGCGTCGCGTTCCCCGGTGTCCGTCAGATGGCCCGCCAGCAGGTGGGCGGAGGTGGTGAGCACGTCCGACGCGAGGCCGGGGGTGCGGTAGGTGAAGCCGCCCTGTTCGGTCCGGAAGGACAACACCGCCGCGACCACCCGGTCGGCGATGTCCTCCAGGTTCGCGCCCAGCTCCCGCAGCGCGCCCACCCCGCAGAACGCGGCCCACACGTCCGGCACGGGGTAGCCGGTCCACCGGGTGAACGAGCCGTCCGGGCGCAGCCGGTCCCGGATCCAGGCGACGCAGCCCTCGGGGTCCCGCGGGGACTCGTCCAGGCGCCGCAAGGCGCTGGTGGCCCGGAACGTCGCCCACAGACAGTCCGTCCCGTCGCCCTCCTGGAAGGTGAATCCGCCCGCCGTGCCCTGCCGGTCCTTGAGCCAGTCCGTGAGCCGCTCGCGGTCCCACGGCAGCGGTCCCTGACCGCCGGTGGCCGTGCTCCAGGCGGTGAGGGCGTAGTAGCAGGCCCGCACGTCGGAGGCGCCGTCCTTGGCGTGGGCCGGGCTCCAGGCCAGTCCGCCGTCCTTGGCCTGCAGCGCCGCCAGCCAGTCGAACAGGGCCTCCGGCGGCCGCTCGCCGCAGACCTCCACCAGGGTGCGCACGGCGTAGTAGGTGGCCCACACGTCCGACGCCTGGCCGGGCGTCATCGCGAACCCGCCGTCCTCGTGCGCGGCGCTCCACACCCATGCGGAACTCGGCCTGCCGACGGTGCCGCGGCCGCCGTCCGGCAGGTCGGCCATCGCCTGCGTGCAGTAGTACGTGGCCCAGGCGTCGGAGCTCATGCCCGCCGACCACGCGTAACCGCCGTCGGAGTTCTGCCGGGAGGCGAGGAAGCCGCCGACGCTCTCGGGGGAAGGCAGGTCACCGGTGCGGCCGAGCCAGGTGAGGGTCCGCACGGCCGCGTAGGTGCACCACAGGTCGGACTCCCCGGAGACGACGCCCGAGGAGGTCCGCAGCACGTCGTACGTCATGCGGGCACCACCTCGTCGACGACGCGGAAGTTGGAGCGCTTCCAGCTCTTCTGGGAGCCGCCGCTCTTCGTCGTCACCGGCAGTCGGTTGACGAACCGGACCTCGTCCCAGCGGAAGCCGAGGCGTTCGTCCGTGTGCCGCTGCACGAGGGCGTTCTTCGCGGGCTCGGCCTCCCGGTCGGTGCCCGGGTCCCGTTCGAGGAGCAGTCTGGCCCAGGTGCCGTCCTGGTCGACCTCGATGAGATAGCCCATGACGTCGCTGTTCGCGTAGACGATGCCTTCGAGGTCGCGGGTGCGCACGCGGCTGCCCTTGATCTCGGTGCCGTCGCTCCCCCGGCCGTGGACCGTCACCACGGGGGCGGTGGCGCCGCAGGGGCAGCCGTCGGTCAGGGACACCTCGTCGCCCATGTCGAGGCGGAGGAGGGGGCGGGCGTCGTTGTTGAGCGGGGTGACGACGAGCCTGCCCTCGCGCCCCGGGTCCGCGGGCACGATGCCGTCGCCGTCGGCGATCTCGAAGTAGTTGGCTCCGCGCAGCAAGTGCAGCCGGTCCTGCGCGCAGCAGGCGGCCAGGGTGCCGCTCTCCGTGCTGCCGTAACTGGCGTCGTAGGCGCGCGCGTTCCACCACTGCCCGGCCATGGCGCGCAGCTCGGGGGTGCTCACCTCGCCGAGCAGCATGAGGAGTTCGACGGAGGGGCGCAGCCGGTCCAGGAGGCCGCGCCTCTTGATGACCTGGGAGAACTCCAGGAGCACTCCGGGCGCGACGAACAGGACGGTGGGCCGGAACACCTCCCACAGGCCGATGATGCGGTCCCAGTCGGAGATCCCGGTGGTGTACGGGTAGGCCTTGACATGGGGTACGCCGAGGAACTCGCAGACGCCGACCATCAGGTCGGCCACCGGCACGATGTCCGAGGGCAGCAGGATCAGCGCGCGGTGTCCGCCGTCCGCCAGCAGCGGGCGCCAGGCCTCGGCGACGGACACGGTGTTGGCGATCATGTCCTGGGCCGTGCGCGGGGTGGGCGTGGGGAGGCCCGTCGTCCCGGTGGTCTGGTAGTACTTCAGGCCCGCGTCGACTGGTACCCGCAGGAAGTCGAGGGGCCGGGCCTTGAGGTCGTCCTTGGACGTCGCGCGCAGGTCGAGGAGCGCCCGCGGCGAGAACGTGCCGAGCGAGGCGTAGGCGGGCGTCTGCTCCGCGCGGTGCCAGACCTCGGCCAGCTTGGCCGCGTAGTACGTCTCGTCGGAGCGGGACGCGCCGCGGTGGGCGGTCACTTCCTGCTGTATCCGCTCCATGAAGTCGAGGTCACTCCTGGAGTTGATCTTCACTTGCCACTCCTTCGCGTTGAGTGCGGGTCCCTTGTGGTGCGTGCGGGTCCCTTGCGTTGCGTGCGGATCCCTCGTGCTGCGTGCGGTCCGGCTGCTCACCCGTCGCCGTGGGCCAGCCCCTTGGCCCGCATCAGGAACTCGCCGAGGAACCCGTCGTGCGGTACGTCCGGGTGGAGCCAGGAGGTCGGCTTGCCGCGGTACACGTTGGAGACCGCCGTGAGCTCAGCGGCCTCGGCGACGAGCTCCATGTCGTCGGTGTGCAGCGAGAGGACCAAGGAGTCGTCGAGGACGTCCACGGCACCCCGCTCGAAGGGGGCGACCCACACGCACGGGAAGGGCACCTCGTACGAGAGCAGCGGGTTCCTCGCGGACTCCAGCTCCACGACCGCGGGCGTCACGGTCGCCAGGGAGCCCTCGCCGCCGAGCCGTTCGACGCGCGGGGCCAGGTGCACGACCGCGTCCTTGGCCCGGTTCAGGACCGCCGCCGCGAGGCGTTCCGCGCCGGCCTCCGGCAGGCAGGGCAGGAGGGCCGTGTCGTCCAGGGGCCGGGCCGGTGTCACCTGGCGCAGTGCGGCGGCCAGTTCCCCGGCGAAGTCCGTCGGGTGCTGTTCGACGAGGACGCCGGTGGTCGCGGTGCACGCGGTTCCCGCATGGTAGAGCGCACCGGTCCGCGCGAGGCCGAGCCCGGCGGCCCGGTCGGCGTCGGCGGCCACGACCAGCTTCGAGCGGCCCGGGCCCTGGAGCCGGACGTCGGCGCGGTTGCGGTACTTGTCGACGACGTCCTGGCCGCCGTACACCAGGGCGCGGTCCGAGCGCTCGATGATCAGGTCCGCCGTCGCGTGGTCGCAGGGCGCCACGACCAGCTGCGTCGACGGCACTCCCGCCTGCCGCAGCGCGCTGACGAGCCGGAAGGGGGTGAGCGGGTCCCGGGTGGAGGGGCGCACGACGACCCGGTAGCCGAGCGCGAGGGCCTCCAGCCACATGGCGTGCACCCCCGGGCTGTTGCCCGCCGCGTGCACGGCGAAGACGTCCCCGGTGCGGCGCCACGCGGCGCCTGCCGGGGGTGCGCCGGGCACGGCGGTGCCGAGCGGGGCGCAGCCCGTGGGCCGTGCCGCCGACGGGGGCCGTCCCACGTCGCGCAGGGTCCGCGTGATGAGCCGGTCGCACTCGCGCACGACCGCGAGGGGCGTGCCCGTCAGCGTCGCCGTCCGCCGCTCGTGGGCGTCCAGGCCGTCGCCCAGGACCTCCTGGCCTTCGAAGACGTCGGCCGCTTTCCTGAGCACCTCCGCCGTCTCACCGACGGACAGGGGCGGGTGGTCACGCAGCTGGTCGATCCAGTGGGAGACGACCAGGCCGGGCACTGATGCCAGTTCGAGGGCCGGGTTGCCCGAAGCGTCCGGCACGGTGGTGCGGTTCCGCGTCCGGTAGGGCCCGGTCGGGCCCAGCGCGGGAATGTCCAGCATGCTCGCTCTCCTGTTCCTTCCGGCGAGTCGCGGGGCGTACGGTGGTCAGCGGGTCAGCGGGCCGCGGCGGTCACGGCGCGGCGCTGGCGGGCCGCGGCCGCGAGGTCGCGGAGCACGTCCACGGTGGCGTCCCAGCCCATGCAGGCGTCGGTGACGCTCTGGCCGAACACGGGCTCGTCCAGGCCGAGTTCCTGGCGCCCGGGGATCAGGAAGCCCTCCAGCATGACGCCGCGGACGTCCGGGTTGCCCGCCGCGACCTGGGCGCCGATCTCCCGCGCGACCACGGCCTGTTGCTCGTGGTCCTTGCCGCTGTTGCCGTGGCTTGCGTCGATGACCAGGCCGGTCGGCAGCGCGGCCGCCGCCAGGAGCCGGGCCGCCTCGCGCACGTTCTCGGGGTGGTAGTTGGGCCGGCCCGAGGCTCCCCT
Organism: Streptomyces sp. NRRL B-1347; assembly: GCF_000720325.1. Classification (GTDB taxonomy): domain Bacteria; phylum Actinomycetota; class Actinomycetes; order Streptomycetales; family Streptomycetaceae; genus Streptomyces. Next base: position 12,813 of record NZ_JOJM01000038.1, read on the forward strand.
GAGCACCACGTGGCAGTCGGGGTTGCCGCTCGTCCGCAGCGTGACCGCCCTGCCGTCCCGGTCGACGCCAAGGTAGGCGTGCGGCGCGGCCGCGGACCGGATGGCGTCGACGGCGACGCCCACGGAGCCGGTGCTGCCGTTCTTCATGCCCACGGGCATGGGCAGGCCGCTGGCCAGCTGCCGGTGCACCTGGCTCTCCACGGTCCGCGCGCCGATGGCTCCCCAGGAGATCAGGTCGGCCAGGTACACCGGGGCCGACGGGCTCAGCCACTCCGTCGCGATGGGCAGCCCCATCTCGGCGATCTCCAGCATGAGCGTGCGCGCCGCGCGAAGGCCGCGGTTGACGTCCAGGCTGCCGTCGAGGGCCGGGTCGGTGAGCAGCCCGGTCCAGCCGACCGTGGTGCGGGGCTTCTCCACGTACACCCGCATGACGAGCACGAGGTCGTCAGCGAAGTCGGCGGCCAGCTCGCGCAGCGACTTCGCGTACGCCAGACCGGCGTTCACGTCGTGGATCGAGCACGGCCCGACCACGGCGAGCAGTCGGTCGTCCTCACCGCTCAGCACGCGGCGGGTCAGCAGGCGGCCGTCGCCCACCGAGCGGGCCGCGGCCCGGGTCAGCGGCAGCTCGCTCATGAGCCCGTGCGGGGTGGTCGCCGAGTGCGTACGGTATTGCCCACCGATGTCGCCCGGTGAGAGTTCGACCACGGAATCGGGTTTGTCCTCGGCCAGCATGTCAAGACTCTGCATCGTTCCTCAATTCGTTCTACTCAGCGCAGCATTTGTGCGTCGGCAACGAATCATTCGTGTGGACCCTCGATCCCCCGAGCGCCCGTACCGAATGGCGGATCGGACGGGTGGAGGTGAGGGGGACGCCCCGGCACGGCTGTCCGGCGAGCACGCGAATCACGGTGCCTCATCAGGGAGTTGAGCCGCTACCGGTGCCGCGTGCAGCAAGCTGTGGTGCACCTAGCTGCACCACGGCTCCGGGCCACGCCGCGGCCTGCCGCTCTTGCGGCGGCGGCTTTCGCCGAATGCACACCGCTCCGGCCCGCACGCCGACATGTTCCGGATTTCCCGTATTCCGGCCGGGGATTCCACGAACCGTGGGCTCCGTCACCTCTGTCGCGGAAAAGAAAGCGCCCGCCCGTCCAGGAGGAATTCCTCCTGGACGGGCGGGCGCGTCGGGCTCGGGTGCGGGCGGGCCGCTACCGCTCGGCCCCCTCGGGGAGCGCCGCTTCCTCGGGGCTCGCCATGTCGAGGAGCAGCATCGCGTCGTGGTCCGGGGTGCCGGGCGGGGCCTGGTAGGTGACCAGGCGCTGGCCGTCCGTGCGGGAGATCGTCATCACCTCGAAGGAGAGGCAGAGCGAGCCGACCTCCGGGTGCCGGAAGTGCTTCTGGCCGCCGCCGCGCTCCTGTACGTCGTACCGCTCCCACAGCCGGGCGAACTCCGGGCTCTTCACCACGAGTTCGCCGACGAGCTGGGCGAGCTCCGGCATGTCCGGGTCGGCGCCCGCCACCGCGCGCAGGTGGCCCGCGCTGTGCGCCGCCATCTCCTCCCAGTCGCGGTACAGCTTGCGGCCCATGGGGTGCAGGAACATGTAACGCGTGATGTTGCGGTGCTCCCACGGCCAGTCCGTGATGCCGGCGAAGAGCCGCAGACCGGGCCGGTTGGCGGCGAGCAGGTCGTTGGTGCGGCTGACGACGTACGCCGGTGCGGGGCGCACCGTCTCCAGCAGGATGCGCACCGACTCCCGCACCGTGCGCGCCGGGCCCGGGGACGGCGCGGGCGACTGGCCCGCGGCGAGCGCCACCAGCTCGTGCAGCCGGTGCAGGGCGTCGTCGGAGAGCTGGAGCGACTCGCCGAGCGCGGCGACGACGGCGGGTGAGGGCCGGGTCTCGCGGCCGCGCTCCAGGCGCGTGTAGTAGTCGACGCTGACCCCGGCGAGGGTCGCCAGCTCCTCGCGGCGCAGCCCCGGGGTGCGGCGGACGCCCGTACCGGCCCGCAGGCCCACGTCCTGCGGGCGGAGCTGCCCGCGGCGGGCGCGGAGGAAGCGGCCCAGTTCCGTACCTTCGCTCATCCGTTCATTCTCGCAAAGAACGCCGCGCGCAGGGGGGCCGTGTCAGGGCCAGGCACAGCGCTCCCCCTCACAGCTCGGCCTGCCAGGGACCGCAGGTCGCAGGGCACGCTGCTTGCCGTATCCACAGCGACAGCGCGGTGAGGAGCAGTGCACCATGAGTACGACGCGGTCCGGCGCGGGCACGGCAGCTGAGGCGAGCGCATCCACCGGGGGCGAGCCGGAACGGCCGGGCTCTCCCCGCGCAGCGCTCGTCGCCGCCGTCCTCGGCTTCTTCGTGATCACGATCGACGTCTCCGGAGTCAACGTCGCGCTGCCCGCCATGCGGGACGACCTCGGCGGCTCGATGTCCGGCCTGCAGTGGGTCGTCGACAGCTATACGTTGATGTTCGCGGCCCTGATGCTCTCCGCCGGGGCGCTCTCGGACGCGGTGGGCGCGCGGCGCGCGTACGCCTGGGGGCTCGGTGTCTTCACCCTCTCCTCGCTGGCCTGCGGGGCGGCGCCGACGCTGGGGGTGCTGATCGGGGCTCGCGTGGTGCAGGGCAGCGCGGCAGCGGTGATGGTGCCCGCCTCGCTCGCGCTGATCCGCCAGGCCTTCTCCGATCCGGACGAGCGGGCGCGCGGCATCGCCCTGTGGACGGTCGGCGGCGCGGTCGCCATCGCCGCGGGGCCCGTCCTGGGCGGGCTGCTCACCACGGAGTGGAGCTGGCGCGCCGTGTTCTGCCTCAACGTGCCCACCGGGATCGTCGGGTTCCTGGCCCTGATGCGGGCGGCGCGCTCCCCGCGCCACTCCGTCGCGTTCGACCTGCCGGGGCAGGTGACGGCCGTACTGGCCCTCGCCGGACTCACCTTCGCCGTGATCGAGGGCGGGCACGACGGGTTCACCCGTACCGTCCTCGCGGCGACCGTGGTCGCGGTGGTGTGCGCGGCCGCCTTCGTGACCATCGAGGCGCGGCGGCCGGAACCGATGCTGCCCCTTGAGCTGTTCCGGCTGCGCGGCGTCACCGTGCCGGTCATCTCGGGCTTCGCCCTCAACGCCGCCTTCTACGGCGGGGTGTTCGTGCTGAGCCTCTTCTTCCAGGAGCAGCGGGGCCAGTCGGCGCTCTCGGCCGGGCTGATGTTCGTGCCGATGGCGCTGATCACCGCCAACGTCAACTACCTCTCGCCGCGGGCGGTTACCCGCTTCGGTCGCCGGACGGTGGTCGTCGCCGGGCTGCTGATCGTCGCCCTGGGCTGCGGCGTACTGCTCCCCGTCGACGCCGACACACACCCGTGGGTGACCGCCCTTCTGATGATCCCGCTGGGCATCGGCGGCTCCCTCGCCATGCCCGCGCTGACCTCCCTGATGCTCGACAGCGTCGCCCCCGAACGGGCGGGCACGGCGGCGGCGCTGCTCAACACCAGTCGTCAGACGGGCGGAGCGGTGAGCATCGCCGTCTTCGGCGCGCTCCTCGCCGGGGACTTCACACCGGGCATGCGGGAGAGCCTGCTGAGCGCCGCCTGTCTGCTCCTGGTCATGGCCCTCGGCGCCGGGGCGCTGCTGCCGCGACGCTGAGGCCGCCCACGGCGGTGACACCCACCGCCGTCGATGTCTCCCAGCGGCCGGACTCCCCCGGCCGGCCGCTGGGTCTCCCACCGGGGCCCGTGGCGGGCCGCGCGGCCTTCGCCTTCGCCCTTGCCCTCGCCTTCGCCTTCGCCCTCGCTTGAATGCCCCGCACGGCCCGTGCCGCAGGTGGCTTCTTCTCAGGCGGGCGGACGCCGCGCGGCACCGCCACCGCTTCCGCTCAGCGGGATCAGCGTCTCCAGATGGGCGCCCTTGACCCAGGCGCCCAGCAGGTCGCGGTGCATGGCGACGATGCCCTGACGCACCGCGAGCCCGAGGGCGTCCTTCGTGAAGCCGCGGCACGTGGTGACGAACAGGGCGACGTCCGCGCCGTGCTCCAGACGGGCCGTGCCGACGAACTTCTGCATGTCCTGCGAGGGAACGCTGCGATGCGGCGCGTACTTCTTGCACTGGACGACGAGTTTGCGGCCGTCGGCGAGGTAGCCGACGACGTCCGCGCCCAGGTCGCCGCTCCTGCCGCTGACGACGACCTTCGTACAGCCGTCCCGCAGGCACAGCTCGGCGACGTACCGCTCGAACTCCTGCCAAGTGAGCGCGTCGACCTCCGCCATCGACAGCTCCCGCGCCCTCGCCTCCTCCTGCGCCCGCCACTGCCGGTCCTTGCCCACCGCGAGCCGGTGCGCGCGCCACAGGCCCCAGCCGGCGCCGCCCAACCCGGAGACCACGAGCACGGCCACCAGGACGGGCCACACCACCGCCCAGTTCCCCACCACCCACACGGCAGCGACCACCGCCGCCACGCTGCCCCAGCCCTGCAACTGCCTGCGCGTCCGCTTCCGCGGCCGCCGACGCCGTCGCGCTGCCATCAGCCCTCCCCCATCGCCCTGCGCTCTGTCTGCCCTGTGCCCGTAGAGCGGCAGTGTGGGAGCCCCACTCGGCCCCGGCAAGAGGGCCCGGCCTCGGCGACGGCTCAGCCGTCTGCGCGGTCGCCGCATTCGGACTGCGGCAGGACCTTGTTGTCCTCACCCAGAGGTGAGTCGCCGAGTCCTGCTCCTGACCAGTAGACGGCGGTCGACGCCTGCGGTGTGCCATCGGGCGCGGTGACGAAGAACTCGGAGACGTAGCGCTGCCCGCCCGCGGTCTTGCCTTCGATCTCCAGCACCCGGCCGCCGGCGGAGTCCTCGGTGTTCCGGACCACCGCGGAACGCAACACACGGGGTGCGGTGCCCGGCTTCAGGCAGAAGTCGTCGGCCTGCTTGCGCGTGTAGGCGCACGCGTCCTTCTGATAGGCGAGCTCATCGCAGAACCGTCCCGCGGTCAGCTTCGGCGCTCGCGCCACGACACGGCCAAGGACCTGCCGTGCCTGCTTGTCGCTGACTGCGGCGGGCGGCGGGCTGTCCGGGCTGCCGCTGTCACTGCCACTGTCCCTGTCACTGGAGCAGGCACTCGCCGCCAGCAGAAGGGGTGCACGGAGGAGAGTGAGGTACGCGGTTGCTCGTCGCATGGGTGTGTGCTTTCGCTTCGGGCCTTGGCGGGTGGGCGCGCGCTGTACTGGCGCGGCTTGACCGCGACTTGGTGCTGAGTGCCGCAGGGGTGGTGTGCCTTGCCCTTCCAGTGCCTGCTCATCCTGCCAGGTCCACGGCGCTTGAAGATCATCGCCTGCCCCGGCAGGGCTGGGGAGGTGCCTTCCGTGAACTGGTCACCGTGCAGGCCACGGTGACCCAGTGCATCCCGTTCCATACCTCCACTCGGGCGCTTGGCCGTCGCAACGGCGTGACGGGCCGGACCGGCCTGCGTTGATCACCGCGCCCGCCGCACGGCGGCCCACCCCCACCGCCCTGGACTTCTGCCATGCAGGAGCTGAAGAAGTCACGCCTTCGCGCCGGAGTACTCGCCACGATGTGCCTGACGGCCCTCGCGGCCTTGGCCACACCAGCAGCGGCCAAAGACCCCGCACCGAGCCTCGTTCCGTCACTGCCTCTCAGCAATGCACCCTTCACGTACTGCCTGACCGACGAGGCCACCACGGCACTGCGCGAAGCCCGTATCGAACTGGACGCCGTCGCTCCGGCCACCGTGGTCACCGATGAGCGCGGCAACCGGTGCATGCGCGGAACCTCGGACTCGGCAACCCTCAACGGCGACCTGCCCGGTGTGACCGCGTCGGCCAAGGGCGGCTTCGCCTTCCAGCGGGCCGACGACAAGCGGGCCGAGTTCACGGACCTCAACAGCACCTTCCGGATCGGCAGGATGAGCACCCTCACCGTCACCCACCTCGGCCAGAAGGTCGACTTCATCACCTACACCGCCGAGGGAACCAGGCTCTCCCCGACCGGGGTGAGCACCGAGAACGCGCCCTTGTACCTCACGCCGACCGGGGCCGACGCCCTGGCCGACGCGTTCGGCACCAGCCCGCTGCCCGCCGGTGAGCAGCTGTTCCAGGCCGACGCACAGATCGACGTACTGCGCACGGGCCTCGACCTGCTGCCAGTCCTGGACCTGCCGCCCGGCGCATAGACACCACCGAGGGAGCGCCGCACAGCCTCGACGGCGGCGCTCCCCCGGGCGTCTGCGTCGGCACAGCCTGGTTTCCGTCCGCGACCCGGTCAAGAAGACCAGGCTCAGCGAACTGGCGGCAGACCGAAGCCCGTCCTCGCGAACTTCCAGGCGACATACGTGAAGTGCACCAGGCGCAGGCTCCAGCGCAACATGCCCCTCGTGCCCCGGACACAGCGGCCCATCGAGCGGACCACGCTGCCACTGAACCTCTTTCATCCTGTGCTGATGGGTGAAATGGGCTGTTCAGCGCGTGCGGTGACGAGGCAGGGCCCCTCGTCGTCGGCGTGGTGATTTCACTCATCACACCGGCGACCGAAGGGGCCCTGTTGGTTCCGTGTCCTGCCATGCTCGACGTCCCGCAAGAGCTCGTCGAGCATGTTGCCTGGCTGCTGTACGAGCACCGCTGGACCCGCAACACCCGCTGGCGCAAGCTCGGCTGCTTCGACCAGGCACTGCTCACCCTGGTCCGCCTGCGTAAGAACGAGACGTTCGCTCGGCTCGGTGCCGGGTTCGCTATATCGCAGGCCACCGCCCGGCGCTACGTGGTCGAAGCCCTGGACGTCCTCGCGGACCGCGCCTGCCAAGGTGCCAGCGCCACCTTCCGCACCCCATACGACCGCCACCGAGAACAGCCCGAGCATTACCAGCAGTTCAGCCACCACCACGCCCGACTGAGAGCCCCCGGCGAACGCGCCTTCGCCCAGTTGAAAGCCGGGCAGCTGCTCCGGCGAGCCAGATGCTCCACCCGCCGCATCGGCACCATCGCCCAAGCTGTCCACACGCAGCTGACCTGCAACTATTCAGGATGAAAGAGGCCGAAGGAATCAGGCCGACCTCCTCACCTATGGCTTCACATCGAGACGCACGAGCGCGCCGATCTCCACGATTTGGTCCGGCAGTGCCAAGTCGGAAACACCCACGACCGTGCTGGCGGGCCGGTGCTCCCCGAAGTACTCGGCGTGGAGGCGTGCTGTCGTGTCGAAGTTCTCCCGTAGGTTCCTCACCAGAACCGTGGTCTCCACTATCTGGCTGCGCTCGGCCCCGAACTGCCTCAGCACCAGGTCCAGATTCTCCAGCGTGGTGCGGACCTGCAGTTCGAAGTCGTCGGCACCCACGAAGTTGCCGTGACGGTCATGAGACAGCTGCCCCGACACATAAACCGTGTCACCGACCTGAGTGGCCTGACTGTACCCGTACAACGACTCCCACGGCATGCCGAACCCGAATGCCTTCACCTGAGAACTCATGACTCACTCCCTTGATACAGCGCGCGGAACCGTCGGTTGCAGACAGGCCCCTTACGCGTAGAAGTTACGCGTCCGTACAAACGATGCTTGCCTGGCAGCGCCTTCCAAGTGTTCTCTGCGCGCACAAAATTGGCTGCAGTGAGCTCCTCCGGGCGCCGGTGTGATGAGTGGAACCTGTACGCCGACGGCGAGGTGCCCTGCCTCCTGACCACACCCGTCGCCCAGCCCGTTTCACCCTCCAGCAGAGGATGAAAGAGGCTCACTCAGGGCAATAGCGAACTCAATAGGCTCGCAGGCGGGATTTTCACCCTGACACATCCCTAACAACTGCACGTTAACCTGCGGAATCCGTCCGCAGTGAGCGGGGAAGTAACCCCCCAGGTCGCGGTCGGTCATACGTAACGTGACATGTCGATGGAAGATGCGCCGGGCATCCGCTGCGGCCTATCGCCACCCAGGAATCACTGGCGGCGACTCTTCCATCGACGAGGATGTGAAAGGCAGGACCGCGCGTGGCGGTGGAGATACACGGCAGGAAATCCTTCGGCGGCCGAGTCGGCACAGCGGCTCTGTGCGCGGGCGCCGCGGTGACCATGCTCGGGGTGGCCATCCCGCACCCGGCGGCCGCGGCCGGTGCGGTCTCGCCCGGCGCCGCAGGGTCCGGTTCGCCGTCGGTGGGCCGGGTGACGTACGACCTGGGGAAGCAGGCCTTCGTGCCCGCGCCGCCGTACCAGGGGAAGAACGAGATCGCCGCGGTGGTGCACTACCCGAAGGGGCCGGGCGCCAAGGGTGTGGCCCCTGGCAGGCACCCGCTGATCGTCATGCAGCACGGCCTCTGGAACACCTGCGCGGACCGTGCCGCGCAGAATCGGATGGTGAAGGCCAGAAAGGCGCTGGCCGCGGCCGAGAAAGCAGGCGACAAGGCCGAAGCGGCCAGGCAGCTGAAGATCATGGACAAGATGGGCGCCCGCCTTTCGGCGTGGCCCTGTCGGCCGGGCATCACCTCGCTGCCGAGCAGTTCCGGCTACGACTACCTGGCCAAGGACCTGGCCCGGCAGGGCTTCGTGGTGGTCTCCATGGGGGCCAACGGAATCAACGCCACCAGCAGCGGCCAGGCCGACTCGGTGTACCAGGCACGCGCGGGCCTCATCAACAAGCACCTGGACCTGTGGCGGCAGCTCAACGCGGGCAAGGGCCCCCTCAAGGGCAAGCTCAAGGAAGCGAAGACCGGCCGGTCGAGCTCAGCCTCCTTCACCAGACACGTGGACCTCGGCCGAGTCGGCACCCTCGGTCACTCCATGGGCGGCGGCGGAGTCATGCAGCACGCCTCCGACAAGCGGCACGGCGACTGGCCCGCCGGAGTGAAAGTGAAGGCGGCACTCGGCCTCGCACCCACCGCCACCTGGGAAAACGAGCCCGTCACCCGAGTCCCGATGGCCGTGCTGTGGGGAACTTGCGACCAAGTCAACACCGGTGAGTACGTCAAGTGGAACAAGGGCCGCAACAAGGCCCCGCTCCACGGCATCACCCTCACCGGCGGCAACCACAACTACTTCAACACCCAGTGGTCCCCCCGCAGCGGGCAGGTATCCGGTGAGAACGACGCGGTCCCCGGCAAGCGGCCCGGCCGCTGCGTCTCCCAGGACGGCACGAACCAGCAGCACAAGGGGCTCGACGAGACCACCCAGCGCAAGATCGCCACGGGTTACACCAGCGCCTTCTTCCGCCGCTACCTGATGAACGACACCTCCGCGCAGGCGCTCCTGACGGGCCGCAAGAAGCTGCCCCAGGTGCCGAACGTCGTAAAGGTTCAGTACGTGAAGCCGCACTGAATCCGATCTGCGCCGATGCGGCGGCCGAGGGTCGCCACGGCACAGTCACCCGGAGCGTGAACTGCCGCGCATAGGCGAGCGCCAGCGCAACGAAGGCCAACACTCACGCTCAGGCATCCCCCTGGGGTCATGGACGGTCCACCCCCACCACCGCCCGGGACCCCGGGGGACGCCCCAGACGCAGCCGCACGAGGAGACGGCCTCTCCCGTCCCTCACTCGGCCGCGCTCCTGCCCGGGCGCGGCGGGACATGCCGAGACGTATCGAGATGCGCCGAGACGCTCCGAGACGCGCGCCGAGGAACAGGGAACGAGGAACGAGCTACGTACCCTCATCGCCATCGCGCAGGGAACAGATCATGCTCCGCAGGATCCGGAACGCGCCTGCCTGCTCGGCCTCCGTCATGCCGGCCAGCATCCTGACCTCGACGGACCGGACCGCCACGGTCGCCTTCTCCAGGCTCCGCCGGCCGCGAGGCGTGAGCCGTGCGGGAAGAGCCTTCCCGACAGGTGCCTCCGCGGGCCTGGTCACGTAGCCCTCTCGTTCGAGGTTCTGGAGCAGCACGTTCATCGTCTGCCGTGTGACGAACGCGCCCCGCGCGAGCTCGGAGTTCGACAAGCCCGGCCGTTGAGCCAGCAGTTCGAGGCAGGAGTAGTGCGTCACGGTCATCCCGAGCGGCCGCAGCACCTCCTCCATGGCTGAACGCAGGACACTCGACGCCTCCTTCAACAGGTAGCCCAGTGACGTCTCCAGGTCGACACCGTCTTGATTCATGTCAGAAGTCTGACATACATTGAGTCGTGTCAGAAAGCTGACATGGAGAGAAGGAGCATCATCATGCCCGTCACCGGCCCCGACTTCATCTCGCTCCAAGTGCGCGACCTCGACGCGTCGCAGGCGTTCTACGAGCAGTACCTCGGCCTCGTCCGCTCCCAGGCCGGACCCCCGCACGCCGTCGTCTTCGAGACGAAGCCGATCGCGTTCGCACTCCGCGACGTCCTTCCCGGCACCGATCTCGCATCCGTCGCCCAGCCCGGCATCGGTGCCGCGATCTGGCTCCACGCCACCGACGTCCAGGCCATCCACGACGCTCTCGTCGCCGACGGCCGCACCATCGTCTCCGCACCGGTCGACGGCCCCTTCGGCCGGACGTTCACCTTCGCCGACCCCGACGGCTACCAAGTCACTCTGCACGACCGCACCTGATGCGCCAGGCCCTCTGCGATCGGCCAGCAGTTGCCGATCGATCTTGAGACCGTGAGCCGCCCGTGGCAGGCTCATGTCGCATGATCGATGACTTCGCGAAGGACACCCTGCACAGGAGACTGCGGCGGGACCGCAAGGCGCTGCTCTGGAAACTCGACGGCCTGTCCGAGTACGACGCCCGCCGGCCTTTGACAGCGACCGGGACCAACCTGCTCGGCCTGGTCAAACACGTGGCCACCGTCGAGGCCAGGTACTTCGGCGAGGTCTTCGACCGCCCTTCCCCGGAACCGCTGCCCCGGTGGCAGGACTCCGACGGCAGCGATCTGTGGGCTGCCGAGGACGAGACCCGCGATCAGATCATCGAGTTCTACCGGCGCACGTGGGAACACTCGGACGCGACGATCAACACACTCCCCCTCGACGCCCCCGGCCACGTGCCGTGGTGGCCGGAGCCTCACCCCAACACGAACCTGTTCGCCGTCATGGTCCACGTCCTCGGCGAGTCCATCCGGCATGCCGGGCACGCCGACATCCTGCGCGAGGGCCTCGACGGCCGGACCGGGGTGCGCGCCGAGAACGAGATGCGCATCGACGAGGAAGCCCGCGCAGCCCACCGCGCGAAGATCGAGCAGGCCGCCAAGTCGGCCACCCTGATGTGACGAGGGGGCCGCGTCAACGGCAGTGGTGTACGTACTGCCCGTTGCCCAGGGCGCCGTAGCGAACCCATCCACAGCGACCGGCGGAACGGAGGTCTCGACGGCCCGCCCGCAGCCACCCCGCGGGCAGGGCACACACAGCCACGTTCCACACAGGGCGCCCGCCGCGCCGCTTAGGGTGGCCTCGCCTTCTATCCTCCGAAGGAGCACGAGACGCCTTCGGGCAGTTGAGGGCCTGCCAGGAAAGCACCGCGCCAACAAGGTCCCGCGCCTTGGTGGTTCGCGGCTCGATCGAATGGGTGCACCGACCGGATGATGATCACCGCGCAGTACGAGGCGCTCCACCACTTCCTCGCCGACCGGATCGCCGACCTCGGCCCGGCCGCGGCGAACGACCCGTTCGCCTATGCCGTCAACGCCCAACTCGTCATCCACAGCGACCTCCTCCTCCACCGGGACCACCCGGCGCTCTCCCCGCGGGACGCCGCCTTCATCGACGGACTCGGCCTGGCCCTCCGGCACGCCGCCGCCCGCTTCCACACCCACCCCGACTACCGGCCCGTCTGGACCCCGCCCCGCGTCGAGGCCCGCCACCTCCTCGACGCCGACTACCGATGAGCAACACACCACGGCCCTCGCGCCGAAGAGCACCCGCATCAACGCACAACGGCGCAACGCGCTCCGCCGAGTCCGCCCCCGCCACCCGGCTGGCGCCGCGATGAACCCCGCGGCCGCCACGGCACTCCTGCACCTGATCGCCGCCGAGCCGACCCTCCTCGCCGAGGCACCCGACGACGTGTCCCGGCCCGCACTGACCCGCCGAGCCCGCGACGAGGACCATCCATGCCTGGGCTGCGGCCACCCGGCCACCGCCGCGATCATCATCAACTCCCCCACGGCGGGCCCCCGGTGGCTCGACCTGTGCTCCGACTGCTGGTACATCGTCCAGCAGGCCAACGAAACCCTGGAGTGACCCGCATAAGCCCTAACGATGGCCCTGCTCGCTGTTTCGGCAGAGAACCCGCGATGGCCACGCACCCGACCGGTTCAGGCGACGTAGGTGCGCCTGCGGAACATCTTGGCGATGTCGGCGAAGGGAGTGTTGAGCGCAAAGACGGCGACGTGCTCGAAGGAACCCCAGACGCTTCCGGCGTTCTGCGCGTCCAGCATGACCCGCTCACGCTCGAGGTACGGCCAGACGGCCAGCCACACCTCGCGGAGGAAGCGGTAGTAGAGGGCCACGACCAGGTACTCCGGAATGGCCCCCAGAACCACTAGGGTTCCCAGATCCTGGTAGAACCCTCCGACTTTCTTGACCTGGCTCTGCAGGGGCTCGGGCAGGCCGGAGATGCCTCCCTGCGGATCCGGTGCCGATTCGCTCTTCAGCTCCGCCACCACGGCCCGCTGAGCCGCCTGGAAGTCATCCGTGCGGCACCTGACGATGAACTCGGCCACCAAGCGCATGATGGCCGCCTTCTGGGCGTCGGCAGCCTGCCGACGGGCGGACCACAGCGACACCATCAGGGCCGAGACGGCGACCAGCATACTCAGGGCGGTGGCCGCCCACGACGCGGACTCCATGCGGGAAGTATGGACAGCCGCCGGGGCCGACGGAAGCGTGCTGCCGCGCCGTGAACGTCCCTCGTAGCGGTGACGTGACCCGGGTGTCCCGCGCGCCCGGTGGGCCGACGGTGCCTCAGACTGGTACGGGCTCCTGCCAGTCGCCCGGGCCCACGACCTGGTTGAGCTATCCACGGTTTGACCAGCGTAAATGGCCATACTGTCGCAAGGTGGATCCGGTGTTCAGCGGAGGGGACGCGGGGCGAGCCAGATGCCGGTGGCGGCCCGGATGGGCACGCTGGTGAGGCCGTGCCCCTGCGGTGCCAGTCCAGAGGGCCGCACGCGCGAAGAAGAAGTCGCGTCCCCTTGTGCGGCTGCCGGATGGTGTGGGCACCCTCCGGCTCCCCCTGCCAGGCCCGGCCGATGGCAGCCGGTCAGCGGGCCCGCAGCAGCGTCATCAGCTGCCCGTGCGTCTCGCCGTCGGCTGCTGCGACGAGGCCGCGGCCTGTCTCTCCGAGCGGGCCGCCGTCGATTCCGGTGACGACGCAGCCCGCGGCCCGGCACAAGGCGATGCCCGCTGCGAAGTGCACGCTGTTGGAGAGGTCTCCGCCGTCGGTGACGTACGCGGCGCGCTTGCCGGCGGCGACCCAGGCCAGCGCCAGCGTGGTGGACACGACGCGCGGCCGGAAGCGTTCGACGAAGTCGGGGTGGGCCAGCAGGTCCACGGCCCGGAGTCGGGGGGCGCTCGGGAACGGCGGGTCCAGGTTGACGTCCACGAGCCGGGTGGCGGGCGAGGGTGTCAGCAGGGTGTCGTCGGCCCCGTCATGCCGCACCCAGGCGGTCTGCCCGTCGGTGAAGAAGACCTCACCGCTGAACGGGTCGGCCACCGCGGCCGCCCCGCCGCGCAGGGCCACGTTGACGGCCACCAGCATGTTGCCGACGGCGTAGTTCAGAGTGCCGCACAGGGGGTCCACCATCCACTGGCGCGCAGCGTCGGCGACACCCTGCTGTCCGCCTTCCTCGCCCAGCACCGCGTCGTCGGGCCGCGCGGCGCGAAGGACGCCGAGGATCGCCTTCTCCGCCTCCACATCGGCGGTGGTGGCGAAGTCCCCGGCGCCCTTGTCGATGCGGTTGAGGCGCTGGCCGTACACGCTCCGGACCACGTCCGCGCCGGCCCGTGCCCCGGCTATCGCGACCGCGGCGTCGTCAGAACTCTCGTATGGGTTGATCACGTCGTGCAGATTACCCAGGCGACTTCACCGCCCCCGCCGAACCCTCCCGCCCTCGTGCGACGTCACCAGAACTGTGCCAGCGGGCCCACCTTGTACGCCGCCGTGTCGACGCTGATGTTGCCCGCGAAGGGGTGGTCCAGGACGACGACGAGCAGCAGGCTGAATCCGATGAGGGCGGCGACCGCGCCGACGAACAGGAGTTGGACGCGGCGGCTGTTGATGCCGTAGAGGAAGGTCAGGGGGATGAACGCCAGCGCGCCGCCGTACACCAGGGTCTTCAGGATCCCGGGGAGTTCCTGGTCGGCGATGGTCATGCGGGCGCGGCGGTGGGTGACCACCGCGTTGAGGTCGTCGGTCGCCTTGCGGTAGAAGGCCTTCTCCCTCTCCGTACGCGGTTCGTACGTCTGGAGAGAGGTGAACAGGTCACGCATCTGCTGCTGGGCGACGGAGTACCGGGGCTTGCCGGTCCGCATGAGGGGCCACTGCACGTCGACCACCTTGTGGGTGTAGGCGCCGACGGCCGCGTGGACGCGGTCGCGCTGGGCGGGCGGGAACACCTCGCTGTCCCAGGTGAGCTGGGCCAGGGACGACGCCTCGTTCTGCACCACCGCGTCGGCTTCCTGCACCTGGGTCCACAGCGTCACGACGACGAACGCGAGGATGATGCCGTAGATGGCGCCGTACATGCCGAGGACGACTCCGACCATGTCGTTGTGCTCGCCTTCCGCCAGCTGCGGGTGCAGCCGGTGCGTCAGCACGCTGCCCGCCAGGGCCAGGATGACGACGCCGCCGACGATCACGGCGCCGATCGCGGTGGTGGGCAGATTGTTCAGCAGCCACAGTTCCACAGGTCCCCCAGGCGGAGTCAGTGACACAACAGACGGGCAAGCCCGCGTATTTGTCGTGCGTCACGGCAGCGGCGGATATGCCTGGGAGGCGCGTTCGCCACTCAGAAGGGGGACGTGGGGGCGTCGGCCACGCGGCGCTCGCCGCCGTTGCGCTCCTGCCAGAACCGGTACACCGCGATGGCGTCCGCACGGGCGTCGTGGCGCATCGGCAGGCGGCGCTCGGTGTGGTCCTTGGCGAACTCGCCGTAGAAGGTGTCGAGTTCGAAGTACTTGCGGTCGTCCACGTAGTGCGGCTCGTAGGCGTCGCGGGTGGTGAGGAAGACGACCTCGTCCGGTGAGCAGTAGTACAGCGAGCCGAGGCACATGGGGCAGGGATGGGCCAGGACGTAGATGGTGGCGCCGGTCAGGTGCTCGGTGCCCAGCTTCGTGCAGGCCTCGCGGATGGCGAGGATCTCGGCGTGGGCGGTGGGGTCGCTGGTCTGGGCGACGAGATTCGGGGACTCGGCGAGGATCTCGCCGTCCTTGACGATGACGGTCGCGAAGGGGCGGCCGCCCTCGGCGACGTTCTGCCGGGCGATGTCGATGGTGCGCTGTGCGAAGTCCATGGGAATCCTCCAGAGGGAGTGGGTGCCGGGGCGGGCCTGGCGATACGCGGTCCGGGCCCGCCCCGGGTGTGCCGTGGTGTCCGGCTGGCTCAGAAGGGCTTGGTCGGGAGGTACTTGCCGTCCAGGGTGATGACCGCGCGCTCGCCGCCCTCGGGGTCGGCGACCTTCTTCACGTCCAGCTTGAAGTTGATCGCGGAGATGATGCCGTCACCGAACTGCTCGTGGACCAGGGCCTTGAGGGTGGTGCCGTAGACCTGGAGCATCTCGTAGAAGCGGTAGATCGTCGGGTCGGTCGGGATGCCGCCCTCGATCGAGCCGCGGGTGGGGATGGTCTGGAGCAGCAGTACGGCGTCCTCGTCCAGGCCGAGCAGCTCGGCGACCGCCTTGGCGGCGGGCTCGGGCAGGGCGTGCTGGCCGAGGACGGCGGCGGTGACGAACGCGACGGACAGGCCCGCGGCGTCGGCGATCCGCTGCCAGGACAGGTCACGGCGGATCTTGGCCTCGACCGCGGCGATCGCGAGCTGCTGACGGGCGCTGTTGTCGAACTGGGCGTGCACCATGAGAGGGGTTTCCTTTCGTACGGCCCGATCGTCCGGATGTCGTGAGGATCGGGAAGAAGGGGTCCCGGCGTGCCGGTCAGGTCGGGCCGGGCCGGGAGCGGGGATGGAGGGGCGGGTCAGGCCGCGAGGGCCGGGCGCGGGTCGGCGGTGAGGTCCTCGACGGTGCCGGTGGGGATGTCGAAGACCCAGCCGTGCAGTCGTACGCGGCCCTCGGCCAGGGCGCGGGCCACCGAGGGGTGGGTGGCCAGGTTCGCCAGCTGGGCGGCGACGTTCTGCCGGACCAGCGCGGCGAGCTCGTGCCCGTCATCGGCGGCCGCGGTACGGGCCAGGGCGGCGTCCGCGTGGCGCAGCCAGTCGGCGATGGCCGGGGCGCCACTGAGGTCGTGGCCTTCGGCGAGGGCCGTCATGGCGCCGCAGGCGGAGTGCCCGCAGACGACGATGTCCCGTACGCCGAGGACGGCGACCGCGTACTCGATGCTGGCGGCGACGCCGTCGGCGCCGGGGGTGTGCGCGGGGACGAGGTTGCCGGCGGTGCGGATGACGAACAGTTCGCCGGGGTCGGTCTGGGTGATCAGCTCGGGGACGACGCGGGCGTCGGAGCAGCCGATGAACAGCGTGCCGGGCTGGTGGGTGGTGGCCAGGCGGGCGAAGAGCCCGGCCTTGGCGGGGAAGGCCTCCCGCTGGAAGCGGTCGATTCCCTGGGCGAGATGACGCATGACCTCTTCACTCCCTTCGATCGGGTGTGTCGGTGTCGGTGGGGCCGACGTCATTGACTGTGCCCGACCAGCATCTATAGTGTCCAAGACGCATTACCACTCACTCCTATTGCTCTCATCTATAGTTTTGGGCATGAAGCCGGAACTGCGTCATCTGCGCTACTTGCTCGCGGTCGCCGAGCACGCCAACTTCACCCGGGCCGCCGAGGAGCTGCGCATCGCCCAGCCCACCCTGTCCCAGCAGGTCAAACAGCTGGAGAAGGCCGTGGGCGTCCAGCTCCTCGAGCGCACCGGCCGCACCGTGCGCCTCACCGACGCCGGGGCCACCTACGCCCACTACGCCCGGCGCGCGCTACGGAACCTCGCGGCGGGCGAGCGGGCGGTCCTCGACGTGCAGGACCTGGCACGCGGACACCTCCGCCTCGCCGTCACGCCCACCTTCACCGCCTACCTCACCGGGCCGCTCGTCGCCGACTTCTACACCCGCCATCCCGGCATCACCCTGGACGTGCGCGAGATGACCCAGGACCGCATCGAGGCCGACCTCCTGGCCGACCGGCTCGACCTCGGCATCGCCTTCAGCGGTACCCACCTTCCGGGCGTCGAGGCCACCGCGCTGTTCACCGAGGCCCTCAGCCTGGTCGTCGGCCCCCACCACCCCGACCTCGGCGCACCCGGGCCCCTGCCGGTCACCGGCCTCGGCGAACGTCATTTCGCCCTGCTCAGTGGGGACTTCGCCACCCGCAGGCACATCGACCAGCACTTCGCCGACCACCACGTGCGGCTGCGGATCGCCCTGGAGGCCAACTCCATCAACGCCCTCACCGAAATCGTGGCGCGCGCCCCGCTGGCCACCGTCCTGCCCGACGCCATCGCCCACGACCACGCCCACCTCACCCCCATCCCCCTCACCCCCGCGCTCCCCTCCCGCACCGTCACACTCCTGCGCCGCGAAAGCACCTACCAGAGCGCCGCGGCCCGCGCCTTCGCGCACCTGGCCGTCGAGTGGGCGCAGGGCTTGGCCTGAGGGTGGAGGGTTCCCGCCCCCGAGGGCGGAATGGTCGAGCGTCCCGGCTGAGGGGCAGGCGTCCGAGGAGGGTTCCGTCACGGTCGTCGTGGTTGCTTGCCGACAGTGGATGGCTGTTGCTCGATGCGGACGAGGCGGAGTGCCGGCGCGTCCTACGGTTTCGCGGAAGTCGGATCTCTGGAGGCGTACATGGACAGCTTTCGCGGTGTGCGGACGGCCGTGATCGTGGGGGCGGGGGTGGCTGGTCTGACGGCGGCCACCGCCCTGGCGCGCGGCGGGTGGCAGGTGGAGATCGCCGAACTCGGTCCGTCGGCGGCCACTTCTGGGTGGGGCTTGTGCCTGACCGGCCCTTCGCTGCGCGCGCTGGACGAGCTGGGGCTCGCGGACGCGTGTCTGGCCGAGGGCTACGGCATGAGCACGATCACGCACGTGGACGTGGACGGCGAGCCCGCGGGCGAGGTCGAGTTGCCGCGTCTGATCGGTGCACGGCGACCGGCGATGGCCGGCATCGCGCGGCCCGTACTGCACCGCGTCCTGCACGCGGAAGCCGAGCGGTGCGGCGTCGTGGTGCGGTACGGGGTAACCGCCGTCGCCGTGGATCAGGAGGGGGAGCTGGTCCGCGTGCGGTTGTCGGACGGGACGGACCGGAGGGTCGCGCTGCTCGTGGGCGCGGACGGGATCCGCTCGTCGACGCGGGGCCTGCTGGGTCTTGAGGCCTCGCTCGGCTTCCACGGGCAGATGGTCTGGCGGGCTCTGGTGCCCCGCCCGTCGTGGGCCACCGGGATCCACCAGTTCGCCGGGAAGGCCCACACGGCCGGCCTCGTGCCTCTCTCGAGCGAGCAGGCGTACGTCTTCCTGACGGAGAACGGGGTGGAACGGAGCGTCCTGCCCGATGCCGAACTCGCCCCGCGTCTGCGGGACTTGTTGGACACCTTTCCCGGCCGGGTGGAGGAGATCCGCTCTCTGGTGTCCGCGTCGGAATCAGTGGTGCGCCGCCCGGTCCACACGGCGCTCCTTGAGGGCGTCTGGAACCGGGGCAACGCCGTGGTCATCGGTGACGCCGCGCATGCCCCCGCGCCGCAGATGGCCAGTGGCGCCGCCCTGGCCATCGAGGACGGGCTCGTACTGGCTCAGGAAGTCGGGCGGCACGAGTCCGTCGGCGCCGGGCTCCAGGCGTTCGTCAGCCGGCGCGCGCCGCGGTGCCGAACGCTCGTGGAAACCTCGGTGGCCATCATCGGTCTGGAGCAGGCGCGGCGCCATCAGGAGGCGTATCCGCTGGCCGATGCCTGCCACCGGCTCATGGCCGAGCCCGCGTAGCAACGTAGCCATGCGGCGCGAAGAGCGTCCCCACGGCCTGTCGTTCGTACGACGGACAAGGAGGGGCACATGTCCGCTGGGGCTTCCCGGCCCCAGAGTCGGACCGCACCCCGAACCCGGACCCCGGCCGCGGCCCCACCCCGCTGCGGGGCACGGCCGACGAGATGGGCGAGTTCACCGCCGCCACGTCGCACGACGACGTCGACCCGGGGCTTTTCATCACCCCGCCGATGTGACGCGACGGAACCCGCCGACCGCCACGGCACCCACCAACCGCCATGGCCGACGATGGCCGACAATGGCCCCCAGGGAGGTGCCCCCACCATCGTGCCGACACCGCTGCGCAACCACCCCATCACCAGGTCCCAGAACCCCGCCGACCTGCTCAACGCCGCCACCCGTCTGTTCGGCGGTTCGGTGGCCGCATCGCCCCTGGCCGAGCTGTGCGACGGCGATCACGAACTGCGCGGCGTCGCCGCACACGACTTCGCGGTGGGCTACTTCGCCTCGCCCCTCGATGTCCGCGTCGCCTCGGCCGCCGGCCGGAACCGCGGCCCCTACTTCATCAACATCGGTGTCTCCGGCGCCATCTCGGCATCGTGCGGCGGCCTGCGGGCGACCCTCGACAAGGCGACGGCGGGAATCGCCAACCCCGGAGACATCCAGGAACTGCGACCGCTGCGCGGCCAGCGGTCGCGGTTCCTGGGCCTGCGGATCGACGCCGCCCTGGTCGACCAGGAATTCGCCGCACTGACCGGGCGTCCGCCGGTGTCCACCGTGCGCTTCGATTTCGCCCTCGACCTGGCGAAGCCCAAGGGCCGGGCGGTGCGGCTCCTCGTCCGTTCCCTCCTCGAGCAGCTGGACTCCGAAGACCCCCTGTTCCAGCGCGCGGAGCTGCAGCGCAGCCAGCTGCGATGCCTCGTCACCGCCCTGCTCCTGGCCCAGCCGCACTCGCACACCGGCGACCTGCACGACGGTCCGGCACCCGGCTACCCGCGCTCCTTGCGGGCAGCCCTCGCGTTCATCGAAGCGAACCTCACCGAGCACATCGGCCTCGACGCGATCGCCAGGGCAGCGGGCTGCAGCACCCGGACCCTCACCTCCACGTTCCGCGACCGGCTCGGTCTCTCCCCCATGTCCTACGTCCGCAACCTGCGGCTCGACCGGATTCGTGAGGACATCCTCGCCTCCACCGACCCCGTCGGTGCGATCGCCTACCGGTGGGGCGTCGCGCACCTCGGCCGCTTCGCCGGGCAGTACCGCGACCGCTTCGCCGAACTGCCCTCCGACACCGCAGCCCGCAGATAGCGCCGTATCAGTCCTAGCCAGTCGTAGTCATGCGGGAGCGGCGCCGCTCTGATCCGTGCGGCGGGGCCCGATGCCGGAGAGCTTGTCCGGGTTGGTGACCGAGAAGACGCCGGCGATCCGGTCTCCGTCGGGAGCGAGGTCCACGACCAGGACGGCGAGCGGGCCGTTGCCGGAGAAAACCAGCGCGCAAGGGTCCGCGGCCACCAGGCGGTGACGGAGGTCCAGGCCCTCCGCGAGTGCTGCCCGGGCAACCGCCATGAACACCGCGGCGACCTGGTCCCGGCCGTGGACAGGGCGCAGGCTGACCGCGGGTCCCTTGCCGCCGCTGTCGGTCCAGAGCGTCACGTCGGGTGCGAGGAGCTCCAACAGGCCTCGCAGGTCGCCGCCGAGCGCTGCCGCGGCGAACCGCTCGGTGACCTGGGCGTGCAGGTCCGGCTCCGGGCGGTGGCGGGGGCGGCGCGCGTGGACGTGGCGGCGCGCGCGAGTGGCGAGTTGGCGTACCGCCGTCGGAGCGCGGTTCAGGATGTGTGCGATCTCGGGATGGGTGAACCCGAAGACCTCGTGCAGCACGAACACGGCACGCTCCAAGGGCGACAGGGTCTCCAGGACCACCAGCACGGCCATGGACAGCGCCTCGGCGCGCTCGGCGCGGTCAGTGACGGCGCCTCCGTCCGTCACCAGGGGCTCCGGCAGCCACGGGCCGACGTACGTCTCGCGTTGGCGGCTCAACTCCGCGCGGCGGGCGAGGGCGTGGTTCACCGCGACGCGTACGAGATAGGCCCGGGGGTTCTCCACGGGCTCGGCGTCCGGCCTGCGGTGCCGGGCGGACCAGGCGAGCCACACCTCCTGGAGGGCGTCCTCGGTGTCGGCGACGCTGCCGAGCATGTTGTAGATGACCGCGAACAGCAGCTCACGGTGGCCGAGGAACTGGTCGGTGACGGCGTCGGCGCCCAAGGGCAGGGACGGGGGCGGGGGCGGGCTTGGCAATGTTCCTCCTCTGCTCTTCCTTGTCAGACCGAAGAGGGCCGTCGCGCCGCGAGTGTGACATGCGGACGGGAATGTGAGCCACGACACGATGGTGCCCGCCAATGTCACAGTTGGCGCCCGGCCCCTGCTCTGTGGGGTTGCCCGGGGAGAAGGAGGCTCCTCGGGCAACACACAGAGAGGACTTCGATGCGTACAACGATTCGCGGCGCCCATGTGTTCGACGGTGAGCGTGCCCTCGGCGCCGCCGACGTGGTGCTGGAGGACGGTCTCATCACCGCGGTCGGCGCCGCCCCGGACGGCACGGCCGACGTCGAGGTCGACGGGCGGGGCGGGACGCTGCTGCCGGGGCTGATCGACGCCCACACGCATGTGTTCGACGGCAGCCTGGCCGAAGCGCTGCGGTACGGAGTGACCACCGAGTTCGACATGTTCTGTCTGCCACGGCCGCTCGCCCGGCACCGGCGGCTGGCGGACCAGCACGACGACGTGGCCGACCTGCGCAGCGCGGGCACCATCGCCACCGCACCCGGCGGGCACCCCACGCAACTGCTGGCGGCCCTGACGGGCACCGTCCTCGACCCGAGCGAGGTGACGGAGATCGACCACGTCACCGACCCCGCGCAGGCCGGGGCCTTCGTCAAGGCCCGGCTGGCCGAGGGCGCCGACTACCTCAAGCTCGTACTGGACGACGGCGCGGTGCACGGCACCGACCTCCCTCGCCTGACGCCGGCCGTCGCCACCGCCCTCACCGCGGCCGCGCACGAAGTCGGCCTGCTGGTCATCGCCCACGCGATCACCGCGGCCGAGGTGGACCTCGCGCTCGACGCCGGTGCGGACGGCCTGGCTCACGTCTGGGCCGACCTCCCCCCGGAGGACCGGGACTCGCGGCGGCTCGCCGAGCGGATCCGGGCCCGGGGCGTCTTCGTCGTGACCACCCTCGCCTACTTCGAGGCGCTCTCCGCACAGCGGCCCGGCGCCACCGTCTGCTCCCACCCCGGCCACTACGCCAACGCCGTCGGCGCGCTACGGGCGCTGCACCGGGCGGGAGTTCCTCTCCTCACCGGGACCGACGCCACCCCGTTCGCGCCCGCCCACGGCGTCGGCCTGCACCGCGAGCTCCAGTTGCTCACCGAGGCGGGCCTCGGGGCCGAGCAGGCGCTCGCCGCGGCGACTGCCGTCCCGGCCCGGCACTTCGGCCTGACGGACCGGGGCCGCGTCGCCCCCGGCCTCCGCGCGGACCTCCTCCTGGTCGAGGGCGACCCCACCCGGGACGTCGCCGCCCTCGGCTCGCTCACCGCGGTCTGGCGGCGCGGGGTCCGTCACGACGCGGGCTCCTTGGCGTCGGGGGGCGTCTGAGTGCGGTAGGAGTGGCCGAGTTCCGGGCCGAGTCCGAAGTAGTGGCGGAAGTTGTAGACGAGCGGGCTCCAGGCGGCGGGGTCGATGTGGTCGGTGCCCGGAACGACGATGCGGGAGTCCGCGTGCACCTTGCGTACGACGGCCTCGACGATGACGAAGTCCCCGGAGGCATCCGGCCGCACCCGTGCGGCACGGGCCTCCAGTTGGATCGGGCATCCGGCGACCCGGGGCGGCCGGACCAGTTGGGAGGGCTCGCCGGTCAGGCCCGCCGCGGCGAACTTGTCCGGCTCGAAGCGGCAGCCCTCCGGCTTGCTTGCGGGTACGGGGTTCCTGCCGGTCAGCGGCGCGAGCCGCTCCACGGACGGCCATTGGGCGGGGGCGGGCAGGCTGATGACCAGGTCGGGTCGGCTGCCGAGGTTGTGTGCGGTCTGCCCCTCCCGGCCGAGGCCGATCACGACCGTGTGTCCGAGGGCCCATGCGGACGATATCGGGGCGAGGTTGAACGAGCCGTCCTGATTTTCTGTCGACAGGAGCACCACTGGCGTCCCGAAGTACAGGATGCTCGGCTCGATCTCCAGGTGGGTGACTGTCTCCGCCTCCGCCGCTGCGGGCAGGGGCCTTGGAAGTGCCGTGTACATGGTCGGCAGCCTAGGATCCGGTCGCTTCGGCCGGGGCCGAAGCGTCACGGGGTGACAATGGTCCGCATGGACATGCAGCGCGCCCACGCGGCCGGTCCCGACCTGGCTGCCGTGGCGAAGCTTCTGGCCGACGGCACGCGGGCCGGGTTCTGTCTCGCCCTGCTCGACGGCCGGGCCTGGACGGCGAAGGAACTGGCACGGCACATGGGGGTCGCGCCCTCGACCGCGACGGAGCACCTGCACGCGCTCGTCCGCGGGAACCTGCTGGCCGAGGAGCGCCAGGGCCGCCATCGCTACGTGCGTCTGGCCGGTCCGCACGTCGCCGAGCTGATTGAGAGCCTCGCCGCGATGGCGCCCCAGCGCACCCCGGCACCCCGCTCCCTGTCCGCGGCCGGACGCCGACAGGCACTCGCTCACGCCCGTACGTGCTACGACCACCTCGCCGGGACCGTCGGGGTCGCCGTCACCGACGCGATGCTCGCGCGCCGACTGCTCGACGAGGAGCACGGGCTCGGGCTCACCGACGCCGGAGCGACCTGGCTCGAAGAGCTCGGCATCGCCGTTCCGACCGATACGCGCCGGCCATCGGTGCGGTCATGCCTGGACTGGACCGAGCGCCGCCCCCACCTGGCCGGAGCCGTCGGGGCGGCGCTGTGCCGGCACGCGTTCGACACGGGCTGGATCACTCCCGTCGGCACCACGCGCGCCGTAGCGGTCACTGCTCTCGGCCGCCAGGCGCTCCACCGCCATCTCGGCTTGCCCGACGAGCTCCTCTCGCAGAAGTGAGAGGAGCTCGCTCGACGCCTGTCAGCGGACCCGGGCTCAGCCGCCGCGCCGCACCCGGGCCGCCTTGCGGGCCTCCGCGAGCTTGCGGGCCTCGCTGCTCTTGCGGGAGGACTTGCCGCCGGAGCCGCCCTTGGCGTCCTTGGTGCTGCCCAGGCCGCGGAACGGGGCGTTGTGGTTCTTGGGGCGCGGTGCGGCGGGGCCGCCGTCGAGAGGCTGTCCGGAGGGGGCCTTGGCGCCGGTGATCCGGCTCAGCTCCGCCTCGCCCGACCGCACCTTGATGACCTTGGCGGCGACACCGGCGTCCGCCATGACCTGGCTCGTCTCGCGGCGCTGGCCCGACAGGACGAGGGTCACGACGGTGCCGGAGCGACCGGCGCGGGCCGTGCGGCCCGCGCGGTGGAGGTAGTCCTTCGGGTCGGTGGCCGGGTCGACGTTGACGACGAGGTCGAGGTCGTCGACGTGCAGGCCGCGTGCGGCGACGTTCGTCGCCACCAGCGCGGTGACCTGCCCGTCCTTGAACTGGGCCAGGGTCCGGGTGCGCTGCGGCTGTGCCTTCCCGCTGTGCAGGGCCGCGGCGGCCACGCCGCTGGCCCGCAGATGCCGCGTGAGCTGGTCGACGCCGTGCTTGGTGTCGAGGAACAGCAGGACGCGACCGTCCCTGGCGGCGATCTCCGTGGCCACGGCGTACCGGTCCGGGCCGTGGACGACGAAGACGTGGTGCTCGATCGTGGAGACCGCGCTGGACGAGGGGTCCACGGAGTGGACGGCGGGATCGCGCAGATAGCTCTGCACCAGCTGGTCGACGTCGCGGTCGAGGGTGGCGGAGAACAGCATCCGCTGCCCGTCGGGGCGCACCTGGTCCAGGATCTCGGTGACCTGCGGCAGGAACCCCATGTCACACATCTGGTCGGCCTCGTCGAGGACCGCGATGCGCACCCGTCCCAGGCGGCAGTCCTTGCGCTCGATGAGGTCGTGCAGCCGACCGGGCGTGGCGACGACGATCTCGGCGCCGTCCCGCAGCGCGGCGGCCTGCCGTCCGATGGACACTCCGCCCACCACGGTCGCAAGGCGCAGCCGCAGCGCCTCGGCGTACGGGGTGAGTGCCTCACCGACCTGCTGCGCGAGCTCCCGGGTGGGCACCAGGACGAGCGCCAGGGGCTCCTTGGGCTGTGCGCGCCGCCCGGCGGTCCGGGCGAGCATCCCCAGGCCGAAGGCGAGCGTCTTGCCGGATCCGGTGCGGCCCCGGCCCAGGACGTCCCGTCCCGCGAGCGCGTTCGGCAGGGCCGCCGCCTGGATGGGGAAGGGCACCGTCACACCGTGCTCGTCGAGCACCTTCAGCACCGCGGTCGGCAGCCCCAGCTCCGCGAAGGACGCCGCCGCGGGCGGCGTCGCGGTGACACCGGACGGCTCGGATGCGGAGTCCTGCTGCCGGGCGTCGACACGTGCTGATTCGCTCACAGAAAGCCTTCCTCGAAGGGACCGTACCGAGGAAGGCGCGGCGGGGACGCGGCCACCAGCCAGGGGCACCGAACGGGGCACCGACACAGCGACGCTGCAAACACCCAACGTTAGCACGGGGCTCCTCATCGAGGTCGTGCGCACGGGCCGGCGGGCCCGTGCGCACGACCGGGCCCGCGGCTGTCAGGGCACAGTGATGACGATCTTGCCGCGCGCGTGGCCGGTGGCGCTGGTGTCGTGCGCCGCGCCGGTCTCCTTCAGCGGGAACACGGCGTGCAGCGGGACGGTGAGGCGACCCCGGTCGGCGAGATCCGCTGCCAGGGGCAGCCCCGCCCAGCCCGGCGACTCTCCTGGTTCGGAGCGGGTGAACCGTACGCCGTGCCGGTCGGCGTCGAAGTCCGCGGTGGTCACCACGCGGCGCGGGTCGCCGACGATGGCCACCAGGTCGGCGAGGGAGCCCTTGCCCGCCGCGTCCAGGACCACGTCGACGCCGTGCGGAGCCAGCGGGGCGAGGCGCTCGGCCAGGCCCACCCCGTAGGTGACCGGGACGACGCCGAGCTGTTCGAGGAAACCGTGGTTGCCCTCGCTCGCGGTGCCGATCACGGTGAGGCCGCGGGCCCGGGCGAGTTGCGCGGTGATGGTGCCCACGCCCCCGGCGGCGCCCTCGATCAGCAGGGTCATGCCCTCGGCGGCTTCCAGGGCCTCCAGTACGCGCGTGGCCGTGTCGATGTTGCCCGCGGCGCCACCCGCTTCCTCGAAGGACCACGACTGGGGCTTGGGCGCCCAGGCCGCAAGGACGGCGTACTGGGCAGCGGCGCCTCCCTGGTCCGCGAAGGGGACGAGGCCGAAGACCTCGTCGCCCACGGCGGTGCCGGTCACCCCCTCCCCCACCTCGTCGACGATTCCGGCGGCGTCCATGCCGGGGATGTGGGGGAAGTCCAGGGTGGCGATGCCCCGCAGCATCCCTGAACGCAGGTACCAGTCAGCAGGGGTGACACCGGTGGCACGTACCGCGATGCGAATCTGACCGGGCCCGGCGTGCGGCTCTTCGACCTCCTCCAGGCGAAGGACCTCGGAACCGCCGTAGCGGTGGTATTGCACAGCAAACACAGACAACCTCCGTACACCTAGCAAGCGTTGGAGTCAGTTTCTCGGTCGGCCTCTCGGTCAGCTTCCCAGTCGGCTTCTCGGCTGGCTCGGCGGCCGGTGAAGAAATTGATCAGTTCCTGGGGCGTGGGGTTGCGCACGGCGGCCGCGGCGGCCGCGGCGCTACGGGGGAACAGCTCCCGCTCGTACGCGGTGAGCGCGGCCTCGATGTCGTCGGGGTGGGCGGCGAGAGCCTCGCCGAGTTCGGCGCCATCCTGCATGGCCAGATTGGCGCCTTCGCCGTCGGGGGCCGTGAGGTGGGCGGCGTCGCCGAGCAGGGTCACTCCCGGTACGCGGTCCCAGCGGTGCCCGACCGGCAGGGCGTGCAGGGGGCGGAGGACCGGCGCGGTCCGACCGGCGGTGATCAGGGCGGTGAGTTCCGGTGCCCAGCCGTCGTACTCCTCCGCGATCCGCGCGGAGGCCGCGGCGGCGTCGGTGAAGTCGACGGCGGTGAACCAGTCCTGAGGTTTGGCCAGGGTGATGTGGGCGTGGAGGGTCCCGTCCTTCTCCCGGTGAGCCACGAGCCACTTCCCGTGCCCGTCCGGGTCGAGCGCGGCGAGCGTGCCGCCGCCGACCGCTTTCGCGGTGGCCGGGTGACGGGTGTCGGCGTCGTACAGGTAGGTCTCGACGAAGGACCGGCCGACGTATTCGGGTCTGGCGTCGGAGAGCAGCGGCCGGACGCGTGACCACGCGCCGTCCGCGCCGACCAGGAGACTCGTGACCGCGGTGGTGCCGCCCGCGAAGGTCACCTCGTGGCGGCCCTCGGCGAGGGCGCGGACGCCGGTGGCCTTGTGCCCCCATCGGACGGTGCCGTCGGGGAGCGCGTCGAGCAGCGTCTGCCGCAGCTCGCCGCGCTGCACCTCGGGGCTCGTGCCCGTGCCGTCGTCGGCCTTGTCGAACAGGACGGTTCCGTCGCGGTCCAGGAGCCGTGTCGCCTGGCGGCCCTCCAGGACGAGACCGCGGAACTCGTCCATCAGGTCGGCTGCCTTGAAGGCGAGTTGGCCGTTGCGGTCGTGGATGTCGAGCATCCCGCCCTGCGAACGTGCCGTCGCGGAGGGCTCCGCTTCGTAGACCGTGACGGGGATGCCGTGGAGGTGCAGGACGCGGGCTAAGACGAGGCCGCCGAGTCCGGCGCCGATGATCGTGACGGGCGGGCGCATGGGGCTCCTTGCGTGTTCAGACGCTGATTCAGACGGAGATTCAGATGGTGATCCAGACGGCGATCCCGATGCTGATCCAGATGGTGATTCAGACGGTGATGACACGCCGTCCGCGTGTGTGTCCGGCCTGGCTGTCGACGTGCGCCGCCGCGGCCTCGGCGAGCGGGTAGGACTTCTCGACCGGGATGTGGAGCCTGCCCCGTGAGATGAGGTCGGCGGCCTTGGCGAGGGCTTGTGGCACGTTCCCGGTCACGCCGGAGAAGTGGACGCCGTGGGCCGGCGCGCCGCGGTCGGCGATGGAGACCACCCTCCGTGGATCCCCGGTCAGTTCGACGAGTTCGCGGATCACGCCGGAGCCCGCCAGGTCGAGCGCCGCGTCGACGGGGCCGAGCCCGCGCACCCGGTCGACCCACCCTTGGCCGTAGGTGGTGGCGAGGGCGCCCAACTCACGCAGGTAGTCCTGGTTCGCGGCCCCGGCGGTGCCGATCACCGTGATGCCGCGGTCGCGGGCGATCTGCAGGACCGCGGATCCGACCCCTCCGGACGCGCCGCTGACGAGCAGCGTCTGCCCGGACCGCACACCGGCCTGGCCGATGATGCGCAGCGCGGTCTCCACCACGGAGGGGTATCCGGCCGCCTCCTCGTACGTCAGGTCCTCCGGCATCGGGGCCCAGGCCGCCAGGACGGCGAACTCGGCATACGTACTCGCGCCCCGCCCGAACACACGGTCACCGGCCTTGACCCCGTCGACGCCCGCGCCGACCTCGTCCACCACTCCGGCGGCGTCCTGCCCGACCCCGGCGGGCAGTTCGACCGGGCGGACCTTCTGGAACTGGCCTTCGCGGATCCTCCAGTCGACGGGGTTCACGCCCGCCGCACGCACGGCGACGCGTATCTGGCCGGGGCCCGCGTGGGGCTCTTCGGCGTCTTCGAGGTGGAGAACGTCGGGACCGCCGAACTCGGCGAAGCTCACTCTCTTCATGCCGCGACCGTAACACTAACGGTTAGGCTTTAGAAACAGGTGCAGCTTTGGACTCGATAGCGTTAGCGAACGAGGGTCACGCCCGGCCGCCACGAGCGAAAGGAGGCCCCGGCCGCCCACGAAGACGGACCCCAGAGGCGCCAACCGGCCGACTTCCAGGCGTTTCCCGCCTCACGGTCGTCTCGTTCATCAGGACACGTGACCGACGGGGAGGAAGAGGCACATGTCCGGGCAGACCGTACGAGAGGTGGTGCGGGACATCCTCGTCGAGCAGGCTCCGCGCGAGGTGAAGCTGCTTGACGGCATGGCGGCGCTGAGTGACGGGCAGATCACGCGGGTGTTCCGCCGCTCCCGCACGCGGCGGGATCCCCTCGGTTTCGGGGCCGCCGAAGTGCTCGCGCTGGTCGCGCCGGTGGTGTGGCTGGTGGTCAACGAGGTGGCCCAGCGGTCGGCGGCAACGGCCGTTGACGGGGCGAGCCGTTGGGGCGGCGCCTGGCTGCGTCGGGTGCGCCGTCTTCCCGATCCGCCGACGGAGGTCCCGGCGTTGTCGTGCGGACAGCTGGAGGCCGTACACCGGAAGGTCGTCGAGCGGGCGCAGGCGTCGGGTGTGGAGGCGGGAGCGGCGGAGGCGCTGGCCGACGCGGTCGTGGCCCGGCTCGCCATGGCGCCCGGCGATGGCTGACGACGACGTACCGCGCCGCGACCAGCGCCTGCTGGGGCAGGGCACGACCCGGCGTTGCGCGCTGTTCCTGGTCCTGGTCGTGACGCTCGCGGTGGGGCTTTCACTGCGCGCGGTGCGGGTCCTCGTCTCCAGCGGACAGGACCCGGACCTCCTGCACACGCTGGACGGTCGTCACCGCGGGCTGCCCTCTCTGGACACCCTGCGCATGGCCAAGTGGGAGCTTGCCCGGTCCTACGAAGCCGGGATCCTGGACGATGTCGAGCCGATCGCGGTGACCGCGGGCGGGTTGATGCTGCTGACCGCCGCGGTTCTCCATCTGGGCGGGCCCGCCTGGCGCAAGCGCCGTCTTCACCGGATCACGCCAGGCGACGTGATTCCTCATGACGCGCTCCTGCGTCTGACGCGCCACGCCGGAATCTCACGGATCCCGGCCTTCTACTGCGATCCGCGTCGCCTCAGCACAGGCGCTGTCACCTTCGGCTCCGCGGGCAGATACTGCCTCGCCCTCGACAACGGCCTGGTGGCCCTGGCCGGCGACGCGCCGCTCGCCTTCGACGACACCGTGTCGCTGCCAGGGGCTGCTGACGGGCCGGGATCCCTGCCTGAAGGTCCCAACGAGGCTGACAGCCAGCGCAGTTGGAGCAAGGACGGCCAGTGCAACCTCAAGCCGCTCCCGTGCCCTGCGCCGGACGGCACCACCCGGGATCCGGTGCCAGGCAGCGGACGCAGCACACGTACCGACTTCGACTCGTGGCTCCAGGACACGGGAGAAGGGGCGATCTTCGCGGCGGTGGTCCTGCACGAGCTGGCCCACCTGCGCAACCGCGACGTCGAACTGGGCAGCGCCGTACGGGCCCTGTGGCTGGCCTTGGTCGCCACCGTCGTCCTGCCGTACATGGCGCTGCTCGCCTGGCTGTACGGGAGCGAGCTCTCCGGCGCGGCCCGGTACTCGTGGTCGGGGCGGCAGTGGTCACCGCTGTGGGAGGCGGCCGTGGTGGCCGTGCTGGTCGCGATGGTGTACATGGCCTATACCGACATCCTCAGGCACCGCGAGCTGTGCGCCGACCTGGACGCGGTCGACTGGGGCGCCGATCCGCAGGCGTGGAACGTCGTGGCCAAGGAGCAGACCGGACGGCGCATGGGGCCGAAGTGGGATCTGGAGCACTGGCACACCGAACCGGATGACGGGTGGATCAGCCTGTTCACCTGGGTGCGGAAGGCGCGCCCGCTGCGCGGCGGCACCCGCCCCTGGCACACGCATCCCGGCTGGTGGTGGCGGATTCGCGCCCTCAAACGCCCGGCCCATCCGGTGGGCCCCAACGGCACCTGGACACAGGCCGTGATCCTGGCGGGCACCGCGGTGGTCCTGCTGCACACGCTCCTCAACGAACTCGCCCACGCCGCCGGGCTTGCCCCGCTCACCTCGGCGCTGTTCTACTCCGGAGCGGTGCTGTGCGTGTCGCTCGGCCGTCCTCTCACCGTGCACCCCTCCCACCGCTTCCGCCCCCAACAGCGCGCGTTCGGCGTGCAGTCGCGCGGCAGGATCCGCCGGGCCGCACTCCTCGGAGGGTGTGTCCTGCTGCTCGTCGTGATCGACCCCATGGGGCCGTTGTTCGTCGCCGGATAAGCACGGGGCAGTGGCCATCGGGCAGAGGTAGCGTTCCGGCATGACGCCAGCGCCGCTCCGGTTTCCTCCGTATCCGATCCGCGGCGTGTGCGCGCTGCATCGGAAGCAGAACTGCGCGCCGCACTTCGCGGAGATAGCGGTGGACTTCGAGCCCGCGGCCGAGGGCTTCGTCTTCGAGGTGGCCCACGGGCTGACGGTGGCGTACGAACCTGCCGAGGACCTGCCGCGCTTCTTCGCGGCCGCCGCCGCGGGGATCGAGGAGCAGCTGAGCCTGCCCGAGCACGGAGTCGTGACCGCGACCCGGGTGGTGCTGCGGCGTGCCCGCGCCGATGCGTTCGGCTCGCACGAGCTCGCGTTCAGGATCGCGGGCTATCTCGCCGCCCGCAAGGCTTTGGAGCGTGCGGGGGTACCGCGGCTCTGAGCGGTACCTCCCGTGACGGCGGACGGCTCAATCCGCGCCCCCGTGTGCCCCTCGTCCTCATCCCCCTCGGGCCCCGCACGGCTCCGGGCGTATCGCGGACGTACAGCGGGCGTATCGCGGGCGTATCGAAAAACGCATACGCCGCCGCAACAGTGATCCGTCTTGAGTGGGCACGCGAACCACCCTGCGTCAAAGGGCGGTTCATCGACCAGCGAAGGAATGTGATCATGAGCTCGGATTCCGTACGTGGTGTGGACCGGCGGCGGCTGCTCCGGTGGGGCGGAGTCGCCGGCGCGGCGGCCGGTGCGCAGCTGGTGGGCGCCCGACCCGGCCACGCCGCCCCGGCCCCAGCCGATTCCGACGTCATCCCGCCGGACGCCCGGCCCGGCGGAGCCTACGACCGGTACGTGGCGAAGCTGGCCGCCGAGGGCAAGTTCTCCGGCGTGGTGCTGCTGTCGCACCGGGGCCGCACGGTCCTTTCGCGCAGCTACGGGATGGCCGACAAGGAGAAGGGGATCCGCAACGACCAAGGCACCGCGTTCTACCTCAGCTCGGCGGGCAAGCCGTTCGGCGCGGTGGCCGTCCTGCAGTTGGCGCAGCAGGGCAAATTGAACCTGTGGGACACGGTGGGCACCCACCTGACGGGCTTCGCCAAGGAGATCGCCGAGAAGGTGACCATCCACCATCTGCTCTCCGGCACCTCCGGGTTGAGCAACCCGGAGGTCGACGTGCAGCGGATCTTCCAGAGCCGGGAGGAGGTGCGCGAGTACAACGAGCGGTGGGCCCGGCAGGCCAAGCCGGTGGCCGCTCCCGGCACTCCCACCGACCACGCCGGTCCCGAGGTCGCCATCCCCGCGCAGATCGTGGAGGCCGTGACCGGCACGACGTACTGGGAGTACGTCCAGGAGCACATCTTCGAGCGCTGCGGGATGACCGGCACGGGGTTCTACACCCGGCCGCAGTGGCTCACCGACAAGCACATCGCGCACCCGTACATGGAGCTGGCCGACGGCAGTCTGGTGGACGCCGTGCGCAACCTGGACAAGGGCAGCCCGAGCCCGCACCAGCCGGGCAAGAACCCGGGCCGCAACTTCATCGACGCCCCGGGGGACGGCGGCTTCGCCACCGCGCCCGACCTGGTCCGGTTCGCGCACGCGCTCGGAGACGGCACGGTCCTCGACCGGCACTACGCCGAGCTGTTCACCGGGGCCAAGATTCCCCACGCCCCGCAGGGCGGCGGCCTGCGGAAGGGCCGGGCGGTCCCCGCCGACGCGGGGTTCGGGGCCTACTCGATCCCGGTCAGCCTCATCAAGGGCCAGTGGCTGTGGGGGCGCGCCGGTGGCGACCCCGGTGCAGGCGCCAGCTGGAACATCTACCCGGACACCGGCTGGGTCGGCGTCGTCCTCAGCAACTGCGACGGCGTACCGCTGTGGGAGATCATCGACCAGGAGATACGAGCCATCACCGGCTGACGCCCGGCCCGGCAGCGCACTCACCATCAAGGGCCGCGCCCGCGCGTGGTGAACCCCGCACCAACCACCGGCGAACTCCGTACAACCAGCTCCGCCCTTCGACGGTCACACCAGACAGACCCACGCCCCGTCGACCGAGTGGAAGCCCTCATGCCACACAGCCGCCGCACCCTGACGTACGCCATCGCAGCCGCCGCGGCGGTCACCGCCGGGCTCGTGCTCCCGTCCGGCGCCGCCGCTGCCGCACCGCGTGCCACCACGAGCGACTTCAACGGCGACGGCTACGCGGACCTCGCCGTCGGCGTCCCGGACGGGACCGTCGACGGCCGGGCCGAGGCCGGGTACGTGAACGTCGTCTGGGGCGGTCCCAGAGGCGTCGGCGCCCACGGGAGCATCCGTGTCACCCAGGCCACTCCGGAGGTTCCCGGCACCCCGGAGGCGGGCGACCGCTTCGGCGCGTCCGTGGTCCTGACGGACCTCAACGGCGACGGCATCGCGGAACTGCTGGCCGGTGCCCCTGGCGAGGACGTCACCGACCGCGGCAAGGACGCGGGCATGGTCACCGTCGTAGGCGGTTCGAGGAGCGGTCCTGGGCCGGGGTCGACGGTCCTGACCGGGCGGTCGCCGTCGGCTGCGTACGGCAAGTCGGTCGTGGCGGCCGAGATGACGGGCGACGCCAACAAGGAGATCGTGGTCGGCGGCACGGACAAGGTCGTCGCCCGTGTCATCCAGGGTGAGGACAGCATGGTCACCACCGTTGTCACCGCCCCCATGGGCGGCCGCGCCCCCGTCCTGACCACCGGTGACTTCAACAACGACGGCGCGGCGGACCTGGGCGTGGCGTACTGGACGGCGGGCGAGCCCAGCACGCAGTCCCACGTGCGCCTGTGGAAGTAGGACGCCGACCGGTCCGAGATGGCCAACTTCTGGAACACGGACAACGCCGGTGTGACCGCCCTTGCCGCGGGCGACTTCGACGGCGACGGCCGCGACGACCTGGCGCTCGGCGAATGCCGTGAGATCGCCGACGAGAACATCGACGACCCGTGCGGCCCCGAGCGACTCGCCAAGGGCGGCGGGGTCCACATCCACTACGGAAGCCGAGCGAGCGGCTCGTTCGGCACCCGCGCCCAGACCCTGAACCAGGACACGGCGGGTGTCCCGGGCGTGGCCGAGGACGGGGACCGCTTCGGCGCCGCCCTCGCCGTCGCCGACGTCAACCGCGACGGCCGCGACGACCTGATCGCGGGCGCTCCCGGCGAGGCCGTCGGAAGCAAGGCGGGGGCGGGCGCCGCCTGGCTGCTCCGCGGGGGCGCCAAGGGCCTGCTCGACGCCGACGGCCGGGCCGCGTCCGTCGCCTGGAACCAGGACACGCCCCGCGTCCCGGGTGTCGCCGAGGCGGGCGACGCCTTCGGCGCGGCCGTCGCCACGGGTGACCACGACGCCGATCGCGTACCGGACGTCACCGTCGGATCCCCCGGCGAGAACGCCTCCCTGGGGGCCGCGTGGCTCCTCCCCAGGGGTTCGGCCGGCGGCTCCCTTGCCTTCTCACCCCGCACGCTCGGCCTGCCGTACCTCTCCACGGCCCAGAAGTACGGCGCGCCGCTGAACAGCCGGTGAGCGTGCCCTTCGGGCGTTGCGAGTGCTGAGCTCCAGCGGGGATGCGGTGCGTGCCGGTGAGGTTGTGCCCGGCGTGGTGGTGAAGGCCGTCATACGGGCACAGGGCACAGGACCCACGCCGCTCCGCGCTCACGCGCTGGGAGCAAGGGCCGTGCCCAGCAGATAAGACCACGCGTCGTGGGCACATCTCAGATGTGAAAGACCATCGCGAGAGAGGGCGACGCGTGACCGGACAGACCGACATACGCGCTGGACAGCCGGTGTACGGGTGCATGGGGCTCGGCGGCACCTGGGACAGCGTGCCGTACACCGCCGCGGACATCGCGCACGCCGAGGCCGCCGTCGAGGCCGCCCTCGACATCGGCATCACGGTGTTCGACCACGCCGACATCTACCGGCGCGGCAAGGCCGAGGCGGTCTTCGGCGAGCTGCTCAGGAGGGCGTCCGGGCTGCGGGAGCGCATCGTCGTGCAGACCAAGTGCGGCATCCGGCAGGCTGACGGCCACCACCCCGGCATGTACGACCTGCGCGGCCAACACATCCTCCGGAGCGTCGAGGAGAGCCTCGCCCGGCTGTGCACCGACGTGATCGACGTACTGCTGCTGCACCGGCCCGACCCGCTGGCCGACCCGCAGGACACCGCGAAGGCCCTCACCTCGTTGCACGAGCAGGGTCTGGTGCGCCGCTTCGGGGTGTCGAACATGAGCGCCGCACAGATCACGCACCTCCAGGACCACCTCGACGTCCCGCTGGTCGCCAACCAGCTGGAGATGAGCCTGGGCAGCCGGGACTGGGTCGAGGCGGGCGTCCTCGTGAACACCCCGGCCGCGGCCGAGAACGGCTTCCCGCACGGGACCGTCGAGTACTGCCACGCCCGGGACATCCAGCTCCAGGCCTGGGGCGCCCTCGCCAAGGGCCGCTACACCGACGGCAGTGACTCACCGACCGCGCAGCTGCTCTCCGACCTCGCCGAGCGCAAGCAGACGACACCCGAGACGATCCTGCTGTGGTGGCTCCAGCGCCACCCGGCCCGCATCGCCCCGGTCATCGGCACCAGCCGCCCCGAACGCATCCGCGCCTGCCGCGACGCCGTCACCCGCGAGCCCGAGCTCACCCACGAGGAGTGGTACGACCTGTGGGTCACCGCCCGCGGCGGCCCTCTGCCCTGACCTGCGGCGCCGCCGTACGACGCCAGAGTGGTTCGTCGACGACGGCGCTCCCCTCCCGCTACCACCCCTGAGTCCGCTCCCGTGCCGGGAACAGCCCGGGAGCGGGCTCAGAGCAGCACCGCTCCCGCCACGGCCGTCGCCGCGAGCACGACGACCACCAGGATGTTGAACGTCACGTCCTGGCCCTCCGAGCGGTGCTCGGCCGCGCGGTCCAGCGTGAAGTCGGCCGGGTCGGCGGGCGTGTAGTGGACCGTGACGTCACGGCCGTACGCGCGGGCGGGGTCGGGGAGGTGTGCTGTGCAGTGCGCCGTGACGGCTGTGCCCTCGCGGGTGGTGAACGACACGACCGGGGTGATGGTGGTCCTGGTGTGGCCGTCGTCCTGGTCGACGCTGACGTCCTTCAGGACCGCGACGACCCGTCCCTGCGCGGTGTCCATCGCGGCCAGTTGCTCGATGCGGCGGTTCTTGGCCCGCACTGTCCGGGGCAGATGAACTGCGGCATAGACCGCGCCCGGCGCGCCGAAGCCGATCAGCGCCCATGGCCACCCCCAGTCGACCGCGGCAAGGACGACGAGGCCGACGCAGACCAGGAAGAGCGCGAAGCTGGGCCAACCGAGACCGCGGCTGGGCTCCTGGGGAGTGTGGGAGAACCGGTAGGCGTGCGGTCTGCCTCGCGGGTGGCTGACCCCGACCTCCCGGCCCTCCCACGCGGAGGTGATCATGTCGCCCCGCTCCCCGTCGTTCGTCACGATCACTTCCTGGCCCGAGGCCGGGTCCTGGTAGGAGACGACCACCGATATCCCGCCCGCCCGGGACCCGCCGTGCCGGGGCTCCCGCACCCGCTCGATCCGCCCGGCGAGCCGGACCGTGCGCTGCGCCTTGGTCACCCCGGCCAGCGACATGCCGAACCCGACCAGCGCCGCTGCGCCCCACACCGCACACCACAGCACCAGGAACTCGTCCCACCCCATGCGCCCATCCTCCTGTTGTTACGGTCAACTGCCGCTGCGCCGCTGGACTTTGCCCCGGCCGTCCGCCTCCAGCGTGGCCGTGCCCCCGCTGCCGGTGACCGTGACCCTGAGCGTGAGCGAGCCGGTGACGCCGTCGGCGGTGAGCTGCCAGCTCCGCGGGGACTTGACGCCGAGGCCGGTCCTGGCCTCCTCGACCAGGCCGGGGACACGGTCGTAGGGCAGCGACCTCGGGTCGAACCCGGCCCTCTTCACGCCGGTGGGGGCGAAGACGACCGTCAGCAGGCGGTCCTGCACGACGACGGTCAACGCCTGCCGCTTGTCCGCGCCCTGCGTCAACGACTCGACGGCCTTGCGCAGTTCGCCCTTGTCGAGCATCGACTGGCCGGGGCCGAGGCTGACCGTCCCCGTCGCCGACGTCACGGTGGTCGTGGACGAGGAGGTGGAGGTGGACACGGACGCCTTGGGGGTACCGCGCTCCCCCTTGTCGGAGTCGAACAGGTCGGCGCGGAACAGCAGGAGCACGGCGGCCGAGCCGAGCAGCAGCCCGAGCAGCGTGAGGAACCCGCTGAAACAGCCCTCCTGGGTCTCGCTCTTCATGGCCGGACCGGGCACCGAGTCCACCCGGTCCACGGCCGCCCGCTCCTCCCACTCCGGCGTCGGCCGTTTCACGATCCGCGTCTTCCACGGCCGGTCCGGCGGGTACTCCACCACTACGACCCCGCGCGGCCGGTAGTCGGGCAGCTCGACGAGGTTGACGTCCTGCCGTATCTCCACCCGGAATCCGGGTGCGTCGTCCGGAGCGACGGACAGCTCGAACCGCACCGGCACATCGCTACTGGCCTCACCCCCGACGGCCTCCCGGCTCTCGATGACGGCGAGCGCCACGCGCGGCACGACGGCCGCCTCCCGGGCGCGGCGCGGCAGCGTGGCGAGGAAGAAGACGAGCCCGAAGACCGCGGGCAGGACGAGGCCCGTGACGATCAGCGGCGCCCTCTCGACGACGCAACCACCGATGAAGGCGGTCAGAGAGGCCCCGATCACCCCGCCCGTCAGGAACCCCAGAGCAAGGTTGGCAGGCGTGTTGTGCGTGGGCGGTGCGCCCGCGGTGATCGTCATGTGGCCGATTGTGCACACCATGGGCGACGGCCGACAGACCTGTGAATGAAGGGTCTCCTACTGGGGAGTTCGCCGGAGACGCCCGCCGGGCCCCCTTGCCTGGCCATGCGTCGGTACGCACTGCGGGACACGTGCGGCGCCGCTCATCTCACCACCCACTGGACCACCGCGCACGTCCAGGCCGGTCGCCCGCTCCACCTCACTTGATGACCGCGGCGCGCCTCACCCCGTCGTCCAGCGGCGGAGCTTCTCGGGGTTGCGTACGACCCAGATGTGCGTGATCCGGTCGCCCGTGACTTCGAAGGCGAACACCGTCACGATGGCGCCGCCCTGCTCGGCGACCACACCGGGCCGGCCGTTGACCGTACGTTCCAGGAACGTCATGGTGCCGGGTCTGCGGCGGGCGATCTCGGCCCAGGCGTGCGCGATCTGCTCGCCGCCCTCGATGGGGCGCAGGAAGGTCGTGGCCAGGCCGCCGCCGTCAGCGGTGGCCGTGGCGTCGGGGTCGAGCAGGCCGATCAGGGCGTCTATGTCCTTGGCCTCCCAGGCGCGCTTGAAGTCCCGTACGACATCGGCATGCTGGGCCGTCGAGGTCGCCGTGGCGGAGGGCTGTGCCGTCCGGATGCGGCGGCGGGCCGAGGAGGCCAGCTGGCGGCATGCCCCCGGGGTGCGGCCGACGATCTCGGCCACTTCGGCGAAGGAGTGGCAGAAGACGTCGTGCAGGATGAACGCCACGCGTTCGGCAGGGGTCATCGATTCGAGCACGACCAGGAAGGCCAGGTTGACCGACTCGTCCAAGGTGATCCGGTCGGCCGGGTCGACGGCCGCGCCGCCCACCCGTCCGCTGATCCACTCCGTATGCCCGGGCAGCGGTTCGGGAAGCCATTCGCCCACGTAGGTCTCCCGCCTGGCCCGTGCCGAGCCGAGCAGGTTGAGGCAGATCCGGCTGGCGACCGTCGTCAGCCAGGCTCCGGGGGACTCGATGGTGTCCTGCTGGGTCCTGGGCATGGCGTACCAGCGGGTGTAGGTCTCCTGGACGGCGTCCTCGGCCTCGGTCAGGGAACCCAGCATCCGGTACGCGAGGTTGATCAGCCGACGCCGCTCGCTCATGACCGCGTCCAGGCCCGGGTCGGTCCGGTCGCATCCGGGGTCGGATCGGTGGCTCATGGTGTCGAGGCTCCCCCTGGGTCGCATCCGCTCTTACCTGTCTTACGTGTTCGACAGCGTGGCCCGGCGGAATGTCAGGTCGGCGCGCGGGCCTGACATTCCGCCGGGCTGCGCTGTCGAACCCGCTGAGGCGAACAGATCATCCAGCGAACAGGAAGCCCATCATGAACATCTCCATGCCGACGACACCGTTCACCGACCCGGCGTCCGCGCAGCGCCTGGACCGGGCCGCCACCGCGCTCGCCGCACACGGTTTCACCGTGGAGGTCCTCGACGGGGCCGCCGACGCGCGGACCCGCGTCAGGGACCTGATCCCGGAGGGCGCCAGCGTGTTCACCGGGGCCAGCGAGACCCTCCGTCTGTCCGGCATCGCCGACGACATCAACACCAGCGGGCGCTACGACGCCGTCAAGCCACGGGTCTTCGCCATGGACCGCGCCACCGAAGGAGACGAGATCAGGCGACTGGCGGCAAGCCCCGACGTCATCGTGGGCAGCGTCCACGCGGTCACCGAAACCGGCTCCCTCGTGATCGCATCGGGCAGCGGATCCCAGTTGCCCGGCAACGCGGGCGGTGCCGCCCGCGCGATCTGGGTGGTCGGGGCGCAAAAGGTGGTCCCCGACCTGGACAGCGCGCTGCGGCGCGTCGACGAACACTGCCTCCCCTTGGAAAGCGCCCGCACCCAGGAGGCCTACGGGTGGCCCAGCGCGGTCCACCGGCTCCTCGTCCTCAACGCGGAACACGTCCCCGGGCGCGGCACCGTCCTGCTGCTCCGCGAAGCCATCGGGTTCTGAGCCGTCGGGTTCTGAACCGATGCCGCGCTTCGTGCCCCAACTCCGCGACGCCGTACGTTGTATGGCTATGAGACCCCGTATCGCCGTGATCGGGAGCGGTCCCGCCGGCCTTTCCCTCGCCCGCGTCCTGCACCGTCACGGTCACCCTGTCACCGTCCTCGAACGCGACTCCGCCCGCGACGCCCGTCCTGCGGGCGGCACGCTGGATCTGCACGAGGGTCTTGGCCAGCTGGCGCTGGAGAAGGCAGGGGTGTTGGCGGAGTTCCAGGTGCTGTCCCGTCCCGAGGGGCAGGCCATGCGCATCCTGGACCCGGACGGGACCGTCCTCCGCGACTGGCAACCCCGC
This sequence comes from Streptomyces sp. NRRL B-1347, assembly GCF_000720325.1. Taxonomy (GTDB): domain Bacteria; phylum Actinomycetota; class Actinomycetes; order Streptomycetales; family Streptomycetaceae; genus Streptomyces. Next base: position 53,022 of record NZ_JOJM01000038.1, read on the forward strand.
CCGGGTGACCTGGCGAATCCCGAGATCGACCGCGGGCAGCTCCGTGACCTGCTGCTCGGGCCTCTGGACGTTCAGTGGGGCCGGGCCGTGACGGACGTGGCGCCGGACGGCCGGGATGGCGTACGGGTCCGTTTCGAGGACGGGCGGCAGGAGACGTTCGACCTCGTGGTCGGCGCGGACGGCGCCTGGTCCCGGGTCCGCCCGGCGGTCTCGTCCGCGACGCCGCAGTACACCGGCGTCACCTTGGTCGAAACCTCACTGGACGACGTCGACACCCGCCATCCCGACCTCGCCCGGCTGGTCGGCGACGGTTCCGTGGGCGTGTACGGCGTGAACCGCGCGCTCGTCGCCCAGCGCAACAGCGGCGGCCACGTCAAGGTGTACGCGCAGTTCCGCGTGGAGTTGGACGAGCACACGAACCAGGACGGGCGGCACCCGACCCCGGACGGGCACGCGAACCCGGACCGGCACACGGACACGGACCCGGACCTGCATACGGGCCTGAACCGGCGAGCGGTCGTGGACCCGGCCAGCGCCGAAGCCGTGCGCTCAAGCCTGCTGGCCCTGTTCGACGGCTGGGCCGCGCCCGTCCTCGACCTCCTCCGCCACGGCACGGCGTTCATCCGCCGCCCTCTCTACGCCCTTCCCGTGCCCCACACCTGGGCCCACACCTCCGGGGTGACGCTCCTGGGCGACGCGGCCCACCTGATGCCCCCGCTGGGGGTGGGCGCGAACCTCGCGATGCTCGAAGGCGCCGAACTCGCCGAGTCCATCGCCGCCGCCTCCGGCCTCGAAGAGCTGGGCAAGGCCGTCCGTACCTTCGAGGAAGGGATGTGGGCACGGGCCGGCAGATGGGCGAACATCACGATGGCCGGCCTGGAACGCCTGGTGAGCCCGGACCCTTCCGAGGCCCTCGCCCTCTTCGACGAGGTCCAGCCTTCCTGACGGCCAGGCGCGCGAGAGGGGCGTAGACGTGCGCGACCGCTTCGGAGCCGAGGTGTTCGTCGCCTCCGGTGGCTCGGGCCAGGTCCCAGGTGTGGATCAGGACAAGAACTGCTGCCGGGCGGCGGGCAGATCGGCGTGCGGGCCGAGTGCCGGCAGGCTGCCCGTGTCGGCGACGTCGACGCCGTGAAGGGGCTCGGGCTCGGCCCCGTGCACGGTGGCCAGGATGCGCCGCGCCTCATTGATCACGTGTGCGCCGATGTCGCGCGCGCCCCACGGGAGGGGCCCGTTCGGGCGGGGCCCGGTGGGTGCCGACGGGTCAGGACCAGGCGGGCAGGGGCAGGAGCTTGCCGGTTTCCAGGTAGGTCTTGAGGTTGGACAGGACCGCGGACCAGCCGCCCGCGGCCTGCCGCCGTTCGGCGTCGTCACGCAGGTTCTCGTGGGTCACGGTGAGCTGCACGGTGCCGCCGAGGGGCTTCAGGTCGAAGGTGACCGTCGAGGGCCCGTCGGGGCGCTCGTCCTCGGGGCCCGCCCAGGTGATCACCAGACGCTGCGGCGGGACGGCCTCGACGACGGTGCCGACCACGTCGGCGATGCCGCTGCCGTCGAGGCGGCGGTGCTCCCAGGGCGAGCCGGGCTGCCAGTCCGAGACGTTGCTGTGCCCCCAGTAGGCGGCCGTGATGTCGGAGTCGGTCAAGGCCTGCCAGACCTTCTCCGGCGTGGCCTCGATGTAGGTGGTGTACACGAACTCGGGCTTGGTGGTGCGAGGGGTGCTCATGGCGCTTTCCGCTTTCCGTTTCACTGCGCCCAGCGCGTCCAGGCGCGGGCGTTCGAACTTGTTGATCCACCGCTGCGGGATCTCGTAAAGCGGCACGGGGTTGAGGTAGTGCAGCTTTTCCCGGCCCTGTTTGACGGTGCTGACGAGGTTGGCCGCCTCCAGCAGTCCCAGGTGCTGGGTCGCGGCCTGGCGGGACATGCCGAGGCCGGCGCAGAGCTGGCCCAGGGTCTGGCCGTTGTCCTCGTGCAGCCGGTCCAGCAGGAGTCGGCGGGTCTTGTCGGACAGGGCCTTGAAGACCTTGTCCATGTCATCGTTCACTCACTCATTAATGCAAGCATTTACTTGCATGTCAAACGGTGACCAGTGGGGAAGCCTTCCGGGCACTTACCGACCTTGATCACGGCCCGCTCCGGAACCTCGGGCGCCAGGCACCCAGCACGCAGCACGCAGCACGCAGCACGCAGCACGCAGCACGCAGGACAGAACGGCGGCGGACACCCGGCCGCACGACGGCGATCGGCAGCCGCACGAGAGCACGGGCACCGCCGAGTCGCCGGTCAGATGGCCAGGTCCAGCCACTCCCCGACAGCCAGCACGCGCGCCCACCCTGCGGCACGCGTGCGGAACTCCCCCTCCGGGTCCAGGACTTCCACGTAGCCCGGAATCTTGTCCGGCTGCTCCGCCTCGTAGTGCATCGGCACCGCATACCGGGCGTCGAGGATCTCCGCGGCCGCGGCGGCCTGCCTCGGGTCCAGCGCGGCGGGCAGCGGGCTCGGCGGCTGCAGGTGCGGCGCGTCGACGACCGCGCCGTTGGCAGGCAGGAACACCGCGTCGAACGGGCTGAACCGGCGCGCGATCAGCCACCACCAGCCGTGGAACATCGTGTCGCCGCCATGGAAGACCCGCTGCCCGTCGGCCTCCACCACCCAGTTCAGCTGGGGGTCGCCAAGCCCGTCGACGGCAGGCACCGCGGTGACGCGGAACGGCCCGACCTCGCGGGCAGACCAGGCATCCACGACCTCGGCGGCGAGCCGGTGCAGGGCCAGCTCGCGCTCGGCCGGCAGGGTCGTCACGTTGTCCACGTCGTCGCCGTGGCCGGGCGCCGGGCGCAGCACCGGCGCCCCCGGCGTCAGCACGTCCGCGAGCGCGGCCGCGTCGGCGTGGTCCCGGTGCAGGTGGGTGACCAGTGCGACGGCGACCTTTCCGCTCGGCGCCGCGAGGCCCTCGCCGGGCATCCACCCCGTGAACAGCGGCGAGAGGTCCCGCACGTAGTCGATCACCAGTCGCTGCCCGCCTGCCTCAATCTCCAGTCCGGCCCAGCCCAGCCGTCGCACCCGCATGTCGCACTCCTTCGTCTCGGCGCTTGCCGCGGACGTTAGCGTACGATCGTTCGCTAACTCAATAGCGAACGCCCGTACGCTATCCTCGTCGTATGTCACCACGACGCTCAGCGGCCGAAGCGCAGGCCACCAAGGGCCGGATCCTCGACCGGGCCGCCGAGATCGCCTCCGAGGAAGGCCTGGACGGCATCACCATCGGTCGGCTCGCCGAGGAGCTGGAGATGAGCAAGTCCGGGGTGCACAAGCACTTCGGCACGAAGGAGACGCTGCAGATCTCCACGCTGGACAAGGCGTTCGTGGACTTCTGGCACCGGGTGGTCGAGCCCGCACTGGCGGAGCCGCCGGGCCTACGACGGCTCCGCGCGGTGTGCGCCAACTCCGTGGGCTACCTCGAAGAGCCACTGCTGCCCGGCGGGTGTCTGATGACCGCGGCACTCACCGAGTACGACGGCCGCCCCGGCCGGGTCCGCGACGCGGTGGCCGAGGTGTGGTCGCGCTGGCGGGAACAGCTGCGGTCGGACCTGACCGCGGCGGTGGAGAACGGCGAGCTGCCCGCCGGGTTCGACATCGATCAGGCGCTGTTCGAGATCATCGCCGCCGGGCTCGCGCTGAACGCGGCCATGCAACTCCAGCACGACCGAACAGCCGCGGACCGGGCCCGCCGAGCGATCGAACGGGCCTTGGACCAGTCCTGACCACACGCTGGACCGGGCACTGGTCGAGCACGTCATGCCGCTCCCTCCGCGAAGGGCCTCAGTGACGCGCCCCAAGGCCCACGTCGCCCTCGGCATTGGCAACCATCGTGCGCAGCACCTTGAGCGCGGCCACCTACTCCTCGTCGCTGATGCCCTTGCGGACCACGGCGCGCAGGTCGGCAGTACTGAGGCTGAGTGGCGTCGAACCTGGCCATGGCGTCCGCAGATGCCGGGTGACAGTCGCGTGGGCGAGTGCCCCGGCCCGAATCGGGCGAGCGTGACCCGGGCCATCGCCCGGCACTTGACAGCGGACGGCGCCAGCACAGCACTGGTCCTGCGACCACGGCAGCCGAGCACGATGACACTGGACAGCCTCTGCTGCACGCGGCCAGGGCATTCTCGGAGGTCTCAACTCGTGGAAGATCCCCTCGTACAGACTTGCCGAGAGATCGGCAGGACCGTCATGACGTATGTCGAAGGCGACGACGAGCTGTCGTCATGGCTCCACATCCGATGTGCGACATGGGAGGTGGAACCAGTCGGCTTCCTCAGGCGCCTTTCGGTACTGCTCTTTGTTTCCTGCCACTCGCTCCTGGCCAGTCAGCCTCAAGGAGAGCCCACTGGGCCGGAAGTCCCTCTGGTCCGCCTCAAGGACACCTTGAGGAACAGCTCCCCAGCCCAAATCTTCGCGGCGCTGCGCAATGACTCAACTTTCGGCGACCTCACCGACGTGCAGGAACTCTGGATCATCTCCACGGCGACGACCAACGTACGTGCTCTCTACTGGAGTCGGCTCCGCCACGCGGCGACCGAGATCCTGGCCAAGACTCTTGCGCGAGAAGGCCACGACTGCACCACGGACGACCTCGTGAAGCCGGAGCACTCCTGAACACTGCGGCGGGGCTGCGGGAGGAGCACGCGTGCTCACCGTGCGACCGGAGGCGGCCCGGGCGGGCGGAGGGCCCAGTCGCCGGGATTCCAGGCGGCACTAGGCTCGGCCCATGACCCTCATAGACGCAGAACTCGCCCGCGACCTGGCCCCCACCGGAGTGCTCCGCGCTTCCATCAACCTCGGCAATCCCGTCCTTGCTCAGGGCACCCCCGACGAGCCGTCCGGGGTCACTGTCGAGCTTGCACGCGAAGTCGCCGCGCGTCTGGCGCTGCCGGTCCGGTTCGTATGCTTCGACGCGGCCCGCAAGTCGTACGCCGCGATGGCCGAGGGCCGCGCCGATCTGTGTTTCCTGGCCGTGGATCCGGACCGCGAGAAGGAGGTCGCGTTCAGCACGCCGTACGTGCACATCGAGGGGATGTACGCGGCACCGGTGAACTCGTCGTTCACCTCTGCCGACGACGTGGACCGGGACGGGGTGCGCATCGGCGTCAAGAAGGGGTCGGCGTACGACCTCTACCTGAGCCGCAATCTGCGTCACGCCACCGTGGTGCGCGGCGACGAGGGGGTCGACGTCTTCCACGCGCAGGGCCTGGACGTGGCGGCCGGCATTCGCCAACCGCTGACGGCGTACGTTTCCCAGCGGCCCGAACTGCGCCTGCTGGAGCCCGCGTTCATGACGATCCGGCAGGCCATGGGCACCACGAAGGAGCGGCGCCCACAGACCACCCAGTTCCTCAGTGACCTCGTGACCGAGCTGCTGGCGTCCGGATTCGTCGCCGAGGCGCTGCGCCACTCCGGCCAGGACCCGACGCTGGCTGCCCCCGCCGCGGTCTGACACGTACGAGAGCGGCGGCGGGCAGGCACAACGCCCCCACTCGCCTCGGGTGGACGGGCCCGCAGAGCAGCATGCCAACTCCACTCACTGCCCGGGCGCACGAAACAGTGATCAACATATACTTCTGCGGCTCGGCAGCCTCTGGGTTGTCGGCGGAGAAGGACTCGGGGGCACGGGGGCATGATGGAACTGCGGGACATTGAGATCTTTCTGGTCGTGGCCGAGGAGTTGCACTTCGGCCGGAGCGCCGAGCGGCTTCTGGTCTCTCAGGCACGGGTCAGCCAGGCCATCAGGAAACAGGAGCGGCGCATCGGCGCCCCGTTGTTCGAGCGCACCAGCCGCACCGTGCGCCTGACCAACGTCGGACGTCAGCTGCGCGACGACCTGCAGCCGGTCTATGTGGGCCTGCACGAGTCCCTGGAACGCGCCCGAATGACCGCCAGCGGCGTCACCGGCAAGCTCCGCGTCGGCATGATGCCGTTCAACCTCGTCGACATGCACTTCTACTGGAGGGCCTTCCGCTCGCGGTTCCCGCGCTGGGAACTGGAGATTCGCCAGCTCGAGTACGTCGATCCGTTCGGCCGGCTCCGTGACAACGACATGGACGTCCTCGTCACCTGGCTGCCGGTGGAGGAGCCGGACCTCACCGTCGGCCCGGTCCTGTGCACGGACCCCCGAGTCCTCGCCGTGACCGCCGACCACGAGCTCGCCGAGCGGACGTCGGTGCACCTGGAGGTGTTCGCCGACTTCCAGCACGCCACCGCCCCCAGCATGCCGGATTACTGGGAGGACTCTTACCTGCCCTTCCAGACGCCCCAGGGCCGGCCGATCGAGCGCGGGCGCGTCGTGAACAGGGCGGAGGAACTGATCAATCAGGTCGGCATGGGCGAGATCGTCCACTGCTTTCCCGGCCACGTCACCCGGTACTGGGGCATGTCGAACATCCTCTGGATACCCGTCACGGACCTGGCGCCCCTGTCCTTCGCCCTGGTCTGGCGGACCGAGGCGGAGAACGAGCTGATCACCGCTCTCGCCGACACGGTCCGCGAGTTCGGCACCCTACGGTTCTGACGCGTCGTTGCGTCTCGTCGCTGCGTCTCCGCGTCTCGGAGTCGAGGCCGTCGGCCGGGCGGGCGCGGCCTCGGGGTTCCTGTCCCGAGGCCGCGCCCGTACTCCGATAACCGTCGGGTTATCGATCGCCGCACGAAGCTTGCGTTGATCAAGGCGCGGCTCCCGCGGGAGGCTTGAGGCACCCGGGCAAGCCGCTCCTCAGGGGGCGCCCGGTCACTCTTCCCAAGTCGCCCGCTCCGTCAGACGTGGCTTCGCTCCGCCCTGTTCCTGGAGGAACCAGTCATGAAGCCACTGCCTGACACGGGCTCACCGGGCAACCGGAACCAGGAGTCAGACAGACATGGCAGACATGACAGACATGACAGACCAGTTCGACATGACCGTGACGTACGCGATGCACAACGCGTTGCGAAGGGAGTTGCGCTTACTCGACCGGGCCACCGTCCGTGCCGGTCCCGACCCCCGGAACGTCCTGCGCACCGCGGGCTGGCAGCTGTTCCGGAGGGCTCTGCACGCCCATCACTCCGCCGAGGACGACGCGCTGTGGCCCGCCCTGCGACAGGCTCTGCACGGCCGCCCTCTCTCGCTGGTGCGGCTGGAGGCGATCGAGGTCGAGCACGCCGCGCTCGCCCGCCTGCTCGAGGCGATCGACCAGGCGCTGGCCGACCCGGATGCTGGCCTCCCCCTGTTCGGTGAGCTCACCGGCTCGCTGGTCACCGGCCTACGCGGACATCTCCGCCATGAGGAGGAGGCGGTATTTCCGCTGGTCCAGGCCGTCCTGAGCAAGGAGCAGTGGGAGCGGTTCGGGCGCGTCCACGCCCAGCGGATCGAGGCCGACGCGGCCCGGCTCCTGCCATGGCTCCTGGACGGCGCCGCGGACGAGACCGCGGCCGCCGTTCTGGCGCAGCTCCTGCCCGAGTCCGCGCACCGGACGTACGTGGACCGATGGCAGCCCGCCTACGCGATGCTCGACCAGTGGGACCCCCGGGCCGACCTGGCTGTCACCCGACCCTGAGCGCTGTCCGTCCTCCCGGCAGCCCTCTGCCGTTCCGATCCCACCCTGATCCCCCTCTGATCCCTCCCTTCCCTCCCTGATCCCTCTCCGATGCGAATCCCCGCTGATGCGAACCACCGCGTGGATTCGCAGCAAGTCAATACACCAACGAACGAGATACAGCGTCTCGTTCCTTACGACGGGAATGTCATGAAGGTTCTGCTCACCGGTGCCAGCGGTTACATCGGCTCCGCCGTCACCGAGCACCTCGTCGCCGCCGGCCACCAGGTCGTCGCGCTCGTCCGTGACGCCGAGGCGCAGTCAGGCAGAGCCTGGCACGCCCAGGTCGTCGGTGACACCGCGGACCCGGCCTCGCTGGCCGGCGCGGTGACCCCCGACATAGAGGCCGTGATCCACCTGGCACCCCCGAGCGGTGACGCGGACGTCGACACCGCCGTCATCGAGGCCCTCGCCACCCCGCTGCGCGGCACCGGCCGCCCCTTCGTCTACACCAGCGGCGTCTGGGTCCTGGGCGCCACCGGCGCGGCCCAGGAGGTCGGTGAGGAGACCCCGACCAACCCGATCGGCCTCGTCGGCTACCGCCCGCAGATCGAGCAGCGGGTACTGGCCGAGGCCGCCGAAGGCGTGCGCGCGGCCGTCGTCCGGCCCGCCATCGCGTACGGCCGCGGCGGCGGCATCCCCGCCATCCTGGTCGACCGGGCCCGCCAGCAGGGCGTGCCCGAGTACTACGGCGACGAGGACGTGCGCTGGCCGACCGTCCACGTGGACGACCTGGCCGAGCTGTTCGTGATCGCCGTCGAGCGGGCCGAGGCCGGGACCGTGTGGCACGGCGTCGGCGACTCGGCTGTCGCGGTCCGCGACATCGCCCGGGCCGCCGGGCGTGCGGCCGGAGTGCTCGCCGTCCCGCACCCGGTGCCGGTGGAGCAGGTCACCGACGTCTTCGGCGCGCTGTTCGCGGACGCACTCGCCCTCGACCAGAGCGTCAGCGGCGCCGCCGCCCGTGCCACCCTCGGCTGGCAGCCGACCCGGCCGGGCGTGGTGGCCGAGCTGACCTCGGGCTCGTACCGCCCGGTCGAGGTGTTCGGCGCCCCCGAAGGACCGGAGACCGACGCCGAGGTGGCCGCGATCCGCCGCCTGGTCGCCGAGGTCGAGCACGCCCAGCAGAACGAGCTGGTCGACCGGTTCCTGGGCGTCTTCCGCCGCCAGGACCCGGTGTGGACCACCGGCCACGGCCAGCGCCTTTCGGGCTTCGAGGAGATCGCGACCTTCACCCAGAAGGTGCTGCCCGGCGCGACGGCCGAGTCCACCGCCGTCTACGACGTCGAGCGCGTGCTGTTCCTGCGGCCCGACGTCGCCGCGGTGAACGTCCGCCAGCAGCCGGTGCTCCCCGACGGCACCCGGATCACCGACCGTCCCGAGGGCCGCCCGTTCTACATCCTCGTCAAGGAGGACGGCACCTGGCGCGTCGGCGCCGCCCAGAACACCCTGGCCGCCGGCTGACGACCTGCACGGTTCGCGCTGGCCTCGGGCGGTCCGGCCGGCCGCACTCTGAGCTAACCCCCGCCCGTCCCCAACGACCCTGATGAGGGCGGCGGGAGCGGCTTCGGCAGCGGCAGCACCCTTGCTGCCGCTGCCGAGGAAGTACCGGCGGGCGGCGAGAGCGACGCACACCAGGCCGACGGCCTCGCCCAGGGCAGCTCGGGCAAAAAGATCCAGGCGAGGCCGAACATGACGGCCGGGCCGTGCGCCTAGTTGATGACCAGGGACGAGCTCAGCAGGGGCTTATCGCGGGTGACGGTGTCCAGGCGGTCGTAGCGGACCTTGGCGCACTCAGCGGCGTCGGGCAGCAGCTCTCCGCGTCCTGCCCGAGGGCACTAGTTCTGTTTCGACAGGCTTCTATGTTGACGTCCATCGATTCAAAGTGCAAGGTTGCATCGAGGAGCATCAATGCAGCTCGGTCCGGGCCGCGTCCGGACCCTTCACCGGGGAGACACCGTGATGAGCGAGCAGACCAGCGCTGACCTGCGCGAGACCGTCCGTGAGCGCTACGCCGCGGCGGCCGTCCAAGTCGCGGGAGGTGGCAGCGGCTGTTGCGGACCGCAGGCCGTCGAGGTCGACGACACCTTCGGTCAGGCCCTCTACGGCGCCGACGACCGCGACGCACTGCCCGCCGAGGCCGTCGCCGCCTCCCTCGGCTGCGGTAACCCCACCGCCGTCGCCGCCCTGAACGAAGGCGAGCGGGTCCTGGACCTCGGCTCCGGCGGCGGCATCGACGTCCTGCTCTCCGCCCGCCGCGTCGGCCCCACCGGCAAGGCCTACGGCCTGGACATGACCGAGGAGATGCTCGCCCTGGCCCTGGCCAACGCGCGGAAGGCCGGGGCCACCAACGTCGAGTTCCTCAAGGGCACCATCGAAGCCGTCCCACTGCCCGCGAACACCATCGACGTCGTCATCTCCAACTGCGTGATCAACCTGTCCACCGACAAGCCCGCCGTGTTCGCGGAGACGTTCCGCGTCCTCAAGCCGGGCGGGCGGATCGGCATCTCCGACGTCGTCGCCGACGACCACCTCTCCCCCGGTCAGCGAGCCGAGCGCGGCGACTACGTCGGCTGCATCGCGGGCGCCCTCTCCTTCGCCGAATACCGCGCGGGCCTCGAAGCCGCCGGATTCACCCACATCGACATCACCCCCACCCACCCGGTTGCCGACGGCATGCACTCAGCCATCGTCCGCGCCACCAAGCCCGCCACCGGAACCGGCTCCGAGGCCGGGACCATGGGCGCTTGCTGCGGCGAGAGGAGGTAACGGCCAGGAGATGACTGTTGATCCCCATTCGCCCCAAGGGATGCAGGGCGTCCGGGTACGGCGCAGGGACATGAACCGCCCTGGCGGAATTGGCGATTGTCTACGGTCTCTTCCTTGTTGACGATGGCGAGGTGGGGATCGAGGGGGCGGCAGGCCCGAGTGGCGCGGAGGACGCAGCCGCTCTGGTGGCGCGGCTGCGGGAGCTTCGGGAGCGCAGCGGGCGCAGTTACCGCGAGTTGGAGAAGCGGGCGAGAGCAAGGGGCACGTATCTGCCGCGGAGCACGGTCGCCGGGATGCTCTCCCGTTCCGCGCTGCCGCGGGAGGACCTTCTGGTCGCCTTCGTGCAGGTGTGCGGTGATGGGGAGCGAGCGGGGGCGTGGCTGGCGGCCAGGCAGTGGATCGCCTCCCGGGCCTCGCGGGCGGACCCGCACGACGGTGGGCGCGAAGTGGCGGCCGAGCAACGCGAGCAGCAGGAGGGGCCTGGGCCCTGCCTCAACCATCTGCCCCGGGACGTAGCGGACTTCACCGGCCGGGACGCGGAGATCGACCGCATGGTGGCCGCGGTGACGGATGGCGTGGGGGTCCTGGCTGTCGACGGCATGGCCGGTGTCGGCAAGACGGCTCTGGTGGTACGTGCCGGGCATCTGCTGGCCGAGCGGTTTCCCGACGGCCTGCTCTACGTCGACCTCCACGGGCACAGCGAGGGAAAGGCGCCACTGGCTCCGACCGAGGCCCTGGAGTTGCTGCTGGGTCAGATCGGAGCCGATCTTCCGCCGGGTTCGGCCGGTGCCGGGATCCGCAGGGCCGAGGCGCGCTGGCGCGCGGAGACCGAGGCCCGGCAGCTGCTGGTCGTTCTGGACAACGCGGGCGATGAGGCGCAGGTGAAGCCGCTGCTGCCCAGCGGGGGCGGAACCAGTCTGATCACCAGTCGGATCCGGCTCTCCGGGATCGACGCGGCGCGCCCGCTGTCCCTGGACGTGCTGTCGGAGCGGGAGGCCCTGGCGTTCTTCACCCGGGTCATCGGCGCCGACCGGGCGGCCGCGGAGCCAGAGGCGGTGTCCCGGATCGTCCGGTTCTGCGCGGGACTGCCGCTGGCGCTGCGCCTGTCGGGCGCCCGCCTGGCGCACCGGCCGGTGTGGTCGGTCTCCCACCTGTGGGAGCGGATGGGTTCGGCGGGTCGGCCCTTGTCGGAACTGTCCTCCGGCGGTCGCAGAGTCGACGCGGTCTTCCAGATGTCGTATGCGCAACTCCCGGCGTTCGACCAGCTGGTGTTCAAAGCCCTGGCGCAGCATCCGGGCGCCGACGCCGACGCCGACGCCGCGGTGGTGGGAGCCATGGCCCAGACGTCGCAGGCCAACGCCGAAGAGGCCCTGCAACGGCTGGTGGACGTGCATCTGGCCGAAGAGGTGTTCCCCGGCCGCTACCGCCAGCACGATCTGCTGCGCGAGTACGCCCGGAGCCTGACCACGAATCCGAAGCTGATCACGCGCATGCTCGACCACTACGTGACGACGATCACCGAGGCCCTCAAGCATCCCGACCCGGCGGCAGAGGCCTGGCTCGCCTCCGAGCACTCCAACCTGCTGGCCGCGACGCGCTGCGCCGCCGCGAACGGTCAGACCGGAGGGGCCTGGCAACTGGCCGTGGCACTGTGGCGGCTGCTGACACGTGGGCCCGCTCATGATGTGGTGGACCTCCTGGAGCACGGTCTGTCGGGCCTGCGGGATTCGTCCGAGGGCGGCGAGGCAGTGCTCGCCACGATGCTGGCGGTGGCGCACTGGTCCGCGGGCCGCAGGTCACTGGCGCGGAAACAGCTGGAGGACGCCGTGCAGGCGCACGAGGACACGGAGTCGCGGGCGCGCACACTGGCGATGCTCAGCCTGGTTCACCTGGACGGCGGGGACTATGGCGCGGCATGGGAGCACGCCCAGCTGGCCATGGCAGAGCTCGCGGGACTCACCGAACTGTCACCCCTCGGCGTGAACACGCAGACCATGTCGTGCCTGACCCAAGGGGTGATTCAGGGACTGCGTGGAAACGACGCGTCGGCACTGGAGTTCTTGCGCGCGGCACACCACACCTGCGAGCAGCTCGGCGATCGGCTCAGCCCCACCGACCATGTCCTCACGGAGCTGGCACGGTGCCTGACCACACTGGGCGACGTCGACGAGGCAGCCGCTCTGCTGCAACAGGCACGCTCCATTCGCAAGAGGATCGGCGACCGGATCGGCGAGGCCGAGGCGATCGCTCTGTTAGGGGCGGTACGACGAGCACAAGGCCACTACGCGGAGGCCGCGGCCTTGGGGAGGTCCGCAGTCGACATGCTCACGGACCAGCCGCGGCCCGCGGCCTGCGCCCTCCTGGAACTCGGCCACACCCTGGCTGAGGACGACGCCGCCACAGCCGACGAGGCTACGGAGGTGTACAGGCAGGCCCTGCACCTGGCCGTAACAGCCCAGCAGCCGCACGAGGAAGCCCTGGCCCTGCAGGCACTCGCGACCACACTCGCACCGACCGACCCGCACACAGCCCAGCGATACCGGGAGAGGGCAACCGGAATCCTCGCTCAGCTCGGCGTGTCCGGCCGGATGACCAGACCGCACCTGCGCCCGGGAGGCTGGTAGGGGGTGGGGGCGTGGGCACGTACCTGAAGGTACGTACTTGATCAAGGACCGGTGACCGGGAAGTCTTGTTGAAGGGCGCCGAGCCCGTCGTCCGATACCACTCCCGTCCTCGTGGCCAGGTGCTCCCGGCCCCAGGCAGAGAGCAGTTCCAGCAGTTCGTAGAGCCGATGGCCGTGCTCGGTCAGCGAGTACTCGACCCGGGGCGGCACCTGGTCGTAGTCCTCGCGGTGCACGATCCCGTCGGCCTGCAACTCCCGGAGCTGCTGGGTCAGCACCTTCTCGCTGATGCCGGTGACCAGCCGCCTGGTCTCCCCGAAGCGGCGGGGCCGCTCGGACAGCGCCCACATGATGAACGACTTCCACTTGCCCTCGAACACCCCGACGGCCGCACCCATCCCGCACGTGTGCGGATCGGTCACCGTCACGACCTCGGAGTCACCCATGTCTGCTTCCCCCGTCACTGTTCTCGGCCTGGGCCCGATGGGCCAGGCCCTGGCCTCCGCGTTCGTGGCCGCAGGGCATCCCGCAACCGTATGGAACCGTACCCCCGGCCGGGCGGACGGCCTGGTGGAGAACGGCGCCGTCGAGACCGGAACCGCCGCGGAGGCCATCGAGGCGAGCGACCTCGTGGTGATCTGCGTCCTTGACCACGACGCCGTCCGCTCCGTCATCACCCCGCACGCCGCCGCACTCCAGGGCCGCACCCTGGTCAACCTCACCGCCGGCACCCCCGACGACGCCCGCGCCACCGCCGAGTGGGCACACGCACACGGCATCGGCTATCTCGACGGCGCGATCATGGTGCCGACGTACCTCGTCGGCGGCCCGTCCACCCTGGTCCTCTACAGCGGCCCGGCCGACCTGTACGAACTCCACCAGCACACCCTCCGGGCCATCGGCGGCACCTGCGTGCACCTGGGCGCCGACCCGGGCCGTGCGGGGGCGCACGACGTCGCGCTGCTCGACATCTTCTGGACGGCCCTGACCGGTGTCGTCCACGCCTTCGCCCTCGCCAGGTCCGAGGGCGTCACCGCATCCGACCTGGCCCCCTACGCCAAGGGCGTCGCCGCGCTCCTGCCCGACGTGATCGACGCCTTCGCCGAGCAGGTCGACACCGGCAGCTACCCCGCCGGGGGCTCCAACCTCCGCTCGGCGGCGGCCATCATGTCCCACGTCCTCGACGCGTCACGCAGCCGGGGCGTCGACGACACGGTGATCTCCGTCGCCCATGACATCGCGCTCCGGGGCATGGCGGCAGGTTACGCGGACGACTCCTACGCCCACGTCGCCGAACTCCTCCGCGGCTGAACCGGCCCCTCGGCTGGGAGGTGTGGGTCAGCGATGGCACAGGGCCGCGTCGACGACTCCCTCAAGGTGTGTCAGGGCCTCGGTGGTCTTCGGTTCGCGGGTCATCGTGGCGCTGGCGGCGCGGCCGTCGGCGGTGGCCCTGCCATCGATGCCCTTCACACTCGCCAGGGCGCCGGGCGCGCCGTCGGCAGCCACCAGTGTCTCCAGCCCCTGCCGCACGGGGTCGGGCCTGGCGGCGGTCGCGTGCCGCCAGGCCTGCGGTGGCAACGGTGGCCAAAGCAAGAGCGGTGAGGGCAAGGCGTTTACGCATCAAGTCTCCTCCAGAGCGGCGTCGACGGGCCTCGATACCAATCAACTCTGCCGGGAGCAGTCGCCCTTGCCATCAGGGATCACCCTGACCCCACCCCTGATCCACCCTGGGAGCAGGCCTCAGTCGCCAGGGGCAACCGCCTGGGTATCGGCGTCGAGCGCGTCGAGCACCGCGTTGCCGTTCGCCCTCGCCCACTCGGTCAGCATGTGGATGGGGTCGATCAGTGTCGCCCCGAGCGGGGTGAGTTCGTACTCGACGCGGGGCGGCACCTCCGCGTAGGCGTGGCGGCGGACGAGGCCGTGCGCCTGGAGCCGTCGGAGCGTCTGGGTGAGCACCTTGCGGGAAATGCCTCCGATCAGTCCGATCAACTCGCCATGGCGCACCGGGCCCTTGCTGAGGCCGTAGAGCACGACCACCGTCCACTTGTCGGCGATCAGCTCGACCGCCAGACGGGCCGGGCAGTCGGCGAGGAAGGGATCACCGGGGCGGAAACCGCTCATGGCACCAAAGGTACCTGCGGGTTCCTATCGGATTCCTAGCCTGGTTGTTCTCCCCCATCACCGAAGCCAGGAGAGTCATGCGAGTCATCACCCAGCACACGTTCGGCGGCCCCGAAGTGCTCACCATCGTGGACGCGCCCGAGCCTCAGCCCCTCCCGACCGAGGTCCTCGTCCGCGTCAAGGCGATCGGCCTGAACCCGCTGGAGGCGCGCCTGCGCGCCGGGGAGTTCCCGCTGATCGGCCAGCCGCCGTTCGTCCTCGGCTGGGACATCAGCGGCGTGGTCGAGGAGACACCGCGGACGTGGCGGTTCAGGCCCGGCGACGAAGTGTTCGGGATGCCGCTGTTCCCGAGGGCGGCGAACGCGTACGCCGAGGTCGTGTCGGCACCGGCGTTGCACCTGGCACGCAAACCGGCGTCGCTCTCGCACGTCGAGGCGGCGGCGCTGCCGGTCGTCGGGCTCACGGCGTGGCAGGGCCTCGTCGACCTCGGCGGCGTAAGTGAGGGCGACCGCGTCCTGGTCCACGGCGGTGGTGGCGGGGTCGGCCATGTCGCGATCCAGATCGCGAAGGCGCTCGGCGCGCACGTGATCGCGACCGCCAGCGGGAGCAAGCGGGAGTTCGTCGAGGGGTTCGGCGCCGACGAGGTGATCGACTACACGGCGGTCGACTTCACCAAGGCGCTCCGCGACATCGACGTCGTACTGGACACGATCGGCGGCGACACCGTCGAGCGGTCGCTCGAAGTGCTACGCCCGGGCGGTCACTTGGTGACGGCCGTCGCCGAAGAGGACGCGGGTCTCATCGCCAGGTACGAGACGGCCGGCATGCGCTTCAGCGGGATCGCGGTCGACCCCGACCCGGTTGCCCTGCGAGGCCTCGTCGAACTCGTCGAACAGGGCAGGCTCCGGGTCCACGTGCAGAAGACGTTCCCGTTCGAGCGCGTCACCGACGCGCACCGGCTGCTCGACGGCGGTCACCTCCAGGGCAAGCTGGCCCTCACCCTCTGATCCGTCGTGGACGCCGGAGTTGGGGCTCGCAGCGGTCGGGGACTCGACCGGCGCCCCGGGCTCCAGCCACTCCAGCCGGTGCTCCACGGCAGTGAGTTGCTGGCTGAGCTGAGCTGAGCAACATACTCACGTAGGCGGGCTGCTTCCGCGCGGCCGTTCGCCTTCGGGGCAAGACTGGTGCGTTGGCCGGAGTCGGTTGCCGGTCGGATGAGGCCGAGTGTTGGATATGGGCGGGTTAGCGATCTGCCTGGGACGGCGGCGGGGTGGCTACGTTGGCGAGGCAGGGGGCAGGACGCGGGCCTGCCTGGGAGGGAGCGGGAATGAAGTCCGTCAGCGAGGTCGAGCACCTGGCCGCCTGCGCCCATGCCGGGCAGGTCGACAAGGTCGGCGTGCCCTACATCGAGCACGTCCGCGCGGTGGCCGCGGGGCTCGCCCCGTTGGGGGAAGAACTGGTCAAGGCGGGCTTGCTCCACGACGTCCTGGAGGACACCGACTGGACCGCTCAAGGCCTGCGCGAGGCCGGGATCCCGGCCCGGGTGGTCGAGATCGTCGAGGCGGTGACGAACGTGCCCGGCATGCCGTACGAGGAGAAGATCGCACGCATCACCACCGACCCGCAGGCACTCCTGGTGAAGATCGCTGACAACGCGCACAACTCCCACCCCGACCGAGCCGCCCAGCTGCCGCAGGACAAGCGGGAGCGCCTCGCCAGGAAATACCGTTCCGCCCGAGCACAACTGTGGCCCGCCGCGCGCCCAGAAGACATCGAGGCAATCGTCCGCATCATCAACCCGTCGCTGCTCACGGAACTCAGTACGCATGCCGTGGCACTGAACCAGCGTCCTTCCGCGGGGAGCGGTCTCGCGTAGCGCGCGAAACCTGTAGGTACCGGCGGGAGGCCGTCGTAGATCGTCATGACTTCCTCATTTCGGGGGCGGGACGATCTGATCCAGGCGCGCCGATGCCCTTACCGGCGTGCCGCGTTCACGCAAGCGCGACCAAGGCCAGGAGGATGGCCGCCCACCGGTCGGCCCGCGAGGCGGCTCCGCCTCCCCCGAGTCGCTCACCCCGCGTACCATGAGGCGGCTTTGGTAGGCAGAAGCCATTCCCGGCGGCGCCGAGCAGCGACTACATTGCTGCTCCTCAGCACTTGCTCCTCACACTCACAGGAGGCGTGCGTGGCCGTCGAGGTTGAGGTCCGGTTCGAAGTCCCGCCAGACCAGCTCGAACGAATCCGCGAGGATCTCGCGCAGCGGTCCCATTTCGGTGGGTACGAGATCCGCCGGGATCAGAGCAATGTCCAGCTGGATACGTACTTCGATGTGAAGGGCCAGCTCGCCGCCCGCCAATGGTCGCTGCGCGTACGCGAGAAGGCGGACTCTCTCCGTGTGACCTTCAAGCGTCCGCGTCCCAGCGGCGACCCCACCCAGCGCGAAGAAATCGAGAACCCCGGCGACGGATCCCTGGTCGAGGTGATGAACCAGATTGCCACCATTCTCGCGGCCGAGAACATCGGTGCCACGGTCGGGACGAACCTTGAGTACGCGGTCCACAGCGCCGGCGCTGCCGCCACTCTCCAGGCCATGGGGTTGGATCACCAGTATCCGGTGGAGACCACACGCGAGATCTGGATCGTGAGCAGCGGCGGCGTCGACATCGCTGAACTCTGCCTGGACGAGACCAAGTACCGCGGCAAGGAGGGATCCGCCACTCCCGAGTACCGGATCGAGTTCGAACTACTCGACCAGACCAGGCGCGCCGACCTCGCCGAAATGCGGCGCGTGGTCACAGTCGACTACGGGGCGCGTGAGGTGTTCCAGTCGAAATTCGAGCGGGCGGTCATCCATGCCGACATGAACGGCTCCGTGGAGAAGGCGGAGCTGAAGCTTCAGTTCGGTAGCGACGACCAGTACGTCGCCTTGCTCCGCGAGCTGGAACACAACGAGCAGTTCATCGACGGGTATCGGTTTCAGCGCGCCGCGAACCGCGCGATCTCGGACGTGTACTACGACACCAAGAGGCACGACCTCTTCTGGCGCGGTGCCTACATCAGGATCCGGCGGGAACAGGGGCGCCGGCAGCTGACCTTTCGCCGCCTCAAAGAGAGAGGGGACCCGAAGGGCCTCATGTCCAAACAGGAGGAGTCCTCCATCCGTGAAGGCGATGAGATCCCCACCAAGTGGGACGACATCTGCCAGCTCCTGGCGTCCCGGTATCAGCATGTTTCCGAAGCGCCGGCCCCGGCCTCGTTCGATGATCTCCACGACGCGTTGGAGAGGATGGGGCTTCGCCCGAGCCTTGAAGTGCGGGTGAACCGGAAGGCCTGGCTGGTACGCAGGTCCTCGACTTCGCACGCGCCGCACATCACGGGGGAAGACCGCCCCATCGTCAAACTCAAGTTCGACGAGATCACCTACCGTCCCCCCGGGCGTAGCCGCACCGTCATGCGTCGAGAGTGCGAGGTCACCGGGGTGGAGGACGAGGTCGACTCACCGCAGAGGTACCAGACCGATCAGTACCTGGCGTTCCTGCTCCTCTTTTCATCAAAGTGCAGTGAGTTCACCCGTGGTGAGGTCAGGAAACTCACCAGCGCGAAGTACTTCGAGGGGGTCGTGGACCTGGGGCTCCGAGAGCAGCCCCATTGGTACAAGACGCGGACCAGCACCGTGATCGACGAGCCGACCGGGGGCGCCCACCGCATACCGGCCCGGGTGCCCTCCGGAGGAATTTCCTGGGAGTACTTCCGGTTCACGGGCTCGCTGGCCATGTTGATCGGTGGACTCCTGGCCATGAGCATGGGCGGCGACGAAGGCCTTCTGGCTGGGGGGTCCTCCCGCGTTCCTGCCGTGCTCCTCCAGACGCTCGGCTTCGTCAGCCTCTGCGCGGGCTGGCTCGCCTTGACGAGGCACGCCGAGCGGGGCCGTTCCCGACGCAACAGCGGCATCGCCGTGGGGCTCTCCGCGCTCGCTGCGATCGCCGTCACGCTCCCATGGACCGGACGGGACTTCACAGCGAACATGACCGGATACCTCGGGTTGATCGCCCTCGCGTGGTCCTACCGGAAAACCACTCAGCAGAGCTGACACGCAGGGCAGCCGGTGGATCCGGTCAGGGCCTGCGGAATGCCCAAGCGTTCTTCCGCTCCAACTGGGCGATCAGGCCCCGCATAGAGGCAAGGGGGCCCTCCTGGTCCGGCCCCGGCAACCCGCGTACCCCTTGCGCCTCCCGCCTGACACCCACGCGGAGCGGCCCCGGACATCAGTCCTCAAGAACCGCCCCACGGAACACCGCAGGAACGGAACACCGCAGGAATCGCTAGTCACCCCCACCGCCATCACCACCCCCTCCGCCATCGCCCCCACCACTGTCCCCGCCGTCCCCACCATCTCCGCCGTCCGAGCCCCAGCCGTCACCACCACCGGACTCGTTGTCGTCGCTCCCCTGTGGCAATCCCCTGGGAGCGTGGAGTCTTCGTCTATGCGGCGTGAGTCCGTGAACGGGCCTCGGCACGCTTCTGGTTGATGATCTGTTCGAACTCCACGG
>NZ_JOJM01000039.1 GCF_000720325.1 Streptomyces sp. NRRL B-1347
CGGCTGGGCCGGGGCGGGCGGGACCGGGTGGGGGACGGTGACGTCGCCCTGCGGCGTGGCCGGACGCTGGCCCGGGGCGGTGTTGTGCCCCTGGGCGGCGGCCCGCACCCGGGTCTCGTCCGCGGGGCGGGGCGGGGGCGGGGCGACGGAGCGGGCGAGGCCCTGGGCCACCGCCTCGTTGATGGTCGCCGCGAGGTCCTGGGCCTGGGGCAGGCCCTGGTCGGTGAGCATTTCGGCGAGGCCGCCCGCGTAGCCCTGGCCGACGGCGCGCACCTTCCAGGCGTCCTGCCTGCGGTACAGCTCCAGGGCGACGACGGCCGATTCGGCGGAGAGGTCCGTGAGGGTGTAGCTGGCGATCTCGGTGCCGTCGAGGCCGGTGACGGCGACGAACGGCGCGGCGACGGACCCGAAGCTGGCCGGGCCCGCGACGCCGACGGGGAGCGCGAGCAGGACGTTGACCTGGTGGGCGTCGTCCGGCAGCGCGTCGAGGTCGACGGCGAGGCGGTGGTCGGCGGCGGCCTGCCGGGACACTTCCAGCCCCGGCAGGGTGGGCGCTCCGGGGTGGGCCACCCAGGAGGTGCCGCGCACCTTGCGCCGGTCGTCGCTGAGCGTGGCGCCGGCGACGACCGGTTGGGCGGCCGACACCCGGACTTCCAGACGGGTGCCGGGAAGCGGATGGTTCTGCCCCCTGACCAGCTCGGCCGTCATCGCGTTCGTTCCCCCTTGTCGGCCCCCTCGCCGGGCCTTTCGTCACAGCGGACTGCCGTCCGGGGACGGCCGAGTCGTGCTCTACAGGTGCGGCAGGATCGCCGGCATCAGGTCCTGGAAGGTGCGGCCGTTGGCAGGGTTGCCGATGGCCGTCATCTGCCAGCCGGTGCCCGCGCGGTGGACCTTGGCCATGATCTGGGCGGTGTACTGGCCGCCGCCGTCCAGGGTGTAGCGGGCGAGCTCCTGGCCGTTGGTCTCGTCGACCAGGCGGCAGAAGGCGTTCTGCACCTCCTGGAAGGTCTGGCCCGTGAAGGAGTTCACCGTGAAGATGATCTGGTCGATGTGGACCGGGACGCGCTGGAGGTCGACGAGGATGGCCTCGTCGTCGCCGCCCTGGCCGACGCCGCCGACCAGATTGTCCCCGGTGTGCCGCACGGAGCCGTCGTCGCTGACGAGGTGGCGGAAGAACACCACGTCCACGGGCTGCTTGTCGGCGAACAGGACGGCCGACGCGTCCAGGTCGACCTCGCGCGTCCGGGTGCCGAACAGGCCGCGCCGCGGGGCCGCCTGCCAGCCGAGGCCCATGCGCACCGCGGTCAGGGCGCCCCCGTCGTTCTTCTGCAGGCTGATGGCCTGGCCCTTGGTCATGTTGACCGTCACGCGCTGTCCCCTTCTCGAACTCCCCAGGGCGGCCGCCGCCTTCCGGCGACCGCCCCATCACCCTATGCAGCGGTGTCCAGCGCGCCGCAGCTCGGTCCGGACATTGTGTCGGTGTTGCAACACACCGCGACGTCCGGACCGTTCTCCGCTACGCCAGGCCCGCCTCCTTCATCTGTCGCAGTTCCTTCTTCATCTCCGACACCTCGTCGCGCAGCCGCGCGGCGATCTCGAACTGGAGGTCCGCGGCGGCGGCGCGCATCCGCTCGGTCATCTCCTCGATCTGCGCGGCCAGCTCGGTGGCGGGCTTGTCCGTGGGCGTCTGCTTGTCCTTGGCGGACTTCTTCGCCGCCTTGGCGGGAGCCCCGGCGGCCACCTTGCCGAGGGAGGGCACGGGGGCCTTGGCGCTCTTGCCGTCCTTCGCCTTGCGGTAGTTCGTACCGAGGAGCTGCTCGGTGTCGACCTCCTCGCGCGCGATCGACGACACGATGTCGTTGATCTTCTTGCGGAGGGGCTGCGGGTCGATGCCCCGCTCCTTGTTGTACGCGATCTGCTTCTCCCGGCGGCGGTTGGTCTCGTCGATGGCCTTCTCCATCGCCGGGGTGATCTTGTCGGCGTACATGTGGACCTGACCGGAGACGTTGCGCGCGGCGCGGCCGATGGTCTGGATCAGTGAGGTGCCCGAGCGCAGGAAGCCTTCCTTGTCGGCGTCGAGGATCGCCACCAGGGAGACCTCGGGCAGGTCGAGGCCCTCCCGCAGGAGGTTGATGCCGACCAGGACATCGAACTCGCCGGCCCGCAGCTCGCGCAGGAGCTCGACGCGGCGCAGGGTGTCGACGTCGCTGTGCAGATAGCGGACCTGGATGCCCAGTTCCAGGAAGTAGTCGGTGAGGTCCTCGGCCATCTTCTTGGTGAGCGTGGTGACGAGGACGCGCTCGTCCTTCTCGGTGCGCTTGCGGATCTCGTGCACCAGGTCGTCGATCTGGCCCTCGGTGGACTTGACGACGACCTCCGGGTCGACGAGTCCGGTGGGGCGGATGATCTGCTCCACGTGCCCGTCCGAGCGGGACAGCTCGTACGCGCCCGGGGTCGCCGACAGATAGACGGTCTGCCCGATGCGCTTCTGGAACTCCTCCCACTTCAGGGGGCGGTTGTCCAGTGCGGAGGGGAGCCGGAAGCCATGGTCGACGAGGGTGCGCTTGCGGGAGGCGTCGCCCTCGTACATGGCGCCGATCTGCGGGACGGTGACGTGCGACTCGTCGAGGACGAGCAGGAAGTCGTCCGGGAAGTAGTCGAGCAGGGTGTGCGGCGGGGTGCCGGGGCCGCGGTCGTCGAAGTGCATCGAGTAGTTCTCGACGCCGGAGCAGGAACCGATCTGGCGGAGCATCTCCAGGTCGTACGTGGTGCGCATGCGCAGGCGCTGGGCCTCCAGCATCTTGCCCTGCTTCTCCAGCTCGGCGAGGCGCTCGGCGAGCTCCTTCTCGATGCCGTTGATCGCCTTCTCCATGCGCTCGGGGCCCGCCACGTAGTGGGTCGCCGGGAAGACGTACAGGTGGTCGTCGTCGCTGATGACCTCGCCGGTGAGCGGGTGGAGCGTGGAGAGCGCCTCGATCTCGTCGCCGAACATCTCGATGCGCACGGCCAGTTCCTCGTAGACCGGGAAGATCTCGATGGTGTCGCCGCGGACGCGGAAGGTGCCCCGGGTGAAGGCGAGGTCGTTGCGCGTGTACTGGATGTCGACGAAGCGGCGCAGGAGCTGGTCGCGGTCGATCTCCTCGCCGACCTTGAGCGGCACCATGCGGTCCACGTACTCCTGCGGGGTGCCGAGGCCGTAGATGCAGGAGACGGAGGCGACCACGATGACGTCGCGGCGGGTGAGCAGCGAGTTGGTCGCGGAGTGGCGCAGGCGCTCCACCTCCTCGTTGATCGAGGAGTCCTTCTCGATGTACGTGTCCGACTGCGGGACGTACGCCTCGGGCTGGTAGTAGTCGTAGTACGAGACGAAGTACTCCACCGCGTTGTTCGGCAGGAGCTCTCGGAACTCGTTCGCCAGCTGGGCGGCCAGGGTTTTGTTCGGCGCCATGACGAGTGTCGGGCGCTGGAGCTTCTCGATCATCCACGCGGTGGTGGCCGACTTGCCGGTGCCGGTCGCGCCGAGCAGGACCACGTCCTTCTCACCTGCGCGGATGCGCTTCTCCAGCTCGGCGATGGCGGCCGGCTGGTCGCCACTGGGCTGAAACGGGCTGACGACCTCGAAAGGTGCCACCGTGCGTTCGATCTTCGATACGGGCCGCATGGGATCCACCGTACGACTCCGCACTGACAACGCCGCTCCGCGACCGCGCTCTCACCACTTCTGCGGGGCGCGCGCACCTGGCCTGCGGCGGCTCCTGCGGCCCGGCCTCGCCGGTGCCCTGCGGCCGACGTGCCCGTACTGGCGGTCGCCGGAGCGCGGCACGGGGTACGAGGGGGTGCGCGGCCGCGCGGCGGCCTTCAGGTCGGCCTTGCCGAGCAGCATCAGCGGATCGACCATCACGATCACGCCCGAGAGCAGCAGGAAGGCCAGCGGGCCGATCATGAGGGGCGCGAGCAGCTCGGCCGACGAGCCCCCGGCCGACGGGCTCGGGGTGCTGTGCAGGTGGACGCTGACGGCGGCCATGCCGGTGTAGTGCATGCCGCTGACGGCGAGGCCCATGACCAGGCTGGCGCCGAGGCTCCACAGGAAGCCCCTGACCTGCCCGGCCGCCCACAGCGCGGCGATGGCGGCGACGACGGCGATCACGACGGAGGCGGCGACGGTGAGGGTGTTGTACTGGAGCCTGCCGCCCAGGCGCATACCGGCCATCCCCAGGTAGTGCATCGACGCGATGCCCAGGCCTGTGATGGTGCCGCCGGTGAACAGGGCCGTCCCGCTGGCGCCCCGGTAGCCGACGATGAAGATCCCGACACCCACCATCACGATGGCGACGGCGAGGCTCGCGAAGGTCGTCAGGCGGTCGTAGGTGATGGGGGTCTCCTGGACGGTGAAGCCCATCATGGCGATGAAGTGCATGGTCCAGATGCCGGAGCCGATCGCGGCGGAGCCGAGGGCGAGCCAGCCCGGCCGCCAGGAGTGTGCGACGAGCAGCGACCTCGTGGTGCAGCGCAGGCCGAGCGCCCCGCCGAGACAGGCCATGAGGTACGCGACCACGGGTGTGACGAGCCCGTAGCTGAAGCCGTCGACCGTGCCCTCCATGAGCGCTAGCCCTTCCGCCTGTCGTACCCGAATGTCCCGGAACACCCCGTCCGCCCCCGGTCGACCGCCGGGTGACGGAGCGTCGGCTGAGGCGAGGGTAGGGCTCATCCAGGAACGTACGAACGATTTTCCGGCAAAGAAACACGGCTTCCGCGCGCGGGGTCCCCACATGGGTGGCTGGTGTTCAGCCTGTGGCCATCCTGCACCTGTCTGTAGTTGGCGGTGCACTGTCACGCTCACGGCGTCCCCCCGAGCTCCGACGCGAGGAGAAGCCGTGCCCGCACGCGCAGCCGCCGCCACGACCGCCGCCCTCCTGGGGGCGGGTGCTCTGGTGCTCCCCTCCACCGCCGCCGCCCAGACGCCCGCCCAGGAGAGCCGCGCCCACGCGGCCGCCGCGCACCACAGACCGCTGGTCGTCGCCCACCGCGGTGCCTCCGCCTACGCCCCCGAGAACACCCTCGCCGCCATCGACAAGGCCGACCGGCTCGGCTTCCGCTGGGTCGAGAACGACGTCCAGCGCACCAAGGACGGCGTGCTCGTCATCGTGCACGACGACAACCTGAAGCGGACGACGAACGTCGAGGAGGTCTTCCCCGACCGCGCTCCCTGGAAGGTCAAGGACTTCACCGCCAAGGAGATCGCGAAGCTCGACGCGGGCAGCTGGTTCGGCGCCAAGTACAAGGGCGCGCGCGTGCCGACGCTCACGCAGTACATGAACCGGGTCGCGCGCAACGGCCAGCGGCTCGTCCTGGAGATCAAGAAGCCGGAGCTGTACCCCGGCATCGAGCGCGACACCCTGCGCGTGCTGCGCGAGACGGGCTGGCTGGAGCGCCACCGCGTGAAGCACGACCTGGTCGTGCAGAGCTTCAGCGCGGACAGCGTGCGGCAGGTGCGCAGGCTGCGGCCGGACATCAAGACCGGCTTCCTGGGGACGCCCGCCGTCGCCGAGCTGCCGAAGTACGCGCAGTTCGCCGACCAGATCAACTCCACGCACACGTCCGTCTCCAAGGGCTACGTCGCCGCGATCCAGGACCTCAAGGGCCCGCACGGCAAGCCGCTGGAGATCTTCACCTGGACCGTCGACGAGGCCGCGGCGGCGCGGCGGGTCGCGGACTTCGGGGTGAACGGCATCATCACCAACAAGCCCGACGTGGTGCGCGCGGCGCTGCGCGACTGACGGGCGGGCCGAAGCCGGGGCCGGGGCCGCCTGACCGGACCCCGGCCCGGCCGCGTTGTCAGTGCCCGGCCGTACGGTGGTGTCCATGAACGCCACGGGGCACACCCAGCAGGAGCAGCAGCGGGCCGGGCGGCCGGGCCCGGTCTGGGCCGTCGTCGCCAGCGACATCGGCCCGCTGCTGCTGGCCGCGACCGGGACCGGCCTGGTCAACGTCGT
This sequence comes from Streptomyces sp. NRRL B-1347, assembly GCF_000720325.1. GTDB lineage: Bacteria > Actinomycetota > Actinomycetes > Streptomycetales > Streptomycetaceae > Streptomyces. Next base: position 5,994 of record NZ_JOJM01000039.1, read on the forward strand.
CTTCCACGCCACCGACGACGTGCGGGACAAGGCCGTCGAGCGCCTCGACCGGCTCGGCGCCGAGCCGGTCGAGGCGCCCGCCTCCCCGCTGCTCGCGGAGCCCATACGCCAGCTGACGGCCTACTTCGCCGGTCGGCGGCGCGACTTCGAGCTGCCGCTCGACTGGTCGCTGATCTCCGGCTTCAACCGCCAGGTGCTGCGCGAGCTGGCGACGGGCGTCCCGTACGGGGCGGTCGTGGGCTATGGAGACCTCGCCCGCCGCGTCGGCCAGCCCGGAGCGGCCCAGGCCGTGGGCGTGGCGATGGGCTCCAATCCGCTGCCGGTCGTGGTGCCCTGCCACCGCGTGGTCGAGAGCGACGGCGGCATCGGCGGCTTCGGCGGGGGCCTGGAGACCAAGCGGAAGCTGCTGGCCCTGGAGGGGGTCCTGCCCGAGCCGCTGTTCTGAGCCCGCGGGGCGCGCGGCTTCCCTGCCCGCGGGCCTCCCCTGCGTGTGGTCTCCCGTGCTCGCGGCCCTTTCCTGCGGGCCTCGTCGCGGGACGAGCCGTGTCGGTGTGTCCGTGCCTGCTGGCACACTGCGCGCGTGACCGCATCCTCCATATCCCCGTGTCCTCCGCCCCTCCGGAGATGTGTGCCGCACCCGGCACAGCCGCCGCGCGCAGGCGTCCCGTGGGCGTCGGCTCGTACGGGCGTCCCGTCGGCGTGGGCCCGTACGGGCGTCCCGTCCGCCATGGCCTCGGTGGGCGGGCGATGACCGCGACCGAGCGGGCGGCCGTTGGGCCCGTGGACGTGGCGGACCTGCCCGCCCTGCGTCGCCGCGTCTCCGCGGTCCTCGTCATCAGCCAGATCCTCGGCGGGCTCGGCGTCGCCACCGGCATCGCGCTCGCGGCCGTGCTCGCGAAGGAGGTCAGCGGCACCGAGTCGCTGTCCGGGCTCGCGCCCACCGCGACCGTCGCGGGGACAGCCCTCCTGTCGGTACCGCTGGCCGCCCTGATGACGGCACGGGGCCGCCGCCCCGGTCTCGTACTCGCGTATCTGATCGGTGCGTTGGGTGCGGCGGTCGTCGTCGTGGCCGCGGCCGTCGAGAGCTTTCCGCTGCTCCTCGTGGGCATGGCCGGGTTCGGGGCCGCCTCCGCCGCCAACCTCCAGGCGCGGTTCGCGGCCGCCGACCTGGCCGAGCCGGGCGTCAGGGCCCGGGCCATCTCGAACGTCGTGTGGGCCACGACGATCGGCGCGGTGCTCGGCCCGAACATCGCGGCGCCCGCGGGCCGCAGCGTCTCCCCGCTCGGCATCCCCGAGGCGTCGGGGGCGTTCGTGTGGGCGGCCGGGGTGTTCCTGATCTCGGCGGTCGTCGTGGCGGTGCTGCTGCGCCCCGACCCGCTCCTGACCGCCCGCGCCCTGGAGCCCGAGGCGGACGCCTCGGCGGCGAGCGGGTCGCTGCGGGCCGGGATCGCCGCGGTGGCCGCGTCGGGGATGGCCAAGCTGGCCCTGGTGACGGTCACGATCGCGCACACCGCGATGGTCTCGATCATGTCGATGACCCCGGTCGACCTCGGTCACCACGGGGCGAGCATCGACCTGATCGGCCTGGTGATCAGCGGGCACATCGCGGGCATGTACGCGTTCTCACCGGTGATGGGGCGGCTCGCGGATCGGCTCGGACGGCTCAGCGTCATCGGCCTGTGCGTGGGGCTGCTCGCCGTCTCCGCGCTGCTCGCGGGCACCGCGGGCGGCAACCACGCGCAGACGGCGGTGGGCCTCTTCGTCCTCGGCCTCGGCTGGTCGGCGGGCCTGGTGTCCGGCTCCGCGCTGCTCACCGAGTCCGTGCCGCCGGCCGCGCGCGCCGCCGCGCAGGGCCTGTCGGACCTGACGATGAACGCGGCGGCGGGCGTCGGCGGCGCGATCGCGGGGCTCGTGGTCGCGCGGGCGAGCTACGGCTGGCTCAACCTCGCGGCGGCGCTCCTGCTCCTGCCGCTGGCGGCCCTCGCCCTGTTCACGAGGGGGTCACGGGCCGCCGAGCCCACGGCATGAGGCCGACCGCCCGGCGGCGCCTCGCCGACCCACCGGACAGGCCCTGGTCGCCCGGCTAGTCGCTCAGCGTGATGTGGTACGCCTTGCGCAGCGTCTCGTGGACCGTCCACGTCGTGCGGTCGCCCTCGCGCAGGACGGCCGCGTCGCCGGGGCCGACCTCGATGACGTCGCCGCCCTCCACCTCGATGGTGGCGCGCCCACTGACGACCACGAACAGCTCGTTGGCCTCGGTGTCGGTCACCACGCCCGGCGTGATCTGCCAGATGCCGCGCAGCTGCTTGCCGTCGGCGGACTCCCACAGGACCTTGCCGGTGACGACCGGGCTGCCGGAGACGATCTGCTCCGGATCCAACGGCTCCACTTCGAGGTCGACATCCGGGATGTGCACGGCAAATGAGGCAACACTCTGATCATTCGTGGTCATGGCCGGTCACCCTAATGGGTTTGCCGCGGCACGCCGCCCGCCAGGGATGAACCCAGGAGCGCAGGCGACCCGACTGGCAGGAGGCAGACCCGTGTTGGTGGTGTCCGACGAGGTACAGACGGCTCTCGCGCGGCGGCGGCCGGTCGTGGCCCTGGAGTCCACGATCATCGCGCACGGGCTGCCGCGCCCGCGCAATCTGCGCGTGGCGCTCGAACTGGAGGAGGCCGTACGCGAGGAGGGCGCCGTCCCGGCGACGATCGCCGTTCTGGACGGCCGCCCCCACGTCGGCCTGGACAAGGAGCAGCTGGAGCGGGTCGCCGGGGAGGACGGCATCCGGAAGCTGGGCCACCGCGATCTGCCCCTGGCTGTCGCCACGGGCGCCAGTGGGGCCACCACGGTGTCGGCGACCGCGCTGCTCGCCGCCCGAGCGGGCCTGCGGGTGTTCGCCACGGGCGGGCTCGGCGGGGTGCACCGGGAGTGGACGGCGACGCAGGACGAGTCCGCCGACCTCGGCCTGCTCGCGCGCACGCGGATCACGGTGGTGTGCGCGGGGGTGAAGTCGATCCTGGACGTGGCGGCCACGCTGCAGCGCCTGGAGACGCTGGGCGTCGCGGTCGCCGGGTACCGGACGGAGCGCTTCCCCGGCTTCTACCTCGCCGACTCCGGGCACTCCGTGGACTGGACGCTGCGTACGCCGGACGAGGTGGCGGCGGTGATGCGGGCGCAGGACTCCCTCGCCGGACCGGAGTCGGCGCTCGTCGTGGCGAATCCCGTGCCCCAGGAGCAGCAGCTCGATCCCGCACTCCACGCGCGCGTACTCGACGAGGCGCTACGGGAGTGCGCCGCGCGGGGGGTGACGGGGCAGGCGGTGACGCCGTTCCTCCTCGACCACCTGGTACGCCACACCGAAGGGGCGTCCCTGGAGGCGAATCTCGCGGCGGTACGGGGCAACGTACGCCTGGCGGCACGGATCGCGGCCGCGTGGGCGGCGGGATGACGGGCGGGGGCCGCCCTCCGGGCTTGCTGGTCGTCGGTGACGTCGTCACGGACATCGTCGCCCGGCACCGCACCCCCTTGGTGCCCGGCACCGACACGGAGGCCTCGATCCGCACGGTGCCGGGCGGGGCGGGCGCCAACGTCGCCTGCTGGGCGGCCTGCTGGGGGCATCGGGACGTGCGCTTCCTGGGGCGCGTGGGCGCCGACGCGGCGGCCTGGCACAAGGAGAACCTGGTCCGGGCGGCCGTGCTCCCGCACCTCGTCGTCGACCCCGAAGCCCCCACCGGCACCGTGATCAGCCTGGTTGACACGGGCAGCGGCACGGCGGAGCGGACCTTCCTCACGGACAGCGGCGCGGCGCTGCGCCTCGCCCCCGCCGACTGGACGCCGTCGCTGCTCGACGGCGTGGGCTGGCTGCACCTGTCCGGCTACTTGTTCTTCGCCGAGTCCAGCCGGGCGGCCGCGCGGGCGGCCCTCGGCGCGGCACGGGCACGAGGCGCGACGGTGAGCGTGGACCCGGCGTCGGCGGGCTTCCTCGCGCGACACGGCCCGGACCGCTTCCTGGACTGGTGCGACGGGGCGGACGTACTGCTGCCGAGCCGGGACGAGGCGGAGTTGCTCACGGGCCTGCCGCGGGCGGCGGACGCGGCACGGTCGCTGAGCCGTCGCTTCCCCACGGTGGTGGTCAAGTTGGGCGGCGAGGGCGCCCTGGCCGCGCGGGAGGGCGAGGTGCGGGTGCGCATGCCCGCGGAACGGGTGGACGCACGGGACTCCACGGGCGCGGGCGACGCGTTCACCGGCGCGTTCGTCGCCTCGCGGCTCGCGGGCGCGAAGCTGTGCGACGCGGTGGCCGAGGGCTGCGGCGCGGGGGCGCGGGCGGTGTCGCGGGTGGGGGCGCGCCCCGCGCTGACGGTTCCGCGGGACGGCGGCGGGCAGACGTAGCGACGACGGTTCCACGGCACCGCGGCGGGCAGGCGCGACGGCGTCCCGGACCGGAATCCTCCGATCCCCCAGGCTCAAACGCGCTGGGGACCGGACTGGCAGACTTGTCCCTCAAGTCCAGCGCGAGGAGCCGCACATGTCGATGGGGAGCAACTTGCGGAAGGTGAGCAGCCTCCGCAAGGTCGGGAACCTGAGGAGCGTTCGCGGCCTGCAGAAGGTGGCGCGCCTGACCCGGCGCAGCCCGCGCGTCGATCTGAGCCACCCCGCCCGCTCCCCCCTGGGCTCCTCGGTGGTGAAGTGCGTGACCTATCGCAAGGGGGTGCGGCAGACCACGGCGTGCGACGGCGACCTCGTCGAGGCCGTGGCCCAGGTCCGCAAGGACGACGACGGCTTCGTCTGGCTCGGCCTGCACGAGCCCACGGAGCCGGAGTTCGCCGGCATCGCCGAGCTGTTCGGCCTGCATCCGCTGGCGGTCGAGGACGCGGTCCACGCCCACCAGCGGCCGAAGGTCGAGCGCTATGACCAGATGCTGTTCGCCGTGTTCAAGACCGTCTGCTACGTCGAGCACGCCGAGCTGACCGCGACCAGCGAGGTGGTGGACACCGGCGAGATCATGGTCTTCGTCGGCCGCGAGTTCGTGATCACCGTGCGGCACGGCAGGCACGGCTCCCTCGGCCCGCTGCGCGAGCAGCTCGAGTCGACGCCCGAGCAGCTCGCGCAGGGCCCGGCCGCGGTGCTGCACGCGATCGCGGACCAGGTCGTCGACGACTACCTCGACGTGGCGGAGGCGGTCCAGGCCGACATCGACGAGGTCGAGTCCGAGGTGTTCTCCCCCACCGGGGCGCGCACGGCCGACCCCGGCCGCATCTACCAGCTCAAGCGTGAGCTGCTGGAGCTGAAGCGCGCGGTGGTGCCCCTGGCCAGGCCGCTCCAGGTGCTCGCCACCCAGCCGATACGCGTCATCGCCCCGGAGATACAGGCGTACTTCCGCGACGTGGACGACCACCTCAAGCGGGTCGTCGAGCAGATAGCCGCCTTCGACGAACTGCTGAACTCGATCCTCCAGGCCCACCTCGCCCAGGTGACGGTCGCGCAGAACGACGCCACCCGGAAGATCACGGCCTGGGCCGCCATCGTGGCCGTCCCGACGATGGTGTGCGGCATCTACGGCATGAACTTCGACCACATGCCCGAGCTGCACTGGCGGTTCGGCTACGCACTCGTCATGGGGGTGATCGCCACGGGATGCGTCGTGCTGTACCGCGGCTTCCGGCGCAACGGCTGGCTGTGACCGCGAGCCGCAGCGGCACCGGGAGGCGTCAGCCCTTGGCGTAGACGCTCTCGCACCAGGCCGCGAGCTGCTCCTCCGTCAGGTGCTTGGCGAGGTCGGCCTCGCTGATCATCCCGACGAGGCGCTTGTCCTCGATCACGGGCAGCCTGCGGATCTGGTGGCCCTGCATCTCCTCCAGGACGGCGTCGACACCGGCGTCCGAGGCGATCCAGCGCGGGGTGCCCTGGGCGAGTTCGCCCGCGGTGACCTTGGCCGGGTCGTGCCCCATGGCCACGCAGCGGACGACGATGTCGCGGTCGGTGAGGATGCCGCACAGCCGCTCGTTCTTGTCGCTGATGGGCAGGGCGCCCACGTCCAGCTGGCGCATCAGCTGCGCCGCGCGGTCCAGGGTCTCGTGGGCGGGGATCCACTGGGCCCCGCGGTGCATGATGTCTCCGGCGGTGGTCATGACGTACCTCCCGATGCCGGACGGCCGGCGCGGCGCGGGGGCACCGCTAGTCCCGACGACCTCATTCAGTCCCGACGACCTCATTGTCACCGCCCCACCGGACGCATGCACCCGCACCTGGTCAGCAGTCGGCGGGGGACGGCCGCACCACGGCAGGTCAGCGCTGCCACAGGCCTGCGCGCGGGCAGGCCGGCACCGCGCGGCTCAGCCGTGCCACGCCGGATGCCGCGGGTCGTCGGCCCGTACGACCACGTCGGCGGCGGCCGTGGGGTCCCGCTCGGCCTCGTAGCGCTCGAAGGCCGGGAGCGTCCACTGGTCCTCGGGCGGCGTGCGCCTGCGCAGGGCCCCGGGAGACAGCCGTACGTGCACCGTCAGATCGAAGGGGAACCAATGACCGAGCAGCAGGGGGCCGTGCAGCAACAGCAGGCCTCCCGGTGGGAGCTGGGCGTAGGAGCTGCGGGTTGCGCGGTCGGCCGCCGGGTCCCACAGGTCGGGCAGGATCCGTCCGGTGCCGCCGGGGTCCAGCGGTCCGAAGACCTCACGCCAGAGGGCGCCCGTGTCGAACCAGCCGCTGTAGTAGGCCTCGACGTCCTCGTGGCCGTACTCGAACCGCAGCGAGGCGGGCCGCAGGAACCCCTGGGTGCCGACGACGAGCGCGGACCGCCCGCGCACGCGCAGCGCCTCGCCGACCCGTTCCGCGAGGTCGCCGGGCCGGGCCGCGGGCGCGCCGTCGAAGGCGACGCGCGGCCAGTCGCCGCCGTCCGCGGGCGGCAGCTCCAGGAGCCGGTCGGCGAGGGTGTCGGTGAGCCGTTCCCAGGTGATCGCTTCGAGTCGCACGGGGCCATGATGCCCACACGCCCAAGGGGCGGCGCGGGTGGGCAGGGGTGCGCGGGCCGCGTGCGGTGCGCCGCCGGGCGGGAAGATACCTCCCATGGCACTGCCCCGCTCCGCAACTCCCGCCGCCGGTACCGGCCTTGTCGCCTTCCAGCCCCTCAAGCGCAAGCGCTGCGCGGAGTGCGGGGCGGGGCCGTTGGCGCTGCTCACCCTGGAGGAGGGCGGGCCGCGCTGTCTGGACTGCGCGGACCTCGGGCACCTCGTGTACCTCCCGCGCGGCGACACGGCGCTCACCAGGCGGTCGCGGGAAGGCAGCGCGCTGTCGGCGGTGGTGGTCCGCTTCAACCGGCGCAAGAGCCGGTACGAGCGCCAAGGCGTCCTGGTCGAGGAGGCGGCGCTCGCGCGGGCCGAGGAGCGGTGCCTGGCGGACGCGGAGGCACGGGCGCGGCGGCGCGCGCGGGACGCCGTGCGCCGTGCGGCCGGGGACGAGCGCTTCGCGGCGGCGTTCGCCGAGGAGATCCTGCGCCTCTTCCCCCGGTGCCCGCCGGAGCGGGCCCGGCGGATCGCCGCGCACGCCTCGGTGCGCGGCAGCGGCCGGGTGGGGCGCAGCGCGGCCGGGCAGGCCCTCACCCCGCGCGCGGTGACGGCTGCGGTGATCGCGGCGGTGCGCCACACGGAGACGGAGTACGACGCCCTGCTGATGCGCGGGATCCCCCGGGGCGAGGCCAGGCGCCGCATCGCCCGGGGCGTGGAGGAGACCCTGCGCGCCTGGGGGCGGCGGCCGAGCTGACCAGCGCCCTCGGCAGAGTGACCAGCATCCTCGGCAGCGTGGCCAGCACCCTCGGCAGGGTGGGAAAGGGGCAGCGCACGCCGGTGGCGAGACGGTGGCGCATGGAGCTGCGGGAACGGCGTATGGCCGGGGGCGCGTCGTGGCATTTGACTTGTCGTAGACACACCACACCGTGCAGGATCTTGCGCGGCGCGCCGACCGCCCCCAGGCCCGGTCCCCCGTAGGAAGCCCTCGCGGGAGCCGATCGTCCAGAGGCCGGACCCACTCAGGGAGTTGCCATGATCGAGGGACCCTACTTCGTGCTCACCGTCCTCGGTGCGATCTCCTGCGGCCTGGTCGCGGGGGTGTTCATCGGCTTCTCCACGTTCGTGATGAAGGGCCTCGCGGCGCTGCCCCCGGCCCAGGGCATCGCCGCGATGAACGCGATCAACGTCACGGCGGTCACTCCGGCGTTCATGGCGGTCTTCATGGGGGCGACGGGCGTGTGCGCGGTGCTCGCCGTGGTCACGTTCGTGCTGTGGCCGGACGAGGGCACGGTGGAGCTGCTGCTCGGCTGCGCGCTGTATCTGGTGGGCTGCTTCGGCGTCACCGTGGCGGCGAACGTGCCGCGCAACGACGCGCTGGCGAAGGTCGACGCGGGGTCGGAGCGCGGGGCCGCGTACTGGCGGACGTACGTGGCGGAGTGGACGATGTGGAACCACGTCCGCACCGTGGCGGCCACCGGCGCCTCGGTGGCCTTCGTCCTCGGCCTGACCTGACCGGCCCGGTCCGGACTGCTCGCCCCGGACCGCCCGACGAGCCCGACCCGACCCGACCGCCCCAGACCGCCCGACCGGCCTGACCGGCCTAGACCGCCGGACAAGCGCGACGAACCCACCCGCCCGACCCAGACCACGCCGCCCCCGGCCCCCGGCATGCCCGCCCCGCCCCCGCGACGTACCGTGACTCGAAGGACGCGTATCGCGGGCGGGGAGACGTAGGGAGACGGCCATGGCCGACCCCAAAGGGTTCCTCAGGGTGGCGCGCGAGGAGTGGCCGCGGCGGGCGGTCGGCGACCGGGTCAAGGACTGGGACGAGGTGTACGAGCCGGATGCGCTGCTTCCGCTCGTGGTGGCGCAGGCGGACCGCTGCATGGACTGCGGAGTTCCGTTCTGCCACGAGGCGTGCCCGCTGGGGAACCTCGTCCCGGAGTGGAACGAGCTCGTCTCGCGCGCCGACTGGTACGCGGCGGCCGAGCGGCTGCACGCCACGAACAACTTCCCCGAGTTCACCGGGCGGCTGTGCCCCGCCCCGTGCGAGGCGGGCTGCGTGCTCGCGATCAACCAGCCCGCGGTGACGATCAAGAACGTCGAGGCCGCCATCGCCGACCGCGTCTGGGCGGACGGCCTCGCGCCGCCGCGGCCGCCGGAGCGGCTGACCGGCAAGAGCGTCGGCGTCGTCGGCTCGGGCCCCGCGGGTCTCGCGGCGGCGCAGCAGCTGACGCGCGCGGGGCACACGGTGGTGGTGTACGAGCGCGAGGACCGCGCGGGCGGGCTCCTGCGGTACGGGATCCCCGCGTTCAAGATGGAGAAGCGGCATCTGGAGCGGCGGCTCGCGCAACTGACCGCCGAGGGCACCCAGTTCCGTACGTCGACGCACGTCGGGCGGGACGTGGGCGCGGCGGCGCTGCGCGCCCGGCACGACGCGGTGGTCCTCGCCGTGGGGGCCACGGCGTGGCGGGAGCTGCCGGTGCCGGGGCGTGAGCTCGCCGGGGTCCGGCAGGCGATGGAGTACCTGCCGCTCGCCAACCGCGTGTGCGAGGGGGACCTGGACGCCTCGCCCCTGTCGGCGGCCGGGAAGCACGTGGTGATCGTGGGCGGCGGCGACACCGGCGCGGACTGTCTGGGCACGGCGGTGCGCGAGGGCGCGGCGTCGGTCACGCAGGTGGACATCCGCCCGCTGCCGGACGCCGAGCGGGACGGGACGGCCGAGCCGTGGCCGACGTACCCGCACGTGTACCGGGTGTCGCCCGCCCACGAGGAGGCCGGGGAGCTGGGGTTCGGGCAGCGCCCCGACGCGGACGCGCGGCTCTTCGCGGCGGCCGCGCTGCGGTTCGCCGGGGACGCGGCGGGGCGGGTGCGGGCGGTGCGGCTGTCCGGCGTCGACGAGGACCGGCGGCCGGTGCCCGGCGCGGAGCGGGTGCTGCGCGCCGATCTGGTGCTGCTCGCGCTCGGGTTCCGGGGGCCGGAGGTGGTGGGCGGCGCGGTCGAGGAGCTGGGCGTGTCCGTGGCGCCGAGCGGGGCCGTGGCCCGTGACGACGCGTACGCGACGGACGTTCCGGGGGTGTTCGTCGCCGGGGACGCGGGCCGTGGTCAGTCCCTGGTGGTGTGGGCGATCGCGGAGGGCAGGGCCGCGGCGGCGGCCGTGGACCGCTGGCTGATGGGCAGCACGCTGCTGCCGTCACCGGTGGGCGCCCACGCCCGCCCGCTCACGGCGTGACACCGCCCCGCCGGAGGAGCAGCCGCGCCCCGAAGAAGCGCGACCCGAGGTGCAGCCACGCCCCGAAGAGCAGCGCGCCTGAAGCCCAGCCCCAAAAGGCCGGACCCGCCTCACCCCTTCCGCGCCACCCCGCCGAAGATGGGCACCGGCCCCTCCCCCGCCACCGGAACCCGCTCCCCCAGCTCCGGATGCCACGCGTCGACCACGGTCACGCCCGGCGGCGTGAGGTCGAGGCCGTCGAAGAACCGCAGGACGTCCACGCGGTCGCGCAGGGCGAGATCGATGGCGCGGGACTCGTACAGGTCGCCCGCGGCCCGTGCCCGGTCGGGGGTGAACTCGCCGGTGCCGTGCGACAGCATCAGCCAGCTGCCCGGCGGCAGCGCGGACACCAGCCGGTCCACCAGGTCGTACGGGCCGTGCGCGTCCGGGACGAAGTGCAGCAGGGCGATCAGGGAGAGGGCGACGGGCCGGGAGAAGTCGAGGGTCTCGCAGGCCTGTTCGAGGATCGCGGCCGGTTCCCGCACGTCCGCCTGGATGTACTCGGTGGCGCCCTGCGGCGTCGAGCGCAGCAGGGCCTCCGCGTGGGCGAGCACGATGGGGTCGTTGTCGCAGTACACCACGCGCGCGTCGGGCGCGGCGCCCTGCGCGATCTGGTGCAGGTTGGGCTCGGTCGGGATGCCGGAGCCGATGTCGAGGAACTGGCGGACCCCGGACGCCGCGAGCCACCGCGTGGCGCGCTGCATGAACGCCCGGTTGGCCCGTGCGATGCCCGGGATCCGCGGGTCCATGGCGACGAGCTGGCGGCCCATCTCCTCGTCGACCGGGTAGTTGTCCTTGCCGCCGAGCCACCAGTCGTACATCCGCGCCGGATGCGGCTTGCTGGTGTCTATGTACGGCGACGCGGACTCCCCCGCGGCTCCCCGACTGCCTGCCCCGGTCCCGGTCAACTGCGGCTCCCTCGCCAGTTCGGCAACGTACGAATCACGCCAGTTCCGAGCGCGCGGCGACCGCGGTCGCTACGCGCGTCACGACAGCAGGAAGTCGGCCTCCCCGGCCTTCGCTCCCTGGATGAACGCCCTGATCTCGCCATCGGTGTAGATGAGCGCGGGGCCGTCCGGGTCGGAGGACTGGCGCACGGCGACGCGCCCGTCGTCCAGCTTCATGGCTTCCAGGCAGTTGCCGCCGTTGCCACCGCTCCAGGGCTTGTGCCAGCCCTCGCTGCCGAGTTCGCGGGCGGGCATGCCGTTGTAGATCCGGGAGGATCCGGGGGGCCGGGAATCGGCGCGGGAGTCGGGCCGTGACGAGGGGCCCGTGCCCGCTCGATGTCGATCTCGGTCCATTCACAGCTCCTTGCGGACATCCCGGAGGATCTCCTTCGTGCGTTGTGCGGTCGCGGCCTGGGCCGCCATGCGGTCCATGACCTCCAGATGCGTCGCCACCTCGGCGCGCGCGTCCAGATAGACGGCGCCGGTGAGGTACTCGCTGTAGACCATGTCCGGCAGCTCCGCCATGGCGAAGCGGAAGAGCACGAACGGTCCGAACGTGCCCGGGTGCGGGCCCGCCGCGAACGGCGCGACCTGCAACGTCACACGAGGCATTTCAGTGGCCTCAAGCAACCGGTCGATCTGCGCACGCATCACCTCGGGCCCGCCGACGGGACGGCGCAGCGCCGTCTCGTCCATCACGACCCACAGGCGCGGCGCGTCCTCACGGCTCAGCAGCGTCTGCCGCTCCATGCGCAGGGCGACATAGCGCTCGATGTCCTCCGGCCGGGTCTGGCCGATGGCTCCGGAGAGCAGGACACCACGCGCGTAGTCCTCGGTCTGGAGGAGACCGGGCATGAAGTGCGGTTCGTACGACCTGATGAGGCTCGCGGCGCCCTCCAGGCTGACGTACATGCTGAACCAGCCGGGCAGGATGTCGTGGAAACGCTGCCACCAACCCGGCTTGTTCGCCTCCTCGGCGATGGTGATGAACGCTTCGGCCTCTTCGTCCGAGATGCCGTAGGCCTTCAGGAGCAGCTGCAGATACGGGATCTTCAGCGCGACCTCGGCGGTCTCCATGCGGCGCACCGTGGCCGGGGCCACGCGCAGGATCCGCGCGGCCTCGTCACGCTTGAGCCCCGCGCGTTCACGCAGGTCCTGCAGGCGACGACCGAGAACGACCTGTCCGACGGTCGGCGCCGACCGCGGTTCGCTCACGTCTTACCTCCACCCACTACGCGTCACTCTCTGCATCGGATCTTGCCACTTCGCGTCACTCTCCGTAGTCACGCGTTGCACCAACCCACGCCGCACGGTGAGGCGTTGCGAGAAGTGTGCCATGCGACGTCTCAAAGGAACACGCCACTGTGCACATTTCAGAGTGGCCCTTGCCAAGGTGTTCGCGCCGGGGCGATAGTGGAGAGCGTGACTCCGCCCGCATCGTTAGGAACTGAAGCCACCGATCCCCGACTTGGCGTGTGCGCCGAGGACCGGGCGGCGGCCGCCGAGCCCTGCGTCACCTTCACCCTGGCCGCGCTGCCGAGTTCGGTAGGCCGTGCCAGGCGGTTGACGCGTGACCGGCTCAGTTCCCTCGCGGTCGGCGACGACGCCTGCGACACCGCGGCGCTCGTCGTATCGGAGCTGGTCACCAACGCCATCGTGCACACCGCTAGCCGGACCGTCGTCTGCGAGATCCGCACGGAAGCCGACACCGTGCGGATCGCCATCCGCGACGAGGGCTGTGGTTCGGGGGTTCCACGCCCGACCGGCCTGCGCGGGCCTGACGAGGAGCACGGGAGGGGGTTGCTTCTCGTGAGCGCCGTGAGCAACGCATGGGGTGTCCAGGACTCCGGAGCCGGCCTTTCGGTGTGGGCGGAGCTACCGATCACCGGTTGCCCGCCCGACGGGGGCGCGTTCGGCGCGTTCGCGGACGACGTCGACGTCCGGGACCGCGCGGGACCGGGCTTCGCCGCCGTCCCGTTCGGCGGCACAGGGCTGGATTTGGACAACTTCGACGACTAGGGCGACGTCGTCACGGACGGCCACGGCAGGGGCCTGACCGGCGACGCCCGCCACCGAATGGACCAGAGCGCCACCGGAGGCCTTTAGGCCGACGTGACGGGGATGCGAGTGCGACAGCGATGCGGTCGGGGGATATGTGAGCGCGGGGACATCACGACTGTTCGGCCTTGACACCTTGGTACGGCTCTCGCGCGAGCGGGAGCGGGCGGTCGGACGGCGAGCCGTGAGTGAGCAGCCAGTGGCACGGCTCGCCGTCCCCGCCGGAATGGGGCAGCCCCTCGGCTGCGACGCGGTCGCGATGCCCGCGGAGTTCGGTCCGCGGCTCCTCGACCGGCTGCCCCGGGTGGGATGCGTGTACGAGGACGGACCGCGCTGGTGGTGGATCGTGCCCGCCGACTCCGACGTGGCCCTGGAGTGGCCGCCGTCGGCGTTCTACTCGCCGGGCGCGCTGGTCCCCGACACGGTGCGGGAGCCGGTACTCGTCCACCACCCGGAAGGCCCGGTCCCCTATACGCCGCCCATTCCGCTGTACTTGGCCCTGTGCCGGATGTCCGGGGCCGTCCCCGCGTGGGCCGGAGCGGTCCGCGCCTGAGCGGCCGGCCCCGGCCCTGCTTCCGGTCAGGCGGCGGCGTGCTCTCCTTGGCCGCGCCGCACGATCACCAGGAAGGCGTCGGTCGCCAGGTCCATCACGACCTCCGCGCACTGGCCTTCGCTGCGCCGGGCCCGCGCGAACTCCTCCGCGGGCCACGATCCGCGCGGTCCGCCCGCGGGAAAGCGCTCCAGCACCACTCGTCCGTTCATCATGTCCTTGATCCCCCGTGTGCTCGACGCAGAGCGACGACTCTGCACTGAGAACAACGCGCGGAGCACCCCCGAGGACTCGCAACGTGACCGATCTGACACCGAGTTGGGGCACTCCGGCCACCGCTGTCGACGGCTCAGTACACGTATTCGTCGTACTCGTCGTGGTACCGCACCTGCGCGCTGCCCGCGGGGGCGCCGAGCTCCGACGCGCGGCCCTCGGGCCGCTCCCACTCCTCCTGGCGGCCGAGCGCGGTGAGGTCGAGCAGGCTCGTCGTGGAGCCGAGGCCGTCGAGTCCGCGGTCGAACGTCGCGTACGTGTGGAAGACGCGGTCGCCGTCCCGCAGGAAGCAGCTGATGCCGGGGCGGTCCAGGAGGCGTCCTGCCGGGTCGGCGTACGTCGCGGTGAAGTCGCGGTTGAACTCCGGGCCGCACGTGGAGTACCAGGGCACCACCCAGCCCATGCGGGCCTTGAACGGCAGGATGCGGGTGAAGGGGGCGCGGGAGGCCGCGACGAACGTCGTGTCCCGGGCCCGCAGATGGGCGAGGTGCCCGATCTGGTCGAGGAAGGCCGAGCAGCTGCGGCAGCCCGCGTCCCACTCGGGGGCGAACATGAAGTGGTAGACGATGAGCTGGGCGCGTCCGGCGAACAGGTCGAGCAGCGTCGCCTTGCCGTCGGCGCCGTCGAACACGTACTCCTTGTCGATCTCGACCATCGGGAGCTCGCGCCGCTCGGCGTTCAGCGCGTCACGGGCGCGCGTGGCGGCCTTCTCCTTGGCGAGCAGCTCCTCGCGCGCGGCCTGCCACTCCGCGCGCGTGACGATGTGCGGAAGTCCCATGGCGCATTCCCTCCGGTCGCGATCCACGGTTCTCGGGCGTTCTCAGGAGGGTGGACCGGGGTCCTCACCGGAACTCATCGGTCGTGGACGGGATTTCTGGAGATTTCTCGGCGGTCAGCACACGACCGGCAGTGCGAGCAGGCCACGGGCCCGCATCGAGGGGCGCCACCGCAGTTCCTCATCGGGTACGGCGAGCGCGAGGCCGGGGAAGCGCTCGATGAGCGCGGCGAGCGCCGTCGTCGTCTCCATGCGGGCCAGCGGGGCGCCCAGGCAGTAGTGGATGCCGTGGCCGAGCGCGAGGTGACCGCTCGCGTCGCGCGTGACGTCGAGCCGCTCGGGGTCGGCGAACCGGTCGGGGTCGCGGCCCGCGGAGCCGGGCGAGAGCAGCACGGTCTCCCCCTTGGGCACGCGGACGCCGCCGATCGTGACGTCCTCCACGGGGAAGCGGCGGATGGCGAGCAGCACCGGGCCCTCGTGGCGCATGAACTCCTCGACGGCGCCGGGCAGCAGGGCCGGGTCGGCGCGCACCGCGGCGAGCTGCTCGGGCCTGCGCAGCAGGCCGAGGACGGCGGTGCCGATGAGCTGCACCACGTTCTCGTACCCGGCGAACAGGATCAGGAAGGCGAGCGACATCAGCTCGTCCTCGCTGAGCCGCCCGCCACCGTCCCCGTCCTTGTCCCCGTCCACGCCCGCGTCCTCGTCGCGTACCGCGATCAGGTCGGACAGCAGGTCGTCGCCGGGCCGTTCGCGCTTCTCGGCGATGAGCGCGGTGAAGTAGCCGAGCAGCCCGGCGACCGCCTCCTTGGCGAGGTGGGGGCGGGCCGGGTCGGGGGCGACGAGCGCGTCGGTCCAGGCCCGGAAGTCGGGCCTGCGGGTGGCGGGGACGCCGAGCAGCTCGCAGATGACGGTGACGGGCAGCGGTGCGGCGTACTCGGCCACGAGGTCGCCGCCGCCCGCCTCCTCGATGGGGTCGAGGAGGGCGTCGGCGGCGCGCCGCACCGGCTCGCGCAGGCGTTCCGTGCGGCCGGGTGTGAACGCCTTGACGACCAGGCGCCGGACGCGGGTGTGGTCCGGCGGGTCCATGTTCAGGAGGTTGGCGTCCAGGGCGGGCGGCAGCGCGAAGCCGCGGTAGTTGCCGGGCAGGGCGTGCGACTTGTCCAGGGACAGGCGCGGGTCCGCGAGCGCCTCGCGGACGTCGGCGTAGCGGGTGACGAGCCAGGCGGCGTTGCCGTCGGTGCCGGTGACGCGGCGCACGGGCGCGCTCTCGCGCAGGAGGGCGTACGTGGCGTACGGGTCGTGGATGAGGCCGTCGAGCGCTTCGGGAGTCGCGGGTGTCGCCATGGGTCTCACCCTAAGGAGTGCCGGCCCGCGGGTGCTCGGCGGGCCGTCACGTACAGGGGCGCGCGGGGCGGTGCGGCACGCCCCCACAGGGGCGCGTCCGTCAGGCGTCGTACTCCTGGATCCGCTTGCCGTGCCCCCGTTCGACCAGGGCGGGCAGCCGTGCGGTCAACTCCCGTGTCACCGCGGGGACGTCGACGGTCAGCAGCTCCCGGTCGCGCATCAGGATCCGCCCGTCGGCGATCGTCGTGCGGACGTCGCCGCTGCGGGCGCTGTGCACCAGGGTCGCGGCGAGGTCGTGCACGGGCTGGGTGTGCGGCCCGGTGAGGTCGACGAGGACGACGTCGGCCCGGCGGCCCGGGGCGAGGCTGCCGATCCGCTCGCCGAGGCCGACGGCCCGGGCGCTCTGCAGCGTGGCGTGGTGCAGCGCTTGACGGGAGGTCAGCCAGCGCGGGTCGCCGGTGGCGGACTTCTGGACGAGGGCGGTGAGCGCCATGGACTCCCACACGTCCAGGGAGTTGTTGGACGCCGCGCCGTCCGTGGCGAGGCCCACCGGGATGCCGAGGTCCGCGAGCAGCCGTACGGGCGTGGGGTCCCAGGCGAACTTCAGATAGCCGCGCGGGGCGCTGGCGACGGCGACGCGGCCGGTGGCGGCGCGCAGGACGGCGGTGTCGCGGTCCAGGATGCCGGTGCCGTGGGCGATGAGGACGTCGACGTCGAGCAGCCCCGCGCGGTGCAGGACCCCGACGGGCGTGAGGCCGTGCCGGGCGATGCTGTGCTCGGTCTGGGCGCGGCTCTCGGCGGCGTGCAGATGCACCAGGAGACCGTGGTCCCGCGCGAGTTCCGCGGTCGCGGCGAGGTCGGCGTCGTCGACGGTGTACGGGGCGTGCGGGGCCAGGCAGGTGGTGATGCGGCCGTCGGCGTCGCCCGCGCGGCGCAGCGCGAAGTCGAGGGACGCCTCCCGTCCCGCGGGCCCCTGCGAGGAGAAGTAGGCCTGGCCGAGCAGGGCGCGCAGGCCCGTCTCCGCGACGACGTCGGCGACGGTGTCCATGGCGAAGTAGTGGTCGGCGAAGGTGGTGACGCCGCCGCGGATCAGCTCGGCGCAGGCGAGCCGCGCGCCCAGCTCCACGTCGCGCTCTTCGAGGTTGGACTCGATGGGCCACACGTAGTCGTTGAACCACTCCTCCACCGGCAGGTCCTCGGCGATGCCGCGCAGGGCCACCATCGGGGCGTGCGTGTGGCAGTTGATCAGGCCGGGCAGGGCGGCCTGGCCGCGCGCGTCGATCCGTTCGGCGGCGGCGAGGTCCGCGGCCGCGGCGGCCGTGGTGACGTCGGTGATCACCCCGTCGCGGACGACGATCGCGGCGTCCTCGGCGAAGCCGATCCGCTCCGCCGGGTCGTGGACGAGGGCGGTGCAGCCCGTGATGACGAGGTCGGCGGGGCCGGGTGCGGCGGGCGCGGTCATGCGTTCACGGTACGTTCGCCCACGCATCCGCGCGGGGACTCTGCCGACTCGGGCATTCCGGGAGCACGCTGGCGTGAACGGCCCGCCTGGCGTGAACCGATCGCCGCCCGAACCCCAGAGGGAGCCCGTCATGCTCCTCGCCACCTGGAACCTGGAGAACCTCTACCGCCCTGGCGGCCCGTTCGGCCCCAAGGACAAGGCGGCGTACGAGGCGAAGCTGGCCTCGCTCGCGGCCACGATCCGCGCGCTCGACCCGAGCCTGCTCGGGGTGCAGGAGGTCGGCGACCCCGGGGCCCTCGACGACCTGGCCGGGCTGCTCGACGGCACCTGGCACACGGCCGTGTCACGGCACGCGGACGACCGGGGCATCCGGGTGGGGTTCCTGAGCCGTCTGGAGCCGGAGGTGCTCGCGGACGTGGAGGCGTTCCCGCCGAAGCTGCGGGCCGTGCAGCGGGACGACGCGGGCGCGCTTGCCGCCACGACGGGCCGGGGCCTGTTCGCGGTGCGGGTGGCGAGCCGCGCGCTCGTCGTCGACGCGGCGGTCTGCCATCTGAAGTCGAAGCTCCTGAGCTACCCGGGCGGCCGGTTCCAGCCACGGGACGAGGGCGAGCGGGCGCGCGTCGGCGCGTACGCGCTGTATCGGCGCACGGCGGAGGCGGCGACGCTGCGGGGTCTCGCGGACGAACTCATCGGCGGGGACGGGCGGCAGCGGGACGTGGTAGTCCTCGGCGACCTCAACGACGAGGTGCAGGCTGCCACCACCCAGATCCTGCTCGGCCCGCCCGGCTCCGAGCTGGGCACGCCGGGCCACGCCACACCGGACAGGGGCGACGCGGCCCGGCTGTGGAACGTGGCGCCGCTGATCCCGCCCGAGCGCCGCTTCTCGCGCGTCAACTCCGGCCGCCGCGAACTGATCGACCACGTGCTCCTGAGCCACCGACTGCTGCGCCGCGTCACCACCGGCGGCGCCGCGGGCACGGGCCTGCCGGACGCGTCCGGCGCCCTCGAACTGCCGTCGGTGGGGGCGGACCCCGGCGTCCGCAAGGGCGTGGCGGGCTCGGACCACGCTCCGGTGTGGGTGCGCTTCCAGCCGTGAACACGACGCCGTGAACACGACGCCGTGAATGACGACGGTGAGCTAGCCGCGCGGCAGCACCGTCGAGAGCACCTGCGGCAGCGGGTACCAGTCCGCCGACACGACGCTGGCGTGCCGCCCCGCGAGCAGCGCGACCCGGTCGCGGGCCTGGGCCTCGGTCGGCCGGGTGCCGTCGATGGCGGGCGCCACCTTGTGAGCGTCGGTCATGACGACCAGATAGCCCCGGTCGGCGTACCACTTGGTGTCGACCGATCCGCCCGCGTACACCGAGGAGTCGCCGTCGAAGAGCACGAACCAGGGCCGGATCGAGGCGTCCGCGTACCGTGTGCGCGGGTCCCCGGACGCGGCGCCGAGCACGGCGGGGAAGGCTGCGGCGTCGCCGAGCCTGCCCGCGGCGGCCAGGTCGCGCAGGTGCGTGGCGTACTCGCGGTCGGTCCACAGGGTGTCGGCCGGGTTGTTCTGCTCGACGGTGCCGGGGATCAGCTCGACGACGAACTTGCCCGCGAGCGCGGCCCTGCCGGGCCAGCCCTTCGCGCGCACGGCCTCATCGAGCGTGGCCCCGCCGGTGGCCAGGTCACCCGGCCGGTACAGGGCGTCCCCGAGCTTGGCCTTGAGGAGGGCGTCGAGGTCGGCGGGCCCGCGTCCGCCCCGCGCCTGGAAGCCGTCCTTCAGCTCGACCTTGAGGAGCACGGGCCGGTGCCCGGGGTGCGCGTCGTGCCAGGCCTTCAGGTCGGCGAGGCAGCCGTCGAGGCGCTGGTCGCGCGCCTTGGTGCGCAGCTCCTGCGGGCGCTGCGCGTTCTCGCAGTTGTTGTCGTTGCCGATCGGGTTGGAGTGCGAGACGCGCCAGCCGGCGCCGAAGACGTTGGTCCACACGTCGAGTTCGAGCATGGCGGCGCCGGAGTCGAGCGCGTCGGCGAAGTAGGGGTACTTCGCCTTCTCGTACGCGTTGTGGACGCCGACGCCGGTGGTGGCGCCGTACGAGGCGTCGCTCCCGGTGGCCGTGGGCTCCGCGGCCGCCGCCGTCCCCGCGAGCGAGGCCGCGACGACGACGCCCCCCGCCACCATCCCGCGTATCGCCTTCCGCACCGCCACCACGCGCACCGCCGTCCCCTTCCACCGCACCGGTCAAGTCCGGGGAAACGTACGGGATTCATGTGACGTCGCGGAAGACGGCGACTTACGGCCACACCTCGTGGCGCTGCCGCTGCGCGGGCCGCGGTCCCCCTACTGTTGTCGACCGTCGAAGATCGGACCTGGGGACCACGTCCGGTCGTGCCCCGCCACGAAAGGCACCCTCACATGGCGCTCACCCTCACGCTCACCGGCCCCCGCCTGGCCGTCGCCGCGGCGGCCGCGGTCCTCGCGATCGGCGCGCCGACGGCGTACGCGGCCCTCGACAGCGACACCTCGCGGGCGCCTGCCGCGTCGACGGCGGCGCGCGGCAAGCCCTTCGTCGAGACCCGTCTGTTCTTCGGCACCGAGCGGCCCGACGGCGGCCCGGCCGTGACGGACAAGCAGTTCATGAAGTTCATCGACACCGAGGTGACGCCCGGCTTCCCCGACGGTCTGACCATCCAGCAGGGCCGCGGCCAGTGGAAGGACAGCAACGGCAGGATCGAGCGCGAGCGCAGCTACGAGCTGATCCTGCTGTACCCGACGGCCGACGCGAAGAAGAGCGACAAGCTGATCGAGGAGATCCGCTCGGACTACGAGAAGAAGTTCGCCCAGGACTCGGTGGGCCGCCTCGACGACCGGGCGCGGGTGGACTTCTGAGCGAGCCGCCGCTGCCACCGCGGTACGGGTGACGGAGCACGGGCGGCGAAGGTGCCGGGGGTCTCCTCCGGCACCTTCGCCGTGCCCGGCGGCGCCTACCCGAGGTGCACGTCCCCCACGGTGTGGGCCTGGATGACGTTCCCGCGCTGCACGCCGCCGCTGATGGTGTTGTGCACGACCCCGCCCCGGCCGCCGTCGCCGCCGTGGCCCAGCTCGTCGAGGAGCAGGCGCAGCTCCGCCGCCGCCTGGGGGTCCGCCCGCAGGGCCCGCCGCATCCGGTTGCGCCACTCGGCGCGCGCGTCGGCCTCGGCCTCGGTGTCGCCCGCGGCCCGCGCGGCGAGCAACTCGTCCCGCAGCTCGTCGAGTTCGCCGCCGACCTGGTCCTCGCCCGCCCCGCGCCGCCGCCCGAGGAAGGCCACGACCCTGCCGCGCGCCGCGGCCCAGCCGTCCCCCACCATCGCCTGCACGAGCGCGGTGGCCCCGGCCCCGGCGAGGGCGGCCAGCTCTGCGTCCATCGGGTCTCCTTCGTGACGGTCCGGAGGTGCGTCCCTTCGCTTCGGGGTCAACGGTAGCCGGGGGCGCGGGAGTTGGCGGGGTCCAGGCCGCCCTCCTTCAGTAGGAAAGTTTCCTAACAATTCCCTGCCACGATATTGACGCGCACATGCTCACCTCGTCACCATTCCTGGCACGGCCCCTCCCGCACCCCCCATCGCCAGGAGACGGACATGCCGCAGACACCCCTTGCCGGAAACCGGAACGACAACAACCGCAACGCCAAGCGCCGTACCGGACGGGCCCGTTGGCTCGTGCCCGCGGCCGCCACCACCGCCCTCGCCGCCACCGGCGGCCTGCTGCTCTGGTCGCCCGCGGGGGCCGCCGAGAACGACGGCATCGGGCGGGCCGCGTTCTCCGCCGTCGCCGTCGGCGACATCGCCGAGCAGTGCACCAAGAGCGACAGCAAGTGCGCGCACCCCAAGACCGCCGCGCTCGTGCAGCAGCTGAACCCGGACTTCGTGATGACCATGGGCGACAACCAGTACGACGACGCCCGTCTGAAGGACTTCCAGAAGTACTACGCGACCACCTGGGGCGCCTTCAAGAACAAGACGAAGCCGGTGCCCGGCAACCACGAGACGTACGACCCGGCGGGCGCCCTCAAGGGCTACAAGTCCTACTTCGGATCCGTCGCCTACCCCGACGGCAAGAGCTACTACAGCTTCGACAAGGACAACTGGCACTTCATCGCCCTGGACTCCAACAGCTTCGACGACCGGGCGCAGATCGACTGGCTCAAGCGCGACCTCGCCGCCAACGGCAAGAAGTGCGTGGCCGCGTACTTCCACCACCCGCTGTTCTCCTCCGGCGAGCACGGCAACAACCCGGTCAGCAAACCCGTCTGGAAGCTGCTCCAGGGCGCGAAGACGGAGCTGGTCCTCGGCGGCCACGACCACCACTACGAGCGGTTCGCGCCGCAGAACGCGAACGGCGACGCCGACGCGTCGAACGGGATCGTCGAGGTCATCGCCGGCACCGGCGGCGCCAACCCGTACAAGATCGAGGAGGTGCAGCCGCACAGCCAGAAGCGGATCACCAACACCTACGGCGTGGTGAAGTTCGACTTCGCCGACGACGGGTTCTCGTGGAAGCTCATCGGGACCGACGGGTCCACGAAGGACAGCAGCCCCGCGTACTCCTGCCGCTGACACCGGACCTGGTGCCCCGCCCATGTATCTGGCAACCACCGACGCGGTCGCCACGGCCACCGACGGCCGCCGCTCCCGCGGCCGCGTCACCGGGCCCGTCCTCGCGCTCGGCGCGGTCAGCCTCGTCACCGACATCTCCTCGGAGATGGTCGCCGCCGTGCTGCCCCTGTACTTCGTCCTGGGGCTCGGGCTCTCACCGCTCCAGTTCGGCTTCCTCGACGGGCTCTACAACGGCGTCACCGCCGTGGTCCGCCTCGCCGGCGGGTACGTCGCCGACCGGCGCGAGCGGCACAAGCTCGTCGCCGGCTCCGGCTACCTCCTGTCGGCCCTGTCCCGGCTCGGCCTGCTGCTCGCGGGCGGGGCCACCGCCGGGATCGGGGCCGCCATCGCGGCGGACCGGCTCGGCAAGGGCGTGCGGACCGCGCCGCGCGACGCGCTGATCTCCCTGCACAGCCCGCCCGACCGGCTCGGCCGCGCCTTCGGCGTGCACCGGGCGATGGACACCACCGGCGCGCTGCTCGGCCCGCTCGCGGCGTTCGCGCTGCTGTGGGTCACGGCGGACGCCTACGACGCCGTGTTCATGGTCAGCTTCTGCTTCGGGCTCTTCGGAGTGCTGCTGCTCGTCGCGTTCGTCCCGGGCCGGGAGGCGCCGCCGCCCGACCGCCGCCGGGCGCGCGGGCCTTCGGCGCCGCGCCTCGCCCTCGCCCTGCTGCGCCACGCGGCGTTCCGGCGGGTCTGCGGCGCCGCCGCGCTGCTCGGGGCCGCCACGGTCGGCGACGCCTTCCTCTACCTGCTGCTCCAGCGGCGCCTCGACTTCGCCGAGAGCTACTTCCCGCTGCTTCCGCTCGGCACCGCCGCCGTCTATCTGCTGCTCGCCGTGCCCGCGGGGCGGCTCGCCGACCGGTTCGGGCGCCGCGGACCGTTCCTCGCGGGCCACGCCGCGCTGCTCGCCGCGTACGCCCTGCTGCTCCTGCCGACCGGCGGACATCTGCTGCTGGTGGGCGTGCTGCTCGCCCTCGGCGTGTTCTACGCCGCCACCGACGGCGTCCTGATGGCGCTGGTGGCCCCCTTCGTGCCGCCGGACCAGCGGGCCAGCGGTATGGCCGTGGTGCAGACCGGCCAGGCGCTCAGCCGGCTCGTCGCCGCCGCGGGCTTCGGCGCCGCGTGGACGCTGTGGGGCATCGGCACCGCGCTGACCTGCGCGGCCCTCGCGCTCACGGCCGCGATCGGGGGCGCGGCGGCACTGCTGCCCCGCGCCGAAGAGCCGCACGGCACGCTCCGACGGAGGACGACCTGACCATGACCCGCCCGCACCTGACGACCAGGTCCACACCCCTGCCCAAGCCGATGGCCACCCGGCCTCGCGTCCTCGCCGTCGCCGTGGCCGCCGCGATCCTCGCCACCGTTGCCGTCACCTACACCGTGCGGGCGGCGCACGAGGCGCCGCCCACCGTCACCACCTCCGAGTTCGCCCTGGACCGGGGCCAGTTGTACTTCCGCTCGACGCAGGCGGGAGCGGGCCGCGTCGCCCGGCTCCCGCTCGCGGGCCGGGGCCCGCGCACCACCGGCGGGCCCACCTGCGAGCGCTTCCACGCCGCCGGGGGCACCGGCCTGTGCCTCCTGCGCCGCCCGGGCATCCCGCCCAAGGCGTACGCCGTCGTGCTCGACGGCAGGCTGCGCGAGAAGCGGCGCATCGCGCTGCCGGGCATCCCGAACCGGGCGCGGGTCTCGGCGTCCGGGCGGATGCTGTCGTGGACCATGTTCACCACCGGCGACTCGTACTCCGGCGGAGGCGGCTCCTTCTCCACGCGCACCTCGATCCTGGACACCCGCACCGGCTATTTGATCAAGAACATGGAGGAGATCCCGCTCACCATCGACGGCCGCCGCCACCACTCCCCCGACGTCAACTACTGGGGCGTCACCTTCGCCCGCGACGACAACCGCTTCTACGCCACCGTCTCGACGAAGGGGAAGACGTACCTCGTCCGCGGCGACCTGCGGAAGTGGACGGCGACGGCGCTGCGCGAGAACGTCGAGTGCCCGTCGCTGTCCCCCGACAACACCCGCCTGGCCTTCAAGAAACGGGTGCGCGAGGGCACCTCGGACCCGTGGCGCCTGTACGTCCTCGACCTGCGCACCCTGCGCGAGCGCCCGCTCGCCGAGCGCCGCTCCGTCGACGACCAGGCGGCCTGGCTCGACGACGGCACCCTGGCCTACGCCCTGCCGGGCCGCGAGGGGCGGAAACAGGACATCTGGACCGTGCCCGCCGACGGCTCCGGACGGCCCGCGCTGCGGATACCGGACGGCAGTTCCCCCGCGGCGGTGCGCTGACGCCGCGTACACGACAGAACGAACAGGTCACGGGCCCGGGGAAATTGAGGTGCGCCCACCCCGGCGCGCCCCGCACGATGCCCCCATGACCACGCACCGCACCGTCGTCCCGTCCCTCTTCCCGCCGCCCGGATACGCCCACGCCGCAGTCGTCGAAGCCGGTACGCGGCTCGCCTTCATGGCGGGCTCCGTACCCCTGGACGCCGAGGGCGCGCTGGTCGGTGCGGGCGACGTCGCGGCGCAGACCCGGCAGGTCGTCGCCAACCTCGACGAGGCCCTGCGCGCCATCGGCAGCGACCTGTCCCAGGTCGTGGCCAGCACCGTGTACGTCGTCGGGCACGAGCCCGGCGCGCTGACCGAGGCCTGGGAGGTCGTCCGCGCCTCGGGCCTGCTCACCACCGAACCGCACACGTCCACGCTGCTCGGCGTGACCGTCCTCGGCTATCCGGGCCAGCTCGTGGAGATCACCGCCACCGCCGTGGTGCCGGGGACGAGCGGCGCGTGAGCATCACCCTGCGGGCCGCCACCGCCGGGGACGGCGCCGCCGTGGCGGAGGTCTATCTGCGCTCGTACGACGCCGCCCTGCCGACCGTGCGCAGGGCCCACACCGACGACGAGGTGCGGGACTTCATCCGGGACGTGGTGGTGCCGCGCGGCACCACGTGGGTGGCGGAGGCGGCGGGCTCGGTCGTCGGCCTGATGGTCCTGGACGGCGAGCGGCTCAGCCAGCTCTACCTCGCGCCCGCCTGGCGCGGCCACGGCATCGGCGACCGCTTCGTCGCCCTCGCCAAGGAGCGCAGCCCGCACGGCCTGACCCTGTGGACGTTCCAGGTCAACGCGCCCGCCCGGCGGTTCTACGAGCGCCACGGCTTCACCGCCGCCCAGTGGACGGACGGTGACAACGAGGAGGGCGAGCCGGACGTGCGCTACGACTGGCGGCCCTGAACGCCCGCTGCCGCCCCGCGCCGTCAGATACGGGCGTTCCGCGCGAGTTCGAGGGCGTACCGCGGCCACCAGTCCCCGGCCTCGGGCCCGCCCCTGCAGGTGCCGTCGGACTCGCCGGGGCGCTTCACCCACAGGTAGGCGTCGACGGCGGGGTCGCCGGTGCGGGTGGTGGGGGCCGTGCCGAGGGCCCGTCCGGGCGGGTTGCACCACGGCTCGACGCCCGCGTACGGCCCGTTGCCGTTGCGGCTGCTGTCGATGACGAAGTGCGGGCCGCCGCCGAGCGCCCGCGCGAGCCGGTGCCCGTACGCCGCGCTCACCGCGTCGGTGTGGAAGTTGGACACGTTCAGGGCGAAGCCGTCGGCGCGGTCGACGCCCGCCTGCCGCAGCGGCGCCACGAGCCGCCCCACCTGCGGGATCCAGGTGGCGTTGCCCGCGTCGACGTACACCTTGGTGCCCGGCTGCCGCTTGAGCCGGTCCACGGCGTGGGCGAGCAGCTCGTACCGCTCGTCGGTGTCGGCGCCCGCGCAGCCCGCCACCGCCTGGGCGACGGCGTCCGGTTCGAGGACCACGTACGCGCCGCGCGTGCCGAGCCCGGCCGCGAAGCCGTCGATCCACGCCCGGTAGTGGTCGGCGTCGCGCGCGCCGCCCGCCGAGTAGGCGCCGCAGTCGCGGTCCGGGATGAAGTACGTGACGAGCACGGCGGTGCGCCCCGCCGCGGCCGCCCGCTCCACCAGCGAGCGCACCACCGGCTCGGGCCCGTCCTTGCTCAGCCACTCGGCCTGCGGGCGCACCGAGATCCGGGCCAGCGCCCAGGCGTCGGTGAGCCGCCCCTGCCGCATCCACGCGGCGGCCTGACGCGCGGCACTGGTGTCCGGGTTCACCCAGAAGGAGACGTCGGCACGCGGTGCCTCGACGTCGGAGGCCGGGGCGGCGGCCAGCGAGGCGAGGGCGAGCACGCCGACGACGGCGCGGCGGAGGCCACGCGAACGGGGCCGAGCTGTCTGCGGCAAAGGAGCACTCCGATTTCCAGCCCGTCCGGCGCTTGCGGACGAGGCCGAAGGCCGATGAACGGGGGTCCAGGGGGGCAGAGCCCCCCCTGGTTTCGGGAAGGGGCGGGTTCGGGGACAGACCCCCCGTCACGTCACCGCCGCCCCCAACGCCACGAACCCGCAGATCAGCACCGCCAGGATCGCGAGCAGCGGCCACACGAACCGCAGGTACCGGTCGTAGCCCACCTTCGCCAGGGCCACCCCGCCGATGGTCACGGCGGTGGTCGGCACCCACAGGTTCATCCACCCGCTGGCCGCCGCCCAGGCGGTGACGACGACCGACCGCGACACCCCGGCGAAGTCCGCGAGCGGCGCGAGGATCGGCATGGCGAGCGTGGCGTGCCCGGACGTGGACGGGATCAGGAACGCCAGCGGCAGGTTCACCAGGAACACGATCACCGCGAACACCCCGGACGACGTGCCCTTGACCACGCCCTCGATCGAGTGCAGGACCGTGTCCGTGACCTGCGAGTTGTTCATGATCACGGTGACGCCCCGGGCAAGCACGATCACCAGGGCGGGCGAGATGAAGTCGGCCGCGCCCTGGATGACGGTCGCGCTGAGCCGCTGCTCCCCCATCCGCGCGACCAGGCCCACGAGCACCGCGGCGCACAGGAACAGGGCGGCCAGCTGCGGGAAGGACCAGCCGAGTTCGAAGCCGTACGGCTCGGCGTCCGCGTCCCCGGTGAGCGCGCTCGACCACGGCACCACCGAGAAGATCATGAAGGCGAAGACCAGGGCGACGACCACCAGGATCGCCTGGTGCAGCCGGGTCAGCCGGGGCACCTCGGTGTCCGTCCGCCCCGCGCCCGCGGCCTGCTCGCGATCGCCCGGCAGGAAGCCGCTGAGCGAGCGCTCGGGGTCCTTCCGCACGCGCCGCGCGTACCAGATGACGTACGCGACCGTCACCGCCGTGAGCACCAGCCACATCGCGAACCGCAGCACGATGCCGTCGCCGAGGGAGATGTCCGCCGCCGACGAGGCCACGCCCGTCGCGAAGGGGTTGACCGTCGAGCACAGCACGCCGACGCCCGCGCCCAGGATGATCGCGCCGACGGCGGTCATGCGGTCGTAGCCGAGGGCCAGCATCAGCGGCACGATCAGGCCGTAGAAGCCGAGCGTCTCCTCGGCGAAGCCCTCGACGGTGCCGAGGACGGAGAACACCACCATGACGCCCGCGATGAGCAGCGCGCCGCGCTCGCGCAGCCGGTGGGCGAGCCGGCCGATGCCCCGGTCCAGGGCGCCGGTGGCGAAGACGACGGTGATGAACGCGCCGATGGCGAGCACGAAGAGGAACACGCCCGCGCTGCCGTACAGGTCCCCGGTGAGGTCCGGGCCGACCTGGCCCGACTCGGTGTCCTGGATGCCGTACAGGCCGTTGACCGGCGCGAGGAACAGATCGTTGAGGCGGTCGGCGAAGGACTGCTCGCCGGCGACGCGGTGGTAGCTGCCCTGGACGGGGGCGCCCTTGTCGTTGCGGTCGTACGCGCCGGAGGGGATGAGGAAGGCGAGCAGCCACACCGCCACGGTGACGACGACGAGGACGGTGAGCGCGCTGGGGAAAGTGAACTTCCGCTTCCCGGCGGGCTCTTCGGGAGCGGGCGCGGGGACGGGCGGAGTCGGCGGCGGGGGCGTGCTCATGCGGTGCCTCCCGCCCGACCACCGGCGCGGAAGCCGTCCGCGTACTCGCGTACGAAGGCGCCCATGGCCACGACGGTGTTGCGCAGCTCGGAGAAGAGGACGCGCTCGTTCGGGGCGTGCAGATTGCACATGCTGTCCTGCGCGCCGAAGAGGAGCACCTCCGCGCCGGGCGCCGCCTCGGCGAGGCCGTTGACCAGCGGGATCGAACCGCCCGTCGCCACGTACGAGGCGTCCGCGCCCCAGGCCTCCTTGAGGGCGGCGAGCGCGGCGCGGTAGGCGGGGCCGCCGGTCGTGGCCTCGTAGCCCGGGCCCGTGTCGCCGGGCGTGACGGTCAGCGGGACGCCGAAGGGCCGCAGGGACCGCAGGTGCTCCACGAGCCTCGTCTGCGCGTCGCGCGGGTCCTGGCGCGGATGGAAGCGCAGGTTCAGCTTCGCCCGCGCGTGCGGGACGACCGCCGACGCGGCGTGCTCGACGCCGGGCGCGTCCAGGCCGATCACGGTGATCGCGGGCCCGCTCCACAGCCGCTCGCCGAGGCCGCCGCTGCCGATGAGCGGCACGCCGTCGCGCACGCCCGCGAGGTCGCGGAACTCCTCCTCGGTGTACGAGGTGCCGGTCCACTCCTCGCGGCGCAGGCCCGCCACGGCCACGTCGCCGTGCACGTCGTGGAGGGTGGCGAGGGCCTTGAGCAGGACGAGCAGCGCGTCGGGCGCGGCGCCGCCGAACTCGCCGCTGTGGCGCGGCTCGTCGAGCGTGCGCACCTCGACGACGACCTCGGCGGCGCCGCGGAGCCCGGTGGTGAGGGTGGGGGTGCCGGGGCGGAGGTTGCCGAGGTCGGCGATGACCATGGCGTCGCAGGCGAAGCGGCCGGGGTCGGTGGGCGGATAACCGTCGAAGGCGCTGCCGTACTCCTCCTGGCCCTCGACGACGATCTTCACGCCGACGGGCGGGCGGCCCCCGTAGGCGCGCAGCATCCCCAGGTGCGCGATGACGTTGGACTTGTCGTCGGCGATGCCCCGGGCCCGCAGGCCCCCGTCGACGGGCGTCGGCTCGAAGGGCGGCGACCGCCACAGCTTCTCGTCGCCGGGCGGCTGCACGTCGTAGTGGCCGTACAGCAGGACGGTCGGGGCCGCGGGGTCGGGCGGGGGGATCTCGCCGTAGACGACCGGGGCGGTGTCCGGCAGGTCGATGCGCTCGACCGTGGGCACACCGGCGTCCAGGAGCAGCGCGGCGACCAGGTCGTGGGCCTCCTCCACCGGCCCGCTCGGGAACCCGGGGAAGGCGATCGAGGGGATCGACGACAGCCGTACGAGGTCGGCGCGCAAGCCGTCCATCAGGCCGTCGACCGTGGTTGCGAGCTCTTCGGGCGTCATGGGCAGCACCTCGGGATCAGCCGTCATGAGTGATTTGCCGTAATAGGCCCGAATTATCGGGTGCGGTGGCTCGCGGATTCCGGACGGCTCGCCGTGCGCCCGGGCCGCCCGCACCGATGCCGCATTAAGGTCGACCCATGGCTTCGGAGACTTCGGGAGGCGACGCGACGGCCGGCACCGTGCGCGTCGACAGCTGGATCTGGTCGGTGCGCCTGGTCAAGAGCCGCTCGATGGGCGCGGCCGCCTGCAAGGGCGGCCACGTGCGGGTCAATGGCGAGCGCGTGAAGCCCGCGTACGGCGTGAAGCCCGGCGACGAGGTCCGCCTCCGCCAGGCCGGCGGCCGCGAGCGGATCGTGATCGTCAAGCGCGCGATCCGCAAGCGGGTGGGCGCGCCCGTGGCGGTCGAGTGCTACGTGGACAACAGCCCGCCCCCGCCGCCCCGCGAGGCCGTGGCCCCGGCCGGCATCCGCGACCGCGGCACGGGCCGCCCCACCAAGCGCGACCGCCGCGAACTGGAACGCCTCCGCGGCACCCCGGGCCACCCCCCGGCCCCCTGAGCCCCGGCCGCGGCTACAGCCGGAACCAGCCGTGGCCGCCGTACCAGTGCCCGCCCGCGCGCAGATGGTCGCCGACGGCCCGCTCCACGCGGGTGCGGCGCGGCAGTTGGGCCACCGGCAGGTCCCGGTCGCCGAAGACGAAGCCGATCGGCACGGTGTCGTCGGGCTCCTCGTCGCCGTACGTCGTGGCGAGCCGGAAGCGGTCCTGGAAGCGCACGATGTTCGCGTCGACGGGCAGATACCGCTTCAACTGCGGGTCGAGCAGCCATGAGTGGCACACCGCGACCACGTGGCGCTCCTCGGGGAAGTGGCGCGGGAAGAACTCCCGGGCGAGCGCCACCGAGCGGTCGCACGCCTCGGGCGACAGCGGACCGTGGAAGTCCGGTATGTGCACGCTCAGACACAGGTCCTGGGGGCCGAGGCGGAGACCGGCCCGCGCGACGGCCTCGGCCATGCGCTCGCCGAGCCGCGCCCGCTGGAACTGCAGCCGCCCCAGCTGGTAGAGCTCGCCGCGGAAGTGCAGCGCGTTCCAGGAGGGCACCGGCACGCCGCGGCCCCCGTGCCCCCTGCGGTGGACGGCCAGGTGCCGCCCGAGGTCGGCGAGGGTGCGGCGGGCGACGCCCTCGGGTATGCCGTGGCGGCGGTGGTAGGCGCGCACGTACGGCAGCGCGGCGAGGAACACGTACACGTAGAAGCAGCTGCCGAACTCGCCCAGCTCCTCCGGCAGGACCGGCATGCGGGGCTGCGCCCCGGGCTCGCCCAGATCGCGCACCAGCGCGTCGACGCACCGCTCCAGGAGCCACCGGGTGTCGTCGTGCCCGAGCACGTGCGCGCGCAGGGCCACGAGCTGGTTGACGTCCTCGTGGGGCACGGCCAGATCGAGGAGGACCTCGATCAGCTCGTCGGCTTCCGGCAGGACGGCGGCGACCCGCGGCTCCCCCGCGTCCGCCAGCTCCTTCAGCCACGCGGCGAGCCCCTCGTCACTCTCCGCCGCGGCCCGCAGCACGTCCAGCACAACCCCACCTGCCCCTCGGTCGCCCCTTCCGCTCCGCCCGCGCCGGGTGGACCCTGGAAGGAGGAGATGACGTCCGATGCGCACAGGCAGTGAACCGGTCACGGCACGCAGCCCCTTGCGCATGCGCTTCTGGTTCAGCGTATGGGGCCTGATCTGGGCGACCGCGGGCACGGTGGCCTTCGCGCTGGCCGGGCGCCCCGGCTGGGCCGCGGCGTGCGGCGTGCTGTGGGTGGTGATCACCGTGGACATGGCGCTCGTGCTGCGCCACATCCGGCAGGGGCCGCACTTCCAGCCGGGCCGCGACGTGCCGCCGTACGAGCCGCCGAAGGCCTGAGCACACCGGGGCGATCACGCGCGGCCGTTGGTGCCGTCCGTGCCGCCGGGGCCATCAGGACCGTCAGGGCGGTCGAACCGCGCCGCCGCCAGGTACTCCGGCTGCGGGTCGAGCGCCGCCGCGAGCCGGAAGTGGCGGCGCGCCTGGTCGGGCCGCAGGGCGCGCTCGTAGGTGCGGGCGAGCGCGAAGTGCGCGAACGCGTTGTCCGGCTCGCGCTCCAGGACGATGCTGAACTCCAGCTCGGCGGCGCGCAGTTGGGCGGAGGCGAAGAAGGCGCGGGCGCGCAGCAGCCGCGCCGCCGTGTTCTCCGGATGGGCGGCGATGACCGTGTCGAGGAGCTTCACGGCACCCCGAGGATCCCGTGCGGCGAGGAGCTGCTCCGCCGCGCGGAAGTCGATGACGTGACTCTCCGGGCTGCTGTCGGGCACGCCGGACTCCTTCCCTCGCCTCCCCGGGTTAACGCCCCGGGCACGTGCGCATATTCCACTACGGTTCCGCGCGGCGGGCGCGCGGGCGGCCCTGTGCGGCGGGCGCGAGGGCAGATGTACGCGGCGAGCGCGCGGGTGCTCCTACGCCGCGAGCGCGCGGGCGGTTCTACGCCGTGAGCGCGAGGGCGAGTCCCGCCACCACCAGGCCCGCGCCCGCCCCCACGAACGTCCAGTCGAGGCCGCGCCGTTCGCGCCCGAGCAGCACCACCTCGCGGGGGTCGTCGGCGTCGTACGCGATCGGCACCAGGTCGCCCGCCCGCAGCGGCCTGCGGCGGCTCTCCGGCACCGGCGAGACGACCTCCATGACCTGCCCGTCCGCCGTCTCGAACTGCAGCGTCGGCCGGTCCGCGCCCTGCCGCACCGCTTTGACGAGCGCTTCCGTCAGCTCCCCCGCCTCGGTGACGCGCCGGGTCCGCGCCAGGCCGTACGCGCCCGCGAGCAGCGCCACGAGCCCGCCCACCGCCGTGAACGCCGCCCATACGACCACGGTGCCGCCCCTCCTGTGCCTCGCTGGAATCACCACCCCGGACACGTCGATCACCTGCGGATCCGTTGGTGGCCGGTCGCGCGGTTCCGCGCGCCCCTGCGGGGCGCGCCTACGTCCGCGCCCGTTCCTGAAGGTCCTGCCACACGGCCGCCACGCGTGCGGCGAGGCCGTCGAGCGGTCCGTCGTTGTCGATGACGATGTCGGCGATCTCCAGGCGCTTGTCGCGCGTGGCCTGGGCCGCCATCCGGGCGCGGGCGTCGTCCTCGGTCATGCCGCGCAGCCGCACCAGGCGGTCCAGCTGGGTCGCGGGGCTCGCGTCGACGACGATCACCAGGTCGTAGAGCGGGGCGAGGCCGTTCTCGGTGAGCAGCGGCACGTCGTGCACGACCACCGCGTCCGGGGCCGCGGCGCGCTCCAACTCCGCGGAGCGCGCGCCCACCCGGGGGTGCACGATGCCGTTGAGCACGGCCAGCTTCGCGGCGTCGGAGAAGACGATCGCGCCGAGCTTCGGCCGGTCCAGGGAGCCGTCCGGGGCGAGGACGTCCTCGCCGAAGGCCTCGACGACCTCGGCGAGCCCCGCCGTGCCGGGCGCCACCACCTCGCGCGCGATGCGGTCGGCATCGATGAGGACGGCCCCGGACGCGACGAGCAGCCGCGACACCTCGCTCTTGCCGGCGCCGATACCGCCGGTCAAACCCACCTTCAGCATGACCGGCAGCTTAGGCCCTGGCGTCAGCCGTCGCCTTCCCGCTCCGCGAGGAAGCGCTCGAACTCGCGGCCGATCTCGTCCGCCGACGGGATCTCCACGGGCTCGGCGAGCATGTTGCCCCGCGACTCCGCGCCCGCCGCCGCGTCGTACTGGTGCTCAAGTCCCTGCACGAGGGCGACCAGTTCCTCGTCGCCCTCCTGGATCTGCCGGTCGATCTCGGTCTGGGTGCGGTGGGCCTCCGTGCGCAGCGCGTGCGCGGCCGAGGGCAGCACCAGACCGGTGGCGGCGGTGATCGCCTCCAGGACGGTCAGGGCCGCGTCTGGGTACGAGGACCGGGCCACGTAGTGCGGCACGTGCGCGGCGACGCCGAGCACGTCGTGGCCCGCCTGCGACAGGCGGTACTCGACCAGCGACTCCGCGCTGCCGGGCACCTGCGCCTCGTCGAAGGGGCTGGCGTGGCCCGGCACCAGGTCGGTGCGGTTGCCGTGCGGGGTCAGACCGACGGGGCGGGTGTGCGGGACGCCCATCGGGATGCCGTGGAAGTTGACCGAGAGCCGGACGCCGAGCCGCTCCACGATCTCCTTGACGGCGGCGGCGAAGCGCTCCCACTCGATGTCCGGCTCGGGTCCGGAGAGCAGCAGGAAGGGCGCCCCGGTGGCGTCCTGGAGCAGGCGCACGTCGAGGGTGGGCTCCTCGTAGTCGCTCCACTTGTCGCGGCGGAAGGTCAGCAGCGGGCGCCGTGCGCGGTAGTCGACGAGCCGGTCGTGGTCGAAGCGGGCCACGACCTGTCCGGGCAGGCTGTCCACGAGCCGCTCGACGATCTGGTCGCCGGTCTCGCCCGCGTCGATGTAGCCGTCGAAGTGGTAGAGCATGACAAGACCGGCCGACTCCTGGGCAAGCGCCATGTCGACGACCGCGAGCCCCTTGGGCTCCCACGCGTACAAACCCTGCGGATCAAGCACAGTGACCGCTCCTCCTCGTGTTCATAGTGCAGAACGCGCCCTGGAAGGCGGGCATTCCCGCCGTCGGCGATCGCGTCGGCGCGGAAGCGGTTAGGGTCCCGGGTACGCCGCAGCGAAGGGGGCACCCGTGGCCAAGGTCAGCATCAGTCTCGACGCGGAACTGGTGGTGGAGGTGATGGTTCTGGCCGGGGTGGGTTCGCCGCAGGACGCCGTCGAGGCGGTCGTACGCGACTACATCGCGCGGGGCCACCGCACGGAGGCGCGCACCGAGCGCACGGACCAGAGCCTGCGCGACGCGGAGCCGAGGGCGCGGGAGGAGCAGGGCTGACCCGCCCCTGCCGGAGGAACGCGACCGACGCCCTCCTGATGTTCGTATCCGTGAACTAGGCCCGGGCGAGGCCGAGTTCACGGCTTCCCCCTGCCCACCTGCGGCGGCTCACCCGCCCTTGACGCAAGCCTTGACGCGCACATGCCCCACCTCTACCGTCTCGGAGCAGTTCAGCGTTCAGCATCCCGCCCAGTATTCACGTACACGAACACGCTTCGTCCTTGCTTCGCCCGTCCACGGGAAGGGACCCCCCATGCGCACGCGCTCCCTGCTCGCCTCCGCACTCGCCGCCGTCACCGCCACGGGCGGGCTCGCCCTCACCGCGTACGCGCGGCCTGGGGCGCCCGCCGAGACCATCGAGGTCTCCACGGCCGCCGAGCTCAAGGCGGCGCTCACCGCCGCGTCCCCCGGCGACACGATCCACCTCGCCGACGGCAGGTACTCCGGGAACTTCAAGACCACGACCGCCGCGAGCTCCGGCGCCCGCATCACCCTGACCGGCTCCCCGAAGGCGGTCCTGACGGCGGGCGGCGGCTACGGCCTGCACCTCAACGCGGCCTCGTACTGGACGGTCAAGGGCGTCACCGTCACCGGCGGCCAGAAGGGCATCATGATCGACTCGGCGCGGGGCGTCGTGGTGGACGGCGTGACGGTCCACGGCCTGGACATGGAGGGTGTGCACTTCCGCAAGTCGAGCCCCGACGGCGTCATCAAGAACTCCCGCATCTACGACACCGGCAACGACGGCCGGGGCATGGGCGAGGGCGTGTACGTGGGCTCCGCGAACACCCTCTCCGACAAGAGCGACCACGTGCAGGTGCTGGACAACGTCATCGGCCCGGACGTCGGCGGCGAGGCCGTCGACCTCAAGGAGGGCACGCGGAACGGCCGCGTCGCGGGCAACACGTTCGACGGCAGGGGCCTGACGGGCAACAACTACGACGACTCGTGGATCGACGTGAAGGGCAACGGCTACGTCATCGAGGGCAACACCGGCAAGAACACCACGAACAACGGCTTCGAGACCCACACTCAGCAGCCCGGCTGGGGCTGCGGCACGGTCTTCCGCGCCAACAAGTCCGACCTGACCGGCGCGACGGGCGACAAGCAACTGGCGATCAACGTGACGAACCAGAGCGGGTCCTGTCGGACGACGGTCCACGCGAGCAACACGGTGAGCGGCGGCAAGGGCCTGACGAACGTCCCGGTCACGCCATAGCAGTGCCCCGAAAGGGGCGCGGGGAACTGCGCGACCAGCCAAGGCGAATCGGCAGACAAAGAAGAACGGAAACGCCTGTGGGCCCGCACTCCGGAGAGTGCGGGCCCACAGGGCGTTCAGCTACCGCTCAGTGAACGGCGTGCGGTCAGCTCTGACCGCCGGCAAGCTTCTCGCGAAGCGCGGCGAGCGCCTCGTCCGAAGCCAGCGCGCCGGAGTTGTCCGCACCCTCGGAGGAGTACGAACCGCCGCCGCCACCGGAAGCGGCCGGAGCCGCAGCCGCGGCGTCGCCGCCCTCGGCCGCCGCCTGGGCGTCGGCCTCGCGGGACTTGATGACCTGCGCCTGGTGCTGCTCGAAGCGCTGCTGGGCCTCGGCGTACTGGGTCTCCCACGCCTCGCGCTGGGCGTCGAAGCCCTCCAGCCAGTCGTTGGTCTCCGGGTCGAAGCCCTCGGGGTAGATGTAGTTGCCCTGGTCGTCGTAGGACGCGGCCATGCCGTACAGGGTCGGGTCGAACTCGACCGACGCCGGGTCGGCACCGAAGGACTCGTTGGCCTGCTTCAGGGACAGCGAGATCCGGCGACGCTCGAGGTCGATGTCGATGACCTTGACGAAGATCTCGTCGTTGACCTGGACGACCTGCTCCGGGATCTCCACGTGGCGCTCGGCCAGCTCGGAGATGTGGACCAGACCCTCGATGCCCTCGTCCACGCGGACGAACGCACCGAACGGAACCAGCTTCGTGACCTTGCCGGGCACGACCTGGCCGATCTGGTGGGTGCGGGCGAACTGCTGCCACGGGTCTTCCTGGGTCGCCTTCAGCGACAGGGAGACGCGCTCGCGGTCCATGTCGACGTCCAGGACCTCGACCGTGACCTCCTGGCCGACCTCGACGACCTCGGACGGGTGGTCGATGTGCTTCCAGGACAGCTCGGAGACGTGGACGAGACCGTCGACGCCACCCAGGTCCACGAAGGCACCGAAGTTGACGATGGAGGAGACGACGCCGGAGCGGACCTGACCCTTCTGCAGGGTGGTGAGGAACGTCTGGCGGACCTCGGACTGGGTCTGCTCGAGCCAGGCACGGCGGGACAGGACCACGTTGTTGCGGTTCTTGTCCAGCTCGATGATCTTCGCCTCGAGCTCCTTGCCCACGTAGGGCTGGAGGTCGCGAACACGGCGCATCTCGACCAGGGAGGCCGGGAGGAAGCCGCGGAGGCCGATGTCGAGGATGAGACCACCCTTGACGACCTCGATGACGGTACCGGTGACGATCCCGTCCTCTTCCTTGATCTTCTCGATGGTGCCCCAGGCACGCTCGTACTGGGCGCGCTTCTTCGAGAGGATCAGGCGACCTTCCTTGTCCTCCTTCTGGAGAACAAGGGCCTCGATCTCGTCACCGACGGCGACGACCTCGTTGGGGTCGACGTCGTGCTTGATGGAGAGCTCGCGGCTCGGGATGACGCCTTCGGTCTTGTAACCGATGTCGAGCAGGACCTCGTCCCGGTCGACCTTCACGATGACGCCGTCGACGATGTCGCCGTCGTTGAAGTACTTGATCGTCTCGTCGATCGCGGCGAGGAAGGCTTCCTCGTTACCGATGTCGTTGACCGCAACCTGCGGGGTGGTGGCGGTGGTCTCGGTGCTGCTCGTCATGTGGGAAAGGGCTCCGGTACGGACATTGAAGTCGTAGGTACTGCATACGCCGGAGCCCGTTTCGCTCTGCCGAAGCCGGACAGCTTAGGAGACACGTTTCCGAAGGTCCCGAAGGAACGGAAAGCGCCTCGACAACCGAGGGGACATACAACAGATGCGAGCGCAGCCTGCTATGTCTGAGGAACGCAAGCTCGCAGCGCAACTTGTAGCATACGGGGGCCGCCCGACAGGGTCAATGCGCGAAGGCGCACACCCGGGGCGGATCGCCGCATTCCCGGCACAAATCAAGTTGCAAGAGGCCACACGGGCCGCAGTGCGCTCTGCCGCGTCGCCTTCCGGAGGACGGCGCCCCGCAGCGTACCGACGAGGGAGCAGATCATCCAAGAGCCCGACGCATCCGAGCCCGAGGCCACCCGGCGTGACGCCGACATCACCGAGAGTGTGCGCGCCAATCGGGGCTGGTGGGACCGGAACGCCGACGAGTACCAGATCGAGCACGGCACGTTCCTCGGCGACGACCGCTTCGTCTGGGGCCCCGAGGGCCTCGACGAGGTCGAGGCGGAGCTGCTCGGTCCGGTGGAGGACCTGAAGGGCAAGGACGTCCTGGAGATCGGCGCGGGCGCGGCCCAGTGCTCGCGCTGGCTGGCCGCCCAGGGCGCCCGGCCCGTGGCGCTCGACCTCTCGCACCGCCAGCTCCAGCACGCGCTGCGGATCGACGGCGGCCGGGTGCCGCTGGTGGAGGCGGACGCGGGGGTGCTGCCCTTCGCGGACGGCTCCTTCGACCTCGCCTGCTCCGCGTACGGGGCGCTGCCGTTCGTCGCGGAGCCGGTGCGGGTGCTGCGGGAGGTGCGGCGGGTGCTGCGGCCCGGCGGCCGCTTCGTGTTCTCCGTGACGCATCCGATCCGCTGGGCGTTCCCGGACGAGCCGGGCCCCGAGGGCCTGTCGGTGGCCGCCTCGTACTTCGACCGGACGCCGTACGTGGAGCAGGACGACAGCGGCCGCGCGGTCTACGTCGAGCACCACAGGACGCTCGGCGACCGGGTGCGGGACGTCGTCGCGGGCGGCCTGCGCCTGGTGGACCTGGTGGAGCCGGAGTGGCCGGCGTGGAACACCCAGGAGTGGGGCGGCTGGTCCCCGCTGCGCGGGAACCTGATCCCGGGAACCGCGATCTTCGTGTGCGAGCGGGACTAGCGGGACCACCGTTCCGCGGGGGCGCGGCGGCCGGCCGCCGCGCCCGTACGACACTGGGGGCGTGATCCGTGACGCCGCCCTGAACCTGCCCGTGCGCGAGGCGCTGCCCGCGCTGCGCGACGCCCTCGCCGGGCCGGGAGCCGCCGTGCTGTGCGCGCCGCCCGGCACGGGCAAGACCACCCTGGTGCCACTGGCCCTCGCGGGCCTCACGGAGGGTGACGGGCCGGTACGTCGTGTGGTCGTCGCCGAGCCCCGGCGCATCGCGGCCCGCGCCGCCGCCCGGCGGATGGCGTGGCTGCTCGGCGAGAAGGTCGGCGGGACCGTCGGCTACACGGTGCGCGGCGAGCGCGTGGTGGGCCCGCACACGCGCGTGGAGGTCGTCACGACCGGCGTTCTGCTCCAGCGGCTCCAGCGCGACCAGGAACTGGCGGGCGTCGACGTCGTGATCCTCGACGAGTGCCACGAACGGCACCTGGACGCGGACACCGTGGCGGCCTTCCTGATCGACGTGCGCGAGGCGCTGCGCCCGGAGCTGAAGCTGGTGGCGGCGTCCGCGACGACGGACGCGGAGGGCTGGGCGCGGGTCCTCGGGGGCGCGCCGGTGGTGGCCGCGGCGGGCGTCGCGCACCCCGTGGAGGTGGTGTGGGCGCCGCCGAAGGACCCGGTGCGGCCGCCGCACGGCATGCGCGTGGACCCCGCGCTGCTCACCCACGTCGCCGCGGTGGTGCGGCGGGCGCTGCGCGAGCGCGAGGGCGACGTGCTGTGCTTCCTGCCGGGGGTCGGCGAGATCGGCCGCGTGGCCGGGCAGCTGGCGGGCCTCGCGGACGTGGAGGTCCTCCAGGTGCACGGGCGCGCCCCGGCCGAGGTGCAGGACGCGGTGCTCGCCGGGGGCGAGCGGCGGCGCGTGGTGCTCGCGACGTCGGTGGCCGAGTCGTCCCTGACGGTGCCGGGGGTGCGGGTCGTGGTCGACTCGGGCCTGGCCCGCGAGCCCCGCGTGGACCACGCGCGCGGCCTCAGCTCCCTGACGACGGTACGGGCCTCGCAGGCGGCGGGCCGGCAGCGCGCGGGGCGGGCCGGGCGCGAGGCGCCGGGCACGGTGTACCGCTGCTGGGCGGAGGCGGCGGACGCGCGGCTTCCGCGCTTCCCCGCCCCCGAGATCAAGGTCGCCGACCTGACGGCGTTCGCCCTCCAGACGGCGTGCTGGGGCGACCCCGGCGCGACCGGCCTCGCGCTGCTCGACCCGCCGCCCGGTGGCGCGATGGCGGCCGCGCGCGAGGTCCTGACGGCCGTCGGGGCGGTGGACGCGGAGACGGGCCGCGCCACGGAGCGCGGCCTGGGCCTGTCCCGGGTGGGTGTGCATCCCCGGCTCGCGCGCGCCCTCCTGGACGCCGCGCCCCGGGTCGGCGCCCGCCGGGCCGCGGAGGCCGTGGCGCTGCTGAGCGAGGAGCCGCCGCGCGCGTACGGGGACGACCTCGCCGCGGCCCTGCGGGGCGCCCGGCGCGGGGATGACGGGTACGCCGCCCGGTGGCGCGCGGAGGTGTCCCGGCTGACGGCCGCCGCGGGCTCCGCGGCTTCCCGGCCGCCCGCCGGTGACGCGGCGGCGAAGGCGCCCGGCGACGACGCCGTCGTCGGGCTCGTGGCCGCCCTCGCCTTCCCCGAGCGCGTCGCCCGGCGCGCGGCGGACGGAACGTATCTGATGGCGGGCGGCACCCGCGCCGAGGCGGGCCCGGGGTCCGGGCTCGGCGGGGCGCCCTGGGTGGCCGTGGCGGTGGCCGACCGGCCCGTCGGCGCCGGGCACGCGCGCGTACGGCTCGGCGCGGTCGTCGACGAGGACGCCGCGCGGGCCGCCGCCGCCTCCCTGTACGCGGAGGGCGACGAGGTCGCCTGGGCGGAGGGGGACGTGGTCGCCCGGCACGTGGAGCGGCTCGGCGCGGTGGAGCTCACCGTGCGGCCGCTGCGCGACCCGGACCCCCGGCTCGTACGGGAGGCGCTGCTCGACGGGTTGCGGCGGGAGGGCGTGGCGCTGCTGCGCTGGAGCAGGGACGCCGCCGCGCTGCGGGACCGGCTGCGGTTCCTGCGCCTCCACCTGGGCGAGCCGTGGCCCGACGTGTCCGACGCGGCGCTGCTCGCCGCGCCCGACGCGTGGCTCGAACCGGAGCTCGGCCGGGCCCGGCGGCGCGCGGACCTGGCCCGGATCGAGGCCGGGCAGGCGCTGACGCGGCTGCTTCCGTGGGCGGGCGGCGAGGCGGTCCGCCTGGACGAGCTCGCGCCGGAGCGCGTGCAGGTGCCGAGCGGCTCGCGGATCCGGGTGGACTACGCGGATCCGGAGCGGCCGGTCCTCGCGGTGAAGGTGCAGGAGATGTTCGGGCTCGACGACACGCCCCGGGTGGCCGGGGTGCCGCTCCTCGTGCACCTGCTCTCGCCCGCGGGGCGCCCGGCCGCGGTCACCGCGGACCTGGCCTCGTTCTGGCGCGACGGCTACCGCTCGGTGCGGGCGGAGCTGCGCGGCCGCTATCCGAAGCACCCGTGGCCTGAGGACCCGGCGCGGGCCACGCCCACACGGCACACCAAGGCCCGCCAGGAGCGTGCCGAACGGGCCTGACGGCCGGGCGCGCGGCGGCCGCGCTCAGGCGTTCACCGGCTGCGGCCGGGGCTCGGGCTCCCCCGTCGGCTCCGGGTCGCCGGGGCTGCGGCCGCGCGCCTCCAGCCACAGGGCGAGGGCGAGCAGCAGCACGCCGAGGCCGAGGAACCCCCACGGCAGGTACGAGGTCATGAGCAGGACGAGGACGCGCTGGGACTTGACCAGGTCCACGGTGTGGCGGATGTAGTCCTCGCGCATCTTCACGTGCCCGGAGAACGCGGTGACCTTGTCGCGGTCGCCGAGCAGGGTGCCGCCGCGCAGCTCCTCCTTGTGGATCTCCTCGCCGTACACGGGCGCGCCGGTGGTCGGCTCGATCCAGAACTTGCGGACCGTGGTGTACCAGCGCGTGGTGCCCGTCTTGGCGATGGACTCGGGCGTGATGCCCTTGACCGGCAGCGTCTTGGGCATGGGGACCTTGGTCCAGGGGATGGTCTGCTCGAAGTAGTAGACCTCCACGCCCCGGAAGGTGCGGGTGCCCCGGTAGTGGATGGGCTTGGTGACACGGGCCTGCGCGTCGAAGTACTCATAGTCCCGCTTCTCCGTCAGGAAGGGCCACTTGAACTCGATGCCCTCGCGCCGCACCGGGTCGCCGTCGACCATCTCGCCGGTGGCGTGGACGGGTTCCTGGCTGTGGGCGTCGAAGATGTAACGCTCGGGGATCTTGGAGACCATCTTGCCGTCGGGCCCTTGGACGTACGACAGCGTGTCCCAGACCACGACGTCGCGGGAGGAGTCCCCGTCGTTCCTCTCGATCTTCTCGGAGGCCTCCACGTTGCCCTTGAGGGTCTGCACGATGGTGACCTTGGGGACCTTCTTGGCCTTCATCGTGCCGTAGTCGATGAGGGTCGCAGGCTTCGCCTCCAGGACCATCGTCTCGTACCGGCCGGGCGGAATCTTGACCAGGCGCGGGAAGGCGTACCAGCGGAGCAGCGGGGCCGTGGTCGCGAAGAACACGGCGAGGGCGAGCAGGACCAGACCGGCCTTGCGGCGCATCGCGGCCCTCCCTAGGGGTGCTCGGGGACGGTGGTGAGCAGCGGCTCGGGCGAGGTCCCGCCGGACGGGGCGCCGACGGCCGTGACGGTGAGGACCAGGGCGAGGGCGGCGGCCAGGCCGACGGCGGCGGCGATGAGGGCGCGCATGCGGGCCTCCCGGGCGGGCTCGGGGCCGGACGCGACGAACCGCCCGTCCGTAACTGACTGTTCGTCAGAGCGGGGGCACCGTAGCAACGCGCGGGCGAGATGAGAACAGGTCGCGCGGACACGGGGCGGCGGGCACCCCGCCGTGAACGCGGGCCGCCCCCGCGCCGTGCCGGGCGCGGGGGCGGACTCGGTGAGGTGCCGGGGGCGGTCCTGTCAGGCGCTCGGCGACGCGGACGTGGACGGCGACGCGGAGCCGGACGGCGTGGACGACGGCGACCCGGAGGGCTCCTCGGGCTCCTCGGTGACGGGCGCCGTCACCTTCAGCTCGACCAGGAGCGTGCCGCCGCCCTCGGTGACGATGCGCAGCAGATAGGTGCCCGCCGCGCCGTCGGCGTACATCTTCGGCAGCAGCAGCTTGCCGTCGGCGTCCGTCTTCAGGCCCTTGAGGGTGCGGACCGGCTTGCCGTGGGCGCCCTTGAAGTAGGGGCCCTTGTCGTTCGCGACGGGGCCGTCCTTCGACTTGACCATCGTGGCGGTGGCGGCGACGCCGGCCGCGGGCTTGTCCTTGTACGTCGCCTCGACCTCGACCCGCTCGGCGAAGGCCTGCCCGGCCACGCAGGTCAGCGGCTTGTCGCTGGTGCGGGTGAGCGCGTCGGCCTGGCGCGCGGTGACCTTGCCCGGCACGTTGACCTGGTCGAGGTAGCGGCTCACCACCAGGGCGCGGACGGTGAACCCGCCCGTCGTCTCGCCCGCCTTGAGGACCGGCGAGACGGCCTTGCCCTCGGCGTTCGTGGTGACGGTGACGCTGCGGACGCCGC
This sequence comes from Streptomyces sp. NRRL B-1347, assembly GCF_000720325.1. Classification (GTDB taxonomy): domain Bacteria; phylum Actinomycetota; class Actinomycetes; order Streptomycetales; family Streptomycetaceae; genus Streptomyces. The sequence goes on from NZ_JOJM01000039.1 coordinate 49,123, forward strand.
CCTCGAAGCGCGTGTCCGTCTTGCCGCTGATCGTGAACCGGATCTTCGCCTTGGGCACGCCGTGGCCCGAACGGTTCTCGGCACGCACCACCGCGCGCTTGTCGAAGGCGTCGCCCGCGGTCGCGGCGAGCTCCTTCGCGCCCGCGTTCTCCAGGCGGGCGACCTGGTCCTGCGGGGAGGGCTTGGGCGGCTTGGGCGGCTTCGGCTTGCCCGTATTGCCGCCGTCGCCCGGCTTCTCCGAGCCGCCGTTGCCGGGCTTGCCGGAGCCGCCCCGCGCCGGCGGGGTGTACTTGCCCTCGCGCTCCACCGGGGTCGTCGTGTCGGGCAGCGTGGACGGCGGCGTGGACGGGCCGGGCCGCTGCGGCCGGTCGTCGCTGCGGTCACCCGGCAGCTGGCCGGTGCCGTCGGGGATCTCGTGGGTGCCCTTGCGGTAGTACTCCAGCCACGACAGGACCGTGTTCAGGTACTCCGTGGACTGGTTGTAGCTGAGGATCGCGGCGTGCAGGTCGGCCTTGACGGCGAGGTCGCGGCTGTTCCCGCACAGGTAGTGCGCGGCGGCGAGCGCGGCGTCGTAGATGTTGTTCGGGTCCTTCTTGCCGTCGCCGTTGCCGTCCTTGCCCGAGGACGCCCAGGTCGAGGGGATGAACTGCATGGGGCCGACGGCACGGTCGTGCGTGGTGTCGCCGTCGAAGGCGCCGCCGTCGGTGTCCGTGATCTTCGCGAAGCCGTTGCCGTCGAGGACCGGACCGAGGATCGGCGTGAGGGTCGTGCCGTCGTCGTCCACGCGGCCGCCGCGGGCCTGGCCCGACTCGACCTTGCCGATCGCGGCGAGCAGCTGCCAGGGGAGGTTGCAGCCCGGCTTCGCCGTGCGCACGGCCGCCTCGGCCTTCTTGTACGCGTCCAGGACCGTGGCCGGCAGGCCCGCCTCCGCGTCGCCCTTGGCACCGCCGCCGGGCTTGCCGCTGGGCGGCACCGGGCTTTCGAGGGGCGGCAGGTCCGTGTAGTACGGAGAGTTGCCGGTCGCGGAGTCGCCGTCCGGCGGCGGCGCGGAGTCGGCGGCCCACTCGTCACGCGGCTGGTCCGTCGTCGCCACGCCCGGGGCCTGCGAGGCGGCCAGGGCCGCCACCGCCGCGGCGGCGACCGCGGTGGTCACCGTCGCCTTGCGCAGCCGCTTGCCGAATACCGGCGCCATGTCCGTGAATCCCTCCCCTTGACGACCTGCTCGTGCCGTCCCGTCGCCCGCGCGCGTGCCCTCAAGGGGACGGCTCAGGCGACACTACGACAACTCTCGGAGCCGAGACACCTGTTCGCGTCCGTTTTTGTCTGATTGGCCAGTCACGGGCCTGTAGCGGTTCTCCTACCGGCCCGCGACCGTTCACTTCCCCGTAGTGGGGACGGCCCCGGCGGCCGCCCCCACCCGCTGCCCAGCGTTCAGCTCGTCGGGAACGCCGGACGGACCAGGGTCTTCAAGCCCGTCCGGCGTTTGAGGACGAGGCCGCAGGCCGATGAACCGCGACCCGGGCCGGGAGGCTAGTGCGCGGCCGACTCCCAGTCGGGGCCCACGCCCACCGACACGTCCAGCGGCGCGCGCAGCGACGCCGCACCCGCCATCTCGCGGCGCACGAGCTCCTCGACGGCCTCCCGCTCCCCCGACGCGATCTCCAGGACGATTTCGTCGTGGACCTGGAGCAGCATCCGCGAAGTGAGCTTCGCCTGCGTCAGCGCGCGGTCCACGTGCAGCATCGCGACCTTGACGATGTCCGCCGCCGTGCCCTGGATCGGCGCGTTCAACGCCATCCGCTCCGCCATCTCGCGGCGCTGGCGGTTGTCGCTGTTGAGGTCCGGCAGATAGCGGCGACGGCCCAGCATCGTCTCCGTGTACCCCGTGGCACGCGCGTCGTCGACGACGCGGCGCAGATAGTCGCGCACCCCGCCGAACCGCTCGAAGTACGTGTCCATCAGGGCGCGGGCCTCCGCCGCCTCGATGTTCAGCTGCTGGGACAGGCCGAACGCCGACAGGCCGTACGCCAGGCCGTACGACATCGCCTTGATCTTGCGGCGCATCTCCGCGTCCACGTCCGCGCCCGCCACGCCGAACACCTGCGAGGCGACCGTGGTGTGCAGGTCCTCGCCGGACGCGAACGCCTCGATGAGGCCCTCGTCCTCCGACAGGTGCGCCATCACACGCAGCTCGATCTGGCTGTAGTCCGCCGTCATCAGGGACTCGAAGCCCTCGCCCACGACGAAGCCGCGGCGGATCGCCCGGCCCTCGTCCGTGCGCACCGGGATGTTCTGCAGATTCGGATCCGTCGACGACAGGCGGCCGGTGGCGGCCACCGTCTGGTTGTACGTGGTGTGGATGCGGCCGTCCGCGGCGATCGTCTTGACCAGGCCCTCGACGGTGACGCGCAGCTTCGCCTGCTCGCGGTGGCGGAGCATCACGACCGGCAGCTCGTTGTCCGTCTGGGCGGCGAGCCAGGCGAGCGCGTCGGCGTCCGTGGTGTACCCGGTCTTCGTCTTCTTCGTCTTGGGCAGGCCCAGCTCGCCGAAGAGGACCTCCTGGAGCTGCTTGGGCGAGCCCAGGTTGAACTCCCGGCCCGCCGCCGCGTGCGCCTCCTTCACCGCCTGCTGCACGGCGCCCGCGAACTGCTGCTCCATCGACTCCAGATGCGCGCGGTCCGCCGCGATGCCGTGCCGCTCCAGACGGGCGAGCAGCGCGGACGTCGGCAGCTCCACATCGGTGAGCAGCCCGGCCGCGCCGACCTCCGGCAGCTTCTCGCCGAACGCCGCGCCCAGGTCCAGGATCGTGCGGGCCTGCACCATCAGGGCCTCGGCACCGGCCTGCTCGTCGTCCTCCGTACCGAAGGCCAGCTGACCGTCGGGCTCGGCGGCGGGCGCCAGCTCACGGCCCAGGTACTCCAGGGACAGCGCGTCCAGATCGAAGGAGCGGCGGCCCGGCTTCACCAGATACGCGGCGAGCGCGGTGTCCATGGTGACGCCCTCGACGCTCCAGCCGTGCTCGGCGAAGACGCGCATCGCGCCCTTCGCGTTGTTCAGCACCTTCGGCTTCTTGGCGTCGGCGAGCCAGGACGCGAACGCCTTCTCGTCGGCCTCGTCCAGCTGCGCCGGGTCGAACCAGGCGGCCTCCCCGCCCGCCGCGGCGAGCGCCACCTCCGTCACCGAACCCGTGCCGAGCGACCAGGAGTCGACCGTCGCCAGACCGAGGACCGCCGTGCCGTGCTCGGCCAGCCACGGCGCGACCTCGCCCGTGCCGAGGACCGCCCCGTCAAGCTCCACGCCCTCGGCGACGGGGGCCGGCTCGGCCTCCTCCGCGCCCGGGTCCACCGCGAGCAGGCGCTCCCGCAGCGACGGATTGCGGATCTCCAGGGTGTCCAGGACCAGCGCGACCGCCTTGCGGTCGTACGGAGCGCGCTCCAGCTCGGCGACCGACTTCGACAGCTCGACGTCCCGCACCATCTCCGTGAGACGGCGGTTCAGCTTCACGGCCTCCAGGTGGTCGCGGAAATTCTGCCCGGCCTTGCCCTTGACCTCCTCGGCGCGCTCCACTAGCTCCGCGAAGGAACCGAACTGATTGATCCACTTCGCGGCCGTCTTCTCACCGACGCCCGGGATCCCCGGGAGGTTGTCCGAGGGGTCGCCGCGCAGCGCCGCGAAGTCCGGGTACTGGCTCGGGGTGAGGCCGTACTTCTCCTGGACCTTCTCCGGAGTGAAGCGCGTCAGCTCCGAGACGCCCTTCGTCGGATACAGCACCGTCACGTGGTCGGTGATCAGCTGGAAGGAGTCCCGGTCGCCCGTGACGATGAGGACCTCGAAGCCCGCCGCCTCGGCCTGCGTGGCGAGCGTCGCGATGACGTCGTCCGCCTCGAAGCCGTCCACCGCGAACCGCACCGCGCTCATCGCGTCGAGCAGCTCGCCGATCAGCTCGACCTGGCCCTTGAACTCGTCCGGGGTCTTCGAACGGTTCGCCTTGTACTCCGCGAACTCCTGCGAGCGCCACGTCTTGCGCGACACGTCGAACGCGACCGCGAAGTGCGTGGGCGCCTCGTCACGCAGGGTGTTCGCCAGCATCGACGCGAAGCCGTAGATCGCGTTCGTCGGCTGGCCCGTCGCCGTCGTGAAGTTCTCCGCGGGCAGCGCGAAGAACGCCCGGTAGGCCAGGGAGTGCCCGTCCATCAGGAGCAGGCGCGGCCGATCGCCGGCGGTCGTCTTCTCGGTCTTCTTCGATGCTTTCTCTGCCACGCCCCCGATCCTGCCACGCCCCACTGACACTCGGCCCCGCCCAGGCCGCCGGGCACCCCGGTGTCGGGCGCGCCCGGACCCGGCGGCGGGCGCCCACGGACCGCGCCGCGCCCACCGCGCAGCACGTACCGGAGGCGGCCGAGAACACCTCCCCAGGTCGCCCCCGGTCACCGGCGGTGCCGGTGACGCGTGGGAGGATCAGAGGTACACCGCACGCACATGCGCTCGAAGAGGAGCAGGCCATGGCGACCAAGCCGCCCAAAGGTGACCCGGTCCAGGACGCCCCGCAGGTCACGGAAGCGCAGCACGCCGCCGCCGGACTGCCAGCCATCGGCCACACGCTGCGCATCGCACAGCAGCAGATGGGCGTGCGGCGCACCGCGCTGACCCTCCTGCGCGTCAACCAGAAGGACGGCTTCGACTGCCCCGGCTGCGCCTGGCCCGAGCCGGACCACCGCCACAAGGCCGAGTTCTGCGAGAACGGCGCGAAGGCGGTCGCCGAGGAAGCCACCCTGCGCCGCGTCACCCCCGAGTTCTTCGCCGCGCACCCCGTGTCCGACCTCGCCACCCGCAGCGGGTACTGGCTGGGCCAGCAGGGCCGCCTCACCCACCCCATGTACCTGGCGGACGGCGCCGACCACTACGAAGCCGTGTCCTGGGAGCGCGCCTTCGACATCGTCGCCGAGGAACTCACCGCGCTCGCCTCCCCCGACGAGGCCGTCTTCTACACCTCCGGCCGCACCAGCAACGAAGCGGCGTTCCTCTACCAGCTGTTCGCCCGCGAACTCGGCACGAACAACCTCCCCGACTGCTCGAACATGTGCCACGAGTCGTCCGGTTCGGCCCTCACCGAAACCCTCGGCGTCGGCAAGGGCAGCGTCCTCCTCGAAGACCTCTACAAGGCCGACCTGATCATCGTCGCCGGGCAGAACCCGGGCACCAACCACCCGCGCATGCTCTCCGCCCTGGAGAAGGCCAAGCGCGACGGCGCGAAGATCATCACGGTGAACCCGCTGCCCGAGGCGGGCCTGGAGCGCTTCAAGAACCCCCAGACCCCCCAGGGCATGCTCAAGGGCACCGCCCTCACCGACCTGTTCCTGCAGATCCGCCTCGGCGGCGACCAGGCCCTCTTCCGCCTCCTCAACAAGCTCGTCCTGGAGACCGAAGGCGCCGTCGACGAGGACTTCGTCCGCGAACACACCCACGGCTACGAGGGCTTCGCCGCCGCCGCGCGCGCCGCCGACTGGGACGAGACCCTCACCGCCACCGGCCTGGAGCGCGCCGACATCGAGCGCGCCCTGCGCATGGTCCTCGCCTCCGAGCGGACCGTCGTGTGCTGGGCGATGGGCCTGACCCAGCACAAGCACGCCGTGCCCACCATCCGCGAAGTCGTCAACTTCCTCCTCCTGCGCGGCAACATCGGCCGCCCCGGCGCCGGCGTCTGCCCCGTCCGCGGCCACTCCAACGTCCAGGGCGACCGCACGATGGGCATCTTCGAACGCCCCGCGCCCGCCTTCCTCGACGCCCTGGAGAAGGAGTTCGGCTTCGCCCCGCCGCGCCACCACGGCCTCGACGTCGTCCGCGCCATCCGCGCCCTGCGCGACGGCGAGGCGAAGGTCTTCTTCGCCATGGGCGGCAACTTCGTCTCCGCCTCCCCCGACACCGACGTCACCGAAGCGGCCATGCGCCGCGCCCGCCTCACCGTGCACGTCTCCACGAAGCTGAACCGCTCGCACGCCGTGACCGGCGCACGCGCCCTCATCCTGCCGACGCTCGGCCGCACCGAACGCGACCTCCAGGGCAGCGGTGAGCAGTTCGTGACCGTCGAGGACTCCATGGGCATGGTCCACGCCTCCCACGGCCGCCTGAAGCCCGCGAGCAAGGACCTCCTGTCGGAGCCCGCCATCGTGTGCCGCCTGGCACGCCGCGTCCTCGGCACCGCGTCGGCAACGCCCTGGGAAGAGTTCGAGAAGGACTACGCCACCATCCGCGACCGCATCGCACGCGTGATCCCCGGCTTCGAGGACTTCAACGCGCGCGTGGCCCGCCCCGGCGGCTTCACCCTGCCGCACGCCCCGCGCGACGAACGCCGCTTCCCCACCACCACCGGCAAGGCCAACTTCACCGCCGCGCCCGTCGAGTACCCCGCGCTGCCCGAAGGCCGCCTGCTGCTCCAGACGCTGCGCTCCCACGACCAGTACAACACCACGATCTACGGCCTCGACGACCGCTACCGCGGCATCAAGAACGGCCGCCGCGTCGTCCTCGTCAACGCCGCCGACGCCCAGGCGCTCGGCGTCGCCGACGGCACGTACGTGGACCTCGTCAGCGAGTGGCAGGACGGCGTCGAGCGGCGCGCGCCCGGCTTCCGCGTCGTCCACTACCCCACGGCCCGCGGCTGCGCGGCTGCGTACTACCCGGAGACCAACGTCCTCGTACCGCTGGACGCCACGGCCGACACCAGCAACACCCCCGCCAGCAAGTCCGTCGTCGTACGCCTGGAACAATCAACCACCGACTGAGCGTTCGCTCAGCCACAGCTGTCCTTCAGACGTCGACGACGAACGGAGCCCGGCCCCATGGGCGAGCAGCAGCCAACGAAGTTCCCGCAAGAGGTCATCGACGAGTACGCCGGACTCGGCGTCGACCTGCGCGCCCTGTTCTCCGCCGGGAACCTCGGCAACCGCATGGGCGTACAGATCCTGGAGGCCTCCGCCGAGCGCGTGGTCGGCACGATGCCCGTGGAGGGCAACACACAGCCGTACGGACTGCTGCACGGCGGCGCGTCCGCGGTGCTCGCGGAGACGCTCGGGTCCATCGGCGCGATGCTGCACGGCGGCAGCGGCAAGATCGCCGTGGGCGTCGACCTGAACTGCACCCACCACCGGGGGGTGCGGTCCGGGCTCGTCACGGGGGTGGCCACGCCGGTCCATCTGGGGCGGTCCACGGCGACGTTCGAGATCGTCGTCAGCGAGGAGAGCGGGAAGCGCGTGTGCAGCGCGCGCCTCACCTGCCTCCTCCGCGACGCGCCCGCGGCCTGATCCAGGGGCTGCCCCTGCGGCCGGGGGGGGCAGCGCCTGCGGCCGGGGGGCTGCGCCTGCGGCCGGGCCCTTCTCCCGCCCAGCCGTCCTCGCACCGGCCCGCGGCCTCGTCCTCAACCGCCGGACGGGCTGAAAGCGCCCTGCCGCACCCGCCGTTCGCGGCTCTCCGTCACCGACGGTTGCCCACCACGCCCGCCCCGCCCCCGAGTTCGGGGGCGGGGCGGGCGTGGTTCGTCACGACGGCGCACGAGCCGCCAGGCCGGGCCGCGTTCGGCCCCCGGAGGCCGTACGGGCCAGAACTCTCTTCACCGGAAAAACAGGAGTGCTCCTCGAAAACACTCCTGACCGGCCACATTCACGAACGCGGAAACATGCCACGGAATGCCCGCCTCCCTTTCTTCGGCGTAACACTCCGTAATCCACGAACAATCAAGGAATCAAGATCGAATAGCGCCGCCGCCCGCGTAAAAGATCATTCCGGCACAGCCCGCCTCACACTCCCCCGAACACCGGCGTCATGAGTAAAACCAGGAAACAGTCCTGCCCCTTCCCCCGAGCCGGATGCGCCGAAGCGTGCAGATTCCGCCACAACCACCCCCTGCGTTCCAGCGCGGAATACTCCGTGGCATAACAAGAGCGTCACAGCCTAGGTCCGACCACTCCTCCAGGATCAAATGCGCCCTTAGAGTCACGGCCAGTCACCGCGCCGCCGGGCGCGAACTGAATTGCACGGCCCTGTACCACCACCAGTACGGCCCGGCGATCTTCACGGCACCTCAGCAGAGGGCCGCGCCTGGGGAAAGGACCACTCGTGCGAAACCGTTCCGCGCTCATCCTCACCACGGTGTTGACCACCGGGGCACTCACCCTCACCGCCTGCGGGTCGCGCGACAAGGACAAGGGCGACGACGACAGCTCCGGAGCCAAGAAGACCGTCGTCATCGGCTTCGACGCCCCCCTCACCGGTGACCTCTCCGCCCTCGGCATCGGCATGCGCAACTCCGCCGAACTGGCCGTCAAGACCGCCAACAAGGAGAACACCGTCGACGGGGTCGAGTTCAAGCTCCAGCCCCTCGACGACCAGGCCCAGCCGTCCGTCGGCGGCCAGAACGCCCAGAAGTTCATCAGCGACAAGGACGTCCTCGGCGTCGTCGGCCCGCTGAACTCCAGCGTCTCCCAGTCGATGCAGAAGCCCCTCAACGACGCCGACCTCACCCAGATCTCGCCCGCCAACACCGGCACCGAGCTGACCCAGGGCGACGGCTGGAAGAAGGGCGACAGGAAGCGCCAGTTCAAGACCTTCTTCCGCACCGCCACCACCGACCAGGTCCAGGGCCAGTTCGCCGCCCAGTACCTGTTCCAGAAGGCGAAGATCAAGAAGGTCTACCTCATCGACGACCAGAAGACCTACGGCGCCGGGCTCGCCGCCTCCTTCAAGGACACCTTCACCGACCTCGGCGGCAAGATCGTCGGCCAGGACCACGTCAACCCCGAGGACCGCGACTTCAAGTCCGTCGTCTCCCAGGTCAAGGGCAAGGGCGCCGAAGCCGTCTACTACGGCGGCGAATACCCCGCAGCCGCCCCTCTCAGCCAGCAGCTCAAGGAATCCGGCGCCAAGATCCCACTCATGGGCGGCGACGGCATGAAGAGCGAAGAGTTCCCCAAGCTCAACAAGAAGGCCATCGGCGACCTCGGCACCTCCGTCGGCAAGCCCGTCGAGGAACTCCCCTCCGCCAAGAAGTTCATCGAGGAATACAACAAGAACTACAAAGAAAACATGGAAACCTACGGCGGCGGCACCTACGACGCCACGTGGGCGATCATCGAAGCCGTAAAGCTCGCCGTCGAAGGCAACGACGGCAAACTCCCCTCCGACGGCCGCGTCAAGGTCCTCGAAGCGATGAGCAAGGTCAAGTTCCAGGGCGTCACCGGCGAAGTCTCCTTCGACCAGTACGGCGACACCACGAACACCATGATGACCGCGTACCAGGTCAGCAAGGGCAACAAGTGGGAATCCAAGTTCAGCGAGGCCTACAAGCCCCGCTAAGACACCCCCACACCCATTGACTCAAGACCGCGCGGGACGCGCTACCAGCGCTCCCGCGCGGTGCCATATCCGAACCATCCAACGGAGGCCCTGCGGTGAACGAACTGCCGCAACAGCTGGCCAATGGACTCATCCTCGGCGCGATGTACGGTCTCATCGCGATCGGCTACACGATGGTCTACGGAATCGTCCAGCTCATCAACTTCGCCCACGGCGAGATCTTCATGGTCGGGGGCTTCGGCGCCCTCACCGTCTCCCTCTGGCTCCCCGACGGGTTCTCGCTGCTCGCCGCGATCCCCATCATGATCATCGGCGGCGTCATATGCTCCGTCGCCGTCGGCACCGCAGCCGAACGCTTCGCCTACCGCCCCCTGCGCGGAGCACCACGACTCGCCCCCCTCATCACCGCCATCGGCCTGTCCATCCTGCTCCAACAAGCCGTATGGAAGTGGTACCCCGAAGCCAAGAAGGACCGCTCCTTCCCACAATTCGGCGGCGACCCCGTCCACGTCTTCGGCGCCGACATCCAACGCGGCGACTTCTTCCTCATCATCGCCGCACCCGCCTGCATGCTCATCCTCGGCTGGTACGTCAACAAAACCCGCTCCGGCCGCGGCATGCAGGCCACCGCACAAGACCCCGACACCGCCAAGCTCATGGGCATCAACACCGACCGCATCATCGTCATGGCCTTCGCCATCGGCGCCGCGTTCGCCGCCATCGCCGCCGTCGGATACGGCCTCCACAACGGCCAAGTCGGCTTCAAAATGGGCTTCATCATGGGCCTCAAAGCCTTCACCGCAGCCGTACTCGGCGGCATCGGCAACATCTACGGCGCCATGCTCGGCGGCATCGTCCTCGGCGTCGCAGAAGCCCTCGCCACCGGCTACATGGGCGACGTACCCGGCATGGAACAGTTCGGCGGCGGCGCCTGGAAGGACGTATGGGCCTTCGCCCTCCTCATCCTCGTCCTCCTCCTCAGGCCCCAAGGGCTCCTAGGCGAACGCGTCGCGGATCGGGCGTGATACCCATGACAACGAAAACCCCCAGCACCCCGAACACCCCGAACACCCCGCAACTCGCCAAAAACACCACCGGCACCCCCGTCTCCACCCTCCCCCTCCCCGAAAACCTCGCCCGCCTCCTCGTCCTCATCGGCGCCACCACCGCCCTCATCGGCACCTTCCTCGCCTGGACCTGGACCACCGCCTTCCCCGGCGACCTCACCGTCACCGGCTACCCCGGCGGCCTCCAACTCATCACCCTCACCGGCGCCGCCCTCACCCTCCTCTTCACCCTCGCCGGACACCGCATCCCCGGACTCGGCTGGCTCCTCCCCGGCGGCACCAACAGCCCCGTCCTCCTCCTCACCCTCGGCGTCCTCGGCTCCACCGGCTACACCATGGGCGCCATCGCCGAACACCTCGGCGGCATCGTCAACCTCGAACCCGGCGCCTGGGTCTCCGGCATCGGCGCCCTCATCGCCACCATCGGCGCCCTCGGCCTGCCCTCCGACACCCCCACCACCGAAACCACCGACCCCTGGCAACGCCTGCGCCACAGCCTCAAAGCACCCCCACCCAAACGCGCCAAACAACTCCCCGACGCCGTCGAAATCCTCATCATCGCCGCCTCCTTCGGCATCGGCCTCTACGTCTTCGCCTACGGCATCGAGGCCTACTCCGAACTCTTCATCGGCTTCCTCATCACCGCCACCTTCGGCGCCACCGCACTCCACCGCGCCGGACTCATCCCCCGCCTCAACACCCTCACCACCAAACACCGCAACGTCACCTTCACCGCCGCCATCGTCGCCGCCGCACTCTTCCCCTTCACCCAGAGCGACGCCAGCTACGCCCTCATCGGCGTCAACATCCTCATCTTCGCCACCGTCGCCCTCGGCCTGAACGTCGTCGTCGGCCTCGCCGGACTCCTCGACCTCGGATACGTCGCCTTCCTCGGCGTCGGCGCCTACACCGCGGCCCTCGTCTCCGGCTCCCCCGCCTCCACCTTCGACGTCCACTTCCCCTTCTGGGCCGCCGTCCTCACCGGCGCCGCCGCCTCCCTCGCCTTCGGCGTCATCATCGGCGCCCCCACACTGCGACTACGCGGCGACTACCTCGCCATCGTCACCCTCGGCTTCGGCGAAATCTTCCGCATCACCATGAACAACCTCAACGGAAGCGCAGGCCCCGACCTCACCAACGGCGCCCAAGGCATCCCCAACATCCCCGACCTCGAACTCTTCGGCTGGAACCTCGGCACCGAACACGACGTCCTCGGCTTCACCCTCAGCAGACCCGCCAACTACTACCTGCTGATGCTCTTCTTCACCGCCGTCGTCGTCCTCGTCTTCCGCCGCAGCGGCGAATCCCGCATCGGCCGCGCCTGGGTCGCCATCCGCGAAGACGAAACCGCCGCCACCGCCATGGGCATCAACGGCTTCCGCGTCAAACTCATCGCCTTCGCCCTCGGCGCCACCCTCGCCGGATTCGCCGGCACCGTCCAGGCACACGTCTCATACAGCATCACGCCCGAGCAGTACCTCTTCGCCAACACCGTGCCCCCCAACTCCGCCTTCCTCCTCGCCGCCGTCATCCTCGGCGGCATGGGCACCATCAGCGGACCCCTCATCGGCGCCGCCCTCCTCTACCTCATCCCCGCCAAACTCCAATTCCTCGAGGACTACCAACTCCTCCTGTTCGGCCTCGCCCTCATCCTGCTCATGCGCTTCAGGCCCGAAGGCCTCGTCGCCAACAAGCGCGCCCAGCTCGAGTACCACGAGACCGACCAACTCGACGTACCCGACCAGCAGAAACTCCCCGAAGGCACCGTCGGCGTCAGCAAGGCGGGGGCGTGACCACCATGACCACCACAACCACCACCACCGTCCTCCAAGCCAGCGGCGTCACCATGCGCTTCGGCGGCCTCACCGCCGTACGCTCCGTCGACCTCACCGTCAACAGCGGCGAAATCGTCGGCCTCATCGGACCCAACGGCGCCGGCAAGACCACCTTCTTCAACTGCCTCACCGGCCTCTACGTCCCCACCGAAGGCAAGGTCTCCTACAAAGGCACCGTCCTCCCCGCCAAACCCCACCTCGTCACCGACGCAGGCATCGCCCGCACCTTCCAGAACATCCGGCTCTTCGCCAACATGACCGTCCTGGAAAACGTCCTCGTCGGACGCCACACCAGAACCAAAGAAGGCCTCTGGAGCGCACTCCTCAGAGGACCCGGCTTCAAAAGGGCCGAAGCCGCATCCCACGCCCGCGCCATGGAACTCCTCGAATTCGTCGGCCTCGCCAACAAAGCCGACCACCTCTCCCGCAACCTCCCCTACGGAGAACAGCGGAAACTGGAGATCGCCCGCGCACTCGCCAGCGAACCCGGGCTCCTCCTCCTCGACGAACCCACCGCCGGCATGAACCCCCAAGAAACCCGCGCCGCCGAAGAACTCGTCTTCGCCATCCGCGACCAAGGCATCGCCGTCCTCGTCATCGAGCACGACATGCGATTCATCTTCAACCTCTGCGACCGCGTCGCCGTCCTCGTCCAAGGCGAAAAACTCGTCGAAGGCAGCTCCGAAACCGTCCAGGCCGACGAACGCGTCATCGCCGCCTACCTCGGCACCCCCTTCGAAGGCGCACCCGGCGCCGCCGAAGTCGCCGAAGTCGAAGCCGCCGAAGCCCACCACGACGCCACCACCCCCAGCGACACCCCGCCGGACACACCCCCCAACGAGGAAGACAGCGCCCCCCGCGCCACCGGCCCGGAAGGAACAGCCAAGTGACCGCACTGCTAGAGGTCGAAGACCTCAGGGTCGCCTACGGCAAGATCGAAGCCGTCAAAGGCATCTCCTTCACCGTCGAAGCCGGCCAGGTCGTCACCCTCATCGGCACCAACGGCGCCGGCAAGACCACCACCCTCCGCACCCTCTCCGGCCTCCTCAAACCCTCCGCCGGAAAGATCAGCTTCGACGGACAACCCCTCCACGGCATCCCCGCCCACAAGATCGTCGCCCTCGGACTCGCCCACTCCCCCGAAGGCCGCCACATCTTCCCCCGCCTCACCATCGTCGAAAACCTCCTCCTCGGCGCCTACCTCCGCGACGACAAAGAAGGAATCGACAAAGACATCCAACGCGCCTACGAACTCTTCCCCATCCTCGGAGAACGCCGCAAACAAGCCGCAGGCACCCTCTCCGGCGGCGAACAACAAATGCTCGCCATGGGCCGCGCCCTCATGTCACGCCCCAAACTGCTCATGCTCGACGAACCCTCCATGGGCCTCTCCCCGATCATGATGCAGAAGATCATGCAAACCATCAGCGAACTCAAGGCCCAAGGCACCACCATCCTGCTCGTCGAACAGAACGCCCAAGCCGCACTCTCCCTCGCCGACCACGGACACGTCATGGAAGTCGGCCGCATCGCCCTCTCCGGCACCGGCCAGGACCTCCTCCACGACGAATCCGTCCGCAAGGCCTACCTCGGCGAGGACTAGGCCTGGCCCCTGGGCCCCGAGCAGCCAGGCCCGGCCCCGGCCGTACACAGCGAGGGCGGTCACCCCGATGTGGGGTGACCGCCCTCGCCGCGGTCTTCCCTCCGGCTTCCCGCCGGTGGGGGCCGCTCTCAGCCCTTCGACGCCTTCTTCTCCTCGGCGTCCTCGATGACCGCCTCCGCCACCTGCTGCATCGACAGACGACGATCCATCGACGTCTTCTGGATCCACCGGAACGCCGCCGGCTCCGTCAGGCCGTACTCCGTCTGCAAGATCGACTTCGCCCGGTCCACCAGCTTCCGCGTCTCCAGGCGCTGCGTGAGGTCCGCGACCTCCTGCTCCAGCGTCTTCAGCTCCGTGAACCGCGACACCGCCATCTCGATCGCCGGTACGACGTCACTCTTGCTGAACGGCTTCACCAGGTACGCCATCGCGCCCGCGTCCCGGGCACGCTCCACCAGGTCCCTCTGCGAGAACGCCGTCAGCATGAGCACCGGGGCGATCGACTCCTCGGCGATCTTCTCCGCCGCGGAGATCCCGTCCAGGACGGGCATCTTCACGTCCAGGATCACCAGGTCGGGCTTGTGCTCCCGGGCCAGCTCGATCGCGGTCTCACCGTCACCGGCCTCGCCGACGACCGTGTAGCCCTCCTCCTCCAGCATCTCCTTGAGGTCGAGACGGATCAGCGCCTCGTCCTCAGCGATGACGACACGGGTCGTCAGGGGCGGGACGTGCGACTTGTCGTCGGACGCGTCTACGGCCTTGGGCGACTCGGGCGGGGTCACGGGGGCTCCTCGGGACGGGGCAAGTTGTTGCTTGCCCCGAGCCTACCTAGCTCCTGTATGTTTGAGGCACCGAGGGGGTAAGCTAACCTTCGGTTCGAAGAAGCTCCGGTAGTCCAATCGGTAGAGACGATACCCTCAAAAGGTATTCAGTGTGGGTTCGAATCCCACCCGGGGCACTTTACCTTCAGATCGAAGGCGCTAGCACGATTGGCGATCTTCACTCCTGGCAGTGAACGCGCCTTCGAATTCACTCGCCCCATGCGCGGCGCCGTCAGGATCGGCCGCATGTACGACATGGGCACACGCAAGCACGCGCTAGCGCTGGTGGCGCAGGGCCGGAGTCTGAACTCCGTCAGCAAGGAAACCGGGATCTCGCGAGCAGCGATTCGCTCTTGGAAGTCGCGTATCGACCCTTTACCGCGCATCCGGCAAGAGCCTTGCGCACGGTGCGCCCCTGCCCCCACCGATCCCCCGGACACAGCGATGTACGCCTACCTCCTGGGCCTCTACTTCGGAGACGGCTGCATCAGCCCTGGCGCCCGATCCGGCTACTTCCTCCGTATCGCATGCGCCGATGCCTGGCCCGGACTCATCGAGGAATGCGCTGCGGCAGTGGAGGCCGTGAACCCCAAGGGGAAGTCCTGCCGGGTGCAGGCGGTGGGCTACGTCTCCGTGGTCGGATACAGCCCGCACTGGACCTGCCTGTTCCCGCAGCACGGTCCCGGCAAGAAGCACGAACGAACCATCGCTCTCGAATCCTGGCAACAGGACATCGTCGACGCTCGCCCCTGGGAATTCATCCGGGGGCTCATCCACTCCGACGGGTGTCGGGCCACGAACTGGACCACCCGGGTCGTCGCGGGTGAGCGGAAGCGCTATGAGTACCCCCGGTACTTCTTCACCAACAAGTCCGATGACATCCGGAAGCTGTTCACCGACACCCTCGACAAGGTCGGAGTCGGGTGGACGAGCCTCGCCCGAGGCACCGCACCACTCAACATATCCATCGCCCGCAAGGCCTCCGTAGCCCTCATGGACGTGTACGTCGGGCCGAAGTACTGAGCGCCCCGGTCAGCGGGAGGTCTCGCCGATGTGGTGGACGCGGACGAGGTTCGTGGAGCCGGAGACTCCGGGCGGGGAGCCCGCCGTGATGATGACCGTGTCGCCCGCCTGGCAGCGGCCGATCTTCAGGAGGTGCTCGTCGACCTGGGCGACCATCGCGTCGGTGGAGTCGACGTGCGGGCCGAGGAAGGTCTCGACGCCCCAGGTGAGGTTGAGCTGGGACCGCGTGGCGGGGTCGGGAGTGAAGGCCAGGAGGGGGATCGGGGAGCGGTAGCGGGAGAGGCGCTTGACGGTGTCGCCGGACTGGGTGAAGGCAACGAGGAACTTGGCGCCGAGGAAGTCGCCCATCTCGGCGGCGGCGCGGGCGACGGCGCCGCCCTGGGTGCGGGGCTTGTTGCGGTCCGTCAGGGGTGGGAGGCCCTTGGCGAGGATGTCTTCTTCGGCGGCTTCGACGATGCGGGCCATGGTGCGGACGGTCTCGATGGGGTATTTGCCGACGCTGGTCTCGCCGGAGAGCATGACGGCGTCGGTGCCGTCGATGATCGCGTTGGCGACGTCGCTGGCCTCGGCGCGGGTGGGCCGGGAGTTGTCGATCATCGAGTCGAGCATCTGGGTGGCGACGATGACGGGTTTGGCGTTGCGCTTGGCGAGTTTGACGGCGCGCTTCTGGACGATGGGGACCTGTTCCAGGGGCATTTCGACGCCGAGGTCGCCGCGGGCGACCATGATGCCGTCGAAGGCGGCGACGATGTCGTCGATGGCGTCGACGGCTTGGGGCTTCTCGACCTTGGCGATGACGGGGAGGCGGCGGTTCTCCTCGTCCATGATGCGGTGGACGTCGTCGATGTCGCGGCCGCTGCGGACGAAGGAGAGGGCGATGACGTCGAAGCCGGTGTTCAGGGCCCAGCGGAGGTCGGCTTCGTCCTTGTCGGAGAGGGCGGGGACGGAGACGGCGACGCCGGGGAGGTTGAGGCCTTTGTGGTCCGAGACCATGCCGCCTTCGATGACGGTGGTGGTGACGCGGGGGCCGTCGACGGCGGTGACTTCGAGGGTGACTTTGCCGTCGTCGACGAGGATGCGTTCGCCGGTGGTGACGTCGTCGGCGAGGCCGGCGTAGGTGGTGCCGCAGATGTGGCGGTCGCCTGCGGTGTCGGGTTCGACGGTGATGGTGAACTCGTCGCCGCGTTCGAGGAGTACGGGGCCTTCGGTGAAACGGCCGAGGCGGATCTTCGGGCCTTGAAGGTCGGCGAGGATGCCGACGCTGCGGCCGGTCTCGTCGGCGGCCTTGCGCACGCGCTGGTAGCGGTCCTCGTGGTCGGCGTAGGTGCCGTGGCTGAGGTTGAAGCGTGCCACGTCCATTCCGGCTTCGACCAGGGCCTTGATCTGGTCGTAGGTGTCGGTGGCGGGTCCCAGGGTGCAAACGATTTTCGCTCGGCGCATGTCTTCGACAGTAGGCCTTACTGGTCGGTAGTGGATTGGTTGGGCGTGACTACTCAACAACCGTTGGGTGAAAGGCTTTTGACAACTGTTGAAGTGTGCGCGGGCGCGCTCTGATGAGCGTGTTCAAGGGTCGTCGGAGTGGTGTGGGTGGCTCAGAGTTGGGGTGGGTTCATGGTGAAGCGTGCGTTGACCTGTGCGTAGACGGACTGGCGTTGGGGTTCGAGGTCGAGGGGTGCGGCGGCTTCGGGGGCGCCCGCGAAGGCGGCGCGGGCCATTCCGGGGGGTGCGGGGTAGCCGTATTGGGGGGTGTTGTCGGCGCCGATGTCGGCGAGTTCGATGAGGGCGTCGAGGGTGGTGCCGAGGGCTTCGGCGTATTCGCGGGCGCGTTGGACGGCTTCTTTGACGGCTTGCTGGCGGGCGGTGCGGTGGGCGGGTGAGGTGGGGCGCAGGGACCAGTAGGGGCCGTCGACGTGGGTGAGGTCGAGGTCGGCGATGCGGGTGGTGAGTTCGCCGAGGGCGGTGAAGTCGGTGAGTTCGGCGCTGATGTGGACGCGGCCGTGGTAGGTGCGGACGCGTTCTCCCTTGCCGCGTTTGGTGAGTTCGGGGGTGATGGAGAAGGCGCCGGTTTCGATGCGTTCGACGGCTTCGCCGTAGGTTTTGACGAGGTTGATGACGTCGTTGTTGCGGCGGGTGAGGTCGGTGAGGGCGTCGCGGCGGTCGGTGCCGCGGGCGCTGACGGTGATGCCGATGCGGGCGATTTCGGGGTCGACTTCGAGGTGGGCTTCTCCGCGGACGGCGAGGCGGGGTGCGTCGGGGGTGGCGTAGGGGCTCGTGGGTGTCTGTTCGTGGGTGGTCATGGGGTCCACTGTGGCACTGGGGCGGGGTCTGGGGTGGTCATCGGATCGAAACCTCGTGGGGGTGTTGTCGTCGGGGTCTCCTGGGCCAGAATCTACGCGCGTCGCCAGCGCGCGCAGTTCACGAAGGTTCATGAGGGAGTCGCAATGCCGCTCGACAGAAGGTCGTTCCTGGGGAGTTCCGCCGCTGCGGGGGCGGGGGTGGCGCTCGCGGGTCCCGCGGTGTCGGCCGAGGCGGCGCCCGCCGTTCGGCCGGGCAAGGAGCCGAGGCGGTATTCGTTCACGGTGATGGGGACGACGGACCTGCACGGGAACGTCTTCAACTGGGATTACTTCACGGACCGGGAGTTCGACGACAAGGACCACAACGATGTGGGCCTGGCGAAGATATCCACGTTGGTGTCGCAGGTCCGGGCGGAGAAGGGGCGTCGCAATACGCTCTTGATCGACGCGGGTGACACGATTCAGGGTACGCAGTTGTCGTACTACTACGCGAAGGTCGATCCGATCACGGCTGCGCGGGGTCCGGTGCATCCGATGGCGCAGGCGATGAACGCGATCGGGTACGACGCGGCGGCGCTCGGGAACCATGAGTTCAACTACGGGATTCCGGTGTTGCGGAAGTTCCAGGAGCAGTGTGATTTCCCGCTGCTCGGGGCGAACGCGTTGGATGCGAAGTCGCAGCGTCCTGCTTTTCCGCCGTACAGCATGCATCGGTTGCGTACGCCGCACGGCCGGGATGTGCGGGTCGCGGTGCTCGGTCTGACGAATCCGGGGATCGCGATCTGGGACAAGGCGCATGTGCAGGGCAAGATGACGTTTCCGGGTCTTGAGGAGCAGGCGGCGAAGTGGGTGCCGAGGCTGCGCTCGATGGGTGCGGATGTGGTGATCGTGTCGGCGCATTCGGGGTCGAGCGGTACGTCGTCGTACGGGGATCAGTTGCCGTATGTGGAGAACGCGGCGGCGTTGGTGGCGCAGCAGGTGCCGGGGATCGATGCGATTCTGGTGGGGCATGCGCACACGGAGATTCCGGAGTATCTGGTCGAGAACAAGGCGACGGGTAAGAAGGTCGTGTTGTCGGAGCCGTTGAAGTGGGGTCAGCGGTTGACGTTGTTCGACTTCGGCGTGGTGTGGTCGAAGGGCCGTTGGCGGGTGGAGAGGGTGGGGGCGAAGGTCCTGAACTCCAACGCGGTGGCGGAGGACGGGCGGATCACGCGGTTGTTGGCGGGTGAGCACCGGAAGGTGGTGGCGTACGTCAATCAGGTGATCGGTACGTCGAAGGCGGCGATGAGTACGGCGGAGGGTCCGTACAAGGATGTGCCGATCATTGATCTGATCAGTCATGTGCAGGCGGAGACGGTGCGGGCGGCGCTTGCGGGCGGGGCGTATGCGAAGTTGCCGGTGTTGTCGCAGGCGTCGTGTTTCTCGCGGACGGCGGGGATTCCCGCGGGTGAGGTGACGATCCGGGACGCGGCGGGTCTGTATCCGTTCGAGAACACGTTGGAGGCGCGGGTTCTCACGGGTGCGCAGTTGAAGGACTATCTGGAGTTCTCGGCGCGCTATTACGTGCGGACGGCTCCGGGTGTGCCGGTGGATCCGGCGAAGCTGACGAATGCGGAGGGTGTTCCGGATTACAACTATGACGCGTTGTACGGGGTGTCGTACGACGTGGACATCGCGCAGCCGGTGGGTTCGCGGATCGTGGGGTTGCGGTTCGACGGCAAGGAGGTGGATCCGGCGGCTGAGTTCGTGTTGGCGGTGAACAACTATCGGGCGAGTGGTGGGGGGAATTTCCCGCATGTGGCGAAGGCGAAGCAGGTGTGGGTGAATTCGGATGAGATCCGTAACACGATCATCGCGTGGGTGAAGGCGAAGGGCACGGTCGATCCGGCGGAGTTCGCGCGGGTGGACTGGCGGTTGACGCGTGCGGGGACTCCGGTGTTCTGAGGTGGGGTCGGCCGCGATGAATGAGGACCTTGCCGCCGCGTTGGCTGTGGTGCGGCGTGATCTGTCGGCGACGTGTGCGGTGCAGCCGATCGTGCGGGAGGAGGTGGATTTCGACGGGGATCCGCTGGTGATGCTGTATGAGCCGGATGGTTCCGGGGTGGGGGTTTCGGTGCCTGCGGGGGTGGTTCCCGCGGAGCAGGTGGCGGAGTTGGCGGAGCAGGTGAAGGACTGGGCGGTGGAGGCGTTGGCGGCGCGGTTGTTGCCGGCGACGTGGCCGGAGTGTCCCGACCATCCGCTGGGTCATCCGTTGGTTGCGCGGGTGGTCGGGAGTGTGGCGGTGTGGTCGTGTCCGCGGTCGGGGCGGGTGGTGGCGCCGGTGGGTGCGTTGGCTGAGGTGGCGGGTGGCTGAGGCTCTCGGGGCCTGCGGGGTCTGTGGGCTCTGAGGGGTCAGTTCTTCAGGTGGACGAGGGTGCCGCGTTGTTCTCCGCCGGGGCGGGGGGTGGCGCGGTGCGCCGGTGGGGTGAGTCCGAACTGGGTGAAGGCGGTGCGCTGGGGCTGGGGGTAGGGCTCTTTGCCGGTGAGGGAGTTGAGGATGCCGGCGCTGCGCCAGGCGGCGAGGCCGAGGTCGGGGGCGCCGACGCCGTGGGTGTGGCGTTCGGCGTTCTGTACGTAGATGCTGCCGGTGATGGAGGGGTCGAGGACGAGGCGGTGGTGTTCGTCGATGCGGGGGCGTTCGGAGGCGTCGCGGCGCAGGTAGGGGTCGAGTCCGGCGAGGAGTCGGCCGAGGGGGCGTTCGCGGTAGCCGGTGGCGAGGATGACGGCGTCGGTGGTGAGGCGGGAGCGGGTGCCTTGTTCGACGTGTTCGAGGTGGAGTTCGACGCGGGTGGTGGCGACGCGTCCTGCGGTGCGGACGTTGACGCCGGGGGTGAGGACGGCGTCGGGCCAGCCGCCGTGGAGGGTGCGCTGGTAGAGCTCGTCGTGGATGGCGGCGATGGTGTCGGCGTCGATGCCTTTGTGGAGTTGCCACTGGCCGGGGACGAGCTGGTCGCGGACGGTTTCGGGCAGGGCGTGGAAGTAGCGGGTGTAGTCGGGGGTGAAGTGTTCGAGGCCCAGTTTGGAGTACTCCATGGGGGCGAAGGCGGGGGTGCGGGCGAGCCAGTGGAGTTTTTCGGCGCCCGGGGGGCGGTGGCGGAGGAGGTCGAGGAAGACTTCGGCGCCTGACTGTCCTGAGCCGATGACGGTGATGTGGTCGGCGGTGAGGAAGCGGTCGCGGTGCAGGAGGTAGTCGGCGGCGTGGATGACGGGGACGGTGGGGGCGTCGGCGAGGGGTTTGAGGGGTTCGGGGATGTGGGGGGCGGTGCCGATGCCGAGGACGATGTTCTTGGCGTGGGTGCGGCCGAGGGCTTCGGCTTCGCCGTCGGCGTCGAGTTGGGTGAAGTCGACGTCGAACAGGTCGCGTTCGGGGTTCCAGCGGACGGCGTCGATCTGGTGGCCGTAGTGGAGTCGGGGGAGGTTGTCGCTGACCCAGCGGCAGTAGGCGTCGTATTCGGCGCGCTGGATGTGGAAGCGCTCGGCGAAGTAGAAGGGGTAGAGGCGTTCGCGGGTCTTGAGGTAGTTGAGGAACGACCAGGGGTTGGCGGGGTCGGCGAGGGTGACGAGGTCGGCGAGGAAGGGGACTTGGAGGGTGGCGCCGTCGAGGAGGAGGCCGGGGTGCCAGTGGAAGGCGGGGCGTTGTTCGTAGAAGGCGGTGTCGAGGTCGAGGGGTTGGGCGAGGGCGGCGAGGGAGAGGTTGAACGGGCCGATGCCGATGCCGACCAGGTCGCGGGGGTTGTCGGGGGTGGTGGGTGCCTGGGTGGGCTTGTCGGGGGTGCCTGGTGGGCGGGACGGGGTCATCGGGGGCTGGTTCCTTCCACGAGCTTGAGGAGGGTGGTGAGGTCGTCGGGGGTGGTGTGCGGGTTGAGGAGGGTGGCTTTGAGCCAGCGGCGGCCGTCGAGTTGGGCGCGGCCGAGGACGGCGGTGCCGTCGTGGAGGAGTTTGCGGCGGATGTGTGCGATGTGGTCGTCGTCGGCGTGGGTGGGCCGGAAGAGGACGGTGCTGATGGTGGGGGTGGCGTAGAGGTCGAAGTGGGGGTGGGCGGTGATTTCGTCGGCGAGGTGGCGTGCTTGGTCGCAGACGTGGTCGACGAGGGCGCCGAGGCCGGTGCGGCCGAGTGCCTTGAGGGTGACGGCGATCTTGAGTGCGTCGGGACGCCGTGTGGTGCGCAGGGAGCGGCCGAGGAGGTCGGGGAGGCCTGCTTCGGTGTCGTCGTCGGCGTTGAGGTAGTCGGCGCGGTGGGTGAGGGGGTGGGTGTCGGTGGCGTCGCGGAGGGTGAGGATTCCGGCTGCGGCGGGTTGCCAGCCGAGTTTGTGCAGGTCGAGGGTGACGCTGTGGGCGCGGTCGAGGCCGTGGAGTTTGGGGCGGTGGGTGTCGCTGAAGAGGAGTCCGGCGCCGTAGGCGGCGTCGACGTGGAGGCGGGCGCCGTGGGTGGCGCACAGGTCGGCGATGGCGGTGAGGGGGTCGATGAGTCCTGCGTCGGTGGTGCCGGCGGTGGCGGTGACGAGGAGGTCGGTGGTGTCGGTGGTGTGGGTGGTGAGGGCGGTGGCGAGGGTGGCGGGGTCGAGGGTGCCGGTGGGGGTGGGCAGGGTGATGGGGGCGGGCAGGCCGAGGAGCCAGGCGGCGCGGTGCAGGGAGTGGTGGGCGTTGGCGCCGGTGAGGATGCGCAGGGTGCGGCCGTGGGCGGTGGCGTGTTCGCGGGCGAGGAGCAGGGCGAGTTGGTTGGACTCGGTGCCGCCGGTGGTGACGAGGGCGTCGCCGCGGCCGTGGACCTCGGTGGCGAGGGTGGTGGTGAGGAGGGCTTCGAGGGCGGAGGCGGCGGGGGCCTGGTCCCAGGAGTCGAGGGAGGGGTTGAGCGCGGACGCGGCGAGGTCGGCGGCTGCGGCGAGGGCGAGGGGCGGGCAGTGCAGGTGGGCCGCGCAGAGGGGTTCGGCGGGGTCGGCGGCGCCTTGGGCGGTGGCGTGGACGAGGGTGCGCAGGGCGGTCTTGGCGCCGGTGCCGTGGTGGGGCAGGAGGGGGGTGGCGGCTTCGTGGACGCGGGCGGCGACGGTGGTGGGGCCGCCGGGCGGGAGGGGGCCGCCGCGGGCTGCCGCGCCCTCGCGCAGGGCGTCCAGGGCGGTGGTGAGCAGCGGCTGGAGGGCGTCGGGGCCTTGGGCGCCCCCGGCGAGGGGCGGCGGGGTGCGCATGGGTGGTGACCTCCGGTGGGCGGACGGGGTCACCAGCCTGGTGCGTGTGCGGGGGGTGTGCTGTGGGGTGGGGGTTTCGGAACCCGAAAGGGGTACGGCTGTGCGGGGAAATCGTGTCTGCGCGGGGTGGGGGTGCTAGGGCTGTCTCTTATACACATCTCCGAGCCCACGAGACCGAGGCTGATCTCGT
>NZ_JOJM01000040.1 GCF_000720325.1 Streptomyces sp. NRRL B-1347
GCCCCCGTGCAGCACACCCCGGCCCCCGCGCCCGCGCAGCACACGCCGCCTCCGGCGAGCGTGACGCCGCCGCCCGCGCCGGTCCCGGCCGACCCGTCGGTGCACTCCGCGCAGACCATCGTGGCCCCGCTGGGCCAGCCCGGCGGCCCGGTGCCGCCCCAGGCCCCGGTGCCGCCCCAGGACCCGGTGCCTCCTCAGGCCCCGGCCCCGGCCCCGTACGGCCAGCCGCAGGGCTACGGCCAGCAGCCCTCGGCACCCCTGCCGCCCGGCTACGGCCAGCCCTCCGCGCCGCCGCCCCCGGGGTACGGCCAGCCCGCCGCGCCTCCGCCGCCGCCCGGCTACGGCCAGCAGCCCCCGGCGCCGGTCCCCGGCCAGGCGCAGCCTCCCTTCGGCCAGGGCGCCCCCGGCGTGCCGCAGGCGGCCCCGCAGGCCGCCGGTGTGGCCGCCGCGCTGCAGAAGTACCGCGAGGCGGGCACCGGCCAGCGCTGGACGCAGCAGAACGAAAAGATGGTCCGCATCGACCTGAACGTCGGCGGCCAGCCCGTGCTCGCCCGGCAGGGCAGCATGGTCCTCTACCAGGGCAAGGTCGAGTTCAGCTACAAGGGCGCGGGCTTCGCGGGCCGCGTCGTGGGCAACGCCACCGGCCAGGAGATGCAGCTGATGCGCTGCACGGGCCGCGGCCAGGTGTTCCTCGCCGAAGAGGGCACCCACCTGCACCCCATCGAGCTCCAGGGGGACGCCATCTGCGTCTCCGCGGAGAACGTCCTCGCCTTCGACGAGTCCCTCCAGCACGAGGTGCGCCGCATCGAGGGGCACGGCATCCCTGGTGGCGCGCTGTTCGTCATGCAGTTCCAGGGGAGCGGCACCGTCGTCGTGAAGACGCACGGCACGCCCGTCGTGCTGCCGGTGACCCCGACCACCTTCGCCGACTGCCACGCCGTCGTCGCCTGGTCGGCCGCCGCGCAGGCCATCGTGTCCAGCCAGGTCCGGCTGCGCGCCAACGCCTCCGCGGGCTCCACGGGGGAGAGCGTGAACCTCCAGTTCCGTGGTGCGCCCGGCAATTTCATCGTCGTCCAGCCGTACGAGGTCTGAGGGAGCCCGTCATGAACCAGCCGCTCGCGGGCTTTGCCCCGGCCCCCGTCGCCGCACGCATGGAGAACCACGGCCACCACATGGTCAAGGTCGCCATGCAGACCGGAAACGACCTCTTCGCGCGCGTGGGATCGATGGTCGCCTACGAAGGGTTCGTGCAGTACGAGCCGAACCCGCCCGCCGTCCGCCAGATCGCCCGTGACTGGATCACCGGTGAGGGCGCCCCGCTGATGAAGTGCTCCGGAGACGGCCTGCTGTACCTCGCCGACTACGGGGCGGACGTCGTCGTCATCAACCTGGCGGGCGACTCGCTGTCGGTGAACGGCACCAACCTCCTCGCCTTCGACGCGGGCCTCCAGTGGGGCGTCGAGCGGGTCAAGGGCCTCGCGAAGTTCGCGGGCCAGGGCCTGTGGAACATCAAGGTCTCCGGCCAGGGCTGGGTGGCGCTGACCTCCCGCGGCACGCCCATCGTCGTCGACTGCGGCCGCGGCGAGGACGAGACGTACGTGGACCCCGACGCCCTGATCGCCTGGTCGCCGAACCTGAAGGTGAAGGGCAAGCGCAGCTTCAAGGCCGGTTCCCTCATCGGGCGCGGCAGCGGCGAGGCCTACCAGATGGGCTTCTCCGGGGAGGGCATCGTCGTCGTACAGCCCAGTGAGGACAGCACCGACCGCCTCCGGATCCGGAGCTGAGGGGGAGCACCACCATGCAGAGCTCGCTTTTCGCGCACTCCGAGCAGCAGTCCCAGGAGCGCTACACCGTCCAGAACCCGCAACTGCTGCGCGTCGCCCTGGAGGGGCACGACGACGTCCTCGCCCGCAAGGGCGCCATGGTCGCCTACCAGGGGCTCGTCGAGTTCGACGCCGAGTTCCAGAGCGGCGGACAGCGGCGGGCCCGCGCGCACACCGGTGAGGGCCTCGACCTGATGCGCTGCCACGGCCAGGGCACCGTCTACTTCGCGAACCTCGCCCAGTACATCCACGTCGTGGACGTGGAGCAGGACGGCCTGACGGTCGACAGCTCCTACGTCCTCGCCATGGACTCCTCGCTGTCCCACCAGGTGATCGCGGTGGACAGCCAGTACGGGATCTCCGGCTCCGGCAAGTACCAGCTGAACATCACCGGGCGCGGCAAGGTGGCCCTGATGACCTCGGGGCAGCCGCTGATGCTCCAGGTCACCCCGGACCGGTACGTCAACGCCGACGCGGACGCGATCGTCGCCTGGTCCAGCGGTCTGCGGGTGCAGATGCAGGCACAGACGCACTCCTCGGGCGTGTGGCGGCGCCGCGGCAACACCGGCGAGGGCTGGGAGCTCAGCTTCATGGGACAGGGCTACGCGCTCGTCCAGCCCAGCGAGCTGCTGCCGCCGCAGCACGCCCAGGTCGGCCAGGGGGCACGCGCCCAGTTCGGCATGGGCCAGCAGGGCGCGCGGGGGCAGAACCAGAGCAACGTCTGGAACTGAGCCCGGCAGGCACCCGGCAGCTACTCGGCAGACATGGGTAAGGGGCGGTCGCCATGGCGACCGCCCCTTACCCATGCCGCACGGCGGGACGCCGTTACACCGGCAGGCGCTCCCGCGTGGCCTCCACGAGCCGGACGACGGACGTGTCGGCCACGCCCGCCACCTCGTCGTACGCGAACCAGCGCAGGTCCAGGGACTCGTCGCTGATCGCCGCCACCGCGCCGGACGGCGCGAGGGCGGCGTACTGCACGTCCAGGTGCTGGGTGCAGGGGCCCGGGATCGGGTGGCGGTCCAGGCGCACCGGGCCGCCCGGCAGCAGGGTCAGGCCCTGGACGCCGGACTCCTCGGTGGCCTCGCGCAGCGCCGCCTCCGCGAGGGTGGCGTCGCCCGGCTCGCAGTGGCCGCCCATCTGGAGCCACATGCCCAGCTTCTTGTGCAGCGTGAGCAGCACGCGCCCGCGGGACGGGTCGACGACCAGCGCGCTGGCGGTCACGTGCCCGTCCGTGCAGGCCTTCCACATGCCGTCCTCGGGGTGGGCCGACAGATGGTCCAAGTAGTACTGCCGCAGGTCTTCCTGGTGCTCGTACGCCTTCAGGACGAGCACCGCGTCGTCGCGGAGAGTCACTTGCCGTCGTCGTCCTTGCCCTCGGGGGAGCCGCTCTCGGAGGATCCGTCCTCGGGGGAGTCGCCCTTCGTGAGGTCCGGCTTGCCGGACGCGCCGCCGTGCGCCGCCTCGCCGAGCATCTTGTCCAGCTCGGAGAAGTCCAGCTGCTCGCGGTGCACGAAGCCGTCCGGGTCGTCCAGGTCGGAGGCCGTCGGGAGCATGTCCGGGTGCGCCCACAGGCCGTCGCGGCCGTCCACGCCGCGCGCGTCCGTGAGGGAGGCCCACAGGCGCGAGGCGTCCCGCAGGCGGCGCGGGCGCAGCTCAAGGCCGATGAGCGTCGCGAACGTCTGCTCGGCGGGACCGCCGGTGGCGCGGCGGCGGCGCAGCGTCTCGCGCAGCGCGTCGGCCGACGACAGGCGCGGCTTGGCGGCCGCGTGCACGACCGCGTCGACCCAGCCCTCGACGAGCGCGAGGGCCGTCTCCAGGCGGGCCAGGGCGACCTTCTGCTCGGGGGAGTCCTCGGGCTGGAACATGCCCTGCTGGAGGGCTTCCTGCAGCTGCTCGGGGTTCTGCGGGTCGAACTGGCCGACGACGTCTTCCAGCTTGGTCGTGTCGACCTTGATGCCGCGGGCGTAGCCCTCGACGGCGCCGAACAGGTGCGAGCGCAGCCACGGCACGTGTGCGAAGAGCCGCTGGTGGGCGGCCTCGCGCAGGGCCAGATACAGCCGCACCTCGTCCATGGGGACGCTGAGGTCCTTGCCGAACGCGGCCACGTTGACCGGCAGGAGGGCCGCGCGGCCCGCCGGGCCGAGGGGCAGGCCGATGTCCGTGGAGCCGACGACCTCGCCCGCGAGGACGCCCACGGCCTGGCCGATCTGCTGGCCGAACATGGCGCCGCCCATGGAGCGCATCATGCCGATCAGCGGGCCCGCCATGGCCTGCATCTCCTCGGGCAGGACGTCACCCATGGCCATGCCGACGCGCTCGGCGACGGGGTCGACGAGCTCCTTCCAGGCCGGCAGGGTCGCTTCGACCCACTCGGCGCGGCTCCAGGCCACGGCCGTGCCGGAGCCGGAGGGCAGGGAGGTGGCGTCGTCCAGCCAGAGGTCGGCCAGGCGCACGGCCTCCTCGACGGCGGTCCGCTCGGCGGGGCCGACGCTGGCGTCCTTGGTGCCGTCCGCCGTGCCCTGGGCGACGGTCTGGCGGGCGATGTCCTTGGCCATGTCCCAGTTCACGGGACCGCCCTCGTACGACAGCATCTGGCCGAGCTGCTGGAAGGCGGCGCCCAGGTCGCTGGGGTTCATGGAACCGAACATCGCGGCGAACGGGTTGTCCCCGCCGCCGGGGCCGCCCAGTCCGGGCACACCGAAGCCGAACGGGTTCCCAGGGCCACCGGAACCCTGTCCCCCTCCGGGGGTGTCCTTCTTCTTGCCCTCGTCGCCGTCTTCCGGCTCCTCCGGCGGAAGGCCGAATCCGAATGGGGTGTCACTCACGGGTTTCCTCGGCTCGTAAGGCCACCGGATCTGGGTCCGGCGGCGGCTGCCCGACAACACCCCCCAGCGTAGACACCGTGACGGGATCGGGCCTCGGTGCTTCGCCGCCTCGGGGGCTGCGGCAGGATGGATGCCACCTGGTACGTACGCGTCATTCGCATACGTACTAAAGACAACCGCTGGAGACGCCCGGTGAGTTCCCCAGATCCGCAGGTTCGCGCAGCGCGAAACCCTTCGACCCCGGCCCCCGTACGCGGGCCTGTCGTCGCCGTGACCGGCGCCGCGGCGGGCGTCGGCGCGCTGCTGACCGAGCGCCTGGCCGAGTCCGACGAGATCAAGCAGGTCGTGGCCATCGACGAGCGGCGCGGCGAGTGCGCGGCGGCCCAGTGGCACATCCTGGACGTCCGTGATCCGGCGATCGCCGAGAAGCTGCGCGGCGCGGACGTCGTCGTGCACCTCGCGCTGGACCTCGACCTGGAGACCGACGGGGCGGCCCGTACCGCGTACAACGTACGCGGCACCCAGACCGTGCTGACCGCGGCCGCAGCCGCGGGGGTGCACCGGGTCGTGCTGTGCACCTCGGCGATGGTCTATGGAGCCCTCGCCGACAACGAACTGCCCCTCTCCGAAGACGCCGAACTGCGGGCGACCGCGGAGGCCACCGGCGTCGGCGACCTGCTGGAGATCGAGCGGCTCGCCCGGCGCGCGCCCCGGGCGCACCCCGGCCTGAACGTCACCGTGGTGCGGCCCGCCGTCCTCGTCGGCGGCACCGACACCGCGCTGACCCGGTACTTCGAGTCGCCCCGGCTGCTCGTCGTCGCCGGGTCCCGGCCCGCCTGGCAGTTCTGCCACGTCGACGACCTGTGCAGCGCCCTGGAGTACGCCGTCCTGGAGAAGGTCGAGGGCGAGCTGGCCGTCGGCTGCGACGGATGGCTGGAGCAGGAGGAGGTCGAGGAGCTCAGCGGGATCCGGCGCATGGAGCTGCCGTCCGCCGTCGCCCTCGGGGCGGCCGCGCGGCTGCACCGCATCGGGCTCACGCCGTCCCCGGCCGGGGACCTCGCGTACACGATGTACCCCTGGGTCGTCAGCGGCAGCCGGCTGCACGACGCGGGGTGGCGGCCGCAGTGGACCAACGAGGAGGTCCTCGCGGAGCTCCTCGAGGAGGTCGCGGGGCGGCGGACCGTGGCGGGGCGGCGGCTCGGGCGCAAGGACGCGACGGCGGCGGGGGCCGCGGGGGCGACCGTGGCGCTGCTGGGTACGGCCGCCCTGGTGCGGCGGGCCCGGAAGGCGCGGCGGCGGCTCTGACGGCGCCCGGGCTCCTTTTGTGCTCCGGCTGAGCGCCGCTGTGGGCTGTGCCCACCCGTTCCGCCCCCTGGGCGGACCAGCTGCCCACAGCGGGGGGCGAGAAGAGCTGCCGCAGCCGGGAGCGGGAGTCGTAGAGACGGCCAAGCGGTCCGCGTGTGGGCTGGGGGATAGGGCTATTCCGTCGGGTCCGTCGCGTGCGGCACCATGGCCCCATGGCACGTACTCCGATCGATCACCCGGGTGAGCAGGCGGCCGAGGAGCCGATTCGACTCCTTGCGATCCGGGACACGCCGCTGTCGCTCGACGAGGTCTTCCGGGCCGTCGGCGACGACGCCGCGGGCGGCACGGCACTGTTCGTCGGGACGGTGCGCGACCACGACGGGGGCGCGGACGTGGACGCGCTCGCGTACTCCAGCCACCCCACCGCCGAGGCGGAGCTGCGGCGGGTCGCGGAGAAGGTCGTCGCGGACTTCCCCGTGCGGGCCCTGGCCGCCGTCCACCGCGTCGGCGACCTCGCCGTCGGCGACCTCGCGGTCGTCGTCGCCGTCTCCTGCCCGCACCGGGCCGAGGCCTTCGCGGCCTGCCGCAAGCTGATCGACGACCTCAAGCACGAGGTGCCCATCTGGAAGCACCAGACGTTCTCCGACGGCCAGGAGGAGTGGGTCGGGGCCTGCTAGGGCCCGCCGGCCGCCGCTCGTACGGAACGCCGCAGGTGGTGCGTCCGCGGAGCTCCGGTTGCGTAACCGGACCCCTGCCGTGAGCGTTGTCGGAGCGGCGGGTTAATCTGCTGATCAGTCAGTTGTGGTCGCTCATGGGGTCGGGAGGTCGACATGGCATCACTTGCCTGGTTGCTCATTCCACTTCTGGCGGCGGTCGGCGCCGGTCTGTGGGCCCTTTTGGCCCACCGCAACCGCGAGAGCGGGAAGACCGGCGACATCAGCGAGCTGAACGGCTACGCGGCGTTCCGCAAGGCGATGGAGAAGACCCACTCGGGTACCGACGCCGTCTGATCCGCGGTCCCCGCGACGCCCGGGGGACCGCCCAGCGGCCCGCTCGCCCGGCCCGTACGGACCGGCCCCGGGGGTGCCCTCACAGGACCGTCCCGTACTGTCGTTCCATGCCACGCCGCACGGCGACGCTGCTCGCCTCCACCCTGATGCTCATCGCGCTGCTCTGCGCGGGAGTGCTCATCAAAGTGCCGTACTCGGAGATGTCCCCCGGGCCGACGGTGAACACCCTGGGTGACCACGACGGCGAGCCGGTGCTGCAGATCTCGGGCCGCAAGACGTACCCGACGACCGGTCACCTGAACATGACGACCGTCCGGGTCACCAGCGCCGACTACAAGATGAACCTCGCCGAGGCCGTCTACGGCTGGCTCGCGCACGACAACATCGTCGTGCCGCACGAGACGCTGTACCCGGACGGCAAGACCGAGCAGCAGTCGACCCGGGAGAACGCCGAGGAGTTCAGCCAGTCCCAGGAGAGCGCGAAGGTCGCGGCCCTCAGGCAACTGGACATCCCGGTGAAGTCCCAGGTCGTCGTCGGCAGCGTCTTCAAGGACAGTCCGGCCGAGGGCCGGCTGCACGCGGGCGACGTCATCAAGAGCGTGGACGGCACGGCCGTGAAGAAGACCACGGACGTCGCGAAGCTCGTCACCCGCCACAAGCCCGGTCAGGCCGTCACGTTCACCGTCGTACCGGTCAAGGAGGCGGCCGCCGCGGAGAAGGCGGGCAAGGAGCCCACCCGCACCGAGGACGTCAAGATCACCACGGCGAAGTCCGACGACGAGGGCAAGGCCCGGGCGATCGTCGGCATCCAGGCCGGGACCGACCACACCTTCCCGTTCACCATCGACATCAAGCTCGCGGACGTGGGCGGGCCGAGCGCGGGCCTGATGTTCGCGCTCGGGATCGTCGACAAGATCACGCCCGGTGACCTCACGGGCGGCAAGTTCGTCGCGGGCACCGGCACGATCGACGACGACGGCAAGGTCGGCCCGATCGGCGGCATCGAGATGAAGACCGTGGGCGCGCGCGACAAGGGCGCGGAGTACTTCCTCACGCCCAAGGACAACTGCGCGGCCGCCGCGAGCGACGTCCCGGACGGGCTCACGCTGATCAAGGTGGACACCATCGCCGACGCGGTGAAGTCCCTCGACAAGATCCGCAAGGGAGACACCGACAGCCTGCCGCAGTGCGGCACCAAGGGCTGATCCCCCGGGAACGGCCGTGGCCGGGGCGGTCGACCCCGGCCCCGGCCACGTACCCGGTCAGATGGTGTGGAGAACCCGCGGAGCGACTACTCCGCGAACGTCGCGGTCAGTGCGTCGGCGAGCCCCGGCACCAGGTCGGAGCCCGTCAGGACCTCCGTGGCGGAGTCCTTCTCGCGCAGCCGCAGGGCCGAGTCGCGCGCACCGTCGCGCAGCACCGCGACCGTCATGCGGACCTCCTGGCGCTCGGGGTGGCGGGCCACCCACGCGGCGAGCTGCTTCTGGCTCAGATCCTGCGGAACGGACGCCTCCGCCGACGGCGGGAGCATCAGGCGCTCCACGGTGAGGGCGCAGCCCGCGACGGAGTCGGGCCAGGCGATGGTGCCGAGGAACTCGTCGAGCGCCGCCCCCGCGGGCAGCTCGTCCTGCTCGATGGGGGTGAGCGGCGCGGCGGAGCCGTCGTCGGGGAGGCCGAGGCGGTCGGCGAGGCCGGGCTCCTGGACGCGCAGGCGCGCGGTGTCCACGAGGGCGAAGAGACGGGCGGGCTGATCCCAGCCGAGGCTCGCGACATACTCGTCGATTTCGAGCACGGCACGGGTGAGGGGGCTCGCGGCCATCGGAGGGCCGGAGGGAGAAACGTTGGGCATGCCCAATATCCTGCCTGGTTCAGACCCCGGAACGGGAACTGAGTAAAGCGTCGGTAAGTTGCATGAGTGGGCTCTACGATCGCGGGGCCTGATTCAGCCAGAGCTACAGCTACAGCGAACTTCGAGGTGCGCACCTTGGCTTTCCAGATGCCGGACCGCGGCGGAGGCCCGACGGGGCCACGGATCAGAGTGGGCCGACCGTCCCGTCGTGTCCGGACCCTGCTTTTGACGCTCGGCGTCCTGGCCGTGCTGGCCATGGCGTTCGTCATGTTCGCGGGGTTCTGGACGGACTGGCTCTGGTTCCGCTCGGTCGGCTACTCATCGGTCTTCACGACGACCCTGTCGACCAAGATCGGCCTGTTCTTCGTCTTCGGCCTCCTCATGGCGGCCGCGGTCGGAGTGAACATCTGGCTGGCGCACCGGCTGCGCCCGCCGCTGAGCGCCATGTCGATGGAGCAGCAGAGCCTCGACCGGTACCGCATGGCGATCGCGCCGTACAAGAAGTGGCTCCTCATCGGCATCACCGCGCTCGTCGGCCTGATCGCGGGCGCGTCCGCCGCGGGCCAGTGGCGCACCTGGCTGATGTGGGTCAACGGCGTGTCCTTCGGCCAGAAGGACCCCCAGTTCCACCTGGACGTCTCCTTCTTCGCCTTCGACCTGCCGTGGTACCGCTTCCTGCTGGGCTTCGGCTTCGCGGCCACGGTCCTCTCGGTGATCGCCGCCGCCCTCACGCACTACCTGTACGGCGGCCTGCGCATCACCAGCCCCGGCGGCCGGGCCACGGCCGCGGCCACCGGCCACCTCTCGGTGCTCATCGGCATCTTCGTGGCGCTCAAGGCCGTCGCGTACTGGCTCGACCGGTACGGCCTCGCGGTGAAGTCCAGTGACTTCAAGGCGACCGACAACTGGACGGGCCTCAGGTACGTCGACGCCAACGCCTATCTGCCGGCGAAGACGATCCTGTTCTGCATCGCCGTCATCTGCGCGCTGCTGTTCTTCGCGACGCTGTGGCGGCGCACCTGGCAGCTGCCGGTCATCGGCTTCGGCCTGATGGTGCTCTCCGCGATCCTGATCGGCGGCCTGTACCCGGCCATCGTCCAGAAGTTCCAGGTCCAGCCGAACGAGCAGGCGAAGGAAGCCCCGTACGTCGAGAAGAACCTGGAAGCGACGCGCAAGGCGTACGACATCGGCGGCACCGACGTGAAGAAGTACCCGGGCGTGAGCAACACCCAGGACACGTCGAAGCTGCGCACCGCCGCGACCGACGCCGCCAGCTTCCGCCTGCTCGACCCGAACATCGTCTCGCCGACGTTCCAGCAGCTCCAGCAGATGAAGGCCTACTACGGCTTCCCGTCGAACCTGGACGTCGACCGCTACAAGGACAAGGACGGCAAGGAGCAGGACACCGTTATCGGCCTGCGCGAGCTGGACCTCAAGGGCGTCCAGAAGAACAACTGGATCAACGACCACTTCCGCTACACCCACGGCTACGGCGTCGTCGCGGCCAAGGGCACGGAGGCGAAGGGGTCGGGCGAGCCGGTCTTCACCGAGTCCGACCTGCCGTCGAAGGGCAGCCTGCCCCGGTACCAGCAGCGCATCTACTACGGCGAGAAGACCACCCAGTACTCGATCGTCGGCGGTCCGCAGAAGGAGATCGACTACTCGGACGACAGCGGCGAGAAGACGACCAGCTACAAGGGCAAGAGCGGCGTCAACCTCTCCAACCCGATCAACCGGGCCGCGTACGCGGTGTCGTTCGGCGA
The DNA here is from genome assembly GCF_000720325.1 of Streptomyces sp. NRRL B-1347. Taxonomy (GTDB): domain Bacteria; phylum Actinomycetota; class Actinomycetes; order Streptomycetales; family Streptomycetaceae; genus Streptomyces. The sequence continues at coordinate 10,579 of NZ_JOJM01000040.1, forward strand.
GCCCCAGATGCTGTACTCGGGCGCGATCGGCGAGGGCTCGCGGATCCTGTACAACCGCACGCCCAAGGAGCGCGTCGAGGCGGTGGCCCCCTGGCTGACGATCGACGGCGACGCCTACCCAGCGGTGGTCGACGGGAAGATCCAGTGGATCGTCGACGCGTACACGACGACGAACGGCTATCCGTACGCGTCGCGCACCACGCTCGGCGACACCACGGCCGACTCCCTGACGGCGCGGAACAACCAGCGCCAGGTGGTCGCCCAGCAGAACCAGGTCAACTACATCCGCAACTCGGTGAAGGCGACCGTCGACGCGTACAGCGGTGACGTCAAGTTGTACGAGTGGGACACCGAGGACCCCATTCTGAAGACGTGGCGCAAGGCGTTCCCGGACACCGTCAAGGACAAGAGCGAGATCTCTCCGGCCCTGATGGACCACCTGCGCTACCCGCAGGACCTGTTCAAGGTCCAGCGCGAGCTGCTCACCCGCTACCACGTGAAGGACGCCGACACGTTCCTCAGCGGCAGCGAGGTGTGGGAGGTCCCGAGCGACCCGACGAACCAGACGTCCAGCGCGGTTCCGCCGTACTACCTGAGCATGAAGATGCCGGGCAGCAAGAAGCAGGACTTCTCGCTGACGACGACCTTCGTGCCCAACAAGCGGAACAACCTGAGCGCCTTCATGGCGGTCAACGCGGACGCCGGCTCACCGGACTACGGCAAGATGCAGATCTTGAAGATGCCGACCGACAGAACCGTCGACGGTCCGAAGCTCGTCCAGAGTCAGTTCAACTCCGACAAGGACATCGCGGAGCAGATCAGACTTCTGAAGGGCGGCGACTCGGAGGTCGACTACGGCAATCTGCTGACGGTGCCCCTGGATGGCGGCCTGCTCTATGTGGAGCCGGTCTACGTCAAGGGCGGTGGGCTGAAGTACCCGCTCCTGAAGAGGGTCCTCGTCACCTACGGAGACAAGATCGCCTTCGAGAGCACCCTGGACAAGGCGCTCAACGTGGTCTTCGGAACCGAAGGGGCCACTCCCGTCGAGCCACCGGACAAACCGGGCAGCGGTGACAAGGAGAAGCCCGACAAGGAGAAGCCGCCGACGTCGGACAACCCCGACCTCCAGAAGGCCATCGACGACGCCCAGAAGGCGATCGACGAAGGCAAGGAGGCCCTCAAGGACGACGACTGGGAGGCCTACGGCAAGGCGCAGGCCAAGCTCCAGGAAGCCCTCCAGCGCGCCGAGGACGCCCAGTCCGAGGACCCGAAGAAGAACGACAAGGGCGGAGGGAGCGGCGGGTAGCCGCAGGGACGCCCGGAGCGCGCGCAGAGCGCGCGGACGCCACCCCGCGCCGTGATACGGTGTGTACACAACGGCGCGGGGTGGAGCAGCTCGGTAGCTCGCTGGGCTCATAACCCAGAGGTCGCAGGTTCAAATCCTGTCCCCGCTACTCACCGTCGAAGGCCCGGATCCTCCAGAGGATCCGGGCCTTCGTCATGCCCGGCGCGCCCCCTTCGGTACGCGCTCATGCCGGTGTCCCATGCCAGTGCGGTGGGGTTCGTGCGAAGAGTGGTCCGGGCGGGGGGAGTTGAGGGAAGCTGTGTTTCACTTATCTCTCTGTGGGCATGTCGACAAAACGCTGAAGTGACCTCACTGGCTGCGGTATACCAGGTGTACCCAGGTTGCAGGTGGTGCGACGATGGACGTTATGGGGGACAAGGCAACTCTGTTGGAGACTGGGCGTTTTGCGCCGTCGGCCGACCGGGATGATCCGGGGGCCGCCGCGGAAGAGATGCAGCACCGGGTCGCGGCCGAGGCCGGCGACGTGGACGCGATGAGCGTCCTGGGCAGCTTGCTGCTGCGTCGCGGCGATCTCGACGGTGCCGAATCCTTGCTGCGCGCGGCGACCGCCGCCGGTGACCGCGCGGCGGCCAACAACCTGGGCGTCCTCCTGCACCAGCGCGGCTATGTGGAGGAGGCCGCCGGATGGTGGCGGATCGCCGCCGTCGCCGGCTCGGCCGCCGCCGCCCACGCGCTCGGCAGGCACCACCGCGAGCGCGGCGACGAGCCCGCGGCCGAGTACTGGCTGCGCCAGTCCGCCGAGCAGGGCCACACCCTCGGCGCGTACGCGCTCGCCGACCTCCTGGAGCACCGCGGCGACGTCGGCGCCGAGCGCTGGATGCGCACCGCCGCCGAGCGCGGGCACCGCGAAGCCGCGTACCGCCTCGCGCGCGCCCTCGACCGGCGCGCCGAGCAGGAGCCCCCCGGTGAGACCGAGGCCCGCCCCCGGGCGGGCCGCTCGCTGCTCGACGAGGCCGAGCAGTGGTACCGCCAGGCCGCCGCGCGCGGCCACCGGCGCGCCGCGCTGCACCTCGGCGCCATCCTGGAGAAGCGCGGCGAGCTCAAGGAGGCCGGGCGCTGGTACCTGACCTCCGCCAAGGACGGCGAGGCCAAAGCCGCCTGCGCCCTCGGCTTCCTGCTGCGGGACGCGGGCGACGAGACGAACGCCGCCGTGTGGTGGCTCAAGGCCGCCCAGGACGGCGACGGCAACGCGGCCAACGCCCTCGGCGCGCTGCACGCCGAGCGGGGCGAGACCCAGACCGCCGAGCGCTGGTACCGCGCGGCGCTCGACGCGGGCGACGTGAACGGCGCGTACAACCTGGGCCTGCTGTGCGCCGAGCAGAAGCGCACCGCGCAGGCCGACCAGTGGTACCGCCGCGCCGCCTACGCCGGGCACCGCGAGGCGGCCAACGCGCTCGCCGTGCTGCTGCTCCAGGGCGGCGACGCGCTCGGCGCCGAGCCGTGGTTCTCCAAGGCCGCCGAGGCCGGCAGCGTGGACGCCGCCTTCAACCTCGGGATCCTGTACGCGGGCCGGGGCGACGACACGGCCGCGCTGCGCTGGTACGAGCGGGCCGCGGCGGCCGGGCACACCGACGCCGCGCTCCAGGTCGGCACGGCACGCCTGCGCGACGGCGACGAGCGGGAGGCCGAGCGGCACCTGCGGTGCGCCGCGGGCGGCGGCAGCGCGGAGGCCGCCTACCGGCTCGGCACCGTGCTCGACGCGCGCCGCCCGGCCGCGGCGGCGCCCGCGCTCGGGGAGCCCGCTGCGCGCAAGTCGGAGTGCGAGGAGTGGTACGAGCGCGCGGCCCAGCAGGGGCACCGCCGGGCCCAGGTGCGGGTCGGGATGCTCGCCGCCGGGCGGGGCGACGTGGTCGAGGCCGCGCGGTGGTACCGCCTCGCGGCGGAGGCCGGGAGCCGGAACGGCGCGTTCAATCTGGGCCTGCTGCTCGCCCGCGAGGGCAGTGAGCCGGAGGCGGCGCTGTGGTGGACGCGCGCGGCGGACGCCGGGCACGGCCGGGCCGCGCTGCGGCTCGCCCTGCTCTACGCGCGCCGGGGGCAGCTCGCGGAGGGGCAGCGGTGGGCCTCTCGGGCGGTGGAGCTCGGCCCCGCGGAGGTCGCCGAGCGGGCGGCTCGGCTCGGCGAGGCGCTGCGGCAGGAGCTTTCGGCGTAGCGAGCCCGCGCCTTGCGCCGGGCGGGGTGGGGTGCGGTGCGCGGCGTCGCGGGTGAAGCGGTTTGCGCTGGTCGGGGGCTTGGCGTACTGTTGGGTTCACCGACGCGGGGTGGAGCAGCTCGGTAGCTCGCTGGGCTCATAACCCAGAGGTCGCAGGTTCAAATCCTGTCCCCGCTACTCGCGCGAGCCGGTGGTTCACGCATGGCTGAGGCCCGGCACCCCTTGGGTGCCGGGCCTCAGCCATGTCGTCCGCTCAGGCGGCCGTCGCGCACGAAGGGCACACGCCCCGGTACGTGACCTCCACGTCAGAGATCGTGAAGCCGAAGCGCTCGGAGTCGGGGAGGACCGAGAGCGGATTGCCCGTCGGGTGGACGTCGCGGATCGCGCCGCACTGGGAGCACACCAGGTGCTGGTGCGGCCGGTGCGCGTTCGGGTCGTAGCGCTTGGCTCTGCGGTCCGTGCTCACTTCGAGGATCTCGCCGAGCGAGACCAGCTCACCCAGGGTGTTGTAGACGGTCGCCCGGGAGATCTCCGGCAGCTTCACGATCGCGCGGGCGTGCACCTCGTCCGCCGTCAGATGCACATGGTCCCCATCGAGGACCTCGGCCACGACGCGCCGCTGCGCGGTCATCCGCCAGCCGCGTCCGCGCAGCCGTTCCAACAGGTCGCTCATACATCCAGCCTAACAGGCAGGGGACCTAGGTCCCGACCGAGTGTGACTTTGGAAGGCCACTTGACTTAGACAATGTCTATCGTAGGATCGAGTTCGGCATCATCCAAGGGACAGGACTTGCAGGAAATGACGCAGGAGGCGCACGTGACGCAGGGACCCCTCACCACCGAGGCCGGCGCGCCGGTGGCCGACAACCAGAACAGCGAGACCGCGGGCGTCGGCGGTCCCATGCTGCTCCAGGACCAGCACCTCCTGGAGAAGCTGGCGCACTTCAACCGCGAGCGGATCCCGGAGCGCGTGGTGCACGCGCGCGGTGCGGGCGCCTACGGCACGTTCAAGGTGACCGCGGACGTCACCCCGTACACGCGCGCCGCGTTCCTCTCCGAGATCGGCAAGGAGACCGAGGTCTTCCTGCGCTTCTCCACGGTCGCGGGCAACCTCGGCGCGGCCGACGCGGTGCGTGACCCGCGCGGCTTCTCGCTGAAGTTCTACACCGAGGAGGGCAATTACGACCTCGTCGGCAACAACACCCCGGTCTTTTTCATCAGGGACGCCATCAAGTTCCCCGACTTCATCCACACCCAGAAGCGCGACCCGTACACGGGCTCCCAGGAAGCGGACAACGTCTGGGACTTCTGGGGGCTGAGCCCGGAGGCCACGCACCAGGTGACCTGGCTGTTCGGCGACCGCGGCATCCCGGCGTCGTACCGGCACATGGACGGCTTCGGCTCGCACACCTTCCAGTGGAGCAACGAGGCGGGCGAGGCCTTCTGGGTCAAGTACCACTTCAAGACCGACCAGGGCATCAAGAACCTGACCGCCCAGGAGGCGGAGGTCCTCGCGGGCAAGGACCCCGACTCGCACCAGCGCGATCTGCGCGAGTCCATCGAGCGCGGCGAGTTCCCGACCTGGACCGTGCAGGTCCAGATCATGCCCGTGGCCGACGCGGCGACCTACCGCTTCAACCCGTTCGACCTCACCAAGGTGTGGCCGCACGAGGACTACCCGCCGGTCGAGATCGGCAAGCTGGAGCTCAACCGCAACCCGGAGAACGTCTTCGCCGAGGTCGAGCAGGCGATCTTCTCGCCCGCGCACTTCGTCCCCGGCATCGGCCCCTCGCCGGACAAGATGCTCCAGGGCCGCCTGTTCGCGTACGCCGACGCCCACCGCTACCGCGTCGGCATCAACGCCGACCACCTGCCGGTGAACCGCCCGCACGCCACGGAGGCCCGCTCGTACAGCCGTGACGGCTATCTGTACGACGGCCGCCACAAGGGCGCCAAGAACTACGAGCCCAACTCCTTCGGCGGCCCCGCCCAGACGGGCCGGCCGCTGTGGGCCCCGACCGCCGTCACCGGGAGCACGGGCAACCACGAGGCGCCCGTGCACGCCGAGGACGACGACTTCGTCCAGGCGGGCAATCTGTACCGCCTGATGTCGGAGGACGAGCGGGCGCGGCTGGTCGAGAACCTCGCGGGCAGCATCGCGGGCGTCTCGCGCGCCGACATCGCCGAGCGCGCCATCGACAACTTCCGCCGGGCGGACGAAGGTTTCGGCAAGCGCCTGGAGGCCGCGGTCCAGGCCCTGCGCGGCTAACACCCAAGCCCTTGCCGTAGGTGACGGGCCGGATCCCCTCGGGGATCCGGCCCGTTCGCCGTGTGCGGGCGGTGCTCAGGGGGCCGTGAACTCGGCCACCGGGGCGGCGGCGGCCCGGCGGCGGCCCGGGGCCCAGCAGCGGATGATGTCGCGGACGGAGACGATGCCCACCGGCTCGTCGTGGTCGAGCACGATCAGATGCCGGAAGCCGCCGTGGGACATGGCGTCGGCGGCGTCCTCCAGGGTCCAGGCCGGGCCCGCGAAGACGACGTCGGTCGTCGTGTGCGCGCTCGCGGTCTCGAAGTCCGGGTTCTGGCCGCGGCCGAGGGAGTTGAGGACGTCGCGCTCGGTCAGGATGCCGATGCCGCAGGTGTCGGGGTCGAGGACGACGGCCGCGCCGACGCGGCGCGCCGACATCAGCCGGGCCGCCTGACGGAGGGTGTGCGCGGGGCCGATGGTGAGGACCAATGTGCTCATGGCGTCACGGACGAGCATGGGCTTGAGCCACCTCCTTGGTGAGCCCTTTGCCCCTGACATGCCTGGAGTGGGGAGCCGCATTGCCAAGAGAAAGGATTCACAAGTTCACAAGCGGGGGGGACTCTCAGAGTCGCAGCGAAACGGAATGCCAACAAGGGGGCGGGTGCGCCCAGTTCAGGGGTAGACGGCCCCGGGCCGGGTTCCGGCGCCGCGCGGATGCCGGTCCCGCACCGGGCTAGCCCCGGTTCCGTGCCGGGTCAGCCCCGGTTCCGCGCCGGGCCAGCCCCGGACCCGCCCCGGCCTAGCCCCGGTTCAGGAACGCGAGCATCTCGTCGTGGAGCAGCCCGTTCGACGCCGCCGCGTTGCCGCTGTGCGGGCCGGGGGTGCCGTCGAGGCCGGTGAAGCGGCCGCCCGCCTCCGTCACCACGATCGCGGTCGCCGCCATGTCCCACAGGGACAGCTCCGGCTCCGCGCAGAAGTCGACCGAGCCCTCGGCGACCATCATGTACGGCCAGAAGTCGCCGTAGGCACGGGTGCGCCAGCAGGCGCGCGTGAGGTCGAGGAAGCCGTCCAGGCGCCCCTGCTCCTCCCAGCCGCTGAGCGAGGAGTACGCGAAGGACGCGTCCTGGAGCCCGCCCACGTCGGAGACGCGCAGCCGGCTCGCGGACGACAGGCTGCGGCCGGTGAAGGCGCCGCTGCCCTTCGCCGCCCACCAGCGGCGGCCGAGCGCGGGCGCGGAGACGACGCCGACGACGGGCTGGTAGCCGCCCTCGCCCGCCTCCATCAGGGAGATGAGCGTGGCCCAGACCGGGACGCCGCGCACGTAGTTCTTGGTGCCGTCGATCGGGTCGATGACCCAGCGGCGCGGGCCCGTGCCCTCGACGCCGTACTCCTCGCCGAGGATCGCGTCCCGGGGCCGGGCGCGCTGGAGATGCCCGCGGATCAGCTCCTCGGCGGCCTTGTCGGCCTCGCTCACCGGCGTCATGTCCGGCTTGGTCTCCACCCGGAGGTCGAGGGCCTTGAACCGGTCCATCGTCGCGGCGTCGGCGGCGTCCGCGAGGACGTGGGCCAGGCGCAGATCATCGTGGTAGTCGGGCATGGGTGAACAGTATCGATCCCGTTTCGCGCGAGCCACAGCGCGTATCGGGCGGCGCCCGCCGTACCCCTTGACAGTGCCCCGTGGCACGTCAAACCTGGCCAGCAGAACCGCACGGGCCGCCCGGCCCTGGGCAGCGGGAGGCGACGATGCCTGCAGCGCGGGAATCACTGCTCGACGCGGCGTACACCGCACTGGCCCGCAGGCCGTGGGCGGGCGTACGGATGGTCGACGTGGCGGCGGTGGCCGGGGTGTCCCGGCAGACCCTGTACAACGAGTTCGGCAGCAAGGACGGCCTCGCGCGGGCCTTGCTCCGCCGCGAGACCGACGCGTATCTGCGGGGGGTGGAGCGGGCGCTCGCCCAGGCCCGCGACCCCGTGGACCGGCTTGCCGCCGTGAGCGCCTGGACGATCGGCGCCGCCCGCGACAACGTGCTGGTGCGGGCGGTGCTCACCGGCTTCTGGAGCGAGCGCCTGCCCACGCCGAGCCGGGCCGCGGTGTCCAGCTCGCCGGTGCCCGCGCAGCGCCGCGCGGACGCGGGCGTACCGAGCCCGGCCGAACTGCTCGTCCAGGTGCGCGACCGGGCGATGGCCGCCCTGACCGAGCGCGGCCGCCCCTCGGAGACGGAGGAGCTCGCGCGGGCCTGCGAGAGCGCGGTGCGGGTGGCGCTGTCCTACGTCGTGGCGCCCGGGGGCCGGGACGAGGAGTCGGTCCAGCTGGTCCGCCGCGTCGTGCTGCGCAGCCTCAGTGGGCCGAGCCCGACAGCTGGAGGCCGATGACGCCGGCGATCACCAGCGAGATCGAGATGATCTTCAGCGCGGAGACCAAGTCGCCGAGGAAGATCATGCCGTAGATGGCCGTGCCCGCGGCGCCGATGCCCGTCCACACCGCGTACGCCGGGCCCACGTCCAGCTTCTTCAGGGCCAGCGTGAGCAGGCCGAAGCTGCCCAGGGCGAAGCACGCGAAGGCGATGGTGGGCCAGACGCGGGTGAAGCCGTGCGACAGCTTCAGGCAGACCGCGAAGCCCGTCTCGAGGATCCCGGCGACGATGACCAGCAGCCACGCCATGGTTGTGCCTCCCGCATCCGTACGACTCGTACGTTCCGTGACCGCTTCGCCAAAGCTTGGAACAATCTTGGTGCGATTATGCACTTACCGAAGCGGCGCAGGCGTAAACAACGCGAAGGTCGCGTCACTCGCAGGAGATCCGGGGAGACCCGGGGAGTTCCGCGGACGTCCGGGGTGATCCGGCTTCGCCGGGCGGACCGGCCCGGCTTCGCCGGGGGCCGGTCAGTCGCCGTCGGTCCGCTCCCGGGTGGCGAGCAGCCTGCGCAGTGAGTAGAGCCGCGCCGGGTCCGCGTGGCCCTCGGCCACCCACGCGTCCAGCGCGCAGTCCGGTTCGTCGTGGCTGCACGCGCGCGGGCAGTTCTCGGTGCCGGGCTCCAGGTCGGGGAAGGCGTGGATGACCCGGGAGGGGTCCACGTGGTGCAGGCCGAAGGAGCGCACGCCCGGGGTGTCGATCACCCAGCCCTCGTCGCCCGCCAGGGGCAGCGCGAGCGCGGACGTGGTGGTGTGCCGGCCGCGGCCCGTGACCGCGTTCACATGGCCGGTGCTGCGCCGCCGCTCCTCGGGGACCAGCGCGTTCACCAGGGTGGTCTTGCCGACGCCGGAGTGTCCGACGAACGCCGTGATCTTGCCGTCGAGTTCGGCGCGCACGCGCGCCACCGCCGTCCCGTTCTCCAGCTCCTCGCGGCTGGTGACGACGTAGGGGATGTCCAAGTCGCCGTACAGATCCAGGAGTTTGTCCGGCGGGGCCAGGTCCGACTTGGTCATGATCAGCAGCGGGGTCAGCCCGCCGTCGAACGCGGCGACCAGACAGCGGTCGATCAGACGCGGCCGCGGCTCGGGGTCGGCGAGGGCGGTGACGATGGCGAGCTGGTCGGCGTTGGCGACGACCACGCGCTCGAACGGGTCGTCGTCGTCCGCGGTGCGGCGGAGCACCGAGGTGCGCGGGGTGATGCGCACGATGCGGGCGAGGGTGTCCTTGTCGCCGGACAGGTCGCCCACGAGGGCGACCTGGTCGCCGACCACCGCGGCCTTGCGGCCGAGCTCGCGGGCCTTCATCGCGACCACGATCCGGTCGTCGACCAGGCAGGTCAGCCGGCCGCGGTCGACGGTGAGGACCATTCCGTCGGCCGCGTCCTCGTGCTTGGGGCGGATGTTCGTACGGGGACGGTTGCCCTTGCGGTTGGGGCGGACCCGGACGTCGTCCTCGTCGGTGTGCTTGCCGTAGCGGCGCATGGTTCCAGTCCGCCCGTCAGTTCCCGAGCATCCCGGTCCACAGGTCGGGGAAGTCGGGCAGCGTCTTCGCCGTCGTCGCGACGTTCTCGATCTGTACGCCCGGCACGGCGAGGCCGATGATTGCGCCCGCCGTGGCCATGCGGTGGTCGTCGTAGGTGTGGAAGATGCCGCCGTGCAGCTTGCGCGGGCGGATGTGCAGGCCGTCGGCGGTCTCGGTGACGTCACCGCCCAGCTCGTTGATTTCCTTGGTGAGGGCGGCGAGCCGGTCCGTCTCGTGCAGGCGCAGATGGGCGACGCCGCGCAGCGTGGACGGCGAGTCGGCGAGGGCCGCGACGGCCGCGATGCCCGGGGTCAGCTCGCCGACCTCGCTGAGGTCGGCATCGATGCCGTGCACCGAGCCGGAGCCGGTGAACGTCAGGCCGTGCTCGGTCAGTTCGCAGGAGCCGCCCATCTCCGTGAACAGCTGCCGCAGCGCGTCGCCGGGCTGGGTGGTGCGCGTCGGCCAGTCCGGGATCGTCACGCGGCCGCCGGTGATCAGGGCCGCCGCCAGGAACGGCTGGGCGTTCGACAGGTCCGGCTCGACGGTGAGGTCGCGGCCGAGCAGCGCGCCGGGCGTGACCCGCCAGACGTTCGGCTCGCCGCCCGCCTCGGGGGTGTCGACCTGGGCGCCCGCGGAGCGCAGCATGTCGACGGTCATGCGGATGTGCGGCATGGACGGCAGGGTGCTGCCCACGTGGCGCACCTCCACGCCCTGGTTGAAGCGCGGGCCCGAGAGCAGCAGCGCGCTCACGAACTGGGACGACGAGGAGGCGTCGATCTCCACCTGGCCGCCGTCCAGGGCGCCGCCGCCGTGCACCGTCAGGGGCAGCGCGCCGCGCCCGTCGTCGTCGACGCGGGCGCCGAGGGCGCGCAGCGCGTCGATCACGCCGTGCAGCGGACGCTCGTAGGAGCGCGGGTCGCCGTCGAAGCGGATCGGGCCGTCGGCGAGGGCGGCGACCGGCGGCAGGAAGCGCATCACCGTGCCCGCGTTGCCCACGTCGACCGTGACCGGGCCGTGCAGGCCCGACGGGATGACGCGCCAGGCCTCGCCGGAGCCGTCCGGGCCGCCCGCGCCGGCGGAGCTGGACGACACGGTCTCCTCGATGCCGACGCCCATGGCGCGCAGGGCGCCCGCCATCAGGAGGGTGTCGCGGGAGCGCAGCGGGCGGCGCAGCCAGCCGGGCTCGGCGGCCAGGGCGGCAAGCACGAGGGCGCGGTTGGTGACCGACTTGGAGCCCGGCACGTGGACCGTCGCGGCGACGGCTCCGCTCGCGTGCGGGGCGGGCCAGAGGGCGGTGTGCGTCGGGTTCACGGTCATGCCTTCACTTTAGTGGTTGGCGACGACCGCAGATCTTGATCAAAAGTGGTGAAATCCAGGCGAAACAGAGAACTGGTGGGGAGCCCGCCCCGCCGGCCGAGTGTCGGCGGGGCGACCGGAGGGTGTCGTGCCGGGCTCGAACGTCAGGTCACACGGTGAGCAGCCAGCGGCCGCCGCCTATCAGCGAGCACAGCGACACGGCATGGAAAAGAAAGAGCCACATTCCGGCGGGAACGTGCGTCAGACGCGCCAACTGGTCCGCGTCCGAGTCACCGGCGCCCCCGTGCCGCCGCTTCGCCTGGAGCTCGAAGGCGGGCCGCACGCCCCCCAGGAGCAGGAACCACACCACCGCGTACGCGAAGGCGGCCTGCACGTCGGTGCTCGCCAGCCAGGAGACGACCAGGAAGGCGCCGCCCGCCAGGACCATCGTGAGCGCGCCGTACGCGTTGCGGATCATCACCAGCATCGCGGCGAGCAGGGCCGTGGCGATCCACAGGAAGGCCGTGATGTGCCCCTGGGAGAGCAGCGCGGCGCCGCCGAGGCCGAGCAGCGGGGGAGCGGTGTAGCCCGCGGCGGCGGTGAGGACCATGCCGAGGCCCGAGGGCTTGCCGCGGCTGACGGTCAGGCCGCTGGTGTCGGAGTGCAGCCGGATGCCGTCCAGGCGGCGCCCGGTGAGCAGGGCGACCAGGCCGTGGCCGCCCTCGTGGGCGATGGTGATGGCGTTGCGGGCCACGCGCCACACGCCGTGCGGGACGACGGCGGCGAGCGCGACGACGCCGGTGGCGATCACCAGCCACTGCTCGGGCGCGGACTGGGTGCCGACGACGCGGTCCCACAGATCGCTCAGGCTTGCGGAAGCGGTGGTGTGCATTGCTCGGTCGGCTCCCTGTCGTCGGCCACGGCGTGGCAGTGTGGCACGTATGTGCGGACGGTATGCATCGAGTCGTAGGCCCGAGGATCTCGCAGGAGTCTTTGAGATCGAGAAGTGGGAGCCGGAAGAGGCCCTGGAGGCGGACTACAACGTCGCTCCCACGAAAGAGGTCTACGCCGTGCTCGACCGTCCCCTTAAGGACGCCGAGGACAAACGTCCGGTTCGTCAGCTGCGCAGGCTGAAGTGGGGACTCGTCCCGTCCTGGGCGAAGACGCCGGAGGGCGGCGCGCGGATGATCAACGCGCGTGCCGAGACCGTGCACGAGAAGCCCTCCTTCCGCCGGGCCTTCGCCGCGCGCCGCTGCATCCTGCCCGCCGACGGCTATTACGAGTGGGTGACGGCCGCCGCCGAGCGCGACCTGGAGGTCGAGGGCAAGAAGAAGCGGCCCCGCAAGCAGCCGTACTTCGTGCTGCCCGCCGACGGGTCGGTGTTCGCGATGGCCGGCCTGTACGAGTTCTGGCGGGACCGCACCCTGCCCGACGAGCACCCGCTCGCCTGGTGGGTGACCTGCTCGGTGATCACCACGGAGGCGGAGACCGCGCCGCTCGCCGTGGCCCCGGAGAGCGGCCCCGGCTCCCTCGCGGACATCCACCCGCGCATGCCGCTGATGCTCACGCCCGACCGCTGGGACGCCTGGCTCGACCCGGCGCGCACCGACACGGAGGACCTGCGCACGCTCCTGGAGCCGCCGCCCACCGGGCTCATGCGCGCGTTCCCCGTGTCGACGGCCGTCAGCAACGTCCGCAACAACGGCCCGGAGCTGCTGAAGGAACTGGAAGCCCCCGAAGAGGGCACACTCTTCTGACGTGACGCACAGTGAGACCCACAGCGAACTCGTCGAGACCGACGCCGGGACCGCCCGGATCACCTGGCACCCCGCACGGAAGGCCCGGTCCGTGCTCGCCGTCAGCCACGGGGCGGGCGGCGGCATCGAGGCCAGGGACCTGCGGGCCATCGCCTCCGCCCTGCCCGCGCACGGCGTGACCGTCGCTCTGGTGGAGCAGCCCTGGCGGGTGGCGGGCAAGAAGGTGGCGCCCGCGCCGAAGACGCTGGACACCGGCTGGCGCGGTGTGTGGCCCGCCCTCGCGAAGCCCGGCCTGCCCGTGCTCGCGGGCGGCCGCAGCGCCGGGGCCCGCGTCGCCTGCCGCACGGCCACCGAGCTGGGCGCGGCCGCCGTGCTCGCGCTGAGCTTCCCGCTGCACCCGCCGGGCAGGCCGGAGAAGTCCCGGGCCGACGAGCTGCTCGGCGCCGGGGTGCCGACGCTCGTGGTGCAGGGCGGCAACGATCCCTTCGGCAGGCCCGCGGAGTTTCCCGACATCGGGAGGGGCCGCGCGAAGCGCGACGGTACAAGGGCGGTGGTGGGAGACGGGTGGGCGTACGAACTCGTCGAGATCCCCTTCGGCGACCACTCCTTCGCCGTGCCCAAGCGGGCCGACATCGGCCAGGAGGAAGCTGTGAAGCGGATCACGGACGCCGTCGTCGCGTGGACGGGCGCGCCGGGAATGTTGAGCACATGACGACTGTTCTCCCGTACGGACCGCAAACAGTGTGCGTACGAGAGGGAGACCGCCGCATGGGAACGACCATCTGCCCGGACCGCTCCACCACTCCTGACCTGGAGTGGAGCGTGCTGAGCTCGCCCAAGGCGGCCCCTATTCGAGCGGCGCGCAAAGCAGGTCGTCGTCTATCCTCCGAAACCAGTGGGACCGGCTACGGCCCCACCACGTCGTTGGAGGAGGTGGGTCCGGTCACTGGGACCGACGCAGGCACTGAGCACGGTCACTCCGAGCAGCCGGAGCGTCCCGGCATGGATTCCGAGACGGCCGCGGAGCGCACGGCCCGCTTCGAGCGGGACGCGCTGATGTTCCTCGACCAGATGTACTCGGCGGCGCTCCGGATGACGCGCAACCCGGCGGACGCGGAGGACCTGGTCCAGGAGACCTACGCGAAGGCGTACGCGTCGTTCCACCAGTTCCGCGAGGGCACCAACCTCAAGGCCTGGCTGTACCGCATCCTCACGAACACGTTCATCAACTCGTACCGCAAGAAGCAGCGCGAGCCCCAGCGCAGCGCCGCCGAGGAGATCGAGGACTGGCAGCTGGCGCGCGCCGAGTCGCACATGTCCACCGGACTGCGCTCGGCCGAGTCGCAGGCGCTCGACCACCTGCCGGACTCCGACGTGAAGAACGCCCTCCAGGCCATCCCGGAGGAATTCCGCATCGCCGTGTATCTCGCGGACGTGGAGGGCTTTGCGTACAAGGAGATCGCGGACATCATGGGTACACCCATCGGTACGGTGATGTCCCGTCTTCACCGCGGCCGCCGCCAACTCCGCGGCATGCTCGAGGACTACGCGCGTGACCGCGGCTTGGTCCCGGCCGGTGCCGGAGACTCGAACGAAGCGAAAGGCTCGGGCTCATGAGCTGCGGAGAGCCGCACGAGACTGACTGCAGTGAGGTCCTGGACCACCTCTATGAGTTCCTGGACCGGGAGATGCCGGACAGCGACTGCACCAAGTTCGAGACGCACTTCGAGGAGTGCTCCCCGTGCCTGGAGAAGTACGGCCTCGAACAGGCGGTGAAGAAGCTCGTCAAGCGCTGCTGCGGCCAGGACGACGTACCCGCCGACCTGCGGGCGAAGGTCATGGGCCGGATCGATCTGATCCGCTCCGGCCAGGCGGTTCCGGACGACGGGGTGGATCTGGCCCCCGGGTCCTGAGCGCGGGTCCTGCGGACGGTTCTGCGTACGGTTCTACGTACGGGTCCTGAGCGGGTGCGTCCCGCGTTCCCCGTGGGGCTGCCGTTCACCCGCTAGTTGAACGTTTCTCTCTGTTTCTGCAGGGGTTTCTCACTCGAAGGTGCTAATTCGCGCCCGCTGACGCTGGCGTGGTCATGGCCCGTTCTAGTCTCCCGACCTGGATCGGGAGGAGAACGCCTATGCGGTCGGTGCCGGTGTGGGCCCGCGGCTACGTCCTGTGCGCCGCGCTCGGCGGGGCCGCCTGCGCGGCGCCCGCGTTCGGCCCCGGCACGGCGTGGCCCGTCGTGGGCCTGCTCGCCCTCCTGTACGCGGGCGGGGAGCGCACCGTCGTCCGCAGCGGCCCGGCCGTGCCCGCCTTCTACCCGGTGCTGCTCGCCGCGGTGTTCCTGCTGCCGCCCGCCGCGGCCGCGCTCGTCGCCGTCCCCGGCGCCCTGCTCGCCCGCGTCGAACGGCAGCCCCGGTGGCTGCGCCGCCTCTGGCGGGCCGCCCAGCTGGCCCTCGCCGCCTGGACCTCGGGGTGGACGTACGCCGCGCTCGACGGGCCCGCGGCGGCCTCCGCGCCCCCCGACTTCCCGTACGTCCTGCTGCCCGCCGCGGTCACCGTGCTCTGCTTCGCCGCGGTCATCGCCGCCCTCGACGGCGGCATCCTGGTGGCGGCGGAGCGGGTGCCGCCGCGGCACGCCTGGCGCGGACTGCTGCCCGGCTCGCTCGCCCCCGTCGCCGTGCACGGGCTCGCCGGGCTGATGATGGCCGTCCTGTGGAACAGCCGGTACGGCCCGCTGGCCGCGCTGCTCGTCCTGCTGCCGATGGGCGTCTCGTGCTGGGTGTTCGCCCAGTACCACCGCGAGCGCTCCGCCCACCAGGCCACCATCCGCGCGCTCGTGCAGGCCGTCGACATCAAGGACCGCTACACCCGGGGCCACAGCGAGCGGGTCGGCCGCGCCTCCGTGCTGATCGCCCGCGAGCTGGGCATGGACGACGCGCGCGTGGAGCTGCTCCGCTTCGCCGGGATCCTGCACGACGTGGGCAAGCTCGGCGTCCCCACCCGGCTGCTGCGCAAGGAGGGGCCGCTGACCCCGCAGGAGCGGCGCGTGATCGAGCTGCACCCCGAGTACGGCCACGAGATGGTGCGCGGCATCGGCTTCCTCGGGGAGGCGAGGGCGGCGATCCTGCACCACCACGAGCGCATCGACGGCAGCGGCTACCCCTACGGCCTGATGGGGCATCAGATCCCGGAGTGTGCCCGGGTGGTGGCCGTCGCCGACGCCTTCGACGCCATGACCTCCTCGCGCTCCTACCGCCGCGCCCGCCCCGTCGTGGCCGCCGTCGCCGAACTCCGGCGGTGCGCGGGTGCCCAGTTCGACCCGGCCGTGGTCGGCGCCCTGGCCCGGGCGCTCGACCGGTGCGGCTGGGACGCGGAGGTCACGGCAGGGGGCGGCGCAAGCGCTCCGGCCGCGGACCGGGACGCGGGCCCGGCCGGCCCGGTCGAGAGCGTGGCGTCCGGCGCCCCCGTGGCCCGCGGCCCGGCCGCCCGGTGACGCACGAGCCCGCGGGGCGGCCCGCCGCCGTGGTGGCCGCCGTGATCCGCGGCGCCGCACTGCTCGCCGCGGTCACCGCGCTCGGCGGCACCCTCTGGTACGGCGTCGACGAGCACAGGACCGCCCTCGCCTTCGGCGTGCTCATAGCCGTGGGCGAGCTGGCCCGGTGGGGCAGCGGCGGCGAGCGGGAGCCCGCACCCCTGGGGGCCGCGGGCGCGCTCGCGTACGCGCTGCTGGGGGAGAGCGGCGGGCACCCGACCCACCACGGGGTGCTCCAGGTGGTCGCCGTCGTCGTGGCGGCGGGGCTCGTGGGCGCCGTGCCGCACGTCGCGCTCGGCCGCGGGCCCGCGCCCGACACCCTGGCCCGGCGCGTGCTCACGGTCGCCTTCGCCGCCGTGTGCTTCCAGCCGCTGTACAACTCGGGCCGCCTGGAGGACTGGGCGGGCTACGGCTCGTGGTACGCCGCCGTGGTGGTGGCCCTGCTCGCGCTCACCGCGCTGTGCGACGCCGTGCTCGCGGCGGCCCTGGCGCACGCCCGCAGGGGGTGGCCGTTCGGGCCGCTGCTCCGGGACGAGCTGCGGCGCATGCCCGGCATCGGCTCCGCCGTGTGCGCCACGGGGGCCGTAATGGCGCTAGCCGTGGCCGTGGCGGGGCTCTGGGCGCTGCCGGTGTTCAGCTGCCCGCTGCTGCTCACCCAGCTGGCCGTCCGCCGGTACGCCGCCGTGCGGGCCACCTACCGGCAGACCATCGCCTCCCTGGCCCGCGCCACCGAGATCGCCGGGTACACCCCGGCGGGGCACGCCAGGCGCGTCGCGGACCTCAGCCGGGCCATGGGGCGCGAGCTGGGGCTCTCCGGGGCCGACCTGACCGTCCTGGAGTACGCGGCGCTGATGCACGACATCGGGCAGCTCTCCCTCGTCGACCCCGTGCCCGCGGGCGCCACGGCCCGCCTTCCCGTCCCCGAGCAGCGGCGCATCGCCCTGCTCGGCGGCGCCGTCGTCCGGCAGACCGGCGTGGCCGCCGACGTCGCCGTCGTCGTGGAGCGCCAGGCCGATCCGTACCGCGAGCAGCCGCTCACCGCGCGCATCGTGCGGACCGCGAACGCATACGACGAGATGGCCCGGGAACACGGACCCCAAGGGCCACTGGCCGCCCTGGAGCGGCTGCGGCTCGCGACCGGCCGTGAGTACCAGACAGAGGTGGTGGAGGCCCTGGCCAGGGCCCTCGCGGGGGCGCCCCGCCGGACCCTCTGAGCGCGCCCCGCGCGCGGGCACGCCGCCCCGGCCCTGTACGGGCCCCCACACGATCGGGGGGTCCGGGAGCGGAGCGCCCGAGGCGCCCGGGGGCGGCCTCGGGGCGCCCGGCGAAGGCGCCGGGGACGGGTCGTCTGACCTCGGGCCCCGCTGGGTAACCCATGGGTAATGAGCGGCCGTCCGACCGTACGTGGTTGGATGCGAAAGAGAAGCGGGGCCGCGCGGCAGCGCGGCGGCGGGGACATCCCGACAAGAGCTGGCAGGCGGGAATCGTGAGGATCTTCGGCAAGGGACGGCACCGGCCCTCCGCCTCCTGGCGGCAGGCCACCGACAGGGCGTTCACGCTCATCGGCGACGGTCGCTACGAGGACGCGGGCGCGCTCCTGACGCGCGCCGCCGATCTCGAACCCTGGCTGTCGGAGTCCTGGTTCAACCTCGCGCTCCTGCACAAGTTCCGGCACGACTGGGAGCAGGCGCGGGCCGCGGGCCTGCGGGCCGTGGCGCTGCTCGACCGCTCGGCGGGGGCCCCTGACTGGTGGAACGTGGGCATCGCGGCCACCGCCCTGCAGGACTGGCCGCTGGCGCGCAGGGCCTGGCAGGCGTACGGCCTCAAGGTGCCCGGCGGCGTCGCCGCGACGGGGGAGCCCGCGGGGATGGACCTGGGCAGCGCGGCCGTGCGGCTCTCGCCCGAGGGCGAGGCGGAGGTCGTCTGGGGCCGCAGGCTGGACCCGGCCCGCATGGAGGTGCTGTCCATTCCGCTGCCGTCCTCCGGGCGGCGCTGGGGCGAGGTCGTCCTGCACGACGGCGTGCCGCACGGCGAGCGGACCACGGCCGCCGGGCACGCGTACCCCGTCTTCGACGAGATCGAGCTGTGGGCGCCGTCGCCCGTGCCCACCTGGGTCGTCCTCCTGGAGGCCGCGACCGAGGAGGACCGGGACGCCCTGGAGAAGCTCGCCGCCGACGCCGGCTTCGCCGCCGAGGACTGGTCGTCGTCCGTGCGGCTGCTCTGCCGGATGTGCTCGGAGTCGCGGATGCCCAGCGACGAGGGCGACGGGGAGCACCTGGATCCGCACGACCACAGCGAGCCGGGGCACCCCGGGCCGCTCGGCCACCGCAGCCCCGGAGCGCTGTGGGTCCCCGAGCGGGAGTGCGGCATCGCCGCCCCCGCGGGGCTCGTGCGGGGCCTCCTCGACGGCTGGGTGGCCGACAGCCCGGACTCCCGGGACTGGCGGGACCTCGAAGAGGTCTGCTAGCCCCGGAGGCCGATGCTCCGGCGGGGCGCTGCCCGTACCCTGTACGGGCAGTACACGACCCAGGAAGAAGGCATACGGCGGACATGGCGCAGGACACTGAGCAGAGTTACGCGGACGGGGTGCTCCCGGTCGACGACGAGGGCTTCGTGATCGACACGGAGGACTGCGAGGCGCGGGAGACGGCCTACCGCGAGCGCGGCACGTCCCGGCCCATCACGGTCGTTGGCAACCCGGTGCTGCACAAGGAGTGCAAGGACGTCACCGCCTTCGACGACGAGCTCGCGAAGCTGATCGACGACATGTTCGCGAGCCAGCGCGTCGCGCAGGGCGTCGGCGTCGCCGCGAACCAGGTCGGCGTCGACCTGAAGGTGTTCGTGTACGACTGCATGGACGACGAGGGCGTGCGGCACGTGGGCGTCGTCTGCAACCCGGTCCTGCAGGACCTGCCCGCGGACCGGCGGAGCCTGGACGACTCGGGCGAGGGCTGCCTGTCCGTGCCGACGGCGTACGCGCCGCTCGCCCGCCCGGACTACGCGGTCGTGACCGGTCAGGACGAGAAGGGCAACCCCATCAAGGTGCGCGGCACGGGCTACTTCGCCCGCTGCCTCCAGCACGAGACGGACCACCTGTACGGCTATCTGTACATCGACCGCCTCTCCAAGCGGGAGCGCAAGGACGCGCTGCGGCAGATGGCGGAGGGCACGCCGCGCTACCCCGTGGTGCCGAATGACTGAACTGCGCCACAACTGAGGCGCACGGTAGGCGCGTGACGACAGCGGCCCCTGGTCGGGAACACCCCACTGACCAGGGGCCGTTGGCGTACCCGCTCAGAACCGGACAGGACTAGCCCACGATCAGCCGCCCGTGATCCAGATTCAGTCACGTAAGGGGATGTTCTCGGCACGCTGGGGTAGTGAATGGCGCAAATGTGTTCCCTGAACGGTCAGTTGTGGTGCTGAATGGAAAGCGCGGGGATACGCAACGGCGCGCGCCCGGCACGGCAAGAGGGGCGTGGGCCTCAGCGCGGTCGAGAGGGGTTTGTTCGTGCCTGCTTCCTCACACAGCACTTCACAGTCGGACTGGGCGACACGTGCCCCGGCACGGGTTCCGGCATATGCGGCGGAACGCGTCCCGAGGCAACGGCGGAAGCCGTCCGAGTCGATGCACTCACCAGTTCGACAGGCGGTATCGGTGCCGCCCGCACTGGCCCTTCCGGTGGTGGAGTCGGAGTTTCCCCGGCATCTGCATCCGTATTGGCCAAAGCTTCAGGAGAAGTCCAGGGCATGGCTCCTGGAAAAGCGCCTCATGCCGCCGGACAAGGTCGCGGCATATGCCGACAGCCTGTGCTACACGGACCTGGTGGCTGGGTACTACATCGGTGCCCCCGACGAGCTGCTCGCCGCCATCGCGGACCTCAGCTCCTGGTTCTTCGGCTGGGACGACCGGCACGACCGGGACGCGGTGCACGGCAGGGCCACGGGCTGGCGGCGCCTGTGCGCCGGGCTACACGAGACACTTCAGGACCCGCGTGCGCAGCTGCACCACGAGGACCCCCTGGTCGCGGGCTTCGCAGACTGCGTCCTGAGGCTGTACGCGCACCTCGGACCGCGGTGGAACGGGCGCTTCGCCCGGCACTTCCACCCGGTGATCGACGCCTACGACCACGAGTTCGGCAACCGCCGCACCGGGACCGTGCCGAGCGTCGAGGCGTACGTCGAGCTGCGCCGGCTCACCTTCGCGCACTGGGTCTGGATCGACCTGCTCGAACCCACCGCGCGCCAGGAGCTGCCGGACGCGGTACGGAAACATCCCGCCTATCGCGCGGCGGCACTCGCGACCCAGGATTTCTCCGCCTGGTACAACGACCTCTGCTCACTGCCGAAGGAATTGGCAGGGGACGAGGTGCACAACCTCGGAATTTCCCTCATCCACCACGAAGGTCTTTCCCTGCAGCAGGCGGTGGCGGAAGTGCACCGGCGCGTCAGTGACTGTGTAAGTGATTTTCTCGCGGTGGAACCGGAAGTCCTCAGTTTGGCGGATGAATTGATCGACGGCAGCGCGGCGGGCCGGAAGGCGAGTGCCGCACTGCAATCGTGCGTCTTCAATATGCGGAACTGGTTCAGTTCCGTCTACTGGTTCCACCACGAATCCGGCAGATACCGCGTCGACAACTGGGACGATCGATCCTTGCCCCCGTACGTGTCCGACACTCCGGGACCCGAGTTCCCGGAATGTGAATTGCAAGGCCCCGAACTGACAGGAGGCCAGGAATGACCGTTGAATCCGCAGCGTCCGCCATACCCGCACCGGCCGGTTCCCAGCGGCTGAATACGCCGCCACTGGTCTCCGGTGGAGCGCCACTTCTCGGCCACGCCTGGAACCTGGTGCGCGATCCGCTCGGCTTCCTGGCGGACCTGCGTGATCACGGGGATCTCGTCCGGATCCGGCTAGGGCCCAAAACGGCATACGCGGTGTGCGCGCCACAGCTCGTGGGCGCGCTGCTCAAGAGCCCGGAGTACGTCGTCGGGGGGCCGCTCTGGGACACCCTGGAGGTGCTGCTCGGCAAGGGCGTGGCGACCAGCAACGGCCCGCTGCACCGGCGCCAGCGGCGCATGATGCAGCCCGCGTTCCGGCCCGAGCGCATCGCCGGATACGCGCGCGTGATGGCGGAGGAGGCCCAGGCGACGGCGGCCCGCTGGAGTGACGGCGACACGGTGGACGTGAGCGCGGAGATGTTCCGCACCGCCGTGCGCGTCGTCTCCCGCTCGCTCCTCGAAGTCGACTCGATCGGCGAGAAGGCGGACCGTCTCAGCGACTCGCTGCACACCGTCTTCGAGGGCCTGTACCGCCGCATGGTGCTTTCCGTCGGACCGCTCTACCGCGTACCGACGCCCGCCAACCGGCGCTTCGAGCGTGCGCTCGCCGATCTGCACGCGCTCGTCGACGAGATCATTGCCGAACGCCGCCGGTGCGGAAACGGCACGGAAGAGGACTTGCTGGCCGTATTGCTCGCCGCCCGCGACGAATCGGGGCAGCCGCTGACGGACCAGGAGATCCATGACCACGTCGTCTCGCTCGTCGTGGCGGGCGCCGAGAATGTCGCCTCGACACTGGCATGGACCTTCCATCTGCTCACCGAACACCCGGAGCACGAAAGGCGGTTGGTTGAAGAGGTAAATTCCGTGACGCGAGGGCGTCCGGTCGCCTTCGCCGATCTCGGCGAGCTGCGGCACACGCGCAATGTCGTCACGGAGGCGATGCGTATACGACCGGCCGCCTGGATTTTCACGCGGCGGTCCGTGGCCGAGACCACCCTCGGCGGCTATCGCATTCCGGCCGACGCGGACATCGTGTACAGCGTGTACGCGATGCAGCGCGATCCGCGTTCCTTCGAGCGGCATCTGGAGTTCGACCCGGACCGGTGGAATCCGGAACGCGCGGCGAGCGTACCGGAGTTCGCCATGATGCCCTTCAGCGTGGGCAACCGTAAGTGCCCGGGCGATCACTTCAGCCTGGCGGAACTCACCCTCATCCTGGCCACGATCGTCCCCCGGTGGCGACTGGCCCCGGTGGCGCGGACCGACCCGCGCACGAAGGTCGGCATCACGCTGCATCCGCGGGATCTGGTGCTGCGCGCCACGGCGCGCTGACACCGGCACGCCGCGTGCCCGCACCGCCTCCGGGCCGGTGCGGGTGCGCGCGTCAGGCCGCCGGCTCGGCCCCGGGCCCGCGGAACGTACGCCGGTAGGCGTTCGGCGTCGTCCCGAGCACGCGGACGAACTGATGGCGCAGCGCGGCCGCGTTCGCGAAGCCGGAGCGCCACGCGATCGCGTCCACGGTCTGGTCCGTGGCCTCCAGCAACTCCTGGGCGCGCAGCAGGCGTTGGCGCAGCAGCCAGCGGTAGGGGGTGGTGCCGGTCTCCTGCTGGAAGCGGCGGGCGAAGGTGCGCGGCGACATGTGGGCGCGGGCGGCGAGCTGGTCCACGGTCAGCTCCTGGTCGAGGTGGCGCTCCATCCACGCCAGGACCTCGCCGACGGTGTCGCAGCGGGTGCGCGGCAGCGGGCGCTCGATGTACTGGGCCTGGCCGCCGTCGCGGTGCGGCGGCACGACCATCCGGCGGGCGATGGCGTTGGCGACCTCCGCGCCGTTCTCCCTGCGGACCAGGTGCAGCGCCGCGTCGATGCCCGCTGCGGTGCCCGCGGAGGTGATCACCGGGTCCTCGTCGACGTACAGCACGTCCGGCTCGACGACGGCGCGCGGGTAGCGGCGGACCAGCTCCTCGGCGTGGCGCCAGTGCACCGCGCAGCGCCGCCCGTCCAGGAGACCGGCCGCCGCGAGCACGAAGGCGCCGGTGCAGACGCTGAGCACCCGGGTGCCGCGGTCGGCGGCGCGGCGCAGCGCGTCGAGCAGCACGGGCGGGAAGTCCCGCGTCACATAGGAGTCGCCCGCCGGGACGGTGATGAGGTCGGCCTCTTCGAGCCGGTCGAGGCCGTACGGCGTGGAGATGGTGAAGCCGGCGTGGGTGGAGAGCGTCGGGCCCTCGGCCGAGACGAGCGCGAAGTCGTACACCGGAAGACCCTCGTCGCTGCGGTCGAGTCCGAACACCTCGGACACCACGCCGAGTTCGAAGGGATGCACGCCGTCCAGCGCGACGGCGGCCACGTTCCTCAACATGGGGACAGTGTGCCCTGCCGCTGGCAGGAAATCGAGGCTGTGCGACAGTCCTGCCACTCACGCCGAAGGACGGCCGGCGCGAGAGTGGTCGTCATGAACGCACACGACGCACTCGACACGCTGGCCGTCCTCGGAGTCTTCCTGCTCATGGCCCTGCCGTCACTGATCGGCCACGCCCACGACCGCCGGATCGACCGGCAGCTGCGGGAGGCCGAGCACGGGCCCGGACCGCAGGATCAGAACTCGTCGTCGAAGGAGACCGAGCCCTCCACGGCGACCTGGTACGCGGACGGGCGCCGCTCGAAGAAGTTGGTCAGCTCCTGAACGCCCTGCAGCTCCATGAACGAGAACGGGTTCTCGGAGCCGTACACCGGGGCGAAGCCGAGGCGCGCCAGGCGCTGGTCGGCGACGCACTCCAGGTACTCGCGCATCGACTCGGTGTTCATGCCGGGCAGGCCCTCACCGCACAGGTCGCGCGCGAACTGCAGCTCGGCGTCGACCGCCTCCTTCAGCATGTCCGTGACCTGCTGCTGCAGCGCGTCGTCGAAGAGCTCGGGCTCCTCCTTGCGGACGGTGTCCACGACCTCGAAGGCGAAGGACATGTGCATCGTCTCGTCGCGGAACACCCAGTTGGTGCCGGTCGCGAGGCCGTGCAGCAGACCGCGGCTGCGCAGCCAGTAGACGTAGGCGAAGGCGCCGTAGAAGAACAGGCCCTCGATGCACGCCGCGAAGCAGATCAGGTTCAGCAGGAAGCGGCGCCGGTCGGCCTGGGACTCCAGGCGGTCCAGCTTCTCCACCGAGTCCATCCACTTGAAGCAGAACTCGGCCTTCTCGCGGATGGAGGGGATGTTCTCCACGGCCGCGAAGGCGGCGGCGCGGTCCTCCGGGTCCGGCAGGTAGGTGTCGAGCAGCGTCAGATAGAACTGGACGTGCACGGCCTCCTCGAACAGCTGACGGCTCAGGTAGAGCCGTGCCTCGGGGGAGTTGATGTGCTTGTACAGCGTGAGCACGAGGTTGTTCGCCACGATCGAGTCGCCGGTCGCGAAGAACGCGACCAGGCGGCCGATCAGGTGCTGCTCCTCGGGCGTGAGCTTGGCCAGGTCGGCCACGTCCGAGTGGAGGTCGACCTCCTCCACGGTCCAGGTGTTCTTGATCGCGTCGCGGTAGCGCTCGTAGAAGTCCGGGTAGCGCATCGGGCGGAGCGTCAGCTCGAAGCCCGGGTCGAGCAGGTTCTTCTCGCCCGTCGTCGTGGTGGTGTGCAGTTCCGACTGGGACATTACTGGCAGGCCTCGCAGGACTCGGGGTTTTCCAGGGAGCAGGCGATCGCCTCGGGGTCGGTCACCTGCTGGGGGACGGGGGCGGCCGCGGCGGCGGAGCCACCGGCGGCGCGGGCGATGCGCGTCGCGGGGCGCGAGCGCAGGTAGTACGTGGTCTTGAGGCCCTGCTGCCAGGCGTAGGCGTACATCGAGGAGAGCTTGCCGATGGTCGGCGTCTCCAGGAACAGGTTCAGGGACTGCGACTGGTCGAGGTACGGGGTGCGCGCCGCGGCCATGTCGATCAGGCCGCGCTGCGGGATCTCCCAGGCCGTGCGGTACAGGTTCCGCACGTCCGCGGGCACCCAGGTGAAGCCCTGCACCGAGCCGTTGGACTCGCGCAGCGCCTCACGGGTCTGCGCGTCCCAGACGCCGAGCTTCTTGAGGTCCTGCACCAGGTAGGAGTTCACCTGGAGGAACTCGCCGGACAGGGTCTCGCGCTTGAAGAGGTTGGAGACCTGCGGTTCGATGCACTCGTAGACGCCCGCGATGGACGCGATGGTGGCGGTCGGGGCGATGGCCAGGAGCAGCGAGTTGCGCATGCCGACCTTGCCGATGCGCTCCCGCAGCGCCTCCCAGCGCTCGGGCCAGGCGCGCTCGGCCGCGGTGTGCTCGTAGTGGTCGGGGTGCAGGACGCCGCGCGCGGTGCGGGTCTTCTCCCAGGCGGGCAGCGGGCCGTGGCGCTCGGCGAGGTCCGCGGAGGCCTCGTAGGCGGCGAGCATGATCCGCTCGGCGATCTTCGTGGACAGCGCCTTGGCCTCGGGGGAGTCGAAGGGCAGCCGCAGCTGGAAGAAGACGTCCTGCAGACCCATGGCGCCGAGGCCCACCGGGCGCCACTTGGCGTTGGAGCGCCCGGCCTGCTCGGTCGGGTAGAAGTTGATGTCCACGACGCGGTCGAGGAACGTCACGGCGGTGCGGACGGTGGCGTCGAGGCGCTCCCAGTCGATGTCCCCGTCGGCCACGAAGGCGCCGAGGTTCACCGAGCCGAGGTTGCACACGGCCGTCTCGCCGTCGTCGGTGACTTCGAGGATCTCCGTGCACAGGTTGGAGGAGTGCACGGTGTGGCCGGGCTCGGCGGTCTGGTTGGCCGTGCGGTTGGAGGCGTCCTTGAAGGTCATCCAGCCGTTGCCGGTCTGCGCCAGGGTGCGCATCATGCGGCCGTACAGGTCACGGGCGGGCATGGTCTTGCGGGCCAGGCCCTTGGCCTCCGCCGCGCGGTAGGCCGCGTCGAACTCGTCGCCCCACAGGTCGACGAGCTCGGGCACGTCGGCGGGCGAGAACAGCGACCACTCCTGGTCGGCGGCGACCCGGCGCATGAACTCGTCCGGGATCCAGTGCGCCAGGTTCAGGTTGTGGGTGCGCCGGGCGTCCTCGCCCGTGTTGTCGCGCAGCTCCAGGAACTCCTCGATGTCGGAGTGCCAGGTCTCCAGGTAGACGGCGGCGGCGCCCTTGCGGCGGCCGCCCTGGTTCACGGCGGCGACGGAGGCGTCCAGCGTCTTCAGGAACGGCACGATGCCGTTGGAGTGGCCGTTCGTGCCGCGGATCAGCGAACCGCGCGAGCGGATGCGGGAGTACGAGAGGCCGATGCCGCCGGCGTGCTTCGACAGGCGCGCCACCTGGTGGTAGCGGTCGTAGATCGAGTCCAGCTCGTCGAGCGGCGAGTCGAGCAGGTAGCAGCTCGACATCTGCGGGTGCCGGGTGCCGGAATTGAAGAGCGTCGGCGAGGACGGCAGGTAGTCCAGACGGCTCATCAGGCGGTACAGGGCGGCGACCTCGTCGAGCGCGCGCTCGGATTCGTCCTCGGCGAGACCGGTGGCCACGCGCAGCATGAAGTGCTGCGGCGTCTCGATGACCTTGCGGGTGATCGGGTGGCGCAGCAGGTAGCGGCTGTGCAGCGTGCGCAGGCCGAAGTAGCCGAAGCGGCGGTCGGCGCCGTCGGCGAGCGCGGCCTCCACGAGCCCGTCCAGACGGGCGCCGTGCAGCTCCGTGAACGCGGCGGTGCGGTCGGCGATCAGGCCCTCGCGGTGGCCGACCGCGACGGATCCGGAGAACGACGTGACGCCCTGCGACGCGGCCTCCTCGCGGATGCCGATGGACAGGAGCCGGGCGGCGAGCAGGGAGTACGCGGGGTCCTCGGAGATGAGCCCGGCGGCCGCCTCGGTGGCGAGCTCCCGCAACTCGGCCTCGTCGGCCTTCGCCGAGCGGCCGCGCAGGGCAGCCGCGGCGACGCGACCGGGGTCGGCGTCGGGGAGGTCGGCGGTGAGGTCGGTCAGGGTGCGCAGCAGGGCGGTTCCGGGGCCGTCGGCGGACGACGCGGACTGCTCGGCGTGCTGCTGACCGGCTTCGGCCTGCGCTGACGCGGGCTCGGCGGGCGCGATGGTCACGTGGTGCTCTCCCTCGCTCGGCTCTGGGCTTCGAGGGGGGGCGAGGGCACACGGGAGCGACCGCGGGCAGCGGTACGCACGCCGTCCACCAGCCCATTCCACGAGGCCCGGACGTCTGCGCCCGGACCGGGCGGCACGGGCGTGCTGTCGGCAGGTCCTCGGACTTGCGGGTACGCAAATGCGCACACGTACACCGTTGCGGGACAGTTCCGGACTTGCACCGGATTCCCCTGCGACGACAGCGAGGACGAGCATACATCTTGTGCTGGGTTTCGGTGGCACCCCTAGATGTTGTGTCGGAGGTGACCGGTTCCTCACGGGGTGTGGTCGCTCGTGTGCCCGTCAGAGCGTCAACTCGTAGGAGAGAAGGGTCAGACCGGGGACCGGTTCCCAGTCCCGGCGCGGGGCGCGGACGAAGCCGAGCCGCTCGTAGAGCCGCTGTGCCGCGCGCATCGTCGGCTGCGTGGACAGGACGACCGCGGCGCGCTCCGCGGCCCTGGCCCGCTCGACGCAGGCGCGCACCAGGGCCTCGCCCGCACCCCGTCCGCGCGCCGCGCGCGCGACGGCGAGCATCCGGACCTCCGCCTCGTCCGCGCGCGCGATGTCCGTCATGGGCCCGGCCGAGGGCACGAACGTCACGCCCCCGAGCAGTTGCTCGCCCGCCACCGCGACGAGCACCTCGGCCGCGTCGGCCCGCCCCGCGACGTCGCGCAGGTGGTCCCGGTAGCCGCCGTCCTCGGCGCCGAACGCCAGGAACCCGTCGCGCAGATACGCCTCGACGGTGAGGTCGCCGAGAGCCGCGTACTCGGCGGGCCGGGCCCGCCTGATGACTATGTCCATGCGCGGCAGTGTGCCCGAGAGCCCCCGCGCCGGCCGGTCAGCCGCTCGCGCCCGGCGGGTCCTGCGGGGCGCCGTCCCCGTCCGGGGGAAGGTCGCCGCGGTCCGGAGGAAGGCCCGTCCCGCCGCCGTCCGCGGCCGGGCCTCCGGGGTCGGCGGGCTCGGGCAGGGTGGCGTCCAGCTCGCGGTCGTCGGCGGGGTGGGCGTCCTCGGCGGCGGCGCGCAGCACGGCGCGGTCCACCGCGCCGCGGTCGGCGGCGAGCTGGACGCGCAGCCCGTTCTCCGAGCGGACGTACTCGTGCCGGGAGCCCGTGACGCGGTACCAGCCCTTGCCGTCCTTCTCGCAGCTCTCGGCGGCGGGCGGGACCGTGCGGCAGTTCTTGTCGGTGACGGTGCCCCGGTCGACGGAGAGGGTCAGCTGCGCGCCGCCCTTGTCCCGCACGTACGTGGACTGGAAGCCGTAGTCACCGATCACGCCCACCGACTGCCGGGCGAGTTCGAAGCCGTCGGCCTGCGTCACGTACACGTGCTCCACGACGGTCTGCGCCGCCTCGGCGCGCGCCTTGAGCTCGGAGCGGTCCGGCGGCGCCGCGCTGTCGAGGCTGTCCGAGCCGCAGCCGGTGAGGGCGAGCGGGGCGAGGAGCAGAGCTGGGAGGAGGCGGCGGGAACGTCTCATGCGTACATCCTTTCGCATGCGCCCGCCGCCGGCCCGTGCCCCGGCCCCGTCCGTGCGTACCGCCCTGGTTCAGTGGCCCGCCCCCACCTTGGGCAGTTCGGTGGCCACGCCCTTGTCGCCGGCGTCCGCCGTGTAGTCCTCGGGGGAGGTCTCGTCGACGCCCTCGGGGGCCTTGAGCGCCTTCAGGACGAAGGTGAGGACGACCGTCACGACCACGTTCAGGACGAACGCCGTCAGGCCGATGTAGCCGATCTCGCCGATGCCGGGGATCTCCTTGGAGGAGCCGCCGAAGTGCGCTTGCGTCGGCGAGGCGACGCCGTACGCGGCCACCGTCCCGTAGACCATGCCGACCGCCCAGCCGGCGAGCAGCGCCCACCGGTGGAACCACCGGGTGAACAGGCCGCCGACGAGCGCGGGCATGGTCTGCAGGATCCAGATGCCGCCCAGCAGCTGGAAGTTGATGGCGACCGTCTTGTCCATGGTGAGCACGAAGGCGAGGGCGCCCACCTTCACCAGGAGTGAGACCAGCTTGGAGACCTTGGTCTCCTGCTCGGGCGTCGCGTCGGGCTTCAGGAAGTCCTTGTAGATGTTGCGCGTGAAGAGGTTCGCGGCCGCGATGGACATGATGGCGGCGGGCACGAGCGCGCCGATGCCGATCGCCGCGAACGCGACGCCGGTGAACCAGTCGGGGAACATGTCCTCGAACAGCTGCGGAATCGCCAGCTGTCCGTTCTCGACCTTCACCCCGGCCGCGATCGCCATGAAGCCGAGCAGCGCGAGCAGGCCCAGCATCAGCGAGTACAGCGGCAGGATCGTGGTGTTGCGGCGGATCACGTCACGGCTGCGCGAGGACAGCGTCGCGGTGATCGAGTGGGGGTACATGAACAGGGCGAGCGCCGAGCCGAGGGCCAGGGTCGCGTACGTCCAGGTGCCCGCGTCGCCGGGCACGAGCGCGCCGACGGGCTTGCCGGTCGCCTCGTTCGTCGCCGAGAACTTCTCGTTCGCCGCCTGGAAGATCTCGTCGAACCCGCCCAGCTTGATGGGGATGTAGATGATGGCCACCGCGATCACGATGTAGATCAGGGTGTCCTTCACGAACGCGATCAGGGCCGGGGCCCTGAGGCCCGAGGAGTAGGTGTACGCGGCGAGCACGCCGAAGGCGATGAGCAGCGGCAGGTCCTTGACGAACCAGTTGGTGTCCTCGCCGCCGCCGACGCCCATCACGTCGAGCACGGCCTGGATGCCGACGAGTTGGAGCGCGATGTACGGCATCGTGGCGAGGATGCCGGTGACGGCCACCGCGAGCGAGAGCCCCTTGGAGCCGAAGCGCCCGCGCACGAAGTCGGAGGTGGTGACGTAGCCGTGCTTGTGCGACACCGACCACAGGCGCGGCAGGAAGGTGAAGATCAGCGGATAGACGAGGATGGTGTACGGCACCGCGAAGAACCCGGCGGCGCCCGCCGCGTAGATCGCCGCGGGCACGGCCACGAAGGTGTACGCCGTGTAGAGGTCGCCGCCGAGCAGGAACCAGGTCACCCAGGTGCCGAACGACCGGCCGCCGAGGCCCCATTCGTCGAGGCTCTGCTCGTTCTCGGCCCGGCGCCAGCGGGAGGCCAGGAAGCCCATGACCGTCACCGCGAGGAAGAAGAAGATGAAGACGGCGAGTGCGACGCCGTTCACGCCGTCGTTCATGACCGCGCACCCCCCTGGGCGCGGGCGGCCGCGCGGCCGCGCTGGTCACGCTGCCACAGCTGGTAGGCGATCATCGTGAGCGCGGTCGAGATCAGCACCCACAGCATCTGGTACCAGTAGAAGAACGGGATGCCGATGAAGGCCGGGTCGGCCTTCGCGTAGGAGCTCACCCAGAGCATGGCCACGAAGGGCGCCACGAGACAGAGGGCGATGACCACACGGACCGGCGTGACCACCGGCTGTCTCACTTCAGGCGCAACCGGCACTTCAGGCACATCTGGCATACCGCGGCTCCGTTCGCTCACTTATCCCGTGTTTAACGTGCGGGAAATCTAAGCGACGGTCTCGGGCTACGGAACCCCTGTCCGTATAACGGACGAGCCACAGAAGGGCCGAAAGGGCTCCTCAGCAGCAGCGGAACCCCTGCCGCGGGTCCGACTCCTGGCGGTCCGTCCGCATACGCTCGAACGCCCGCCGGGTCGGCACGGCCGCGGCCGGATGCTCCTTGCGGACGTGCGCCACGTACCGCTCGTACGCGGACTCGTCCGTCAACTCCCGTACGTACCAACGGACGGCGCGCAGCGCGCGGCGCAGCGGCCCGGTCACGACGAGCCCGCCTCGGCGCGCTCGTAGGCCGCGAGTTCCGCCTTCTCCTCCTTCGTGGCGACGAGCCCGGCGGGCGCGACGGTCCTCGACTCCACGAACGGCGTCTCGCTCAGGCGCGAGGACAGCGGGTCGCGGACGTGCCGGACGCAGACGCGGGCCGCGTCCAGGAGCACGATCACGACGAGGATCGCGAGGGCCGCCGAAAGCACCCCGTCCACCGTGGAGTTGGTGACCACGGTGTGCATGTCGTCCATGGTCTTGGCGGGCGGCAGGACCTTGCCGTCGTCGATGGCGTCCTGGTAGACGGAGCGCTGCTTGAAGAAGCCCACGCGCGGGTCGCTGGAGAACACCTTCTGCCAGCTCGCCGTGAGCGTCACCGTCGCGTCCCAGACCAGCGGAACCCCGGTGATCCAGGCCCACTTGAGCCGTCCGGACTTCACCAGGAGCGTGGTGCACACGGCGAGGGCGACGGCGGCGAGCAGCTGGTTGGCGATGCCGAAGATCGGGAAGAGCTGGTTGATGCCGCCGAGCGGCTCGTGCACGCCGACCCAGAGGAAGTAGCCCCACAGGCCGGTCACGGCCGCGCTGGTCAGCACCAGGCCCGGCTTCCAACTCACGTTCTTGAAGGGCTTGTAGACGTTGCCCAGCATGTCCTGGAGCATGAACCGGCCCACGCGCGTGCCCGCGTCGAGCGCGGTGAGGATGAACAGCGCCTCAAACATGATCGCGAAGTGGTACCAGAAGGCCCGCAGCGAGTCCCCGGTGACCTTGGAGAAGATCTCCGAGACGCCGATCGCGAGGGTGGGGGCGCCGCCCGTGCGCGAGAGCAGCGAGCTCTCCTCGACGTCCGCGGCGGCCCGCGCCAGGTCCTCGGGGGAGATGGTGTACCCGAAGTTCGCGACCGCCCGTGACGCCTCCTGGACGGTGTCGCCGACCACGCCCGCGGGCGCGTTCATCGCGAAGTACAGGCCCGGGTCGATGATGCTCGCCGCGATCAGGGCCATCACCGCCACGGACGACTCCATCAGCATGGAGCCGTAGCCGATCATCCGGACCTGGGTCTCCTTCTGGATCATCTTCGGCGTCGTACCGGAGGAGATCAGGGCGTGGAAGCCGGAGAGCGCGCCGCACGCGATCGTGATGAACACGAACGGGAAGAGCGAGCCCGCGAAGACCGGTCCGTCGCCGCGCGAGGCGAAGTCGGTGACCGGGTCCATCCTGAGCGTCGGCAGGGTGACGACCACGCCGAGCGCGAGCAGCACGATCGTGCCGATCTTCATGAACGTGGACAGGTAGTCGCGCGGCGCGAGCAGCATCCACACCGGCAGGATCGACGCGATGAAGCCGTACGCCACCAGCCAGATGACCAGCGTCGACGGCGCGAGCGTGAAGGCCTCCGCCCACGAGGACTCCGCCACCCAGCGGCCCGCGACCAGGGCGAGCAGCAGCAGTGCGATGCCGATGAGCGAGACCTCGCTGACCCGGCCGGGGCGCAGGACGCGCAGGTAGAAGCCCATGAACAGGGCGATCGGGATCGTCATCGCGATGGAGAAGGTGCCCCAGGGCGACTCGGCGAGGGCGTTCACGATCACCAGGGCGAGCACCCCGAGCAGGATGATCATGATGGCGAAGGTGGCGAGCAGGGCGGCGGCGCCGCCGAACGGGC
Organism: Streptomyces sp. NRRL B-1347; assembly: GCF_000720325.1. Lineage (GTDB taxonomy): Bacteria > Actinomycetota > Actinomycetes > Streptomycetales > Streptomycetaceae > Streptomyces. The sequence continues at coordinate 43,174 of NZ_JOJM01000040.1, forward strand.
CGATCTCGTCCCGCGCCATCTGGCCGAGCGACTTGCCGTCGCGGCGGGTGGAGAAGAACAGGACCACCATGTCCTGCACGGCCCCCGCGAAGATCACTCCCGCGATGATCCAGATGGTGCCGGGCAAGTACCCCATCTGGGCGGCGAGCACCGGTCCGACGAGGGGTCCGGCGCCCGCGATCGCCGCGAAGTGGTGGCCGAGCAGGACGCGCCGGTCGGTCGGGTGGTAGTCGATGCCGTTGTCGAGCCGCTCGGCGGGCGTGGCCCTGCGCTTGTCGACGCGCAGGACCTTGTACGCGATGAACTTCGCGTAGAAGCGGTAGGCGATGGCGTACGAGCCGAGGGCGGCGGCCACCATCCAGGCGGCGGACACCTCCTCGTCCCGGGAGAGCGCGAGCACGGTCCAGCCCGCGGCGCCGACCAGCGCGACGAGGCTCCAGAGGGCGATGGTCTTGGGGGTGGCTGTGCGCACGGGCCGTCCTCCCGGTCGCGTGTCTGCGGTGACGGGAGGACGGTAGGGCAGGAAAGTGATCCGCGCTACGGGGCGGGCAGGGTGAAACGCGGTGCCGCCGCGGCCCGGGGGGCTTGGGCGGCCTCGGTCCTGGGGCTTGGCCCCGCGGTCTCAGCCCCGCGGCCGCGTGAACGTCCCCGCCCCGCGGCCGCTTGGGCGGTCTCAGTCCTGGGGTCGCTTGAGCCGGGCCACGAACTTGTAGCGGTCGCCCCGGTACACCGAGCGCACCCACTCCACCGGCTGCCCGCCGCCGTCCACGGAGTGCCGCGACAGCATCAGCATCGGCAGGCCCACGTCGGTGCCGAGCAGGCCCGCCTCGCGCGGGGTCGCCAGGGAGGTCTCGATGGTCTCCTCGGCCTCGGCGAGGTGCACGTCGTAGACCTCGGCGAGGGCCGTGTACAGGGACGTGTACTTCACGAGCGAGCGTCTGAGCGCCGGGAAGCGCTTGGCGGACAGGTGCGTGGTCTCGATGGCCATCGGCTCGCCGCTGGCGAGCCGCAGCCGCTCGATGCGCAGGACGCGCCCCCCGGCGGCGATGTCCAGGAGGCCGGCCAGGGTGTCGTCGGCGGTGATGTACCCGATGTCCAGGAGCTGGGAGGTCGGCTCCAGGCCCTGGGCCTTCATGTCCTCGGTGTACGAGGTGAGTTGGAGCGCCTGCGACACCTTCGGCTTGGCCACGAACGTGCCCTTGCCCTGGATGCGCTCCAGGCGGCCCTCGACGACCAGCTCCTGCAGGGCCTGGCGCACCGTCGTGCGCGAGGTGTCGAACTCGGCGGCGAGGGTGCGCTCGGGCGGCACCGGGGTGCCCGGCGGCAGGGTCTCGGTCATGTCCAGCAAGTGCCGCTTCAGGCGGTAGTACTTGGGCACGCGGGCCGGGCGCACGGACTTGGCGGGGCCGGAGCCGTCGCCCGTCGTGAGGGTGGGGGCGGCCGCGCTCGCGGATGCCGTCGCCGAGGTGCCCACCTCTGCCCGGGTACTGCCCGCCTCTGTGCCCATGCTCCGCCTTTCCCGCTCCTGTGCTGCTCTCACCGGCTCCTGTGCTGCTGCCGTCACCGGCTCCTCCGTCTGTCGCGGCTCACATCGTGGCACGGTCCGGCCCAGGGGGGTCACCCCTGTTCGAGCGAAGCCGTCGGGGGAGAGCCGTGCCGCTCAGGTGTCGGTCCGATAACGGAGCCGACTGCCCTTCTTATACACCCTTGACACCCCAAAAGGTCTAGGCCAAGCTCCCCCGTACTGGTCTACACCATTAAAGACCAGGTCCAGTCCCACGGGCAGTCTTTCGGTCCTCTTGGTCGCTGCGGGTGGGGGGTTGGCTGGCATCCAAAGGAGGATGACGTGAAGCGGAAGCTCATCGCGGCGATCGGTGTCGCGGGCATGTTGGTCTCGATCGCGGCCTGCGGTGGCGACGACGGCGACAAGAAGAAGTCCGGGGCGGACGGCTTCAAGGGTGAGACGCTGACGCTCTGGGCCATGGACGGCTCGACGCCGGACGGCTGGACCAAGGACGTCAAGACGGCCTTCGAGAAGAAGACGGGCGCCAAGCTCAAGCTCGAGGTCCAGGACTGGAACGGCATCCAGCCGAAGCTGACCGCCGCCCTCTCCGAGGAGAACCCGCCGGACGTCTTCGAGATCGGCAACACCCAGACGGCCGCGTACGCCAAGTCCGGCGGCCTCGCCGACCTGAGCGACCTCAAGGAGTCGATCGGCTCCGACTGGACCGACTCGATCAACAAGTCCACGGTCGTCGACGGCAAGCAGTACGCCGCCCCGTGGTTCGTCCTGAACCGCGTCGTGCTCTACAACAAGAAGGTCTGGGCCGACGCGGGCATCAAGAAGACGCCCAAGACCCGCGACGAGTTCTACGCCGACCTGAAGAAGATCGGCGACAAGACCGACGCGGAGCCGATCTACCTGCCCGGCCAGAACTGGTACCACTTCGTGGGCCTCGTCATCGGACAGGGCGGCGAGCTGGTCAAGAAGGACGGCGACAAGTACGTCTCCAACCTGGACGACCCGAAGGTCGCCAAGGCCGCCGAGACGTACAAGAAGTTCCAGGCCCTGTCGAAGGCGCCGAAGAACAAGGACGAGGCCACCCCGCAGCAGGCCGAGGTCTTCGCCAAGGGCAAGACCGGCGCCTTCATCGGCATGAGCTGGGAGGCCGCCACGGCCATCAAGGCCAACAAGAAGATCGAGAAGGACATCGGCTACTTCACGATCCCGGGCGACGCGGCCGACAAGCCCGAGGGCGTCTTCCTCGGCGGCTCCAACCTCGCCGTCGCCGCGACCAGCAAGAAGCAGGAGCTCGCCAAGGAGTTCCTGAAGATCGCGATGTCCGACAAGTTCGAGGGCCAGCTCGCCAAGGAAGGCGGCGTGATCCCGAACAAGCAGGCCCTGGAGTCCAACCTCAAGGGCAACCCGGCCGCCGAGGCCATGGCTCCGGCCGCCGCCGGCGGTGGCATCACCCCGCTGATCCCGGAGTGGGCCGCCGTCGAGAACGAGCCCAACCCGATCAAGAGCTACCTGACCGCGGTCATGAACGGCGAATCGCCCGCCGACGCCGCCAAGAAGGTCGAGGGCGAGTTCAACAAGCGCCTGTCGCAGAAGCAGTAAGGAAGCGCCCCGCCGGGGGCGGTGACAACAGGCAGGGTCGTGCCCGCGGCCCGCGGCCCGCTGCCTCGCCGCCCCCGGCGCATTCCTGTGTGACGTGCCGATGAGAGAGATGGCGAGCATGACCGTACAGACCGAACGGCCGCCCTCCGGCCCGCCGGAGGTAGTGAAGTCGGGCGGCGGGCGCACCGGGGCCCCGCGCACGCCCCGCGCCAGGGCCGGGGCTCTGGCGCCGTATCTGCTGTTGCTTCCCGCACTCGTGGCCACCCTGGTGTTCCTGGGCTGGCCGCTGGTGAACAACGGGATCCTGTCGTTCCAGAACCTCAACATGAGACAGGTCATCCTGCATCTCACCGAGTGGAACGGCGTCGACAACTACAAGGAGGTCCTCAAGAGCGAGGACTTCTGGCGCGTCGTCGGGCGGTCGATCGTCTTCACCGCCATCAACGTCGTCCTCATCATGGTGCTCGGCACCCTGATCGGACTGCTGCTCGCCAAGCTCGGCAACAAGATGCGACGGCTGCTGCTCTTCGGCCTCGTCCTCGCCTGGGCCATGCCCGTCATCGGCGGCACCACCGTCTACCAGTGGCTCTTCGCCCAGCGCTACGGCGTCGTCAACTGGGTCCTCGCCAAGATCGGCTTCAGCTCCATGGCCGACTACGACTGGTTCGGCGGCCAGTACTCCACCTTCTTCGTGATCATCACGCTGATCGTGTGGATGTCGATCCCGTTCGTGGCGATCAATCTGTACGCCGCCACCACGACGATCCCCAAGGAGCTCTACGAGGCCGCGTCCCTCGACGGCGCCGGTGCCTGGAAGCAGTTCACCTCGGTGACCCTGCCGTTCCTGCGGCCCTTCCTGTACGCCACGACCTTCCTCGAGGTCATCTGGGTCTTCAAGGCCCTCGCCCAGGTCTACGCGATCAACAAGGGCGGTCCGGAGCGGCTCACCGAGATCCTGCCGGTCTACGCCTACATCGAGGGCTCGGGCAACCAGCACTACGGCATGGGCTCCGCCATCGCCATGCTGACCATCATCATCATGCTGGTGCTGACCGCGTACCACCTGCGCATCGTGCTCAAGCAAGAGGAGGACGCGTGAAGCGCTCCCTGTTCGGCCGCGTCTGGCCCAACGTCATCGCCGTCATCCTCTTCATCGGCCTCGTCTTCCCCGTCTACTGGATGTTCGCCACGGCCTTCAAGCCGACCGGCGACATCATCAGCGAAGACCCGGTCTGGATCCCGTTCGACTTCACCTTCGAGCACTTCAAGACGGCCGTCGACGCCGACCACTTCTGGCAGATGGTCATCAACTCGGTGACCGTCACCGTCCTCGCGGTCGTCTTCTCGCTCATCATCGCCCTGCTGTCGGCCTTCGCCCTCGCCCGCATGCGGTTCAAGGGCCGCCGGGGCTTCATCATCGGCTTCATGCTGGCCCAGATGGCGCCCTGGGAAGTCATGGTCATCTCGATCTACATGATCGTGCGCGACGCGGAGATGCTGAACAGCCTGGTCCCGCTGACGCTGTTCTACATGGTGATGATCCTGCCCTTCACGATCCTCACGCTGCGCGGCTTCGTCGCCGCCGTGCCCAAGGAGCTGGAGGAGTCGGCGATGGTCGACGGCTGCACCCGCATGCAGGCCTTCCGCCGCGTCATCCTGCCGCTGCTCGCCCCCGGCCTGATGTCCACCTCGCTCTTCGGCTTCATCACCGCCTGGAACGAGTTCCCGATCGCCCTCCTCGTCAACAAGGACCCGGAGTCCAAGACGCTCCCGTCCTGGCTGTCGAGCTTCCAGACCGTCTACGGCGACGACTGGGGCGCCACCATGGCGGCCTCCTCGATCTTCGCCATCCCGATCCTGCTCCTCTTCGTCTTCCTCCAGCGGCGCGCCGTCGCCGGCCTCACCGACGGTGCCGTGAAGGGATAACGCACACCCATGAGCTCTACCGCATCCGCGCCGGACGCCCTGACGCGCGACGCCCTGACCGTCCTCCAGCCCGGCTTCGGCGGCACCACCGCCCCCGACTGGCTGCTCCGCCACATCGGCGAGGGCCTGGCCGCCGTGGGCCTGTTCGGCCGCAACGTCCAGACGCCCGAGCAGGTGGCCGCGCTCACCGCCCAGCTGCGCGCCGAGCGCGAGGACCTCATCGTCGCCATCGACGAGGAGAGCGGTGACGTCACCCGCCTCGAAGTGCGCACCGGCTCGTCCTTCCCCGGCAACCACGCGCTCGGCGCGGTGGACGACACCGCGCTCACCCGCGGCGTCGCCGCCGAGCTGGGCCGCCGCCTCGCCGAGTGCGGCGTCACCTTCAACTGGGCGCCGTCCGCGGACGTCAACTCCGACCCGGACAACCCGGTCATCGGGGTGCGCTCCTTCGGCGCGGACCCGGACCTGGTGGCCCGGCACACCGCCGCCTACATCGAGGGCCTGCAGTCCTCCGGCGTCGCCGCCTGCGCCAAGCACTTCCCCGGCCACGGCGACACGGCCGTCGACTCGCACCACGCCGTGCCGCACATCGGCGTCGACGCGGACGTCCTGGGCGCCCGCGAACTCGCCCCCTTCCGGGCCGCGATCGCCGCGGGCACGCAGGCCGTCATGAGCGCCCACATCAGCGTCCCGGCCCTCGACCCGGAGTACCCGGCGACGCTCTCCCGGCGCATCCTCACCGACGTGCTCCGCGGCGAGCTCGGCTTCGACGGCCTGATCGTCACCGACGGCATCGAGATGCAGGCCATCTCCTCGACGTACGGCATCGAACGCGGCACCGTCCTCGCCGTCGCCGCCGGCTGCGACGCCATCTGCGTCGGCGGCGGCCTCCACGACGAGCTGACGGTACGCCGTCTGCGCGACGCCCTCGTGGCCGCGGTGCGCGCGGGCGAGCTGCCCGAGGAGCGGCTCGCCGACGCGGCTGCCCGGGTCAGGGCGCTCGCGCACTGGACCTCGGTGTCGGGCGCGGCCGGGCGTTCGGGGGGCGTGCCCGACACCGAGATCGGCCTGCGCGCGGCCCGCCGCGCGCTGACCGTCACCCACAGCGAGACCTACGCGGGTCCGCTGACCAGCGCCCCCTACGTCGCCGCGTTCACGCCGGTGGCCAACATCGCCGTCGGCGACGAGACCCCGTGGGGCGTCGCCGCCGAACTCGGCCGCCGGCTGCCCGGCACCGAGACCGGCTCCTTCACCGGCGCCGACGCGGGCCGCGAGGCCCTGGCCGCGGCGGGGGACCGGCGGATCGTCGCCGTCGTCCGCGACGCCCACCGCCATCCCTGGATGACGGCGGCCGTCGACCACCTGCTCGCCACCCGCCCCGACACCATCGTCGTGGAAATGGGCGTCCCGCAGGCCAAGCCCACGGGCGCCCTGCACATCGCCACCCACGGCGCGGCCCGAGTGTGCGGCACCGCAGCAGCGGAGGCCATCACGGGCGCGTAGCCACGCCCGTTTGTGCCCCCGGCCCGCACCCGGGACCAAGCGGTACGCAAACACAACGGCGCCGGGCCGCCCCACCCTGGAAGGGAGGGGCGACCCGGCGCCGAGCTGCTTACCGGGCCGGAGGCCTAGAGCCCCTGCCAGGCAGGCTTGTTGGCATACGTGTGCCGGAAGTAGTCCGACAGCTTCAGCTTGGACGCCGCGGCCTCATCCACCACGACCGTCGCATGCGGATGCAGCTGCAGCGCCGACGCGGGCACGATGGACGCCACCGGCCCCTCGACCGTGGCCGCCACGGCGTCCGCCTTGCCCTCGCCCGTCGCGAGCAGCACCAGGTGCCGCGCCTCCAGGATCGTGCCGATGCCCTGCGTGATGACGTGGTGCGGGACCTGGTCGATGTCGCCGTCGAAGAACCGCGCGTTGTCCACCCGGGTCTGCTCGGTCAGGGTCTTGATCCGCGTCCGCGAGGCCAGCGACGAGCAGGGCTCGTTGAACCCGATGTGCCCGTCCGTGCCGATCCCGAGCAGCTGGAGGTCCACCCCGCCCGCCTCGGCGAGGGCGCGGTCGTACGCCTCGCAGGCGCCCTGTACATCCTCGGCGCTGCCGTCCGGACCCATGAAGGCCGCCTCGCTCAGGCCGAGCGGCTCGACGACCTCACGCAGCACCACCGAGCGGTACGACTCCGGGTGCCCGGCCGGAAGCCCGACGTACTCGTCGAGCTGGCAGATCCGCGCCCGCGCCACGTCCACGGCACCGTCGCGGACCTTGGCGGTCAGGGCCTCGTAGATGGGCAGCGGGGTCGAGCCGGTGGCGACACCGAGCAGGGCGTCAGGCTTACGGCGCACCAGGGCGGCCATGGCCTCCGCGATGAGCTCGCCGCCTGCCTTGGCGTCCGGGACGATGACAACTTCCACGCTGGGCCTGCCGATCTGGAGAAGGGGGACGGTGTGGTATAGACCAATCTAGCAGAGCTGCCCCCCTGCGGCGCAGCCCTTCCGCACCCATGCTTCCGCCTCCCCGTCCACGACGCCCGGCGAGGCGGCCCCCCGGCCCGCTGCGCCCTCGCGCCCCCGGCCGCTGCGCCCACGAGCCCCCGCCCCGCCGCGCCTACGAGCCCCGGCGAACGGACCCCGCCCGGGCCCGGCCCGCGCAGCCCCCCGTCCCCGGCGAACAAGGAGCGCTCCGGGCCGGGAGCGAGCAGAGTGGTACGCATGACCGTGACCCCCTCCTCCCCGTACAGCGAGCAGCCGGGCCGCATCATGTCCCGGGAGATGGCCGAGCAGCCCGACGTGCTGCGGCGCATCCTCGACATCGGCGCCCCCCGGATCCGCCGGACCGCCGAAGAGGTCGCGGCGAAGCGCCCCCGCTTCGTGCTGCTCACCGCCCGCGGCACCTCCGACCACGCCGCGCTCTACGCCAAGTACCTCCTCGAAGTCCGTCTCGGCCTGCCCTGCGGGCTGACCTCCATGTCCACCACCACGGCCTACGCCGCCAAGCCCGACCTGCGGGACGTCCTGGTCATCACCGTGAGCCAGTCGGGCGGCTCGCCGGACCTGGTGGCCTCCACCCGGGCCGCCCGCGAGGCCGGTGCCGTCACCCTCGCCGTCACCAACAACCCGGACTCGCCCCTGGCCGCCGTCTCCGAGCACCACATCGACATCCTCGCGGGCCCGGAGAAGGCCCTCCCGGCGACGAAGACCTACACGGCGTCCCTGCTCGCCCTGTACCTCTTCGTCGAGGGCCTGCACGGGAGCGACGGCGCCCAGGCCGGGGCCCTGCCCGGCCTCGCCGCGGACCTCCTGGCGCGTCACGAGGAGATCCGCACCCTCGCCGCGCGCTACCGCTTCGCCGAACGCATGGTGATCACCTCGCGCGGCTACGGCTACCCCACCGCCAAGGAAGCCGCCCTGAAGCTGATGGAGACCAGCTACATCCCCGCCCTCGCCTACTCCGGCGCCGACCTCCTGCACGGCCCCCTCGCCATGGTCGACAACATCTCGCCGGTCATCGCGGTGGTCACGGACGGCAGGGGAGGGGAGGCGCTCCAGCCCGTCCTCGACCGGCTGCGCGGCCGCGGCGCCGACCTGGTGGTCATCGGCCCCAAGGCCCAGGTCGAGCAGGCGTCCGCCGGATTCGTGCTGCCGACGGAGGGCGTGGCCGAGGAGCTCCAGCCGATCCTGGAGATCATCCCCCTGCAACTCCTCGCCTACGAGGTCACGATCGCCCGCGGCCAGGACCCCGACGCGCCCAGGGCGCTGGCCAAGGTGACGGAGACCCGCTGACCCCTCAGGCCAGCGAACCCCCCGTGGCGTCGAGCCACTGGCCCGTCACCCAGCGCCCGTCCGGCGAGGCCAGGAACGCGACCACGTCGGCTATGTCTTCCACCGTGCCGACCTTGCCGAGGGCGGACAGGGCCGCCGCGCCCGCCCACGCCGCCTCGTTCCCCTCGCCGCGCAGCCAGGCGGCGTTGACGTCCGTGTCCACGACGCCCGGGGCGACCGAGTTCACCGTGATGCCCCGGGGGCCGAGGACCTTCGACAGGTTCCGCGTGAAGACGTCCAGGGCGCCCTTCGTCATCGCGTACGTCAGGATGTCCGGCATGACGGCGGCGCGGGAGACGCCGGACGAGATGTTGATGATCCGGCCGCCGTCCCGCAGGCGCTCCGCGGCGAGCTGCGTGATGAAGTACGGCGCCTTGGCGTTCACCGCGAAGAGCCGGTCGAACTCCGCCTCGTCGGTGTCCGCGAAGGGGCGTGACGTGCCGATGCCCGCGTTGTTCACCAGGATGTCGACGCCGTCCGCGTGCGCGTCGAACGCCGACCACAGCGCCTCGGCGTCCCCCGGCCTGCCGAGCTCCGCGCCGATCGCGAACGCCGAGCCGCCCGCCCGCTCGATCGCGGCCACGGTCTCCTTCGCGGCCGCCTCGTTGCTGCCGTAGTGCACGGCGATCCGGGCGCCGTCCCGGCCGAGCCGCTCGGCGATGCCCCGCCCGATGCCCCGGCTGCCGCCCGTGACGAGCGCGGTCCTCCCCGCCAGCCGCCCCGCGGCGGATCCGGCCGTGGATCCGGCCGTCAGGCCGGCTGCCCCCGGTGTCGCCTCCCCGGAAGCCGCCCCCGTCGCATTCCCCTTCAGCGCACCCATGGTCAGGCGCCCCCCTCTTTCTCTAGCGGTCGCTACACAAAGACCGTACCCGATCTCATTCCCTCTTTTCTAGTGCCCGCTATAGAATTTTTCCCATGGCGACGAAACAGCGAGGCAGACCCCGCTCCTTCGACCGCGAGACGGCCCTGGAGAAGGCCCTGCGCACGTTCTGGGAGCAGGGGTACGAGACGACGTCCGTCTCCGACCTCACCCGCGAGCTGGGCATCGGCGCGCCGAGCCTGTACGCGGCCTTCGGCGACAAGCGGACCCTGTTCGCCGAGGTCCTGCAGCGCTACGCCGTCTCGTACGGAGCCTTCGGCGCCCGCGCGATGGACGAGGAGCCGACCGTGCGCGCGGGCGTCGAGCGCATGCTGCGCGAGGCGGCCGCGGAGTACACGGACCCGTCGCATCCGCACGGCTGCCTCGTCATCCACGCCGCGGTCAACTGCGCGACGCCCGAGGTGGAGCAGACCCTCCGCGACCAGCGCAACGCGAACATCGCCTCGTTCGAGGACCGCATCAAGACCGCGGTCGCGAGCGGCGAGCTGCCCCGCGACACGGACACCGCGGCGCTCGCCCGCTATGTGGGCGCCGTCCTGCAGGGCCTGTCCCAGCAGTCGAGGGACGGCGCCACCCGCGAGGAGCTGGAGGCCGTCGCGGAGGTGTCGATGCGGGCCTGGCCCGCGTCCGACCCGGTGGGTTCCGCGCGCTGAGACGGCGTGTCCCGGCCCCTCCCGCGCGGCACGGCAACAAACATCTCCCCGTACGTAGACAGACGAGAATGGTCTAGTCCACAATGCGGGGTATAAGCTCCGCCCTCCCCGCACAGGAGAGCGGACCGAGGAACCGGCGCTCTCTGCCCTGACCGCGTCGGCTTCTCCCGAATCGGCGGCCGATACCGCACAGTCCGGCCGCCGATGCACCAAAGGGCTGCGGTGTTGGGGACGGGTTGAGGGTCCCGCCCTGGCGCCGCGGCCCGTCGGTGCGCCGACTGCCTCCGCGCGCGGGGGAGCGGACCTCGGGCCCTGCCCGGAGCGCCAGGTACGCTCGCACACGTGCCCTCCATGAACGACCTCGTACGCCAGCACACAGCCCTCGGCGACTCCGACCTCGAGTGGCTGCACCTGCTGGTCTCGGAGTGGCAGCTGCTCTCCGACCTGTCCTTCGCCGACCTCGTCCTGTGGGTCCCCACGCGCGACGGCACCCGCTATGTCTCCGTGGCGCAGATGCGGCCCAACACCGGCCCCACCTCGTACCAGGACGACATGGTCGGCCACCTCGTCCCGCGCGGCCGCCGCCCGCTCCTGGACGCCGCCCTCGACGAGGGCCGCATCGTGCGCGAGGGCGACCCGGAGTGGCGCGAGGAGGTCCCCGTCCGGGTCGAGTCCATCCCCGTGCGCAGGGAGGGCCGCGTCCTCGGCGTCATCGCCCGCAACACCAACCTCCTGACGGTGCGCACCCCGTCACGCCTGGAGCTCACCTACCTCCAGTCGGCGTCCGACCTGGCGCAGATGATCGCGGCGGGCTCCTTCCCGTTCCCCGACCAGCAGGTCGACATGGACGCGTCCCCGCGCGTGGGGGACGGCCTGATCCGCCTCGACGCGGACGGCATCGTGCAGTACGCGTCCCCCAACGCCCTGTCCGCGTACCACCGCCTCGGTCTCGCCGCCGACCTCGTGGGCCACCACCTGGGCAAGGCGACCGCCGAACTCGCCCCGTCCCGCGGGCCCGTGGACGAGGCGCTGATCAAGCTCGCCAGCGGCTGGGCGCCCCGCGAGTTCGAGATCGAGGGCGGCGACGGCGTGATCCAGCTGCGCGCCATCCCGCTCAAGCCCAAGGGCCCGCGCATCGGGTCGCTCGTGCTCCTGCGCGACGTCACCGAACTGCGCCGCCGAGAGCGCGAGTTGATCACCAAGGACGCCACCATCCGGGAGATCCACCACCGGGTGAAGAACAACCTCCAGACGGTCGCGGCCCTGCTGCGCCTCCAGGCGCGCCGCATCGACTCCGTCTCGGGCCGCGAGGCGCTCGAAGAGGCGGTCCGCCGGGTGGGTTCCATCGCCATCGTCCACGAGACGCTCTCGCAGAACCTGGACGAGCGCGTGGAGTTCGACGACATCGCCGACCGCGTCCTCGCGATGGTCGCGGAGATCTCGCCCGGCAAGGTGACGGGTCGGCGCACGGGACGCTTCGGCATCCTCGACGCCGAGGTCGCCACGCCGCTGTCGATGGTCCTCACCGAGATCCTGCAGAACGCCCTGGAGCACGGCTTCCGCGAGGGCGACACCGGCACCGTCGAGGTGTCCGCGGTGCGCGGCGGCACCTCCAAGGAGGTCCGGCTGCTGATCACCGTCCAGGACGACGGCGTCGGCCTGCCGGAAGGCTTCGATCCGCATCGCACGGGCAATCTGGGTCTGCAAATCGTCCGCACCCTCGTCGAGGGCGAGCTGGGCGGCACGTTCGACATGGTCCGCGCCCCGGAGCGCGGCACGCGCGTCGTCCTCGACATCCCGGTACGCGCCGACAAGTGACGCCCGGCGCGCACCGCCGGAGGCCCGGAGCGGACGCGCATCACCAGAAGCCACGGGCGGACGCGCACAGCAAGAAGCCCCGGACCGGGTGGGTCCGGGGCTTCTTGTTCACGTTGCGATGCGCACCGGGGGTGCTGCGCGGCTGCGGCTCGGGGGCGGGGGTTGCGTACGCGCTGTACGCGCCGCCGGGCTCAGGCTCGTGGGGGCGTGGGCGTCAGGCGCTGGCCTGGCGCGCCCGGTTGCGGGCGGCGCGGCGCTTCATCGCGCGGCGCTCGTCCTCGCTGAGGCCACCCCAGACGCCGGAGTCCTGGCCGGACTCGAGCGCCCACTGCAGGCACTGCTCAATGACAGGGCAGCGACGGCAGACGGCCTTGGCTTCCTCGATCTGCAGCAGCGCAGGACCGGTGTTGCCGATGGGGAAGAACAGCTCGGGGTCTTCCTCGCGGCAAACGGCGTTGTGACGCCAGTCCATGGCTGCTACCTCTCCTTGGGTCTTACATGCAGGGTGCTTGTGAATGTGAACGCTTTCACGAATCCCTCCGCGCGGGAAGGGCCGACTCCCAGTTGCCTGGTGTGGACCTTGTGGTGAGAGGAGGGGTTCTGGCGGTCTGTAGAGGCCGGTGTTGCGGGCCGTCCCGATCGCCACCTAGAGATTCGCAAACCTCGGCGGCGGATACAACCCCTTCCGGAAAGTTTTTTTTGATTCCTCAGTGTCGACTGGGTCACAGCCGTACTTCCATGGGGTGGATCCTGGCCTAAACGTTCGAGTGAAAGGACTTTAGGCCCTTCCACTCACACAATCACACGCAGTGCACGGCGTACGCCTGTGAACGTCACGCTCGTCCGCAGCCCCAGGTGGTCACCGTCCATCTGGAGGGGGAGAGGCGCCTTCGAATGCAAGGTGAAGTCCGTCAGGTCGTGCAGCGAGACCGCGTTCTTCCCGTGCGGACCCCGCTCGGGTGTCGAGCGCAGCAGCTGGGTGCCGTAACGGGCCACCGAAGCGGTCGAAAGGCGCTTCAGGCCGAGCACGTCGAGACCCGTGTCGAACGACGCCTTCGGAGAGGCGTACAAGGGGCGATTGCCCAGGTAGGACCAGGGAGAGGTGTTGCAGACTATGGACATCACGAGGTCCGTCACCGGCTCCTCGCCGGCCCGCTCCAGGGTGATCGCGCCGTGCCGGCGGTCGTTCTCGCCGAGGAACTGGCGTACCACCTGGCGCACGTAAAGGGCGTGCGTCGATTTCTTGCCTCGCTCCCGGTGCTGTTCGACCCGGCCGACGACCCCCGCGTCGAAGCCGAGCCCGGCCGCGAAGGTGAACCAGCGCGCCGGGACCGCCTCGTCGTCCGTCCCGGGGGTGCCCGAGACCCGGCCGAGGCTCACCGTCCGTTCGCTTCCCTCACGCAGCGCGTCCAGGATGGCGCCGGTCGCCTCCACGGCGTCGTTCGGCAGCCCCAGGGCACGCGCGAACACATTGGTGGAGCCTCCGGGGACGACGGCCAGGCGGGGCAGGGCCTCCGGAGAGGGGCCGTTGTGCAGGAGACCGTTGACGACCTCGTTGACGGTGCCGTCGCCGCCGAGGGCGACGACCAGCTCGATGTCCTCGCTCTCCGCCGCCTGGCGGCCGAGGTCGCGGGCGTGGCCGCGGTACTCCGTAGTGACCGCTTCGAGCTTCATCTCGCTCGCCAGGGCGTGGATCAGTACGTCACGCGTGCGCGCACTGGTGGTAGTAGCCGCCGGATTGACCACGAGGAGAGCACGCATGCGCAGCAGACTACCTAGCGGTCTTTACCCGGCCCAGACCGAGGTCTCGCCCGGGCCTCACCGACGGTGCCCGTGAGCGGGTGCACCGAGGTGCCGGGTCCGCGTCGCCCGCGGCTACCCTCGATGCGTGAGCACTGAGCCGAAGACCACCCCCGAAGCCCCGGAAACGGGACCGCGTCCCGGGCGCCTGACGGCCGCCGCGGCGCTCGCCGCGCTGGAGGGCCTCGCCCTCGTCGTCGGCGGTGCGTACATGCTCGTGATGGGCCTCGCAGGCGATCCCGACAACCCGCGGCAGGCCGCCACGGGCGGGGTCACACTGATCGTCCTCGCGCTGCTGCCGCTGATCGCCGCGCGCGGTCTGCTGCGGCTGCGCCGGTGGGCCCGCGGGCCCGCGATCATCACGCAGATCATGGCGCTGCCGGTGGCCTGGCAGCTGCTGCAGGCGGACAGTGCGATGATCCCGGGCGGCATCGCGCTGGCCGCGGTCGCGGTCGCCACGCTCGTCCTCCTGGTGAACCCCGCGGCGACCGAGGCGCTGGGCATCGGCGGCCCCGGGTCCGTACAGGAAGACGGCAAGTAGCCACCGGCCCGCCGAGCGGGCCGGGGTGGGAAGACCGCGGCCCCCGCGTGCGGCGCGCCCCGCGCGCGGGGACGGTCACTCCTCGACGAGGAGCTTCTCCCGCAGCTGGGCCAGTGTGCGTGCGAGCAGCCGGGAGACGTGCATCTGCGAGATGCCGACCTCCTGGGCGATCTGCGACTGCGTCATGTTGCCGAAGAAGCGAAGGAGCAGGATCCGCTTCTCTCGGGGCGGCAGGTCCTCCAGGAGCGGCTTGAGGGACTCGCGGTACTCGACGCCCTCCAGGGCCTCGTCCTCGGCCCCGAGGGTGTCCGCCACGGCCGGGGACTCGTCGTCCGTGTCCGGGACGTCCAGGGACAGCGTGGAGTACGCGTTGGCCGACTCCAGGCCCTCCAGGACCTCCTCCTCGGAGATCGACAGCTTCTCGGCCAGCTCGTGCACGGTGGGGGAGCGGCCGTGCAGCTGGGAGAGCTCGGCGGTCGCCGTCGTCAGGGCGAGCCGCAGCTCCTGCAGCCGCCGCGGGACGCGCACCGCCCAGCCCTTGTCGCGGAAGTGGCGCTTGATCTCGCCGACCACCGTCGGAGTGGCGTACGTCGAGAACTCCACGCCGCGGTCCGGGTCGAACCGGTCCACGGACTTGATCAGGCCGATCGTGGCGACCTGTGTCAGGTCGTCCAGGGGCTCGCCGCGGTTGCGGAAGCGGCGGGCCAGGTGCTCCACGAGCGGCAGGTGCATGCGGACCAGCCTGTTGCGCAGCTCCGCGTACTCCGGGCTGCCGTCCGCCAGCGCGCGCAGCTCCACGAACATCGCTCGCGCACCGCTGCGGTCCTGTGGATCGTGCCGGCCGTGCTGCTCGTGCTCGCTCATCGTCCCGCCCGTCACCAGCCGCCGCCCTTCTGGGGTCGCGCCCCCAGTGCTGGACGCCCGGGGGGACCCCCTGCGTGCGGCGCCTACTTGGTCCTTTCGCCCCCCGCCCGGACCGGACAGCCCGTCGAGCCCGTCCTCGGCGGTCGGCGCTGCCTCATCCGGCATCGCTGTCTTCTCGGCCACCGTCAGCGGACCCGACTGCTCCGGGTCCTGCGGGTGCGGCCTTGCCTGCTGCTCGGGGATGCCTCCGGGGGCAGGCCCGGGCTCCATCGGGCCGCCGCGTCCCGCGGCCGGGCGCGTGGCGCCCCTGCCGCGGCCGGGCAGGCCGTGGGTGCCGTGTTTGCCGGGTGTTCCGCGCTCTTCGTCCCGCACCGGCCCGTCCCCGTCCTTCACGCCGGCCCGGGTCCCGCGCCGCGCTTTTTGTAGAGGCTGATCGAAACGGTCTTGTCGTCGCCGACCGAGGAGTCGACCATGCCCGCGAGGGCCGACAGCACAGTCCAGGCGAAGGTGTCCCGCTCCGGAGCGCGGCCGTCGGTGGTGGGGGCCGACACGGTCACCTCCAACGAGTCGTCGACGAGCCGGAAGACGCAGCTGAGCACGGAGCCGGGCACGGCCTGCTGGAGCAGGATCGCGCAGGCCTCGTCGACCGCGATGCGGAGGTCCTCGATCTCGTCCAGGGTGAAGTCCAAGCGCGCCGCGAGGCCGGCCGTGGCCGTACGCAGCACCGACAGGTAGGCACCCGCAGCCGGAAGGCGGACCTCTACGAAGTCCTGATTCCCGGGCTCGCCTGCGATCTGGGACACCCTCACCTCCAAGGTGGTACAAGCACTTTCGGGGCTCCGGGGCCGCTCTCCGGCGGCCCGGACTGCGTCACTCGGGTAACGCACCTCGTCTTTCAGCGGTGACGCTACCGCGCTGCTCAGTTCCGTGTCCCGGGGACCCCGCCCCGTTGCTGTCACTCATAGTAAGCCTACGGGTACGGACAGTGGCTAGGGGTTTCGCGGGCCCAATTGGAAAGAACGAGCGTCGGGTTGACGTACCCAGGGCTCAGACGATCGAACCGTCGACAAAGCACCAACGCCAGCTTTCACCCGGCTCGAAGGACCGCATCACGGGGTGACCGGTCTCCTTGGAGTGCGCCGTCGCGTGCTGGAACGGGGAGGAGTCGCAACATCCCACGTGCCCGCACGTCAGGCACAGCCGCAGTTGCACGGGGTGACTGCCGGCCGCGAGGCACTCCGGGCAGGTTTCGCTCAGCGGCTCGGGCTCGGGGCGGGGCAGCGCGCTGACGTGCACACACTCGTTCATGATGGCCAGGTTACGACGGGCGAGCGGACGGCGGAGGGCCTTGCCATGGACGTACTGCCACTGGTGGCGTTGATCGCGGCGAGCGCCGCCGTAGCCGGTGCGGCGCGCCGCACCCCGGTGCCGGCGCCCCTGCTCCTGGTGGGCGTGGGACTGATCGCCGCCTATCTGCCCGGCGTGCCGGACTACCACCTAGACCCGCACATCGTGCTGCCGCTGGTCCTGCCGCCGCTGCTGCACACGGCCGCCCTGGAGAGCTCGTATTTGGACCTGCGGGCCAACGTGCGGCCCGTGGCGCTGCTGTCCGTCGGTTACGTTCTGTTCGCAACGGTCGTCGTCGGCTGGCTCGCGTACCTGCTGATCCCCGATCTTCCGCTGACCGCCGCGCTCGTCCTGGGGGCGGTGATCGCGCCGCCGGACGCCGTCGCCGCCACCGCGATCGCGCGGCGCGTGGGGCTGCCCTCGCGCATCACCACGATCCTCCAGGGCGAGTCCCTGGTGAACGACGCGACCGCGATCACCGCCTACAAGGTGGCGCTCGCGGCGGCCGTCGGCGAGGGCGCGAGCTGGGCGGGCGGCATCCAGGAGTTCCTGCTGGCCGCGGTCGGCGGCGTCGGCGTCGGCCTCCTGCTGATGGTGCCGATCCACTGGCTGCGCACCCATCTGAAGGAGGCGCTCCTGCAGAACACGCTGTCGCTCCTCATCCCCTTCGTGGCGTACGCCGTCGCGGAGCAGGTGCACGCGTCCGGAGTGCTCGCCGTGGTCGTGGTGGCCCTCTACTTGGGGCACCGCTCCTGGCAGGTCGACTTCGAGACGCGGCTCCAGGAGGCCGCGGTGTGGCGGGTCGTCGGCTTCCTCCTGGAGTCGGCGGTGTTCGCGCTCATCGGGCTCCAGCTGCCGATCGTCCTCAGGGGCCTCGGCGAGTACAGCGTGGCGCAGGCCGTCTGGTACGCACTGGGGGTCTTCGTCCTCGTCGTGGTGGTGCGCTTCGTGTGGTCCTATCCGGCGACGTACCTGCCGCGCCTGGTGTCGCCGCGGATCAGGGACCGCGAGAGCGAGACGGACTGGCGGCGGCCGCTGGTCGTCAGCTGGGCCGGGATGCGGGGCGTCGTGTCGCTGGCGATCGCGTTCTCCATTCCGCTCGTCATGGACGACGGCGAGCCCTTCCCGGCCCGCAACCTGGTGCTCTTCCTGACCTTCACGACCGTCATCGGCACCCTCGTGGTGCAGGGGCTCTCGCTGCCCTGGCTGATCAAGGTGCTGCGCCTTCCCGGGCCCGACGCGCGGGCGCAGACCCTCGCCGAGGCGCAGGCGCAGAACGCCGCCTCACAGGCCGCGGAGGCCCGCCTCGATGAACTAGCGGCGGACGAGCGCAACCGCCTCCCAGGGCCCCTTCAGGACCGCCTGCGCACCGTTCTGGAGCGGCGCCGCAACTCCGTGTGGGAGCGGCTCGGCCCGCCCAACCCCGTGACGGGCGAAACTGCGGACGACACCTACCGCAGGCTCGCGCGCGAGGCCATCGCCGCCGAGCGCGAGGTGTTCGTGCGGCTCAGGGACGAGCGGCGCATCGACGACGAGCTGCTGCGGACGCTGCTGCGGAAGCTGGACCTGGAGGAGGCGGCGGCCTATCGGGAGGTCGAGGAGTGAGCCGGGCCCGACGCGGGCGGCGTGCCGGTGACGACGGCCGTGACCGTGGTCCCGGGGGCGAAGGCGCCCTCTTCGGAGAGGGCCGTCAGCGCGTACAGGAGCTTGGCCACGTAGACGCGCTCCACGGGGAGGCCGTGCCGGTCCTCGAAGTCGTCGGCGAAGGCGGTGAGGGCGTCGGTGACGCGCGCGTAGCCGCCGCAGTGGAAGCGGTCGTCGAGGCTCCAGTTGGGTGTGGGGGAGCCGAGGGCGGCGTCCTGGAGCCGCCGTATCTCCTCGCCCAGGAAGCCGCCCTTGAGGACGGGTATGCCGAGGGCGCGCTGGCCGGGGGCGAGGCCCGCCGCCAGGCCCGCGAGGGTGCCGCCGGTGCCGCAGGCCACGGCCGCGACGTCCGTGTGCCCGCGCAGCTCCGCGCCCAGGGCCGCGCAGCCGTGCACGGCGAGGGAATTGCTGCCGCCCTCGGGGATGACGTACGCCTCCTGGGTGGCGCTCTCGCGCTGGAGGGCGGCCAGGACGGCGGGTTCGTGCTTGCGGCGGTACGTCGACCTGTCGACGAAGTGCAGCCGCATGCCGTCGGCCGCGCACTGGGCCAGTGACGGATTGAGGGGCCCGCCGGCCAGCTCGTCGCCGCGGACGACGCCGACGGTGGCGAAGCCGAGCAGACGGCCCGCGGCGGCCGTGGCCCGCAGGTGGTTGGAGTAGGCGCCGCCGAACGTCAGCAGGGTGTCGTGGCCCGCCGTCCGCGCCCGCTCCAGGTTCAGGACGAGCTTGCGGTACTTGTTGCCCGGCAGGGCCGGGTGGATGCGGTCGTCGCGCTTGAGCAGGAGGCGGACGTCCCGGGCGGCGAAGCGGGGGTCGGTGACCGGCTGGAGGGGGGTGGGCAGCCGGGGCGAGAGGGTGGGCGGGGTGGACGACACCCCGCCATTGTCCCTCTGCCTCTCTGCGGGGTTACCTCAGCTCTGCGGGGTTACTTCAGCCGGTCGTGGATGCGGGCCCGCATCGCGTCCATCGTGAAGCCCTTGGGGTCTATCTTTCCGGGCTGCCACTCCAGGTGGCCGATGACCGAGCGGGCCGTCCACTCGTGGTGGCGGCAGATCGCCGCGGAGACCTTCTCGATGGCGTCCAGCTGGGCTTCCGTCCAGGGGTCCTCGCCGTCGCCGAGGTTCTCGCACTCGAAGCCGTAGAAGTGGCGGTTGCCGTCCGTGTTGGCCTCGTTGTCCGGCGGCAGGGCCTTCTCGGCGATGACGGCGCGCAGCACGTCGTCGTCGCCGAGGCCCGCGTGGTTGGAGCGGCCGTAGCCGACGAGGTGGACGCGGCCGTCCTTGGTGATGACGCCGTGGCACAGGGGGCCCGGCAGGCCCTCGTAGCCCTCGCGGCAGATCCGCACGGTCTTCTCGGCGCCGGACGTCACCGTGTGGTGGATCATCACGCCGTGCACCGGGCCCCAGGGGCCCTTGTGGTTGCGGTTGTGGGTGCGCCAGTCGCCGACCTCGACGACCGTCACGCCTTCGTCGCGCAGCGCGTCCAGGAACCTGTTCGCGGACATGGGTGTAGCCATGACCGCCTCCTTCGGGGAACGCGACGGCCGCCCGTCGCGGTCCGCCTCGTACGCAGCTTGTACCGAACAGCAGAGGCCCGAACTAGCCGTTCGAGGGCTGTTCGGGCCACTGTGCGAGCTGATTCGGTCAGCTCCGGAGGCGCCGCGCGATGCGGACGGCGATCAGCCGCGCAGGAAGCCGTCCCCGTGCGTCGCGATGTGGGCCTCCAGGGCCGAGAGGGCCTGCTGGGTGGCGTCGGGGGTGCCGTCGCCGCGACGCTCCGCGTAGTACGCCGCGCCGAGCTGCTTCAGGAGATCGTTTCCGGCGCGCTGGGCCTGGACCTCGTCGATCTTCTGCTTGCCTTGGTTGAGCCCCTGCTGCACCTGTTCTCTTGCGCGGTCCAGGAAGCCTGCCATGTGCTTTCTCCTGACGGTTGGTGCGCTCGCTGCGTACGTGTGGTGCAACGAGCGCGCGGATCTTGCAGTTCCCCTCCCACCGTCCTATGCGGCCAGCTTGCGCATCAGACGGACTCCTTGGGCTGCCGACATGTGCGGCAGATAGGCCTTGCCGATCGCGCGCGTGATGCTCGGCAGCGCCGCGGGATCGGGGTAGCACATGTACATCGGGTGGTACTCGGGCTGGAACTTGGCCTTGAAGTGGAGCAGCGAGCGGAAGCCGTATACGGGCTCCAGGGTGCGGCCCGCGTAATCGAGGAGGCGCTGCAGCGCGGCGGTCGGCTCCGCGGTGTCGGCGCGGGCGAGCGGAGCGCCCGACAGGCTCAGGAACTGGGCGCCTTCCTCCTTGAAGCCGAGTGCGGCGGACGCGATCAGGAACTCCATCACTCCCCGGAACCCGTCCGACCGCCTGCGCATGAAGTCAAGCGTCCATCCCACGGGTTGGCTGGAATTGTGTGCCCCATTCGCTCCATGGACGGGCATCCAGCTCGTCACGCCGTGCACCGTGCGGTCCTCGTCGACTGCCAGGAGACAGCGCACGTGCGGATCGTCGAGCTCGGCGATGCCTCCGAGCGTGAAGCCCATCTCGGGCAGCCCCTTGTCGGCGACCCACTCCTCGGAGATCGAGCGGATCTGGTCCGTGAGGTCCAGGGGGGCTTCGGGGAAGACGTGCCACTCGGCGGTGATGCCATGCTTCTTGGCCTTGTTCAGGGCGGTGCGCACGTCCTGCCACTTCTTCCCGGTGAACGCGAGGTCCGGCAGCGGCACGACGGTGTCCTCCGCGACCTGCACCGCGCTCCAGCCGAACGCGTCCGTGCGGGCCTTGGTGGCGGCCGTGACGCTGTAGAAGCACGGGGTCAGGCCGCGCTCGTCGCAGAAGGCGGCGAACCCCTCGACCGCGTCCCCGCGCGCGGAGGGCACGCCGAACGGGTCGCCCGTGGTGAGCGCGACCGTGGACCGCACCCGGTAGGCGACCGCCGCCCGGCCGTCGGCGGTGAACCAGTAGTCGTTGCCGCCCCACATCGCCAGGTACGACAGCGTGCCGCCGCCGTGCGCGGTGAGCAGGGCACGCGCGCGTGCCGCCGCGCCCGCGTCGGTGCCCACCGAAGGCCGCCGGAACGCTACGAAGAGGGCGATCAGGGCGACCACCCAGAAGACCACGCCGCAGTACTCGTACAGGGACAGCGCCGTGCCGCCGACCGGCACCGGGGAGCGGCCCCTGAAGAACAGCGGTTCGTAGCTGGGCGGCAGGAACTGCGCGGGCAGCCCCGCGACGAGCCGCCCGAAGGAGGCGTCCGGGGCGAACTGGTCGCGCACCGCGTAGCCGACGCCCACGTAGGCGGCGCAGCACAGCAGCAGCGTCCCGCCGATGACCCCGGTCAGCGTCGTCACCGCGGCGCGGCCGAGGCGCTGGTCGAAGAGCCGGCGGGCCAGGAAGAGCAGGAGCAGCACGAACAGGGGGAGCAGCGCCTGCTCGACGACCGCCTGGAGCATCGCCGCCTTCCGGTCGGCGGCGTCGCTGCCTTCGAGGACGTAGCGGCCGGGGTGCGCGGCGATGTCCCTCAGGAGGTACGCCATGAGGCCGAGCCACACCAGGTGCGCGGCCACCGTGATCCGCCAGGCGGGCCGCAGCCCGCGCCGCAGCCCCTCGGCGAGGACGAGCAGGAGCAGGGGGATGGCGACGCCCATGAGCATCGCGGGGGAGCCGTAGAAGTGGTCCTGGGCGCGCACGCGGTCGCAGTCGGGCCCGGGGGCGGCGCAGGCGTCGGCGATCTCCTGGGGGCCGGGGCCGCCGGAGACGTACAGGTCGAGCACGTCGAAGGGGCCGAGCGCGTCCTTGTAGAGGGTGGCGATCAGCGGGCCGAGGGCCGAGGCCGCGACGACGAGGGCCACCAGGACGCGGCCCTCGGTGTGCGAGGCGTGCGGCACGCGCAGCCGGTGCGAGTCCCGGTGCGCGAGCGCGCCCACGGCGAGGCCCACGACGGTGCCCGCGAACCGCAGCACGTCCTGGAGGTGCCCCACGTAGAGGGCGAGCATCAAGGGGAACACGATCAGCGCGAGCTGGAGCCTGCGCCGCCACAGGGCGCTGAGCCGGAAGCTCAGGAAGGCGCCCACCGTGCAGGCCGCGATGCCCGGCGTCGCGGTGAGGTCCTGGGAGAGCGCGGCCAGCCAGTCGTCGCCCGCGAGCTCGCCGACCTTGACCACGCCGGTGCCGAGCAGCGAGCCGAGCACCTGGCCGACGACGAGGAGGACGGCGGTGCGCACCGAGCCCAGGCGGACCTCGGCGGCGGGGCCGAGCAGCAGCAACAGGAGCGTGGACCCCACGTAGTTGCCGATCCCCGAGCACCACAGGATCGAGGTGAGCGGAGTCCACCAGCGGCCGTCGGCGAGCGCGGGCACGCCCACACCGACGTCGGCGAGCAGCTCGTCGTCCGGCCCTCCGCCGAGGCTGCCGGTGAGCAGCCCGACGGCCCACAGCGCCACGACGAGGAACACCGTCACGGGCGCGTGGCTCACCGGCGCGAAGGCGCGCCGGGCGGCGCGCAACCAGCGCAGGGGCCCCCGCTCGCCCGGCGGTGCGAGCGGCGGCCGTGGCGACGGCTCCGTGGCGGCGGCGCCCGCCGGGCCCTCGGGGGTGCTCATCCACCGAGCGCATCAGGCGGCCGCTGCGGGCACATCCGGGGTGGGCCGAAAGAGTGACGCGCGCCCCGCCCTCGACCTTGGACGAACGTACGAAGGATCGCGCCTGGTAAACGGCAGCGTGCCCCGTCCGCCCCGATCCATTCCCGCTCATTTGTGTAATGGCGTCCGCACTCACCGTGCTGAAAGGCTGACGAACGCAGCCAGTACATGATCGGGAGGGCATTGTCCATGTCGGTAGGCGAAGAGATCCGTACGGACGAAGGCAGGCCGCAGCAGAGTCTCGGCACCTCTGCCGCGCGGAATCTGGCCACCACCACCAAGTCCGCGCCGCAGATGCAGGAGATCAGCTCGCGCTGGCTGCTGCGGATGCTGCCCTGGGTCCAGGTGCAGGGCGGCACGTACCGAGTGAACCGCAGGACGAGTTACTCGGTCGGTGACGGCCGTGTCACATTCATCAAGACCGGGGACCGGGTGGAGGTCATCCCGGCCGAGCTCGGCGAGCTGCCGGTACTGCGGGATTTCGAGGACCAGGATGTGCTCGCGGAGCTGGCGCAGCGCTGCCAGCAGCGGGAGTTCGAGGCCGGCTCGGTGCTCGCCTCCTTCGGCAGCCAGGCCGATGAGGTGTTCCTGCTGGCCCACGGCCGGGTCGAGCAGATCGGCACCGGCCCCTACGGCGACGACACGGTCCTCGGCACCCTCGCCGACGGCGCGTACTTCGGCGAGCAGGCGCTGATCGACCCGGAGACCATCTGGGAGTACACCGTCCGCGCGGTGACCGCGTGCACGGTCCTCGCGCTCCCGCGCCAGGACTTGGAGCAGGTCGCGGAGCGCTCCGAATCCCTGCGCACCCATCTCCAGGGGCTGCGGTCCATTCCGTCCCAGCGCACGAACACCTTCGGTGAGGCGGCCATCGACCTCTCCTCGGGCCACGTCGGAGAGGCGGTCCTGCCCGGCACCTACGTGGACTACGAGGCGCGGCCGCGCGAGTACGAACTGAGCGTCGCCCAGACCGTCCTGCGCATCCACACGCGCGTGGCGGACCTCTACAACCAGCCGATGAACCAGACCGAGGAGCAACTGCGCCTCACCGTGGAGGCGTTGAAGGAGCGCCAGGAGCACGAACTCATCAACAACCGCGAGTTCGGACTGCTCAACAACTGCGAGTACGACCAGCGGATCCAGCCGCACGACGGCGTACCCAGCCCGGACGACCTGGACGAGCTGCTCAGCAGGCGGCGCGGATCGAAGCTGTTCCTCGCCCACCCGCGCGCGATCGCCGCGTTCGGCCGCGAGTGCAACAAGCGCGGACTCGTCCCGGAGACCATCGACATGTCCGGGCACCGCATTCCCACCTGGCGCGGAGTGCCGATCTTCCCGTGCAACAAGATCCCGGTGACCGAGGCCCGCACCTCCTCGATCATCTGCATGCGTACGGGCGAGGACGAGCAGGGCGTCATCGGCCTGCACCAGGCGGGCATCCCGGACGAGATCGAGCCGAGCCTGTCGGTGCGCTTCATGGGCATCAGCGAGCAGGCGATCATCTCCTACCTGGTCTCGACCTACTACTCGGCGGCCGTCCTGGTCCCGGACGCGCTCGGCATCCTGGAGAACGTCGAGATCGGCCGCTGGAGGTGACCCGCCGCCCCTGCCCGTGGCGACAGGGCCGTCGCCCGTGCCCCTTGCAGCGGCGCCGGGCACACCCTTCCTGCACGCGCCTGGGAACCAAGGACCGGCCACCGTCCGCCTCCACACCGGAGTGAGTCCATGACGGACACCACGGACGTGACGGACCGGGTGCGGGCACCCGGGGGCCTCGGCCCTCCGGACGGGTGCGAGGCGGCGGACATCCTCGCGGCGGCGCGCGGCTGCGTCGATCCGGAGCTGCGCCGGGCGGTCGACTCGCTGCCCGGCTCGATGCGCCGCGTCGCGCTCTACCACTTCGGCTGGGAGCGCGCGGACGGCACGCCCGCGGCGGGGAGCGCGGGCAAGGCCATCCGGCCCGCGCTCGTCCTGGCCGCGGTGCGGGCGCTCGGCGGCGACCCGCGCGCGGCCGTCCGGGCGGCGGCGGCCGTGGAGTTGACCCACAACTTCACGCTGCTGCACGACGACGTCATGGACCGGGACGCCACCCGCAGGCACCGGCCCACCGCGTGGACCGTGTTCGGCGACGCCGACGCGATCCTCGCGGGGGACGCGCTCCAGGCCCTGGCGCAGCGGCTGCTCGCCGAGGACCCCCGGCCGGGGGCCGCGGTGGCGGCCGCCCGCCTGGCCGCCTGCGTCGTGGAGCTGTGCGCCGGGCAGCACGCGGACTGCGCCCTGGAGCGGCGCGCCCCCGGCGAGGTCTCGCTCGACGAGTGCCTCGCCACGGCCGAGGCCAAGACCGGGGCGCTCCTCGGCTGCGCGTGCGCGATCGGGGCCGTGTACGCGGGCGCGGGGACGGAGACCGCCGACGCCCTCGACGGGTTCGGCAGGCAGGCGGGGCTCGCCTTCCAGCTCATCGACGACGTGATCGGGATCTGGGGGGATCCCGCACGGACGGGCAAGCCGGTGTGGGCGGACCTGGCCGCCCGCAAGAAGTCGCTGCCGGTGGTCGCCGCGCTCGCCTCCGGCACCCCGGACGGGGCCGCTCTGGCCGCGCTGTACGGCCGTCGGGCGAAGCCGGGCGACCTGGAGCGGATGGCCCGCGCGGTCGAGGGCGCCGGAGGGCGGGACTGGGCGCAGACGCAGGCCGCCGACCGGATGTCCCGGGCCCTGCAGGAGCTCGCCCGCGCGGTGCCGGACCCCGAGCGGGCGGGGGGCCTGCTGGCACTCGCGGAGTTCGTCACCCGCCGATCCCACTGAACGACCGGCCCGAGGGGGGTGCCCGGTGGGTGGGGGCTCGTCGTACCGCGCCGTGCGGTCGGCGGCCTCCATCCACCGGGCGTTCGGGAGGCCGCCGCACCGGCCTCGCCGCGCACGTCCCGTCGCCCTGCGGCCAAGGTCACCGCGCTCCGTCGCCACGTACGAAACGATCACTTAGGCTGCAACCGGCAGTGCGGGGGGAGGAGTTGACGGTGAAGGGGTGGGGCCGTGGGAGTGGCGATACGGAGAGCGACCGAGAGTGACCGGGCGGACGTCGTCCGGCTCATGGACGAGTCGTTCCACCGGGATCCCGTGAGCAGTTGGGTGTTCCCGGACGAGGAGCGCCGGCGGCGTCGGCACGGCGCGCTGATGAGCGCCTTCCTCGATCTCGCGTTCGCGGAGGGGTACGTGGACATCGCCGAGGACGGCTCGGCGGTGGCGCTGTGGTGGTCGGTGCCCGCGGGCGCGGGGCACGAGGACGGCGCGCCCGAGGACGGACCCGCGCAGCTCCGGGAGGCCGTCGACCCGGGCAACGAACGGGTCGAGGTGATCGGCCAGTTGACGTCCGAGATCCACCCGACCGACCGGCCGCACCAGTATCTGCACATGATCGCCGTGCGCCCCGACCGGCAGGGACAGGGGCTCGGCACGGCGCTCGTCAACACCGTCCTGGAGCGCTGCGACCGCGACGGGCTGCACGCGTATCTGGAAGCGAGCAACACGCGCAGCCGCGAGCTGTATCTGCGCCTCGGCTTCACCGATCTGGGGCAGGTGCTCGACCTTCCCGACGGGCCCACGATCTGGCCCATGTGGCGCGAGCCGCGGCTTTCCTGAATCGGCGGGCTTTTCCGGCCAGGGGAAACGGGGAAGTGCTCCAGGTGGGTTCCCATGAGCCCTTGAAGCCACTGCGCCTGAAGCACCATAACGGGAGTGGTTCATGGCGGGGCGGCGGAAGCGGCCCCGCTTGTGAGCGCTCATCCGCTGTCTCGGGAAAGGTTCCGGCTTGCGCAAGCTCACCTACTTCGTCGCCGTCTCGATCGACGGGTTCATCGGTGACCCGAGCGGAGACGCCAACTCCTACATGGCGTACGTGGACGAGGAGTTCCTGGAGTTCCTCAAGACGGAGTACCCGGAGACCATCTCGGTCGCCGGACGTCGCGTCCTCGGCTTCGACGGAGCGCCGAACCGGAGGTTCGACACCGTCATCCAGGGCATGAACACCTACCAGGTCGGCCTGGACGAGGGCATCCCCAGTCCGTACGCGCATCTGCGCGAGTACGTCGCGTCGCGCAGCCTGGGCACGGCGCCCGACCCGAAGGTCCAGGTCATCGCCGACGACCTCATCGGCAAGGTCCGCGCACTCAAGGCCGAGGGCAGTGACCTCGACATCTGGCTGTGCGGAGGCGCGCAGCTCGCGGGCGCACTGCGCGACGAGATCGACGAGCTCGTGCTCAAGACGTACCCGGTGCTGCTCGGCTCCGGCATGCCGATGTTCGCGGGCGTGGAGTCCGCCGTCAGCGGCTTCACGCTGACCTCGTCCCGGGTCTTCGGCAACGGAGTCGTCGTACGGAACTACGCGCGGCAGTCCGCGAACGGGTGACCCTCAGGCTGTGCGGCTCTCATAAATCGCCATATCCTGAATTTATGGGCACTGATGGGAGCCGGTCCGTCCCCCGTCCCGAGGGCGAGCACGCTTGCCCGAGCTGCGGACGGCTGGTCGGCACGGCCATCAAGCGACGCAAGGTGCTCGGGGCGTACGTCCCCGTCTGGGGGCCGGCCCCGTGCCGCAACCCCGCGTGTGACGCGTGCGTGACCGAGGAGGAGGCCGGGGGCAAGAGCCGACGCGGCCACAAGGGCAGGCGGCGGGGCGCCCAGCAGCAGAAGGAGCGCCCGCAGGCGTCCGCCCCCGCCGAGGCCGACACCAAGTCCGTCGTGGAGACGGAACCGGACCCCGGCGCCTGAGCCGCCGGTCGTCGTGCGACCCCAACTCACCTGCGCATACGGCTGATTGTCAGTGGGCGCCGATAAGGTCCCGGACATGAAGGTGACGTGGGGGAAGCGGTGGGCTGCCGCACTGGTCGTGGCGGTGGTGGCGCTGGCCGGGTGCGGGTCCGACGGCGGCGGCTCCGGCGCGTCGGCCGGTGGCGCGCGTCCGTCCGGTGTGCCCGAGGTCGACACGGAGCGTGACCTTCCGGAACTTCCGCTGGACCGCTACGAGTTCGGCCGACGCGACTACGACCGGCAGGAGGCCGCTGCCCTGCGCCTCACCCAGGCCTGCATGAAGTCGTACGGCTTCGCCGACTTCCCCCTGCGGTGGCACGAGAGCGACACCCTGAGCAGCGTCGCCGTCGGGACGCTCATCTCGACCACGCTCACCGGCTCGCTCGACCTCGACCGGGCCTGCCGGGTCGGGTACGGCATGGAGGGCGACGCCCTGAAGGAGTACCGCGAGCGGCACTCGAAGGGCCGCCTGGTCAGACAGGACGAGCGCGAAGCGCTGCGCGGCACGGGCAAGGCGCTGGACGGCAGCTCGAAGGTCAACGGCCGCGAGGTCCCGGACGGCGGCTGCTACCAGCGCGGGCAACGCCAGTTGTGGGCCGGCGTCAAGGACGAGCCGCACATGACCGGGTACGTCACGAAGCGCCGCGCGGCCCTCGACAAGGCCGTCGCCGAGGACCGGCGGATGCGGCGCGCCCTCGACGCGTGGGCCGACTGCGTCGAGGGCAAGGGCTTCAAGCGCTACGCGAGCCCGGAAGCCGCCTTCCGGGACAAGGCCTGGCGGCGCGGTGGCGACGGCCGGACCGGACGCACGCGGCAGGAGCGCGACACCGCCGTCGCCGACATCGAGTGCAAGCGCGAGCACAACACGGCGGGCGTGTGGTGGACCGTGGCCGCCGAGAAGCAGCGGTACGACATATCCCGGCACAAGGCGGCGTACGACGCGGTCCGCGCCGACCTGGAGCGGGTGCGGGCGGCGGTGCGCCGGGCCCTCGCCTAGCGGGCCCTCGCCTAGCGGACCCTCGCCTAGCGGGCGCGCGCCCGGTGTCTGGCCACCGCGTCGTTGTTGGCGCAGCGCACCGAGCAGTACGCGCGGCGGCCCGCGCGCGAGGTGTCCACGAAGGCGCGGCCGCAGCCCGCGCGGGCGCAGCGGCCCAGTCGGCGGGCGTCGGCGTGGCACACGATGTACGCGAGCCCGGCCGCCGTCAGGGCGCGCACGTGGGCCGCCGGGTCGGCGCCGGGCGCGCTGTAGTGGAAGTGCGGGGTGCCGTCGTGCAGGGCGATGTACGGGCGGCTCGACGCGTCGTCGAGCAGTCGGTTGACGCGGGCGCAGCGCTCCGCGAGGTCCTGCGGGCCGAAGCAGTCGGCGAGGCGGCGGGCCCAGGCGCGCACGTCCTGCCGCTGCGCGGGGCCGAGCGCGTGCTCCACGACGCCGTGCGCGGCGAGCAGGGCCGACGGGTCGTCCGCCCCGGCCGCGCTCTCCGGGTCCGTGCCGACCGGGTCCGTGCCGACGGGGGCCGTGCTGACCCGGTCGGTGCTGACGGGCGCCGCGTAGGCGTTCACCAGGTCCGCGGCGAGCAGGGCCGCCTCGCCTCCGTAATGGTTGAAATGCATAAGGGCATGACACCACGCTGGGCCCATGGGGAACACTCGCGCCGCGCGCGGCGCCCTCGGCCTGGTGCTCGCGCAAGTGCTCAGCCTGCAAGCGGGCGCGGCCGTCGCGAAGGCCGCGTACGCGCAGGTCAGTCCGACCGCCCTCGCGGGCATGCGGCTCGGGTTCGCGGCGCTCGTCCTCGGCTGTGTGGTGCGGCCGCGGCTCGGGCGGTTCACGGCCGAGCGGTGGCGGGCCGCCGTGGGCCTCGGCGTGGTGCTCGCCGCCATGAACACGGCGTACTTCCAGGCCATCGGCAAGCTGCCGCTCGGCGTCGCCGCCACCCTCGAACTGCTCGGTCCGCTCCTGCTCGCCCTCGCGCTCTCGCGCGGCCCCGCGCAGCTGTGCGCGGGGCTCCTCGCCCTCGCGGGGGTGCTGCTGCTCGCGGTGCCGGGCGGGGCGCTGCCGGTCGCGGGGCTCGCGCTCGGCGCGCTCGCCGCGGTCTGCCGGGCCGCGTACGTGGTGCTCAACCGACGCGTGGGGCGGCTCTTCCCGGACTGGTCCGGGCTCACGGTGGCTCTGGCGGTGGGCGCGGTGCTCCTGGTGCCGGTCGCGGCGGCGGCCGACGGCGCGGCCGTCGCCCGGCACCCGGCCGTCCTCGGCACCGGCCTCCTCGTCGCGCTCCTGTCGTCCCTGATCCCGTACTCGCTCGACCTGCTCGCCCTGCGCCGCGTGGGAGTCCGCGCCTTCGGGGTGCTGCTGGCGCTCGGGCCCGCGGTGGGCGCGGCGGTCGGGTTCGCCGCGCTCGGCGAGCAGCTGGACGTACGGCAGTGCGGGGCAGTGGCGCTCGTGGTGGCGGCCTGCGCGTGGGCGGTGTGGTCGGGGCGCGACGCCGGGGCCGAGGACCGTGACGCCGGGACCGGGGACTGCGACGCCCCGCGCGAGGACCGCGACGCCGGGTGCGCTGACCGGGACGCCGACCGGGACGACCGGGACGCCGACCGCGACGACCGGGATGCCGAGCGCGACGACCGGGATGCCGAGCGCGACGACCGGGCCACCCGGGCCGAGGGCCGCGCCGCCGCGGGAAGGGCCGTGCCGTCGAGGTCAGGAGCGGCGTCACCGGAGCGGACGGTGGTCCGACGTAGGGCCTCACCCCCCGCCACCCTCATGTGCATGATGGGCCCATGACCCGACTCGAAGGCCTCATCCGGTGACCGACGCCCAGGCAGACCTCATACGCCCGGCGGACCCCGCGGACCCCCGCCCCTTCGACGCCGTCCTCACCGACCTCGACGGCGTCATCCGCTTCTACGACATGTCCGGCCTCACCGAGCTGGAGCGCGCGGCCGGACTGCCCGAGGGGGCCACCGCCGAGATCGCCTTCGCGACCGAGACCGATCTGCCGCTGATGCTCGGCCGGATCGGCAAGGACGAGTGGGTGGCGGCGATCGCCGCCGGGCTCGCCGAACGCCGCGGGCTCGACCCGGCGCACGGCCGTGAACTGGGGCTCGCGCTCGCCGATTCGGCGTTCTGGGCCGACCGGACGGTCGTCGACCTGCTGCGCAGGGCCCGCGCCCACGTACCGGTGTCGATCGTCACCAACGCCACGCCCTGGCTGGACGAGGACCTGGCGCGGCTCGGCCTCACCGCGCTGGTGGACGACGTGGTCGGCAGCGCCGCGCTCGGCCTCGCCAAGCCCGACCGGCGGATCTACGAACTGGCCGCCGAGCGCGTGGGAGCCGCCGTCGCGCGCTGCCTGTTCGTGGACGACCGCGAGGAGAACGTGGCCGCGGCGACCGCGCTCGGGATGCGGGGCGTGCTGTACCGGGGCCCTGACGATCTGCGCGCGGCCCTGGCACCACTGCTCGACTGACGAGGCTGCCGGGTCGCGGGGGCGCGGGGCGCGGGCCGCGGGTCAGGGCCGACGCCGGTGCGCCCCCCACCCCGTGTCGCCCGCCGCCCCGCGCGGCCGCCCCGTCACCGGGCCGGTCCGCAGGGCCCGTCGGTCACCCGGTCCGGGTGCGGCACAAGCACGTTCATCTGTCTGTCCTCCAAGTCACACGCCTGTCCATGTCACATTCGCTCGGGGATCGATACCGTGGACGCACCGCTTCGTGATCTTCTGGTCGGCGCCGCAGCGCGGCGGGTGACGCACCGCCGTTCTCGGTGTGTCACTGCTTTGACGGATCGCGACGAAGGAATGTGACAGATGGACGGAAGAGATCTCCTGGCGGAGCGCTTCGAGGAGCACCGGTCCCACCTGAAGGCGGTCGCGTACCGCATGCTGGGCTCGCTGAGCGAGGCCGAGGACGCCGTCCAGGAGACCTGGCTCAAGCTCAGCCGGGCCGACAGCGACGCCGTGCAGAACCTGGGCGGCTGGCTGACGACCGTCGTGGGCCGCGTCTGCCTGGACCTGCTGCGCTCCCGCCAGCAGCGCGGCGAGCAGTCGCTCGACGTGCCCGACACCTATGTGCCCGACCCGCAGATCAGCGCGCTGCCCGGCCGCCGCGAGACGGTCGACCCCGAAGAGGAGGCGCTGCTCACCGACTCGGTGGGGCTCGCCCTGCTCGTCGTACTGGACACGCTCAGCCCCGCCGAGCGCCTCGCGTTCGTCCTGCACGACATGTTCGCGGTGCCGTTCGAGGACATCGCGCCCATCGTGGAGCGGGCCCCGGCCGCGACCCGGCAGCTGGCGTCCCGCGCCCGCCGCCGGGTGCGGGACGCGGCGCCGGTGCCGGACCCGGACCGGGCCAAGCAGCGCGAGGTCGTCGAGGCGTTCCTGGCGGCGGCGCGCGGCGGTGAGTTCGACGCGCTGCTCGAACTCCTCGACCCGGACGTGGTGCTGCGGGCCGACGGCGGCGAGGTCGCGGGCCTCTCGCGCCTGGTGCGCGGCGCCCAGGCGGTGGTGGCGGGGGCGCGTTCGTTCGCCACCGTCGCGCTCTCCACGCACCTGGTGCTCGTCAACGGCAGGGTGGGCCAGATGGCGGTGGTCGACGGAGTGCCGTTCTCCGTCGGCGAGTTCACCGTGCGCGACGGCCGGATCGTCGAGATCAACATCCTGGCGGACCGCGACCGGCTCGCCGCGCTCCTGGACGCCGACCTGCTCACGGCCGTCACCGGGGAGGCCACGGACTGACGGATGCCGGGGCGGCCCCACCGCCTCGGCCCACCGGGGTGCGCCGCGTGACCCGCTGCACGTACTCCTTCCGGTCCAGCGGATTGTGGTCCGTGCGTGGGCGCGTCGGCGGCGTCCCGCGCACCGGCTCGTAGCGCTCGAAGGCCGACTCCATCTCGCCCTCGCCGCGCGTGAGTCCGGGCAGCAGCTGCTCGAGCTCGTGCACGCGCGCGGCCGGGACCAGTCCGTCGAGCACGTACGCCGAGCCGTGCACCGCAGGTGCGTGCGGCACCGCGCCCAGACGTCCCAGGACGGGCAGCAGGGTGCCGAACACCTCGGCGGGCACGGTCAGCCGGAACCGGTGCACCGGCTCGTGCACCCGTGTGCCCGCCGCCCGCAGCGCGGCCATGAGGACGAGCGGCGTCAGCAGCCGGAAGTCCCCGGCCGTGCTCGACATGCTCTTGTCGAAGACCGCGTGCGCGTGGCTCTGGCGCGGCCAGTACCCGGAGTGCGTGAGGGTGACGAGGCAGTCGGAGACCTCCCAGCCGTGCACGCCCTGCCGAAGCGTCTCCCGCACGGTCTCCTCGACCGCCGCGAAGAACGCGTACGGCATCGCGCCGAGCTCGACGCCGAGCCGGAACGCGACGCCGGACCCCGGCGGCGCGGGCTCCACGCGCAACCCCACCGTGGCGAGGAACGGGTTGGGGTCCGTGTCGATGACCTCGACGTGCGCGCCGGTGCCGACGACGCGCTCCACACACAGGGGCGTGGTCTCGCGGAAGTCGGCGCCGACGCCGAACTCCTCGGCGAGCGTGGCCTCGATGACCTCCTTCTGGACCTCGCCGTACAGCGATACGGAGACCTCCTGCCGCAGCGGGTCCTGGCGCAGGCCGATCAGCGGGTCCTGCTCGGCGAGCCGGGTGAGCGCGGCGTGCAGCGCGCCCCGGTCGCCCGGACGGCGCGGTTCCACGACGGTTTCGAGGGTGGGCGGCGCGAAGTGCCGCCGCGGCGCGTGCCGTTCCGGTACGTCGCGCACATCGCCGAGCACGTCCCCGATCCGTACGTCGCCGAGGCCCCGGAGGCGGGCGATCTGCCCGGCGACGACGGCATCCCGGGGCACGGCCGTGCCCTGCTCGAAGACGCTGACCGCGGTGACCTTGCCGGGCTCCGCGCGGCCGCCGAACGGCACCCGGTCGCGTACGCGCAGAGTGCCGGAGTACAGGCGCGCATACGCCACCTTCTCGCCCGCCGCGCCGCGTTCGACCTTGAAGACGGTGCCCGCGAGCGGCCCCTGCGGGCTGCCGGTGGCCCGCGGCAGCAGCTCCTTGACGGCGTCGGTCAGCGCGTCGAGCCCGGTGCCGGTGATGGCCGAGCCGAAGAGCACCGGATGCGCGTCGGCCCGCCGCGTCTGCTCCGCCAGGGCCGCGCGCAGCCGCGCGTACGTGAGGGCGGCGTGGTCGTCCGTGACGTACGCGGCGAGCAGCGCGTCGTCCCGCTCGGCGAGGGACTCGGCCAGGCGGGTGCGGAAAGGGGCGTCGTCGGGCGTGTACGCCACGGCTCGCGCGCCCGGCGTACCGGGGGAGCGGACCGTGCCGAGGGCGACGGCGGCCGGGGTCAGTTTCCGGCCGATCTCGGCGAGCACGCGCTCGGCGTCGGCGCCCCGGCGGTCGACCTTGTTGACGAAGACGAGCGTGGGGATGGCGAGCCGCCGCAGCGTGCGCATGAGCACGCGGGTCTGCGGCTGTACGCCCTCGACGGCCGACACCACGAGCACCGCGCCGTCGAGCACGCTCAGGACGCGCTCCACCTCGGCGATGAAGTCGGGGTGGCCCGGCGTGTCGATGAGGTTGACCGTGACGTCGTCGAGCGCGAACGACACGACGGCGGACTTGATGGTGATTCCGCGTCGCCGCTCCAGGGCGAGCGAGTCGGTGAGCGTGCTGCCGTCATCGACGCTGCCGAGTTCGTCGACGACACCGGCGCCGTGCAGGAGCCGCTCGGTCAGGCTGGTCTTACCGGCGTCTACGTGCGCCAGGATTCCCAGGTTCAGCGTGTGTGCGGGGGTGTGCGATGGCACAGGGCGTCATGTCCTCGTGATGGGGGGCGATTCCTTCCTGGCGGGACATGGACGTCTGGCGCATCTGGGATCTCCTGATCGGGAGGCACGGGGGCGGGCACGGCCAGTGCAGCAGGGGGCGCGGCGGGGGAGCAACTGATTTCCGGGGCCGCCGGACGGGCGCTCGGCCGGACCGCCGACCGGGCCCCCGACCGGGCCGCCGCCCCCGCGACGGCGCGGCGACGGTAGGACGACGACATGCGGAAGGGGCCCGTCCGGATCGCTCCGGACGGGCCCCTCCGCAGTGCGAACTGCCCCGGGATCAGGCCTTCTTGGTCTCCCAGAAGATGCGGTCGATCTCGGCGATGAGCTCGAGCGCCTTCTCGCCGGTCTTCGGGTCCGTCGACGCCTTGGCGGCCGACAGGGCCTTCAGGGTGTCGTTGACCAGGACGTGCAGCTGCGGGTACTTCTCGAAGTGCGGCGGCTTGAAGTAGTCGCTCCACAGCACCGAGACGTGGTGCTTGGCGAGCTCGGCGCGCTGCTCCTTGATGACGGTGGCGCGGGCCTGGAAGTGCGGGTCGTCGTTCGCGGCCATCTTCTCCTGCACGGCCTTGACCGACTCCGCCTCGATGCGGGCCTGGGCCGGGTCGTACACGCCGCAAGGCAGGTCGCAGTGGGCGCTGGCCTTGACCTTGGGGGCAAACAGGCGGGAAAGCATGGAGCTGTCCTCCTCGTGATCGTCTTCTCAGGTGGGACATTACTCCGTGAGAGACGTGTTTTCGCGAGTGCCCCCATGGGCTTAGGTCAAAAGTCCGGGGTCACACTGGAACTGGTGGAGGATTGGACCGGGAGGTTGTCTGATGCCGGAAATGACGGCAGACGGGCGGGAGACACGCGTGCCGTTCCAGTTGATCGAGGTCGACGGTCCGTCGATGGTGCCCACGCTGAATCCGGGGGACTGGATGCTGGTGCAGCACGGCGCGCGGGTGCGGCCCGGCGACGTGGTGATCCTGCGGCACCCGCTGCAGCAGGACCTGTTGGTGGTCAAGCGCGCGGTGGAGCGGCGGGACGGCGGCTGGTGGGTGCTCGGCGACAATCCGTACAACACGGGCGGCGACAGCAATGTCTACGGCGTGGTGCCGGAGGACCTCGTGCTCGCCCGGGTGCGGGGGCGCTTCCGGCCGCTCGGCAGATTCCGTGCGGAGCGCGAGGCGCTGGGCCGCCGTCAGCTGTCCCTGACGGCGCTGGTCTCCTGGACCTTCTCCGCCGTGCGCCCCGTGCTCGCCGACCGCTCGCTCTCCAGGCGCTTGCGCGCGCGGTAGGCCGCCACGTTCGCCCGGGTCGCGCAGCGGTCGGAGCAGTAGCGCCGGGAGCGGTTGGTCGAGGTGTCCAGATAGGCGTTGCGGCACGGCGCCGCCTCGCACAGGCCGAGCCGGTCCACGCCGTGCTCGGTGAGGTGGAAGGCGAGGCCCATGGCCGCGATCGCCGCGTATCCGGCGGTGGCGTTGGACGGGTGGTCGGCCAGGTGCATGTGCCACAGCGGGCGGCCGTCGTCGTCGCGGTAGTCGTGGCCCGAGATCTGCGGGCTCACCGGGAACTCCAGGAGCAGCGAGTTCAGCAGGTCCACGGCGAGGGTCTCGTCGCCGCCGTCCGCCGCCTCGAAGACCGACCTGAGCCGCCCCCGGACCGAGCGGAAGCGCGTCACGTCCGAGTCCGTGGCGCGCCGGGCCGCCTGCTGGTTGGCCCCGAACAGCTCCCGGACCGCCTCGACCGACGTCAGCGTGTCCTTGTTGCGCGCCGGCTCCTCGGTGTTGACCAGACGTACGGCATAGTCCGAGTAATAGGCCAGTTCCACTTGTAGTCCTTACCGGGGCGGGCTATCTTCGTCTGCGGGCGTGGTAACAGTCGCTTTTCCATCGCGGGTGTTACCTGTCGAGGTTAATCGAGGGTAGTACGGGACGGAGGGCTTCCGGTGACGGAAACGGCTAGCGGTACGGGATTCGGAACCGACTGGCGCGCCTGGCAGGAGAGCTGGGACCGGCAGCAGGAGTGGTACATGCCGGACCGCGAGGAGCGGTTCCGCGTCATGCTCGACATGGTCGAGGCCCTGGTCGGCCCCGAGCCCCGCGTCCTGGACCTCGCGTGCGGCACGGGCACCATCACCGCCCGGCTGCTCGCGCGGTTCCCCGGGGCCACCAGCGTCGGCGTCGACCTCGACCCGGCCCTGCTCGCCATCGCCGAGGGCACCTTCGCGGGCGACGACCGGGTCACGTTCGTGACCGCGGACCTGAAGGACCCGGCCTGGGCGGCGCAGCTGCCGCACGACTCCTACGACGCGGTGCTCACCGCCACCGCCCTGCACTGGCTGTTCAGCGAGCCGCTCGCCGCGCTCTACCACCAGCTCGGCGGCCTGGTCCGCGACGGCGGCGTCTTCCTCAACGCCGACCACATGCCCGACCCGACGACGCCGCGCCTGAACGCCGCCGACCGCGAGCAGCGCCACGCCCGCCAGGCCGCGGCCCGGGCCGCGGGTGTCCTCGACTGGGCGGACTGGTGGGCGCTCGCCGCGCAGGACCCGGTGCTCGCCGGGCCCACGGCCAAGCGCTTCGAGATCTACGGAGAGCACGCGGACGGCGACACCCCGCCCGCCGAGTGGCACGCCCGCACCCTGCGCGAGGCGGGCTTCGCGGAGGCCCGCACGGTGTGGTCGTCGCCTTCGGACGCGATGGTCCTAGGGCTGAAGTAGCGACTTCGACCCGGGTGCGCGGCGCGCCTCGCCGAACCGTGCCGTGCCGTGCGTGAAGGGGCGGTCCGGATCCTCAGGGATCGGGACCGCCCCTTCACGGTTTCGAGAACCTTGCAGCGGTTTCGAGGGGCCCTACAGGACCTTCGAAAGGAACGACTTCGTCCGGTCGTGCTGCGGGTTCGTCAGGACGTCCCTCGGGTTCCCGGACTCGACCACCACGCCGCCGTCCATGAAGACGAGGCTGTCGCCGACCTCGCGCGCGAAGCCCATCTCGTGCGTGACGACGACCATCGTCATGCCGGACTCGGCGAGGTCGCGCATCACGTCGAGCACGTCACCGACGAGCTCCGGGTCGAGCGCCGACGTCGGCTCGTCGAACAGCATCAGCTTCGGGTCCATCGCCAGGGCGCGGGCGATGGCCACACGCTGCTGCTGGCCGCCGGAGAGCTGCGAGGGGTAGTTCTTCGCCTTGTCGGCGAGCCCGACGCGCTCCAGGAGCTGCTCCGCGCGCTCCCGGGCGGCCGCCTTGGGCTGGCCCTTGACCTGGATCGGCGCCTCCATGACGTTCTCCAGGGCCGTCATGTGCGGGAAGAGGTTGAAGCGCTGGAAGACCATGCCGATGTCCCGGCGCTTCATGGCGACTTCGCTGTCCTTGAGCTCGTACAGCTTGTCGCCCTTCTGCCGGTAGCCGACCAGCTCCCCGTCCACGTAGAGACGGCCGGCGTTGACCTTCTCCAGGTGGTTGATGCAGCGCAGGAACGTCGACTTGCCGGAGCCGGAGGGGCCGATGAGGCAGAACACCTCGCCGGACTTGACCTCCAGGTCGATGCCCTTGAGGACTTCTACGTGGCCGAACGACTTGTGGACGTTCTCGGCCTTGACCATGGCAGTCATCAGCGCACTCCCGAACGGTTGCCCAGCGACACCATGTTCGCCTTGATCTTCTGCCAGGGGGTGTCCGGCAGGCTGCGCGAGGAGCCGCGCGCGTAGTACCGCTCCAGGTAGAACTGCCCGACGCTGAGGATCGACGTCATGATCAGGTACCAGGTGGCGGCGAGGAGCAGGGTCTCGACCGTGGCGCCCGACGAGGTGCCGATGTCCTGGGCGTAGCGCAGGAGCTCGTAGTACTGGACGGCCGCCACGAGGGAGGTCGTCTTCAGCATGTTGATGACCTCGTTGCCCGTCGGCGGCACGACCACGCGCATCGCCTGCGGGATGATGATGCGCCGCAGCGTCTTGCCGTGGCTCATGCCGAGCGCCTGCGAGGCCTCCGTCTGGCCCTCGTCGACCGAGAGCAGACCGGCGCGGCAGATCTCCGCCATGTACGCGGCCTCGTTCAGGCCGAGGCCGAGCAGCGCCGTCAGGAACGGCGTCATGAAGTCCGACCACTCGTCCTGGTAGATCGGCCCGAGGTTGATGTACTCGAAGACGAAGCCCAGGTTGAACCAGACGAAGAGCTGGACCAGGACCGGCGTGCCGCGGAAGAACCAGATGTAGAACCACGCGATCGACGAGGTCACCGGGTTCTTCGACAGGCGCATCACCGAGAGGAGCACACCGCCCACGACACCGATGAGCATCGAGAGGACCGTGAGGATCAGGGTCTCGCGGACACCCTTGAGGATGCGCTCGTCGAAGAAGTTGTCGGGGATGGCGCCCCAGTTGATGTCGCCCTGGGAGAAGGCGTAGATGATCGCGCCGAGTACGCCGACGGCGAGCACGCCGGCCACGTAGCGGCCGTAGTGCCGCACCGGGACGGCCTTGATGGCTTCCGGGGCGGAGCGTGGCGGCTCGTCCTTGGGGCCGGGCGAGCCCGACTTGGTGATGTCCGTTGTCACGGGTGGTGCCTTTCAGCGACGAGGTGACGAGGGGTGCGGCAGGACGCTGGCCTGCCGCGGGCCCGCGGTGGCCTCGGGTCCGCCGTCGGGGATGCCGACGGCCTTCCGTGGGCCCGCGGTGGCTCGGGTCTCCGCGGGCCCGGCCGCGGCTCGGGCCCGCCGACCGGCGGTCGTGGGCCCGGGCGGGGCCCGCCGCGGGGTGGCCGCGGCCACCGGTGGGCCGCGGCGTGCGGTCAGGCGCCGCTCACTTGCCGCCGTTGACCTTGGCTTCCTTGACCGCGCCGGCCTCGACGCCCCACTCCTTGATGATCTTCTCGTACTGGCCGTTCGCGATGATCGCGTTGAGCGCGGCCTTGATCGCGTCGCGCAGCTTGGGGTTGTCCTTGGAGATCGCGATGCCGTACGGGGCCGCTTCCACCTGCTCGCCCACGAGCTGGAAGTCCTTGCCGCCGCCCGAGGTCTTCACCGCGTACGC
Organism: Streptomyces sp. NRRL B-1347; assembly: GCF_000720325.1. Classification (GTDB taxonomy): domain Bacteria; phylum Actinomycetota; class Actinomycetes; order Streptomycetales; family Streptomycetaceae; genus Streptomyces. The sequence goes on from NZ_JOJM01000040.1 coordinate 82,846, forward strand.
CGCGACCGGGAAGTCCGACGAGCCCGCGTCCGCGCCGCCCGAGCGCAGCCGGGTCTGGGCCTGCTGGTCGTTGTCGAAGGACTCGATGGCGATCTTCTTGCCGCCCTTGCACTTCTTCGACTCGGTCTTGGCCATGTCGTGCGAGACGGTGCCGCGCTGGACCACGATCTTCTTGCCGCACAGGTCGGACCAGGTCGTGATGCCCTGGTCCTCGCCCTTCTTGGTGTAGATCGAGACGCCCGCGGTGAAGTAGTCGACGAAGTCGACGCCCTTGCCGACCTTCTTGCCGGTCTCCTCGTCGATGCCCTCCTGGCGGTTCTTGGTGTCCGTCATCGCCGACATCGCGATGTCGTACCGCTTGGAGCGCAGACCGCCGAGCAGCGTGTCGAAGGTTCCGTTGTCGAACTGGAAGTCCACGCCGAGCTGCTTGCCCATGGCGTCGGCGATGTCGGGGTCGATACCGACCGTTTCGCCGTTCTTGTCCTTGAACTCGACCGGCGGGTAGGCGATGTCCGAGCCGACCTTGATGACGCCCTTGTTGCGGACGTTCGCGGGGAGCATGTCGGAGAGCGGCGCGTCGACGACCTTCTTGCCGCTGTCGCCCTTCTTGTTGTCCCGCTGGTCGCCGCATCCGGTCAGGAGCAGCGAGCCGGCGACCGCGATCGCGCCGACAGCGACGATCCGGGACTTCGCGGACTTCGCGGCGGTCGTGCGACAAGTGGTGCCTGCGGTCATAGGGGTCCTCCGGCGGATGGGGAGTAGCCATGTGTCTGACATGGGGTCGTGCACACACCTTCGGGTGTCGCGACCTCGTGTGATGGTGCATCTTGCCATTCGGACCGTCCGATTCTGGGGGCCGGAGATGTCAAAATCGGATAACGGGCGATCCGTGGACCACAACAGGCCGGTACGCCTTGCTCATTGACGGGGTGGGGCGAAGCGGTGGCAACCACTGGATAACCACCCAATCTCGCTATGTGGACCCGCCGAACGGACCTTTGTCGCATATAGGGATAAATCCCTGACCTTGTGTGACCGTCCCGGGCCCGAAACCCGCCGTTCACGTGGGCCTGGACAGATATGGCTCGTCGGCGGCAGGAAGCATCCGGTAGAAAAGACGGTTACACCCCTCATCCGGGGCCAGGGCGCGTGTGCGGCGCGCCCGCGCGTCCGTTACGTACCTCCCGTACCGCTTCGCCGACAGGCGGAGGGTCACGGGCCGCAAGGCCCGAGGCCTCAGCACGGACGCGGTTCCCGCCCCACTTCTCCACCAGGAAGTGGTCCACCCTCAACCATGAACACTTAAGGGGTCAGAAACAGTGGCAGCGGAGATCGTCAATCCTCGCAGCGACAGCGGTACGAGTACCGGTCACGAAGGCGCCGAGGAGCCCTTCGATCCGGCCTTCGCCCTGCATCGCGGCGGGAAGATGGCCGTGCAGGCAACCGTCCCGGTGCGGGACAAGGACGACCTGTCCCTCGCGTACACGCCCGGCGTGGCGAAAGTGTGCAGCGCCATCGCCGAGCAGCCGGACCTCGTCCACGACTACACCTGGAAGTCGAACGTCGTCGCCGTCGTCACCGACGGCACGGCCGTGCTCGGCCTCGGGGACATCGGGGCGGAGGCTTCCCTTCCGGTGATGGAGGGCAAGGCCATCCTCTTCAAGCAGTTCGGCGGCGTCGACGCCGTGCCGATCGCCCTCGGCACCACCGACACCGACGAGATCATCGAGACCGTGGTGCGGCTCGCCCCCTCCTTCGGCGGGGTGAACCTGGAGGACATCTCCGCGCCGCGCTGCTTCGAGATCGAGCGGCGGCTGCAGGAGCGCCTCGACATCCCGGTCTTCCACGACGACCAGCACGGCACGGCGGTCGTCACCCTCGCCGCGCTGCGCAACGCGGCGCGGCTCACCGACCGGACGCTCGGCGATCTGCGCGCCGTGATCTCCGGCGCGGGCGCGGCGGGCGTCGCCATCGCGAAGTTCCTCCTCGAAGCCGGGCTCGGTGACGTCGCGGTCGCGGACCGCAAGGGCATCGTCAGCCGGGACCGCGACGACCTCACCCCGGTCAAGCGCGAGCTCGCCGAGCTCACGAACAAGGCGGGCCTGAGTGGCTCGCTGGAGAGCGCGCTCGCCGGTGCGGACGTGTTCATCGGCGTGTCCGGCGGTACGGTCCCCGAGGCCGCGGTGGCCTCGATGGCGCCGAACTCGTTCGTGTTCGCCATGGCCAACCCGAACCCCGAGGTGCACCCGGACGTCGCCCACAAGTACGCCGCCGTGGTGGCGACGGGCCGTTCGGACTACCCGAACCAGATCAACAACGTCCTCGCCTTCCCGGGCATCTTCGCGGGCGCGCTCCAGGTGCGGGCGTCCCGGATCACCGAGGGCATGAAGATCGCGGCCGCCGACGCGCTTGCCGGCGTGGTCGGGGACGAGCTCTCCGCCGCGTATGTGATCCCGTCCCCGTTCGATGAGCGGGTGGCGCCCGCGGTCACCGCGGCGGTGGCCGCGGCGGCCCGGGCCGAGGGGGTCGCCCGCCGCTGACGGCGGGGCGCTGTTCCGCTCAGGTCCTGCTCGCTTAGGTCCAGCTCCGCTCAGGTCCTGCTCCGCCTGGGTCCCGCTCCGCTGAGGCTCCACTTCGCCTTGGCGGGGCGGGACCTTGCGCTTTCTGCTTGCCTGCTGGGGCTGGGGGCGCCTGGTGTGCCTGGTGCGTCAGGGGTGGGGCCCGGGGGCGGGGCG
>NZ_JOJM01000041.1 GCF_000720325.1 Streptomyces sp. NRRL B-1347
ATGGAAGCCTGGTAACGGGTGGAGTTGACTGGTACTAATAGGCCGAGGGCTTGTCCTCAGTTGCTCGCGTTCACTGTGTTGGTTCTGAAACCACGAACAGCCGTGTCGGCTGAACAGTCACTACTTAATTGAAGAGTGTGCTTGTTCGCTGCCCTGTTTGAGGTCCCGCTTCGCGGCGGGAATTCATAGGGTTTCGGTGGTCATAGCGTGAGGGAAACGCCCGGTTACATTCCGAACCCGGAAGCTAAGCCTTACAGCGCCGATGGTACTGCAGGGGGGACCCTGTGGGTTTGCCGAAGGGCGCAGACTACGCGGCTGCGTCAGAATGACTGCGGTACCGAAGACTAGGAGTCACCGATGTCCACCAACTCTCCCGACGAGCGACCGGAGCGCGAGCAGCGCCGCCGGGACGGTGGTGACCGGGGCGGCTACCGAGGCGGACCGCGTCGCGACAACGACCGCGGCGGCTTCCGTCGTGACGACCGTGACCGCGGTGACCGGGGCGGCTTCCGTCGTGATGGTGACCGTCCCGGCTTCCGCCGCGATGACCGTCGTGACGATCGACGAGACGACCGTCGCGACGACCGTGACCGCGGTGACCGCGGGGGCTTCCGCCAGGGCGACCGCGGTGGCTTCCGCCGTGACGACCGTCGCGATGACCGTGACCGCGGTGACCGTGGCGGTTTCCGTCGTGATGGTGACCGTCCGGCCTTCCGTCGCGACGACCGTCGTGATGACCGCCGTGACGACCGCGGCGGGTTCCGCCGGGATGACAACCGTGGTGGCTTCCGTGGCCGCGACGACCGCGACCGGGGCGACCGCCCCGCCTTCCGCCGCGACGACCGTGACCGTGGGGACCGCCGTGACGACCGCGGTGGCTTCCGCCAGGACGACCGCGGCGGGTTCCGCCGTGATGACCGGCGTGACGACCGGGACCGCGGGGACCGTGGCGGCTTCCGTCGCGACGGTGACCGTCCCGGCTTCCGCCGCGACGACCGTCGTGACGACCGCGACCGCGGTGATCGCCGCGACGACCGGGGTGGCTTCCGCCGTGATGACCGGCGTGACGACCGGGACCGCGGGGACCGTGGCGGCTTCCGTCGCGACGACCGCGGTGGCTTCCAGGGACGTGGTGGGCCCCGGCGCGACGACGGGCGGGGACGTCCGGGCGGCGGCGGGTTCCGCGGGCGCGACGACCGCGACCGGGGCGACCGCGGCGGCTTCCGCCGTGACGACCGGGAGCGCAGCGACCGCGAGCCGGTCAAGCGGCTGCCGATCCCCGAGGACGTCACCGGCGAGGAGATCGACAAGGACGTTCGGCAGGAGCTCCAGAGCATGCCGAAGGGGCTCGCCGACGACGTCGCCAAGAACCTGGTGATGGTCGCCAGGCTCATCGACGAGGACCCCGAGCAGGCCTACGGGTACGCGAAGGTCGCCCTACGGCTCGCCTCGCGCGTCGCGGCCGTACGCGAGGCCGCGGGATTCGCCGCGTACGCGAACCAGAAGTACAGCGAGGCGCTTGCGGAGTTCCGCACCGCCCGCCGGATGACCGGCAACGTGGAGCTGTGGCCGGTCATGGCCGACTGCGAGCGCGGGCTCGGCCGGCCGGAGAAGGCCCTCGAAATGGCCGGCGCGCCCGAGGTGAGCAAGCTCGACAAGGCCAGCCAGGTCGAGATGCGCCTGGTGGCCGCCGGGGCCCGGCGCGACATGGGGCAGCTCGACGCGGCGATCGTCACGCTGCAGAGCCCCGAGCTGGCGTCCAGCTCGGTGCAGCCCTGGACCGCGCGACTGCGGTACGCGTACGCCGACGCGCTGCTGGCCGCCGGGCGTGAGGACGAGGCGCGCGAGTGGTTCGCGAAGGCCGTCGAGTCCGACAAGGACGGCAGCACCGACGCCTCCGACCGGCTCGCCGAGCTGGACGGCGTCGAGTTCGTCGACGCCCTTGAGGTGGACGACGAGGCCCCGGAGCAGTCGGCCGACGAGGAGCAGCCGGCCGACGAGGAGCCGCAGGCCCCTGCCGCCGCCGAGGCGCCGGAGCGGGACGAGGACTGACGTCCCCAGCGGGCAAGAGCAGGTAAGCAACAGGGGCGGCCCTCCACACGGAGGGCCGCCCCTGCGGCGTATCGGCGGGCTAGAACGCCAGGTCGCGCAGGACCACGCCCGTCGCGGGCTTCGGGCCGAACGACGTCGACTTGCGGGGCATCGTGACGCCCTGGCGGGCCAGGTCGCGCACGACCTCCTCACGGACCGGGTGCATGAGGACGGCCGTGCCGCCCTCGCGCTCGGCCTTCTCGACCGTGGCCTCCGTGTGATGGATGTACGCGATGTGCTCGGGCGCGTCCGGGATGCGCCAGATGTGGTCCAGGAGCGTGGTGTGCAGGACCGTCGCGTCGAGGGTGCGCCAGGCCTCCGGGCGGCCGAGGGGAACCGTACGGGCGATCAGGTCGGGGGACGGGCGGTCGACCAGGTGGTAGGAGCCGTCGCCCGCCAGGAGGAACGCGTTGCTCTCCGAGACGGCCTCCGCGAGGGCGTCCAGGGCCTCGGGGAGCGGGCACTCCAGGGTGCGGACGCGGAAGGAGCCGTCCAGGGCCGCCAGTGCGTCGGCGACCGGCAGGCGGTGGAGGTAGCGGTGGATGGCGCGGACCCGCAGCGGATAGCGGAGGGTGTCCACGAGCAGGACCAGGCCGAAGTCCCACGGGCTTGGCGTGCCGTGCTCGTTGCGCAGCCGCAGGTAGGTGGCCCAGCGGTGGTGGCCGTCGGCGATCAGGGCCTGGTGACGGGCCAGATCTGACTGGATCCCGGCGACCTCCTCCGGGTCGGTCACCGCCCACAGGCGGTGGCTGAAGCCGTCCTCCGTGGTCGTCGAGAGCAACGGCTTGTGGAGTATGGCGCGCTCTATGGCGGTGGCCGCGCCGCCCGGCGCGGTGTCGCCGCGGTAGGTCAGGAGGAGCGGTTCGAGGTTCGCTGCCGTCGCGCGCATCAGGGCGGCGCGGTCCTCGATGACGTGCGGCATGACGTCCTCGTGCGGCAGGACCACGCCCTGGGACGGCTCGGACAGGCGCAGGGCGCCGATGATGCCGCGCTGCAGGATGTCGCCGTCGTGCTGCTCGTACACGTACAGACTGGGCAGCGGGTCCGGGGCGAGGACGCCCTCGCTGAGCCAGTCGTGCAGGGTGTCCGCGGCCTGCTGGTCGCGCGCGGCCTGGGTGGTGGCCTGCGGCAGGATGAGACGGACGATGTTGTGCGGGTCGGAGGACTCCAACTCCAGGAGCCCGTCGGGCCGTACGACCACGTCGTAGGGAGGTGAGGTCACGGCGGCGAGACTGCCGACCCGCTGCGGGTCGTAGCGCACGCCCCGGAACGGGATCAGGTCGAGGCCTTGGACGTCCGTGTGACCCACTGTGTTCATTAGTGCATCGTAAGTGTGTCAGTGGCATGCGCGATGATCGGTGTAGTGGATCTCACGAGGAGCGATACGTAATGAGCCAGACCGGCGGTCAGAGCGTCCGGAACCGGCCCGCGGGAAGCGCGCGTGCGCTGAGCGAGGCGTACGACACGGCACTGCTCGACTTGGACGGGGTGGTGTACGCGGGCGGGCATGCGATCGAACACGCAGTGGAGTCGCTTGAAACGGCCCGCTCAGGCGGCATGCGTCTCGCGTACGTGACGAACAACGCGCTGCGCACGCCGGACGCGGTGGCGGAGCACCTGACGGAGCTCGGCGTTCCCGCAGAGGCGGCGGACGTGATCACCTCGGCGCAGGCCGTGGCGCGTCTGATGAGTGAGCAACTGCCCGCTGGGTCAAGGGTGTTGGTGATCGGCGGGGAGGGCTTGAGGGTCGCGCTGCGTGAGCGCGGTCTGGAGCCCGTGGAGTCGGCGGACGACTCGCCGGTGGCGGTGGTGCAGGGGTACGGCGGGCCCGAGTTGCCCTGGGGCCGGTTCGCGGAGGCCTGTTTCGCGATCGCGCGCGGGGTGCCGTGGTTCGCCTCCAACACGGACCTGACTATTCCCAGCGCCCGGGGCATCGCGCCGGGGAACGGCGCGGCGGTGGAGGTGGTGCGGATCGCCACGGGCGCCGAGCCGCGGGTGGCGGGCAAGCCGCTGCCCCCCATGCACAAGGAGACGATTCTGCGGACCGGCGCCGAGCGGCCGCTGGTGGTGGGCGACCGCCTCGACACGGACATCGAGGGGGCGTTCAACGGCGGAGTGGACTCGCTGCTCGTGCTCACGGGCGTGACGGACGGGGCGGCGCTCCTCGCCGCGCGGCCCGAGCACCGGCCCACGTACGTCGACGCCGATCTGCGGGGACTGCTGGGCGGGCAGCCCGAAGTGGAGCCCGTCGAGGGCGGGTTCGCGTGCGGCGGGTGGCGTGCCTCCGTGCGGGGGGACTCGCTGGCGGTGGAGGGCGAAGGGGCCGCGCTCGACGGGCTGCGGGCGCTGTGCGCGGTGGCCTGGAGCCAGGCGGGGGACGGGGTGTGCGGGCTCGACGGCGGGAAGGCGTTGGCGCGGCTGGGGTTGTGAGGGGCCAGCTCGGGCTCAGGGCCTCGGGGATGTTCCGGCGGGGTCGTCGAGGGGCGCGGGCAGGCGTCAGCGCTTGAGCTTCCTGGACTTGGTGACGGCGTCGGCCAGGCGTTCCAGGACCGGGGCGTAGCCCGCGTAGCTGTAGCGCTCCTCCATGGACCACGGGACGGTCTGGCCCGCCTTGACCGCGGGCAGCTTCGTCCAGGTGGGCTTCTTGGCGAGGTCCTCGGGCGAGAGGGCGGAGGAGCGGTTGTCGACCATGATGAGGTCGGCGTGGTACTTGTCGGCGTTCTCCCAGCTGAGGAACTCCCAGAAGCCCCACTCGTCGCTCTTCTTGCCCTCGACGAACTCCACGCCGAGGTCCTTGAAATAGTTCAGGTCGCAGTAGGAGTCGGGCACGGCGACGTACATCTGGTCGGCGTCGCCGGTCATGGCGAGGACCTTCAGGCCGCCGTTGGCCTTCGCCGCCTTGCGGAGGGTGTGTTCGGCCTTCTGGAAGCGGGACTTGGCGGCCCGTGCCTTCGCCGAGCGCAGATCGCCGCCGAGGGCCGCGGCCAGCTCGGTGTAGCGCTCGAGCGGTTCGAGCAGGGAGGCGCGGGCGCCGTTGATGCCGATGGTGGGCGCGAGGGCGGCGATCTTCTTGCTGCTCTCCTCGGGCACGAACCACAGGGCGGGCGGCGGGAACATGTTGCTGATCAGCACGTCCGGCCGGAGGGTCGCGTACTTCTCCACGTTGAACTGGCCCCAGGACTCGCCGAGGCTGGTCAGCTTGCTGACGTCGAGGTCGCCCGCCTGCGGGTTGGGCTTGCCGTCGACGGGCTCGGACGGGCCGAAGACGCCGGTGCACTCGACGCCGTAGTCGTACAGGGCGGCGGCGGTGCTGATGAACGCCACGATGTTCTTGGGTACGCCGTCGGTCTTCGCGACCTTGCCGCGGTCGTCCTTGAAGCTCCAGCCCTTGCCGGTGCTCTTCGACGGCTCGCCGTCGTCGCTGCCGCAGGCGGTCAGCAGACCGCCGAGGCCGAGCGCGGCGCCCGCGGACAGCAGGGCGCGCCGCGAGGGGGTGGACCGGGAGGAGCGAGGTGACCAGGGCATGCGTGGTTCTTCTCTCATCGAGCCAGCGGGAGGCGAATGGGAGGGTAGGCTAACCTAACCTGGTGTTGGTCGACAGTCCCCCCGAACCGCGCGCGGAATCCCCGGCCGCGCCGCCCAACCGCCGCGCGCTGCGCGGCATCGGGCTGCTCATCTCCGCCGTCCTGCTGCTGGCCGTCGTGTTCGCCAGCATCGCCGTCGGTGCCAAACAGCTGTCCATGGACCAGGTCTGGCACGGCCTGTTCCAGGACTCGGGGACGTACGCCGACGTGGTCGTCGGCGAGCGCGTCTCGCGGACGCTGCTCGGGGTGCTCGCGGGGGTCGCGCTCGGCCTGTCCGGCGCCGTCCTGCAGGCCCTGACCCGCAATCCGCTGGCCGACCCGGGACTGCTCGGCATCAACATGGGCGCGTCGGCCGCCGTCGTCACCGCCATCAGCTTCTTCGGCGTCACCTCGCTGAGCGGCTACGTGTGGTTCGCGTTCGCGGGGGCGGCGATCGTCGGCGTACTCGTGTACCTGCTCGGCGGCACCCGCAACGCCACGCCCGTGCGGCTCGCGCTGGCCGGCACGGCCCTGACCGCGGCGCTCACCGGCTATCTGCAGGCCGTGATGATCACCGACAACGAAGCGCTCGACAAGATGCGCTTCTGGACCGTGGGCTCGCTCGCCTCGGCCAAGATGGACACCATCCAGCAGGTCCTGCCGTTCCTGGTCATCGGCACCCTCCTCGCGTTCGGCCTCGCCCGGCCGCTGAACGCGCTCGGCATGGGCGACGACACCGCCCGCGCCCTCGGCGCCCATCTGACCCGGACCCGCGGGCTCGCCATGGCCTCCGCGACGCTGCTGTGCGGGGCCGCGACCGCCGTCTGCGGGCCCATCATGTTCGTCGGCCTGATGGTGCCGCACGTCGTGCGTTCCTTCACCGGGCCCGACATGCGCTGGATCATGCCGTACGCGGCGCTCCTGTCGCCCGTGCTGCTGCTCGGCGCGGACGTGCTCGGCCGCGTGGTGTCCCGCCCGGCGGAGCTCCAGGTCGGCATCGTCACCGCGGCCATCGGCGCCCCGGTCTTCATCTTCCTGGTACGACGGCAGAGGATGGCCCAGCTGTGAAGGCGATACGCACCAGGGGCGGGCTCTCCGTCCGCCTCGACGTCCGCACGACCGCGGTCGTGGCGGCGCTCGTGGTCGCCGGGCTCGCCGCGAGCGTCGTACTGATCGGCACCGGCGACTTCCCCATCCCGGCCGCCGACGTCATCCGCACGCTGCTCGGCAACGGCGACGCCGGGCAGGAGTTCATCATCAACGACCTGCGGCTGCCACGGGTCCTCGTCGGCCTGCTCGTGGGGGCCTCGCTGGGGCTCGGCGGCGCCCTGTTCCAGTCCATCTCCCGCAACCCGCTGGGCAGCCCGGACGTGCTCGGCCTCGGGCAGGGCGCGACCGCGGGCGCGCTCCTGATGATCGTCGTCTTCTCCGGCGGCGCGGCCCAGGTCGCGGCCGGAGCGGTCGTCGGCGGCCTCGTCACCGGCGCCGCGATGTATCTGCTCGCCTGGAAGCGGGGCGTGCACGGCTACCGCTTCGTCCTCGTCGGCATCGGCATGAACGCCCTGGCCGTCGCCATGAACGGCTATCTGCTCACCAAGGCCGACTTCGTCGACGCCGCGCGCGCCGTCGTGTGGATGACCGGCTCGCTCAACGGCCGGGACTGGGAGCAGGTGTGGCCCCTGTTCTGGCTGTGCCTGCTCCTGGTGCCGATCGTCGTCGCGCACGCGCGCCCGCTGCGCATGCTGGAGATGGGCGACGACGTCGCGTACGCGCTCGGCGTGCCGGTCGAGCGCACCCGCATCGCCCTGATGGGCGCCGCCGTGCTGCTCACCGCGGCCGCGACCGCCGCGGCCGGGCCCGTCAGCTTCGTCGCCCTGACCGCGCCGCAGCTCGCCCGCCGCCTCACCCGCTCGCCGGGGCCGAACCTGCTGCCGTCGATGTGCATGGGCGCCACCCTGCTGATCGTCGCCGACTGGGCGTCGCAGCGGGCGTTCGGCGCCGACCAGCTGCCCGTCGGCGTCGTCACGGGCGTCCTCGGCGGCGTCTATCTGCTGTGGCTCCTCGCCACCGAGCGCAAGGCGGGGCGGATATGAGCCGCACCGCCCGCGGCGCCGCCGGGAAGGGCCGCAGCGCGCTCGGCGGGGCGCGCACCACCCCCTCGTACGAAGAAGCACACGACCAGGAGCGTGCCCCTGTGAACCGGCTCATCGCCGACGACGTGACCCTCGGCTACGACCAGCGCGTCATCGCGGAGAAGCTCTCCGTCGAGATACCCGACAACTCCTTCACGGTCATCGTCGGCCCGAACGCCTGCGGCAAGTCCACGCTCCTGCGCGCTCTGTCGCGGATGCTCAAGCCGTCGGCCGGGCGGGTGCTCCTGGACGGCGACGTCATCCACTCGATGCCCGCCAAGAAGGTCGCGCGCACCCTCGGCCTGCTCCCGCAGTCGTCGATCGCACCCGACGGGATCACCGTCGGCGACCTGGTGGCGCGCGGCCGCTACCCGCACCAGGGGCTGCTGCGGCAGTGGTCGCCCGACGACGAGCGGATCGTCCGCGAGTCGATGGAGTCCACCGGCGTCGCCGAACTCGCCGAGCGGTACGTCGACGAGCTCTCCGGCGGCCAGCGCCAGCGCGTGTGGATCGCGATGGCGCTCGCCCAGCAGACGCCGCTCCTGCTGCTCGACGAGCCCACCACCTTCCTCGACATCCAGCACCAGATCGACGTACTCGACCTGTGCGCCGAACTCCACGAGGAGCGGGGCCGCACGCTCGTCGCCGTGCTGCACGACCTCAACCACGCCGCCCGGTACGCCACGCACCTCATCGCGCTGCGCGACGGCAAGGTCATCGCGCAGGGCGCGCCGTCCGAGATCGTCACGGCGGAGCTGGTGGAGGAGACCTTCGGACTGCCCTGCCAGGTCATCGACGACCCCGAGACCGGGACGCCGCTGGTGGTGCCCGCGGCCCGGCGTGCGCGGAAGACCCCGGTGGCTACAGCAGCTTCCTGAGGCGCAGCAGGTCGCGGAAGCCCGCCTCCAGGCGGACCCGGCCCGAGGCCCAGGCCTTGGCGAAGTCGAGGCGGCCCGACACCAGGGCCACCAGGTCGTCGCCCGTCATGGCGAGCCTGACCTGGGCCCGCTCGCGCGGCGGGCCCGGGTGCTGGCCCGACACCTCGATCCGGCCGTTCTCCAGACGGCCGGTGAAGGTGACGTCCAGGTCCTTGATGTGGCAGCTCAGGGAGCGGTCGAGCGCCGCCGCACCGCGAACGTCGCCGTCGGCGGCCGCCAGGGTCGCCGAAAGCCCGTCCAGTGCGCTACGGCACTCCGCCATGGTCGCCATCGTGATCGACGGTACCGCAGGGCTTCGATGTAGCGTCGTGTCATGAGCGACTCGACGCCGGGCCCCGAGCCCGAGGTCACGGAGGCGGACGTGCGTGTTCCGCAGCTGTCCGACGCGGCGGGGGAGGCCCTCGCCGAGCCCGTCGACCCGGCCGCGCCCGCCCCCCTCGGCGTGCCCCGCACCGCCACCGGCGACGCCGGCGTGGACGCCGGGCTCGACCGGCTCGGCGACGCCGACCACCTCGCCACGGACGGCCACATCGAGGTGTACGAGGATGTGCACCGGGGCCTGCGCGACGCGTTGACCGCGCTGGACGCACACCCCGGGCCCCCGGCCCCCTCAGGGGCCCCGACCCCGAACGACAACAGGAGCTGAACCGAACGTGGCAGGAGTGGCACGCCGCCGCCTCGACGCCGAGCTGGTGCGCCGGAAGCTCGCGCGCTCGCGCGAGCACGCCAGCCAGCTGATCGCCGCAGGTCGCGTGACCGTCGGCAAGACCGTGGCGACCAAGCCCGCGACCCAGGTGGAGACGGCGGCCGCGATCGTCGTCGCCCAGGACGACGGCGACCCCGACTACGTCTCGCGCGGCGGCCACAAGCTCGCGGGCGCCCTGAAGGCCTTCGTCCCCGAAGGCCTCGTCGTGGAGGGCCGGCGCGCGCTCGACGCGGGCGCCTCCACCGGCGGCTTCACCGATGTGCTGCTGCGCTCCGGCGCCGGGCACGTCGTCGCCGTCGACGTCGGCTACGGCCAGCTCGCCTGGTCCCTGCAGAGTGACGACCGGGTCACCGTCAAGGACCGTACGAACGTACGCGAGTTGACGCTCGACCTCATCGACGGCGTCCCCGTCGACCTGGTGGTCGGCGACCTCTCCTTCATTCCGCTGGGGCTCGTGCTGCCCGCCCTGGTGCGCTGCGCGGCCCCGGACGCGGACCTCGTCCTCATGGTCAAGCCGCAGTTCGAGGTCGGCAAGGAACGGCTCGGCAGCGGTGGCGTGGTCCGCTCGCCCGAGCTGCGGGCCGAGATGGTGCGCACCGTGGCACGGCAGGCCCAGGAGCTCGGCCTCGGTGTCCGCGGGGTCACCGCGAGCCCGCTGCCCGGACCTTCCGGGAACGTCGAGTACTTTCTGTGGCTGCGCGCCGGGGCGCCGGAACTCGACCCGGCGGACGTCGACCGTGCCGTGGCGGAGGGGCCCCGTTGAGTCAGAGCCGAGCTCGTACTGTTTTTCTCCTTGCGCACACCGGCCGCCCCGCGGCCATCCGGAGCGCCGAACTCGTCGTGCAGGGGCTGCTGCGCAGCGGCCTCGGCGTGCGCGTCCTGGAGGCGGAGGCCGCCGACCTGCCGCTGCCGGACTCGGTGCAGCTCGTCAAGGAGGCGACACCCGCCTGCCTCGACGGGTGCGAGCTGCTCATCGTCCTCGGCGGTGACGGGACGCTGCTGCGCGGCGCCGAGTTCGCCCGCGCCTCCGGCGTGCCGATGCTGGGCGTGAACCTCGGCCGCGTCGGCTTCCTCGCCGAGGCCGAGCGCGACGACCTGGACAAGGTCGTCGACCGCGTCGTCACCAAGGCGTACGAGGTGGAGGAGCGCATGACCGTCGACGTCGTCGTGCACAGCAACGGCGATGTCGTGCACCGCGACTGGGCCCTGAACGAGGCCGCCGTGCAGAAGATGTCGGCCGAGCGGATGCTCGAGGTCGTCCTGGAGATCGACGGACGGCCCGTCACTGGCTTCGGCTGCGACGGCATCGTGTGCGCGACGCCGACCGGCTCGACGGCGTACGCCTTCTCGGCGGGCGGGCCCGTGGTGTGGCCCGAGGTGGAGGCGCTGCTCATGGTGCCGATCAGCGCCCACGCCCTGTTCGCCAAGCCCCTGGTGACCTCGCCGGACTCGGTCCTCGCGGTCGAGGTGCAGCCGCACACGCCGCACGGGGTGCTGTGGTGCGACGGGCGGCGGACCGTGGAACTGCCCGCTGGGGCACGGGTGGAGGTCCGCAGGGGGGCGGTGCCCGTGCGGCTCGCTCGGCTCCACCACGCGTCGTTCACCGATCGGCTGGTGGCCAAGTTCGCCCTGCCGGTGTCCGGGTGGCGGGGGGCGCCGCACTGACGCTGCCGCTGGGGCTGCGGGGGTGGCGCGTGGGTCGCCTGCGGGTTCGTCGTGGCTGGGCGCGCAGTTCCCCGCGCCCCTGAGGGGCCGCTCGGTGTGCCCGCGGATCAGGTGCCGCTCACCACCGCTATCGCGCGGCGGCGCAGCACCGATGCGACCGGCAGGCCGGTGGCGCCCAGCGTCAAGAGCAGCGTGCCCGCCGCGATGCCCGCCACGACCGGGCCCGGCAGATACGGCACGGCCGAGCCGAACGCCGTGCTGAGCATCGGCGCGAGGGTCGCGAGGGCTATGACGCCGCCGACGAGCAGCGCCGTCCCGGCCACGACCACGGCCTCCCACGCCGCCATCGCCCGCACCTGGCGGCGCTGGGAGCCGACCACGCGCAGCAGGGCCAGGTCGCGGCGGCGCTCGAAGGAGATCATGGCCAGCGTGTTGGCCGAGGCGATGGCGGCGAAGCCCGCGTACAGCGCCGTGCCCATGTAGTCCAGCCAGACCTCGCCCGTGCTGCCTGCCGAGCCGGTGTGGTGCTCGGCGGTCGTACGCATCGCGATCTTGGTGACGCCGAAGCCGACGACGAGCAGCAGGGGCACCACCGCGGCCGAGAAGCGCCGGGGCTGGGAGCGGACGTTGGCCATCGCAAGCCGGGCCGAGGCGCCGCCGAAGCGGCCGACCGCCGCCGACACCAGCCAGGCGGCGGGCCCGATGAGCCGCGGACCGAGCAGCCCCGCGCCCGCGCAGAACAGGATCAGGACCAGGAACGCGCCCTCGCCCGCCTCGGCCGGGTCCTGCCGCGAGAGCAGCACCGAGAGGGCCACGGCACCGGCCACCGCGAGCAGCCCGAGCGGGGCCCGCAGCCAGCCGAGGCCGCGTCTCCCCGCCGTGGCCTCGTCCAGCGCGCGGGCGGGGCGGAGCAGCGAGAACCGCAGCGCGGACAGCACGGCGGCGAGCGCGGAGGTGACCACCGCGACGCCCACGCACACCGGCAGCGCCAGCCAACTGAACCGGAAGGACACCCCGGCCGGGACAAGGCCGTGCTCCACCATCCCCGTGAACCACACCCGGCCCAGCACGCCGCCGAGGGCGAAGCCTGCGAGGGCCGCCGGTATGGAGGCCGCCAGGGCCTGCCGGGCCACCGCGCGGCGGACCTGCCGGGGCCTGGCGCCGATGGAGCGCACCAGGGCCAGCTCGCGGTGCTGCTGGACGACGGCCGTGCCCATCGTCGAGGCCACCACGAATATCGACATGTAGATGGAGCCGATCAGGAGCACCGTGGCGATGTCGCCCACGCCGCTCTGCGTGAGGCGGTGGCGGGCTCCGGCGGGGAGCCCGTCCGTGCTGGTGCTGCGGAGCACCATCGTCGAAGCGCTCACCACCGTCGCGGCGAACAGCGCCGCCACGGCCGTGCCGATGAAAGCGGGGCGGTGCGCCCGCAGCGCCGCCCGTGCCAGTCCCGTACTCATACAGATCATGGTGGGGTGCCAGGGCCACCGCCCACCATGAAGATCGCCTCAGGATTTCCCGGGGGATAACCCCACTCCCGTGGGTGACAGGTGGCTCTGACGCGGCACGCCTTACCTGCGCCTTCACAGAACAGCTACGCGATGACACCGGGGCACGTCGCACACCGCCGCCCTGACCTCGTATGGTCTTGTCCGTGTTGGAGGAGATGCGGATACGGTCGCTCGGAGTCATCGACGACGCCGTGGTCGAGCTGTCGCCCGGCTTCACCGCCGTGACCGGCGAGACCGGAGCGGGCAAGACGATGGTCGTCACGAGCCTCGGGCTGCTGCTCGGCGGGCGCGCCGACCCCGCGCTGGTGCGGATCGGCGCCAAGTCGGCGGTCGTCGAGGGGCGCGTCGCCGTGCCCGCGGGCGCCGCCGCGGCCCTGCGCGCCGAGGAGGCGGGGGCCGAGCTCGACGACGGCGCCCTCCTCATCAGCCGCACCGTCTCCGCCGAAGGCCGCTCCCGGGCGCACCTCGGCGGCCGCTCCGTCCCCGTCGGCGTGCTGTCCGAGCTCGCCGACGACCTCGTCGCCGTCCACGGCCAGAGCGACCAGCAGGGCCTGCTCAAGCCCGCCCGGCAGCGCGGCGCCCTGGACCGGTACGCGGGCGACGCCGTCTCCGGGCCGCTGGACAAGTACACGGCGGCCTACCGGCGGCTGCGGGCCGTCAGCGCGGAGCTGGACGAGATCACCACGCGCGCGCGGGAACGCGCCCAGGAAGCCGACATGCTCCGCTTCGGCCTCGACGAGGTCGCCGCGGTGGAACCGCGCACCGGCGAGGACGTCGAACTGGCCGCCGAGGCCGAGCGGCTCGGTCACGCCGAGGCGCTCGCCTCCGCCGCCACGGCCGCGCACGCGGCGCTCGCGGGCAACCCCGAGGACCCGGAGGGCGTCGACGCCTCCACGCTCGTCGCGGGCGCGCACCGGGCCCTGGAGACCGTGCGGTCCCACGACCCCGCCCTGGCCGCCCTCGCCGAGCGCATCGGCGAGATCGGCATCCTGCTCGCCGACGTGGCGGGCGAACTCGCCGGGTACGCCGACGACCTCGACGCCGATCCGCTGCGGCTCGCCGCCGTCGAGGAGCGGCGTGCGGCGCTCACCCAGCTGACGCGCAAGTACGGCGAGGACGTCGGCGCCGTGCTCGCCTGGGCGGAGGCAGGGGCGGCGCGTCTCGCCGAGCTGGAGGGCGACGACGACCGGCTCGGCGACCTCACCGCGGAGCGGGACGCGCTGCGGGGCGAACTCGCCGGGCTCGCGCGCGAGCTGACCGAGGCGCGCGTCGAGACCGCCGCACGGTTCGCGGCCGCCGTCACCGAGGAGCTGGCCTCGCTCGCGATGCCGCACGCGCGCGTGACGATCGACGTACGGCAGACCGATGACCCCGAGGGCGTCGAGTTCGACGGGCGTACCGTCGCCTACGGGCCCTCCGGTGTCGACGAGGTCGAGTTGCTGCTCGCGCCGCACCCCGGGGCGCCGCCCCGGCCCATCGCCAAGGGCGCGTCCGGCGGCGAGCTGTCGCGCGTCATGCTCGCCGTGGAGGTCGTCTTCGCCGGGACGGACCCCGTGCCGACGTACCTCTTCGACGAGGTCGACGCGGGCGTCGGCGGCAAGGCGGCCGTCGAGATCGGGCGGCGCCTCGCGAAGCTCGCGAAGTCCGCGCAGGTGGTGGTGGTCACCCACCTTCCGCAGGTGGCGGCGTTCGCGGACCGGCAGCTGCTGGTGGAGAAGACGCACGACGGGACCGTGACGCGGTCCGGCGTGCAGGTCCTCGAAGGCGAGGACCGGGTGCGGGAGCTGTCGCGGATGCTGGCCGGGCAGGAGGACTCCGAGACCGCGCGGGCCCACGCGGAGGAGCTCCTCGCGGCGGCCCGGGCGGACGGCTGACTCCTCGTCCGGGCACCCCACCGCATCCGCACGCGGGTGCGCCGGGCCCCTTCCAACACGCCCGTCGAGCACCGCGAACCCGTCAGAGGCTTCCTGTCGAGGGGGCGGTGTTGCGAAGATGCGGGGGCCGACGGGGAGGGGGCGTGTGGTGGGTGGATGCCGGGGCCGGGCTGAGCGTGTGCTCATCCGTGAGAGTGATCCCTTACGCGGAGTTGTCCTGCCCTACCCGGAAGGGGGCCTTTCGGCTGTGCCGGAACGGCCGTACGGACTGGCATCCTTGGCGCGGTGACGGGCGGCGACCGACCGCCCGGACCGCCGGCGCCCACCCGTTCCGTCGGCGCGCCGCCCGCCGACCCGACCCAGGAGTCCCGGCCACGTGAGCCACGTGAGCACCCCCGTACCGCAGGGCCAGACGCCGCTGCACACCGTGCAAGTCCTGGGCGGCGGCAGCGCGGGAAGCAGCGCGCACGTCCGGTCGCTCGCCACCGGCCTCGCCGCGCGGGGCGTGCGCGTCACTGTGTGCGCCCCCGCAGAGGCCGACGAGGTCTACGACTTCGCGGGCACCGGCGCCCAGCACGTCGCGGTGCCGCGCCGCAGCGACCCCTCGTCCGTGGCCGCGCTCAGGGCGGCCTGCGCGGACGCCGACCTCGTGCACGCGCACGGCCTGCACGCCGGACTCCGCGCCGCCATCGCCCTGACCGGCCGCCGTGTCCCGCTCGTCGTCACCTGGCACACCCGTGCCCACGCGTCCGGCGCCCGCGCCCAGGTCCTGCGGCTCCTTGAGCGGCGTGTCGCCAGGGCCGCGGCCGTGGTCCTCGGGACCTCGTCGGACCTGGTCGACCGCGCCCGCAGTCGGGGCGCGCGGGACGCCCGGCTCGCGCCGGTGGCGCTTCCCGCGCCCCGCGGCGCGCAGGCCCCGGAGCAGGAGCCCGAGCTGCCCCGGCACAAGCTCCGCGCCGAGCTGGGGGCCGTGGGCCGGCCGCTGCTGCTCGCCGTCGGCGCCCTGGAGGCGCACCGCGGCCACGACGTGCTCCTGGACGCCGCGCGGGTCTGGAGCGGGCTCGATCCGGTGCCGCTGCTCGTCGTCGCGGGGGAGGGCGCGCAGCGGTCCGCGCTCCAGGACCGCATCGACGCCGAGGAGCTGCCCGCGCGCCTCATCGGGCGGCGTGACGACGTGCCCGAACTGCTCGCGGCGGCCGACCTCGCGCTGCTGTCGAGCAGTTGGGAGTCGCGCTCGCTGCTCGCCCAGGAGGCCCTCCACGCGCGCGTGCCGCTCGTGGCGACCGCCGTGGGCGGCATCCCCGAACTCGTCGGCGACGCCGCCGAACTCGTCCCGTACGGCGACGCCCAGGCCCTCGCCGACGCCGTCGTACGGCTGCTCACCGATGACGTGCGCCGTCAGGAGCTGCGGGACCGGGGCGCGGCGCAGGCGGCCTCCTGGCCCACCGAGGACGAGACGGTGACGCAGGTCCTCAGCGTCTACGACGAGCTGACGCAGCCCCTCGCCTCGTACTGAGGCCCGCCGCCCGCCCTGCCGCTCGCTCCGTCGCCCCAGGCGTCCGTCAGGCCGTGCCGGCCGGTGTCCCCGGTGCGTGTCTGCGGGCCCGCAGGGCCAGGCTCAGGGCCAGGACCGTCTGCGGGTCGTCGAGGTCGGTGCCCAGGAGTTCGCTGATCCGGGCCAGGCGGTTGTAGAGGGTCTGGCGGTTCAGGTGGAGCTCGCGGGCGGTCTCCGCCTTGCGGCCGGCGTGCGCCAGGTACGTCTCCAGAGTGGGCAGCAGCGGGGGCTTGGAGCGCTGGTCGTGGGCGCGCAGCGGGCCGATCGCGCGGTCCACGAACGCCGCCAGGTCGGGGTGGGCCCGCAGTCGCCACAGGAGCAGGTCGATGTCCAGGCGCCGCGCGTCGTACCAGGGCCGTTCCGGCAGGCCCTGCGCCGCCGTCGCGGTCTCGGCCGCGTGCCGCAGCCCCGCCGACGCCGCGGCCCAGCCGCCCGCGACGCCCACCACCACGACCGGCGGCGGCGCGTCCGCCCGGTGCATGCCCGCCCGCTCCACCCCGGCGCGCAGGGCGGTGGCGACCCGGTCCGCGACCGTGGCGCGCTCCGCCTCGGTCCTTAGCCCGAGCAGGAGCGGAACCCTCCCCTCCACGGGACGTACGCCGAGCAGCACGGGCACGCCCACCGCCGTCAGCTCCTCGGCGACCGCGCGGGCGAGCACCGCCCAGCCGCTGCCGGACGGCGACCCCGCGGCGGCTCCCGCCAGGCGCATCACGACCGGAAGGAGCGGGCCGCCGCCCGGTTTGAAGCCGAGCACGCGGGCCTGGGCGGGCGCGTCGTCGGCGGTGATGCGGCCCTCGGCGAGGTCGGTGAGGAAGTCGCCGCGGCCGCGCGCGGCGAGCTCCTCCTCCTGGCGCGCCTGCATCAGGACCACCGCGAGGCTGCTGGCGGCCCGCTCGGCCGCGATCCGGTGCACGGGAAGGAGGGCGGACTCGACGGCGAGCAGCACGAGCCGGGCCCGCACCGAGTCGGCCCCGGGGCCGCCGCCGGGCACGTCGACGAGCACGGCGCCCGCGGGCGGCTCGGCCCGGTCGGTCTGCCGGCCGCGCAGGCCCTCCCACACCTGGAGCGGGTCCGCGCAGGCGCCGCCCGCCCCGGCCGCGTACAGGAGCTGGCCGTCGGTCGTCTCCAGGAAGACCGGGTTGCCGCTGAACTCCGCGAGGACGGACAGGACCTGGGGGACGCCACCGCCGCCGAGGAGCGCATCGGTGCAGCGCCGGTGCACCTCGTCGGCGCGGCGCAGGAGCGCGTAGTGGCCGTTGACGATCTCCGTGTGCACTTCTTCGGTGACGGTCACGAACGGCACTTCGCGGTGCAGCTGGACGAGGGGGAGTCCCGCCGCGCGGGCGGTGTCCACGAGCGCGGCGGGCAGCCGCGAGAAGCGCGGGCCGAGCTCGACGACCAGGGCGGCGATGCCGCGCTCGGCCAGGTCGCGGACGAAGGCGCGCTGGTCGGCGGGGCGGGTGCCGAGGCCGAGCCCGGTGGTCAGGAGCAGTTCGCCGCCCTTGAGGAGGGAGGCGATGTTCGGCACCTCGCCCGCGTGCACCCAGCGCACCGTCCGGTGCAGCCGGTCGGCGCCCGCGACGACCTCCGGGAGGCCGCCGCGCAGGCCCGGAAGCTCCAGTGCCCGCTGTACGGTGATGCCGCCCTGAGTGTCCTGACTGTCCATGGGGCGGACGCTACCTGACCTGGGCCGGGGCACCGGCCGCCCTCCGGGGGCCGCGCGGGCGCCGTCCCGCCCTGTCCTGGCGGCCAGGACTTCACCCGGCCGCCACCCGTGCGTGCGGCCTCAGCCGCCGTACGCGCCCGACGCCGTGAGCCGCAGTGCCGTGTCGATCAGCGGCACGTGGCTGAACGCCTGCGGGAAGTTGCCCACTTGGCGCTTGAGGCGCGGGTCCCACTCCTCGGCGAGCAGCCCCAGGTCGTTGCGCAGGGCGAGGAGGCGCTCGAAGAGCTTGCGGGCCTCGTCCACGCGGCCGATCATGGCCAGGTCGTCGGCCAGCCAGAACGAGCAGGCGAGGAACGCGCCCTCGTCGCCCTCCAGGCCGTCCACGCCCGCGTCCTCGCCGGACGTCGGATAGCGCAGGACGAAGCCGTCGGGCGTCGACAGCTCGCGCTGGATGGCCTCGATCGTGCCGATGACGCGCTTGTCGTCCGGCGGCAGGAAGCCCACCTGCGGGATGAGCAGCAGGGACGCGTCCAGCTCCTTGGAGCCGTACGACTGTGTGAAGGTGTTGCGCTCCTTGTCGTAGCCCTTGTCGCAGACGTCCCGGTGGATGTCGTCGCGCAGCTCGCGCCAGCGCTCCAGGGGGCCGTCCGCGTCGCCGGACTCGATGAGCTTGATGGTGCGGTCGACGGCGACCCAGGCCATCACCTTGGAGTGCACGAAGTGGCGGCGCGGGCCGCGCACCTCCCAGATGCCCTCGTCCGGCTCGTTCCAGTGCGTCTCCAGGTAGCGGATCAGCTTGAGCTGGAGCAGCGAGGCGTAGTCGTTGCGGGCGAGGCCCGTCATGTGGGCCAGGTGCAGGGCCTCGGTGACCTCGCCGTACACGTCGAGCTGGAGCTGGTGCGCCGCGCCGTTGCCCACCCGGACCGGGCCGGAGTTCTCGTATCCCGGGAGCCAGTCGAGCTCGGCCTCGCCGAGCTCGCGCTCGCCCGCGATGCCGTACATGATCTGGAGGTTCTCCGGGTCGCCCGCGACGGCCCGCAGGAGCCACTCGCGCCAGGCGCGGGCCTCCTCGCGGTAGCCGGTGCGCAGGAGCGAGGAGAGCGTGATGGCCGCGTCGCGCAGCCAGGTGAAGCGGTAGTCCCAGTTGCGCGAGCCGCCGATGTCCTCCGGCAGGGAGGTGGTGGGGGCGGCGACGATGCCGCCGGTGGGCGCGTACGTCAGGGCCTTGAGCGTGATCAGGGAGCGCACCACCGCCTCGCGGTAGGGCCCGTGGTACGTACAGTGCTCGACCCACTCGCGCCAGAACTCCTCGGTGGCCGTGAGCGCGGCCTCCGGCTCCGGGTGGGCGGGCGGCTGCTTGTGCGACGGCTGCCAGGAGAGGGTGAAGGCGATGCGGTCGCCGGGCCCGACGGTGAAGTCCGAGTACGTCGTCAGGTCCTTGCCGAAGGTCTCGGCGGAGGTGTCGAGCCACACCGAGTCCGGCCCGGCCACGGCCACCGTGCGGCCGTCGACCTTGTGCACCCAGGGCACGACGCGGCCGTAGCTGAACCGCATCCGCAGGGCCGAGCGCATCGGCACGCGGCCGCTGACGCCCTCCACGATCCGCACCAGCTGCGGGGCGTCGGTGTCCCGTGGAGGCATGAAGTCGATCACCCGGACCGTGCCGCGCGGGGTGTCCCACTCGGACTCGAGGACCAGTGAGTCCCCGCGGTAGGTCCGGCGGCTCGCGGCGGCGGGCGGCGCGCTCGGACTGTGCGCGGGGCCGAGGCGCCAGAAGCCGTGTTCCTCCGTGCCGAGGAGGCCCGCGAAGACGGCGTGGGAGTCGAAGCGGGGCAGACACAGCCAGTCGACCGTGCCGTCCCGGCAGACCAGCGCCGCGGTCTGCATGTCTCCGATCAGTGCGTAATCCTCGATGCGCCCGGCCACGTGCATCCCCATTCAAACGGCCACGTTCGCCCGCTCTCGGGGCGCTCGTTCTACGGTCAAGGGTTCGCTGCAAAGAACGAACTGCCGGGCCCGAGTGTTTCCGGTGGTCTCCAGAAAAGCCGACGGGGGATGGTTCCGCCCGCGCGCATGGGTCGGCAGCAAGTGTCCGAGCAACATACATCGGCGCCGCCGGAATCTGCCCCCTCGTCCAGCCAACGTGGCTAGGCCGAACGAGTTGCGGCACGCACATGCGTACGCGGTGAAGATCGTGTACGCGACGTGAATGCGCGTGTCAAGAGGTGGCCGGAAGCGGCCCCCTCTTGACGCTGATACCCTGGTAGCCCGTGAGCCGGTGGTCATAGAACCCCCGAACCGCAGCGACGGCACCTCCCTCCGAGCGACGAAGCAAGCGCGGAGCGGACGCCGGTACGCACCCCAGACCGCGACGCACGGGAGCCCCCTCTTGGCCATGCCACCCACATCCACGACGACCAAGCACATCTTCGTCACCGGGGGCGTCGCCTCCTCGCTCGGCAAGGGCCTGACGGCCTCGAGCCTGGGTGCGCTCCTCAAGGCCCGCGGCCTTCGGGTCACGATGCAGAAGCTCGACCCGTATCTGAACGTGGACCCGGGCACGATGAACCCCTTCCAGCACGGCGAGGTGTTCGTCACGAACGACGGCGCCGAGACCGACCTGGACATCGGGCACTACGAGCGCTTCCTGGACGTCGACCTCGACGGCTCGGCCAACGTCACCACCGGCCAGGTCTACTCGCAGGTCATCGCCAAGGAGCGGCGCGGCGAGTACCTCGGTGACACCGTGCAGGTCATCCCGCACATCACCAACGAGATCAAGCACCGCATCCGCCGCATGGCCACCGACGACGTCGACGTCGTCATCACGGAGGTCGGCGGCACGGTCGGCGACATCGAGTCCCTGCCGTTCCTGGAGACCGTCCGCCAGGTCCGCCACGAGGTCGGCCGCGACAACGTCTTCGTCGTGCACATCTCGCTCCTTCCCTACATCGGCCCCTCCGGCGAGCTGAAGACCAAGCCGACCCAGCACTCGGTCGCCGCCCTGCGCAACATCGGCATCCAGCCGGACGCGATCGTGCTGCGCGCCGACCGCGACGTGCCGACCGCCATCAAGCGCAAGATCTCGCTGATGTGCGACGTCGACGAGGCCGCCGTCGTGGCCGCGATCGACGCCAAGTCGATCTACGACATCCCGAAGGTGCTGCACACCGAGGGCCTGGACGCCTACGTCGTGCGCAAGCTCGACCTGCCGTTCCGCGACGTCGACTGGACCCAGTGGGACGACCTGCTCGACCGCGTGCACAACCCGAAGCACGAGGTCACCGTCGCCCTTGTCGGCAAGTACATCGACCTGCCCGACGCCTACCTCTCCATCACCGAGGCCATGCGCGCCGGCGGCTTCGCCAACAAGGCCCGCGTCAAGGTCAAGTGGGTCACCTCGGACGACTGCAAGACCCCGGCGGGCGCCAAGAAGCAGCTCGGCGACGTCGACGCGGTCCTGATCCCCGGCGGCTTCGGCGACCGCGGCGTCTCCGGCAAGGTCGGCGCGATCCAGTACGCCCGCGAGAACAAGATCCCGCTGCTCGGCATCTGCCTGGGCCTGCAGTGCATCGTGATCGAGGCCGCCCGCAACCTCGCGGGCATCCCGGACGCCAACTCCACCGAGTTCGACGCCGCCACCGCCCACCCGGTCATCTCCACCATGGCCGAGCAGCTCGACATCGTCGCCGGTGAGGGCGACATGGGTGGCACCATGCGCCTGGGCATGTACCCGGCCAAGCTCGCCGAGGGCTCCATCGCGCGCGAGGTGTACGACGGCAAGGAGTACGTCGAGGAGCGCCACCGCCACCGCTACGAGGTCAACAACGCCTACCGCGCGGAGCTGGAGAAGAAGGCCGGCATCCAGTTCTCCGGCACCTCGCCGGACGGCAAGCTCGTCGAGTACGTCGAGTACCCGCGCGAGGTCCACCCGTACCTGGTCGCCACCCAGGCGCACCCGGAGCTGCGCTCGCGCCCGACGCGTCCGCACCCGCTCTTCGCGGGCCTGGTCAAGGCCGCGGTGAAGCGCAAGACGGGCAAGTAACACAAGAGCGATACGGTTGCCGGGGTACGGCCCTTCGAGGGGCGCGTACCCCGGCTTTCGTATGTACGTGTGGAAGGACAGGACGACATGACGATCAAGGACACCGCGGAGGAGTGGCGGATCACGGCGACGGACACGCCGTTCGTCGGGAACAAGACCTCCGTGCGCACCGACGACGTCGTCATGCCGGACGGATCGGTCTCCCGCCGCGACTACCAGGTCCACCCCGGCTCCGTCGCCGTCCTGGCCCTCGACGAGACCGGCCGCGTCGTCCTGGTGCGCCAGTACCGCCACCCGGTGCGCCAGAAGCTCTGGGAGATCCCCGCGGGCCTCCTCGACGTGCCCGGCGAGAACCCGCTGCACGCCGCCCAGCGCGAGCTGTACGAGGAAGCGCACATCAAGGCCGAGGACTGGCGCGTCCTGACCGACGTCTACACCACGCCCGGCGGCTGCAGCGAGGCCGTGCGCGTCTTCCTCGCCCGCGACCTGTCCGAGGCCGAGGGCGAGCGCTTCGAGGTCGAGGAGGAGGAAGCCGACATGGAGATCGCGCGGGCCCCCCTCGACGACCTCGTGCGCGGCGTCCTCACCGGGGAGCTGCACAACAACTGCCTGGTCGTCGGCGTCATGTCGCTCACGGCGGCGCTGCACGGCGAGGGCCTGGACGCGCTGCGCCCGGCGGACGCGGCGTGGCCGGCGCGGCCCTTCGAGGCGTAGCGGCCTCCGGCCGCGGGGGAGCCGCGTTCTGCTCGGGCGGGCGGGCGCTCCCGTAGCTCGCGGTGTGACCATCTCCTGATCCGATCGGGCGACTTCCGCGCGCCGTGTCACCGGGGTGGCGGCAGCGCCTGAACTAGGCTCTGCAAGCGTCCCGCCCGGAGTCCCGGCGGGCTCGTGCGCAGGCGGACGGGAGCGTTACCCGTGACGGATCAGGCGGTCGACACGGACGGTGCGGCGCGGGGTGCGGTGCCGCCGCCCACGAGCGCGGCGGCCGGCACCGACGGAGGCCGGTTCGTGGGCCGCCACCGGGAGTTGAAGGAACTCCGCGCCGACATCGACCGCGCCGGACTCGACACCCTCTCGGGCCGCAAGGCCCCCCGCGCCCGCGTCCTGCTCATCGCGGGCCGCCCCGGTTCGGGCCGCACCGCCCTCGCCGAGGAACTGGCCCGGCAACTCGCCGACGCCTACCCCGACGGAATCCTGCGCGCCCGCCTCTCCGACCCCGACGGCACGCCCGTGCCCACCGAGCGCACCGCCCGCGAACTCCTCGACGCGCTCGCCGTGCCCGCCCCCGCGGGCGCGGGCGAGGACGACCTGACCGCGACGCTGCGCGCCGCCCTCGCCGACCGCCGGGCGCTGCTGCTCCTGGACGACGTCGCGGACATCACCGCCCCGCCCGCCGCCAAGGGCGCCGACGAGACCGGCGCCGAGGGCGACGATGCCGATGACGCAGACAGCGCCGCCGAAGGCGTGCTCGCCGCCGGGGCCGCCGCCCAGGTCGAGCCGCTGCTCCCGGACACCCCCGACTGCCTGGTCGTCGCCGTGTCCGGCGGCCCCCTCACCGGCATCCCCGACGTGCGACCCTGCACGCTCGGCGGCCTGGACACCAAGGCCGCGCTCGACCTGCTGACCCGCAGCGCGGGCTCGGTGCGCATCACCGTCGACCCGCGCTCCGCCGAGAGCCTGGTCGAGGCCTGCGGCGGCCACCCGGCGGCCCTCGTGATCGCCGGGGGCTGGCTCGCCGCCCGGCCCAAGGCGGCCGTCGCCGACCTCACCAAGCAGGTCCGCGAGCTCCCCGAGGACGGCGCGGCCGACTCGGGCCTTGCCCGTGTGTTCCGGCAGGCCTACGCCGGACTCCCCGGCCCCGCCGCGCGGATACTGCGCCTGCTGTGCCTCGCCCCCGCCGGCTACGTCGACCCGCACACCGCGTCGGCGCTCGCGGGCTGTTCGGTGAACGCGGCGCGCGCCACGCTCGACGACTTCGTCGCGCTCGGCCTGCTGCGCGCCGTGGACTCGCAGCTGCCGCAGTACGACGTGCCGGGCTGCCTGGTGCCGCTGCTCCGGGAGTTGACGGAGACCCAGGACCGGCCGGGGGAGGTGCAGTTGGCGCGCGCCCGGATGCTGGAGCGGACCGTGCGGCTGCTCCAGTCCTGCCGCGCGATCACCGAGCCCGGCGACTCGGCCGCGCGCAAGAAGCTCGCCGGGCTGCCCCGCGCGCTGCGCTTCCCGAACCCGCGCGCCGCCGCCGACTGGCTGCGCGTCCGCAGGCCCGCGCTGCTCGCCGCGGCCCGGCTCGCGGTCGCCGACGGCGAGCTCGACACGCTCGCGAGGCGGCTGATGTCGGCCCTGACCAGGGCGCTCGCCGCGCACTGGGGCACCGAGGCCGCCGCCCCCGACCTGTACGGCATCCACCAGCTCGTGCTCGACGTGGCCGAGCGCCGCGACCTGCCGCGCGAGCAGGCCGCCGCGCTGTTGAACCTCGCGGACCTGGACGCGCGCACCGGCCGCACGCACGAGGCCCTGGCCCGCTACCGCGCCGCCCTTGACTGCGCCCGCGCGGCGGGCGACCCGTACGCGACCGGGCGTGCGATGGAATCCGTAGGCGGCGCCTACCAGGAGCTGGGGGACTACCCTCGGGCCGCCGACTGGTACGGCAGGGCCCTCACCGAGCGCCAGGCCCGGGGCGAGCGGGCCGACGCCGCCCGGCTGCACGGCCGCATCGCCACCGCCCACACCTACGCGGGCCGCTACGGCGAGGCCCTGCGCAACTGGAGCTCGGCCGTCGCGGGCCACCGCAAGACCGGGGACCTCCCGGCCCGGGCCCGGGCGCTCGGCGAGCTGGCGCGGGTCCAGGAGTACGCGGGCCGGCCCGAGGACTGTCTGCGCACCTGCCAGGAGGCGATCGACCTGGCCCGGCAGGCGGAGGACACCCGGCTGCTCGCGGCGCTGCGGCTGCGGCTCGCGGACACCCTGGACCGGCTCGGCGACCCGGCCGCCGCCCGGCTGCACCGCGCGGCCGCCGAGCGCATCCTTGGAAGTGAGCTGAGCGGTGAGTCCGCCGAGGTCGCGGGGCCTGCCTCGATGGATGGAGCCCCGGCCTCCGCCTACGAAATCCGTAGTGCATCCGGTCGAGATTGATGCTTTGAAAGGCTAGACAGCGAGAACTCCTTCATTAGAATGGCTCCGCCGCGTGTCTGCGCGGTGTCTTCCGATGCGCTCGTGTGCGTACCGGTTTGTACTGCATTGCCCTAAATCCCCCTGAGCCAAGGACCGTGATCGACGTGAAGGTCGGCATCCCCCGCGAGGTCAAGAACAACGAGTTCCGGGTGGCCATCACCCCCGCCGGCGTGCACGAGCTGGTGCGCCATGGCCACCAGGTCGTCATCGAGCGCAACGCCGGTGTCGGCTCGTCGATCACGGACGACGAGTACGTCGCCGCGGGCGCCGAGATCCTCGAGACCGCCGACGAGGTCTGGGCCTCGGCCGACCTGCTCCTGAAGGTCAAGGAGCCGATCGCGGAGGAGTACCACCGCCTCCGCAAGGACCAGACGCTCTTCACCTACCTGCACCTGGCCGCCTCCAAGGAGTGCACGGACGCGCTCCTGGAGTCGGGCACCACGGCCATCGCGTACGAGACGGTGGAGCTGCCCAGCCGCGCCCTGCCGCTGCTCGCCCCGATGTCCGAGGTCGCGGGCCGCCTGGCCCCGCAGGTCGGCGCCTACCACCTGATGCGCGCGGTCGGCGGCCGTGGCGTGCTGCCCGGCGGCGTCCCCGGCGTGGCGGCGGGCAAGGCCGTCGTCATCGGCGGTGGCGTCTCCGGCTGGAACGCCGCGCAGATCGCCATCGGCATGGGCTTCCACGTCACCCTGCTCGACCGTGACATCAACAAGCTCAAGGAAGCCGACAAGGTCTTCGGCACGAAGATCCAGACCGTCGTCTCCAACGCCTTCGAGCTGGAGAAGGCCTGCCTGGAGGCCGACCTCGTCATCGGCGCCGTCCTCATCCCGGGCGCCAAGGCCCCCAAGCTCGTCACCAACGAGCTGGTCTCGCGCATGAAGCCGGGAAGTGTTCTTGTCGACATCGCGATCGACCAGGGCGGCTGCTTCGAGGACTCGCGTCCGACCACGCACGCCGAGCCGACCTTCCCGGTCCACAACTCGGTCTTCTACTGCGTGGCCAACATGCCCGGCGCGGTGCCCAACACCTCCACGTACGCGCTGACCAACGCGACGATGCCGTACATCGTGTCCCTGGCCAACAACGGCTGGGTCGAGGCCCTGCGCCGCGACCCGGCGCTCGCCCTCGGTCTCAACACGCATGACGGCAAGGTCGTTTACAAGGAGGTCGCCGAGGCGCACGGCTACGAGCACCTGGAGCTGGACTCCCTGCTCGGCTGATCTCGGCGAACGTCAACAAAAGTCGTCAATCTCACGCCAGCGGCCGGACCTTATGAGGGGTCCGGCCGCCGGTGGTTCGGCGCGAACGCGGTCAACTCGCCGTGAAACTTACCCTTTAACCGTTTCGCGCCCCCCGGAAACGTGCTGACGGAGCGGCATACGCCCTTGACACCGGGGTGTTCCGTTGCCGACACATCGGGCCGGGTCCGGCGGATTGTGTTGCTGCGGAGCGGTGACACGCCATAGAGTCGCCAACCGTCGGCATGGTGCCACGCTGACCTATCTAGAAATTTCCTGGTCACCAAGGAGGTAAGACGACTTGTGAATGAGTCGACATTTGCTCCCGGGGGTGGTCAACCAGGAATGTCTGGGCGGGGCCAGGGTCCCGTCGGGCTCGAGGCTGTCGGCTCCGTCGCTGTCCACACCTTCGAAGCCCGCCAGAGTCCGACACCGTCAGCACCCCAGAGCATGGATGGCCAACACGTGAACGCCATGGCCGGCGACCGGAGTGGCGACAACACCACCCCTACTTCCCTCGCCGACTACGAGGAACTGCCCCAGGGTCATTTCTACGACCCCGACGCGGAGTACGAGCCCGACCCGGAGTACGCGGCCACGCTCGCCCCCGACGCCGCGCGTCAGCGCCGCGAGCGCATCGGCCCGACCGGGCGCCCGCTGCCGTACTTCCCGATCCCGGGACCCCTGACCGACCACGGCCCCGCGAAGATCATCGCGATGTGCAACCAGAAGGGCGGCGTCGGCAAGACCACGTCGACCATCAACCTGGGTGCCGCGCTCGCGGAGTACGGACGCCGGGTCCTGCTCGTCGACTTCGACCCGCAGGGCGCGCTCTCGGTCGGCCTGGGCGTGAACCCGATGGAGCTCGACCTCACGGTCTACAACCTGCTCATGGAGCGGGGCATGTCCGCCGACGAGGTGCTCCTGAAGACCGCGGTCCCCAACATGGACCTGCTGCCCAGCAACATCGACCTCTCCGCCGCCGAGGTGCAGCTCGTCAGCGAGGTCGCGCGCGAGTCCACGCTGCAGCGCGCCCTGAAGCCGCTCATGGCCGACTACGACTACATCGTGATCGACTGCCAGCCCTCGCTCGGCCTGCTCACGGTCAACGCGCTCACCGCGGCCCACAAGGTCATCGTGCCGCTGGAGTGCGAGTTCTTCGCGCTGCGCGGTGTGGCGCTGCTCACCGAGACGATCGAGAAGGTCCAGGAGCGGCTCAACCCCGACCTGGAGCTCGACGGCATCCTCGCGACGATGTACGACTCGCGCACGGTGCACAGCCGCGAGGTGCTCGCGCGCGTGGTCGAGGCGTTCGACGACCACGTCTACCACACGGTGATCGGCCGGACCGTGCGCTTCCCGGAGACCACCGTCGCCGGTGAGCCGATCACGACGTACGCCTCGAACTCGGTCGGTGCGGCCGCCTATCGCCAGCTCGCCAGGGAGGTGCTCGCCCGGTGTCACGCCGAGTGAGTCTGCCCGGGGCCGACGAACTGTTCCGTACGACCGGGGGCATGGCGCTGCAGGCCTCGACGCCGCGGCGGCAGACGAATGGCGAGGCGCGGGTGCCCGCACCGGCGGGCGAGAGCGACGAGGCCGCCGCGGAGGAGTCGCACGCCTCCGCCGCCGCGCAGGGTGACGGCGAGCCCGCCGAGCACCCCGCGGGCGAGGCGGAGCAGGGCGGCGGCGCACGCGGCCGCTCCACCGACGACGAGGACGGCGCGCAGGGGCGCCGCTCGGCGCAGGAAGGTTCTGGCAGCTCGGGATCGGGCAAGAACGCGGGCTCGACGGCCACCCAGACGCGCCGCCGCGGCCGGGCCGCCAACCGGCGCCCCAGCGGGCGCGAGCGGCACGACGAGAAGATCACCGTGTACGTCTCCGCCGAGGAACTGATGGATCTGGAGCACGCGCGGCTGGTGCTGCGCGGGGAGCACGGGCTCGCGGTGGACCGCGGGCGCATCGTGCGCGAGGCCGTCGCCGTCGTCCTCGCCGACCTGGAATCGCGCGGAGACGCGAGCATCCTCGTACGCCGCCTGCGCGGGCGGTAGCGGTAGCCTTCCGGCCAGTACGCCGCCGATACGCTGCCGCTTTGCCTGGGAACGTGATGCCTGCCGACGCCGCCCCCGTTGAGTCCCGCCGTGCGCGGCGGTCGCTGGGGCGCGGGCCCGGGGCGGACGTCCTCCCGGAGCCCCAGGACGTCTCCCCGGCCCCTCAGGACGCCCCGCCGGAGCCCCAGGGCGGTGCCCCGGCAGACCCCGGTGGGCCCCCAGCGGACTCCGCTGGGCACGACGCGTCACCGGACGACGGGCGCTTCAAGGTCCGCCTCGCCAACTTCGAGGGCCCCTTCGACCTGCTGCTCCAGCTCATCGCCAAGCACAAGCTGGACGTCACCGAGGTCGCGCTGTCCAAGGTGACCGACGAGTTCATGGCGCACATCCGGGCCATGGGGCCGGACTGGGACCTGGACCAGACGACCGAGTTCCTGGTGGTCGCCGCGACGCTGCTCGACCTGAAGGCGGCCCGTCTCCTGCCCGCGGCCGAGGTCGAGGACGAGGCCGACCTGGCGCTGCTCGAAGCACGGGACCTGCTGTTCGCGCGGCTGCTCCAGTACCGCGCGTACAAGCAGATCGCCGACATCTTCAGCGGCCGCCTCGACGACGAGGCGCGCCGCTACCCGCGGACCGTCGGCCTGGAACCGCACCACGCCGAGCTGCTGCCCGAGGTCGTCATCAGCATCGGCGCCGAGGGGTTCGCCAAGCTCGCCGTGAAGGCGATGCAGCCCAGGGCCAAGCCCCAGGTGTACGTCGACCACATCCACGCGCCGCTGGTCTCCGTGCGGGAGCAGGCCGCCGTGGTCGTGGCCCGGCTGCGGGAGCGCGGCGAGGCCAGCTTCCGGAGCCTGATCGAGGAGCTGGGGCCCGACGACACCCTGACCGTCGTGGCGCGCTTCCTGGCCCTCCTGGAGCTCTACCGGGAGAAGGCCGTCGCCCTGGACCAGGAGGACGCCCTCGGCGAGCTGACGGTGCGCTGGACGGGCGGGGACGGCGACGGCGAGCCGACCGTGACCGATGAGTTCGACCGGGCCCCCGAGCCGGATCAGGAGAAGCCGTGAGCATCGAGAGCCCCGCGGGGGAGCTGCGGGCCGAGGTCGTGGACCTGGAGCTGAGGCCCGCCCTCGAGGCCGTCCTCATGGTCGTGGACGAGCCCGCGACCGAGGAGCACCTGGCGAAGGTCCTCCAGCGGCCCCGGCGGGCCGTCGCGGACGCGCTGCGCGAGCTCGCCGACGAGTACACCGCCCAGGGCCGCGGCTTCGAGCTGCGCCTGGTGGCGGGGGGCTGGCGGTACTACACGCGCCCCGCGTACGCGCCCGCGGTCGAGGGCTTCGTCCTGGACGGGCAGCACGCCCGGCTCACCCAGGCGGCTCTGGAGACGCTCGCCGTCGTCGCCTACCGCCAGCCGGTCAGCCGCTCCCGGGTCTCAGCGGTGCGCGGAGTGAACTGCGACGGGGTCATGCGCACCCTCCTCCAGCGCGGTCTGGTGGAGGAGGCGGGCGCGGAACCCGAAACAGGTGCGATCCTGTACAGGACGACGAACTACTTCCTGGAGCGGATGGGCCTGCGCGGCCTGGACGAGCTCCCGGAGCTCGCGCCCTTCCTCCCGGAGGCGGAGGCGATCGAGGCCGAGACGCAGGAGGGACTTCCGTCGTTCGATCCGGACGCGCCCGACGCCCCGGACGAGAAGACGCAGACGACCTAAGACGGAACTTTGATGCGAAGCAGCAGCGGCAGGAACAGCAGCGGAAACAACGGCGGGAGCCGTGGTGGCAACAGCGGCGGCCGCGGCAACAGTGGCGGCCGCCCCGGCGGTGGCGGCCGGGGCAACAGCGGCGGCCGCCCCACCGGCGGTGGCCGCGGCGGCAGCGGTGGCGGTGGCCGCGGCGACTACCGGGGTGCCGGTGGCGGTCGCGACGACCGGCAGGGCAGCGGCCGCCCCAGCAAGCCCCGCCCCGAGGAGCGGCGCTACGACGTGGGCCCCGGCGCCACCCAGGACGGCCCGAAGTCGGGCCGCGGCGCCTCGGCGCGCGGCGGCGCCAAGGGCGGCCCCAAGCGCGGCCAGGACCAGCGCGGCGGCGGCCGCGGCCGCCCGGCGCCCGCGTACTCGCGCGAGTACGAGACGCGCGCAGAGGAGCGCAACCGCGAGCGGTACGCGGGCAAGAAGGACGTGAAGCTCCCCAAGACCTTCCCCGGCGCCGAGCAGGAGGGCGAGCGCCTGCAGAAGGTCCTCGCCCGCGCGGGCTACGGCTCCCGGCGCGCCTGCGAGGAGCTGATCGAGCAGGCCCGGGTCGAGGTCAACGGCGAGATCGTCCTGGAGCAGGGCCTGCGGGTCGAGCCGGACAAGGACGAGATCAAGGTCGACGGCCTGACCGTGGCCACGCAGTCGTACCAGTTCTTCGCCCTGAACAAGCCCGCGGGCGTCGTCTCCACCATGGAGGACAACGAGGGCCGCCAGTGCCTTGGCGACTACACGAACAACCGCGAGACGCGCCTGTTCCACGTGGGGCGGCTCGACACCGAGACCGAGGGCGTCATCCTGCTCACCAACCACGGTGAGCTGGCCCACCGCCTGACCCACCCCAAGTACGGCGTGAAGAAGGTCTACCTCGCGCACATCGTCGGCCCGATCCCGCGCGACCTGGGCAAGCAGCTCAAGGACGGCATCCAGCTGGAGGACGGCTACGCCCGCGCGGACCACTTCCGCGTCGTCGAGCAGACCGGCAAGAACTACCTGGTCGAGGTCACCCTGCACGAGGGCCGCAAGCACATCGTGCGCCGCATGCTCGCCGAGGCCGGGTTCCCCGTCGACAAGCTGGTGCGGGTCGCCTTCGGCCCGATCACGCTCGGCGACCAGAAGTCGGGCTGGCTGCGCCGCCTGTCCAACACCGAGGTCGGCATGCTGATGAAGGAAGTCGACCTGTAGTGCTCACGGAGTCGGTGGTGGACGCGCTCGACCTGGGCGCCGTCGCGGGGGAGCAGAGCGACCCCCTGCTGTTCGCGACCGTGTCGGGAGCCCATCTGTACGGGTTCCCGTCCCGGGACTCGGACGTGGACCTGCGGGGCGTCCACCTGCTGCCGGTGGCCGACCTGGTCGGCCTCCGGGAGCCCCAGGAGACCCGGTCCTCGATGTGGGACCGGGACGGGGTCGAGATGGACCTGGTCACGCACGACCTGCGCAAGTTCGCGCGCCTGATGCTGCGGCACAACGGCTACGTCCTGGAGCAGCTGCTCTCCCCGCTGGTCGCGCACACCACCGACACCCACGCGGAGCTGGTCGCCCTCGCGCCCACCGTTCTGACCAGCCACCACGCGCACCACTACCGGGGCTTCGCGCACACGCAGTGGCGGCTGTTCGAGAAGAACGGCGAGCTGAAGCCGCTGCTGTACACCTTCCGCGTGCTGCTCACCGGCATCCACCTGATGCGCGGCGGCGGCGTCGTCGCGCATCTGCCCACGCTGGTGGACGAGGTCGGCGAGGCGCCCGCCTATCTGCCCGACCTCGTCGCCGCCAAGCGGGAGGCCGAGCACGGCGGTGCCGCGGTGGACCGGAGGCGGGTGGCCGCCGACGTCGAGCGGCTGCACGCCGCCCTGGACGAGGCGCGGGCGGCCTCAGCCCTGCCGGGCGTCCACACCGCGTACGACGCCGTGCACGACCTGGTCGTCCGCGTACGCCTGGAGGGCTGACGCCCGGCGGGCGCGGTACAGGAAGTCCTCGACGCGGCGGCGGTCCGGCTCCGGCGGCAGCGGGGTGCGGGCCGCCGCCGCTTCGCACTCCTCGGCGAGCCGGGTCATCCGGGACTCCACCTCGGGCCAGGGCACCTCGCCGCGCTTGACGGCGAGCAGCGGCTCGCGCCCGGCGCCCACGTCCAGGGTCAGTTCGCCGGTCAGGAGCAGATCGCGGCAGCAGGCGAGCAGCCGCAGCAGGTGCATGGCGTGCTTCCAGCGCGGGGCGCCGTGCGTGCGGACGTCGGCGTCGAGCTTCTTGCGCTGGCCGAGGGCGTAGCGGGCGAAGGTCTCGTGGGCCTGCCGGGACAGGAACGCCCCGCGCAGGGCGAGCAGCTCGCGGCCGGTGTCCGTGACGTGTTCGACGAGCGGGGAGTGCAGGCACTCCAGGATGTTCGGATTGGCGCGCAGGGCCAGCTCGCAGAAGCGCTCCAGCTCCCAGCCGAACTGCTCGTCCGCCGGTCCTTCGACGTGCGTGGGCGGCTTCTCGAAGCGCCAGTACAGCGGGGTCGGCGCGAGGAACACGCCCCTGCGGTCGGTGTCGCTGTCCTCCGTGGCCAGCCCGAAGGCGCGCGACCCCATCACACAGGCGTAGATCGTGTGGTCGCGGACCAGGTCCTGGGGGTTGTCCATCTCCGGAGCGTACGCGGTTGGTCAGGTGAGCCTGATCGCGTTTCCCGTGACGTCGATGCCGCGTGGGGCCAGCGGGCGCGGTGCGGGGCCGCCCGTCACCGAGGCGTCCGTCACGCTGAACCTGCTGCCGTGGCAGGGGCAGTTGATCGTGCCGTCGGACACGTCGCGGACCGTGCAGCCCTGGTGCGTGCAGACCGCGGAGAACGCCTTGAAGTCCCCCTTCTCGGGCTGGGTGACCACGACCTTCTCGTCCTCGAAGACCTTGCCGCCGCCGACCGGGATCTCGGCCGTCCTGGCCAGCGGCGGCGCCTTGGACGGCTGCTTGCCGGGGGCGCCGCCGCCGGAGGACGGGGGCGTGGACTCGGGCGGGTCCTGCGCGGCCCCTTCGTCGCCGTACTTGTCGCACGCGGCGGCCGCCGCCGCGAGTGCCGCCGCGGTGAGCGCCGCCCGCCGGGTGGGCCGCCCGCCGCCGCTCACGTCGTCACCCCGACCGTACGGAAGAACCACAGCGCCGAGGTCACCCACACCACGGTGAGCACCGCGAAGACCAGGCCGCCCACCAGCGGCAGCAGCCAGCCGGGCAGCCGCGCCGAGCGGAGCAGCAGCATCTTGGCGCTGAACGCGCCGAAGAAGAAGCAGCCGAGGAAGGAGTGCCACAGCACGCGCGTCGAGTACGTCTGGTAGCCGAGCGCGTAGAGGCAGTGCACCGCGACCGGCACGGCCACCAGGAACGCGATCCGGCCCGACCAGCGGTGCAGCGCCGCCGACCAGGAGGGCCCCGGCAGCTTCCCGTAGACCATGAGGGCCGAGCCGACCTGGATCAGCGCGAAGCCGACCGCGGTGGTGGCGAGCCAGGACTTCACGGCGCTGGTGGAGCTGAAGCCCGCGAGGTTGAAGGCGGTGCCCTCGGGGTCGTGGACCTTGCCGTACGCGCCGAGGCCGACGGCCACGGCGGCCGCGACCAGGGCGGGCACCAGATAGCGCGCCGGGTGCTCGCGGCGCGGGCCCGTGGGGAAGCCGGCGCCTTGGGTGGGGGCGTTGGGGTCGACGCTCACGGGGCCTCCCGGGGCGGGCGCGGATGGGTGCGGGCGGGGCGCTCAGGGCACGACGGGGCGGGCGGTGAGGCGGCCGCCGCCGGGCAGCCGGACGGCGCCCGTGGCGGGGTCGAGGCGGGGAGCCGCGGTGGGCTCGCCGTCGCGGCTGAGGACGCCGACCTGGCTGCCGTCGGGCTGGACGATCCAGCCGCCGTCGAGGCGCTCGCCGCGGACCTCGGACGTCGCGCGGTACAGCCCCGCGGGCTTCTTCGCCCGGGGGGCGGTGAAGGGCCGGGCCTTGTCGCGGACGTCGACCGTGCCGCGGACCGTGTCGCCCTTGACGCGCCCGTCGAGTTCGGCGCCGCCCTTGCCGGTCAGCTTCAGCGAGCCGTCGTCCTCGACGTCGCCCTTCAGCCAGGCCTCGGTGGTCCTGCCGTCGCAGTAGTACGCCGTGGCCTTGCCGGCGCGCAGCGTGATGGCGACGGAGGCGGTGTCGTCGTCCGTGCGGCCCGTGTACCTGCCGTCGGCGGGCGGCCGCGGCTTCTTCGACGGGGACGGCTTCGCCGAAGGACTCGCGGTCGCGGTGGGCGGCGGCGAGGGCTCGGCGGCGTCGGACGAGGAGTCGCCGTACGACGTGCTGCCCGACCCCGTGGTCGCGTTGAGCGACAGCATGAACAGGGCGAGCAGCAGCCCGCCGAGCAGCGTGAACAAGGGTCCTGAGCGCTTCATACGTCCCCCCGGGGCGCGTGGCCTGCCCCCTCCATGCAAGCCGACCCGCACCCTGGCGTCCAGGGGCGCACGGGGGCTGTGCACGTGTGGTGCGGGTGGGTTCCGCGCCGGTCGCTCCGAGTGGCGGGGCGCGGCGGTCCGGGTGACATTGGCAGGGTCCGGGGCCCCTGGCCCGCGGGGCGGGGCCCGGCCGGCGAAGCGAAAGGCACGACCATGGCGGGTAACGATCTCGGTGGCCTCCTCGGCGGTCTCCTCGGCGGGGGCCAGCAGGGAGGGGGCTCGTCGGGCGGCGGCGGCAACATCCTCGGTGCCCTGCTCGGCGCGCTGATGAGCAAGGGCGGCGGGAGCAACCCGCTGGGCGGCCTCCTCGACGGGCTGACCAAGGCCGGGCTCGCCGACCAGGCCCAGTCGTGGGTCGGCTCCGGCGAGAACCAGCCGGTGTCCGGCGCGCAGGTCAAGGAGGCGCTGCCCGACGCCACGCTCCAGCAGGTCGCCGAGGACGCCGGGGTCTCGCCCGAGCAGGCCGCCGACGAGATCGCCCAGCAGCTGCCCCAGGTCGTCGACAAGCTCACCCCGGGCGGACAGGTGCCGAGCGGCTCCCTGGAGGACATCATCAGGCAGCAGCAGCTCTGAGGCCGCACGCGGCCGGTGCGCGGCGACCGTCTCGGCAGACGGGCGCCGCGCACCCGTGTCACCAGCGGTGACTAGGCTGTACGTCCATCAAGACCCGATGTGCGGTACGTACATCACGACCCGATGTGCACACGCACGGAAGCTACGGGGACATCGCCCAGTGAGAACAGCCCTCGTCATCGGCACCGGCCTCATCGGCACCTCGGCCGCCCTGGCCCTGGCCCGCCGCGGCGTCGCCGTCCACCTCGCCGACCACGACACCGAGCAGGCCCGCACGGCCGCCGCGCTCGGCGCCGGGACCGCGGCGGAGCCCGATGGCCCCGTCGACCTGTGCGTGGTGGCGGTGCCGCCCGCGCACGTCGCCGCCACCCTCGCCGACGCCATGCGCCGCGGCGTCGCCCGCGGCTACCTGGACGTCGCGAGCGTCAAGGGCGGACCGCGCCGCGACCTCGAGGCGCTCGGCCTCGACCTGACGCCGTACATCGGCACGCACCCCATGTCGGGGCGCGAGCGCAGCGGGCCCCTCGCCGCGTCCGCCGACCTCTTCGAGGGCCGCCCCTGGGTGCTCACGCCCACCCGGGACACCGACACCGAGGTGCTGAACCTCGCCCTGGAGCTGGTCGCCCAGTGCCGGGCCGTGCCCGTCGTCATGGACGCCGACGCGCACGACCGGGCCGTCGCCCTCGTCTCGCACATGCCGCACCTGGTCTCCAGCATGGTCGCGGCCCGCCTGGAGAACGCCGAGGAGTCGGCGGTCCGGCTGTGCGGCCAGGGCATCCGCGACGTCACCCGCATCGCCGCGTCCGACCCGCGG
This sequence comes from Streptomyces sp. NRRL B-1347, assembly GCF_000720325.1. Taxonomy (GTDB): domain Bacteria; phylum Actinomycetota; class Actinomycetes; order Streptomycetales; family Streptomycetaceae; genus Streptomyces. Next base: position 35,776 of record NZ_JOJM01000041.1, read on the forward strand.
ATGTGGATCGACATCCTCTCCGCCAACCCGGGCCCGGTCGCCGACCTGCTCGCGGACGTCGCCGCCGACCTCCAGGAGACCGTCGCCGCGCTGCGGGGCCTGGAGTCGGCCGACGCGTCCGAGCGGCTCGACGGCGCCACCGGCGTGGAGAACGTGCTGCGGCGCGGCAACGCGGGCCAGGCCCGGGTGCCCGGCAAGCACGGCTCCGCCCCCTTGGCGTACGAGGTCGTGGCCGTCCTCATCAACGACCAGCCGGGCCAGCTGGCCCGGATCTTCGCCGACGCGGAGCGCGCCGGGGTCAACGTCGAGGACGTCCGCATGGAGCACGCCACCGGCCAGCAGGCCGGTCTGGTCCAGCTCATGGTCGAGCCCGCGGCGGCGCCGCCGCTGGCCGCGGCGCTACGGGAGCGGGGCTGGTCGCTGCGGCCGTAGTGGTGGCCAGACGAGGGCCGGGGCGGGAGCCAGTAACCTTGTGCGGGGCGTCGCGCACGTCCCCCACCCACCCGCGCCCCGAGAAAGGCACCCGCAGCCCGTGGAATCCCTGGAAAACAGCGCTGCCGCAGGCACCGTGATCGTCGCCATCGACGGGCCGTCCGGCACGGGCAAGTCCAGCACGTCCAAGGCCGTCGCCGCACAGCTCGGCCTGAGCTACCTGGACACCGGCGCCCAGTACCGGGCGATCACGTGGTGGATGGTGAACAACGGCATCGACCTCACCGACCCTGGTGCGATCGCCGCCGCGGCCGGCAAGCCCGAGATCGTCTCCGGCACGGACCCGGCCGCCCCGACGATCACGGTCGACGGCACGGACGTGGCGGGCCCGATCCGCACGCAGGAGGTCACCTCCAAGGTCAGCGCCGTCAGCGCCGTCCCCGACGTGCGCACCCGGATCACCGAGCTGCAGCGCTCCATCGCCCTCGGCGCGGAGAAGGGCATCGTCGTCGAGGGCCGGGACATCGGCACCACGGTCCTGCCCGACGCCGACCTGAAGATCTTCCTCACGGCGTCCCCCGAGGCCCGTGCCGCCCGCCGCTCCGGCGAGCTCAAGGGCGCCGACGTGAACGCCACGCGCGAGGCCCTCATCAAGCGCGACGCCGCCGACTCCAGCCGCAAGACGTCGCCGCTCGCCAAGGCCGACGACGCCGTCGAGGTCGACACCACCGAGCTCTCGCTCCAGCAGGTCATCGAGTGCGTCGTCACCCTCGTTGAGGAGAAGCGGGCCGGGAAGTGACCTCCGGGACGGCCGAGCGCGGGGCCGAGGTCGGGCGGCGCATCGGCGTCGGTCTGATGTACGGCCTGTGGAAGCCTCGCGTGCTCGGCGCCTGGCGGGTGCCGGCGAGCGGCCCGGTCATCCTGGCCGTCAACCACTCGCACAACGTCGACGGCCCGATGGTCATGGGCGTGGCGCCCCGGCCGACGCACTTCCTGATCAAGAAGGAGGCGTTCGTCGGCCCGCTCGGCAGGTTCCTCGGCGCCATCGGCCAGATCCAGGTCGACCGCTCGACGGCCGACCGGACGGCGATCACCGACGCCCTCGGCGTCCTGGCGCAGGGCGGCGTCCTCGGGATCTTCCCCGAGGGCACCCGGGGCGACGGCGACTTCGCCTCGCTGCGCGCGGGGCTCGCGTACTTCGCGGTGCGCTCGGGGGCGCCGATCGTGCCGGTCGCCGTCCTCGGCAGCACGGAGCGCGGCGGCCGCCTGATACGGCAGCTGCCGCCGCTGCGCAGCCGCGTCGACGTCGTCTTCGGGGACCCCTTCGAGGCGGGCGACGGCAGCGGGCGGCGCACGCGCAAGGCGCTGGACGAGGCGACCGTGCGCATCCAGGAGCAGCTGACCGCCCACCTGGAAAACGCCAGGCGCCTGACCGGGCGCTGAGTAAGACTTTCAGTAGTGACCCGCCGTACGGAGGGGTCACCGATCACCACGATGAACGACGAGGTACGGACTTCATGAACGACCAGATCCAGCCCGAGGGCGAGCCGACGGCACACGTCGAGCACGACCATGGGGCGCTTGGCGACGCCGAGTACGCGGAGTTCATGGAGCTCGCCGCCGTAGAGGGCTTCGACGTCGAGGACGTCGAGGGCGCCATCGAGGCGGCCGGGCACGGCCCGCTCCCGGTCCTCGCCGTCGTCGGCCGGCCGAACGTCGGCAAGTCGACGCTCGTGAACCGCATCATCGGCCGCCGCGAGGCCGTCGTCGAGGACAAGCCGGGCGTGACCCGCGACCGCGTCACCTACGAGGCCGAGTGGGCGGGCCGCCGCTTCAAGGTCGTCGACACCGGCGGCTGGGAGCAGGACGTCCTCGGCATCGACGCGTCGGTGGCCGCACAGGCCGAGTACGCGATCGAGACCGCCGACGCCGTCGTGTTCGTCGTCGACTCCACGGTCGGCGTCACCGACACCGACGAGGCCGTCGTCCGGCTGCTTCGCAAGGCCAAGAAGCCCGTGGTGCTCTGCGCCAACAAGGTCGACGGCCAGAGCGGCGAGGCCGACGCCACCGCCCTGTGGTCCCTCGGCATCGGCGAGCCGCACCCGGTCTCCTCGCTGCACGGCCGCGGCACCGGCGACATGCTCGACGCGGTCCTGGACGTGCTGCCCGAGGCGCCCGCGCAGACCTTCGGCACGGCCGTCGGCGGCCCGCGCCGCATCGCGCTCATCGGCCGTCCGAACGTGGGCAAGTCCTCCCTCCTGAACAAGGTGGCGAACGAGGAGCGCGTCGTCGTCAACGAGCTCGCGGGCACCACCCGCGACCCGGTCGACGAGCTCATCGAGCTGGGCGGCGTCACCTGGAAGTTCGTTGACACGGCGGGCATCCGCAAGCGCGTCCACCTCCAGCAGGGCGCCGACTACTACGCCTCGCTGCGCACGGCGGCCGCCGTGGAGAAGGCGGAGGTCGCGGTCATCCTGATCGACGCCAGCGAGTCCATCAGCATCCAGGACCAGCGCATCGTCACGATGGCGGTGGAGGCGGGCCGCGCGGTCGTCCTCGCGTACAACAAGTGGGACACCCTCGACGAGGAGCGCCGCTACTACCTGGAGCGGGAGATCGAGACGGAGCTCGCGCAGGTCGCGTGGGCGCCGCGGGTGAACGTGTCGGCGCGCACGGGGCGGCACATGGAGAAGCTCGTCCCCGCGATCGAGACGGCCATCGCGGGCTGGGAGACGCGCGTCCCGACGGGCCGTCTGAACGCGTTCCTCGGCGAGCTGGTCGCCGCCCACCCGCACCCGGTCCGGGGCGGCAAGCAGCCGCGCATCCTCTTCGGCACCCAGGCGGGCACCAAGCCGCCGCGGTTCGTCCTGTTCGCCTCGGGCTTCATCGAGCACGGCTACCGCCGCTTCGTGGAGCGCAGGCTGCGCGAGGAGTTCGGCTTCGAGGGCACGCCGATCCACATCTCGGTGCGGGTGCGCGAGAAGCGCGGCCAGAAGGCCCAGAAGAAGAAGTAGCCGCAGCAGAAGGAGCCGCGGCGCCGCGGTCCGTATGCCGATGCCCGGCCCTCCGCACGGAGGGCCGGGCATCGGCATACGGGAGGGGCGGGTGGTCAGCCCCGGCGCGGGCCCGGGGGGAGGGCGGCCGGGAAGAGGTGGCCGTAGCTGTGGTGGTCGACCTGGGTGGGCTGGCCGTAGCGGGCCACGTTGAAGGCGTTGTGCCGGGGGTCGTGCCGCGGATCGTGGCGCGGATCGTGCCGGGGGGTGTGGCGCGGGTCGTGCCGTACGGCGCCGTAGGGCGCGGGGTTGCCGTACGGCCCGGGGCCGAAGCCGGTGAACCTCAGCTCTTCCTCGCCGGTCCTGTCGCCGGGCAGGGCCCGGAACGCCCTGAGGTACTCGGAGTACAGGGCGTCGTAGATCGGCGTGGCCGAGAAGGCGCCCGTGGTGTCCTGCGCGGTGCGCATGGACGGGATGGGGCCGGCGTACGGCCGGTGGTGTGTGGCGTCGTATACGTGCACGTCTGAGCCAACGACCTGGGGGGTTCCCGGGATGCGGGGCCCGGGCCCCCAATGTGGCCTCAGGTGCCCGCGAGCGGCATCGCGCACGCGACCAGCTGGCCCCGGGAGGCCGCGCGGTCGAGCGCGCCGCGCAGCAGGTCCTCGCGGGGCTGGCGGCCGACGGTGCCCGACGGGGTCGCGTACAGCAGGACCGACTGGAGCTTGTTGGCCGCCGCGCGCCAGCCGTCGGTGACCTGGAGCGGCTGGTGGGCCTGCCACCAGGCGACCGGGGAGCCGCCGCTCGTGCCGGGCTGGAGGATGGCGTGCAGCTGGCCCACGGCGAGCAGCACCGACCAGCCGTGCAGCGTCGGGGGCACGCCCGCGAGCGAGGTCACGGGCATGAAGCCGTGCTCGATCAGGAGCGGCAGGAAGTCGTCGCCGCCGCCGGGCGCCGCGCCCGGGCGGGCGATGGGTCCGGTCGGCTCGACGACGAGCGCGGGGTGCAGCTCGCCCTCGATGAGGACGAGGCCGCTGGTGACGCCGAGCACGGCCTGTTCGGGGGCGGTGTCGGCGGGGCGCTGCGACGGCACGGTGTCCTCGCCGGTGATGGACCGGACGGCGCCCTGGAGCTGCTCCTCGGAGACCTCGACGATCTGGGACGGCAGACAGGAGGCGTGGGCGAAGGCGAGCACGGCCGTCTCGTCGCCGACGAACAGGACCGTGCTGGTGCGCTCGCGCTCGGAGTCGCCCGGGGTGCGGCAGGACGTGCAGTCGTAGGCGCCCGGGGCGTTCTCCCCGGCGAGCAGGCGGTCGGCTTCTTCGTCGCCGATCTCGGCGCGTACCTCGTCGCTGAGGTCGAGCATGCGCGGCACGGTGACTCCTCGGAATCGATGCGTGGGGTGTCCGGGTGGTGCCCGGCTCATAAAGGAGACAACGGGCGATCAGTGGCCCAAGTCACGCACGAGAGGCGCGGAATTGAACTATCGGAAGCGGAGGGTGAGTTGACGGACGGAATTCGTCACTCCGCGCCAACACCTGTCACGTGCACGGAAGTTGGGCCGGTGAGGTGAGTCACAGATCGCCGGGCCGAAGGGTGGCTAAATGTCCATATACGGGAATGAAACGGGTGTCCGAAAGTCGACGATACTCCAGGTAACAGGCAACTGGCCTGGAATGACGGGGAGTCGGTTGATAGTGGGGCGGCGGGGCTCCTAGATTCCACCGCCGTGTGCAGCGAGCACCGCTCGGGTACGTCCGCCGGTCGCGCCGGCCAGCTCGATCGTCAAGGCGCGGCGGAGCACCACCGTCCCGGCGGACGGGGCTCGGCGGGACCCCGGCGCCGGACGCGCACGGGGCCCGCGGGGCCAGGGGGAGCCCGGGTCCTCCGAGAGGGAAATCCATGTCCGAACGTCCCAGGAACATTCGCAAGACGGCAGTGCTCGGCGGAGCCGCGCTCCTCGCGCCGCTGGGCCTGCTCGCCGCGACCGGGCAGGCCGCGGCGGACGGCGGAGTGTGGGACCGGATCGCCCGCTGCGAGAGCGGCGGCAACTGGCAGATCAACACCGGCAACGGCTACTACGGCGGACTCCAGTTCTCCGCCGGGACCTGGCGGGCGTACGGCGGCGGGGCCTACGCGCCGACCGCCGACAAGGCCTCAAGGGCCCAGCAGATCGCCGTCGCGGCGAAGGTCCAGCGCGCTCAGGGGTGGGGCGCCTGGCCGTCGTGCTCGGCACGGGCGGGTGCCTCCGGGCCCGCTCCCGGAGCGGCCGCGCCACAGGCGGCGCCCAGGCCCGCGCCCAAGCCCGCGGTGCCCAAGGCGGCGCCACAGACCGCGCCGAAGGCCGCCGAGCAGCGGCCCGCGTACCGCGCGCCCGGTCACGCCGACCGGGGCGGCGCGCGGGGCTCCGGCGGCTACGTGGTGCGCCAGGGCGACACGCTGAGCCGCATCGCCGCCGCGCACGGCGTCGGCTGGCAGCGGCTCTACGCCGTCAACCGGGGCGTCATCGGCGGTGATCCGAACCTGATCGTGCCCGGGCAGCGCCTGGCGATCTGACGGCCCGGCCGTCCCTTCCGGCCGCGGCCGGAACCCACGCGCGGCCCCGCCCCGTCGGCTGACCGGGTGGGGCCGCGCGCGCGGCGGCGCGGCACGACGGGCCCCCGCGCGGGACCTGCGTAACGTGGCCCGATGCACTCGACGCACCCGATGTCGAACAGACGGCCGAGGTTCGTGACGTCGCTCGCCGCCGCGGCCCTGGCGCTCGCGGCGCCCTCGGTCGCCGTGTCCGCCGCGGTGGCCTCGCCCCCGCCGCCACGGCCGGGCCCGGCCGCCACCACGTACCTGTACGACTGCTCCCGCGCGGGCGGGCCGTGGAACTGTCTCGCCGAGTGCGAGAGCAGCGGCCGGTGGCACATCAACACCGGCAACAACTACTACGGAGGGCTGCAGTTCAAGCAGTCCACCTGGGTGGAGCACGGCGGTCTCGCCTACGCCCCGCGCGCGGACCTCGCCACCCGGGAGGAGCAGATCGAGGTCGCCCGGAAGGTGCTCCTCAACCAGGGCTGGCAGGCCTGGCCCGTCTGCTCGAAGAAGGTCAAGGAGGCCAACCTCGACCACCTGGCGCTGCTGCCCGAGGGCCGCACGCACGTCGTGAAGCGCGGCGAGACCCTCAGCTCCCTCGCCCGGCGGTACCGGGTCGAGGGCGGCTGGAAGGCCCTCTACCGGGCCAACCGGCACATCGTCGGGCCGCGCCCCGACCGCCTCGCGATCGGCACGGTCCTCGTCATCCCGGAGCGGCCGAAGGCCTGACGCGGCCGTCCGGCGGCCCGAGCTCCGCGAGCTCGCCGCGGAAGGCCACCTCGCCGCGGTGCAGCTCGTACGCCACCACCGCCCGGCCCGCGCGCCCGCGCAGCCCGGGCGGCGGCCGCTGCTCGGCGACGACCACGCACGCGTCCAGGCTCCCGAGCAGCTCGTACGTACGGGACGCGACGGCCGGGGACATGCCCTGGGTCGGCTCGTCGGCGAGGACCACCCGCGCGCGGGAGAGCAGCGCGCGGGACAGCGCCAGCATGCGCTGCTCGCCGCCCGACAGGGTGCCCGCGCGGCGGGCCAGGAGCGGGCGCAGCTCCGGGTAGGCCGCGAGGGCGGGCGTCACCTCGCCTCCTGCGCGGGCCAGTTCCAGGTTCTCGCGGACGGTGAGGCTGCCGAAGACGGCCTGCCGGTCCGGTACGAAGCACAGGCCCCGCCGCGCGCGTTCGTGCGCCGCGAGCCGGGTGACGTCCGTGCCGTCCCAGACGACGGCGCCCCCGGACAGCGGGACGGCCCCTGCCAGTGCCCGCAGCGCGGTGGTGCGGCCCGAGCCGTTGCGGCCGAGCAGGACGGTCAGGCCCGGCGCGGGGGCGGCGACGCTCACGCCGTGCAGGGCCTCCAGGGGGCCGTAGCGGACGCGCGCGGCCCGCAGTTCGAGGGTGCCGGGGCGTGCCGCCGGGCTCACGGCGCCCCGCCGGCGAGCACCTCGTCCGCCGGGCCCGACGCGACGATCCGGCCCGCCGTCAGCACGTGCACCGTGTCGGCGAGGCCCGCGACCAGGTCCAGGTCGTGCTCGACCACGAGGAGCGCGGTGCCGTCGGCGGCCAGGGCGCGCAGGATCCGGGCGAGCGCGGCCACCTCGCCGGTGTCCAGGCCCGCGGCGGGCTCGTCCAGGAGCAGCACGTGCGGGTCGCCCGCGAGCGCGCGGGCCAGCTCGACGCGGCGCAGCGTGCCCGTCGGCAGGCCTGCGGCCGGGAGGTCGCGCACGGACGTGAGGCCGAACAGGCGCAGCGCCCGGTCGAGCGCCGCCGCGTCGCGGACCCGGCCCTGCTCGGCGCCCACGCGGACGTTCTCGGCGACGGTCAGCGTCGGGAAGACCGCCAGCTGCTGGAACGTACGGGCCACGCCCGCGCGCGTGCGGGCGTGCGCGGCGAGCCGCGTGATGTCCCGCCCCCCGAAGGCCACCCGCCCCCGATCGGGCCGCACCGTCCCGGCAAGACAGTGGAACAGACTGCTCTTCCCGGCCCCATTGGGCCCGACGACAGCGGTCACACGCCCCGGCACGACGCTGAGCGACACCCCGCGCAACACGGTGAATCCACGGTAGGAGAGAAAGAGCCCGTCGGCGACGAGGGCCGGGGCGGCGTCCCCTCTGTGGGCAATCGTCCCGCAGGGCGAGTGGGGCGTCCCCTGTTCGAGCGGAGCCGAGAGCTGGGGGAGGGGTGGGCACGGCGCCTGGTGCCCAGCACTGTCATCGAGGGCCGGAGCCGGAGCCGGAGCCGGAGTCAGGGCCGGGCCCGGGACAAGCGCGCCTCGCACCCGCACCCCCCGCGGCGTGAGCCGAGGCCGCCGCCGAAGCCGCCGCGTGGCCGCGCGCAGCGCCTCGTAAGGACCCCCGGGAAAGCGCCCGACCAGTATGGCCAGCACCCCGACGACCGCGGCCGCGACCCCGCCACGGGCCCCCGCGTCGAGGCCCACCAGCAGCGCCGCCGCGACGAGCGCCCCGAGCAGACTGTCCGCCCCGAGCACGACCACCGCCGCGAACCACAGCAGACCCCGCACCGGGTCGTACGCCGCGGGGTCGAAGGCCCGCAGGCCCATGCCGAGCATCCCGCCCCCCAGGGCGGCGAGCGCCGCGCCGGTCACGAACGCCGCGAGCTTCAGGGCGCGCACCGCGACCCCGGCGGCCGCCGCCCCCGCCTCGTGGTCCCGCATCGCCGCGAGCGCCCGCCCCGTGCGGCCGCGCCGCAGCGCCGCGACGAGCACAAGGGCGCCGCCGAGCAGGGCCAGTTCCAGCAGGTAGTACGCGCGGTCACCGGCGAAGCCCGCGGGCCGCTCCAGGGTGAGGCCCGACGTCGCGTACGGCTGCGCGAACACGAAGCGGCTGACGCCGACGCCGACCGCCAGGGTCGCGAGGGCGAGGGCCAGGCCGTGTCTGCTGATGGCGGGCCAGCCGGTGAGCAGCCCGAGCGGCGCGACGAGCAGCACGGCGACCGCGAGGGCGGGCAGCGCGGGCAGCTCGGGCAGGCCGGGGAAGCGGCCGTTGGTGAGCAGCGCGGTGAACAGCGCGCCCAGGCCCGCGTACGCCGCCTGGCCCAGGGAGATCTGGCCGCCCCTGCCGGTGACGACGACGAGCGAGAGCAGGATGACGCCGAGGGCGGGGACCTGCACGGACGTGGTGAGGTCCGAGCCCGCGAAGCCGAGCGGGAGCAGGAAGAGGACCACGGCCACTATCCAGGCGCCGGGCGGGGTGGGGACGCGGGCGGTGGCCGTGCGGGGCAGCGCGTCCCCGGTGCCCACGCCGGGCAGGACGAGCGCGGCGACGAGCAGGGCCACCACGAAGAGGTTCGCGCCCACCGCCTGGAGCAGGGGCTCGCCCCAGCCGGAGGGGTGCAGACGCGTCAGCTGGCTCTGCGCGACGCCGATGCCGAGCGCCACCACGACGGCCACCGGGAGGTTCCGCATCCGGGCCGCCACGGCGACGGCCATCACCTCCATGACGAGCAGGGGCATGCCGTACGGGTCGAGGCGGACGTAGGGGGCGAGGAGCACGCCGGTCAGGCCCGCGGTGAACGAGCCGAAGGCCCAGCCCGCCGCGGCGACCCGGTCCGCGTCGATCCCGGCGAGCACCGCGAGGCGGCGGTCGTCGACCACCGCGCGCAGCTCCTCGCCGAAGCGGGTGAAGCGGGTGACCGCCCACACGGCGAGCACGAGCGCCACGGCCACCGCGAGCTGGCCCCAGGGGTCGGCCGATACGAGCGTCGGCGCGTCCGCCCGCGCGCCCTGCCCCCAGACCAGCGCGGCCCCGCCGACGAGCAGGATGAAGACGCCGATCGAGGCCACCAGGGTCTGTGCCGGGTCGCCTCCCAGGACGGCGAGCGGGCGGAACACGGCGCGCTCCAGGGCCAGGCCGACGGCGGGGGCGACCACGAGGAGCGTCACCGCCGCGGCGAGCGGGAGGGGCCAGCCCCACTCGACGGTGAGCTGGCGCAGTAGATAGGCGCAGACCATCGCGATGGCGCCGTGCGCGAAGTTGAGCACGCCGGTCGCGCGGTAGGTGACGACGAGGCCGATGCCGGTGAGGGCGGCCGCGCTGCCGACGGAGAGCCCGGCCAGGGTGAGGTCGTAGCTCAGGGAGGCCACCGGGTCAGTCCTCCGCGGACTCTTGCGGGCGGGGCCCCGGCGGTGCGCAGATCGGGCACGGCGTCAGGCCGCCGGCCGCCGGGGCCGCGGCGTCGACGGCCACCGCCTCCGGCTTGCCCGCGACCAGCGGGCAGTCCGCGCGGTGCCACAGCGTGCCGTCGGGCACGGCGCGCAGCTCGTCGCTCGTCGCCACCGGGTCCGTGACCCGTTCGGCCCCCGCGGCCGCCGGGTCCTGGCCCTCGACGGCCACGAGCAGGGCGTACAGCTCCTCGACGCGGGCCGCGGCGAGCGCGCCGCGGCCGTGGGCGAGGAGCACCGCGCCCGCCACGATCAGCGCGGCGCCGGGCACCGTGCAGGACGCGAGGTAGGGCAGCTGCCGCTCGGCGAAGCGCTCGCCGGAGATCCCGTACCAGCCGATGACGCACAGGACCGCGCCGGTCGCGAGCGCGGCGAAGGCCGCCCACAGCATCGGGTGCACCGCCCGCAGCCGGGCCGCGCGCGAGGCGGCCCGCGGCGCCGCGGGAGTGGTCCGGTCCGTCCTTGCCGCCCGCATCGAGGCCCCCTGGGAGACGTCTGTTGGTCTTCCGGTCGCCGTACCGGCCTGGGTCTGTTCATGGAAGCCAATGGCTTGCACTATGCCTTCTGGAAGCTGACCCTGAAAGCACCGGGCGCTCTTCGCCCGGACCGACACCCGGTGGTGAGCCAGATGGTTCTCTGGACAGGACCCAGGCGGGGGAGCGATCTTCGGCGGGGGCGGGTGCGGAGTCCCGTCCTCGCGGCCGCCGCGGTCCTGCTGTTCGTCCCGACCGTCGCGGCCTGCGGTGACGACAGCGGTGACGAGGGCGGAAGCCCGCCGCCGCAGCCCTCCGTGGAGACGACGAGCAAGGCCGGGGACGCCACCGAGCCCGCCGATCCGGCGGCCGCGGAGAAGGCGGTCCGCGCGAACTGGGAGAAGTTCTTCGATCCCGCGGTCTCCCTCAGGGACAAGGAGGCCGTCCTCGAGAACGGCGCCGAGATGCGTCAGGTCCTGCGCAGCTTCAGCGGGGACGAGCGCGGCAAGCAGGTCCGGGCGCGGGTCGCGAAGGTCGAGTTCACGTCGGCGAAGGACGCCGACGTGACGTACGCGCTGACCTTGAAGGGCGCGACCGCGCTGCCGAGCGCGAGCGGCACGGCCGTCAACCAGGACGACACCTGGAAGGTGTCCGTCAAGACGCTGTGCGCGCTGGTGAAGCTGAGCGGCAACAAGTCGCCCGGCCCTGGCTGCTGAGAGTTGGGCCGCCGACGGGCCCTCGTGGCCGTGCTCGCCGTGGCGGCGCTCCTGGGGAGCGCCGCCTGCGGCAGCCGGCTGCCGGAGAGCGACTTCGAGCGGCGCGCGCCGTCGGGCGGGGTGCCGCCCGACGGCGGCGGCCCGCCGGTGCGGGTCGGCGTCATCACGAGCGCCACCAGCCCCGTGGGCGGCTCCGCCTTCACCGGGCCGCGCGACGGCGCCAAGGCCTACTTCGAGCGCCTCAACGACCGCGGCGGGATCGCCGGACGCGAGGTCGAGGTGCACACCTGCGACGACGGCGGCAGCGGCGTCGGCAACAACGAGTGCGTGCACAAGCTGCTCGACGAGCAGAAGGTCGTCGCCCTGGTGGCCACCACCGTCCTGGACTACGCGGGCGCGCCCCGGGTGTCCGACGCGGGCGTGCCCGACGTCGGCGGCCAGCCGATCGGCTCCGCGTACGACACCTATCCGCACCTGTACGGGATCTACGGCAGCCTCGCGCCGCGCGCGGGGAAGCCGGGCTGGGGCGGCAAGCTGTACGGCGGCACCGAGGTCTACCGCTACTTCAAGCGCGAGCAGGGCGCCCGCACGGCCGCCGTGGTCTCCTACAACCAGGCCGCTTCGGCGGCGTACGCGCGCCTGGTGGAGCGCGGTCTTGAGGCCGAGGGCTACAAGGTCGTCACCGAGCAGGTCGACTTCGCGCTGCCGAACTTCCGCGCGGTCGCGGCCGACCTGAAGGACCAGGGCGCCGATCTGGTCTTCGACGCGATGGACACGCACGGCAACGCGCGCCTGTGCGCGGCCATGGACGACGTGGGCGCGAAGGTCACCGCGAAGGTCACGAACGTACAGAACTGGTCAGCTGCCGTCGCCGACGACTACAAGGACGCGCCGCGCTGCCGCAACGCCCTGTGGGCCACCGGTTCCAGCCGCAACTACGAGGACACCGGCCACCCGGCCGTGCGGGCGTTCCGCGACGGCATGAAGAAGGCGGGCAAGGGGGCGGGATCGCTCTCGCAGTGGCAGCTGGAGGGCTGGGCCGCGGCCCTGTGGTTCACGGCCGCGGCCCGCTCCTGCGCGGCCTCCGGCGGGGACGTCACGCGCGCCTGCGTGGACCGCTTCATGAGCCGCGGCAAGCCCTACGACGCCGACGGGCTGCTCCTGCCGGTGACGTACGAGCGGCGGGCCGAGCCCCCGGGGAAGCGCCGGACGTGCGTGTCCGTGGCCCGCTGGAAGGACGATGAGGGCTGGGTCACACAGGGCGAGATGAACGCCAACTGCTTCGACGTACCGCAGCTCTCCTACCAGCCATGACCGGTGTACCACTCATGGAGTTCCCCGTTCCGCATTGCGATCGCGCATCCGTTGAAGAACAAGGCGGGATCTCGACCCAACCCTTGGCCTGAGATTCCCGTCTAACCCCTCGGTAGGCGGACGAGACGGACTGTCCTCGGGTAAACGCGGAATACGGGTACGTATGCATATCTCTTTCCTGATTCACAACGCGTACGGGATCGGAGGGACGATCCGGACCACGTACAACCTGGCGAACACCCTCGCGGAGCAGCACGAGGTGGAGATCGTCTCGGTGCTGCGCCACCGCGACGAGCCGGTCTTCGCGCCGGACCCGCGGATCGGGCTCAGCCACCTCGTCGACATCAGGAAGAACAGCCCCGGCTACGACGGCGACAGCGAGGCCTACGCCACCCCGGCCAAGGTCTTCCCCAGCGCCGAGGGCCGCTACGCGCAGTACAGCGCGCTCACCGACCAGCGCATCGCGGCCCACCTCAAGTCGCTCAGGTCCGACGTCGTCATCGGCACCAGGCCGGGACTGAACGTGCACGTGGCCCGGCAGACCCGGCGCGGCGTGCTGCGCGTCGGCCAGGAGCACCTCACGCTCGACAGCCACTCCGACGAGCTGCGGCTCCAGCTGCGCAGCGTCTACCCCCGCCTCGACGTCCTCACCACCACGACCGAGGCCGACGCGCGCGACTACCGCAAGCGGATGCGGCTGCCCGGCGTGCACGTCCAGGCCGTGCCGAACCCGGTGCCCGCGCCCGGCATCGAGCCCGCCGACGGCTCCCACAAGTGGGTCGTCGCCGCGGGCCGGCTCGCCCCCGTCAAGCGGTACGACCTGCTGATCCGCGCCTTCGACAAGGTGCGCAGGGAGCGCCCCGACTGGCGCCTGAGGATCTACGGCGGCGGCCGGCAGAAGGAGAAGCTGCGCCGGCTGATCGACGACCTCGGCCTGTACAACCACGTCTTCCTCATGGGCCCCGCCCACCCCATCGAGCCGGAGTGGGCCAAGGGCTCCATCGCGGCCGTCAGCTCCAGCCTGGAGTCCTTCGGCATGACCATCGTCGAGGCCATGCGCTGCGGCCTCCCGGTCGTCGCCACCGACTGCCCGCACGGCCCCGGCGAGATCATCGAGAACGGCGTCGACGGCCGTCTCGTCGAGGTCGGCAACGCCGACGCCATGGCGGGCGGCCTGCTCGAACTCATCAACGACGACGCGCTGCGCCACCGGATGGCGGACGCCGCGCTCGAGGACTCCGAACGCTTCGACCCGGCCCGCATCGCCGAGCGCTACGAGGTGATGTTCCACGGCATGCTCCAGCGCGGCGGCTCGCTGGGCGGCCGGGTGCGCGGCACGATGCACCGCGCCAGGGGAGCGCTGCTCGGCGGCGCGTACGCCGTTCGGGACGCCGGAAGAACCGCACCGACGAAGGGGCGCTTGGCATGACGGCCGTGTCCACCCAGGACACCATCGGATCCAGTGACGACGCGAGAGGGGCCGGGCAGCTGCCCCCGCCCCGGGCCGACTGCATCGCCGACTCCGCGGGCGGTCTCACCTTCGACGTCACCGACCCCGGCGAGACGGAGACCGCGCATCTGCTGCTGCGCCTGCGGGACTCCGACCCCGTCGCCGAGGTGCGGCTCCCGCTCACCCCCGTGGGCGACGGGCGGCTGCGCGCCGCGCTGCCCAGCAGCGTCGAGCTCGCCGAGGGCCGCTGGAACGCGTACGCCCTGGTGGACGGCGGGGAGCCGCGCCGCCTCATGCCCGGAGTCAACGACCTGCGCTCGCTCGTCGACCGCGCGCCGAGCGGCAGCCGCGGCCACGTCTCCGTGCGCATCCCGTACGCCACCAAGCAGGGGAACCTCTCGGTGCGCGCCTGGGTGCGGGCGCCGCACGCCGAGGCCGGCGAGCTGCGCATCACCGAGGCCGGGCTCACGGCGCACGGCCGCGTGTACGGCACGGAGCTCGCCCCGGACGCGCGCGTCGAGGCGGTGTTCCGCAAGGAGCCCGAGCGGGTCGTGCGCGCCCCCGTCACGGCGGAGGGGCCGGAGTTCGGGACCACGCTCAGGTACGAGGACCTGGCCGGCGGGCGCGGGCCCTGGGACCTGTGGCTGCTGCCGCGGGGCGACGGCGGGCCGCGGGTGCGCCTGGCCCGGCTGCTCGACGACGTCGCGGACAAGAAGCCGATCTTCACCTACCCGGTGACGGCCCTCGAAGGCCCGGACGGGCCGGTCGAAGCCGGCCCGTACTACACCAACGACAACGACCTGGCGGTGCGCGTACGGGCGGCCGTCGGCGACTGAGGGAACGCGCGCCGGGAGGAGGGCTCCGCCGTCGCGGACCGTAGCTGTCCGCGAGAGGCGGCAGAATCGGCCGCATGTTGGAGACTTCCGCACGACTGCTCCGCCTGCTCTCGCTGTTGCAGGCCCACCGGGAATGGTCGGGCCCTGACCTCGCCGAGCGCCTCGGCGTGACCCCGCGCACGATCCGCCGGGACGTGGACCGGCTGCGCGAGCTCGGCTACCCCGTCAACGCGAGCCCCGGCACCGGCGGCGGCTACCAGCTGGGCGCGGGGGCCGAGCTGCCCCCGCTGCTGCTCGACGACGACGAGGCGGTCGCCGTCGCCGTGGGCCTGCGCACCGCCGCGGGACAGGGCATCGAGGGCATCGGCGAGAGCTCGGTGCGGGCCCTCGGCAAGCTCGAACAGGTCTTGCCGAGCAGGCTGCGGCGGCGGGTCGGCGCCCTGAACGCCTTCACGGTGCCGATGCTGCACGCGCCCCGGCAGCAGGCCGTCGACGCCTCCGTGCTCACCGAACTGGCCGCCGTCTGCCGGGACTCCGAACGCCTGCGCTTCGACTACCTGGACCACGGCGGCAGTTCGAGCCGCCGCGTCGTCGAGCCGCACCGCCTGGTGTGCACCGAGCGCCGCTGGTACCTCGTCGCCTGGGACCTGGACCGCGAGGACTGGCGCACCTTCCGCGTGGACCGGATCACGCCCCGGCCGCCGCACGGACCGCGCTGCGCGCCCCGCACCCCGCCCGCCGACGACCTCGCCGCGTACGTCTCCGCGGGCGTGTCGACCCGCGCCTACGCCGAGCAGTCCACGGTCCGCCTGCTCGTCTCCCTGGAGGAGGCCACGCAGCGGGTGAAGCCCCTGGACGGCACCCTGGAGGCCGAGACCGAGCACACCTGCCTGCTGCGCACGGGGGCGGCCAGCCTGGAGTTCCTGGCCTTCCACGTGATGTTCCTGGGCTTCGAGTTCGAGGTGGTCGAGCCCGTGGAGCTGCTCGACCGGATCCGCTCGCTCAGGGACGTGCTCAGTCGGGCCCTGGACCGGGGTGCCGCGCCTGGTCGTCCGGCGCCCGGAACGCCGCGTACTCCGGATGGTGCAGATCGAACGCCGGGGACTCGGAGCGGATCCGGGGCAGGGTGACGAAGTTGTGCCGCGGCGGCGGACAGGAGGTCGCCCACTCCAGGGAGCGGCCGAACCCCCAGGGGTCGTCGACGTCCACCTTCTCGCCGTACTTGGCCGTCTTCCAGACGTTGTAGAGGAACGGCAGCGTGGAGACGCCGAGCAGGAAGGCGCCGATGGTCGAGATGGTGTTGAGCACCGTGAAGCCGTCCGCGTCCAGGTAGTCCGCGTACCGCCGGGGCATGCCCTCCGCGCCCAGCCAGTGCTGGACCAGGAACGTGGCGTGGAAGCCCACGAACAGCGTCCAGAAGTGCATCTTGCCCAGGCGTTCGTCGAGCATCTTGCCGGTGAGCTTCGGCCACCAGAAGTAGAAGCCGCCGAAGGTCGCGAAGACGACCGTGCCGAACACCACGTAGTGGAAGTGCGCCACCACGAAGTACGAGTCGGTGACGTGGAAGTCGATCGGCGGCGAGGCGAGCAGGACGCCCGTCAGACCGCCGAACAGGAACGACACCAGGAAGCCGACCGCCCACAGCATCGGCGTCTCGAAGGACAGCGAGCCCTTGAGCATGGTGCCCGTCCAGTTGAAGAACTTCACCCCGGTGGGCACCGCGATCAGGAACGACACGAACGAGAAGAACGGCAGGAGCACCGCGCCCGTGGCGAACATGTGGTGCGCCCACACGACCACCGACAGACCGGTGATCGCCATCGTCGCGCCGACCAGCGGCAGATAGCCGAAGATCGGCTTCCGGCTGAACACCGGGATGATCTCCGTGATGATGCCGAAGAACGGCAGCGCGATGATGTAGACCTCCGGATGCCCGAAGAACCAGAAGAGGTGCTGCCAGAGCAGCGCACCCCCGAACTGGGCGTCGAAGACCACGGAGTGGAAGCGCCGGTCCGCCTCCAGGACGAGCAGGGCGGCCGCGAGGACCGGGAACGCGATCAGCACCAGGACCGATGTGAACAGGACGTTCCAGGTGAAGATGGGCAGCCGGAACATCGTCATCCCGGGCGCCCGCATCCCGATGATGGTGGTCAGGAAGTTCACCGAGCCGAGGATCGTGCCGAACCCGGACAGGGCGAGCCCCATGATCCACAGGTCGGCGCCGATGCCGGGCGACCGCTCCAGGCTGTTGAGGGGCGCGTACGCGAACCAGCCGAAGGCCGCCGGGCCGCCCGGCACGAGCAGCGAGCCGAGCACCATCAGACCGCCGAAGAGGAACAGCCAGTACGAGAGCATGTTCAGGCGCGGGAACGCCACGTCGGGCGAGCCGATCTGGAGCGGCATGATCTCGTTGGCGAAGCCCGCGAACGTCGGCGTCGCGAACAGCAGCAGCATGATCGTGCCGTGCATCGTGAAGAGCTGGTTGAACTCCTCGTTGGACATCACCTGGAGCCCGGGGCGGGCCAGCTCGGCCCGCATCAGGAGCGCCATCACGCCGGCGATCAGGAAGAAGACGAACGACGTGATCAGATAGAGGTGGCCGATCTTCTTGTGGTCGGTGGTGGTCAGCCAGTCGACAAGGATCCCGCCCCGCGTCCGCCGTCGCGCCGGGCGCTCCGCCACCGCCCGCACCGTCTGCGTCCCCATCCGCTTGCCCCTTCGCTGTCGCGTCCTGGGCTGCCCGAAGCACAGCACATGATGCTCGCGTGCCCCCGACTCCGACAGGGGGCGTACGGCACTCCGGCGCCGGGGCGCGCTCCGGCTCGCGGGAGCCGAGGGGAGGCGAGCCGGTGCGGGAACAGGCGGGGGACGAGCGGGGAATCATGAATTCCCCTGCACTCCGTCACCTTCCGCACGGCGCCCGGGAATCCGGAATGCGGAGGATCCGTAGAGGGTTTCCGGAGGTATTCGCGGAAGGTTTCAGGTGCAACTCGGACGGGGCCGGAGAGGATTTCCCGACGGTGCCTCAAGAGAGCCGCGAGAGCTTCGGAGTTCGGCCGGAATTCCGCCGTGCCGAGGGCGGAACCGCTCGTACGTGTGACGCGGATAGGGCGAAACACGCGTCGTGATCCTGTGACAAAAGCGTGACCGGAGGGGGACCCGTGACGCATGGTGCGCCGCTCCGGCCTTCCCCCGCGGGAATCGGCCGCCTAACGTGGCGGACATGGCACCCATCCCGACCCCGCCCGCCGAGCCCCAGGACGCTCCGGACTCCTACGTCGGCCTCGACGCCGCCGAAGCCGAGAGCCGGGCGCGCGCCCGCGGGTGGTCCACCGTCAGATCGCTGCCGCCGGGCGCGTTCATCACCATGGAGTACCTCGCGGGGCGGCTGAACTTCGAGGTCGAGGGCGGCCGGGTGAAGCGCTGCTGGAAGGGCTGAGCCCGCCGCGCCCGTACGAAGGCCCCGGCTCCTTGGCGGAGCCGGGGCCTTCGTAGTGCGGGAGTCAGTCGTGCGTACCGTTCCCGCGGTCTCGGGGTGGGGGTCAGGCGCCGGTGACGGGCCGGGCCGACGTGCCGCGCACCCGCTCCGGGTGCGGCGGGCGGCGGGAGCCCGCAGGGGTCACCGGGGTGCGCTCGCAGCGGGCCGTGTGCGGGCCGGGGGCGAGGTAGGCCGGGGTGCGGGGCCTGCCCGCGGCGACGGGCTCGCGCACCGGCGGCTGCTCGCCGGGGCCCTTGCCGGCGGCCGGGGCCGGGGCCGCGCCCGCCGCGGACCGCTGCGGCACGAGCGCCGGGGCGGGGACGACGGAGACCGGGGGCCGGGCCCGGAAGCGGTGCCAGAGGCCGAGCGCGAACGGCTCGACCCGGGCGATGAGCGGCTCGAACCAGGGCAGCGCGAGCAGGATGAGCAGGCCCGCGGCCCAGCCGAGGAAGACGTCGCTCAGCCAGTGCGTGCCCAGGTAGACGGTGGTGAGGCCGACGCTCAGGGAGACCACGGCGGACAGGGCCGACAGATAGCGGCGGGTCACCGGGGTCGAGGCCAGATAGGCGAGGATTCCCCAGGTCACGACGGCGTTGGCGGTGTGGCCCGAAGGGAATATATCGCCGCCCTGCCCCATCTCGTTCGAGCCGATCACGGTGGCGTAGTGCGGGCCGAGGCGGCCCATGCCGATCTTGGCCGCGCCGACCGTGGCGTTGAGGAGCAGCAGTGCCGTGCCGAACATCAGGAGCGGGCGGAGCGTGTGCTGCCGCCAGGAGCGCCAGCCCAGCCAGGCCGCGACCATCACGGCGGTGGGGCCGCGCTGGCCGAGCACGACCCAGTAGTCGAGGAAGCCGTGGATCTCGGGCCACTGCTGGTACGGCCGGAAGAACATGACCTGCCAGTCGAACCGCACGAGCCAGGAGGTGACCAGGACGGCGACCACGATGGCGAGGTAGAACGCCAGGGTCGCGCTGAAGAGCACGACTCTGTGCCGGCTCATCCTCGGCACATCGAGGTGAACCGGCCGTTCCGGCTCACGGTCAAGACGGGCGAAGAGCCGGTCCAGACGGGTCAGGTTTCGTTCGGTACGCACCCAATCGACGTTACAGCGAGTGAGCGCCGTTCCCGGTCGAATCGGTGGGGTTGTGATGACGATGTGATGTGGCATTGCTCTCAGGTCCCGGCGTATTCCCGCCGGAATGCCTTTTTAATCAGGGTCGTTTTACCCAATTCGTTGATCGTCGCCCTCGGGGTTTTAGGGTGCTTATGAATTCGTTCACCGCGATCTGGTGCGGAATTCTCCGGGCGCTCACCGGGCGGCCCGGGGGGCGATCTTGAGTAAATGATCTTGGCGTGATCAGGGGGGCCCCGAGCCGTTCAGCCAGAACGCCCCGTACACCGCCCCGGCCACGGCCACACCACCGATGACCAGCGCCGATCTCGAAGTCCGAAGCCGCGCGAGCGCCACCGCCAGGGGCAGCAGGAGGGGGAAGGCGGGCATCAGGAGGCGTGGTTTGGAGCCGAAGTAGCCCGCGGCGCACAGGGCGAGCACCAGGACGACCCCGGTGTAGACGAGCAGCGGCAGCGGCTGGCGCTGCCGCACCCCGACGACGTACAGCCAGATCAGCAGCGCGACGCCGACGATCAGGCCGAGCCCGGCGAGCGCGCCCGGCACGGAGGTGAACTTGTCGCCGACGAACCGCGCGAAGGCGTAGCCGCCGTCGAAGCCGTTGCCCCAGCCCTCCTGCACGTCGAGGTAGCCGAAGAGGCCGCCGCCCGTGCGGTGCCCGACCCACAGCACGTACGCCGCGGCCCCGAGCGGGGCGAGCAGCGCGCCGAGCGCGACGCGCGCGCCGATCCGCCCGCGGCGGCGCACCTCGACGACGGCCGCCGCCCACAGCGCCAGGACCACGGCCCCGCCCACCGGCCGCGTCAGCCCGGCAAGGGAGGCGAGCAGCCCCGCCGTCACCCAGCGCCCGGTGAGCACCGCGTACAGCGACCAGGCGGCGAGGGCCGTGAACAGCGACTCGCTGTACGCCATGGACTGCACGATGCCGACCGGCAGCACCGCCCACAGCGCCACGGCGCAGACGCCCGCCCTGCGCCCGTACAGCCGGTCCGCGACGGCGAAGATCCCGCCCGCAGCGCACAGCGAGGCGAGCGCGCTCACCAGCAGGCCCGCGTCCGCGTGGTCCAGCGGGCCGACCGCCGCCACCAGCCGCTCCAGCCACGGGAGCAGCGGGAAGAACGCGAGGTTGGAGTGCACGCTGCCGTCCGGCAGGGTCACCTCCCAGCCGTAGCCGTGCTCGGCCACGCGCACGTACCAGAGGGAGTCCCAGCGGGCGGAGAGCAGCGTGTGCGGGCTCTTGCCCGTCCCCGCGGACCACACGGCCAGGGCCGCGAGTCCCAGGGCGCGGACCCCCGCGTACACGAGCAGCGCGGTCGCTGCCGCGTGGCGGCGGGTGCCGCGCGTGCCCTTTTCGGGTAGCTGATCAAGGTCGGTCACCGGGTGATTATCCCCGCCCGTCCGTCCCTCCTGGGGCTGCGCCCCTTTCCCCGCTCCATTGGCGCTTCGCGCCTCGTCCTCACACGCCGGACGGGCTGGCTCCTGTGGTGCACACCACATGCCTGCGGGGCAACCGTGAGAGGTCCGCCACGCGCGGTGCCGCGGGACTCGCGTACGCTGACGGCCACTCGCTGTTCACAGCCGCCACAGCCGGACGACCTGATCCCGTTGGGTCCCACTGGATCCCGCTGGGCCGCATTTCGCGAGGTATCACTGGGAGGTACGCACATGTCCGGGACGACCACGGCCGCCGCTCCATCCGGCCGTCGGCCCCCCGGCGCGGGCGCCAACCGCTGGGTCGTGCTCGTCGTCCTCTGCGTCAGCCTGCTGCTCGTCGCCGTCGACGCCACCGTCCTGCACGTCGCCGTGCCCGCCGTCACCGAGGACCTCAAGCCCGGCGCGATCGAGCTGCTGTGGATCGTGGACATCTATCCGCTGGTCTGCGCCTCGCTGCTCATCCTGTTCGGCACTCTCGGCGACCGCGTCGGGCGCAGACGCGTGCTGCTGCTCGGCTACGGCCTGTTCGGCGTGGCCTCGGCGGTCGCGGCCCTGGCGGACACCGCGCAGGTGCTCATCATCGCCCGCGCGCTGCTCGGCGTCGGCGGCGCCATGATCATGCCCGCGACGCTCTCGATCCTGCGCCAGGTCTTCCCCGACCGGCGCGAGCGGGCGCTCGCCATCGGCATCTGGAGCGCGGTGGCAGCCGTGGGCGCGGCCGTCGGCCCGCTGCTCGGCGGCTTCCTCCTCGAACACTTCTGGTGGGGCTCGGTCTTCCTCATCAACATCCCGCTGATGCTCGTCAGCCTGCCCGTCGGCCGCTGGCTGCTGCCCGAGTCGACCGGCGAGCGCGACGGGCCGTGGGACGTCGTCGGCGCGCTGATGGCGGCGGGCGGCCTCTTCTGCCTCGTCCTCGGCGTCAAGCGGCTCGGCGGCGGCGAGTCGCCGCTCGGCTCGACGACGCTGCTGTCCCTCGCCGTCGGCACCGGCCTGCTCGTCGCCTTCGTCCGCAGACAGCGGCGGCGCACGCATCCCCTCGTCGACCTGGCGATGTTCACCCGGCCCGCGTTCAGCACGTCCGTCGGCTGCATCGTGCTCGCGATGCTCGCCCTCGTCGGCCTGGAGCTGATCGCCGCCCAGTACCTCCAGCTGGTCCTCGGCCTGTCCCCGCTGGAGACCGGCCTCAGACTCCTGCCGCTCACCATCGCCGCGATGGCCGCGGGCCTCGCCGGATCCCGGATGCTCCAGCGCTTCGGGCCGCGCCGCATGGTCGCCTGCGGCTTCGGCCTCACCGCGCTCGCCGTGGTCGCGCTGACCGGCATGGGCGGCGAGGACAACGCCCCGCTGCTGCTCGTCGGCTTCGTGCTGCTCGGCTTCGGCCTGGAGACCACGCTCTTCGGGGCGTACGAGTCCATGCTCAGCGAGGCGCCGCAGACCCAGGCGGGCGGCGCGGCGGCCATCGGCGAGACCTCGTACCAGCTCGGCGCGGGCATCGGCATCGCCCTGCTCGGCAGCGTCATGAACGCGGCCTACGCGCCCGGCCTCTCCTCCGTGCGGGGCGTGCCCGCGGCGGACAGCGCGGCCGCCGGGCACTCCCTCGGCGAGGCCTACGAGGTCGCCGACCGGCTCGGCGGCGGCCAGGGCGAGGCCCTGCGGGCCGCCGCGCGCGACTCCTTCGTGCACGGCCTGCACGTGACCCTGCTGGTCAGCGCGGGCCTGCTGCTGCTCGGCGCGCTGGCGGCGCTGCGCCTGCCGCGGCGCATGGACTGCGGCGCCCCCACCGCCCCGGGCATACCCACCCCGCGCGACACCCCGGCCGTCCCCGCCGACTCGGTCCGCTGACCGCTGTCCCTGCCGGGAGCCCCCGAGCCCGCCCCTCCCCGACTCCTGGGGGCTCCGCCCCCAGACCCGCGCTCCCCGATCGCCGGAGGGGCTGGCCGCAGGCCACCCTGGACGCGTAGCGTCTGGCTACCAGTGCTAGTTAAGCCCCGCCGGAGGTCACCATGCCGTTCCCTCCCTTCGACCCCGCCGACCCCCTCGGCGTCGACGACCTGCTCGAACCGGAGGACCTCGCCGTGCGCGACACCGTCCGGTCCTGGGCGGCCGACCGCGTGCTTCCGCACATCGCCGAGTGGTACGAGAGCGGCGAGCTGCCGGGGGTGCGCGAGCTCGCCCGCGAGCTCGGCTCGATCGGAGCGCTCGGCATGTCGCTCACCGGCTACGGCTGCGCGGGCGCGAGCGCCGTGCAGTACGGGCTCGCCTGCCTGGAGCTGGAGGCGGCCGACTCCGGCATCCGCTCGCTCGTCTCCGTGCAGGGCTCGCTCGCCATGTACGCGATCTGGAAGTTCGGCTCCGACGAGCAGAAGCAGCGGTGGCTGCCGGGGATGGCCGCGGGCGAGATCATCGGCTGCTTCGGACTCACCGAGCCCGACCACGGCTCCGACCCCGGCTCGATGCGCACGTACGCGAAGAAGGACGGCACCGACTGGGTCCTCACCGGGCGCAAGATGTGGATCACCAACGGCTCGGTCGCGGGCGTGGCCGTGGTGTGGGCGCAGACGGACGACGGGATCCGCGGCTTCGCGGTGCCCACCGACGCCCCGGGGTTCTCCGC
Organism: Streptomyces sp. NRRL B-1347; assembly: GCF_000720325.1. Taxonomy (GTDB): domain Bacteria; phylum Actinomycetota; class Actinomycetes; order Streptomycetales; family Streptomycetaceae; genus Streptomyces. The sequence continues at coordinate 59,392 of NZ_JOJM01000041.1, forward strand.
CCCGGAGATCAAGCACAAGTGGTCGCTGCGCGCCAGCGTCACCAGTGAGCTGGTCCTGGACGAGGTGCGGCTGCCCGCCGACGCGGTGCTGCCCGGCGGCACCGGCCTCAAGGGCCCGCTGAGCTGTCTGACGCACGCCCGCTACGGCATCGTGTGGGGCGCGATGGGCGCGGCCCGCGCCAGCTTCGAGACCGCCGTGGAGTACGCCAGGACCCGGGAGCAGTTCGGCAGGCCCATCGGCGGCTTCCAGCTCACCCAGGCCAAGCTCGCCGACATGGCGGTCGAGCTGCACAAGGGGATCCTGCTCGCGCACCACCTCGGGCGGCGCATGGACGCCGGGACCCTCAGGCCCGAGCAGGTCAGCTTCGGCAAGCTCAACAACGTGCGGGAGGCGATCGAGATCTGCCGCACGGCGCGCACGATCCTCGGCGCCAACGGGATCTCCCTGGAGTACCCCGTGATGCGGCACGCGACGAACCTCGAGTCGGTGCTCACCTACGAGGGCACCGTCGAGATGCATCAGCTGGTGCTCGGCAAGGCACTCACCGGAATCGACGCCTTCCGGTGAGGCCCCGCCTCAGCTCTGGTTGAAGAAGCCGTCCGCGCGGCGGCCGGGACCCTCACCGTTGACGATCTCCGTGTGGGCCGGGGTCAGCAGGAAGACGCGGTGCGCCACCCGGTCGATGGACCCGCGCAGTCCGAAGATGAGCCCGGCCGCGAAGTCCACCACGCGCTTGGCGTCACCGGGCTCCATCGACGTGAGGTTCACGATGACCGGAACCCCGTCGCGGAAGAGCTCGCCGATGCCGCGGGCGTCGCGGAAGCTGTCCGGCGTGATGGTGCCGATCCGGGCGCCCTTCTCCTCGGCCGCGTCCGTCGCCACCTTCACGCGCGGGTCCGTGACCCAGGCCTCGGCCTCGGGGCCGTCGGCTCCGTCGTCCTCGTAGCCGTCGTAGTAGCGCTCGTTGTTGTTGTCGTCGACGAGGCCAAGCCAGGCACTCGCCTTGCGCACCGATCCCATGGACGCCTCCTCTCGCTGCGGTCTGCTCGTGTTCCGCACCCCTATCGTCGTCCATGATGCGGATGGTGCGCCAAGGGGATAGACGCCGCACGGGGGTTTCGTGACGGTACTGGTGCACAGTCAACGGGCCGACACACGTGATTCTTCAAGGGGATTGTCGCGCCCGGCTGCTGACTGAGAGTGAAATATGATTTCTCGCGGCGTCCGGGTGACGATCGGTGCGTCCGGGTGAACGGGCCGGTCGATACGATGCCCCAGGTGGGGTCCGTGCCGTGGCGCCGAAACGCCGTTGACGGACCGTCAGTAGTCGTCCGGCCACGCACCGACCACCGGTGGACCGCGCACGCGACGCGCCGGGCGCACGGGGGAGCACACGGGGGGAACGTCTTGTTCGGAATCGTCAGGCCCTGCGCCCATCGCCTCGGCGACGGGCTCAAGACCCAGTGGATGGCGCACTTGTGCGGGCTCTGTCTCGCGCTGCGCGGGGACCACGGGCAGTTCGCACGCGTCGTCACCAACTACGACGGGCTCATCATCTCGGTCCTGACGGAGGCTCAGGCCGAGCGCGCCACCGGCTGGCGGCGCACCGCGGGCCCCTGCCCGCTGCGCGGCATGCGCACCGCGTCGGTCGCCCGCGGCGAGGGCGCGCGGCTCGCCGCCGCCGTCTCGCTCGTGCTGGCCTCCGCGAAGGTGCGCGACCACGTCGTCGACGGCGACGGCCTGTTGGCCCGCAGGCCGGTGGCCGCCGCGGCGCGCCGGGTCGCCGGGCACTGGGCCCTGGCGGGCGCGCGCACCGGCGCCGACGTGGGCTTCGACACGGCCGTCCTCGTCGACGCGGTGGAGCGGCAGGAGGGCATCGAGGCCCTGGCGGGCCCCGGCACGTCCCTGCTGACCGTCACCGAGCCCACCGAGACGGCCACCGCGGCCGCCTTCGCGCACACCGCCGTCCTCGCGGGCCGCCCCGGCAACGCGGAGCCGCTCGCCGAGGCGGGGCGGCTCTTCGGCCGGCTCGCGCATCTGCTCGACGCCGTGGAGGACCGGCAGGCCGACGCCGCCGCGGGCGCCTGGAACCCGATCACGGCCACCGGCGCCACGGCCGCGGAGGCGCGCCGCCTCGCCGACGACGCGCTGCACGGCATCCGGCTCGCGCTCGGCGAGGTGGAGTTCACCGACGCCAAGCTCGCGCACTTCCTGCTCGTGCACGAGCTGGCCCGGTCGGTGGACCGGGCGTTCGGGACGGCGTCGTGCGGGCACGCCCCGCACGTGGGGCGCGGCGCGACCGGCCTCGACGTGACGGCGTACGACGGTTCGCACGGCGGCCCGTACGGCGGCGGGAGCGGGCAGGGGCCCTACGGCGGTTCCGGAGGCTACGGCGGCGGGTCGCCGTACGGGGACGGCGGGGCCCACTACGGCGGCGCGGCCGGGGGTGGCCACGGCGGTTCGGCCGGCGGCGACGGCCACGGCGGCGGAGGCTTCGGCCCCTGGTCGGGGGAGCCGAAGAAGCCGCGCGGCTTCTGGGCGGGCTGCTTCGTCGCGATCGGCCTGTGCTGCACGTGCCAGCTGTGCTGCGCCCGCGAGTACGAGGGGCCGTGGTCCCGGAAGAAGCGCAAGGGCGCCTGCCGGGACTGTGACTGCCCGTGCGAGTGCTGCGAGTGCTGTGCGTGCGACTGCTGACGTTCAAGGTGACGCCGGGTCAGTCCTTGATCTCCGGCGGTGAGATCCGGGACGTCTCGATCGCTGACGCCCGGGTGCCCCACTTCTTCAGGATGCGGTCGTACGTACCGTCCTCGATGAGCTGATTGACCGCCGCCTGGAACGCGGGCGCCAGCTTCGTGCCCTTCTTGAACGCGAAGCCCACGTCCAGGCGGTGGAACTCGCCGAGGAACTTCAGGCCCGGCTGCTGCTTGACCGCGTACCGCAGGCCGTTGATGGTCGACATCACCACGTCGCTGCGGCCCTGTTGCAGGGAGCCCCAGATCGCGCCCTGCTCGGTGTACGTCTTCACGCTGTACGGCTTCTTGCCCGCGTCCGCGCACACGTGCTTGTTGTCCTCAAGCGTCACCTCGAACGTGGTGCCCGCGCCGGTGGCCACGTTCAGGCCGCACAGCTGACGGAAGTCCGTGACCTTCTTCAGCTTGCTGTCGTCGCGGACGGCGAAGCCCTGGCCGTCGTTGATGTAGGTGACGAAGTCGATCGTCCTGCGCCGCTCCTCGGTGACGCCGAAGTTGCCGGTGCCCAGGTCGTACTTGCCGCTGCCGAGGGCGGGCAGGATCGCCTCGAAGCTCGCGGTCTCCCGCTCCAGACGCAGGCCGAGGGCCTTGGCGACGGCCTGGGCGAAGTCGATGTCCTGGCCGACGACGGTCTTGCCGTCCTCCAGGTACGCGGAGCCCGGTGGGGTGCCGCCGACGCTGGTGGCGATTCTGAGGGTGCCGCGTTCGCGGACGTCGGGTGGCAGGAGTCCCGCCGCCTTCGCGTCCTTCTCGACCGACGACACCACGTCCGTCGTCGGGAGCTTGCCGCTCCCGCCCGCGGACCCCGCGCCCGCCGCGGTGTCGGACGCGTCGCCGGAGCCGCACGCGGTGAGCGCGAGCGCGGCGGCGGTGATCAGGGCGAAGGCGGAAAGGGACGTGCGGGACGTGCGCATGGCGTGACGTTCTCCGGGGTCGGGGCACGGGAGCGGGCCGGGGAGGGAAGGCGGAGGAAGGGCGAGGGGCAGGCGAGGGGAGGGGTGTGGCCGCGTACGCGTACGCGTGTGAAGGCGGGGGCAACCGCGCGCGGGGCGCGGGAGTTACGGGAGTGCGGACGTACGGGACGGCGTGCGTACGGGGGTACGGACGAGCCGCGCACGGGAGTGCGGAAGTACGGGAGTGCGGAAGTGCCGGAGTGCGGAAGTGCCGGGGTGCCGGAGTACGGAAGTGCCGGGATGCCGAGGTGCCGGGATGCCGGAGTACGGCCGTGCCGAGTGCCGGAATGCCGGAGAAATGTGAGACGACCGGTACGGATGGTGGGACGCGGTGGGCGAAGGGCCCGGAGGCGCGGCGGGGCGGTCGGCTCAGGAGAGCGTCAACAAGACGCCGACCACACGCGACCGAAGTCGATGTGGGAGCGCGTGACCAGCCACTGCTGCGGATGCATGAGCACAAGTGGAACAGGCATCCGGAAGGGCGTCAACTGCGTTGAGACGTACGGCTCATATTCTGGACGGATGCCTGGGACGGCTTCCGGGACGGCCTTGACAGCGGGCGCGACGTGCCACGTAGTCTCAGGAGACGGACCCGTGCTGAGGGGCTCGGTCCGTGCGGGCCCGTCGGCCCACCGTGGCCCGCGTGCCGCACGCGGCGCATGTGAAGGCACCACTCGCACCATCGGAGCCTTCGCATGTCATCCGACGCCCTCACCAAGGTGGCCGTCCACCGCCCCGATCCCCCCGACCGGCATCCGGCCGAACCGCGCATCGTGCCCCGGCGCCACCTCGGCCAGTGGGCCGCCGCCCTCGTCGTCGTCGCGGCGCTCGCGCTCGCCCTGAACTCCGTCGTGCGCAACGACGCCTTCCAGTGGGAGGTCGTCGGCGACTACTTCACCACCGCCGCCGTGCTGCGCGGACTGTGGCTCACGCTGTGGCTGACCGCCGCCGTGATGGTGCTCGGCTTCGCGCTCGGCACCCTGCTCGGCCTCGGCCGGCTTTCGAGCAACCCCGTGCTGCGGGCGGTCAGTTGGGGCTACGTCTGGTTCTTCCGTTCGATGCCGATCCTGGTGCAGCTCCTCTTCTGGTTCAACATCGGCGCGCTGTACCCGACGCTGCTCGGCGTCCGGACCGTGGACCTGCTCGGGCCCGTCACCATCGCCGTCATCGGGCTCACGCTGCACGAGGCCGCGTACGCCGCCGAGGTCGTGCGCGGCGGCATCCTCTCCGTCGACCGGGGCCAGACCGAGGCCGCGCAGTCCCTCGGGCTCGGCCGGTGGCGCCGCTTCCGAAGAATCGTTCTGCCGCAGGCCATGCGCTCCATCGTGCCCCCGGCGGGCAACATGCTGATCGGCACCCTCAAGGGCACCTCGATCGTCAGCGTCATCGCCGTACAGGACCTGCTGTACTCCGTGCAGCTGGTGTACCACCGCACCTACCAGGTCATCCCGCTGCTGCTCGTCGCCACGCTCTGGTACGTCGCCGTCACCTCCGTGCTCAGCGTCGGACAGCACTACGTGGAGCGGCACTACGCGCGCGGCTCGGAGCTCGCCCGATGAGCACCGCGACGGCCCCGTCGACGGTGGCGGGGACGCCCACGCTCGTGATCGTGGGCGCGGGCCCGCGCGCCACCGGCCTCATCGAGCGCATCGCCGCCAACGCGCCGACCCTGTACGCCGGTGCGCGCCTGGACATCCACCTCGTCGACCCCTACCCGCCGGGACCCGGGCGGATCTGGCGGCAGCGGCAGTCGCCGCTGCTCTGGATGAACTCGCACGCCCAGGACGTCACCCTCTTCACCGACGACACGGTGGAGGTGGCGGGGCCCGTCCGGCCGGGGCCCGCGCTGCACGAGTGGGCGGGCGTCGACGGGCAGACCTTCGCCGGGCGCCCCACGCAGGGCGCCTATCTGCGCTGGGTGTACGAGACGTCCGTGGCCGCGCTGCCGCCCGGCATCGCCGTCCACCACCACGCCCGCCGCGCCCTGCGCCTCACCGGGCCCCGGTCGGGCCGCCAGCGGGTGTGGCTCGAAGGCAGCGCGCGGCCCCTCGTCGGCGACCTCGTGATCCTCGCCCAGGGCCACCTCGACGCCGAACCCGACGCCGAGCAGCGGCACCTGGCGCGGTACGCCCGGCGGCACGGGCTCGTGCACCTGCCGCCCGACTTCACCGCGGACAGCGACCTCAGCGCCCTCGAAGCCGGGCAGAAGGTGCTGGTGCGCGGCTTCGGGCTCGCCTTCGTCGACCTCATGGTGCTCCTCACCGAGGGGCGCGGCGGGCGCTACGACGGCGACACCTACGTGCCGTCGGGCCGCGAGCCGGTCCTGTACGTCGGCTCGCGGCGCGGCGTGCCGTACCACTCCAAGCTCGGCTACACCTGGGACGACGGCGAACGGCCGCCGCTGCCCCGCTATCTGGGCCCGGCCGAGATCGACGAACTGCTCGCCCGGCCCGGCGGCTTCGACTTCGGGCGCGACGTGTGGCCGCTGATCGAGAAGGAGCTGGGCTTCGCCCACTACCACCGGCTCTTCGGCGCGCACCCCGAGCGCACGGCCGTCGCCTGGCACGACTTCGACGAGAAGTACGCGTCCTGCCCGCCCGGCAGCCCCGAACTGCACGCCCTAGTCTCCGCCGCCGTGCCCGACCCCGCCGACCGGCTCGACCTCACCGCCCTCGACCACCCGCTGGACGGCGTCCGGCACTCCTCGTACGCGGGGCTCCAGGAGGGGCTGCGGGCCTACATCACCGCCGACCTGACCCGTCGTCACGACCCCGCGCACAGCCCCGACCTCGCCGTCTTCCTCGGTCTGCTCTCCGTCTACGGGCAGCTGACCCGGCTCGGCGACATCGGGCCCTGGTGGCACGGCTACTTCAGCTACCTCGCGTCGGGGCCGCCCGGGCCGCGCCTTCGCCAGCTGCTCGCCCTGTCCCGCGCGGGCATCGTGCGGTTCCTCGGCGCGGACCTGCGCGTCGAGGCCCGCGACGGGGTGTTCCGGGCCAGCAGCGCCACCGTGCCCGGACAGCACGTGGCGGCCCGCGCCCTGGTGGAGGCGCGCCTTCCGCAGCCCACGCTCGCCCGCACCCGCGACCCGCTGCTGCGCGCCCTGCACGCCGAGGGGGTGGCCGAGACGCCCGACGGGCTGCTCGCCGTCGACCCCGCCGACGGCCGCGTACGGGACCGCGCGGGCAGTCCGCACCCGCGCCGCTTCGCCCTCGGCCCGCACACCGACGCGCGCGGCGCGGGCGCCTTCACCCGGCCGCGCACCAACAGCCCGTCCTTCCGGCAGAACGACGCCACCGCGCGCGCCGTTCTCACCTTCCTGCACGAGGCCGGGCGGTGACCGCCGCCCGAGAGAGGTGTTCTCCGATGTCCGCAAGCCCACCCCCCGGCCGTGGCCCGCTGCATCTGGCCGCCGCCGTGGACCTGCCCGGCGCCCACGACGCCGCGTCCTTCGTCGAACTCGCCCGGCTCGCCGAGCACGGCGCCCTCGACTTCGTGACGCTCGGCGACGGCTTCGCCCGCCGCGGGCTCGACGCGCTCGCCGTGCTCTCCCGCGTCGCGCCCGCCACCGGCCGCGTCGGCCTGGTGCCCACCGTCACCACCACGCACACCGAGCCCTTCCACGTGCAGGCGGCCGTGGCCACGCTCGACTGGGTCAGCCACGGCCGGGCCGGCTGGACCGTCGACGTGTCCACGACCGAGGCCGAGGCCAAGCTGTTCGGGCGGCGCCGGGCGGCTCCGCGCGACGCGCTGTGGCGCGAGGCGGGCGAGGTCGCCGACGTCGCCCGTCGGCTGTGGGACAGCTGGGAGGACGACGCCGAGATCCGGGACGTGGCCACCGGCCGCTTCGTCGACCGGGACAAGCTGCACTACGTCGACTTCGAAGGCGCCGCCTTCTCCGTGCGCGGGCCCTCCATCGTCCCCCGGCCGCCGCAGGGCCACCCCGTGGTCGTCGTCGACGCCACCGCCGAGCACACCCGCGACGTGGCCGTCCGGCACGCGGACGTCGCCCTGGTCCGGGCCGCGAGCCCCGCCCAGGCGGGCGCCGCACGGGCCGACCTGCGCGCCCGCGCGACCGCGCTCGGCCGGGATCCGGGGGAACTGCGGGTGCTCGCCGCGCTCGTCGTCGACCTCGGCGGCGGCGAGCACGCCGCGCAGCCGGGGCACGGCGGCGGCCCGCACCCCACCGCCGAAGGACCGCTCTACCGCGGCGGGCCCGTCGACCTGGCCGACCTCATCGCCGCCTGGCACGCGGCGGGCGCCGCCGACGGCTTCCACCTCACGCCCGTGGAGCCGCGGCGCGACCTGGAGCGCCTGGTCAACGGCACGGTCTCGCTGCTCCAGCACCGCGGTCTGTTCCGCACCTTCTACCCCGGCGCCACGCTCCGGGAGCACCTGGGCCTGGCCCGGCCCGCCAACCGCTACGCCGCGCACACGAGGGAGGCGTCATGACGGCCGGTACGCACCGGACCCCCGCGCGCAAGCAGATCCACCTCGCGGCCCACTTCCCCGGCGTGAACAACACCACCGTGTGGGCCGACCCCCGCTCGCGCTCGCAGATCGAGTTCTCGTCGTTCGAGCACCTGGCCCGCACCGCCGAACGCGGGCTCTTCGACTTCTTCTTCCTCGCCGAGGGCCTCCGGCTGCGCGAGCACAAGGGCCGCATCCACGACCTGGACGTCGTCGGCAGGCCCGAGTCCCTCACCGTCCTGAGCGCCCTCGCCGCCGTCACCGACCGGCTCGGCCTGGCCGCCACCGTCAACGCGACCTTCAACGAGCCCTACGAACTCGCCCGCAGGCTCGCCTCGCTCGACCACCTCAGCGGCGGCCGCGCCGCCTGGAACGTCGTCACCTCGTCCGACGCCTTCACCGGCGAGAACTTCCGGCGCGGCGGCTTCCTCGACCGCGCCGACCGCTACACCCGCGCCGCCGAGTTCGTCGCCACCGCACGGGAGCTGTGGGACTCCCGGACGCCCGGGGCGGACGGCGCCCCGGGCGAGCCGCGGCCGGTCGCGCACAACGGGCGGCACTTCACCGTCGCGGGGGAGTTCGGCGTGGACCGGCCGCCGCAGGGCCACCCCGTCGTGATCCAGGCGGGGGACTCGCCCGAGGGCCGGGAGTTCGCCGCGTCGGCCGCCGACGTGATCTTCACCCGGCACGGCACCCTGGAGGCGGGCCGCGCGTTCTACGCGGACGTCAAGGGCCGCCTCGCCCGGTACGGCCGCGCGCCCGATGACCTCAAGATCATGCCCGGCGTCACCTTCGTCCTCGGCGACACCGCGGCCGAGGCGCAGGAGCGGGCCACCGAGATCCGCCGCCAGCAGGTCTCGCCGCAGAACGCCCTCCTGGCCCTGGAGCAGGTGTGGGGCGTCGACCTGTCCGCGTACGACCCGGACGGGCCGCTGCCCGACATCGACCCGGACCCGGAATCGACGCTCGTACAGGGCCGGGTGAAGGTCGGCGACCCCCTCGCCGTCGCGGAGAAGTGGCGCGCCCTGTCCCGGGCCAAGGGCCTGTCGATCCACCAGACCGTCATCGAGACGACGTCCCGGCAGTCCTTCATCGGCACCCCCGCCGCCGTCGCCGAACAGCTCGACGAGTTCGTACGGACCGACGCCGCCGACGGCTTCATCCTCGTCCCGCACCTGACGCCGGGCGGGCTCGACGAGTTCGTCGAACGGGTGGTGCCGCTGCTCCAGGAGCGCGGCGCGTTCCGCACGGAATACGAGGGCGCGACGCTGCGCTCACACCTCGGGCTGCCCGAGCCCGCACGGAAGGGTTGATCACCATGAGTACGACAAGCACCAGCGAGGACACGCTCCGGAACTGGAAGCAGTGGCACGAAGAGCGCGTCGAGACGGTGTCCGCGCCCTACGGCCCGCTGTCCCTCACCGGCACGCACTGGCTCGCCGACCACCCGGACGGCGCCCTGCCGGGGCTTCCGGGCCGCTGGGCCGAGGACGGCGACGAGCTCGTCCTGACCGCGGCCGCCGATGACGGGCTCACCCTCGACGGGCAGCCCTTCTCCGGCACGGCCCGGCTCACCGCCGACCCCGGCCCGGTCACGGCCGCGCGCCTCGCGCTCGGCGAGCGACGCCTCGTCGTGCTGCGCCGCGAAGGCCTGTGGGCGGTGCGCGACTTCGACCCCGACGCCCCGGCGCGCCGCGCCTTCACGGGCATCGAGGCCACCTCGTACGACCCGCGGTTCGCGGTGGCGGGCCGCTTCACCCCGTACGGGGAGGACCGCACCGTGCGGGTGGCCAACGCGGACGGCGTGGAGCGCGGGCTCGGGCTCGGCGGCGAACTCGCCTTCCACCTCGCGGGGCAGGACCACACGCTCCAGGTGAGCGTCGAGGCCGACGGTTCGCTGTGGGCCGTGTTCGCCGACGCCACCAGCGGTGACTCCAGCTACCGCTTCCGCTTCCTGCGCCCTGCCGCACCCGGCGCCGACGGGCGGGTCACGGTCGACTTCAACCGCACGCTGCTGCCGCCGTGCGCCTTCGCCGACCACTTCATCTGCCCGTTCCCGCCGCCGGGCAACACGCTGCGCGTGGGCGTCGCGGCGGGGGAGCGGAACATGGCGCCGCGCTGACCTGTGGCCCCGGTGACGCGTGCCGGTGGTGCGTCACCGGGGCCGTCGGCTGTCCGCGGCTTCGTCGTGGCTGGTCGCGCCCGCGCGGCGGAGCCGCTCAGGGGCCCCTTCAGGGGCACTGTTGGCATTCGGCCATAGCAGCTGGAAATGGCCCCTTGTGCGGTGTGACACCGCACCCCAATACTCCCGTGCAGCGCTTGTCAGGGGCACGGCGTAGCCGGAATCCGTCGTGTCCGATGGCTGCGCCTCACGGGTCCGACCCCCACGGGCCCCCTGACTTCCCTCGGGAGGAACCAGCAGTGAGGATCAAGCGCACCACCCCCCGCGGCGGCATAGCGAGACACTCCCGCACGGTCGCCGTCGCGACCGGCCTCGTGGCCGCCGCCGCCCTCGCCGTACCCGCCGCCAGCGCCGACGAGGCGCGCACGTACAGCGCGTCCGACCTCACGGCGGCCAGTGCCGCCGTCCTCGAAGCGGACGTGGCGGGCACCGCCTGGGGCGTCGACGCGAAGACCGGGAAGGTCGTCGTGACCGCGGACAGCACGGTCTCCGCGGCTGAGCTCGCCAAGGTGAAGAAGGCGGCGGGCGACAAGGCGGGCGCCCTCAGGATCGAGCGCACGCCGGGCACCTTCCAGAAGTACATCTCCGGTGGCGACGCGACCTACGCCGACAGCTGGCGCTGCTCGCTCGGCTTCAACGTGCGCAGCGGCAGCACCTACTACTTCCTCACCGCCGGGCACTGCACCGACGGCGCGGGCACGTGGTGGGCCAACTCCGCGAAGACCACGGTGCTCGGCTCCACGTCGGGCTCCAGCTTCCCCGGCAACGACTACGGCATCGTCAAGTACACCAACAACTCGGTCACCAAGTCCGGCACGGTCGGCAGCCAGGACATCACCCGCGCCGCCGACCCGACGGTCGGCCAGAACGTGACGCGGCGCGGCTCGACCACCGGCACCCACACCGGCCGGGTCACCGCCCTGAACCAGACCGTGAACTACGGCGGCGGCGACGTCGTCAGCGGCCTGATCAAGACCACCGTGTGCGCCGAGCCCGGCGACAGCGGCGGCCCCCTGTACGCGGGCTCCACCGCGCTCGGCCTGACCTCCGGCGGCAGCGGCAACTGCTCCTCCGGCGGTACGACCTTCTTCCAGCCGGTCACCGAGGCGCTGCGGGCGTACAACGTCAGCGTGTACTGACACCGCACCCCGAGCCGTTCCGACGAGCCCCCGCCCGACTTCCGGGCGGGGGCTCGCCCTTGGCGTGCCGGGGGTCTCGCCCTGGGATGGGCAGCGCGTTACCTTCGTACTGCATGCCCTATTCGCCCCATGAGACCCCGGGGGCCGTCGTGGTCGAGGAACTGGTGGCGGCCGGTGCGGCCGTCGCGTCCGTCGGAGCGGTGTACCTGCTGTCCGCGGCGCGCGTCGTCAAGCAGTACGAGCGGGGCGTGGTGCTGCGCCTCGGGCGCTTGCAGCGGGCGGTGCGCGGGCCGGGGTTCACGATGATCGTGCCGTTCGTGGACCGGATGCGCCGGGTCAACATGCAGATCGTGACGATGCCGGTGCCCGCCCAGGAGGGCATCACCCGGGACAACGTCACGGTCCGCGTCGACGCGGTCGTCTACTTCAAGGTTCGCAGATGGCGCAGACCTCGCTGCGCTCCATCATCGGCAAGAGCGACCTGGACGACCTGCTCTCCAACCGC
>NZ_JOJM01000042.1 GCF_000720325.1 Streptomyces sp. NRRL B-1347
GGCCGGGGGCGTGGGGTCCGGTGGTGCGGGGGGCGGGGGTTCGGCGCCGCGTGGCCGGGGCTCGGCGGCGCGGGCCCGGGGTGAGGGTTTGGCGGGCGGCTCGGGGGGCGCGGGTTTGGCGCTCGGCGCGGGGGCGGGGGGCTCGGCGGCCCGGGGCCGGGGCTCGACGCCTCCTGGCCGGGGCTCGGACCGTCCTGGCCTGGGCTCGACGCCCCCTGGCCAGGCCTCGGCGCTTCCTGGCCGGGCTTCGGCGCCTCCCGACCGGGGCTCGGCGCCCGGCGCCGGGGGTTCAGCGCCAGCCGCCCAGGGCCTGTCGCGCGGTGCCGGGGGCTCGCCGCCCGTGGCCGGGGGCGGACCGCTCGGCGCTGGGGGGCTGGCGCCTGCCGCGGGGGGCCTCGTGCCCGCCGCTGGGGGCCTGGTGCCCGCCGCCGAGGGCCGACCGCCCGCTGCCGACGGCGGACCGCCCACAGTTGGGGGCTGGCTGCCCGCCGCCGGGGGCCTGGTGGCCGCTGCCGGGGACCGACCGCCCGCTGCCGGAGGCCGACCGTCGGCCGCCGGAGGCCTGGTGCCCGTCGCCGGAGGGCGCAACTCCCCCGCGGGCACCTCCCGTTGCCCCGGTACTCCGCCCGTGTCGGGTGGCCGCGTGGGCGCGGGCGGCCTCGACGGTGCGGGGGGACGCGCGGAGACGGGCGGGGCGGGCGGGCCGTCCTCGGCGGGGCCCACCCGCGCGCTGCCCGCGGCGTACGCGGTGGCGTCTCTGGGCGGCCGCTCCGGGACGGCTGGGGCGGCCGGGGCGGCCGGAGCCGACCGGCTGCCCCGGGAATCGACCGTGGGCTTCGCCGTGAAGGCGCCTCCTGGTGGCCGGTCCCCGGTCGGCGGGCCCACGTGGTCGTCGCGGTCGGCACGGTCGTCGCGGGATTCGGGTGTGGGCCCCGGCGCCGGGACGGACGGGCCGCCTCCGGCGTCCTGGCCCACCGTCCCCGACGCCGACGCGAACCGGTCGTCCAGGGAATCGGCCGCGGCCGCGGGCCCCGTGTCGTCCTTCGCCTCGTCGTACAACTGCGCCCACCAGTCGGCCTCCTGACCGGTGGGCCTCTCCCCCTGCTGGCTCATGCCCCTATTGTCCACCGCACAGGCCGTACGAAAACGGTGCATCCGGAAATTCCAGCCGGGGGTGGCCAGGGGTGGCGCGGGGTGCCGGGCGGGCCCACCCCCCACGGGAGGACCGCCCGGCGAGGAGGCCACCCTGGCAGACGGGCAGGTGGTGCGGTGATGATGTTCGCGGCGGGTTTACGCCGTGGCCAGTTTCCGCCAGCCACGGAAGAGCAGCAGGAACGCGCCGGAACGATCGGGGAGGGAGCCGCCGCATGCTGGCCGCTATTGGTCTGGACGAGACGCACGAGGCGGCGTACCGCGCGCTGGTGTCGGTCGGGGCGGCCGACGTGCCGGACTTGGCGCGCCGCCTCACGCTCGCCGAGCCGGACACCGAGCGGGCGCTGCGCCGGCTCGAACGGCACGGCCTCGCGGCCCAGGCCTCGGGCCGGGCCGGGCGCTGGGTGGCGGCGCCGCCCGGCGTGGCCCTGGGCGCGCTGCTCACCCAGCGGCGCCACGACCTGGAGCAGGCGGAGCTCGCGGCGACGCTGCTCGCCGAGGAGTACCGGGGCAAGGCGGCCGAGCCCACCGTGCACGACCTGGTCGAGGTGGTGACGGGCGCGGCCGCGGTCTCGCAGCGCTTCCTCCAGCTCCAGCTCGGCGCGAGCCGCGAGGTGTGCGCCCTGGTGACGGGCAGGCCGGTCGCGGTGACCGGCATGGAGAACGACGCGGAGGAGCAGGCGGCGAGCCGGGGCGTCGCCTACCGCGTGGTGGTGGAGCGCGCGGTGCTCGCCGCGCCGACGGGTCTGACGGAGATCGCGGAGGCGATGGGGCGGGCCGAGCGGGTGCGGGTCGTGGACCGCGTACCGACGAAGCTGGTGATCGCGGACGGCTCGCTCGCGATGGTGCCGCTGACGTCGCGGACGGCGGAGCCAGCGGCGCTCGTGGTGCACGCGAGCGGGCTCCTGGAGTCCCTCACCGGCCTGTTCGAGGCGGTGTGGCGGGGCGCCCTGCCGCTGCGGCTCGGCGAGGGCGGCGCGGTGCGCGAGGCCGCGGACGGGCCCGACGGCACGGACCTGGAGGTCCTGTCGCTGCTGCTCGCCGGGATGACGGACGCGAGCGTGGCGAAACAGCTGGACCTCGGCCTGCGCACGGTGCAGCGCCGGGTCAAGCGGCTGATGGAGCTGACGGGCGTGACGACCCGGCTGCAGCTGGGCTGGCACGCGTACGAACGGGGCTGGGTGGCCCGCGAGGCGGGCGCCCCGCGCCCGGCCCGCGGCTAGCCGGCCGGTCCGGGCGCGGGGGCACCGGGACTAACGCGACCTGCGGTTTCGCACCCGCTCCTGCACGCTTGGCAGATGGGAGCGTGGGAGCTCGCACTGGTCGGGGTGGTGATGCTGCTCGGCCTCTGCGGCGTCCTTGTGCCCGGCGTGCCCGGCTCGTGGCTGGTGTGGGCCGGGGTGCTGTGGTGGGCGCTCCAGGACCCGCACGGCCTGGCCTGGGGCGTCCTGGTGGGCGCGACCCTGGTGCTCCTGCTGTCCCGGGCGGTGCGCTGGCAGCTGCCGCCCCGGCGCCTGCGGGAGTCGGGTGCGGGCCACCGTCTGGCCGCGTACGCGGGGGCCGGGGCGCTGCTCGGGTTCTGTCTGCTTCCGGTGCTCGGCGCGGCGCCGGGGTTCGTGGGCGGGATGTATCTGGCGGAGCGGCTGCGGCTCGGCGGGCGCGGCGAGGCCGTGACGGCGGTGCGCTCGGCCCTGCGGGCGGGCGGCTGGAGCGTGTTCGTGGAGTTGTACGCGTGTCTGCTGATCGTGGGCGCGTGGGTGGGCGCGGTGCTCGCCAGGGGGTGACGCGGCGCCGCGCGGCCACCGGGGCACGCTCGGCCGGGTGTCATGGCGCGGCCCACGCACCGGTGCGCGCACGAGGTCCGCGTGCCAGCCTCACCCCATGACCGAATTCAGCGCGGCCGAGCGCGCGTACCTGAAGTCCCAGCGTCTGGGCAGGCTCGCCACCGTCGACCCGAACGGGCAGCCGCAGGCCAACCCCGTCGGCTTCTTCCCGCAGGACGACGGCACGATCCTCATCGGCGGCTACGCGATGGGCACCACCAAGAAGTGGCGCAACCTCCGGGCGAATCCGAAGGTGGCGCTCGTCGTGGACGACATCGTGAGCGAACGGCCGTGGCGGGTGCGGGGCGTGGACGTCCGCGGCCACGCGGAGCTGCTCACCGGGCCGCACGAGCTGGGCCCGCAGCTGAGCAAGGAGCTGATCCGCATCCATCCGCGGCGCATCCACAGCTGGGGCCTGGAGGGGGACGCGGGCTGACGCCGGGCCAGCGGGCCTGCGCCGCGGCGCAGTTGGGGCACGGGCGGCCACGGGGTCGGGCGGTGGCGGCGTTGACACCGGAGAGCGAGCAAGCTTAGGTATGCCTTACCTAACTAGCGAGCCCTCCGGGGCTTCGCTCGGCCCAGAAAGGTGCCCGCACCCATGCGTACGCGTACCCGCGCCCTCCTGCCCCTCGCCCCGCTCATGGCGGCCGCGCTCACCGTCGGCCTCGCGAGTTCGGCGTCCGCCGCCGACGTCACCGCGAAAAGAACCATCACCGACGGGGGCAAGACGTACCACCTCGCCCTGACGGGACCGAACGCGGCGGCGGCCGGCGGCGCCAACGTCACCGTGTCCGGCACCGGTTACAACACCTCGCAGGGCGTCTACGTCGGCCTGTGCGCCGTCGAGGGCGCGCCCGGCGCCAACAAGCCGACCCCGTGCCTCGGCGGCCAGGACCAGTCCGGCACCACCGGCGCCTCGCACTGGGTGTCCAACACCGGCGGCGGCACCGTGCCCAACAGCTCCCGGTTCGGCGCCAACGGCAGCTTCTCGGTGAAGATCCACGTGAAGGCCGACCTCGGCGGCGGCAAAGTGTGCGGCGAGACGGTGGAGTGCGCGATCGTGACGCGCGCCGACCACTTCGACTCCGGTGACCGCAAGTACGACGTGCACATCCCGGTCACCTTCCAGTAGGCGGGCCGCTGCCGCCATGAGACGCCACCTTCCCCTGTCCGCGGCGGCGGCGACCCTCGCCGCGCTCGCGGTGCCCTTCGCGGGGTTCGCACCGGCCGCCGACGGCGCGAACCCCCCGGCGGGCAGGCTCGGTTACCACCGCGCCGCCGACTTCACCACGGCGGGCAAACCCCTCGACGTCCTGATCCACCCCGAGTCCGGCAAGCTCTACGTCGGCTCCGACGACGACGCGGGCACGGCGGACGCCAACGAGATGGGCCTGTACGTCCTGGACCGCGCCGACGGCACCGTGCGCGGCCGCACCGCCAAGGCGCCCGGCTCCACGGGCACGCCCCGTGAGGCGGCCGTGCGCCGCATCGCGGAGCCGCTGCCCGGCGACGGCGTCGTCTTCCACTACCCGCTCAAGGGCCTCGGCACGGCCAGGGGCGGCGACCCGGAGGCGAAGGGCGTCTGGCTGCCCGGCGCCAAGGTGACCGACGTCGGGCCGGGCGTCTCCGCCGGTACGACCCTGGTCGTGCGGGGCGCGGACCTCGCGGAGGTCGACACGGCCACCGGCGCGGCCAGGCGGACGGTGACCCTGGCGGGCGGCGGGCAGTTCGCCGTCGACGCGCGCCGCAAGGCGGTGTGGTCCGCGGACCTCGCGAACCGGCGCCTGTACCGCGTCGACACCGACTCCTTCACGGTGACCAAGACCGTCGAACTCCCCGTCGCCGAGGGGTCGGAGGGGTTCACCGCCGTCGACCCGGACACCGGCGCGGTCTGGGTGGGCCGCCAGGACAAGATCATGGTGTTCGGCGCGGACGGCGCCCCGCGCACCACCCTCACCGGCACCGACCTCGCCCGGGACGTGGCCTTCGACGGCGGCCGCGCGTACGTCGCCTGGCAGGACGTCGGCGACCCGGACGCGCCCGGCTACGACGGGCAGGGCGCCCTGACGGTCCTCGACACCGGCACCCTCAAGCCCGCCGCGAAGCCGGTGCCGCTGCACGGCAACGTCGCCCAACTGGGCGCCGCCGCCGTCGCGGTGGCGCCGGGCGGCGCGGAGGTCTTCGTCACCAGCCCCGCCCAGGGCCGCGTCACCCGGATCGTCCGCGCGACGCCGCCGCGCGTCACCGAGTCGCCGCAGGACGTCACGGCGAAGGACGGCGCCGAGGTGACGCTCAAGGCCCGCGCCGACGGCTCCCCCGAGCCGGTCGCGCGCTGGCAGCGCAGCACGGACGGCGGCCGCTCCTGGCGCGCCGTCGAGGGCGCGACCGGCTCCTCGTACACCTTCACGGCCCGCGCGGCCCAGGACGGCCACCGCTTCCGGGCGGAGTTCAGGAACGACGCGGGCACCGCGCACACGGAGCCCGCGACCCTGACGGTCAAGGGCGCGAAGCCCGGCGACGAGGGGTCCGCCACCGGCCCCGGCGGCCAGAAGCTCACGGTCACACCGGTGCGCGGCCTCGCGCCGCACGACCAGAAGGTGACGGTCACGGGCACCGGTTACGACCGGAAGAAGGGCATCTACGTCGCCCTCTGCGTCGACAACGGCCCCGGAAAGACGCCGACGCCCTGCGTGGGCGGGGCGGCCACCACCGGCGGCGCCAAGTCCTCGGCGTGGATCTCCGACAACCCGCCGCCGCACGGCGGCGACCTCGCCAAGCCCTACGGCGCGAACGGCTCCTTCGAGGTCGGCCTGACCCTCGACGCGAAGGACGCGTACACCGACTGCCTGACGACGCGGTGCGTGCTCGCCACCCGCGCCGACCACACCCGACCGGGCGACCGGTCGCAGGACGTACGGGTGCCGGTGACGTTCGCGAACGGCGGGGACGACGGCGGCGACGGAGATGACACCGGCGGCGACGGAGGCGGTGGCGACGACTCCGGCGACGACGGTTCCGGAGACGACGGCTCGGGCTCCGGGACCACCGGCGGATCGGGCGACGGGTCCGGTGGCGGCTCCGGCGGCGGCTCGGTGGGCGGCGGGTCCGACGCCACCTCCCCCACCGGCGGCAGCCTCGCCTCCACCGGCCTGACGGTGACATCGGCCGCGGCCCTCGCGGCGGCCCTCGTCGCGACGGGCTGGTACGCGCTGCGCCGCGGCCGGCGCACCGGACTCAGCCGGTGACCGACGGCCCTGACGGTTCCGCACGCGCCTGGGCACGCAAGTGCCGCACCGCGTACGACCGCCAGGGCCGCCACGCGTCGTCCACCCGCTCGCCGGGCAGGGCCACGTCCGGATCGCCCAGGGCCCGCATGCGGATGACGGCGGCCGCCGCCGCGTCCACGCCGTCCACGGCGAGCAGCCGCCGCTCGGCGTCGTCGCGGTCGACGCCCGCGTCCAGGCGTACGACGCCCTCGGCGAGCGCGGCCGCGAGCGGCAGCCGGCCGGCCAGGGCGGCGGGCCCGGGGAAGACGTGCGTGAGGGCGCCGCACGGGGACGGCAGCGGAGTGCCGTACTCCGCCACGATCCGGGCGGCGGCCTCCCGGCCCACGGCCGCGCGGATCGCGAACTCCTCGGGGTCCGCCGCGCCCGGCGAGCGCAGGCCCGGCCGGGCGCGCACCAGCGGCGCGAGGCGGGCGTGCGCGCCCAGGCGGTCGTCGACGGCGTACGGGTCGGCGTCCAGGTCGAAGAGGCCGCGGAGCCGCTGCACGGCCGTGGTCAGGTCGCGCAGGTCCGTCAGGTGCAGCCGGGCTTCGAGCCAGCCGCTCTGCCCGGCCTCGCCGCGCCTGCGCGGGTCGCGCTCCTCGACGGCCACGATGCCCGAGGCGTGCGGAAGGCGCAGCGTGCGCCGGTAGGTGCGGGCGCCGCGCTCGCCGCGTACGTCCTCCACACCGGGCAGCGCCTCGTCGGCGAGCAGGTCGAAGGCGGCGACGGCCTGGTAGGGCCCGCGGTAGGCGAGCCGCAGCGGGATGCCCGCGGCGGGCGTGGCCCGGCCGCCGCCCCGCTTGGGCGCGGCGGCGCGCAGGGCCGTGGGCGTCAGCTCGTACACGGCGCGGATGGTGTCGTTGAACTGCCGCACGCTCGCGAAGCCCGCCGCGAACGCGATCTCCGTGACCGGCAGGTCGGTGGTCTGGAGCAGGACGCGCGCGGTGTGCGCGCGCTGCGCCCGGGCGAGCGCGACCGGGCCCGCGCCCACCTCGGCGGTGAGCTGGCGCTGCACCTGCCGGGCGCTGTACCCGAGCCGCACCGCGAGCCCGCCGACGCCCTCGCGGTCCACGACCCCGTCGCCGATCATCCGCATGGCGCGGCCCACGACGTCCGCGCGCACGTTCCACTCCGCGGACCCCGGCACGGCGTCCGGACGGCACCGCCGGCAGGCCCGGAAACCCTGGCTCTGCGCGGCGGCCGCCGTCGGATAGAACTTCACGTTCTGCCGCTTGGGCGTCACGGCGGGACAGCTCGGCCTGCAGTAGATCCCGGTCGTGGACACGGCGAAGAAGAACTCCCCGTCGAACCGGGCATCGCGACTGCGGACGGCTTCATACCTGGTATCGAGATCGTTCACACGTCCAGTGTGAGCGGCCCCGGACAAGCCAGCTAGCGGAATTCGGACACGCAGCTCGCCGCCCCGCTCGCTGTGGGCACAGCCCCGGGCGCCGACCAACAGGACGACCGGGGCCCGCCCCGGGGCAGCCGGGAGGGAACACCCCGGCTGCCCCGAACGGAGGCGCTACCGGAGCCGCCCCCGCTTCGCCTCCATCGCCGCCTTGCCCTCGGCCCCCCGCCGCCGCCACTCCCGCCGCATCTCCGCCCGCACCCGCGCGTCCGTCTTCGCGACGATCCGCTGGTTCTCGCGCAGCAGCTTCCGGTAGCTGTCGAGCCGCCGCTGGTGCAGCGTGCCGTCCTCCAGGGCGGCGAGCACCGCGCAGCCCGGCTCCGCGACGTGCGCGCAGTCCTGGAAGCGGCAGCCGCCTGCCAACTCCTCGATCTCGGCGAAGACCTGCCCGACGCCGCTCCCGGCGTCCCACAGGCCGACGCCGCGCAGCCCCGGCGTGTCGATGAGGACGCCGCCGCCGGGCAGCGGGATGAGGTTGCGGGTGGTGGTGGTGTGCCGTCCCTTGCCGTCGACGTCGCGGACGGCCCGCACGTCCATGACGTCCGCGCCCGCGAGCGCGTTGGCGAGGGTCGACTTGCCCGCGCCCGACTGCCCGAGCAGGACGGAGGTGCCGCCGGAGACGACGGCGGCGAGCACGTCGACGCCGTCCCCGTGCGCGGCGCTGACGGGCAGCACCGGCACGCCGGGCGCGGCGGTCTCCACGTCCTGCACGAGGTGGCCGAGCGACGCGGCGTCGGGCACGAGGTCGGCCTTGGTGAGCACGACGACGGGCTGTGCGCCGGACTCCCAGCCGAGCGCGAGGAACCGCTCGACGCGCCCGAGGTCGAGCTCGGCCGCCAGGGACACGGCGATGACCGCGTGGTCGACGTTGGCGGCGAGGATCTGCCCCTCGGACCGCTTGGACGAGGTGGACCGCACGAACGAGGTGCGCCGCGGCAGATAGTCGCGCACGTACCGCGGGTCGCCGCCGGGCGCGTCCACCACCGCCCAGTCCCCGGTGCAGATGACCCGCAGCGGGTCGTGCGGCGTGACGAAGGTGGTGTCGGCCCGGATGACACCTTCCTCGGTGACGACCAGGTCGCAGCTGCCCCGGTCGACCCGGATCACCCGGCCGGGCAACAGCCCGCGCTCCGCGTACGGGGCGAAGGCGGCCTCCCAGTCCGCGTCCCAGCCGTACGCGGCGAGCGCGTGAGCGCCGACGGCCGGAACGGCGGAAGCAGACGAGGAGGAGAAGTCAGAAGAAGACGAAGACAAGGGGAGAACCCTTCACAAGGGTGGCCCCGGCCCGCGCACGACGACGCGGCGGAAAACGCTGAGAGAGTCAGCCGGAGACCACGGAGGTGGATGTGATGACGAACGTCCGAACGCGGGCAGCACCCATCGCAACGACAGCCATTGGTCACACCTCCACTCACGACTCGACCTGCGGCGGCGACACACGCCGCCGGGGAACGGACAGGACTCTAGACCCGCCCGCCGACGCCACGCCACTGCTTTTCCGCCGGGCCGCCCGCACGTCGTCCCCCGGCCACCCGCCCGCCACCGGCCCGTCCTCCGTCCAAGCCCCCCGGCAGAAATCCAACAACGCCCGGCCCGAAATGATTGAGTGGCCCCGCCCCCGCGCGTTCTGATGGAGGCATGGAGCTCCCTTACCACGAGGACGTGTCCCCCGGTACCGGCGGTCTGCCGCCCCGTGCGTGGTACGCGGGGTCGGACGCCGCCGTGCTCTCGCTGAACGGAAGCTGGCGGTTCCGCCTTTCGCCCGGGGCCGCGGTCGAGGACGAGTCGTTCGCCGCCGACGGGTACGACGCGGCGGCCTGGAGCGAGGTCGTGGTGCCCGGGCACTGGGTGCTGCAGGGCCACGGCGCGCCGGTCTACACGAATCAGATGTATCCGTTCCCCGTGGATCCGCCGCGGGTGCCGACCGAGAATCCGACGGGTGACCACCTGCGCGGCTTCGACCTGCCCGACGGCTGGCCCGCGGGCGGGGACGTGACGCTGCGCTTCGACGGCGTCGAGTCGTGCGCGCGGGTGTGGCTCAACGGCTCGCTCCTGGGCGAGTTCAAGGGGTCGCGCCTGCCCCACGAGTTCGCGGTGGGCGCGCTGCTCAGGCCCCGCGACAACGTGCTCGCGGTGCGGGTGCACCAGTGGTCGTCGGGGTCGTACCTGGAGGACCAGGACCAGTGGTGGCTGCCGGGCGTCTTCCGGGACGTCACGCTGCTGCACCGGCCCGAGGGCGCGGTGCGCGACCACTTCACGCACGCGTCGTACGACCACCGCGACGGGACGGGCACGCTCCGCGTGGAGTCGGACGTGGCCGGCCGCGTGACCGTGCCGGAGCTCGGCATCGACGTCGCCACCGGCGAGAGCGCGACGGTGGCCGTGGAGCCGTGGTCGGCGGAGCGGCCGCGGCTGTACGACGGGGTCCTCGCCACGCCGGGCGAGCGGGTGCCGCTGCGCATCGGCTTCCGTACGGTCGCCCTGACGGACGGTCTGATCACCGTGAACGGGAAGCCCGTCCTGTTCCGCGGCGTGAACCGGCACGAGTTCCACCCGGAGACCGGCCGCGCGGTCGACATCGCCACCATGCGCACCGACGTCCGGCTGATGAAGATGCACAACATCAACGCCGTCCGCACCGCCCACTACCCCCCGCACCCCGCCTTCCTCGACCTGTGCGACGAGCTCGGCCTGTGGGTCATCGACGAGTGCGACCTGGAGACGCACGGCTTCACCATGCGGCAGTGGCGCGGCAATCCGGTCGACGACGACCGCTGGACCCCGGCGCTCCTGGACCGCGCGGCCCGCACCGTCGAACGGGACAAGAACCACCCGTCGGTCGTCATCTGGTCGCTCGGCAACGAGTGCGGCACCGGGCGCGGCCTGACCGCCATGGCCCAGTGGATCCGCGCCCGCGACCCGGGGCGGCTGCTGCACTACGAGGGCGACCCGTCGTGCGCGGACACCGACATGTACTCGCGCATGTACGCCGACCACGCCGAGGTCGAGCGGATCGGCCGCCGCGAGGACGGCGGCCCGCCGGCGCGCGGCGCGCTGCCCTTCATCCTGTGCGAGTACGCGCACGCGATGGGCAACGGCCCGGGCGGTCTGAGCGACTACCAGCGGCTCTTCGAGACGTACGAGCGGCTCCAGGGCGGGTTCGTGTGGGAGTGGGCCGACCACGGCCTGAAGCACCCCACGCTCGGCTACGCCTACGGCGGGGACTTCGGCGAGGAGCTGCACGACGGGAACTTCGTCTGCGACGGCCTGTGCTTCCCCGACCGCAGGCCGTCGCCGGGCCTGACCGAGTACAAGCGGGTGATCCAGCCGGTGCGGTTCGCGTACGACGCGGACACCGGCACGGTCCGGGTGACCAACCTGTACGACTTCGCCGACCTGTCGGAGCTGTCCTTCGAGTGGACGTACCACTCCGACAGCACGGGCGGCACAGGCGCCGCGGGCGGCACCGGCGGCGACGTCCCGTCGGTCTCCGGGCCCCTGGACGTGCCGCCGGACCTCGGGCCGGGCGAGAGCGTCGAGCTGAAGCTGCCCGATCCGCCCGCCACCGCGCGGGACGCCGAGACCTGGCTGCACCTGTCGGCGCTCGTCTGCGAGGAGACCAACTGGGCGGCCCTCGACCACGCGGTGGCGTTCGCCGACTTCCCTGTCACCGCGCGCCCGCCCGTGCCGGTCGCCACGGGTGCGCGGCCGCGCCGCCGCGGCTACGACCTGATGCTCGGGCCCGGCCGCTTCGACGTCCGCACCGGCGACCTGCGCGCCCTCGGCGACATCACGCTGCCGTCCGCGCCGCGCCTCGACGTGTGGCGGGCCCCCACCGACAACGACGACGGCGCGCCGTGGCAGCCCGACACCCGCTACGGCCCGCTGTGGCGCGCGCTCGGCCTGCACCGCATGCACCACAGGCTCGACGGCCTCGACGTGGCCGAGGACGCGCTGACGGTGCGCACCCGCGTGGCGCCCGCCGCCCGTGACCTCGCGCTGCGCACCGTCTACCGCTGGACGTCCGACGGCACGGCCCTGCGCCTGGCCGTGTCGGTGACGCCGGAGGGCGACTGGGAGGCGCCGCTGCCCCGGCTCGGCGTGCGGGTCGGGCTGCCCGCGGCCTACCGGCGCGCGCACTGGTTCGGCAGCGCGGGCGAGGCGTACCCGGACACCCGGGCGGCCGCCCGGATGGGGTGGTGGTCGTCGTGGGTGGAGCAGTTGCAGACGCCGTACCTGCGGCCGCAGGAGAACGGGGCCCGCGCGGACGTGCGCTGGGCGGAGCTGCGCACGGGCTTCGACGGGCCGGGGGTGCGGATCGTGGGCGATCCGGCGTTCTGGTTCACGGCGCGCCCGTGGTCCACCGAGGAGCTGGACGCCGCCACGCACCGCACCGACCTGGTGCCGGGCGACACGCTGTGGGTGCACCTGGACCACGGGCAGCGCGGCATCGGCTCCCAGTCGTGCGGCCCCGGCGTCCTGCCGCAGTACGAACTGCGCGCGGCCTTCGCGGAGTTCGCCCTCACCTTCTCGGTGGCCGAACCGGGCCGGTGAGAGAAGACCGACGGGGACGGCGCGCCCGGCGAGTGCCGGGCGCCGACCCCGTGTGACCCGGGGATATGCCGTCGTGGCCGCCTAGAATGGAGAGGACGACGACTCACGCGCCGCCCTGGGGGGAGGGAGCACCTCGTGTCACAACAGCAGCTGGGCCGCAGCCCGGTGCGCCCCGATCCCCCTCCCCCTCCCCCGGACGCCTCGCGGCCGGGCCGGTTCGTGGGCTGGCTCGGCGGCTTCGGCTGCGCCGCGGCGGCGTACGCCGTGTTCCAGTCCCTGGTAGGCGTGTTGCCGGAGACCCTGTCGGCCGACGCCGCGCGGTACGGCATCGCGGCGGTCAGCGGCGTCGGCACGGGCGTCGCCGCGTGGCTCGCTGCGGCCCTGCTCCGCGCCAGGCCGGAGCAGGGCGCCGCGGGCCCCGGCCCGGTGGCCGCGCCCGCGCGGGCCGCGCTCGCCCCGGCCCCGGGGCCGTTCCCCGCCCTGGCCGCGGCCGCGCACACGGCGCTGCGCGCGGACCTCGCGGTGGTCGACGACCCCGTCCGGGGCCTGCTCACGGGCTGGGCGCACGCCCTCGACGAGCAGACCCGGCCGGTGCTCCCGACCCCGACCGGCACGGCGTACGGCCTGCACGTGCTGCTCGAACTGGGCGTGCAGGACGGCAGGTTGAGCACCTCGGACCTGGTCGACACGCTGTGGCGGCTGCGGCTCCCGGACGGCGGCTGGGCGGCGCGCTCGCAGGGCTCGGTGCCCCGGCCCGAGGTGACGGCGCTCGTGCTCGGCGCGCTCGCGCGGGCGGGCGCGGACCCGGCGCGGCTCGCCGACGAGGCGGCGCGCTGCGCGGCCCGTTTCACCGCGGACCTGGAGCCGTCGGGCCTGGCCCGCACCCATGTGGTGACCACGGTGCTGCGCGGCCTGCTGCGGGCGGCGCCCGACGCGCCCGCCATCGCCCGGCTGCGGGACTCGCTGGTCGACCACACGATCACCGACCCGGCCCGGGAGCACCGCCGCTGCTGGGGCGCGACCCTGGGGCTGCCCGCCGCGCACGCGACGCGGCCCTCGCCCGTGCACACCGCCCTCGCCGTCGTCGCCCTGGACCGCGCGGCCCGCGTCCTCGGCGAGGACGCCAACACGCGGGCGGCGCGCGAGGACGGCATCCGCTGGCTCCTTGCCTGCCCGACGCCCGACCACGACACGTGCGCGGACCTCGTCAACGCCCAGGAGGAGGTGCGCCGCCCGCACCCCGAGGTGGCGTGGCGTCAGGAGGTGCTCTTCGTACGGCACTTCACGGCCGCCTGGATGGTGCGGGCGCTCCTGACGCCCGGCGCCTGGGAGGTCGCCGCCGCCGAGGGGCGCGAGGAGGCGTGGCGGGCGCTCGTCGCGAGCGCCGTCACGGCCGTGCTGCGCGCGGAGCGCGACGGCGTCTGGCACTGGGACGGGCATGACCTGGGCCGTCCGCTGTGGATGACCTATCAGGGCCTTTCGGCGCTGCGCGCCCATGCCGTATGGATGTACCAGCCGGAGGGCTGACCTCCGGCCGCCGCCGGTCCCGGCGGGCGTGGCGGGTGGAGAGAGGCGGAGCGACCGCATGGGTGGACGGCACGTCCTGCGGGCCCGGAAGCTGCTCGACGCGACCCTGACGGGGAGCGACGAGGAGGATCTGGCCCGGGCCGCCCGCGCGGTCGTCGCCGAACTGGGCTCTCCCGGACGGCTCTCGGCCCTGGTGGCGGAGCTGGCGTCCGGGCTCGGGGACCCTTCGGGCTGCGCGCTCCTGTCGTACCGGCACGTCCTGGGCTTCGACAAGCTGCTCCTCGTCGGCACCGGGTCGCGGCACATGCTGCGCGCGCACGTCTGGCACCCGGGGACGCTGCGGGCGGGCCGCGAGGACATCCACAACCACCGCTCCCCGCTGGCGTCGTACGTCGTGCGCGGCCGGCTCGGCATGGAGCTGTACGAGACGGCGGGCGACGGCACGCTGACCGCGGCGCGCTACCGCGAGTCGCTGTCGGCGCGGGTGAACGACTGGCTCCTGGAGCCCGCGGGCCGGGCCCGCCTTCGCCTGACGCAGACCGCCGAGTACGCGGCGGGCAGCGGCTACGCCCTGTCGTCGTACGCGCTGCACCGCGCGTGGTGCGCGTCGCCGGGCCCGACGGTGACGCTCTTCCTGGAGACGGGCGCGAGCAGGCGGCGGTACACGGACGTGTTCACGGGCGGGGACGGGGACCGGGACGCGGGGCGCGCGCAGGCGTACGCGAAGGAGCCGATGGAGGTGGCGGAGTACCTGGCGGAGCTGCGGCTGCTCGCCGAACTGATCGGCGGCGAGGGCGTGTCGGGCGGTCCGGGGCCGGGGCCGGGCTTCGAGAGCCCGGGGGGCGTCAGCGGCGTCGGCGGCTGAGCGCCTGGCGGACGACGTCGAGGTTGTAGTCGTCGATGTCCACCGCGCCGATCTCGTCGGGGGTGAGCCAGCGGTGCTCCTGGTCGCGGTGGGGCAGCGTCACGTCGAGGGTGAGGGGGCGGACGAGGAAGTTGTCCTGCCAGTTCTTCACCTCGCGGCCGCGGTAGTCGCTGACGAAGGAGGACTCGCCGACCTTGCACACGACGTGGCCGAGCAGGCCGGTCTCCTCCTTGAGCTCCCGCAGCACGCCGTCGCGGGGACTCTCGCCCGGTTCGAGCTTTCCGCAGGGCACCCCCCACACGCGCGGCAGGAACCGCTCGGTCTCACTGCGGCGCACGAGCAGCACACGGCCCCGGTGGGCCACGACGGCTGCCGCCAGATGGTTCTCACCCGGGATACCCATGGCTCCACCGTAGCGAGGATTCGGCACCCGGGACAGTCAGGCAGGGGCGGCGCGGGGCGCTCTTCCCAGTGGTGTCCGTTTCCTTCAAGACCGTGTGCGGGCGCCCCGCCTACGCTCCCGGCATGAACAGCGAAAGCAGCACACCCCAGGTCACGCCGCGGCTCGATCTGATCGGCATCGTCACCTCCGACATGGCGGCCTCGCTGGCCTTCTACCGTCGGCTCGGCCTCGTGTTCGCGGCCGGATCCGAGGAGTCGCCGCACGTGGAGACCACCCTGCCGGGCGGTCTGCGGGTGGCCTTCGACACGGAGGACACCATCCGCTCCTTCGTCCCCGGCTGGCGGCCTCCCGCCGACTCCGGGCGGCTCGGGCTCGCCTTCCACTGCGGCACGTCCGCGGGTGTGGACGCGGTGTACGAGGAGCTCGTGGCGGCGGGATACCGGTCGGAGCTCAAGCCGTTCGACGCGCCTTGGGGGCAGCGGTACGCGGTGGTGCTCGACCCGGACGGCAATGGGGCTGATCTGTTTGCCTAGCCTGTGGGCCGTCTGTGGCTGAGCGCGCCCGCGCGGCGGAGCCGCACATCAGCGGAGCCCCGCGTCCCCTTCGGGGCGCAGCAGCGCGCCCAGTGGTCGGCCCGTCAAGTCCTTTACCTCGCGGGACAGGTGGGCCTGGTCCGCGAAGCCCGCGGTGGCTGCCGTCTCGGCCTGGCCGAGGCCTGCGCGGGCCAGTGCGAGTGCGCGTTGGAGGCGCAGTACGCGTGCCAGCGTCTTGGGACCGTAGCCGAAGGCGGGCAGCGCGCGGCGGTGCAGCTGCCGGGCGCCGAGCCCCACGGCGGCGGCCGTCTCGGCGACGCCGCGGCCCGCGTCGAGGTGCGCCACGACGCGGGCGAGCAGCGGGTCGGGCGCCGGGCCCCGGTCCGTGCGCTCGTACGCGACGCGCTCCAGGGCGGTCAGCGGGTCGGCGGCCGCGTCCACGCGCGCGGTCAGGCGGCGGACCTCGGCGCCGCTCCACAGGTCGGCGAGGTCGACGCGCCGGTCGCGCAGTTCGTGCGCGGGGACGCCGAGGACCGCGGGGGCCGTGCCGGGGGCGAAGCGGATGCCGACGTAGCGGCCCGGGGGCGTCGTGGCGCCGGGCACGTGGGCACGCGTGTCCGGGCCCGCGACGAACAGCCTGCCCTCGGTCCACAGCAGGTCCATGCAGCCGTCGGGCAGGACGGCGGAGCCGGCGCCCGAGGGGTCCGCGGCCTTGCTCCACACGACGGCCCCCGGCAGCACCGGGGACGGCCGCTCGGCGTACCCGGCGGCCGGCTCGCCCCGCTCCCCTGCGGCCATGGTGCCCAGGCTACGCCGCGCCCGTGCGGTGCTCCTGCGGGCTGACGCCGTACACCCGCTTGAAGGCGCTGGAGAGCGCGAACGCGCTGCCGTAGCCGACCTTGCGGGCGATGGCGGCGATCGTCTGCTCGCTGTCGCGCAGCAGGTCCGCGGCGAGCGCGAGCCGCCAGCCCGTCAGATACGTCATCGGGGGCTCCCCCACGAGCTCGGTGAACCGGCGGGCGAGCGCGGCCCGGGACACGCCCGCCTTCGCGGCGAGCGCGGCCACCGTCCAGGCGTGCGCGGGGTCGTCCTGGAGGAGTCGCAGGACCGGCCCGACCACCGGGTCGGCCAGCGCCCGGTACCAGGCGGGGGCCGCCGCCTCCGGGCGGGAGAACCACGCGCGGAGGGCCGCGATGAGCAGCAGGTCGAGCAGGCGGTCGAGGACGACCTCCTGGCCCGGCTCGTCCTTGCCGATCTCCTCGGCGAGGAACGGCGTGAGCGGGCAGTCCCACACCTCGGTGGGCAGCACGAGCAGCGGCGGCAGCGCGTCCAGGAGCCGCGCGGTGATCTCGCCCTGCATCTGGTACGTGCCGATCAGCATCTGGACCGGGCCTCCGGGCTGCCCCCACTCGCGCATCCCGAAGCGCGCGTAGTGGCCGTCCGGCGCGCCGTTCAGGGGCACGCAGGCCTGGCCGGGCCGGATCTCCGCGAACGGCCGGGTGTCCCGCTCGCCCGTGACGAGGTAGTGGTCGGGGCCGCGCGCGACGGCCACGTCACCGGGGCGGATCAGCTGGGCCGGGGCCGGGCCTTCGGGGACGATCCAGGCGTCGCCCCGCACCATGATCATGACCGAGACCGGTGCCTCGTCCGCGATGCGCACGGCCCACGGCGGCTCGAAGCACGCCCTGATCATGAAGGCCCCCCGTGCGCGCGGGCCCTCCAGCAAGCCTGCGAGTACGTCCATGGGGGCAGCGTAGACGCACGCGCATGAGGGTGAGTTCCTGACGGATGGTCGTGCGGCGCGGGCGGCAGTTGACTGGGGGCATGACGACGAACTCGCAGCACACGACGGACGAACCGACCACCGGCGCCGCCCTGACGGTCCTCGTGACCGGGGCCACCGGGCGCACCGGCGGCAGGGTCGCGCGGGCCGCCCGCGAGGCGGGGCACGCCGTGCGGGCCGCGTCCCGCTCCGGCGAGGTCCGCTTCGACTGGAACGAACGCTCCACTTGGGACGAGGCGTTGCGCGGCGCCGACGCGGCGTACCTCGCCTACCTCCCGGACGTCGGCGCGCCCGGCGCCGCGGACACCGTGGGCGGGCTCGCCCGGCGGGCCGCGGAGCTGGGCGTGCGGCACCTCGTCCTGCTCTCCGCGCGCGGCGAGCACCAGGCCCACGCCACGGAGCGTGCGCTCGCGGACTCCGGGGTCGCCCGGTGGACGGTCGTACGCGCCAGCTGGTTCGCGCAGAACTTCAGCGAGGGCCCGCTCGTCGACGGCCTGCGGGCCGGGGAGCTCGTCTTCTCCGCGGGGGAGGTCCTCGAACCGTTCATCGACGTACGGGACATCGCGGACGTGGTGGTCGCGGTGCTCGCCGCCGGGGAGCGGTACGCCGGGCGGATCATCGAGGTGAGCGGGGCGCGGCTGCTCTCCTTCCGGGACGCGGTGGCGGAGATATCGGCCGCGAGCGGACGCCCGCTCGTTTATGTGCCGGTGGGAGCGCGGGAATACGGTGCCGCGCTCGCCGACTTCGGCGTTCCGGAAGGCGAAGTGGAATTCCTGGTCGAGCTTTTCGAGACGAATCTGGACGGGCGCAACGCGCACGTTTCGGATGGCGTGCGGGAGGTTCTCGGGCGGGCGCCGCGGGAATTCACGGCGTTCGTGCGCGAGACGGCGGGAGCGGGCGTCTGGAAGGCGTGACCTCCCGGAACCGGAGCGGGCGTCAGGGGTCCGGGGAGTCGTCCCGTTTGGCGTGGTGGGCGCGGAGGCGGCCCGAGACGTCGTCCGGGGGCAGGAAGCGGGACCAGCGCTCGGGGAACTCCGATGGCATGTCGGGGTCGTCGGGGTCGTCGTCGGCCCGTGCCGCCGCGGCCCGGGCGATGAGCTCGGCCGCCTTGGCCTCCTTGACCCGGTCCTGCGCGGCGCGCGCCGCGGCCGTCTGGAGCGACGGCCAGACGCGGTCGATCGCCGCGTTGACGGCGGCGCCGACGAGGACGGCGAAGGCGGACACGCCGATCCACAGCAGGACGGCGACGGGCGCGGCGAGGGAGCCGTAGATGGTGGGCCCCTCCACCGTGCTCGTCAGGTAGATGCGCAGCAGGAAGCTGCCGAGGACCCACATGCCGAGGGCGATGAGCGCGCCCGGCATGTCCTCCACCCACGGCGAGCGCACCGGAACGGACACGTGGTAGAGCGTGGTGAGGAAGACGACGGAGAGCAGGGTCACCACGGGCCAGTAGAGGATCTGCACGACCGTCGTCGAGCCCGGGACCAGTTTCACCACCGCGTCCGGGCCCGCCACCATCAGCGGCAGCGCCACCGAGCCGATGACGAGGGCGACCAGGAAGAGCCCGAAGGCGAGCAGCCGGGTCTTGACGATGCCGCGGGCGCCGTCGAGCCCGTACATGACGGTGATGGTGTCGATGAAGACGTTGACGGCACGGGAGCCGGACCACAGGGCGAAGAGGAACCCTATGGAGACGACGTCCGGGCGGCCGACCTTCATGACGTCTTCGAGGATCGGCTGGGCGATCTCGCGCACGCCCTTCTCGGACAGGATCGTGCGGGCCGCTTCCAGGATGTTGTTCTCGACGCTCTCGATGGTGTGGGCGCCGGTCCAGCGGTCCACGTAGGCGAGGAGCCCGATGAGGCTGAGGAGCAGCGGCGGGACGGAAAGGAGCGTGAAGAACGCCGCTTCCGCCGCGAGCCCCAGGATGCGGTACTCGATGCAGGAGTTGACGGTGTCCTTCAGCAGCAGCCAGGCGGTCCTGCGCTTGGAGACGTTGCGGTAAAGAGCGCGGGCCCGGTTCCAGCGGCCCGGTGGCCGCCCGGGTGTTTCTTTTGCCTGGTGCACCTCCTTACCGTAGCGGCATGGCAGCCACCACCCACACAGTGACCAACCAGGCTCCGCCCCTGGTGGGATACGACGTCTTCACGTGCGACCGGGCTCTGGCCGAGGGCGTCGAACGTCATCTCGACCCGTCGCTCCTCGGCGACGCCCGCGCGGAGCTCTCGTTGCTCGGCCGCACCGCGGGCTCCGCGCAGGCGCAGGAGTGGGGGGCGCTCGCCAATGAGAATCCGCCCGTTCTGCACACGCACGACCGTTATGGGAACCGTGTCGACGAAGTCGCCTTCCACCCGGCGTGGCACCGGCTCCTCGGCAAGGCCGTCGCGGCGGGTCTGACCTCCGCGTGGAGCAGGCCGGGCGGGCACGTGCGGCGCGCCGCCGGGTTCCTGGTGTGGACGCAGGCCGAGGCCGGGCACGGGTGCCCGGTGTCGATGACGCACGCGGCGGTGCCGGCGCTGCGCACCGACCCGGCGCTCGCCGCCGAGTGGGAGCCGCTCCTGACGTCGACCGTGTACGACGAGGGGCTGCGGCCCGCCGCGCAGAAGGCGGGCGCGATCTTCGGCATGGGAATGACGGAGAAGCAGGGCGGCAGCGACGTGCGTGCGAATACGACGCGGGCCACCGCGCTTTCCGAGGAGGGCACGTACGAACTCGTCGGGCACAAGTGGTTCTGTTCCGCTCCCATGTCCGACGGATTCCTGGTGCTCGCGCAAGCGGAGGCCGGGCTCACGTGTTTTCTCGTGCCCCGGGTCCTGGCCGACGGTTCGCGGAACGCCTTCGCCATTCAGCGGTTGAAGAACAAACTCGGAAACCGCTCCAACGCCTCCAGCGAGGTCGAGTTCGACGGCACGTGGGCGCGGCGGGTCGGGGACGAGGGGCGCGGGGTGCGCACCATCATCGAGATGGTGGCGGCGACCCGGCTCGACTGCGTGATCGGCTCGGCGGCGCTGATGCGCCAGGCCGTCGCGCAGGCCGTGCACCACGCCACGTACCGGGAGGCGTTCGGCGGCAGGCTCGTCGACAAGCCGCTCATGCGCAACGTGCTCGCGGACCTGGCCCTGGAGTCGGAGGCGGCGACGACGCTCGCGCTGCGCCTCGCCGCCGCGTACGACGACGGGAGCGAGCGCGAGCAGGCGTTCCTGCGGCTCGCGGTGCCCGCGGCCAAGTACTGGGTGACCAAGCGGTGCACCCCGGTCGCCGCGGAGGCCCTCGAGTGCCTGGGCGGCAACGGCTACGTGGAGGACTCGGGCATGCCGCGGCTGCTGCGCGAGTCGCCGCTGAACTCGATCTGGGAGGGCTCGGGGAACGTCCAGGCCCTCGACGTGCTGCGGGCGCTCCAGCGGGAGCCGCTGGCCCTGAACGCGTTCCTGGAGGAGGTGGGCGCGGCCCGCGGCGCCGACCACCGCCTGGACGCGGCGATCAAGGACCTGCTCACGGAGCTCGCCGACCTGGAGGGCGTGGAGGCACGGGCGCGGCGGCTCGTCGAGCGGATGGCGCTCGTGCTCCAGGGCTCGCTGCTCGTGCGCCACGCGCCGTCGGCCGTGGCGGACGCGTTCTGCGCCTCACGGCTCGGCGGGGACTGGGGCGCGGCGTTCGGCACGCTGCCGCACAGCCTGGATCTGCGGGCGGTCGTGGACCGGGCGGCCGTAGACCTCTGACCGACGGGGACCGGACCCCTTCGCGGGGCGCGGGGGCGCTCGGCACGGGCTGCCGCGCGGTCCTGTCACGGGGGTGGTGCTGCGCCGACACGGCACCACCCCCGGTCTTCAGGTCCCCGTCGGGACGGGCGCCGCACGAGGCGGCGTGCTGCCAAGTTTTGGACACCGCACGACTGTTCGCCAGAGTTGCAGGGGGTTGCAACTCCGGCCTTCAACAACACGCCCGAAGCATGTCCTTCGGCATGCCCCAGCGGGCACGATGAGTACGTGTCCCCTCTGTGGGCCTGCTCGGAGAGCGGGAGGAAACCGGTGATGAACACGCACGCGACGTTCGACCTGGAACGGCTCGCCGCCGCGAACGCCAGCCAGGCCACGCGGGTGCTCCTGGAGATGCGGGACGCCCGGATCGCGGGGCAGCGCGCCAGGTTCGGGCCGCGGCCCGTCATAGGCGCCTCGTGGGACCGGATGCTGGCGAACGGCGTCGACCCCGAACGGGACCACCGCTCGGGCGTGTTGAGCACGGACGAGGTGGAGCGGCGGCGGCAGACCTCGCCCCTGAAGGCCGTCCTGCCGGTGCTGCGCGAGGGACTCCTCTCCGTGGCGGACGTGGCGCAGCACATCATGGTGATCGCGGACGCCGACGGGCGGCTGCTGTGGCGCGAGGGCAACAAGTCGGTGCTCAAGATGGCGGACGGGCACGGCTTCGACGTCGGCGCCGACTGGCGCGAGACCGTGGTCGGCACGAACGGCGTGGGCACGTCGATCGTCACCCGGCGGCCCGTCCAGGTCTTCGCCGCCGAGCACTTCGTGCGCTCGCACCACCCGTGGACGTGCACGGGCGCGCCCATCACCGACCCGCGCGACGGGCGGCTGATCGGCGTCGTCGACATCAGCGGCCCGCTCGACACCATGCACCCGGCGACCCTGGCCCTGGTCGGCTCGGTCGCCAAGCTCGCCGAGGCCCGGCTGCGCGAGGGGCATCTGACGGCCCTCGACCGGCTGCGCTCGGTGGCGGCGCCGCTCCTCGCCCGCCTCGACGGGCGCGCCGTGGCGGTGGACACGCACGGCTGGACCGCGGCGGTCACCGGCATGCCGCCGGTGGACCGGATCACACTGCCCAAGTCCCTCGCGGACGGCCGGGCGTGGCTGCCGTCGCTCGGCCGGTGCGCGGTGGCGCCGCTGCCCGGCGGCTGGCTGCTCCGCGTGGAGGACGACGAGGCCGCCGTGGCCGCCACCTCGGCCACCACCCGGGTGGTGGTGGACGTCAGCGGGGCGCACCGCTGGTCGGTCACCGTCACCGGCAGCGCGGGCTGCTGGACGCACGAACTGTCGCCGCGCCACGCCGAGTTGCTCTACCTGCTCGGCACGCAGCGGGCGGGGCGCAGCGCGGCGGGGCTCGCCGCCGACCTGTTCGGCGATCCGGGCCGCACGGTGACGGTCCGGGCCGAGCTGTCCCGGGTCCGGCGCTATCTGGGCGGCCTCGTCGCGCACCGCCCGTACCGCTTCCACGAGGAGGCGGACGTCGATCTGGTGCTGCCCGCCGACGCGGCGCGGCTGCTGCCGCACTCCATGGCGCCCGCGGTGATACGGGCCCGGGCGGGCGCGGTGCCCTGACGCCGCGGGCGGGCCGACAGTCGCACCCCCGTCGTGGTGACACGAGTCATGCGGGGTCGGGCGGCCCTCCGCGCGGCCCCTCGTAGCGGCCCCCGCGCGGCCCCTCGTGGCGGCCCGGGACCGCCCCGTGATTCCCTGGCCGCCATGAGCATCACTGTCACCACCTGGTCCCTGGAGCAGACCGCTCCCACCGATCTGCGGCCCGCCGCCGAGCCCGCCGGCGACGTGCGGATCGTGCGGGCCGAGGTGCCCTCGCCCGAATTCAGCCGGTTCCTCTACTGCGCCGTCGGCGGCGACATCAAGTGGATCGACCGCCTCGCGCTCGGCTACGAGCAGTGGCGGGAGCATCTGACGCGACCGGGCGTCGAGACGTGGGTCGCGTACGAGAAGGGCACGCCCGCCGGGTACGTGGAGCTCGACGCGCAGGACGACGGGGTCGTGGAGATCGTCTACTTCGGTCTGATCCCGGCCTTCCGGGGCCGCCGCATCGGCGGCCACCTCCTGTCCTACGGCACGGCCCGGGCCTGGGACCTGGCCGACCGCTGGCCGGACCGGACGCCCACGAAGCGGGTGTGGCTGCACACGTGCAGCCTCGACGGCGAGCACGCCATGGACAACTACACGCGGCGCGGCTTCAAGCTCTTCAAGACGGAGACCTCCGAGGAGCCCGAGCAGCCAACCCCGGGCCCCTGGCCGGGCGCCCACACCTCCGAATGACCAATATGTGAGACAACTTCATCCGAGATGTGGACAGTGGTGGACGGTGCGGAAAGGCGCATGCCACGCTTTCGCCATGTCTCGAGCTGGAATCGCCTTGGTGAGTCGACGTCACGTCGACCTCGTTCGCGTGTCCAGCGCCATGTGTCCGGCGAGCTGAGAGACCCAGCACCGCCGCTTTCCCTGTACTGACCCCTCCCCGCGCACCGCCGCGCCTTTTGCGCGAGTACGCAGGTCAGAGCCGCTCTCAGTCTGCTGTGAAGGACGTACCCATGGCCACCGACACGGATCGATCCACGCCTGCCGCCCCCCGCCGCAAGGCGGGCCGCCACCGCGGCGAGGGCCAGTGGGCCGCCGGTCACTTCACGCCGCTGAACGGCAACGAGCAGTTCAAGAAGGACGACGACGGTCTCAATGTGCGGACACGCATTGAGACGATCTACTCCAAGCGCGGCTTCGACTCCATCGACCCGAACGACCTGCGCGGCCGGATGCGCTGGTGGGGCCTCTACACCCAGCGCAAGCCCGGGATCGACGGCGGCAAGACCGCGATCCTGGAGCCCGAGGAGCTGGACGACGAGTACTTCATGCTGCGGGTGCGGATCGACGGCGGCCGGCTCACCACCGAGCAGCTGCGCGTCATCGGCGAGATCTCGCAGGAGTTCGCGCGCGGCACCGCCGACATCACCGACCGGCAGAACATCCAGTACCACTGGATCCGCATCGAGGACATGCCGGAGATCTGGCGCCGCCTGGAGGGCGTGGGCCTGTCCACGACCGAGGCCTGCGGCGACACCCCGCGCGTCATCCTGGGCTCGCCCGTCGCCGGGATCGCCGAGGACGAGATCATCGACGGCACGCCCGCGATCGACGAGATCCACCGCCGCATCGTCGGCAACCCGGCGTTCTCGAACCTGCCGCGCAAGTTCAAGTCAGCGATCTCCGGCTCGCCGCTCCTCGACGTGGCGCACGAGATCAACGACATCGCGTTCGTGGGCGTGCGCCACCCCGAGCACGGGCCCGGCTTCGACCTGTGGGTCGGCGGCGGTCTGTCCACCAACCCCAAGATCGGCCAGCGGCTCGGCGCCTGGGTGCCCCTCGACGAGGTGGCGGACGTCTACGAGGGCGTCATCTCGATCTTCCGCGACTACGGCTACCGCCGGCTGCGCACCCGCGCCCGGCTGAAGTTCCTGCTCGCCGACTGGGGCGTGGAGAAGTTCCGCCGGGTCCTGGAGGACGAGTACCTGCTGCGCAAGCTCGTCGACGGGCCCGCGCCCGAGCAGCCCGTCCAGCGCTGGCGCGACCACGTGGGCGTGCACCGGCAGCAGGACGGCAACTACTACGTGGGCTTCGCCCCGCGCGTCGGCCGCGTCGACGGCACCACGCTCACGAAGATCGCCGACCTCGCCGCCGGGCACGGCTCGGGCCGCCTGCGGACCACCGCCGAGCAGAAGATGCTGGTCCTCGACGTGGCCGAGGACCAGGTCGCGTCCCTGGTGGCGGGCCTTGAGTCGCTCGACCTGACGGTGCGCCCCTCCGCCTTCCGGCGCGGCACCATGGCCTGCACCGGCATCGAGTTCTGCAAGCTCGCCATCGTCGAGACGAAGGCGCGCGGCGCCTCGCTCATCGACGAACTGGAGCGCCGCGTACCGGACTTCGACGAGCCGATCACCATCAACATCAACGGCTGCCCGAACGCCTGCGCCCGCATCCAGGTCGCCGACATCGGCCTCAAGGGCCAGCTCGTCCTCGACGAGAACGGCGACCAGGTCGAGGGCTTCCAGGTGCACCTGGGCGGCGCGCTCGGCCTGGAGGCCGGGTTCGGCCGCAAGGTGCGCGGCCTGAAGGTGACGTCCGCCGAGCTGCCCGACTACGTGGAGCGGGTGCTCAAGCGCTTCCAGGCCGAGCGCGCGCACGGCGAGCGGTTCGCCGTCTGGGCCGCGCGGGCGTCCGAGGAAGCGCTGTCGTGAGCGCGGCGAGCACAACGAGCCGGCACGGCACGGGCGGAGCGGCCGAAACGCGTGGGCTCGGCGTGGGCGAAGCGACCGAAACGCATGGGCGCGACGCGAGCGGAGTTCGGGACACTCAAGAGAGCAGTGTGAGCGGAGCGCGCCGAGCCCATAGGCGCAGCGTGGCCGCAGCGAGCAACACGAGGGGTACCGCATGAGCGAGCGCGCCGCCCCCTTCTACTGCCCCTACTGCGGCGACGAGGACCTGCGGCCGAGTGAAGCGCTGAAGGACAGCCACGGCGCGTGGGAATGCGCGGCGTGCAACCGTGCCTTCCAGTTGAAGTTCCTCGGGTTGCTCACCCGTGGACTTCAGCGGAACGACGGTGGAGAGGCAGCGATATGACGACCGTTCAGCAGGTGACGGCCGACACCCCGGCCGACGAGTTGAAGGCGCTCGCCGAGCGGGCCGGGCGCGACCTGGAGGACGCCTCCGCCCTGGAGGTCCTCACCTGGGCCGCGGGCACCTTCGGCGCCCGCTTCTGCGTGACCTCCTCGATGGAGGACGCGGTGGTCGCCCACCTCGCGTCCCGTGCGCGCCCCGGCGTGGACGTGGTGTTCCTCGACACCGGCTACCACTTCCCGGAGACCATCGGCACCCGTGACGCCGTCGAGGCCGTGATGGACGTCAACGTCCTCACCC
The DNA here is from genome assembly GCF_000720325.1 of Streptomyces sp. NRRL B-1347. GTDB lineage: Bacteria > Actinomycetota > Actinomycetes > Streptomycetales > Streptomycetaceae > Streptomyces. The sequence goes on from NZ_JOJM01000042.1 coordinate 26,017, forward strand.
TGACGCCGCGGCAGTCCGTGGCCGAGCAGGACGCCGAGTACGGCCCGCGGCTGCACGACCGCGACCCCGACCTGTGCTGCGCCCTGCGCAAGGTCAAGCCCCTGGAGGACGGTCTGACGCCGTACCTCGCGTGGGCCACGGGGCTGCGCCGCGACGAGTCGCCGACGCGAGCGCGGACGCCCGTCGTCGGCTGGGACGACCGGCGCCGCAAGGTGAAGGTCTCCCCCATCGCCCGCTGGACGCAAGGCGACGTGGACGCGTACGTCGCCGAGCACGGCGTGCTCACCAACCCGCTGCTCATGGACGGCTACGGCTCCGTGGGCTGCGCCCCGTGCACCCGGCGCCTCCTCGACGGCGAGGACGCGCGCGCCGGCCGCTGGGCCGGACGCGCCAAGACCGAATGCGGGCTGCACGGATGACCGCCCCCCGAACCGTTCAGGAGACCGACGTGACCGGAGCCACCGTCTGGCTCACCGGCCTGCCGAGCGCGGGCAAGACCACCATCGCGCACGAGCTCGCGCGCACCCTGCGCGAGCGGGGCCGCGCGGTCGAGGTGCTCGACGGCGACGAGATCCGCGAGTTCCTCTCGGCGGGCCTCGGCTTCAGCCGCGCGGACCGGGACACCAACGTGCAGCGCATCGGCTTCGTCGCCGAGCTGCTCGCCCGCAACGGCGTGCTCGCGCTCGTCCCCGTGATCGCCCCGTTCGCGGACAGCCGCGAGGCGGTGCGCAAGCGCCACCAGTCCGGCGGCACGCCGTACTTGGAGGTGTACGTCGCCACGCCGGTGGAGGTGTGCTCCGTGCGCGACGTGAAGGGCCTGTACGCCAAGCAGGCCGCGGGCGAGCTGTCCGGGCTCACCGGCGTCGACGACCCGTACGAGGAGCCCGAGTCGCCCGACCTGCGCGTGGAGTCCCAGGACCAGACGGTGAGCGAGTCCGCGGCGGCCGTCCTCGCACTGCTCACGGAGAGGGGTGTCGTATGAGCGACGCACGCGCGGCCGCCCGGCCGCTGACGACCACGATGCCTGCGCCCGTGCGCCGCGCGGGCGCAGAAGCGAACGAGAGGGTCACCGCATGACGACCGCCGCCGCCGTGTCCGAGGACGCGTCACATCCCGAGCGGGCCGACGGCGTCCAGGGCGCCGACAACCCGTACGCGCTCAGCCACTTGGACGCGCTCGAGTCGGAGGCCGTGCACATCTTCCGTGAGGTGGCGGGTGAGTTCGAGCGGCCGGTGATCCTGTTCTCCGGCGGCAAGGACTCCATCGTCATGCTGCACCTGGCGCTGAAGGCCTTCGCTCCGGCGGCGGTGCCGTTCTCGCTGCTGCACGTGGACACCGGGCACAACTTCCCCGAGGTCATCGCCTACCGCGACCGCGTGGTCGCGGAGCACAAGCTGCGCCTGCATGTGGCCTCGGTGCAGGACTACATCGACCGGGGTGTGCTCAAGGAGCGCCCGGACGGTACGCGCAATCCGCTGCAGACGCTGCCGCTGACGGAGAAGATCGCCGCCGAGCGGTTCGACGCGGTCTTCGGCGGCGGACGCCGCGACGAGGAGAAGGCGCGGGCCAAGGAGCGGGTGTTCTCGCTGCGCGACGAGTTCTCGCAGTGGGACCCGCGCCGCCAGCGGCCCGAGCTGTGGCAGCTGTACAACGGCCGGCACGCCCCGGGCGAGCACGTGCGCGTCTTCCCGCTGTCCAACTGGACCGAGCTGGACGTGTGGCAGTACATCGCGCGGGAGGGCATCGAGCTGCCCGGGATCTACTTCGCCCACCGCCGCCCGGTCTTCCAGCGCGCCGGGATGTGGCTGACCGCCGGGGACTGGGGCGGTGCCCGGGACGGCGAGGCGGTGGAGACCCGGCTTGTGCGCTACCGCACGGTCGGGGACATGTCCTGCACCGGGGCCGTCGACTCCGACGCGACCACCCTGGAGGCCGTGATCGCCGAGATCGCCGCGTCCCGGCTCACCGAACGCGGCGCCACCCGCGCCGACGACAAGCTCTCCGAGGCCGCGATGGAAGACCGCAAGCGCGAAGGGTACTTCTAACCATGACCACCACCGCCGCCGCCGGGGAGCTGGCCGGGCTCTCGGCCACCACCCTGCTGCGCTTCGCCACCGCGGGCTCCGTCGACGACGGCAAGTCCACCCTGGTCGGCCGCCTCCTGCACGATTCCAAGTCGGTCCTGGCCGACCAGCTCGAAGCCGTCGAGCACGCCTCCCGCGCCCGCGGCGCCGAAGGTCCCGACCTGGCGCTGCTGACCGACGGGCTGCGCGCGGAGCGCGAGCAGGGCATCACCATCGACGTGGCCTACCGCTACTTCGCCACCGCCCGGCGCCGCTTCATCCTCGCCGACACCCCCGGCCACGTGCAGTACACCCGCAACATGGTCACCGGCGCCTCCACCGCCGACCTCGCCGTGGTCCTGGTCGACGCCCGCAACGGCGTCATCGAACAGACCCGCCGCCACGCCGCGGTGGCCGCGCTGCTGCGGGTGCCGCACGTGGTCCTGGCGGTGAACAAGATGGACCTCGTCGCGTACGCGGAGCCGGTCTTCACCAAGATCGCCGAGGAGTTCACCGCGTACGCCACCGAACTCGGCGTCCCGGAGGTCACCGCCATCCCGATCTCCGCCCTGGCCGGGGACAACGTGGTGGAACCGTCCTCGAACATGGACTGGTACGGCGGCCCCACCGTCCTCGAGCACCTGGAGACCGTGCCGGTCAGCCACGACCTGACCAGCTGCCACGCGCGCCTCCCGGTGCAGTACGTGATCCGGCCGCAGACCGCCGAGCACCCCGACTACCGCGGCTACGCGGGGCAGATCGCCGCGGGCACGTTCCGCGTCGGCGACGAGGTGACGGTGCTGCCCTCGGGGCGCACCACGAAGGTCGCGGGCATCGATCTGCTGGGCAGGCAGGTGGACGTGGCGTGGACGCCGCAGTCCGTGACGGTGCTCCTGGAGGACGACCTCGACATCTCACGTGGTGACATGATCGTCCCGAGCGGTGATACGCCGACGCGCACCCAGGACATCGCCGCCACCGTCTGCCACGTCGCCGACACGCCCTTGCGGGTGGGCCAGCGGGTGCTGCTCAAGCACACCACCCGCACGGTCAAGGCGATCGTGAAGCAGATCCCGTCCCGGCTCACCCTGGACGACCTCTCCCAGCACCCGAACCCGGGGCTCCTCGCCGCCAACGACATCGGCCGGGTCCTGGTGCGCACCGCCGAGCCGCTCGCGCTCGACGCGTACGCGGACTCGCGCCGCACCGGCTCCTTCCTGCTGATCGACCCGGCGGACGGCACGACGCTCGCCGCCGGGATGGCGGGCGAGGCCTTCGCCAAGGCCGAGGCGCCCGCACCCGCCGCGGCCGACGAGGAAGGGTGGGACTTCTGACCATGGCTTCCCCCGATGTCTACTCGACCTTCGCCAAGGAGGGCGGCCGCGTGGGCAGCGGCGCCCTCGGCGCGGGGTCCGGCGGCGTGACGCGATGTGTGCGATGACGTACGCGCACCGCTCGCGCGCCCTCACCCCCCGCCGTCCCTTCGTACGCAGACGAAGATCCGCCGACATCCACCCGGCCGCACCCTGACCGTGCTCCCGCCGGGCCAACGAGAGGAACCCCTCCCGTGCCTGCCATCCGCACCTCCGGTCCCCTTTCTCCCCGCGCTCCCCGCTCCGCCCGCGCGCGCCGCACCGGCCGCCTCGCCGCCGTCGCCGCGCTCCCCCTGCTCGCGCTCACGCTCTCCGCCTGCGGATACGGCTCGGACTCCGACAAGGACGACAACGGCAAGGCGAAGATCGCCGCCGATGCGAAGAAGATCGAGGGACTGGACGAGGTGAAGATCGGCTACTTCCCGAACCTCACCCACGGCACGGCGCTCGTCGGCGACCACGAGGGCCTGTTCCAGAAGGAGCTGGGCGCCACCAAGGCGTCGTACGCGCAGTTCAACGCGGGGCCCTCGGAGATCGAGGCACTGAACTCGAAGTCCATCGACATCGGCTGGATCGGCCCGTCGCCCGCCATCAACGGCTACACCAAGTCCGACGGCGAGAACCTGCGCATCATCGGCGGTTCGGCGTCCGGCGGCGTGAAGCTCGTGGTGAACCCCAAGAAGATCAAGTCCCTGGACGACGTCAAGGGCAAGAAGATCGCCACACCGCAGCTCGGCAACACCCAGGACGTGGCCTTCCTCAACTGGATCAAGGAGAAGGGCTGGAAGGTCGACGCCCAGAGCGGCAAGGGCGACGTCTCCGTGGTCCGCACCGACAACAAGATCACCCCGGACGCCTACAAGTCCGGCTCGATCGACGGCGCCTGGGTGCCGGAGCCGACCGCGTCCAAGCTGGTGTCCGAGGGCGCGAAGGTGCTGCTCGACGAGGCCGACCTGTGGCCCGGCAAGAAGTTCGTGATCACGAACATCATCGTGCGGCAGCAGTTCCTGAAGGACCACCCGAAGGTCGTCGAGGCCGTGCTGCGGGGCGCGGTGAAGGCGAACCAGTTCATCAAGGACAACCCGGAGAAGGCCAAGGCCGCCGCCAACGCCGTGCTGAAGCAGCACTCCGGCAAGGAACTGCCCGCCAAGGTCATCGACCCGGCCTGGAAGTCGATCCAGTTCACCAACGACCCGCTGGCGGCGACGCTCGACACCGAGGCCGAGCACGCCGTGCAGGCGGGCCTCCTGGAGCAGCCCGACCTCAAGGGCATCTACGACCTGGGGCCGCTCAACAAGGTCCTGAAGGCGGCGGGTTCGCCCGCGGTCGACGACGCCGGCCTCGGCGTCAAGTAGCCCGACAACGCCTATCAGTTCAGGTTCTCAGGAGGTGACGACCATGGGCACGACGCTTGCCAAGGCACCGCGCGGGGCCGCACAGGCCGTGCAGACCACGGGTGCGGGCGGGGTCGCCGCGCGCATCGAGCACGTCTCGAAGTCCTTCGCCACACCGGCGGGGCAGCAGCTCGTCCTGGACGACATCACCCTGGACGTCGGCCAGGGCGAGTTCGTCACCCTCCTGGGGGCCTCGGGCTGCGGCAAGTCGACCCTGCTCAACCTCGTGGCCGGGCTCGACCGGCCGAGCGCGGGCAGCATCGGCACCGACGGCCGCCCGGCCCTGATGTTCCAGGAGCACGCGCTCTTCCCGTGGCTGACCGCGGGCAAGAACATCGAGCTGGCCCTGAAGCTGAGCGGCCTGCCCAAGGCCGAACGCCGCCCCAGGGCCGAGGAGTTGCTGACGCTCGTCCGGCTCCAGGGCGCGTACGGCAAGCGCGTGCACGAGCTGTCCGGCGGCATGCGCCAGCGGGTCGCGCTCGCCCGGGCGCTCGCCCAGGACAGCAAGCTGCTGCTCATGGACGAGCCGTTCGCGGCGCTCGACGCGATCACCCGGGACGTGCTGCACGACGAGCTGACCCGGATCTGGCGCGAGACCGGCGTCTCGGTCCTGTTCGTCACGCACAACGTCCGCGAGGCGGTGCGGCTCGCCCAGCGCGTGGTCCTGCTGTCCTCGCGGCCCGGCCGGGTGGCGCGCGAGTGGACCGTCGACATCGAGCAGCCGCGCCGCATCGAGGACGCGGCCGTGGCGGAGCTCTCCGTCGAGATCACCGAAGAACTGCGTGGGGAGATCCGCCGCCATGGGCAGCACTGAGACGACGACCCCCGCGCCGCGCAAGGGCGCCGAGCGGGACACCCACGACCTGGCGGGCCTCGAAGCGGGGCTCGACGCCCTGGACACCGTGCAGACGCGGCGTACCCCGCTGCGCGAGACGCTGGTCCAGAAGGTCCTGCCGCCGGTGACGGCGGTCCTGCTGGTCCTGGTGGTCTGGCAGATCCTCGTCTGGGCGGAGGTGACCGACAGCTACAAGCTGCCCGCGCCGGACGCGGTCTGGCACGAGGTCGAGATCGCCTGGCGGCAGGGCGTGCTGCTCGACTACATCTGGACGTCCGTCTCGCGCGGCATGTTCGGCTTCCTGATGGCCCTGGCCATCGGCACGCCGCTCGGTCTGCTCGTGGCCCGCGTCCGCTTCGTACGGGCGGCCATCGGCCCGGTCCTGTCCGGCCTCCAGTCGCTGCCGTCGGTGGCGTGGGTGCCGCCTGCGGTGATCTGGCTCGGCCTCAACGACAAGATGATGTACGCGGTGATCCTGCTCGGCGCGGTGCCGTCGATCGCCAACGGCCTGGTCGCGGGCGTGGACCAGGTGCCGCCGCTGTTCCTGCGGGCGGGCCGCACGCTCGGCGCCACCGGGCTCCGCGGGACCTGGCACATCGTCATGCCCGCCGCCCTGCCCGGATATCTGGCGGGTCTGAAGCAGGGCTGGGCGTTCTCCTGGCGGTCGCTGATGGCCGCCGAGATCATCGCGCAGTCGCCGGACCTCGGGATGGGACTCGGCCAGCTCCTGGAGGCGGGCCGCACCAACAGCAGCATGTCGCAGGTCTTCCTCGCCATCCTGCTGATCCTGATCGTCGGCATCGCCATCGACCTGCTGATCTTCAGCCCTCTGGAGCGGTGGGTCCTGCGCAGCCGCGGCCTGCTGGTGAAGTGATCACGATGCGCGAAACCGTCCCCTCCGCCGGTCCCGCGGACCCCTTCGGTCCCGTCCTGCTCGTGGTCGCCCACGGCAGCCGCGACCCCCGGCACGCCCGGACCGTGCGGGCCCTGGTGCGCCGGGTGCGGGGCCTGCGTCCCGGCCTTCGGGTCGAGGTCGGCTTCCTCGACTTCGACGCGCCCTCCGTGCCGCAGGCGCTGGAGTCCCTGGCAGGACAGGGCGTACGGGACGTGATCGCGCTGCCCCTGCTGCTGACCCGCGCCTTCCACGCGAAGGCCGACATCCCCGCCGTGCTGCGCGCGGCCCCGGCGGGGATGCGGGTGCGGCAGGCGGGGGTGCTCGGCCCCTCGCCGCTGCTGCTCACCGCGCTCGAACAGCGGCTGTACGAGGCGGGGCTCGACCCCGCCGACAAGGCCACGACCGGGGTGGTCCTCGCCTCGGCTGGCTCCACTGACCCGGAGGCGATCGCAGTGATCGCTGACATCGCGCGGGAGTGGCGGCGTACCGGTTGGTGCGCCGTGCGGCCTGCGTTCGCCTCCGCGGAACTGCCCCCTACGGAGGGGGCAGTCCGCTCGTTGCGGGGTGTGCCCGGGGTGCGGCAGGTGGCCGTCGCTCCCTACGTACTGGCTCCGGGGTTCCTGCCCGACCGGATCGCCCGGGGGGCCGCCGACGCGGATGTCCTCGGGGGTGTGCTGGGGGATTCGTTGTTCGTCGCCCGGGTGGTGCTCGAACGGTTCGACGCGTGCCGCCGCTTCGCGGCGGGTTTCGCCCACCCGTCCGCCCGTACGGGGCACCTCGCCGCCGCCGGGTAATCTCACCGCGGCCCTGGACCTTGCCCCTGGGGCAGACCCCACCCTGTCGCCCATGGACAGCGACTACCTGACCCACAGCCCGTACAGCACCCCCGGCCCCCGTCTGGACGCCCTGCTCGGCCCGGACCCGCTGCCCCGCGCGCCCGAGGCCCTCGCCGCCCTCGTCCGCGGCGTGCTGCTGCACCGCGAGGAGCGGGAGACCTTCTCCTACGCGGTGCCCGACGAGCGGCTGCACGAGGACGCCGAGTCCCGGTACGTCACCCGGATCCTCGGCATCCTCGCCGAGCGCGGGGACACGCCGCTCACCGCGGAGCGGGAGCCCGCGGCGCGGTTCGTCGCCACCTGCCGGGACTTCGCGCTGCTGCTGTGCTCGCTCCTGCGCGAGACCGGCACCCCGGCCCGGCTCAGGGGCGGCTACGGGACGTACTTCCAGGCGGGGTTCCACGACAACCACTGGGTGACGGAGTACTGGAGCGAGGGGCGCGGCTGGGTCCTCGCCGACCCGCAGGTGTACGGCGACCTGCACGACACCCCGTTCGACCCGATGGACGTGCCGCGCGACGCGTTCCTGGTCGCCGGGGACGCCTGGCGGGCGTGCCGGGAGGGGCGCGCGGACCCGGAGACCTTCGGCGTGTTCACCGTGCCCGAGATCAAGGGGCTCGGGCTCGTCCGCGCCGACGTGGTGGCCGATCTCGCCGCGCTCGGCGGCACGGAGCCGCTGCCGTGGGACGGCTGGGGGCTGATGGAGAAGGACGAGGCCGAGGTCACGGCGGAGGACCTCGCGCTGCTCGACTCCGTCGCCGCCGTCACCTCCGCGGCCGGGCACGCCCCCGATGCCGCCCGGCCCGACGCCGTGCGGCGGCTCCTCACCGATCCGCGGCTCGCGGTGCCCGCCGAGGTCGTCTCGCACACGACCTACTGCGGCGTCCGCACCGTCACGCTGCCGCGCGCGGCGTAAGCGTCCCCGTCACTCCTGGCCGCCCCCGTCGGGGGGTGTGAACGGCGTGCCCTGGTGGAACCACAGCCGCCAGCCGTGCCCCGTCCGCCGCCACAGCGAACTGCGGTGCACCAGACGGCCGTTGCTTTCGGTGTCGAACGTCAGGTGCACCAGGTCCGCGGCGAGCTCCACGCCCCGCATGCGGGACGTCGTGACGGGGCGGCCGCCGGGCTCGGGGCTCGCGGTGAGGACCCGTACGATCGACTCCCGGTCCCAGCGCGCGCCCGAGGCGCCGAACTCGGTGAACTCGGGGTGGAGCAGTTCCCCGAACAGCTCGGGCGAGGCCCGTACCTCGGGGTCGAGCAGGCGCAGCTCGTTCTCGATGGCCGCCTCCACGGCGGGCGAGCGGTCGGTCATCGGCCGGCCTCCGGGGCCTCGGTCAGCTCCGCGAGCTTGCTGACGGTGTTCCAGTTGCGGCTGGTGGCGACGAGGCCCTTGGTGAGGGCGGGGCGCCCCAGGGCCTCGCCGAGCTTGGACCGGCCGAGCCCTTCGGGCGCGTACAGGTACAGGGCGCGATCGCCGAGCCGGAACTCCTCCGGCAGGAAGCCCGCTTGGTCGAGGGCGGCGAAGCGGGCGGCTTCCACGGCCCCGGAGAAGTAGGTGACGTGCAGCTGCCTGCCTTCGAGCTCGGCGGCGGGGAAGGGGCAGGCGTCGACCACCGCCCGCAGATACGCGTGGTCGCGCACAAGGAGGTCCACGCCGAAGCCGAACTCCTGCTCCAGGGCCGCGGCGAGCTCCGCCGCGAGGGAGTCCTCGTCGCCGCGGTCCGCTGCGAACACGGCGTTGCCGCTCTGCAGATAGGTCCGTACGCCGGTGAGCCCGAGCCCTTCGAGGAGCGCGCGCAGCCGGGCCATCGGCACTTTCCTGCTGCCGCCCACGTTCACGCCGCGAAGGAGCGCCGCGTAGATCTTCGTCGCCATGCGCACACGATAAGGCGGCCGCCGCGCCCCGTGGGGGTGGGCACGACGGCCGCCGGTCCGAAGAGGGCCGCCGCCCCGCCCGTGCGGGCGGGGCGGCGGCCTCGGGAAACTACTCGACGACCTTCAGGAGCTTGTTGGGCGTGCCCTCGCTCGGGTTGGAGATCTTGTCCGGCGTCGCGCCGTCGGTCAGCGCCTTGGCGACGTCCGCGGGCTTGGCGTCCGGGTGCGCGGCCACGTACAGGGCGGCGGCGCCGACCACGTGCGGGGTCGCCATGGACGTACCGGAGATCGTCTTGGTGGCGTCGTCACCGGTGTTCCAGTCGGACGTGATGTCCGAGCCCGGGGCGTAGATGTCCACGACGGAGCCGAAGTTGGAGAAGTCCGACTGCTCGTCGTCCTTCGTGGAGGAGGCGACCGTGATGGCCTCCTTGACGCGCGCCGGAGAGCTCTGGCCCGCGTCGCTCGACTCGTTGCCCGCGGCCACAGCGTAGGTGACGCCGGAGGCGATGGACTTGCGGACGGCCTCGTCCAGGGCCTCGTCGGCGCCGCCGCCGAGGCTCATGTTGGCGACGGACGGGCCCTGGTGGTTCTTGGTGACCCAGTCGATGCCCGCGACGACCTGCTCGGTGGTGCCGGAGCCCTGGTCGTCCAGGACGCGCACCGCGACGATCTTCGCCTTCTTGGCGATGCCGTGCGCGCCGCCCGCGATGGTGCCGGCGACGTGGGTGCCGTGGCCGTTGCCGTCGTCCGCGTTGTCGTCGTTGTCGACCGCGTCGAAGCCGGAGACGGCGCGGCCGCCGAAGTCCTTGTGGCTGACGCGGACGCCGGTGTCGATGACGTACGCGGTCGCGCCCTCACCGGCCTTGTCCGGGTACGTGTACTTCTTGTCGCCCGCCGTGTCGGCCTGGTCGACCCGGTCCAGGCCCCACGACGGCGGGTTGTCCTGGGTGGCCTTGATGGAGAACTTCTTGTTCTGCACGACCTTGCCGACGGCCGGGTCGGCGGCGAGGCGCTTGGCCTCGGTCTCGCTCAGGCCCTTGGCCGAGAAGCCGTTGACGGCCGAGGAGTAGTTGCGGCTGAGGTCGCCGCCGTACTCCTCGGCGAGGTCGGCCTTGGTGTCCTTGCTGGCCTTCTCGTCGAGCAGCACGATGTAGCTGCCGGCCACGGCGCCCTTGGCCTCGGTGCCGTACACCTTGCCTTCGGCGGGGGTCGAGGCTCCGGCGAATGTACCGGCGAAGACGGTCACGCCCACCGCGGTGGCGGCGGTGGCTATCCCTGCGGTGAGCTTCATCGTGCGAGCGCGCTTGTGAGCTGCCATGAAGAGGCGTCTCCTCGTGGGGTGTTGTGGGGGGATGTGGTGCTTTGTGGGGTTGTCAAGCTTTCACTGCGGCGCCCGGTTCGCTCCGAAAGAACTGAAGATCTCCGGGCGTTGGGACGAAACCCTGTCTGAATGACGCGCGCAGATCAATACCTTCATGCGGCTGTGACTTGTTCAACAAGGTTCTGTAATAACAAATCACCCCGCCCATGACACTTCGGGCACCCCACCCCTCCCCGCCCCCTCTGCGCCCTGCCCCTCCCCCGAGCGGGCAGGACGCAGAAGACCTTCGGCGGGCGGCGGCTAGGCCACCGCGGAGACCGGCTGCTCGAAGGAGTCGATCGTCCGCGTGAAGTCCCGGGTCGACAGGAGCAGCTTGTAGATGATGGCGAGTTCGAAGACGAGCAGCAGCGCGCCGGAGACGATGGTCGCCGGGATCACCGCGTCGAAGAGCGGCCCGAGGATGAAGACGCCCATCTGGAACTCGACGCCGCTCACGAGGTGCGTGCGGATGCGGTGCCGCAGCAGGAAGGAGCGCGCCCGCAGATAGGCGGGGAACCGGTGCCGGAACTCCTGGTGGAGGTCGATGACTTGCCGGGAGCGCGCGCCGCCCGCGGGCGCGCCCGCCGCCACCGGTACGGCCGCGGGGCCCGTCGGCGCCTCCGGCTCCCCGGGCGCCGCCGCGCCGACGGCCTGGTCCCGCTCCACGTCCGCCTCGGGGTTCTCCCGCAGCAGGTCCTCCATGAAGGCGAGCTCGGCCTGGTTCTCGGCCCGCCGGGCGGCCCGCACCCGCGCCTTGATCTGCTTGCGCATGGTGTAACGGACCTTGAAGATCTCAAGGGAGTTGATGTACCGCAGTGTGTCGAGCCCGACCACCGCGAGCGCGAGCCAGACGTAGGTGACGTCCCCGGTGCGCTCGTACTGGCCGCCCATCAGGGCGACCCCGCACACCATCACCCGGATCCGGTCGAAGACGAAGTCGAGCCACGCGCCGAAGACCGAGCCCTGCCCCGTCAGACGCGCGACCTTGCCGTCCATGCAGTCCAGAACGAAGCTCAGGTGGTAGATCACGGCGCCGAGACACAGCCACCGCCAGTCGCCGAAGGCGAAGCACACCGCGGAGCCGAGCCCGAGCAGGAACGCGCCCCAGGTGATCTGGTTCGGCGTGATCCGGGTGCGCAGCGCGGTCTGGCGGACGAGCGGCGTGGCGACGGGGTCGACGAGCAGCACGGTCCACCAGGCGTCGCGCTTCTTCTCGGTGATGCGGCGCACCTCGGCGAGGGGCGGTATCTCCCGTGGCTCCCGTCGCGCGGCCGTGTCTCGTCGCGGGGACTGTTGTGACATGGGTCAACTTCCTGGCGTTCGAATGAAGTTCACCTCACGCTAGGAAGCCGTTGCCCCAAGGAACAAGAAGTGGCCCATGCAACCTTTGGCCGGGGGTATGGGTCGAACCAGTGGGTCGGGTCCATGGACGCGCCAGGACGCCCGTGCGTTATCCGAGCGTTACCAAATGCCCCGACCGTTACCGAATGGCCTCACAGAGCGTTATGTCACGCCGTGTCGGACCATCCCGCACCAAGCCCCAATCCCGGCCAACCGGCCCTGAAGCACCACCAAACGGTCACGCGTCCGCACCTCCCTTCTTCACGCCGCCGTCACGCCGACCGCGCACGATCTCCTCCTCGATGAGGTCGGCCGCCCTCTTCGTGCCGCCCTCCCCCGCCATCCCGGCGCGCACCTCGCCGAGCCTGCGCGCCACCTCCGGGTCGTCGACGAGCGCGAGCACCGCCTCGCGCAGCGTCCGCGCGTCGGCCTCCTCCATCGGCAGATGGCGGGCGACGCCGAGGCCCTGGAGCATGTCGGCGTTGCCGAACTGGTCGACGGCCTGCGGCACGGCGACCATCGGCGTCCCGGTGGCGAGGCCCTCCTGGCTGCCGCCCGCGCCCGCGTGCGTGATGAACGCGTCGGCCTTCCGCAGGACCGCCAGCTGCGGCACCCAGCGGCACACCTCGATGTTGTCCGGTACGTCGCCGAGCTCGCTCGCCTCGACGTGGCGGCCGACCTGGAGCACCACGTGCCATCCCGGCAGGCCGCCGAAGGCCTCGACGCACGCGCGGTAGAACGCGGGCTGCTTGGTGAAGGACGAGCCGAGGGAGACGAGGAGCACCTTCTCCGCGTGCGCCGGGCGCTCCCAGTCGCCCTGTGCCGCGCGGTCGCCCTGACAGGCGCCGACGAAGGTGTGCACGTCCTCGTCGACCCGGTCGGCGTGCGGCTGGAGCGCCTTGGGGATGAGGACGAGCGAGCGGGGCGGGCGGCCGACGAAGGGGTCGGGGTGCTCGGTGACGCCGTTCTCCGTCAGCCAGTTCTCGAACCGCTCGTAGTACGCCCGGCCGCGCTCGGTCCGCCGGGGCTCCGCCCACATGGGCTCGGCGACCTCCTCCTCGTATCCCTCCCAGGCGACCAGGTTCGGCGAGAGCGAGACCTCGGGCACGCCCCAGCGGCGGGCGAGGACCCGGGCCGGGTACGAGGTGATGTCGTGCAGGACGAGGTCCGGCTCGTCGCCCTTGTACGCCTTCGCCAGCTGCGGCAGCGCCTGGATCGCGTCGGCCAGGAACGGCTCGACGTTGTCGAGCAGGGTCTCGCCCCAGGCCGACGGGTCGTCGTCGGGGCCGGGCAGCGTGGTGCGGTAGAGCACGGGCTCGGCACCGGTCTCGGCGACCTTCTCCTCGAAGGCGTGCGGGATCGCGTACGTGACGCGGTGGCCGCGGGCGACGAGCTCCCGGATCACTTCGAGGCTCGGGTTCACGTGCCCGTGGGCGGCGATGGAGAACATGGCGATGTGGGCACGCTTGCGTGTGGTCATGCGCTGACCATAAACGAGACGAGACGTCTCGTGCAATAGTTTTCGGGGCTCTTCGCGCCGCGGCGGCGACCGGCTCCGTCCGGGTCTACCCGGCGGACCCCTCGCCCGGGCCGCACTCCGCGCCCGCGTTGTACCGCAGCAGGTACTCCGCGAACCGCTCCAGATCCGGACCGCTCCAGTCCGCGAGCCGCTCATGGAAGGCGATCCGACGGCTGTCCGTGACCTGCGCGAGCACCCCCACCCCCCGCTCGGTCAGATGCAGCACGTGCACGCGGTGGTCGGCCGGGTCCTGGCGGCGCTCCACCAGGCCCGCCTTCTCCAGGGCCGCGACCTGTCTGCTGATCGTCGACTTGTCGAGGGTGTAGTGCGCCGCCAGATCCGTGGCGCGGCAGCCCTGCTGGTACTCCAGATGACTGAGGAGCGTGAAGGAGACGAGGGAGAGCTCGGGGTGCATCCGGGCCGCGGTGGCGCGCGCACGCCGCGCGAACGCCGTCATCTCCCGCTGGATGACCTCGATCGAATCGTCCCGGTCGGCCACGACCTCCGCCTCCTCGCGTCGACGCCGCCCGGCCCCGGCCGCACCCCCGCGGCACGCCCCGCGTTTCCGTCCCGGCAGCAATGGTTGTACAGTACAACATGACGTAAGAGTTGTATATACCAACTATCTGGAGAGGTCCGCATGACGGCGCCTGCCCGTGGCCCCCTGCGCCACGTCCTCGTCCATCTCTTGACCCCGCTGCTGATGTGCCTGGGCATGGGCCTGGCCTACATGAGCGCGTTCGTCACGCCCGAGCCGCACGACATGCCCGTCGCCGTCGTCGGCTCGGACGCCCGCGCCCACGCCTTCGCCGAGTCCGTCGCGGACAAGGCGGGCGACGCCCTCGACGTACGGACGCTGGCCTCGCGCGCCAAGGCCGTCGACGCGCTGAAGTCCCTCGACATATCCGGCGCCTACGTCCCGGACGCCAAGGCCCCCGAGCTCCTCGTCGCCTCCGCCGGGTCCGACATGAGCGCGCTGGCCGCCGAGAAGGTCTTCACCCCCGTGGCCGCCGCCCAGGGCACCCCGCTGAAGGTCACCAACGTGGCGCCCCCGGTCGCCGACGACCCGACGGGCCAGGGCCTGTTCTTCCTGCTCGTCGCGGTGAGCATCGGCTCGTACGCGTCCGTGGCCGCGCTCGGTGCCGCCGGCGGGGCCCTGCGGATGCGGGCGCGCGCGGGCCTCGCCGTCGGCGTCGCCTTCGCCGTGAGCCTGATCGGCACCGCGCTCGCCGGGCCCGTCTTCCACCTCGCGCACCACGGCCTGGGGGGCGTGTGGGCCATGTCCTGGCTGTACTCGGCGGGCATCCTGCTCATCGGCGTCGGCCTGCACACGTTCCTCAAGCGCTGGACGACGCTCGCGATGATGGTCCTCTTCGTGATGCTCAACTTCACCAGCTCCGGCGGGCTCTTCCGGCCCGAGCTGCAGAACGGCTTCTTCGGCTCCCTGCACGCCTTCTGGAACGGCGCGGGCTTCGTCGAGGGCGTCCGCGCCCATCTGTACTTCGGCGGGCACGGCCTCGGCGGACACGTGGGCACGCTGGTGGCCTGGCTCGCCCTGGGCGCGCTGCTCACTGCGGTGGCGGGGCTCGTCGAGCGGCGGCGGGCCGCGGTGGCCGCCGCCCCCGCGGCGGTGGCGGCCGCGGAGGAGGAGATGGAGGAGTCGGTCGGCGTCTGAGGGCGCGCCGGGCTCAGCGCTGATAGCGGCGCAGCACCAGGTTCCCGTCCTTGACCAGGCGCTTCCTCAGCTCGTCCAGGCCGATCGCGCCGCTGTAGTACTCCTGGAGCGCGGGCGTGGCGACCTTGTCCGACCACTCGGGGTAGCCGCGCACCGACTGCGCGGGGGCGGGCCGGAGGTGGCGGGCGAGCGCCGTGCCCGTCGCCCAGTCGTCCTTCGCCGTCCGCAGCGCCGGGTCCTTGAGGGCCTCCTTGCCGGTGGGCAGCATCCAGTCGCCGCGCGCGAGCCGCACCATGTTGGCGGGGCGCAGGAAGAAGTCGATGAACGCGGCCGCCTCCTTCTTGTGCGGGCTGTCCTCGGCGACCGACAGGGTCTGCGGACTCACGCCCTGCGCGAGCCCTTCCGCCCCTGCGGGCGCGGGCAGGACCTGCCAGTCGAAGCCCTTCGGCGCCTGCTGGACGATCTGCTGGCGGTAGGAGAAGCCGAGCGGCACCATCGCGTACTTGCCGCCGAAGAAGCCGGGCAGCGTGTCCGAGCCGCCCATGCCGAGCGTCGCCCCGGACGCGCTCCCGTCGACGTTGACCTGGTCGTGGACGGTGCGCGGCACCACGGCTTCGGCGTCCTCGAAGCGGATCTCGGCCTTGCCGTCCGGGCGCCGGTGGAAGAGCTCGCCGCCCGCCGAGAGCGACAGGTTGAGCGTGGCCGACACCGGCTCCTTCAGCGGCCAGGCCACTCCGAACCTGCCCTTGCCCGCGCCGAGCTCCCGCGTCACCGAGCGGAACTCCGGCCAGCTCCACGGCTTGTCGGGGGTCGGGATCCGGACGCCGGACTCCTTCAGCCACCTGGCGTTGGCGATGAGCACGCGCGGCTCCTGGAGGAACGGCACGCCGTACACCTTGCCGCCGAAGGTCGTCGTGTCCCAGCTGGCCTGCGGGATGTCGTCCCGAAGGCGGCGCGGCAGCAGCTTCCCGAGGTCGGCGAGGTAGCCGCCGTACGCGAAGTCCGCGAGGTCGTCGGACGCGTCGTGGATGACGTCCGGGGCCTCGCCGCCCTCGAAGGAGGTGAGGAGCTGGTCGTGGACGCTCGTCCAACTGCCCTGGACGTACTCGACCTCGACGTCGGGGTGGCGCGCGTTCCACTCCGCCACCAGTTCCTTGTTCGCCGCGACGGACTCCTGCTGCCAGGCGAGCGACTGGAAGCGCAGGGTGATCCGCCCGTCGGAGTCCCCGCCGTCGCCCGAGCACCCCGCGAGCAGCAGGACGAGCGCGGCGGCCGCGGCGCCCAGGGCGCGGACGCGGCGCATCAGCTCTTCACCGCCCCGGCGAGCATGCCGCCCGTGATCCGCTTCTGGATGAGGGCGAAGACGACGAGCGAGGGCAGCGTCGCGAGGAACGCGGCGGCGGCGAGCGGGCCGAGGTCGGCCACGCCCTCCGCGCCGATGAAGTGCGTGAGGACGACCGGCAACGTCTGTTTCTCCGGGGTCTTGAGCAGGACGAGCGCGAAGAAGAACTCGTTCCACGCCGTGATGAAGGCAAACAGCGCGGTCGCCCCGATGCCCGGCGCGAGCAGCGGCGCGGTGACCGACACGAGCGTGCGCAGGCGGCTCGCCCCGTCGACGGCCGCGGCCTCCTCCAGCTCCACCGGCACGGCGCGGACGTACCCGACGAGCATCCACAGCGCGAACGGCAGCGCCCACACCACATAGACCATGATCAGACCGGGCAGCGAGTTGATCAGGCGCAGGTTCTTCAGGACGAGGAACAGCGGGATGATCACCAGGACGAAGGGGAAGGCCTGGCTGACCACGACCCAGCCGGTCGCGGCCCGGGCGAGCAGCGTGCGGTGGCGCGCCATCACGTACGCCATCGGGGTGGCGATGACGACGGCGATCACGGCGGCGCTGAGGGCGGCGACCAGCGAGTTGCCCGCGGCGCGCAGGAGCGGCTGTTCGTCGAAGGCCTGGCGGTAGTTGGCGAGGGTCGGGTCCTCAGGGATCCAGGTGGGGTGCAGGCTGCCCAGCTCCGTGGCCGGTTTGAAGGACGTGGAGAGCAGCCAGAGGAACGGGAACACCAGGAAGACGAGATAGGCGAGGAGCGCGAGGTACTGCCCGGCCCGCGCGGCCCCCTTCGTCCGCGCGGCTCCGGTGCGCGCGGCCCCTTTCGTACGCGAGGTCATCGCTCGTCGGCTCCTCTCAGGCGGCCCACGAGGTACACGGCGAGCAGCACCGAGATCACCGCGACCATCACACAGCCCATCGCCGCCGCGTAGCCGAACTGGCCGTAGCGGAAGGCCTCCTCGTACGCGAACAGCATCGGCAGGCGGGTGCGCCCGCCGGGGCCGCCGTTGGTGAGCACGTAGACCAGGGCGAAGGAGTTGAAGTTCCAGATGAAATTGAGCGCGGTGATGGCGAGCGCGATCGGCCTGAGGGCGGGCCAGGTGACGGTGGTGAAGCGGCGCCAGGCGCCCGCGCCGTCCATCGCGGCGGCCTCGTGCAGTTCCCGGGGCACGTTCTGGAGCCCGGCGAGCAGGGCCACCGTGGTCTGCGGCATGCCCGCCCAGACGCCCACGACGATGACGGCGGGCAGCGCGGTGCCGAGGCCGGTCAGCCAGTCCCGGCCGTCGCCGAACCCCAGGTCGCGCAGCGTCTCGTTGAGGATGCCCGCGTCCGGGTGGTAGACGAGCCGCCACATGATGCCGACGACGACCTCGGGCATCGCCCACGGGACGATCGCGAGCGAGCGGGCCAGCCAGCGGAAGCGCAGGTTCTGGCTGAGCAGGAGCGCGAGGCCGAGCGCGAGCAGGAACTGCGGCACCGTCACCCCGACCGCCCAGAGCAGGCCGATCCGGAACGAGTCCCAGAACAGGGTGTCGTGCCGCAGGTCCTGGAAGTTGAGGAGCCCGATCCACTCGGTGGCCTCGGTGCGGCCCGACTGGGAGTCGGTGAAGGCGAGCGCGATGCCGTAGAGCAGCGGGCCGAGGCTCAGCACCAGGATCGGGAGCAGCGCGGGCAGGACCAGGAACCAGGCGCCGTGGTCCATGGCCCTGGCGGGGCGGCGGCCTCGGGAGCCCTTGCCGGACCGCGCTCGCGCGGTCGCCAATGTCACGGAATCGGCTCCTTTGAGCGGATGATGACTGTTTGGCCGACCTGACGGCCTCCGTCATCGTGCTGACGCGACCGGCGTACGTCAAGCGACCGCGCACGCCGAAAGTCCGGCTGGCCAGTACGAATGCGACACTTGCGCGGCGGCTGGTCCGGCTGTGACCGCCGCGGAGCACGGTGAGGCACAGGCTGTGGGAGGCAACGGATGGACGAGGCACGGGCACGGAAGGTCCTGGGCGGCGCGGGGCTCGCGGCGCGCCCCGAAGCGGGCGCCGAGCTCCTCGCCCTCGGTGAGAACGCGGTGTTCGCCGTGGGCGGCCTGGTGGTCAAGGTCGGCCGGGACGCGCCCGAGCTGCTCGACCGGGCGCGGCGCGAACTCGCCGTCGCCGCGTGGCTGCGGGACGCCGGGGTGCCCGCCGTACGGGCCGCCGAGGACGAGCCGCGGCTCGTCGAGGGCCACCCGGTGACGGTCTGGCACCGCCTGCCCGCGGCGGTGCGGCCCGCGCGCCCCGGTGACCTGGCCGCACTCCTGCGGCTCGTGCACGCCCTGCCCGCGCCCCCCTTCGAGCTGCCGCGGCGCGAGCTGCTCGGGGGTGTGGAGCGGTGGCTGCGGCTCGCCGGGGACGCGATCGACCCCGCCGACGCGGACTACCTCCGGGAGCGCAGGGACGGGTTCGCGGCGGCGGCCGCCGCGCTCGTGCCCCGGCTCGCGCCGGGGCCGATCCACGGGGACGCGCTGCCGCGCAACGTCCTGGTGGGCCCGGAGGGGCCCGTCCTGGTCGACCTGGAGACCTTCTCCTCGGACTTCCGCGAGCACGATCTGGTCGTCATGGCGCTGTCCCGCGACCGGTACGGGCTCGGGGACGACGCGTACGACGAGTTCACCCGGGAGTACGGGTGGGACGTGCGGGAGTGGGAGGGGTGCGGGGTGCTGCGCGGGGCACGGGAGACCGCGAGCTGTGCCTGGGTGGCTCAGCACGCGCCCGCCAACGAGCGGGCGTTGGCCGAATTCCGCCGCCGCGTGGCCTCGCTTCGCGAGGGCGACACCGAGGTCCGCTGGCACCCGTTCTAAACCCTCGCGGGTGCGCCCCGCTGTGTCCATCAGCACGCTCCGCGCGCGGGCGCCCCTTCCCGCTCCTGGGGCGCCGCCCCAGACCCCGCTCCTCAAACGCCGGAGAGGCTGGAGGTTTCAGCCCCGCTAGGGCACGCGGGCCGGCTCTCGGAGGGGCCAGGTGCCGTCGACCACTGCCGTGGGGTCGCCCTTGCGGCGGAGGAAGGATTGGAAGTCCGCGGCCCACTCCGCGTACCACTCCACCTGGCGTCGGTGCAGCTCCGCCGGGCCGAGGTCGGCGACCTTGGCGTGGCGGTCGGCTATCGCGCGGGCGAGCCGCGCCGCGGCGAGGGCGTCGGACGAGGCGTCGTGGGCGGACTCCAGGACCACGCCGTACTCCCGGCAGACCGCTTCCAGATTGCGCTTGCCACGGCGGTAGCGGTCCACCGAGCGGTCGATGGCGTACGGGTCGATCACTGGCGCGGGGTCGGCCCCGCCGAGCCGGTCCCGCAGGGAGGCGAGCCCGTGCCGGCGCAGCTCGGCGGCCAGCAGGGTGAGGTCGAACGCCGCGTTGTACGCGACGACCGGGACGCCCGAGCGCCAGGCGGAGACCAGGACCTCGGCGATCGCGTCGGCGACCTCCGCGCCGGGCCGTCCCTCGGCGGCCGCCCGCTCGTCGGTGATGCCGTGCACGGCCACCGCGTCCGGCGGTATCGGCACGCCCGGATCGGCGAGCCACTCGCGGCGGCCCAGCTCCTGCCCGGCCCTGACCTCGACCACCGCCCCCGTGACGATCCGCGCCTCGTGCGGATCCGTGCCCGTCGTCTCCAGGTCGAAGCCGATCAGCAGCTCCCGGTGCCAGCCCATGGCCGCCCCCTTCGTCGTGGTGCGTTCCCCCAATGGCCTCCACGATCCCATGCGCCACTGACAATCAGATGGCCGGATTCCGCTACCGCGCCGGGAGGCCGCCCTACGACACCGGACGCGAGTCCGCCCAGGCCGTCTCGAACTCCTCCCGGTACGTCGCGAAAAGGCCGTGCTCGCCTAGGTCGTCCGCCTTGACCACCCGGCCGCCGCCGCGCAGCACCAGGACCGGCGCCTCCATGCCGCGCGTGCGCCGCAGATAGGACTGGACGACGGCGATGCCGTCCGAGCCGTCGCCGTCGACGAGGTAGGCCGTGAAGCGCGGGGTCTCGTCGAAGACCTGGATCTCGAAGGCGCCGGGGTCCCGGAGCCGCGACCGCACGCGCCGCATGTGGAGGATGTTCGACTCGACGGCCCGGCCCAGCTCGCCCCGCTTCAGACCCAGTTCGCGCTCCCGGCGCTTGACCGCGCTGCTCGCCGGGTTCAGGAAGAGCAGCCGGACCCGGCAGCCGGACTCGGCGAGGCGCACCAGACGGCGGCCCGAGAAGTTCTGCACGAGCAGGTTGAGGCCTATGCCGATCGCGTCGACGCGCCGGGCGCCGCCGAAGAGGTCCTCCGCGGGGAACTGCCGGAGCAGCCGGACCCGGTCCGCGTGCACGCCCACGACGTCCGCGTACCGGTCGCCGACGAGCTGCTCCACGGCGTCGACCGGAAGGCGCCGCGCGGAGGGCGCGTCCGAGCCCGCGCCGAGTATCTCCAGCAGGCGCGCGGAGGCGCGCTCGGCCTGGGCCAGGACCGTCGGGGACAGGGCGCGGTTGCGCGAGACCACGTTGCGGGTGACCTCCAGCTCGTCCAGGGCCAGTTCGACCTCGCGCCGGTCGTCGAGGTAGGGCTCGAAGCACGGCCAGTGCTGGACGACCAGCTCGCGCAGTTGCGGCAGCGTGAGGAAGCTCAGGACGTTGTCGTCGGCCGGGTCCAGGAGGTAGCCCTTGCGGCGGCTCACCTCGCGCACGGCGACGGCCCGCTGCACCCACTCCTGCCCCGCGGGTCCCGCTGCGGCGACCACCCAGTCGTCCGCGTGGACGGGTTCGTAGACGGGGCGCAGAACAGCGGCCACGACCGCGCGCAGCCGCTGTTCCACGAGGTTCAGCCAGATGTAGGCCCGCCCGGCCCGCTGGGCGCGCGTACGCACCTCGCGCCAGGCGTCGGCGTCCCAGTCCAGTTCGGGTCCGATCTGGGACACCGGTTCCATCGGCCGTGCCAACGACACCGCCGAGGGCGGGACGTCCGCGGAGCTCCCCTCGTGACCCTCGTCACCAGGGGGCAGCTCCCGCCCCTCCGAGCTCACCCGTGCACCGCCTTCCGCTCCCCCGGGCTCTCCCCCAGCCAACGATCAAGGAAGGGTACTCCGGGACCGGCGGGCGGTGCAGCCGGATGGGCAGGGTCGTGCGGCAACTTCAGGTTCGCGGCCGTCCGTTCACACCGGACAGGTCCTGCGGAGTGAGCGGGTTCATGGCCGTCACGTCGCGCGGGGCCAGCGAGAAGCCCTGCCAGTGGACCGGCATGGGCTGCTGGTCCTCGTCCCGGGCGATGTGGTGGAAGCCGATGTTGACCCAGCTGATGGGGTGCTTCAGGGTCTCGCCGTTCGACCACTTGTCGACGCTGCCCGGGTAGCCGTTGGGGCACCCGATGTTGTTGCTCGCGTACTGCTCGCACTTCTTGTACTCGGTGAAGAACACGTCGTGCCGTGTGAACGGCCGTCCCGCGTGCTTCTGGCTGGCCCCGGGCACGAACTCGTAGCTGCGGGGGTGGCCGTCCTTGTTCTTGCCCGCCGTGCTCACCATGCGCCACCAGCGCATGTCCTGGCGGTCGCCCGCGAGCTCCTTGGTGATGGGCGTGCGGGTCGTCTTCGTGGTGGGGCTGCCCCGGCCGGCCGGCGGGGTGACCTTGGAGTCGTACTGCTCGACCTTGGACTTGGGCGAGCCGTCCAGGCCGAAGTTGAGCCGCCAGAAGACGTTGTGCGAGTGGCTCTCGGCCTTGGCCTGGTCACCCTTGCCGATGGGCCAGCCGCGGTCGTCGCCGCCGTCGAAGTCGTACGGCGACAGGCTGCCGGTGGCGCCCACGTTGGACGTGATGGTGCCGTCCGACGAGAACCGCCACTCGGTGATGTACTCGTACCAGGAGGCCTTGTTGACGGTGTAGACGAGCAGGTCCTTGCCCTGGGCCGCGTAGACCTTGCCGCTGCCGCCGGTGCTCGCGTCGTTGTTGAGACGGTAGGCGTGCCCCCGCGCGCGGGTGGTGGTGCACAGGCCCGGGACGTTCCCCCCGTCCGGGACCTTCACCGTCTTGATGGTGCCGCCGGGGCACTCGCTCGTCTTGAGCTTCTGCAGCCGCCTGCCGAAGTCCGTGCCCGTGACGTCGTCGAACTCGGCTTCACCGTCGTCGTAGGGCACGTGGATCTGCGCGAGGCGGGCGCTGGTGAGCACCGGGATGGGCTTGGGCTCGCTCTTGGGCTGGTAGCTGATCTTGTCGAGGATGAGCCCGGAGTACGTGTTGTAGTGCCAGCACATGCGCCAGGTCGTGCCGCCGTCGAGGGTCTGCTCGATGCGGTAGTCGGCGCTGCAGTCGGCCGCGGGCGCCTGCGGGGCGGCCTTGGGGGCCGCGGTGGCGGGGCCCGCGGTGGTTATCGCGGCTCCCAGGAGCGCGGAGACCGCAAGGGCCGTACCGGCCGCCTTGCGGGCGCGCGGGAATCTCTTGCCGTGCGAGACGTGCATGCGAAGAAGGCTCCTTCAGTGAGGAGGTAGACGTGTGGATGCCCTGGGCGGGCGGTCAGCGGAGCCGGCCCACGTGGCGGTCGCTGAGGTCGACGACGAAGGCCCGGGTGTCGATCCACGGACCGTTCTTGACCTTGGCCACGACCTGCATGCAGCGGTGCTTGCCGCAGTCCTGGAGGTCGGAGGGGACGCTGTCGAGGGTCTCCTTGCGGAAGACGAACCCGCTCAGGTCCAGGTCCCCGGGGCCTTCCAGCTTCTTGCCGGTGGCCTTCTTGTAGTCCTCCCGCAGGCCCTTGCCGTGCTCGTCGGCGATCAGCAGCTGAGCGGCCTCGTTCAGCTCCTCCTCGCTGGGCGGCGGCTGGACGTCCTGGGCCGTGTTGGTCGACTCGACCTTGCCGGTCTTCAGGTTCACCGTCTTCGCGACGACGGCGTCCTTCTTGTAGTCGTAGTAGACGATCTCGGCCCGGCGCGCCGCGTCGTCCCCGGTCGCCCCCGGCTCGTTCTCCGCGAGGTTCGTGGACAGGCGCTCCGGCCCCCTGTCGCCCTCCACGTCCCGTGCGCTGGAGCGCAGGCCGTTGCTGTCCAGGGCTATCTTCTGGGCCCGCTCGGTCTCGGCGTCGGTCAGCGGGTCGCTGCCGACCCCCTCGGAGCCCTCGTCGGGCGCGGCCTCCACCCGGCCGTCCGGTGCCACGGCGTCCTGGCGCGAGGAGCCCGCGGCCGTGCTGCGGTCGGACTCCCCCGCCCCCGCCTGGTCGGGCAGCGTGACGGCCACGAGCGCCGCGGTGGCCGCCACGGCGAGGGCACCCCCCGCCACGACCTTCCCGAGGTGACGTCTGACTAGCTTGCGCACATCCTCCCCCAATCTCCCCTGATGGGCCCAATTCATGGGCATGTCGAGTATGTGGTCAGTCGGTTAGACGGGCTCAACTCCTTTGTGGTTGCCCCACTTTCGAGCACACTCTGGCCAAGGCAGCCCCCACGGGAGTGACGAGCGTGGAAGAGTCGACGACATGCAGGTCTGGCCTGGGCAGGCGTATCCCCTCGGCGCCGCGTACGACGGCGCCGGTACGAACTTCGCGGTCTTCTCCGAGGCCGCGGACCGCGTCGAACTGTGCTTGCTGCACGACGACGGCTCGGAGACGGCGGTGGAGCTCCGCGAGTCCGACGGCTTCGTGCGGCACGCGTACCTCCCCGGCGTCATGCCGGGCCAGCGGTACGGCTTCCGCGTGCACGGCCCGTACGAACCCGCGCGCGGGCAGCGCTGCAATTCGGCGAAGCTCCTCCTCGACCCGTACGCGCTCGCGGTGGGCGGCGCGGTGGACTGGGGCGAGGAGGTGTACGGCTACCGCTTCGGCGCCCCGGACAAGCGCAACGACCTGGACTCCGCGCCGCACATGATGACCTCGGTGGTGGTCAACCCGTACTTCGACTGGGGCGACGACCGCCCGCCGCGCACGCCGTACAACGAGACCGTGATCTACGAGGCCCATGTGAAGGGCCTGACGATGCTGCACCCGGAGCTGCCGGACGAGCTGCGCGGAACCTACGCGGCCCTCGCGCACCCGGCGGTCATCGAGCACCTGACGCGGCTCGGCGTGACCGCCCTGGAGCTGATGCCGGTCCACCAGTTCGTGAACGACCACCGGCTCGTCGACATGGACCTCAACAACTACTGGGGCTACAACACGATCGGCTTCTTCGCCCCGCACAACGCGTACGCCTCCTGGGGCGACCGGGGCGAGCAGGTCCTGGAGTTCAAGTCGGCGGTCCGCGCGCTGCACGAGGCGGGCATCGAGGTCATCCTGGACGTGGTCTACAACCACACGGCGGAGGGCAACCACCTGGGCCCGACGCTGTCCTTCCGGGGTCTCGACAACGCCTCGTACTACCGCCTCGTGGAGGACGATCCGGCGTACTACATGGACACCACGGGCACCGGCAACTCGCTGCTCATGCGCAATCCGCACGTGCTCCAGCTGATCATGGACTCGCTGCGGTACTGGGTCACCGAGATGCACGTGGACGGCTTCCGCTTCGACCTCGCGGCGACGCTCGCGCGGCAGTTCCACGAGGTGGACCGGCTCTCCTCGTTCTTCGACCTGGTGCAGCAGGACCCGGTGGTGAGCCAGGTGAAGCTGATCGCCGAGCCCTGGGACGTCGGCGAGGGCGGCTACCAGGTGGGCAACTTCCCGCCGCTGTGGACGGAGTGGAACGGCAAGTACCGCGACACCGTGCGGGACCTGTGGCGCGGCGAGCCGCGCACCCTCGCGGAGTTCGCCTCGCGGCTCACCGGCTCGTCGGACCTGTACCAGGGCGACGGCCGCCGTCCGCTCGCCTCGATCAACTTCGTGACCTGCCACGACGGCTTCACCCTGCACGACCTGGTGGCGTACAACGACAAGCACAACGACGCCAACGGCGAGGACAACCAGGACGGCGAGAGCCACAACCGCTCCTGGAACTGCGGTGTCGAGGGCGACACCGACGACCCCGGCGTCCTCGCCCTGCGCGCCCGGCAGCTGCGGAACTTCCTCGCCACGCTGATGCTGTCCCAGGGCGTGCCGATGCTCAGCCACGGCGACGAGTTCGCCCGCACCCAGGGCGGCAACAACAACGCGTACTGCCAGGACAACGAGGTCGCCTGGGTGTGCTGGCCCGAGGGCGAGAGCACCCTCCTGGAGTTCACGCGCGCGATGGCGTGGCTCAGGCGCGACCATCCGGTGTTCCGCAGGCGCCGGTTCTTCCACGGCCGTCCCGTCGAGGGCACCCACGACGAGCTGTCGGACATCTCCTGGTTCACGCCGGAGGGCGAGGAGATGGCTCAGGAGGACTGGGGCGCGGCCCAGGCGCGGGCTCTGACGGTGTTCCTCAACGGCAACGCGATCTCCGAGCCGGGGCCGCGCGGCGAGCGGATCACCGACGACTCGTTCCTGCTGATGTTCAACGCGTCCCCGGACCCGCTGGAGTTCGTGGTGCCGGTCAACCAGGGCCAGCAGTGGCAGGTGGTGGTCGACACGGCCCGCGAGGAAGGGGTGCCGCCGGGGACGGGGGTGAAGGTGCGGGCGGGCGAGCGCGTGACGCTGACCGACCGGAGCCTCACGGTGCTGCAGCGCCCGGCGTAGGCGCGTCGGCGGCGTCGGCCACGCGCGCGTGGCCGACGTGGCCGACGCGCTCGACCGCGAGCGCCTCCGGGCGGGCCGCCAGGGCGATGGCGAAGGCGACCACGGCGGCCGCGCTGCCGAGCGCGAACGCGGCGCCCGCGCCGTGGGCTTCGGCGAGCCGCCCGGCCACGGCGAGCGTGACCGCCTGGCCGCCGACGAAGGCGCTCGCCGCCCACGTCATGCCCTCGGCGAGCCGCGGCCGGGGCACGGCCCGCTCGGTCAGCGCGAAGCCGGTGACGAGGTTCGGGGCGTAGACCGCGCCGAAGACCGTCACGACGGCGTACAGGGCCGGCAGGCTGTCCGTCCACACCAGCGGCAGCGACAGGAGCGCGGCGGCCGCCGTGGCGGCGCGCCAGCGGCCGTGCAGCCCGAAGCGGTCCGGCAGCGCGGCCATGGAAAGGCCCGCGACGGCGCTCATGACGCCCATCGCGGCATAGACCAGACCCGCGTGGCCCGGCGCGCCGAGCTCATCGGTGAGCGCCGCGATCCCGGCCCCGCAGGCGCCCAGCAGGACGCCCAGGAAGACGAGTCCGACGCGGACGACGTACACCGCGCGCGGGAGCGCGGAGTGCGCCTCCCGCGCGCGGGAGGCGGCAGCCGGGGCGGCCGCCCGTGCCGTCGGGTGCAGCGCGAAGCCGGTGCCGCAGACCGCGACCAGGAGGGCCGCGACGGCGAACGCGTACGCCGGGTGGCCCGCGACCGCGGCGAGGCCGACCAGGGCGGGCCCGAGCACGAAGGACAGCTCGTCCATCGTGGACTCCAGGGACAGCGCGGTGTTGACGAGCCCCGGGGGCGCGTCCCCGCGGCGCAGCAGCGCCACGACGCGGGCGCGGGCCAGCGGGCCGATCCCGGGCACGCTCGCGCCCGCCAGGGCCGCGAGGACCAGCAGCACGGGCGTGGGCGGCCGCAGCAGGGCGCCGAGCGCGCAGGCGGCCACGGCGACGGCGTTGAGCGCGGCGAAGGCGAGGACGACCGGCCGCTGCCCGCGCCGGTCGGCGAGCCGCCCGACGAACGGCCCCGCGGTCACCTGCCCCAGGGCGAGGGCGCAGGCGACGGCTCCGCCGGTCGCGAGCGACCCGCTGGTCTCGGCGACCAGGAGCACGCTGCCGAACTGGATCACGGCCACGGGCAGCCGGCCGAGGAACGAGAGCACCGGCAGCGCCGCCCCGGTGATCGCGAGCGCGTCCCCGTAGGCGTCGGCCGTGCGCCGGATCCGGCCGCGACGGCCGCCCCGCCCGTACCGCCCCTTCTCAGTCATCGTCGGACGCTATCGACGCTCCTGCGAACCCGCGCATGCGTCGAAGGCACGAAAGCCGCCCAGGCGGGTACGTACGTTCGCATGACGTCTCCGCGCCCCGCGCCCGATGTCCCGCAGCCGCCCACCGCCACGTACCGGCTGCAGCTGTGTCCGGAGTTCCCGTTCGCGGCGGCCGAGGCGGCGGTGCCCTACCTGGCCGCCCTCGGGGTCTCGCACCTGCATCTGTCGCCGGTCCTGGAGGCGGTACCCGGCTCCGCGCACGGCTACGACGTCGTGGACCACGCGCGCGTGCGGGGCGAGCTGGGCGGCGAGGCGGGGCTGCGGGCGCTCGCGGGCACGGCGCGGGCGGCCGGGCTCGGCCTGGTCGTGGACATCGTGCCGAACCACATGGCGGCGGACCCGGTGCACAACCGCGCGCTGTGGGAGGTCCTCCGCGACGGGCCCGCGTCGCCGTACGCGCGCTGGTTCGACGTCGACTGGGCGGCGGGCGGCGGCAAGCTGCTGCTGCCCGTCCTCGCCCACCGAGTCGGCGCGGACCTCGCGCACCTGCGCGTCGACGGCGGCGTGCTGCGCTATCACGACCGGGTGTTCCCGCTGCGCACGGGCACCGAGCGGCTGCCGCTGCCGCGGCTGCTCGACGCGCAGTGGTACCGGCTCGGCTGGTGGCGGCTGGCCCGCACCGAGCTCAACTACCGGCGCTTCTTCACCATTTCGGACCTGATCGCCGTGCGGGTCGAGGACCCCGAGGTGTTCGACGCGACGCACGCCACGGTCCTCGGGCTGCTGGGCGACGGCGTCGTCGACGGGCTGCGCGTCGACCACCCGGACGGGCTCGCGGACCCGGGGGCTTACCTCCAGCGGCTGCACGAGGCGACGGGCGGGCGCTGGACGGTCGTCGAGAAGATCCTGGCCGACGGCGAGCGGCTGCCCGCGGCCTGGCCGGTGGCGGGCACCACCGGCTACGACGCGCTGCGGCACGTCGACGGGGTGCTCACGGACGGGGCGGGCGCGCGCGAACTGCTCAGCCGTTACCGCCGGTTCGCGGCGCCGCCCGCCGACCGCGGCGGCGACTGGCGGGCGACCGTGCGGCGCGCCGCGTACAAGGTCGTCACGCGGGAGCTGGCCGCCGAGGTGGAGCGGCTCACGCGTGCGGCGGACGCGCTGTGCGCGGCGGACCCCGGCCTGCGGGACCACGCCCCGTGGGCGCTGCGGACGGCGCTGCGGGAGCTGCTCGTGCGCCTGGAGGTCTACCGTCCGTACGCGGTCGGCGGCGCCGACCCGGCGACGGTCCTGACGGCGGGCGCGGCCGCCGAGGCCAGGGCGGTGTTCGCGGTGCCCGAGGAGGCCGAGGCGGTCGACGCGGTCCGGGACCTGGCGCTCGGCAGGCGGGGGGACGGGGAGCGGTGCGCGGAGTTCCGGGCGCGGTTCGCGCAGACGGCGGCGGCGCTGCGGGCCAAGTCCGTGGAGGACACGGCGTTCTACCGGCACGTGCCGCTCCTGTCGGCGTCCGAGGTGGGCGCCGAGCCGGGGCGGCCCGCGCTGGACGTGGCGGAGTTCCACGCGTACTGCGCGCGCGTGCGGCGCGACTGGCCGTACTCGGGCACGGTCCTGACGACCCACGACACCAAGCGCAGCGCCGAGGTGCGGGCGGGCATCAGCGTCCTGACGCAGGCTCCCGGGCGGTGGGACGCGCTGCTCGCCGAGGTGACGCGGCAGACCGCGCGCGCGGGCGGCACCCGGGCGCCCGACCCCCAACTGGCCTGGGCGGCCTGGCAGACGGCGGTGGGATTCGCCCCGGCCGCGCGCGGCGAGCCCGACGGCGGCAGTGATTCCGGGGGCCGCGGTGAGTCCGAGGGCCGCGGTGAGTCCGGGGGCTACGGTCGGCGGCTTCAGGAGGCCCTCCTGAAGCACGTGCGGGAGGCGGGCCTGCACACCAGCTGGACGGAGCGCGACGAGGGCTACGAGGGCGCCGTGACGGCGTTCCTCGCGGCGGGTCCGTGCGGGCCGCCGCTGGACACGGTCGCCGCGTTCGCGGCCGAACTCGCCCCGCACGCGCGCGTGAACGTCCTCAGCGGCACGCTGCTGCACCTGACGATGCCGGGGGTGCCCGACCTCTACCAGGGCACGGAGCGGGCCTTCCACGCCCTGGTGGACCCCGACAACCGCCGCCCCGCCAGCTTCGACACGGGCCTGCTGGAGGGGCTCGGCGCGCGCCGGGACTCCTGGGACCTGTCGGACGAGAAGCTCGCGGTCACCGCGGCGGCGCTGCGGCTGCGCGCGCGGCGCCCCGGCCTGTTCGGCGGCGGGAGCACGTACGAGCCGCTCGCGGCGACCGGGCCGCGCGCGGCGCACTGCGTGGCCTACTGCCGCTCCGGGGGCGTGGTGGTGGCCGTGACGCGGCTCTCGCTGCGCCTCGCGGAAGCGGGCGGCTGGCGGGACACCGCGCTCGCGCTGCCGCGGGGGGCGTGGGCCGATCTGCTCACGCCGGGGCGCGAGTTCGATGGCAGCACGCGCGTGAGCGATCTGCTCACGCCGCTTCCGGTGGCTCTTTTGGAGCGTGTTTGACGGCGGGCGCCAGGAGCGTGCGCCGAGCGGAACGTGGCATACCGCCTAGTGGGTGGGACGCAAGGAGCGAGCGGAGCCGTGTGTACCGGGGGTGGACCCCGTGGAGCCCGTCCACCGGGTGCTTGACACCCGTACCGTCGCGTGGCGTACTGCGGATTGCGTCAGCGGACCAGTCGGGGGTGAGTCAACTGGCGGCGAACCGCTATCCCAGTGTTCCCGAACTCGTCGTGTCCGCACGGGAGCTGGCGGCTCACCGTCCTGATCTGTGCACGCTGCGCCAGGTCGGCGTCT
The DNA here is from genome assembly GCF_000720325.1 of Streptomyces sp. NRRL B-1347. Classification (GTDB taxonomy): domain Bacteria; phylum Actinomycetota; class Actinomycetes; order Streptomycetales; family Streptomycetaceae; genus Streptomyces. The sequence goes on from NZ_JOJM01000042.1 coordinate 56,247, forward strand.
CACGCGCGGGCCGCCCCCTGCACCTGCTGTCCGTCGGGCACGCCCCGCGCGCGGTGCTCGTGGTGGCGGGCGCGCACGCCAACGAACCCACCGGGGGCTCGACCCTCGTCGCCCTGGCCGAGTGGTCGGTGCGCGACCCCGCGCTGCGGGCCGACACGTCGTGGCACTTCCTGCTGTGCGCGGACCCGGACGGCGCGAGCCTGCACCGCACCCCGGCGCCGCGCACCCTCCTGGACTACCACCGGCACTTCTTCCGCCCGGCGGGCCCCGAGCAGCCCGAGTGGTCGCCGTCCGTGCTCCCGCCGGACCGCCTGCCGCCCGAGACCCGCGCCCTGAAGGGCGTCATCGACGAACTGCGGCCCTACTTGCAGGTGTCGCTGCACTGCACCGACCTGGGCGGCAGCTGGGTGCAGCTGACCCGGGACATCCCCGGGCTCGCCGCGCCCTTCGCCGCGTCGGCCGCGCGCCTGGGCATCCCGGTGGAGACCGGCGCGTCGGACGCGGCGGGCTGGCCCGTGTCGGGGCCCGGCGTACACGTGTTGCCGGGGCCCGGCTCCGCGGCCGCCTATCCGAGCCTGCCGGAGGACGCCCGGCACACCACCTGGCACCACGCGCACCGCTACGGCGGCGTGACGGCCATCGTGGAGGTGCCGATGTGGGCGAGCGACATGGTGGACGACATGGCGGTGCACCCGGCGCCCCGGGCCGCCCTGCGCGGCTTCGCGCGGCGGCTCCGGCACGACGCGGGCCTGGTGGAGGACGTGCTCGGCGACGCGCTGCCCCGCCTCCCGGGCGCGGACGGGCCGCTGTTGCGGGCGGCCCGGTGGGCGCTCGGCCTGGTGCCGGGGCTCGCCGACGACTGGGGGCACCTGCCGCCCGCCGGGACGTCGATGGCGTACATCGGCAGCGTGGACGCCTTCGGGCGGCGGCTTCCGCTGCGGGCGGCCGCGATGCTCCTGCGGGTCCTCCAGGAGGCCGACGACCGGGCGGCGCCCCGTCTCGACCATCTGGTGACGCAGTGGAGCGAGGCGTTCGCCGACCGGTTCAAGGCCCGCTGGGTGCCGCTGGAGCGCCAGGTGGAGCACCAGGCGCGGACGACGGTGGAAGCGGCCCGGCACGCGCGCGTACGGGACGTGTGACGCCCGTACGCGCGCGTACGGGACGACGCCCGGCACGCGCGCGTACGGGGCGCATGCCGCGGCGGGGCCGTGCGCGGGGCGGGACCGGGGCTGCGGCCCTCAGGCCGCCGCGAGGCAGAACGCCATGTGGCCGAAGGAGACCTGGTCCCCGGCCTGCACGACGGCCGCGCCGATCACCCGGCGGCCGTTGACGGACGTGCCGTTCGTGGAGCCGAGGTCGCGCAGGACCCACAGGCCGCCCTGGTGGATCAGCTCGGCGTGGACGCGCGAGACCGTGTCGTGGCTCAGCCGCAGGCCGTTCGCCGGGTCCCGGCCGATGCGCAGCGGATACGCGCCCGGCGCCGGGAGCAGCAGCTTGGGCAGCTTCTCCGCCTGCCAGGCACGGCGCAGCTGCACACCGAAGCCGGAGACCGCGCCGACGGTGGAGAGCACGAGCCGCGTCCAGCGCTTCTGCGTACGCAGATCGGCGGTGAGGACGGCCAGTTCCTGCCGCTTGCGGGCGGCGAGCGCCAGCTCCATGCGGCGGACGAACGTGTCGTGCGAGAGGCGGCCGAGTGCCGCACCCTCCCTGAGCACCTCCAGGGCCTGCTCCCGCTCGGCGTCGGTCACCCGTCCCGCCTGTGTGTCGTACTCGGGGGAAGCCGCGGAAGGAAGGGTCACGCTGACGATTGTCGGCCAGCTCAGGCCGGGTGTCCAGAATCGGCCGAACTCCTCCGCCGCGATCACTTCTGGCGCACCATGGAGGCACGGCGACACAGGGGCCAACGAGGGGGGCTGCCGGTGAGGTTCGAGGTGTGGGCACCACGCGCGGAGCGGGTCGACCTCGTCCTGGAGGGGACGGGACCGCACGGAGGCGCGGAGGACGGCACGGGCGCGGCGGGAACCACGCGCGCGTTGGCGCGCGATCCGGAGCGCCCCGGGTGGTGGTCCGTGGAGGCACCGGCCGGGGACGGCACCCGCTACGGCTACGCGCTCGACGGCGGCCCCGTGCTGCCCGACCCGCGCTCGCCCCGGCAGCCGGACGGGCCCGACGCCCCCAGTGCCGTGGTCGAGCACGAGCGGTTCGCGTGGCGGGCGCCGTGGGCCGGGCGGGGCCTGCGGGACGCGGTCCTGTACGAGCTGCACGTGGGCACGTACACGCGCGAGGGCACCCTGGACGCGGCGGCCGAGCGCCTCGGCCACCTCGTGGACCTGGGCGTCACGCACGTCGAGGTGATGCCCGTGTGCCCCTTCCCCGGACGGCACGGGTGGGGCTACGAGGGCGTTTCGCTGTGGGCCGTGCACGAGCCGTACGGCGGGCCCGACGCGCTGAAACGGTTCGTCGACGCGGCCCACGCCGCGGGCCTCGGCGTGGTCCTGGACGTGGTGCACAACCACCTGGGCCCGTCGGGGAACCATCTGCCCGCCTTCGGGCCGTACTTCACGGACACGCACCACACCCCGTGGGGCGCCGCCGTGAACCTGGACGCGCCGGGCTCGGACGAGGTCCGCGCGTACCTCGTCGGCAGCGCGCTCGCCTGGCTGCGGGACTACCGCGTGGACGCGCTGCGCCTGGACGCCGTGCACGCGCTGTGCGACACCCGGGCGCGCCCGTTCCTGGAGGAGCTGGCCACGGCCGTCGACGCGCTCGCGGGCGAGCTCGGCAGACCGCTGGGGCTCATCGCGGAGTCGGACCTGAACGACCCGCGGCTCGTCACCCCGCGCGCGAGCGGCGGCATGGGTCTTGACGCCCAGTGGAACGACGACTTCCATCACGCGCTGCACACCGTGCTCACCGGTGAGTCGCAGGGCTACTACGCGGACTTCGCCGAGGCCCCGTTCGCGGCCCTGGAGAAGACGCTGACGCACGGCTACTTCCACGACGGCACGTACTCCAGCTTCCGGGGCCGGACGCACGGGCGCCCGCTGGACCGCGGGCGCGCGCCCGCGTACCGGCTGCTCGGCTACGCGCAGACGCACGACCAGGTCGGCAACCGCGCGCAGGGCGACCGGCTCTCCGCGGCGCTCTCCCCCGGCCGGCTCGCGTGCGCGGCCGCGCTGACCCTCACGAGCCCCTTCACGCCGATGCTGTTCATGGGCGAGGAGTGGGCGGCCTCGACGCCGTGGCAGTTCTTCACCGACCACACCGACCCCGAGCTCGCCCGGGCCGTACGGGAGGGCAGGCGGCGGGAGTTCGCGGCTCACGGGTGGGCCGAGGACGCCATCCCTGATCCGCAGGACCCGGCGACGCGGGAGCGGTCCTGTCTCGACTGGGCCGAGCGGGAGAAGGGCCACCACGCGCGCGTGCTCGGCTGGTACCGCGAGCTGATCGCGCTGCGCCGGGAGCGGGGCGACCTCACCGATCCCGATCTGGCCGCGGTGCGCGTCGCCCATGACGCCAGGGCGGGCTGGTTCGCCGTGCGGCGCGGGGACCTGCGGATCGTCGTGAACCTCGCGGAGCGCGCCGTCGAGGTCCCGTTGGGCGTGCGCCACGCGCGCGTGCTCGCCGCGTGGGAGCCCGTCGAGGGCCCGGACGCGGACGGGGCCCTGCGGCTGCCCGCCGAGTCCTGCGCGGTGCTCGCTGTGGACTAGTCGGCGGCGGTGTCGGTGGCACGGCCTAGCCTGGTGGTGACTTCGAGGAGGCACGGCCATGGAACAGCGGCGGCTGGGGAGCACCGGACTCCAGGTGAGTGAACTGTGCTTCGGCGCCATGATGTTCGGCGGCGGGGCGGACGAGCGGGTCGCGCACGCGATGCTGGACGCGTTCACGGAAGCGGGCGGCACGTTCGTCGACACCGCCGACGTGTACGGGCAGGGCGTGTCGGAGGAGGTGCTCGGCCGCTGGCTCAAGGGCCGCGTGCGGGACGAACTGGTGATCGCCACCAAGGTGTTCCTGCCGCTGGGCGAGGCTCCGAACGCGCGCGGGCTAGGCCGCAAGCACGTCCTCGCGGCGGTGGACGCGAGCCTGCGCCGCCTCGGCACGGACTATGTGGACCTGTACCAGACGCACGTGTGGGACGCGCACACGCCGATCGAGGAGACCCTGTCCACGCTCGACACCCTGGTGCGGGCGGGCAAGGTCCGCTACCTCGGCGCGAGCAACCACAGCCCGGGGCAGCTCCAGAAGGTCCGCGACGTGGCCCACGCGCGCGGCTGGGAGCCGTACGTGTGCCTCCAGCCGATCTACAACCTGCTGGCGCGCGAGGCCGAGTGGGAGCTGCTCCCGCTGTGCCGCGCGGAGGGCGTCGGCGTCATTCCGTACAGCCCGCTGCACGCCGGGTGGCTCTCCGGCAAGTACCGGCGCGGCATGGCGGCGCCGCCCGAGGGCGCGCGCGGCGCCGGGTCCTGGGACGAGCGGGCCACGGAGGCGACCTGGCGGGTCGTGGACGCGGTACTGGCTCTCGCCGAGGAGACCGGGCGCACGCCCGCACAGGTGTCGCTGCGGTGGCTGCTCCAGCGGCCGGGGGTGACCGCGCCGATCGTCGGCGCGCGATCCGTGGAGCAGCTCACCGACAACCTGGGCGCGGTGGGGTGGGCTCTGGACGAGGACCAGATGCGGCGCCTCGACGAGGCGAGCGCGCGGCCGCTGCCGCCGCCGTACGACGTGCTCGCGCACTTCGCCCAGGGCTGAGCAAGGCCCCACGCACTGGCCTCAGTTGACGATGGCCATCTCGCGCGGGGTGTTGTTGAGGCGGCGGCCGCCGTCCTCCGTCACCGTGACGATGTCCTCGATGCGCACGCCGAAGCGGCCCGGCAGATAGATGCCGGGCTCCACGGAGAAGCACATGCCGGGCACGAGCGGCTGCTCCTCGCCCTCGATCATGTACGGCGGTTCGTGGGTGGTGACGCCGATGCCGTGCCCGGTGCGGTGGATGAACCGCTCGCCGTACCCGGCGTCGGTGATGACGGCGCGCGCCACGCGGTCGACCTCCTGGCAGGCGATGCCGGGGCGCACCGCGCGGCACGCGGCGTCCTGGGCCGCGCGCACCACGTCGTGCACGCGCTGCTCCTCGGCGGTCGGCTCCCCGACGTGGACGGTGCGGGAGGTGTCGGAGCCGTAGCCGTGCTTCAGGCCGCCGAAGTCGAGGACGACCGTGTCGCCGTGCTCGATGACGCGGTCGCCCGCCTCGTGGTGCGGGCTCGCGCCGTTCGGCCCGGAGCCGACGACCGTGAAGTCCACCTGCTCGTGCCCGAACCGCCGCAGCAGGTCGGCGAGGTCACCGGCGACGTCGGTCTCCTTGCGGCCCGCGAACGGCACCTTCTGGATCTCCTCGTACGTGGCGTCGGCGGCGGCTCCCGCGGCGGTGAGGCGCTCCAGCTCCGCCGCGTCCTTGACGGCCCGCAGCATCGGCAGGGCGTCGGTGAGCGCGGCGTAGGAGCTGTCGGGCAACTGCCGTTGCAGGCCGAGCAGATGCATCGCCCAGGCGTTGTCGCTCACGCCGAAGCGGCCGTCCTTGGCGAGCAGCGGCGCGGCCACGCCGTACGGGTCGACGCCGTCGGTCCAGTCGCGCAGGGTCAGCGCGGGCGCGCCCGCGGCGCGGGCGGCGTCCGGGGCCTCCAGGGTGGGCACCACGAGCACGGGGTCCTGGCCGGGGGCGAGCACGAGCAGGGTGAGCCGCTCGGTGTCGGCGGGCACGCGGTAGCCGGTCAGCCACACCAGGTCGGGTCCTGGTGCGACGAGGACGCCCGCGAGGCCCGCTTCGGCCGCGGCGCGCGCGGCGCGGTCCATCCGGGCGCGGTAGTCGTCGGCGGTGAACGGCGCGGGCGTGGCCGGGGTCATCGGGCCTCCTGAATCGTCTGCGGCAGCCGTCGGCGGCCGTGCGGCCGCGGGCTGGGATCTTCCCCAGCATCCTGCCCCCGCGCCCCGCGCCGCGCGAGCGGGTATTCCGGCCCGGCGGCCCGGTCGGCCGCGCCCCGCGTCCCGGAGCGGGGCCACCTGTTTCCGGGTGGCTGTTCCCCGCGCCCACGACTAATGGTTAGATGCGTTTCATCCATTAGTTCGAGGTCGGGCCCGGGTGCGGACAGGGGCACTTGGACGGTGCCCGGGTGCGGGAGGGACGTACGACATGCTGGTACTCGCGCAGATCAGTGACCTACATCTGGACGGCGGCGCCCGGGCGACCGAGCGGGCCGAGCGCGTCATGGAGCGGCTGCGGGCGCTGCCCCGGCCCGTGGACGCGCTGCTCGTGACCGGCGACATCGCCGACCACGGCGAGGAAGCCGAGTACAAGGAGGCCGCGCGCGTGCTGTTCACCGACGCGCCCTGGCCCGTCCTGACCTGCCCCGGCAACCACGACCGGCGCGTCCCCTTCCGCACGGCCCTGCTGGGCGAGCCCGCGGCGAGCGCGTCCGAGGCGCCGGTGAACAGCGCCCACCGCGTCGGCGACGTCGAGGTCCTGCTGCTCGACTCCAGCGTGCCGGGCCACGACCACGGGCTGATCGACGAGACGACGTACGCCTGGCTGGAGGACCGGCTCGACGACCTCGACGGGGAGACGCCGGTGCTCCTCGCCTTCCACCACCACCCCGTGCCCGTGCACCATCCGCGGCTTGACACCGCGTGGCCGCTGCGCGAGCCGCACCGCCTGAAGGCGCTGGTGGAGCGGCGTCCGGAGATCGCGGGGCTCATCATCGGGCACGCGCACACGCCCGCCGCGACCACCTTCGCGGGGCGGCCGCTGATCGTCGGGCCCGGCGTGGTCTCGACGCTGCGGCTGCCGTGGGAGGGCGAGGGCCTGGTCGACCTGGACGCACCCGCGGGGTTCGCCCTCCACGTCCTCGACGTCGTCGCCGGCGAGCGGCGGCTGACGTCGCACTTCCGGGTCGTCTGACGGCCGCCCGCGACCGGTCGGCCCATCGCCGACCGCCCACCGCCGTCCGTCCATCCGCCGTCCGTCCATCCGCCGACCGCGCCGCCGCGGGCGCCTCAGGTGGTGAAGCCCGGCGTGATCGTCAGGGTCCTGCGGGCGCCCGTCGGGTGACGGACCGTCAGAGTGACGTTCCTGCCGGGCCGTGCCGTGGCCACCGCACGGACGAGGTCCGCCGCCGTGCGCACGCGGGTGCCGTCGAACGCCACGACGACGTCCCGCCGCAGCAGGCCCGCCGCGTGGCCGGGGCCCGGCACGTGCACGCCGACGAGCAGCGCGCCGCCGAGCGCCGGGGCGTCGGCCACCTCGACGCCGAGGACCAGGCGTGGCCCAGGGGCCCTGAGCGCCTGCGGCTTCGGGCCCGTCGGCGCGGTGGCCGACGCCGTCCTGTCGGTGGGCTGCCGGCCCCCAGCCGCCTTGCCTGCCGGCTTCTCGCCCGTGGACCGCGCGCCGGGTGGTGCCTGCCCCGGCGCCCCCGGCGACGCACCCGCGCCCGCCTGCCGCCGCATCTCCGCCAGGCTGCTCATGCCGATGACGGTGGCGCCGACGGTGCCGAGGCCCACGCCCGTGAGCACCAGGACCGTCGCGCACAGCAGGCCGAGCAGGAGCGTGGTGAGCCGCTTGCCGCGGCGGCGCGCGGCGTGCGGGCGGGGGCCCTTGGCGGGTGTGTCGCCGCTGCCGGGCTCCCGTCCTGGCATGGGCTTGGGACGCAACGCGGTCTGTTTCATGACTCGCCTCCGGCCACAGCTCTACCCGGCGTGCCCCCGTGCGACGATTCACGAACGGGTGACGTCCAGACGCGCGGCGAAGGCGGCCGCGGCGCCGCGCAGGGCGCCGGTGTGCAGCAGCTCGGTGCGGTGCACGACGCGGGGCGCGGTGAGGGGCACGGCGACGGTGCCGTACGGGCCGCGCGAGCCGCCCAAGCTGCCCGTGCCGGCGGCCGGCTCGGTGATCGGCTCGACGGCCGGTTCTGTGGTCGGCTCGACGGCCGGTTCTGTGGTCGGTTCTGTGGTCGCCGCCGAGCGGGGCAGCAGGGCGAGCCCGTGTCCGGCGGCCGCGAGCGCGATGAGCGTCCGTACGTCCGTGCCGTCGTAGCGCAGGGCCGGGCGGAAGCCCGTGCGGCCCGTCGCGGCGCGCAGCTGGTCCAGGGGCAGGCCCGTGCCGGGCGCGTCCAGCCAGCGGGCGTCCGCGAGGTCGCCCAGGCGCAGGCCGGTGCGGCGGGCAAGGGGGTGCCCGGCGGGCAGGAGCACGCACACCGGTTCCTCGCCGGTGCCCCGGGTGGTGAGCGGGGCGACGTCGGCGATGCGCAGCGGGTCGGTGGGCGCGGCGATTCCGTCGACGAGGCCGAGGTGTGCGGCGCCGGTCGCGACGGCCTCGGGGACCGCGGCCCGGTCCATGACGCACAGGGTGACGCCCGTCGGCGGCAGCGCCCGCAGCGTGCGCGGCGTCAGGGCGGTGGGGGTGGCGGCCAGGGTCAGGTCCTCGTCCGGCGCGCCCGCGAGGGCGAGGACCTCCGCGCGGGCCGCGTCGAGCCGCAGCAGCAGCGGTCCCGCGTGTTCGAGGAGCCGCTCGCCCGCGCGCGTGGGCGCGACGGGGCGGCGGGTCAGGAGCGGCGTGCCGAGGTCCTGCTCCAGGGCGGCGATGTGCTGCGAGACGGCGGACTGGGTGTAGCCGAGGGCGCGGGCGGCGGCGGAGAAGGAGGCGAGCCGGGCGACGGAGACGTAGGTGCGGAGGAGGTGCGGGTCCATGGGGTACAGGATCGCGGGCCTCATCAGCAACGCTTATCGAGGATGCAGATTTTGCCGTTGGACGTGATCGGGGGCCGGTGCCGAGGATGGCCGTCATGAACGCCAACGCCACGCGCCCCGCAGGGGGCTCCGCCACACCTGCCGACTCCGCCGCCGCGCCGCCGCCCGTGTCGGCGCCGGTTTCGCCGCCCGCCCGGCTTGCCCTCGTCGGGGACCGCTCCCCCAACGTCGCCTCGCACACCCGCGTCCCGCTGCTCCTCGACGCGCTCGCCGCCCGGGACGGGCTCGTCCTCGACGCGTACTGGATCCCCACCGAGGACGCCGCCGAGCCGGACGCCGTGCGGGGGTTCGACGCGGTGTGGATGCTGCCCGGGAGTCCGTACCGGAGCGAGGCGGGGGCGCTGGCGGCGATCCGCACCGCGCGCGAGGAGGGCATTCCCTTCCTCGGCACCTGCGGCGGCTTCCAGCACGCGCTCCTGGAGTACGCCCGTCATGTGTGCGGCCTCGCCCATGCCGCGCACGCCGAGAACGACCCCGGCGCCGAGGACCCGCTCATCGCGCCGCTCGCCTGCTCGCTCGTCGGGCACGAGGGGGCCTTGACCCTCGCGCCCGGGTCGCTCGCCGAGGCCGTGCTCGGGGCGGACCGGACGGTGGAGCGCTACCACTGCTCGTACGGGCCCAGCGATGTCCGGCTGCTCGACGTGCTGCGGGCGCACGGGCTGCGGTTCTCCGGGGCGGACGAGGAGGGGCGGGTGCGGGTGGTGGAGCTGCCCGGGCATCCCTTCTTCCTCGCGACGCTGTTCCAGCCGGAGTTGAGCGGGGACGGGGCCCGGCCGCATGCGATGGTTCGCGCCCTCGGGCGGGCGGCGGTGGCCCGGGCCGCGGGGCGGGTCGGGGCGCCCTGACGAGGGCCCCGAGCCCGCCCCTGATCGGAACGGCTCAGTGGTCGCCGTGGCCGCCGCCGTGTCCTCCGTGACCTCCGTGGTCGAACTTCAGGGCCTCCTTGGGCAGTACGACGAAGGGGCGCATCATGCCCATGTCCTCGTGTTCGAGGAGGTGGCAGTGGTACATGAAGCGGCCGTACGCCCCGTCGAACTTGCCGATGACGCGCAGCAGCTGGCCGCCGGGGACCAGGAACACGTCCTTCCAGCCGCGTTCGTTGGGAGCGATGGGGATCGGTGTGGCCGGGTCGTGCGCGACCGGTGTGCGGGTGCCGCCGACGGCCGGGTCGAAGCCCGAGGCGTCGTACGCGTCCCGGCCGAGGAGCTGGAAGTCGGCCAGGTGGATGTGCATGGGGTGGGTCACGTTCGGCCGGACGGCGAGGTTCAGGAAGCTCCACTGTTCGTACGCGCCCTCGGCGATGGTGAAGCCGAGGCCGTCGTTGAACGTGCGGGCGGTCCTGCGGTAGGTCTTCAGGGCGCCGTCGGGCCCGCGGACCTGGATGACCCCGTCGGCGGGGAGCCGGATGCCCCCGGGGTCCTTCACCTCCTCCATCTCCCACATCTCCGGGTGTCCGCCGGCGCCCTTGGTGGCGGGCGGCGTGAGCACGATCAGCCGGTGGCCGTGCGGCACGCCGTGGCCGATCGGCCGGAAGGAGCCGGAGAGGACGTCGGGGAGCCGGAAGGTCTCCGGCGCGCCGCCGGCCCGGCCCACGCGGAACTCCATGACGTGCGGATAGCGCACGTTCCCCGCCACGTCCGGGACGCCGGGTGCCGCGTTCGGCCCCTTGTTGACCAGGCGGAGGCGCTTGCCCGCGAGGGCGCGGAAGTCGACGAGGAGGTCGAAGCGCTCGGCGGGCGCGACGGTCAGCGTGGGCGACGACCCCTCGGTGGCGCCGAAGCCGATGGGCACCGGGCGCGGCAGCAGGCCGCCGTCGCTGCCGATCTGGTGGACCGCGCCCGGCACGGGGCGGCCGTCCTCGTCGATGAGGACGAGGTCGTAGACGCGGGCGTTCGACGCGTTGACCAGGCGGAAGCGGTACCAGCCCGGGGCCACTTCCGCGTACGGCCAGATGCGGCCGTTGACCGTGGTGTACGGGCCCGTGAAGGGGAGGGTGACCGGCTTGCCCGTCTCGGGGTTCTTCGGGTCGATGATGACGGTCTTGTGCAGGAGGCGGCCCGTGAGGCGGCCGTCCTCGTCCGTGTCCAGATTCCGGTCGGCGAGGAGGAGGGGGATCTCCCGCTTGCCGGAGGGGAGTTGGAGCGCGTCCTCCTCGTCGTCGCGGACGAGATAGGTGCCGTACAGGCCCGCGAAGACGTTCCACCTGGTGATGTTCATGGCGTGGTCGTGGTACCACCAGTGGACCGCCTGGTGGTCGTTCGGATATTCGGAGAGCTGGGCGTCTCCATAGCCCACTGCGTTGTCCGCCCAGCCGTCGTTGCCGCCGCCCGTCTGGGCGCCGTGGACGTGGGTGACGGTCCAGGCGGGGAGCGCGGCCACGTCCTTGTTCGGCTCGACGCCCTCGCGGCCCGGGATGGTGCTGGGCGGCTGGCCCGTGCGCTGCACCTCCACCGCGGTGACGGGGAACTCGGTCTCCTTGGGCACGCGGTTGGTCCACGCGATGCGGATGCGCTCGCCGCGCCGCACCTCGATCGTGGGGCCGGGCACGGAGCCCTCGTACCCCCACATGAGGGTGGGCGGGAGCTGTGGGTGCAGCCGCACCCAGGCGGGACGGACCGCGATCTCCGTCTCTTCGCGGATGTCGCCCCCGGCGGGGCGCAGGACGGGCGGGACGGTCAGCGGCGCCACGTACGGAACGAGCTCGCGGCCGTCCGCTTCCCCCGTGGCCGTGCCGCTTCCGTCGGTCTCGAACCGGACGTCTAAGTCGAGGTCGATGTCGGTCAAGGTTGAACACCCCCGTGTTCAGCTCTGTTTCAGCGTTCACCTCAGAAGACTCCCGGCCCACCACGAAAGTTCCATGAATCCCCTATTCCGGATAAATCTGGCGAGAGTGCCTGTTCAGGGCGTCGGGGAAGGCTCCTCAGGACCTCGGCCCGGGCGCGGAGATCCGGGTTCGCCCGCGTGAAGGGGCGCCTCGCCTCTAGGCTGCGGATCCGGGTCCGTGGCCCCCGTGCGCCACGGCCCCCGTCGCACGCCCGGTCCCCCGGCGGAAGGAAGCCCGCCCCATGCCCGACGCGCCGCCGCTGCCCGACGCGCCCCGTACGCCCGGCACTTCCGGCGCGCCGCTGCGCGCCGAGCTGCTCCTGGACCAGGACGTCCCCGACGCCCTCGGCGACGAGCTGGTCGCCGCGCTCGACGGGCTCGGCGTCCGCACCGCGCGGGTGCGCCGCGCCGTCGGCCACCGCGGCGCGGGCGACGTGCCCTGGCTGGTCCTCGCCGCGCTGCCGTTGCAGGCGTTCCTCAGCGGTCTGGGCGCGGAGGCGGTGCGGGACGCGTACGCGTCGTTCAAGGCGGCGGTGGGCCGCCTCGCGCGCCGCGACGGGGCCGCCGCCGCGCCGCCGCGGCCCCTCGTCCTGCGGGACGAGCGCAGCGGTCTGAGCGTCGTCCTGGAACCGGACCTTCCCGCCGAGGCGTATGAGCGGTTACTGGGGCTCGACTTGACGGCGTTCCGGGTGGGGCCCCTGCACTACGACCGACAGCAGTCCCGCTGGCGCTCCGAGTTGGACGAGGCCGCGGGCTGACCCGGCACCGGCCGCTGATCGGGGGCTTGTCAGACGTGGAGGCGCGAGCGGAAACGGCCTGCGCCGAGGGCGAGGCCCGGTGGGCCCGCGGGGACGGGCCGGGCGCGGAGGCCGCCTTCCGGCAGGCCGTGGACCTCGCGCGGCCCGCAGGTGAGGACGGCGACGGCCCGCCCGGCATGCCCCTGGCCGTGCTGGCCCGTGCCCGCGTCGGCCTCGGGCGCGTACGGCTCGGCGCGGGAGACACCGAGCGGGCCCTCGTGGAGTTCCGGCGGGCGCGGGACGCGGACCCCGGCGGGGCCGCGGCCCCCTTCTGGACGGGCTGCGCGCTCGCACGGCAGGGCGACCTCGCCGCCGCCGACGCCTGCTTCACCGAGGCCCTCGACCGGGAGGACCCGCACCCGCGCGCCGCCGTCCAACGCGCCTACGTACGCGCCAAGTCGGGCCGCCGCGCCGCAGCCCTCGACGACCTGCGGACGGCCGCCCGCGCCGGGGCCCTGGACGACGAGGCACGCTGGGTCGAGGCGGCACTCGGCGGCGGCACCCGGGAGACCGCACTACGACTGCGACGGGCCGCGCTCACCGCGCTGGGCGGGGGCGCACCCGACGGAGGCCGGTCCGCCACGCACGGCGGGGGCACGCCGGACCGGGACCGGGCCGCCGCACTCGGTGGGGACACGCCCGAGCAGGAGCGGGCCACCACACCCAACAACAACGCACCCCGCCAGAAGCCGGTCACCGAACTCGCCGAGGGCACCCCCGACCAGGACCGGGCCGCCGCGCTCGTCGGCGCCGCCTGGGCGCTCCGTCGCGAGCGCGGCGCGTTCGTGCCGCTGTACGCGGTGACGCTCGTCGCGGGCGGTCGCCGTGACGTGGCCCTCGGGCTGCTCGACGACGCGACCCGGCACGACCCGGCCGACCACCGGGTCACCCACGTACTCGCGCTCGCGCTCACCAACTCGCCCTCCGACACGGGTGGTTCCGTGCTCGAACGGTGTGTGGGCGCCTGGGGGGCGCTGCTGCACGACGCCGCCTTCTGGGGGCGGATCCGGCGCGGTGCCGCGCGCCGGTACGGCGTCGACGTGCCGGACGACATCGTGCCGGACCTGCGCACCGCGCTGCGCGAGCGGCTCGCGCGGCGACTCGCCGACGGCGGCGCGGAGACCGACGCCAGGGTGCCGCCCGACCTGCTGCTCCAGCGCGAGGCCGAGGCGGCGCGGCTGCTCGAAGCGGCGGGCGGGCTCCCGGGGGCGCCGGTGCGCGGCGGGCCGCTGCGGGTCGCGGCGCTCGGGGCGGTGCGGGAGCTCGGCGCGTTCGCCGCCGCCCGGGAGGACGACACGCTCGTCCACGCCTTCTCCGAACTCGGCTTCGCACACCTCCAGTTGCACCAAGGACTGCCCGGTGACGCCCTCGCCGCGCTGGGCGAGCTGCGCTGCCGCGCCTGCCGCGAACGGCCCCGCCCCCAGGGCCCCGGTACCGCGCCCGTGTGCGAGGCGGACTGCGCGCGCTTCGACGAGCTGAACCCGGGCTACGCGGGCCTGGCCGACCGCCGCGCGCGGCTCGCCCGCGACGCCAGGGACCTCGCCCTGCACGCGCGCGTCACGCTCGGCCACGACCAGCTCGGCGCCGAGCCACCGGACTTCGACGCCGCCGCCGCGTCCTTGCGGCGCGCCCTCGTGCACGCCCGGGAGCTCGGCCGCTACCGCCAGACCCAGGCGAAGATCGTCGGCCTCGTGCTCGCCACCGCGAAGGACGCCCACCGCGCCGGCCTGATCGGCCGGGCCGTGGCCACCCTGGAGGCCGCCCGCACCGTCATCGGAGCCAACGAACGGCCGCGCATCGACGGCCAGTTGGCGCGCGCCCTCGCCGACCGCGGCATCATCGAGGCCAACCGCGAGCACTCCGTGCTCGATACGCCCGCCGCGGACCTGCGGCGCTCGGTGGCCCTGAGCCCGCACGGGCGGCGTGCGCAGCTGAGCCTCGGTATCGTGCTGCGCGGCCTGGCCCTCCAGCGGTGGGGTTCGGGCAGCCTGTCCGGCGCGCGCGCCGTCCTGGAGGAGGCCGTCGAGGCCCTGACGGCGGCGCTCGCCCACTTCCCCGACGACCCCGAGCTGGCCGAGGAGCGGCGCCGGGCCCAGGACGAACTCGACTTCGTACGCGAGCAGTTCGACGAGAGCGGGAGGTGACTTGAGCCGGTGCACGAGTACGAGGAACTGCGCGTCCGCGTCCGCCCGTTCGGCCCGTCCCGCTTCCTCGTGGCGATGAGCGGGCCGTCCTGCGCCGCGGACGTCATCGCCGTGGACGGCGAGCCCGCGGCGCTCCGCGCCCGCTGGGACCGGCTCGTCGAGGCCGACCTCGGCCACGCGCCCATGGGTGAGCGGCACACGGTCGAGCAGCTGCGGGAGCTGGGGCGCGCGGTGTACGGGCTGCTCTTCGGGGCCCCTGCCGAGGGCGGGCGGCCCTACGGCACGCCGTCGGGGAACCGCGGCGGACCGCCGCCCGGCGGGTTCGCCGCCCCCGGTTTCGGCCCGGCGCACGGGCAGCCGCCCCACACCGCCGACTGTCTGGCCTCCGCCCTCGACCTCGCCCAGCGCACGGCCCCCGGCCGCCGCCTTCGGCTCCGCTTCGACCTGCCGCCGCGCCTGCGGGAGCTGCCCCTCGAGGCGCTGTGCGCCCCGGCCGACCTGCCGCACCAGTCGCTCGCCCTCAACCCCGCCTGTTCGCTGGTGCGTTCCCTGCCCGGCGGCCCACTGGGCCAGCGGCTGCCCACGCCCGCGGACGAGCCGAGCCTGATCCGGCTGCTCGTGGCCTGCGCGTCGCCGCCCGGCGCGGGCCCCGCCCTGCGCCTGGACGCGGAGGTCGCGGCGCTGCGCCAGGAGCTGCCCGAGGTGGCCGTGCGCACCACCGTCGTCGAGGCGGCGACCCGCGAGCGCCTGGAGTCGGCCCTCGCCGCGCACGGCGACCTGCCCACGGCCGTGCTGCTCATCGCGCACGGCCGCTACGACGAGGAGCTGGGCAAGGGCGTCGTCCATCTGGAGACCGAGTCCGGCGGTGTCGACAGCGTCCCCGCCGATCTGCTCAGCGGCATCCTGCTCAAGGCACCGCGACTGCGTCTCGCCGTACTCAACCTCTGTTCGGGCGCGGACAGTTCGGGCCCGGACGGGGTGCACGCCGAGCCGTTCTCGGGGCTCGCGCAGGCGCTGATCGCCGGTGGGCTGCCCGCCGTGGTAGCCATGCGCGGGCGCGTCAGCGACGCGTCGGCGGGCCGCTTCAGCCCCGAGCTGTTCAAGGAGCTCGCGGCCAACCGCACCATCGACGAGGCGGTGTCCACGGCGCGCCGCCGCATCTCGCACCTGCCGCGGCACACCGCCGTCGAGTGGGCGACGCCCGCCCTGTTCCTGCACGCGGGCTGCCGCCACGGGTGGCTGTTCAAGGCGCGCGAGGTGCGCGACGACGGCGGTGCCGTGGCCGACCCGCTGCGCGAGGGCGCGGACGCGCTGGGCGCCTTCAGGAACCCGGTCGGACACGTGGCCGCCACCACGCTGATCAGCGCGGCCCGCTTCGAGCGCGACCAGGGCCGGTGGCCGCAGGTGCAGCGCATCCTGCGCACGCCGACGCGGCAGTACGAGGACGAGCAGCGGCGCCTGCGCGCCGAGGCCGCGTGCGAACTGGCCTGGCCCGACCTGGAGAAGCTGTGCGAGCTGCTGGCCCACGAGGGCGACGCCGCCGCGGCGGCCGCGCGGCTCGCCGCGGTCCACCATTCGCTGCCGCACCCGCTTCCGGGGCCGCTGACCGCCCGCGCGGAGCGGCTGCGCCGCGCCGCCGAGCTGCTCGACCGCGCACGGGCCGCGGAGGCCGCCGCCGACTGGGGCGCGGCGATCTCCCTGTACGAGGAGGTGGCCGCCGCCGGGCTCGGCCTCGCGGAGCTGCCGGAGCGCCTCGCCGCCGCGCGCACGGCCCTGCGCGCCGCCACGGCCCGCGCCGCCGCCGAACGGGCCCACCGCGAGGGCGACTGGGACGCCGCCGCGCAGGCCTGCGCCGAGGCCCTGGCCCTGTGCCCCGGCGACACGGCCACGGCGGCCCGCGCGGCGTACGCCCGGGGCCGCTCGGCGGAGTCGGCCGGGCGGTGGCGGGAGGCCGCGACGGCGTACGCGCAGTGCGCGGGCGCCCCGGGCGCCCCGGGCGCGCCGCCAGGGCCGGTCGTCCTCGACGCCGCCCTCCGCCGGTCCTACGCGTGCGGCCGCGCGGCCGCCGACGACGGGGCCTGGGCGGCCGCCGTCGCGGCTTTCGCGGAGTGCCGCTCCCCCCAGGACCCGGGCTCCGACGGCTCCCAGGGGCCCCCGGCCGCCGCCCACCTCGACGCCGACGGCCGCTGCGCCTACGCCCGGGCCCGGCTCTGCCGCGAGCGGGCGGACTGGGACGGGGCGCTCGCCTGGCTCGGCGGGCTCTCGGACTCCTTCGCCGACGTGGCGGACCAGGTCCTGTACGCGCACGGCCGGGCCGCCGACGCCCGGGGCTCGTGGGCCGACGTCATCGACGGCTTCGGGCGCCTCCCGGACGCCTACGCGGACGGGGACGTGGGGGTGCGCCGCCGCTACGCCCGCGCGCGCGTGGCCGCCGACGTGCACCGCGACTGGGCGGCGGCCTGCGCGCTGCTCGCGGGCGTGCCCGACACGGCGCGCGAGGGCACCGTCGCCCCGCTGCGCCGCAAAGCGGAGGGCCGCCGCGCGGAGGCGCGCCCCGACTGGGCCGCGGCCTGCGCGATCTACGCGCGCGCCTTCGAGAACGGCACCGCGGCCCCGCAGACCCCGGCAGCCCCCGAGCCGCTGCACCTGTACCTCTACGCCCTCGCCCGCACCCACGAGGCCGCCGCGCGCTGGCACGACGCGCTGCGGGTCTACCGCGTCCTGCCCGACGCCTGGGCCGACGTGCCCGCGCGGCGGCGCCACGCCGGTGCGCGCGTCGGCGAGGAGCGGGCCGAGGGCGCGGCCGACTGGCTGGCGGTCGCGGCGGCGTACGAGGAGATCGGCGGCGCGCTTGACGGCGCGGACTGCGCGGCGCGCTGCCGGTACGCACGCCTCCGGGCCGCCGAGGCCGAGGGCGAGTGGGCCGCCGTCGTGGTGGCGGCCCAGGCGCTGCGGGGACAGCCCGGCGCGACCGAAACGGCCGCCGTGGCCGCCGTCGACGCGTACGCGCGCGGCCGCATCGCCGACGCCCACCAGGAGTGGGAGAAGGCCGCCGAGGCGTTCGGCGCGTGCCTGGGGCACCGGGACGCGGACGCCCATCTCGCCTACGCCCAGGGGCGGTTGCTGGAGCGCGAAGGCCGCTGGAGCGACGCCGCGGCCGCGTACGAGCGGGCCGCGGGACGGCTCGACCGGGCCGAGGTGCGGCGGCGGCGCCTGCGGCGGCTGCTCGACCTGCTGCCCTGGGCCGAAGGCCTGACGCGGGCTCCGCTGACCGCCGATCCGTTCGCGCTGCGCGACGCCACGTACCCGTATCGGGCGCTGCGCGACGCGGGCGTGCACCCCGGCGTGTCGATGGCCGCCGTCAGCGACGCGCCGTACGTCCTCCTGGAGCGCGGCGGCATGTCCTGGTCCGAGCGTGTCGCCCTGGACCGGATCCAACTGCCGGGCCGCAGACTCCAGTTGGACGCGCTGCTGTACCGCTGGCAGGCACCCGACGCGGTGCGGGACGCCCTTGCCGCGCTGTCGCCGGACGACGAGCACGCCGGGCCCGGGCTCGTGGACGTGCTGTGCGAGCGCTTCCCCGAGGACGCGCCGCTGCTGCTGCTCCTCGCGCGCGGCCGGGACGCGGCCGCCGCCGAGTGGGAGCGGCGCCTGGCCGCGGCCCCCGGCGACATGGCCGTGGCGCACGGTCTCGCCGTGGCCCGGCTCTGGCAGGCCCAGGAGCTGGAGCAGAGCGGCGCCTGGGAACACGCCGCGCGCACCTGGAAGCAGGCGCTCGCCTACTGGTCGACGCTGCTGAGCGACGACGCGTACTGGGACGGCTGGCGGGCCGAGCGCGCCGCCTGCTACGCCCGGGAGCTGACCCCGGAGGACATGAACCGGCTGCGCTGGGAGCTGAGCCGCCATCTGTCCGCGCAGCTGTCCGCGTACGAGCAGCGGCACGCCGAGGAGGGCCGGCCCCACCAGGCGGAGGAGTACGGCGAGTTGGCGGCCTTCCTGGAGGCCGAGCTCGGGGGCGCGCGGGTCCTCAAGGACGTGGGCGGCCTGCCGGGGGTGCCCGGGGCGCGCGGCGCCCTGGCCTGCGGGCCGCACTATCTGCGGCTGCTCGACCTGCAACTGCCGCTCGCCGCCCTTGCCGCGCGGCTTGACGCCGCCGCCAAGGACGGCAAGGACCCGGGCGAGTACGCGGCGCGCGAGCTGCGCTGGGCGTTCTCCGGCCTGGCCCGGTCGCTCGCGCTGTGCGCGGTGCACAAGTTCACGGGGGCCCTGGACGCGCTGCCCGCCTTCCCGACGCTGACCACGCTGCCCGACGACTGCGCGGGCCCCGCCGCCGCGGCCGACCCGCGCCGCCACCTCGAGGACTGCGCGCACTGCCAGGACTTCCTGCGCCGCGACCCCGCGTACGTCCACCTCGCGCACCGGCACGCGCGGCTGCTCCAGGACGGTGTCGAACTCGCCGTGCGCGCCCGTCTCGAACTGTCCCGCACGGCCCTCGCCGACGGCGAGGACGGTCTGAGCCGCGCCCTCGAACAGTGGGAGCGCCTGGTGCGGGTCGCGCGCCGCGCCGGGATGTCGGCGCGGGCGAAGAAGGCGGTCGTGCGCACCGCGCTCGGCCGCGTGGAGGCCCTCGTCAACGAGCCTGCCGGGCCGCGGGCGCGCCGCGGCGAAGGCCTCGACGAGGCCATCGCGCTGGTCGAGGCCGTGCCGCCGGTGCTGCACCCGCTGGACCGCGAGGTGCGCGACCAGCTGGACGGCAGGCTCTCCTCGCTGTACTCCATGCGCGGGGTGTGGCGCGGCTACACCCGCACCAAGCACGGCATGCGCTCGGACGTGTACGGCGCCGAGGCCGACCTGCGCCGCGCCCTCGGCCTCAACCCGGCCTCCAACCACGCCCGCGACAACCTCGCCCGCGCCCTGGTCTTCACCCTCGACGAGCGCGGCGACGCGCTGCCCGGCCGCCTCCGGCTGCTGCACGAGGCGCTCGGCCTGCTCGACGTCGGCCTCGGCCAGGCCCTCACGCACAACTACCGCGAGACCCTCGGCGAGGCCCTGGAGGAGCTGGACCGGCTGCTCGCCACCGACCTGGGTGTCGCGGGCATGGGCGAGCTGATCCGCAGCGACGGCGCGGAGCCGCCGCCCGACGAGGACGACCTGGGCTCCTGGGCCGCCGAGCTGACCGACCGCGCGGAGACCGAACTGGCCCGGGGCGACGTGCGCAAGGCCCTGCACCACCTGATCCGCGCGACCCGCGCGGACGCCATGGACCCACGGGTGCGCCGCGCGCTCCTCGACGCGGTGCGCACGTGGCGCACCGCCCTGACCGCCGACGCGCCCGGAGCGCCTCCCGCGAAGGGGACCCCGCCGTGATCCAGGACCCCGACGGGCCCCCGAGCCCGTACGACGCGCTCGCCGAGGCCGCGGTCACCCCGTGGACCTCGCACGCCGAGCTGCGGGACGTGCCGTTCGAGCTGCTCGCCCGGCGCCTGATGACCCCGGCCGCGCAGACGGCGTGGGACGAGCTGCGCACGGTGCCGGGCCGCCTCCTCGTCGACCTCTTCCTGTACGACGTGGACGTCGCGGCCGAACTGCCGGACGCCGTCGCGGAGATCGACCGGCTGCTCGCCGGGGCGACGGGCCCTGACGCCGGGGAGCCGCTGTCCGACGAGGCGGTCGCGCGGCTCCTCGACGAGCTGATCCGGTTCGACGTATGAGATTCGACGTATGAGAACGGCCGAGGACGACCGAGGACGGCCGGGGGACGGATGAGGAGGGCACCGTGACCGAGCAGGAGTCCACCGCGGCGGCCGCGCGCGTCGCGTACGAGGGGGCGCGGGCGCTCGCCGAGCGCGATGCCGCGCACCGCGCGCACACCGAGCGGCTGCTCCTTGCGTGCGCCGACGCGCTCGACGCGTGCGACCGGCTGCTCGCCGCCGGACCGCAGCGGGACCCGGCGGCGTACCGGCGCAGCGTCCGGCTCATCGCACGGCAGCTGGAGTCGGCCGCGACCGGCGCGGGCCTGGAGCCCCTGGGCGCGGTCGGCGAGCGCGCGGACCCGGCCACGCACCACGTCGTGGCCGTGCGCCCGGCGCCTCCCGGAGCGGGCGACGACGAGGTCCTTGAGGTGGCGCGGCGCGGGTATCGATACCGGGGGCACGTGCTGCGCGCCGCCCGGGTCGTGGTCGCCGCCAAGGACAGGACCCAGGCAGCACAGGAAGGAACGGCACAGGGATGAAGGCCATCGGGATCGACCTCGGCACGACGAACAGCGCCGTCGCCGCCCACGACCCGCACCGCGACGACATCGCGGTCCTCACCAACAGCAAGGGCGACCGGCTCACCCCCTCGGTGGTCGGCCTGGCGCGGCGCGACGGCAAGGACCAGACCCTCGTCGGCGAGGACGCCCTCAGATGGGCGGTGCGGCAGCCGGAGGAGACCATCGTGTCCGTGAAGCGGCTGATGGGCCGCGACTTCGCGGACCGCCCGGTGGCCCAGGCCCGCGAGCGCCTCTCGTACGAGATCGTGTCGGGCCCCGACGACGACCCGCGCGCCCACGTGCTGCTCGGCGGCCGCAGCCGCACCCCCTCCGAGATCTCCAGCGTGATCCTCGACAAGCTGGTGCGGGACGCGGCCCGCACGCTCGGCGAGCAGGTGACGCACGCGGTGATCACCGTGCCCGCGTACTTCCGTGACGCGCAGCGCGCCGCGACCCGGGAGGCGGCGGAGCGCGCGGGCCTGGTGGTGAAGAAGATCATCGACGAGCCGACCGCGGCGGCCGTCGCGTTCGGCCTGCACCGGCCGGGCGGGGCGCGCAGCCGGGTCCTTGTCTACGACCTGGGCGGCGGCACGTTCGACATCTCCGTCCTGAACACCGTCAAGGACCGCGAGGGCAACAGCCAGTTCCAGGTGCTGCGCTCCGCGGGGGACATCTGGCTCGGCGGCGACGACTTCGACCTGGCGATCGTGGAGCGGATCATCACCTGGATGCGGGACGAGCGGGGCGTCGACCCGTCCGGCGACAAGGAGTTCCTGTTCCAGGCGAAGAAGGCCGCGGAGGCCGCCAAGCGCGAGCTGAACGAGCTGTCGGAGACGTACCTCGTGATCCCGGCCGCGTACCACGGCCCGGAGGGCATCGTCGACGTCGAAATGGCCCTCACCCGCGACGAGTTCCAGGAGATGATCGCCCCCCTGGTGACCCGCACCATGGACCTGGTCGAGGAGACCCTGACGGGCTACGAGCTGACGCCCGACGACATCTCGGACGTGCTGCTCGTCGGCGGCGGCACCCTGACCCGGCCGGTGTACGAGGCGGTCGAGGCGTACTTCGGCGGCGACAAGGTGCGCCGGAACATCAACCCCATGGAGTGCGTGGCCTACGGCGCGGGCGTGCTCGCGCAGACCCTGAACGGCGTGGAGTGCCCGGCGCCGCAGTGCCCGAAGATCAACGAGGACACCGCGGAGGTGTGCGCGGACTGCGGCCAGAGCCTGGTCAACGCGCGCCCCGTGGGCTCCACGGGCCTGTTCGAGTCGACGCCCATGGCGATGGGCATCGCCGCGGTGAAGGGCGCGCGGCGCGACGTGTTCGTGCCGATCATCCCGGCGGGCTCGCCGTTCCCGCTGCCCGAGCCGCGCACCCGCACCTTCCACGCGACGGACAGCAGGCTGATCCGGGTGCCGGTGTACGAGGGCGACAGCCATGTGGCGAGCGAGAACCACGAGCAGGGCGTGGTCGAGTTCGAGCTGCCGCAGGAGATCGAGATCAACCGCCACGTCGACGTGTCGTTCAACTACTCGGCGGACCGCATCATCACGGTCCGCGTCAGCGTGCGCGGCACCGGCATGGTCCTGGAGGCGACGCCGCGGCGCGACAAGCCGCGCACGCCGCCGCCCGAGACCGAGCGGGAGGTCGACAGCGCGGTGCTCCGCGAGGAGCTGGGGCTCGCCGAGCGGGAGGCCCGGCACTTCCTGAAGCGGTACGGCCCGTACATCGAGCACACCCAGGAGCTGAAGGTCCGCCGCGACATCACGCAGGCGCAGCGGGCCGTGGAGATGGGCGACAGCGGCGAGTACCAGCGCCTCACCGAGCTGCTGCTCGACGACATGTACCACCAGTGCGGGCTCGCCAGTCAGTTCCGCCAGGCCGAGCTGGCGTCGGACGGGGCGCCCCAGGAGACGGTCAAGGCGATCAGCGAGGCCGTGGAGCAGGTCAAGGCGGCCCATCGCAACGGCAACCGCATCCAGACCGCCGAGCAGGCCAAGAACCTGCGCAGCATGATCGCGGTGGCCTACTCCGAGCGCGCGGTGCCGTCGCTGCCGAGCAAGCGGGACTACGACGGCATCCTCCAAGTCCCTGACGATATGGCAGGCGGATGACGGCAGCGGGGGGTACGGGGGTGGCGGCGGGGGGCGCCGA
>NZ_JOJM01000043.1 GCF_000720325.1 Streptomyces sp. NRRL B-1347
GGGGTGTGGTGGAGGTGGCGGGGGCGGGGGACGCGGTGCTCTCCCTTCCGGGGTGGACGCGGGGCTTCGTGTGGGTGAACGGCTTCTGCCTCGGGCGGTATTGGGGGGTGGGGCCGCAGCGGGGGCTGTTCGTGCCGGGGCCGGTGCTGCGGGAGGGGGCGAACGCGGTGTGGGTGCTTGAGGTGGAGGGAGCGGAGGGCCCGGCGGAGGTGCGGCTGCGGTAGCCCTGCCGGGGGCTTCCCCAAGCCCGCCCCTTCCCGATCCGGGGGCTGCCGCCCCCGTGCCCCCGCTTTTCGGCGCTCCGCGCCTCGTCCTCAAACGCCGGACGGGCTGGATCTGTCGCTGCTCACGGCAGGGTTTTCAGCCTCTCCGGCGTTTGAGGAGCGGGGGTCTGGGGGCGGAGCCCCCAGGTCGGGAAGGGGCGGGTCAGGGGCGCCCCGCGAAGGTCACGCCTCGTGGACCTCGAACGTGTCCAGGACGAATTCCGCCTTCCCGTCGTCGCCGACCTTGCGGAGGCCCACCCAGGGCTCTCCGTCCGCGGGTGCGGTGAACTCGTAGGAGTGGGTGGTGGGGGCGAGGGCGACGGGCAGGGGGTCGCGGGAGAGTTCGCGGGGGGCGGGGGTGTCGGTGGCGGTCACCCAGGCGTACTGGCCCGCGGTCTCGTTCTCGTAGCGGAAGGACACCCGGTACCGCTTCCCGGCGACGAAGCGCACGGTGTGCGGCACGGTCCGGTAGACGAGGCCCTCGTTCTCGCCGCGGGACTTGAGGGACTGGCCGCCGTCCACGACGTCGTCGACGGCCTTGCCGTTCCAGCCGCGCTGGGTGAAGGGGGCGTGCCGCTGCGCGATGTGGGTGCGCGGGTCGGTGGCTCCCCCGGCGTCGCCCTTGACGAAGGGGCCCCAGCCCTGCGGCACGTGCTCGAAGTCCTCGCGGCACAGGACGCCGCGGGGCAGCCGGGGCGCGGGTGCGGCGGCCACGACGCGGACGTTGTCGAAGCGGACGCGGGCCCGTCCGGCCGCGGCGCGCAGCGCGAGCCGTACGGGGCCGCCGCCCTCGGGCACGGTGAAGGGGGTGAACAGGCGCTGGAAGCGGGTGCCGTGCTTGCGGTCGGCGGCGACGAAGTTCACGGCGGTGGAGGTGGTGGTCCGGTTCGCGGCGGTGACGCCGTCGGCGGTGCGCACCTCCAGGGTCGCGGTGCGTTCGTCGCCGGGCCGCTCGCCGACCTCGACCTGTACGGAGGCGACGTACGGGCCGGGTTCGAGGCGGCGCAGGCGCTGGGTGACGCAGGCGGCGGCGCCGGGGGCGATGACGAGTTCGTGGTCGCCGAGGGCACTGCGCCGGACGGCGGCGGGCCCGGTGACCTGCCAGGCGTCCAGGGTGCCCGCGTGGAAGCCGGGGTCGCGCAGCGGGGTGCCCTGGCCCCAGTCGGGGTCGGGCAGGGCGCGGGCGCGGGTGCGGTACACGACGTAGGGCTGCTCGGCGCGGGCGTCGATGGTGATCTTCCCGGCGCGGACGGGGAGGGCGCGTTCGTGGACGCGGCCCTGGTCGGTGAGGCGGTACAGGTGCACGGTGCGGGCGCCCGTCCAGCCGCGCGGCAGGGTCCAGCGGCTGGTGCCGCCGCGGGGGTTGTAGTGGTAGAGCTTGGCGGGGTCGGTGGCGCGGCGGGGTTCCCAGGGCAGCAGGTAGGTGCCGTCGGCGTAGACGGGGTGGCCGCCGGTGGTGATGCGGCGGGTGCCGTCGGTGTCGGTCACGGCGGTCGCGCCGTCGCCGAAGAAGGTGATCTCGTGCTCGGTCCACGTCTTGACGGGGTGGGCCTGGAGGTACTTGGCGGGCAGCGCGTGGGTCCAGATCAGCCGGTGGAAGGCGGTCCAGTCGGTCTTGCCGACCCAGCCCTCGTAGTTGCCCATGCGGGCGATGCCGAGGAGGGTGGGCCACTTGTCGGCGAAGACGTCCTTCTGGTGGTGGCGGATGAAGCGGATCAGCTGGGAGTTGATGCCGCGCGAGGTGTCGGGGCCGTAGTCGGTCTCGGTGGCCCAGTGGGACCAGATCGCGGAGCGTTCGAAGCCGTGGCCCCATTCGGTGGTGAGGGTCCAGCCCTGCTCGCGCAGGGTCTGCTGGAGTCGGTCGGAGGTCCAGCCGGACTCGCGGAACACGTCGATGTAGAGGGTGTTGAGCGCCTGGTGGGTCTCGCGGCGCAGGGCGGCGAAGCGGCCTGCGATGTCGCCGGAGACGAGGTCGCGGCGCTGGTCGATGCGGTAGCTCTGGTCGAGCCAGTCCCACTGCTGGTCGGTCTTGTCGACGAGTTTCTCGGAGAAGGCGTGGGCGACGGGGTAGGACTCGGTGGCGTTGACGTGGACGCCGAAGTCGCTGTTCCACTTGGCGCCTTCGCGGACCAGGGTGTTGAGGTCGCGCAGGCCGCCGGCGCGGGTGTTGTGGTTGCCCGCGTAGTCGGGGTGGGCGGAGTCGTGGCCTTCGGACTGGTAGCCCTTGAGGAGGGTGTACTGGCGCAGGCCGTCGGTGGCCAGGTGGATGCGTTTGACCTCGTCGAGGGTGGCGAGGAAGGGGTTGGTGGCCTGGGAGGCGAAGTTGAAGGGGATGTGCGGGACGACGCGCAGGTGCTGCTCGTCGGCGCCGAGCGGGTTGACCATGATGTCGCGGAAGGCGATCGCGGCGTCCTGCCAGTCGACCTTGCCGTCGCCGTTGCGGTCGCCGGTGACGACGACGGTGGCGTAGGGCAGCGGCTCGGTGGCGTCGACGGGCGAGGTGGCGGCGCGGTGGGTCCACTGGCCGGGGGTGAGGCGGGCCTCGGTGCGGCCGTCGGCGCGCAGGGTCTGGCGCCACAGGCGGCCGTTGTCCCAGCTGGTCTCGGACGTGGGCTTGTCGTAGACGGTGTTGGTCTCGACGGCGCCGCCGAGCCGGTCGTGCGCGAGCACGGCGTAGGCGCAGCCCGTGGGTGCCTGTGCGGGGGTGTCCGCGGCGAGCCGGACGAGGGTGTCGCCGCTCTTGGCCTTGTCGAGCTGGACGCGGGCGGCGAGCAGGGTCGCACCGGGCTGGTCGCTGCGGACGGACAGCAGGGCGAGGCCGGGGACGCGGAGGGTGCCGACGCGCAGGGCGGGGGTGTCCTGGATCCGGGTGACGCGCCAGTGGACCTGGCGGCCCGCCACGGAGATCTCCACGTCGAGGCGGGTGCCGCCGTCGAAGGTGAGGACGTAGGCCGCGCGGTCGTGGTGTGCCGTCGCGGTGACCTTCGGGGTGTGTTCCTTGTCGTCGATGAGGAGCGTGGTGACGGGGTCCGGCTGTGCGTGCAGCACGGCGCCGCTCGCGCGGTCGGTGTACGACACCACGCGCGGGAAGGCGGTGGCGACGCGGACGTCGAGGGCGGCGGAGCGCAGCACCGCCTCGTCGGCGCGCGGTCCCGCTGCGGGCGCGGCGTGCGCGGTGCCCGCGCTCACGGCGGCCCCCAGTGAGGCGAGCGCCCCGGTGGCGACGACGGCTCTGCGGCTCGGCCCGGACGGCTGTGACGGCGGCATGGACGCACCCCTTGGTGGGACGGAATTCGTGACGGTCACGATGCGCCGGGGGTGCGGGGGGCGCCCATGGACAAAGGAGCGGGAGGTGTTGGACTAAGCGCGGGGCGGTCGGGCAGCGCCCCGAAGGGGCGCGGGGAACTGCGCGACAAGCCACGACGGACCCGCAGACGAAACGCTGAGCCCGTGACTCAGGCCGCCTCCCCCTGCCCGTACGGCAGTACGGCGCGAACCTCCCAGCCCCCGTCCGGGCGCGGGCCCGCGGTGAGCCGCCCCCCGAGGGCACGGACGCGCTCCGCCAGGCCCACGAGACCGAATCCACCCCGGTCGCCGGGGCCGGGCGATGGCGCCGGGGCGCCGTCATCAGTGACTCGCACCTCAAGGCCGCCCTCGGCCAGCCGCACGGTGACGCGGACGGCGGTAGCCCCGGCGGCGTGTTTGCGTACGTTGGTCAGCGCCTCGCGCACGATGTGGTGGGCGGTGGCCGCGAGATCGGCCGGAAGGCGTTCCTGCAGCCCGTGTTCCACCTCAACCGTCACGGGCGGCCCGGCGACGGCACCGGCGTGGGCGAGCGCGCGCAGCTCGGTGAGCCCCGGCAGGGGCGCCGTGCGCGCCTCGCCCTCGCGCAGGACGCGCACCAGGCGGCGCATCGCGCCGAGGGCCGCGTCGCCCGCGTCCGCGATGCGGGCGAAGGTGTCGGCGGTGGTGGGGGCGTCGACGGCGGTGCCCGCGGTGAAGCCCGCGGCGCGGGCCTGCACGACGATGCCGGTGACGTGGTGGGCGACCAGGTCGTGCAGTTCGCGGGCGAGGTCGAGGCGCTCGGCGGCGCGCGCGGCCTCCATGTCGCGCACGCGCTGGGCCTCCGTGCCGCGCAGCAGCAGGGAGAAGGCGCTGACCACGGCGGCGAGCGCGGAGAACAGGAGCGTGAAGCGGCCGGGCGCCGCGTCGCGTACGGGCGCCGCGGCGCAGGCGAGGGCGAGCAGCGGTCCGAGTACGGCGGCGCGCCGTGCGGGCAGCCGCAGCAGGACGCCGGTGAGCAGCACGAGCAGGGCGACGGCCTCGCCCAGGCCCCAGACGGCGAGCGGCCGTCCGCTGGCGAACACGTACAGGGTCGCGGCCCAGGAGACTCCGGCGGCGGTCCAGGCGCGGGCGGCGAGGGGCACGCGCGCCCAGGGCACGGCGCACAGGCAGGTGACGATGCCCGCGGTGAGCAGTGCGGCGCGGGGCTCGGTGGGGTTGCGGGTGAGCGTGAGGCCTTCGACGAGCACGAGGAGCACGAGGGCGGCGGCGAACAGGAGCCGGGCGCCGTGGCGCAGCGCGGGGTGCCGGTCGAGGGCGGGCGGTCTCAGGGCGGGGCGCACGGCGGGCTCACGGGGCCTTGGTGGCGAGTCCGCTCTCCCACGCCCAGGCGGCGATCTCCACGCGGTTGCGGGCGGCCAGTTTGGCCTGGACGTTCGCGAGGTGGGACTTGACCGTGGACAGGGACACGTACAGCTCGGCGGCGATCTCGGCGTTGGTGCGGCCGCGGGCGAGGGCGCGGACGACGTCCCGCTCGCGCTGGGTGAGGGGTTCGGCGGGGCCGGGGGCCGCCTTGCGGGGGGCCAGTTCGCGCAGCAGGCGCACGGTGACGGCGGGTGAGACGAGGGCGTCGCCGACGGCGGCGGCCCGGACGGCCTCGACGAGCATGGCGGGGCTGGCGTTCTTCAGGAGGAACCCGCAGGCGCCGCCGTGCAGCGCGGCGTGGACGTACTCGTCGAGGTCGAAGGTGGTGACGATGACGATGCGGGGGCGGCTGCCGCGGGCGGTGAGGCGGCGGGTGGCCTCCAGGCCGTCGAGGCGGGGCATGCGGATGTCGAGCAGGAGGACGTCCGGGTCGTGCCGCTCGACGGCGTCGAGCGCGGCCTCGCCGTCGACGACGTCGGCGAGCACCTCGATGTCGGGCTTGCTCTCCAGGATCATGCGGAAGCCGGTGCGGACCATCTCCTGGTCGTCCGCGATGACCACCGTGATCGCCATGTGCCGCTGCCTCGCCGTCGCCTGTCTCGTACGCGACGAGTGTCCCATATGTACGCAGCCGGGCCGTACTCCTGTACGGGTGCGCGGGTGCCGGGGCGCGGCCGTCCGGGACGCGGAGAGCCGGGCCCCGGAAAGGGGCCCGGCTCCGTGCACGGCACTGCTCACCGACCGTGCGTCGCGGTGGTGGGGCGGGACGTCAGAGCTGGTTGGCGTACTTGGTTATGTCGGCCGCGAAGGTCGACACCTCGGTGTAGACGCCGGGGTAGGCCGGGCGGGCGCAGCCGGTGCCCCAGCTGACGATGCCGACCTGGATGTACTGGCCCGCGTCGTCCTTGCGGAACATGGGGCCGCCCGAGTCGCCCTGGCAGGTGTCGACGCCGCCGACGCCGAGCTTGCCCGCGCAGATCTCCTCGCCCGGGATGATGTCGCCGTTGTACGCGCGCGAGCAGTCCGCGTCGCTCACGAACGGCACGGTGGCCTTGAGCAGGTAGCGCTGCTGCGGGCCGCCTTCGCGGGCGGCGCCCCAGCCCGCGACGGTGAAGTTGCCGTTGTTGTACTTGGTGTCGGTGGCGATCTTCAGCGTGGGCTGGTTGATCGGCTTGGCGAGCTTGATCAGCGCCCAGTCCTTGCCGCTGCCGTTGTAGCCCGGGGCCTGCAGGACCTTGGTGGACTTGACCTTGATGGCGCTGGAGCTCTGCAGGTCGACGACGCCGCCGGTGGCGGTGATGGAGGTGTTGTTGCCGGAGCCGTCGACACAGTGCGCGGCGGTGAGGACGACGTCCTGCTTCAGCAGGGAGCCGCCACAGCCCATCGACAGGCGGACCATGAACGGGAACTCACCCTGCGCGGCGCGCGTGCCGCCGACGACCTGCTGACCCGGGGTGGGGCCGGGGTGCGGGGCCGCCTGGGCGGCGAGGGGCTGCAGGCTGAGTCCGGCGAGGGCGATCGACCCGAGGACGGTGGCTCTCTTGACTCCACGAAGCTTGTCGGTCTTCAACGTGATGTCCCTTCATGGGAGTTGTGGGGGGTTGCGCAACGCGACGGGCCCATGCCGCACGCGCCGGAGCGCTGCGTGGCATGAGCCCGCCAAAGCGTTGTTGGATTATGAGGAGGCCCACACGCGGCCGACAAGGGGCGGTTTTCAGCCAGCCGTCGACTTCCGAGCTGGTTACGGCCGCGAACAACGCCCGTACAGTAGGGACGAGTTGGGATGATCCATGCGGGATCCGGCATCGGATTCCGCCGCGGCCCAGGGGGGACGGCGTGGCCAACGAGCGGCCCGTGGAGCACGGCTACCCCCATCTGGAGACGGTCCGCGCCGCCGTCACCGCGCTGTACAAACGGCTCTCGTACGACACCGTCCACTCCTTCGACACCAGCGTGGCGCCCGCGGACGTGGCCTTCTGCGACCAGGACGACCTGCACCTCGGCGCGCAGCGGGTGGCCCGCGAGATGGTGCGGCACCTGCGCCTCCCCGACGCCCGCCTGATCGTGTCGTTCCGCGAGATGGAGCACGCCGCGTTCGTCGAACTGACCGCGGGGCCCGAGTACTTCATCGAGCTGAACGACCGCTTCCGGCGCCACCGCAGGGACATCGGAGCGGCCCTCGCGCACGAGGTGATGCACGTGTACCTGCACCGCCTCGGCCTGACCTTCCCCGGCACCCGCGCCAACGAGATCCTCACGGACACCGCGACGACCTACCTCGGCGCGGGCTGGCTCCTCCTGGACGCCTACCGCGAGGACGGCGCGTCCTCGCAGAAGCTCGGCTACCTCACGCCGGAGGAGTTCGGGTACGTGCTCGCCAAGCGGGCCCTCGCGTTCGGCGAGGCGCCCGAGACGTGGTTCACCAGCGCGCAGGCGTACACCGCGTACACGCGGGGCCTGGCGCAGGCCCGCCGCGACGGGCAGCAGCCGCCGCTGACCGCGGCGGGCTGGGCGGGGCGCCGCCGCTACGCCAAGGACCGGCGATACGCCCTCGACCACGGCTCGGGACCCCGGTCCGGCGGGTCGTACTCCTTCTCCCGGCCCGACGCGGCGGGTCCGCTGCGGGTCTCCTTCCCCTGCCCCACGTGCCACCAGCGGATCCGCCTCCCGGCGCGGGGGCGGGTACGGGCGCGCTGCGGCCTGTGCCGCACGGTCCTGGACTGCGACACGTAGCCCGGCCGCCCCGGGGCCCCCTCGCCGCCGGTGCAGGCCCCGACCTGGTGGCTTGCACGTCGCCGTCCGGCGCAAGAGCCAGCCAGGAGGCCGCGGACGCGTGGCGCGGGAGGGCCGCGCAGCCCTAGCCGCCCGCGCCCGGCCGCCCATCCATAGCCGACCGCCCGTAGCTGACCGTCCGTAGCTGACTGTCCGTAGCTGACTGTCCGTCAAAAACTCCGCGCGTCCGCCTTCCCCCTTCAAGACCCCCTCGCTACCGTCCCGCACGACCGGACCACGGCGCGGCGGAAGGCGGACCGATGCGCGGCAGCACTCGCACCCTCACGGCGGCCACGGCCGTCCTCATCGCACTCGGCACCGGCGCCGCGCCCGCGGCGGGATCGGCGCCCGCGCCGGACCGCTCGTACACCGCGGCGGAGCGGTCGGCGCACCGGCAGCAGATCCCGCTCCAGGGCGCCGTCAACGTCCGTGACGTGGGCGGCCACCGCACCTACGACGGCGAGCGGGTCAGGCTCGGCCTGGTCTACCGCGCCGACGCCCTCAGCAAGCTCACCGACGCGGACGTCGGCACGCTGGCCGGGCTCGGCCTGCGCACGGTGGTGGACTTCCGGGTCGCGGAGGAGGTCCGGTACGACGGGCAGGACCGGCTCCCCGCCGGGCTCGCCGCCACCGCGCGGCCGGTGCCGGACAACGGCCTCTTCCGGCAGCTCATGACCGTGATCGGCTCCCGCGACCCGGTCAAGCAGGAGGAGCTGCTCGGCGGCGGCAGGGCCGAGGCCTTCATGCGGGAGGTGTACCGCGCGTTCGTCACGGACGCCACGGGCCGCGCGCACTTCGCGGCGACGCTGCGCGACCTCGCGGCCGCGGGCTCCGCGCCGCTGCTCTACCACTGCACGGCGGGCAAGGACCGCACGGGCTGGCTGACGTACGTCCTGCTGCGCGCGGTCGGCGTGCCCGAACGGACGGCCGTGGCGGACTACTTGGCGTCGAACACCTTCCGCGCCGCCCACGACGCCAGGCTGCGCGAGTCGCTCAAGCAGGCGGGGCTCATGGTCAAGCCGGAGCTCCTCATCCCGCTCCAGGAGGTCCGTACGGACTACCTCGACGCGGCGCTCACCGAGGCGACGCGGCGGTACGGCGGCTTCGGCGGCTATCTGACGAAGGGCCTGGGCCTGGCCCCGCGCACGCTGCTCGGCCTGCGCGAACGCCTGGTCGGCTGAGCCGCCGCGGGCCGCCGGGGGCCGCCGCGCGCGGTCAGGCGGTGCGCGGGGCGACGATGCCGAGCGCCCGTGCCGCCTTCAGCCACTGCGGGAACTCCCCCACCAGGTGGTCGTAGAGGACGTCGTCGGGCACCGCGCGCGGCTCCTCGCCCGCGTGGAAGAACCCGGCGTTGTCGACGGGCCGCTTCTCGGGCACGGCCAGGTCGTCGAGGCGCCGCAGATAGTCGAACTGCCTGCTCCCGGGGTCGCCGAAGCCGATGAACTTCCAGAACATCGGCAGTTTCGCGGCCTTGCACAAGTACCGTTCGGCCGCGGCCTTGTTGAGGGGGCCGCCGTCGGTCTGGAAGACGACGAGCGCGGGCGCGGGCGGGCCCTCGCCCCGGCTCCGCGCGCTCTCCGCGGCGTCCAGGTAGTGGTCGATGACGGCGTCCATGGCCAGGTGGTAGTTGGTCTTCCCCATGTGGCCGAGGCCCGCGGCGATCTTCTCGATCCGGCCGCGGTGGCGGGCCAGTTCGACGTCGGCGACGGCGTCCACGTCCGTGGAGAAGAACACGGTCGGCACGACGCCGTCGTCGTCCAGGTGCGCGGACAGGCCGAGGACGCGGTCGGCGAGCGCCTGGACGCTGCCGTCCTGGTAGTACGGCCGCATGGAACCGGAGTAGTCGACCACCAGGTAGACGGCGGCCCGCTCGCCCTCCAGGCCGTGCGCGCGCACGGAGGCGCCCGCCGTCTTGTAGAGGCTGACGAGCGCGGGCGCCGTCTCCTCGACCTTGCGGAGGCTGATCGCGGCGGTCATGCCGGGCCCGTGAGGAAGTCGACGGCGAGGCGCAGGAATTCGTCGGCCCGCTCGGCGAAGGCCAGGTGGCCGCAGCGCGGGAAGACGTGCAGACGGGCGTCGGGCATGGCCTTCAGGGCGACGAACGCGCCGTCGAGCGGGTTCACCCGGTCCTCGCGCCCCCAGGTCAGGAGCGTCGGCCGGGTCACGCGATGGGCCTCGCGCCACAGCAGCGCGCCCTCCGGCCACTTCGCGAACGCGGCGCCCACGCGCTGGGCGCCGAGCCTGGCCTCCGGCTCCAGGGCGCCGGCGAACCGCTCCTCGACGAGGTCGTCGGTGACGTACGCCGGGTCGTGGACGAGGGTCGTCAGAAACGCCCGCATCGCCTCGCGGGTCGGCTCGGGCGCCGCGCCGAACTCGATGAGCCGTCGTACGCCTTCGGGCGGGTCGGCCGAAAAGACGTTCAGGGAGAGGCCGCCGGGGGCCATGAGCAGCAGCCTGCCGACCTTGTCCGGGTGGTCGAGGGCCAGCCGCACGCAGGCGCCGCCGCCGAGCGAGGCGCCCGCGAAGTGGGCGCGGGTGATGCCCAGTTCGTCGAGCAGCGCAGCGACGGCGGCGGCGCTGAAGGAGAAGAAGTCCCGGTCGGGCTCGGGCTTGTCGGACGCGCCGAAGCCGGGCTGGTCGACGAGCAGCGTGCG
This sequence comes from Streptomyces sp. NRRL B-1347, assembly GCF_000720325.1. Lineage (GTDB taxonomy): Bacteria > Actinomycetota > Actinomycetes > Streptomycetales > Streptomycetaceae > Streptomyces. The sequence continues at coordinate 10,397 of NZ_JOJM01000043.1, forward strand.
GAAGTGCCGTGCGAAGCCGGGCAGCAGGTCGCCGAAGGTCGACCAGGCCGACGCGCCGGGGCCGCCGCCGTGCAGCATCACCAGGACGGGCGCCGCGGGGTCCTCGGGGCCCGCCTCGTGGTAGCGCAGTCGCAGACCGTTGGCCTCGGCCGTGCGCGAAGTGCCCGCACGCGTGCGGTCCGTCCCCTTCGTCTCACTCGTCACGCCCCCATCCTCCCCCATCCGCCCACCCGCCCCGCACGGGACCGGGTGGGCGCTACCCCCGGGGGCTACGTCGGTTCGGCGTCGCGGAAGGACGGCAGGGCGAAGATCCTGGTCTTCGCCTCGTCCGACATCAGCTCCACCAGGGGAAGGACCAGGCCCCACAGGTCCCGCTTGTCGACCTCGCGGGCGAGCGCGTCGAGGTCCTCGTCCGCGAGCGCCCCGGCCCGCTCCGCGACGACCTGCCGCGACGGCTCGGGCAGGACCTCCACGAGCGGCAGGAACTCGGCCCACAGGCCGGTGGACACGACGGCGGGCACGATGCCTTCGAGGACGCCGGGCTCGCGGAGCGCGGGCAGCGCGGCGACGGCGCGCCGCTCCTCCTCGGACAGCAGGGCCACCAGCGGAAGGAGCGACTCCCAAAGGCCCTGCGCGGCCACGGTCGTGACGAGCGCGTCGAGGCGCTCGGCGGGCTGCGCCGCCGCGAGCGAGGCGATCCGTCCGCGCTGCTCGCCGGTGACCATCCCGGCGACGGCGAGCGCCTCGGGCCACAGCCCTTCGGTGGCGGCGGAGGCGATGACGGTCGCGAGCCGCTCCTCGCCCATCAACTCGACGATGCGGCCGAGGTGTTCGGGGTCGTCGACGAGGAAGCCGGTGCGCAGCACGGCCGCGTCGTCGACCTGCGGCAGGATGCGGCCCAGCGCGGAGTCCCTCAGATGGCCGACGAACCGCCCCATGGTGAGGTGGTCCTCTCGTCCGGCGAGTTCGAGGGAGATGCGCACGACGAGGCCCTCGTCGAGCCGGTCGACGATGCCGCTGATCCGCCGCGGGTCGAGGTGCCCGCAGGACTCGGCGGTGAAGGCGACGGGCAGCTTCTCGATGATGTCGGCGGCGCGGGCCGGTTCGAGGCGCCCGGCGACGGCCGCGGCGAGCCGGGGGCCGAGCGCCTTCTGGGAGATTGCGGCGGCGACCCCGGCGGGCACGAGCTTGGTGGCGGAGGCGATGCGGTCGAGCATCTCCGGCGACCGGTCGTAGAGCGCGGCGACGCAGTCGGCGCGCAGGCGGCGCACGTCGTCGGCGGGCAGCTCGCCGAGGAACGCGAGGTCGTCGGGGTCGACGTCGAGGAGCCGGGCGGTCTTCAGGGTCTCGGCCCTGGCGCGCAGCTTGTCCACGGTGTTCACGCCCCCTAGCGGAAGAGGATCCGGCGGACCGGGCCGCGGGCCAGGGCGGGCACCAGCTTCAGGGCGTCCTCAGCCGCCTCGTTCAGGCCGGAGGCCCGGCGTTCGCGCTCGCGGCGCAGTGCGGTGGCGAGCCGTTCGATGTGGTCGGGCGCAAGCCTCCCGACGCTTTCCGGGGGTTCGGCCCCCAGCTCCGTCTTCAGCTGCTCCACTGCTCGGGTGTTCACGGGGGACCTCCCACGACGCGCGGCTGCTGCGGGGTTCGCGTCCCGAGAGTGGAGCGGAATTGAATAATAGTCAATAGCGGGGGACGGGGCGTCTGCGCCCGGCGTCCGCACCCGTACGCTTGGCCGAATGAAACGCGCTGGTCTGCTTCTTCTCGCGGTCGTCCCCCTCACCGTCGCCGCGGTCGCGTGCTCCGCCGCCGACGGCTCCAAGGGAACGGGCAAGGGCACGTCCACCACCGCGCGGCCCTACGACGAGAACGGGTCGTCGGTGGACCGGCGCACGGACGACAAGAGGGTGGCGGACCTGCCGCCAGGCCTCGCGGCGCCCGCGAAGAAGGAGCTCGCGATGCGGCTCGTCGCGAGCGCGGAGAACTCGACACTCGACTGGCGCGGCCAGTACGGCTACATCGAGGACATAGGCGACGGCCGCGGCTACACCGCGGGCATCATCGGCTTCTGCACCGGCACCCACGACCTGCTGAAGCTCGTCGAGGACTACACGGAGAAGCACCCGGACAACGGCCTGGCCCGCTTCCTGCCCGCCCTGCGCGCGGTCGACGGCAGCGACTCGCACGAGGGCCTGGGGCGGCCCTTCACGCGCGCGTGGGCGCGGGAGGCGCGCGCGGCCGCCTTCCAGCGGGCCCAGGACGCGGTGCGCGACCGCCTCTACTTCGACCCGGCGGTCCGCGCCGCCAAGCTCGACGGGCTCGGCACGCTCGGGCAGTTCGTGTACTACGACGCGATGGTCATGCACGGCCCCGGCACCGGGCCGAAGGCCTTCTACGGCCTGCGCGACGCCGCGCTCAAGAAGGCCCGCACCCCGGCGGACGGCGGCGCCGAGACGACGTACCTCGACGCCTTCCTCGACGTCCGCCGCACCCTGATGAAGACCGAGAAGTCCCACCGCGACACCACCCGCATAGACACAGCCCAGCGCCGCTTCCTCCGCGAGGGGAACCTGGACCTGCGCACGCCGTTGACGTGGCGGGTGTACGGCGAGAGGTACCGGGTCCCCCGCTAGGCAGGCACAGCGACGGGAGCGCCCCAAAGGGGCGCGGGCCTGTATCGATCTGCGGCTCCGCCGCGCGGGCGCGACCAGCCACGACGAGCCCGCAGCCGCCCGACGGCACAACGCGGCACATCCAGCGGCGCCGGGCGCACCACGGGCCCGGACCCCACACGGGAATCCGGGCCCGGGACGGGCGTACGGCGGGGCTCAGCCCTTGACCGCCCCGGCCGCGAGGCCGGAGCCCAGGCGGCGGTGCACGATCACGAAGAAGATCATCACCGGCAACGTGACCAGCGTGGAGCTGGCCATGACGGGCCCCCAGGAGGTGGTGTTCTCACCGAAGAACTGGAAGATGCCCACGGCCGCCGTGTACTTGTCGCTGCCCTTCATGAAGGTGTACGCGAACACGAACTCGTTCCACGCCGTGATGAAGGCGAAGATCGAGGTGGCCACCAGGCCGGGACCGACCAGCGGAAGCAGCACGGACCAGAACATGCGGAACCAGGACGCGCCGTCGATGTACGCCGCCTCCTCGACCTCCTTGGGCACCGCCGCGACGAAGCCGCGCAGGGTCCAGATCGCGAACGGCAGCGACAGGGCGATGTACACCACCGAGAGGCCGAGCAGCGAGTTCAGCATCTCGAAGTCCCGCATCTGGATGAACAGCGGGATGACGAGGGCCTCCAGCGGCACCATCTGCACGACGAGCACCATGATCAGCACGGACGTGCGGAACTTGAACTTGAAGCGGGCCACCGCGATCGCCGCGAACAGCGAGAGCGCGGCCGCCGCGGCGATCGTGGCGACGCCGACGATCGCCGAGTTCAGCAGGTACTGGCCGAAGTTGCCCCGGTCGAAGACGAAGTCGAAGTGGTCGAACGTCAGGCCGCTCGGCAGCAGGTCTGAGCCGCGCGTGATGGCCTTCGGGTCGAGCGCCGTGGAGACCATCCAGTAGACGGGGAACAGTGTGAAGACCAGCAGCGCGATCACCGCGACCGGCAGGCCGATGCGTGAGGCGAGCGTGGTACGGCGGACGCTCACAGTTCCTCCTCCCCCTGCCGGAACAGCGTACGGATGTAGATGACGGTGATCACCAGGAGCAGCAGCGTCAGGAGGACCGCGGCCGCGGCACCCGTGCCGTAGTCGTTCTTGGCGAACGCCTCGATGTACGAGTAGACGCCGAGGTTGTAGACGTCCGGGTTGGACCCGCTGCCTCCCGGCATCAGGAAGACCTGGGTGAAGACCTTGAAGTCCCAGATGGTGGACAGGATGGTCACCACTAGGAAGACCGGCTTGATGCTCGGCACGGTGATCTTCCAGAACCGCTGCCAGGCGTTGGCGCCGTCGATCTCGCCCGCCTCGTACAGCTCCTTCGGGATGGTGAGCAGCCCGGCGAGCACGGTGATCGCGACGAACGGGAAGCCGTGGTGCACGACGTTGATCGTCGCGATCCCGTAGAACGGCAGCCGTTCGGTGAACCAGTTGGTGGTCTCCGCGTCGATCAGGCCGAGCGAGTCGGCGACCTGGCTGACCATGCCGTCCTGCGGCTGGAACAGCCAGATCCACACGTACGTGCCGGTGACCGCGGGCATCGCCCACGCGGCCAGGATGGACACCGAGCAGATCAGCTTCCACGTGGTGCCGAGCCGGTTGAGCAGCAGGGCCACCAGGGTGCCGAGCACGACGGTCAGGCCGACGCACGCGAACGCGAAGAACACCGTGTTCGGCAGGACCGTCTTCCACAGCAGGTCGCCGGTCAGCAGGTCCTTGTAGTGGTCGAAGCCGATGTACGTGCCCTCGCCGCCGCCGAACTTGACCTTGTAGTCCTGCAGCGACAGCTTGCCGACCTGGATCAGGGGCCACAGGAGCAGCCCCACGAGCACGATCAGGGAGGGGGCGAGCAGCAGCCAGGGCCGGGTGAGGGTGACCAGTTTCTTGCGGCGGCGCGCGGCTTCGGCGCCCCCGTCGTCTGATTGCGGGCGGACCGAAGGCGTGACCTCCGGCCCGTCACTGACGAGCGTGTCTTTCACGGCGTGACTCGTCTTTCGCTTACTTGTCCTTGGCGAAGATGTCGTCCATGTCCTTCGCCGCCTTGTCCGCGGCCTCCTGGACGGACGACTTGCCCGTGAGGATCGACTGGACCATGCCGGTGATGACCTGCGAGGCCTGGATCTCGCCGTACGCCTTCGTCTTCGGAACGGTGGCGCCGGCCTCGATCATCTGCTTCGCGAACGGCTCGACCAGCGGGTCCTTCTGGTCCTGGATCTTCTTCAGCTCGGAGTTCTGGCCGGGGAAGTAGTTGGTCTGCTTGGCCCACTTCGCGGCGAACTCACCGGTGGTCATCAACTTGACCAGCTCCCAGGCGAGTTCCTTCTTGTCCGTGTTGAACGCGGACAGGTAGGAGCCGCCGAGGAAGGACTTGCTCATGCCGCCGTTCGGCCCGGGGATCGGCACGGCGCCGAGCTTGCCCTTGAGCTTCGGGTTCGCCTCGACGATGGCCTTGGGGGTCCAGTTGCCGCCGACCGACATGGAGATCTCGCCCTTGTTCCAGGCGTCGCCGACCTCCTTCTCCGTCCAGGTGTTGACCTTGGCCGGGGAGACCTTGTCCTTCCGCGCCAGGTCCGTGTAGTACGTGAGGCCCTTCACGGCCTCGGGCGAGTTGATGGCGGACTTCCACTTGTCGCCCTGCTGGGTGGCGAGTTCACCGCCCGCGCCCCAGACGAAGGCCGTCGCGAACATCTCCGCGCCGCCCGCCACCGGGAAGGCGATCTTGTCCGGCTCCTTCGCCTTGAGCGTCTTCGCCGTCTCCTGGAGCTCCTTCCAGGTCGTCGGCGGCTTCAGGTTGTGCTTCTCGAAGACGTCCTTGCGGTACACGATGGACCGCACACCCGCGTACCACGGCATGCCGTACTGCTTGCCGTCCAGGGTGCCCGCGTCCTTCAGGCCCTCCACCAGGTCGTTCGACAGGCCCGACTTCTTCAGGTCGTCCGTGACGTCGACGAGCGCGCCGGTCTCGGCGAACTGCGGCACCCACGTCGTGCCGACCTCGGCGACGTCGGGGACCTGGTCCTCGCCGCCCTCGATGGCCGTCGTGAACTTCTTCTGGGCGGTGGCCCACTGCTGGTACTCGACCTTGATCTTGGCACCGGTCTTCTTCTCGAAGGCCGCGCCGACCTCCTTGAAGAAGGGCCGGGGGTCGGGGTTGGTCCCCTCCATGATCCATACGGTGAGGGTCTTGCCCTTGCCGTCGGCCTTGTCGCCCTTTTCCCCGTCGCCGTCATCGCCGCACGCGGTTGCGGTCAGACCGAGCGTCAGGGCGATACAACCCGCCGCGATGACACGTCGCTTCATGCCGGCCCCCTTCAGGTTCTTGTAGTGGGAGCGATTGTGCTCACGCAGGGTGTTGGCGGTCTAGACCCTTTCGGGGAAGCGGCCGAACCGTAATCACCGTTGCGCGGTGCGCTATCGCTGTGTTCCGACGGTGTCGTACGGCGCCGCCGGGCGGCGGATCGCCTCCGCGGTCCCACCCGTTTGCCGCACATCTGCCGCCCGGCAGGGGGCTTTCTCCCCCACCCGCCCACCCTCGTCCCCCTGCCTCCTCCGAGCGCCTCACGCCGTGCGGCCCGGGACCGACCAGATCCGGCCACCGGCCCGCGCCCGAGCGCGGGTTGAGAACCACGCCGCGGCACCCACCCTGCCCGGGGCACGGCCCCGCCCTCGCCACGGCGCCTGACGCCGGAACCACGCCACCCAGACGCTCGGACACTGGCCGAAGCCAGACCTGAAGCCACGAGGCCGCCGCACACCCACGCGCGGCACCCCCATCCACCGCTCCCGCACCCTCACCCGACACGGCTCGGGCTCGCCGACCGGGACAGCGCCCCCACCACGCGCGACCACCTCACGCAGAGCGATCAAACTCAGCCACGCCCCCCACCCAGGCACCGGTTGAAAACGGGGCCGAAGCCCTTCACGCCACGACCAAGTGGTACGGCTCGATGGCACCCCCTCGTGTCGCGTGCGGCGGGCAGGCCCGGCCTCCCGCCCTCGCTCGGGCGGGCCGAAAGCACGCCCGAGCCAGATCCTCAGAGACGGGCCGCGGGACCGCCCAGTACGCGGCACACGGGCCCGACCCAGGCGGGGGCAGGCGGGTGGGACCGTGCGTGGAGCGCAGCACTCCGGAGCCCCGGCCAGGAGGTAAGGAGGCCCGGTGCGGGGAAGAGGTGCGCGGTGCCTGCCGAAGTCCGGTCGGGGACATGGCAGGCACCGCGCCAGTTCCGTACGCCGTTGTACGGGACAATCAGGGTCCGGACCGCCGGGGAGGCGGTCCGGGGATCAGACCGTGAGGGAACGGTCCGAGGGACGGATCGGGGCCGGGAGGTCACTCGCGCCGGTGAGGAACCGGTCCACACCGCGCGCGGCCGAACGGCCCTCGGCGATCGCCCAGACGATCAGCGACTGGCCACGGCCCGCGTCACCCGCGACGAAGACGCCCGGCACGCTGGTGTGGAAGTCACCGTCACGGGCAATATTGCCACGCTCGTCCAGGTCGATGCCGAACTGGTCCACCAGACCGTTCTCCCGGTCCGTACCGGTGAAGCCCATCGCGAGGGTGACGAGCTGCGCCGGGATGCGCCGCTCCGTGCCCGGCTTCCGGGTGAGCTTGCCGTCCACGAAGGCGACCTCGACCAGGTGCAGCCACTGCACGTTCCCGTCCTCGTCGCCCTCGAAGTGGGTCGTGGAGACGGAGTAGACGCGCTCGCCGCCCTCCTCGTGGGCGGAGGTGACCTTGTACAGCATGGGGAAGGTCGGCCAGGGCTGGCCGGGCGCCCGGTCCTCGCCGGGTCGGGGCATGATCTCCAGCTGGGTGACGGACGCCGCGCCCTGGCGGTGCGCGGTGCCCACGCAGTCCGCCCCGGTGTCGCCGCCGCCGATGACGACGACGTGCTTGCCCTCGGCGGAGACGGGCGTCACCACGTAGTCGCCCTCCTGGACCTTGTTCGCCAGGGGCAGGTACTCCATCGCCTGGTAGACGCCCTTGAGCTCGCGGCCGGGCACCGGCAGGTCGCGAGCCGTCGTGGCGCCCGCCGCGATGACCACGGCGTCGTACCGCTTGCGCAGCTTCGCCGCGTCGATGTCGCGGCCGACCTCCACGCCGGTGCGGAACTTGGTGCCCTCCGCGCGCATCTGCTCGATGCGCCGGTTGATGTGCCGCTTCTCCATCTTGAACTCGGGGATGCCGTAGCGCAGCAGCCCGCCGATGCGGTCGGCGCGCTCGTAGACGGCGACGGTGTGGCCCGCCCGGGTGAGCTGCTGGGCGGCGGCGAGCCCGGCCGGGCCCGAGCCGATCACGGCGACCGTCTTGCCGGAGAGCCGCTCGGGCGCCTGCGGCGCCACGTCGCCCGTCTCCCAGGCCTTGTCGATGATGGAGACCTCGACGTTCTTGATGGTGACGGCCGGCTGGTTGATGCCGAGCACGCACGCCGCCTCGCAGGGCGCCGGGCAGAGCCGCCCGGTGAACTCCGGGAAGTTGTTCGTGGCGTGCAGCCGCTCGGAGGCCGCGGACCAGTCCTCGCGGTACGCGTAGTCGTTCCACTCGGGGATCAGGTTCCCCAGCGGACAGCCGTTGTGGCAGAAGGGGATGCCGCAGTCCATGCAGCGCGAGGCCTGCTTGGAGATGATCGGGAGCAGCGAGCCCGGGACGTAGACCTCGTTCCAGTCCTGGACGCGCTCGCCCACCGGGCGGGTCCGCGCGACCTCGCGGCCATGGTTCAGAAAGCCCTTCGGGTCAGCCATGGGTCGCCGCCTCCATCATCTTCTCGGTGATCTCGGACTCGGAGAGTCCGGCTCGCTCGGCGGCGTCCTTGGCGGCGAGCACTGCCTTGTACGTGCTGGGGATGATCTTGCTGAAGCGGTCCACCGACACGGCCCACTCGGCGAGCAGCTTCTCGGCGACGGTCGAACCCGTCTCCTCCTGGTGGCGGCGCACGACGTCGTGCAGCCACTGCTTGTCGGTGTCGTCCAGGGCCTCGACGGCCCCCAGGTTGCCGGCGTTGACGCATGTGCGGTCGAGGTCGATGACGTACGCGATGCCGCCCGACATGCCCGCCGCGAAGTTGCGGCCGGTCTCGCCGAGGACGACCGCGTGGCCGCCGGTCATGTACTCGCAGCCGTGGTCGCCCACGCCCTCGGAGACCACCGTGGCGCCGGAGTTGCGCACGCAGAAGCGTTCGCCGGTGCGGCCGCGCAGGAACAGCTCGCCGCCGGTCGCGCCGTAGGCGATGGTGTTGCCCGCGATGGTGGAGTACTCGGCGAGGTGGTCGGCGCCCCGGTCCGGGCGGACGATCACGCGGCCGCCGGAGAGGCCCTTGCCGACGTAGTCGTTGGCGTCGCCCTCCAGGCGCAGCGTGACGCCGCGCGGCACGAAGGCGCCGAAGGACTGGCCCGCCGAGCCGGTGAAGGTGATGTCGATGGTGTCGTCGGGCAGGCCCGCGCCGCCGAACTTCTTCGTCACCTCGTGGCCGAGCATGGTGCCGACGGTGCGGTTGATGTTGCGGATGGCGACCTGGGCGCGGACCGGCTGGGCGTCCTGGAGGGAGTTCGCGGCGAGGGCGTCGGCGGCGAGCCGGATCAGCTCGTTGTCGAGCGCCTTCTCCAGGCCGTGGTCCTGGGCGACCAGTTGGTGGCGCACCGCGCCCTCGGGCAGGTCCGGGACGTGGAACAGCGGCGCGAGGTCGAGGCCCTGGGCCTTCCAGTGGTCGACGGCCCGCGCGGTGTCGAGGAGCTCGGCGTGGCCGACGGCCTCCTCGATGGAGCGGAAGCCGAGCTCGGCGAGCAGCTCGCGGACCTCCTCGGCGATGAACTCGAAGAAGTTCACGATGTACTCGGCCTTGCCGCTGAAGCGGTCGCGCAGCGTGGGGTTCTGCGTGGCGATGCCGACCGGGCAGGTGTCCAGGTGGCAGACGCGCATCATGACGCAGCCCGACACCACGAGCGGCGCGGTCGCGAAGCCGAACTCCTCGGCGCCGAGCAGCGCGGCGATGACGACGTCGCGGCCGGTCTTCAGCTGGCCGTCGGTCTGCACGACGATGCGGTCGCGCAGGCCGTTGAGCAGCAGCGTCTGCTGGGTCTCGGCGAGGCCGAGCTCCCAGGGGCCGCCCGCGTGCTTCAGGGAGGTGAGCGGGGACGCGCCGGTGCCGCCGTCGTGGCCGGAGATGAGGACGACGTCCGCGTGTGCCTTGGAGACACCGGCGGCCACGGTGCCGACGCCGACCTCGGAGACCAGCTTCACGTGGATCCGCGCCTGCGGATTCGCGTTCTTCAGGTCGTGGATGAGCTGGGCGAGGTCCTCGATGGAGTAGATGTCGTGGTGCGGCGGCGGCGAGATGAGGCCGACGCCGGGCGTCGAGTGCCGGGTCTTGGCGACCCACGGGTAGACCTTGTGCCCCGGCAGCTGGCCGCCCTCGCCGGGCTTGGCGCCCTGGGCCATCTTGATCTGGATGTCGTCGGCGTTGACCAGGTACTCGGAGGTGACGCCGAAGCGGCCGGAGGCGACCTGCTTGATGCTGGAGCGGCGCGCCGGGTCGTAGAGGCGGTCCGGGTCCTCGCCGCCCTCGCCGGTGTTGGACTTGCCGCCGAGCTGGTTCATCGCGATGGCGAGGGTCTCGTGCGCCTCGCGGGAGATGGAGCCGTACGACATGGCGCCGGTGGAGAAGCGCTTGACGATCTCGGAGACCGGCTCGACCTCGTCCACGGAGATCGCCGGGCGGCCCTCGGGGCCCGACTTGAAGCCGAACAGGCCGCGCAGGGTCATCAGGCGCTCGGACTGCTCGTTCACGCGGTCCGTGTACTGCTTGAAGACGTCGTACCGGCGGTTGCGGGTGGAGTGCTGGAGGCGGAAGACCGTCTCGGGGTCGAACAGGTGCGGCTCGCCCTCGCGGCGCCACTGGTACTCGCCGCCGATGTCCAGGGCCCGGTGCGCGGGCGCGATCCCGGAGGCCGGGTAGGCCTTGGCGTGGCGGGCGGCGACCTCCTTGGCGACGACGTCGATGCCGACGCCGCCGATCTTGGAGGTGGTGCCGTTGAAGTACTTCTCGACGAAGGACTCCTCAAGGCCGACGGCCTCGAAGACCTGCGCGCCGCGGTAGGAGGCGACGGTGGAGATGCCCATCTTGGACATCACCTTCAGGACGCCCTTGCCGAGGGCGAAGATCAGGTTGCGGATGGCCTGCTCGGCCTCGATCCCGGGCAGGAAGGTGCCCGCGCGGACCAGGTCCTCGACGGACTCCATCGCCAGGTACGGGTTGACGGCCGCGGCGCCGAAGCCGATGAGCAGCGCGACGTGGTGCACCTCGCGCACGTCGCCTGCCTCGACGAGCAGGCCCACCTGGGTGCGCTGCTTGGTGCGGATGAGGTGGTGGTGGACGGCCGCGGTGAGGAGGAGCGAGGGGATCGGGGCGTGCTCGGCGTCGGAGTGCCGGTCGGAGAGCACGATCAGGCGGGCCCCCGCGTCGATGGCCGCGTCGGCCTCGGCGCAGATCTCCTCGATGCGGGCGGCGAGCGCGTCGCCGCCGCCGTGCACCCGGTACAGGCCGGAGAGGGTCGCGGCCTTCATGCCGGGCATGTCGCCGTCGGCGTTGATGTGGATGAGCTTGGCCAGCTCGTCGTTGTCGATGACCGGGAAGGGCAGCGTGACGGAGCGGCACGAGGCGGCGGTCGGCTCCAGGAGGTTGCCCTGCGGCCCGAGCGAGGAGCGCAGCGAGGTGACGAGCTCTTCGCGGATGGCGTCCAGGGGCGGGTTGGTGACCTGGGCGAACAGCTGCGTGAAGTAGTCGAAGATCAGCCGGGGGCGCTCGGAGAGGGCCGCGATCGGCGTGTCCGTGCCCATCGAGCCGATCGGCTCCGCGCCGGCCTTGGCCATCGGCGCGAGCAGGATCCGCAGCTCCTCCTCGGTGTAGCCGAAGGTCTGCTGGCGGCGGGTGACGGAGGCGTGCGTGTGCACGATGTGCTCGCGCTCGGGCAGGTCGGAGAGCTCGATCTCGCCGGCCTCCAGCCACTCCTGGTACGGCTTCTCGGCGGCGAGGCCCGCCTTGATCTCGTCGTCCTCGACGATGCGGTGCTCGACGGTGTCGACGAGGAACATCCGGCCGGGCTGGAGGCGGCCCTTGCGGACGACCTTGGCGGGGTCGATGTCGAGGACGCCGACCTCGGAGCCGAGCACGACGAGGCCGTCGTCGGTGACCCAGTAGCGCCCCGGGCGCAGGCCGTTGCGGTCCAGGACGGCGCCGACCTGGGTGCCGTCGGTGAAGGTGACGCAGGCGGGGCCGTCCCAGGGCTCCATCATCGTGGCGTGGTACTGGTAGAAGGCGCGCCGGGCCGGGTCCATGGAGGTGTGGTTCTCCCACGCCTCCGGGATCATCATGAGCACGCTGTGCGGGAGGGAGCGGCCGCCGAGGTGGAGCAGTTCGAGGACCTCGTCGAAGGACGCGGAGTCGGACGCGTCCGGCGTACACACCGGGAAGGTCCGCTCCAGCTGCTCCTGGCTCCCGAACACCTCGCCGACCAGCTGCGACTCCCGGGCCCGCATCCAGTTGCGGTTGCCCTGCACGGTGTTGATCTCGCCGTTGTGGGCGACGAAGCGGTAGGGGTGCGCGAGCGGCCAGCTCGGGAAGGTGTTCGTCGAGAAGCGCGAGTGGACGAGCGCGATCGCCGTGGCGAAGCGGCGGTCGGACAGGTCGGGGAAGAAGGGCTCCAGCTGGCCGGTGGTCAGCATGCCCTTGTAGACGATCGTGCGCGCGGAGAGCGACGGGAAGTAGGTGGCGGCCTCGCGCTCGGCGCGCTTGCGCAGGACGAAGGCCTTGCGGTCCAGGGCGATGCCGGTGCTCTCGCCGTCGGTGACGAACAGCTGCCGGAAGACGGGCATGGTGGCGCGGGCGGTGGCGCCGAGCAGCGTCGGGGCGACGGGCACCTCGCGCCAGCCGAGGACGGTGAGGCCCTCGTCGGCGGCCATCGTCTCGATGTGTGAGACGGCTTCGTCCGTACCGTGCGGGGGCAGGAAGGCGATGCCGACGGCGTACGCGCCCGCCGCGGGCAGCTCGAAGCCGGCGGCCTCGCGCAGGAACGCGTCGGGGACCTGCAGCAGGATGCCCGCGCCGTCGCCGGAGTCCGGCTCGGAGCCGGTGGCGCCGCGGTGCTCCAGGTTGCGCAGTACGGTCAGCGCCTGCTCGACGAGCTCGTGGCTCGCCTCACCGGTGAGGGTGGCCACGAAGCCGACACCACAGGCGTCGTGTTCGTTCCGGGGGTCGTACATGCCCTGCGGGGCGGGGCGACCGTCCATGGGCGACCAGGCGTCGGAACGCATCGGCACTCCCGTCGTCGTGGTGGGGCACCTCCCAGGCTCTGGGGGCGCGGGCGGCGAGGGACGACGTTGGCCCTGGCGAAATTTCGTGCAGGTTACATGATGGGCCGCTTCTCGAAAAGCGGATACTTCATTCCAGTATCTGGACAGCGCTCTGGGGATGGAGAGCGGCGAAGAGGGGCCTGAGCGGGCAGATCGGTGACCGTTGGCCCGGAGCGACCACAGGCCTCATTGCCCGCAGCGCTTACGGCTCATGCCCGCCGGTCAACGGATCGAAACAGCACAGAAACGGATACTTGTACGAGGCTCCGCATACCCCTGCGATCGGTCATCCTACGGCCGTGCCGAACAGGCTGCCCAGGGCGTACGTCACACCCGCCGCGGCCCCGCCGAGCACGAGCTGCCGCAGCCCGCTGAACCACCACGACCGCGCGGTCACCTTGGCGACGACGGCGCCGCACGCGAACAGGCCGACGAGGGCGAGCAGCACCGCGGGCCACAGGGCACCGGCGCCCAGCAGGTACGGCAGGACGGGCACCAGCGCACCGAGGGCGAAGGCGCCGAAGGACGAGACCGCCGCCACCACCGGCGACGGCAGGTCGCCCGGGTCGATGCCGAGTTCCTCGCGGGCGTGGATCTCCAGGGCCTGCTCGGGGTCCTGCGACAGCTGCCGCGCCACCTCGCGGGCGAGCGCGGGCTCGACGCCGCGGGACTCGTAGAGCGCGGCCAGCTCCTGCTCCTCGTCCTTGGGGTGCTTGCGCAACTCCCTGCGCTCCACGTCCAGTTCCGCCTCCACCAGCTCGCGCTGCGAGGCGACGGAGGTGTACTCGCCCGCCGCCATGGAGAACGCCCCGGCCGCGAGCCCGGAGAGCCCGGTGATCACGATGGTCTGCTGCGAGACGGCCCCGCCCGCGACGCCCGTCATCAGGGCGAGGTTGGACACCAGGCCGTCCATGGCCCCGAAGACGGCCGGGCGCAGCCAGCCGCCGTTGACGTCACGGTGGGTGTGGTTGTCACGGTGCGCCTCGTGCAGTGTCGCTTCGGTTTCGATGATCGCCATGGTGCGGCCCCCTTGCTGTCGCGCTGAACGTCTCGACGTCTCTCTGACATCTCCTCGGCGATCTCGAAAGTACGCGCGAAAAATCGCTCCCGCCAGCAAGGAAGGCCGTACTTACCTGCGAAAACACACCCCTGTGAGACGCCCTGGACGGCTCGCACGGAGCCGTCGCGGACATGCCGAAGGAGTGACGCTGAGCGCCCGCATGCTCACATGAGTGGCGCGACGTGGCAGGGATGCTCCCAGCACGACTCACCGGCACTCAGCGCGATGGGAGGCAGGGCATGGCGTCCGTCGCCTGTGTTCCCCCGGTCCCGGCGCCCGACGGCGCGGGCGGATTGCGCGAGCGGGCCCGCGGGGCGATGCTCGGCCTCGCGGTCGGCGACGCGCTCGGCGCGCCCGCCGAGAACCTGAAGCCGTCCGAGATCCGCCGCCGTTGGGGCCGCATCACCGGGTACGTCGCCGAGCGCCCCGCGGGCACGGACGACACCGAGTACGCGATCTTCTCCGGCCTGCTGCTCGCCCGGCACGGCTCGGCGCTCACCGTCGCGCACGTCGAGCGGGCCTGGCACCGCTGGATCGCCGACCTGGACGAAGGCCCCTTCCGGGGCGCCGGGTTCAGCGAACGCGGCACCCTGGAGAACCTCCGCAGGGGCCTGGCCGCACCCATCTCCGCGCAGCACCGGCACGCCTGGAGCGACGGCCTCGCGATGCGGGCCGCACCCTTCGGGGTCTTCGCCGCGGGCCGCCCCGCGGAGGCGGCCCGGCTCGTCGCCGTGGACGGCACCGTCAGCCACGACGGCGAGGGCATCCACGGCGGCCGGGCCGTCGCCGCGGGCGTCGCGGCGGCGATGGCCGGGGCCCCGGTGGAGACGGTGGTCGCGGCGGCCCTGTCCGTCATCCCGTACGACTCCTGGACCTCGCGCTCCCTGCGCCGCGCCGTCGCCGTGGCCCACCGGGGCGAACGCGCGGTCCGCTCGGCGGTCGTCATCGGCGGCTACCCCTGGACGGACCTGGCCCCGGAGGCAGTGGGCCTCGCCTTCGGCGCGTACGCGGCCGCCGGGGGCGACTTCGCGACGGCGGTCCTCACCGCGGTCAACATGGGCCGCGACGCCGACACGACGGCCGCGGTGGCGGGCGCCCTCGCGGGCGCCACCTGCGGCGCGGCCGCGATCCCCCCGGAGTGGTCCCGAGCAATCGGCCCGGTAAGGGGCACCTGCCTGCCGTCCATGAGGGGCCGTCACGTACTGGAAGTAGCGGACCTTCTCACACCGGACGACGACAGTGCTCCCGCCCCAGCTGTGGGCAGCTGGTCCGCCCAGACGGCGAGTGGGGTATCCCCTGCTCGAGCGGAGCCGAGAGCTTGGGGAGGGGTGGGCACAGCCCCACCACCGGCCCGCACCGTCGGGGGTCCGGGGCGCAGCCCCGGCAACCACCCCCTGGACGGAGCCCAGGTCGAAGGCCTCCTGCTCGGCCTGGCGGCAGGCGACGCCGCCGGCTGGCCATCGGCCCGCCACAGAGCGGCCCGCATGCCCGACTGGACCCGCCGCCTCACCCGAGAACTGGACACCTTCGCCGAGCACAACGCCACCACCACCCTCCCCGTCCCCATCGCCCTCAACCAGCCCCCCGAACCCCTGCGCCTGGGCCCGTCCGACGACGCCGAATGGGCCGCGCTCACCGCCGAATCCGTCCTGCGCGCGGCGGACGGCACCCTCGACCCCACCCTGACCAGGGACCGCCGCACCCGCGCCACCCTCGCCCTGTCCTGGAACACCCTGGCCAGCGAGGTGGCCGCCGCCGCGGCCCGCGCCCCGGAGGTGGAGTCCGCCGTACTCCCCCTGCGCGCCCGCATCTCCGTGCGCGCGGGCCTCGGCAACCTGGCCGCGGGCCTCACCCCGCCCGCCACCGGCCACGACAACCCGCACTTCTTCGACGACGCGGCCTGCGTCCGCGCCTGCGTCCTGGCGCTCGTGCACCCCGGCGACCCCGAACGGGCCGCAGACCTCGCCGAGTTCGACGCCCGCTACACCCAGGACGGCGACGGCGTGCACGGCGCCCGCGCGATGGCCGCGGCGATCGCGGCGGCCCTCGGCGGCGCCGGTCCCGACGCCGCGGTGGACGCCGCCGTCGCCCAGCTGCCCGAGCACACGGAGATCGGGCGCAACGCCCGGCACGCCGTGAAGCTCGCCCGCACCTGCGCCCCCGCGGCGGACGCCACGTTCGCCCTGGTCCCGCTCCTGGAGCACGAGATCGTCGACCACGTCTACAGCTACGGCATCGCCGCCGCCGAGACCGTGCCCGTCGCCCTGGCCCTGGCCACCGCGGCCCGCGGCCGGATCCGCGAGGCGGTGCCCGCCGCCGCCTGCCTGTCGCGCGTGGCGGACTCGGCGCCCGCGCTCGTCGGCGCCCTGACCGGCGTCCTGGGCACGGCCGCCGCGATCCCCGACAGCTGGCGCGCGTCCTGCCGCACCCTGTCCGGCTGCGCCCTGCCACGCCTGGCGGGTACCGACCTGGTGGAGCTGGCCGGACATCTGACCCGCACGAACTGACCACCCAGGAGAGCGATCCAGACATGCCACCACCGAAGAGGACGTTGCTTCAGGACCGCGTCACCGGCGCACTCGTGGGCGCTGCCGTCGGCGACGCGCTCGGCGGCCCCGTGGAGGGCTACTCCCCCGAGCAGATCGCGGACCGGCACGGCGGCCCCGTCCACGGCATCGTCGGCCCCTGGCACGGCGACGCCTGGCGCACGGCCCGCCCCGTCGCCCCGTACCACAAGGGCGACGGGCACGTCACCGACGACACCTTGATGACGCACGCGCTGATCCGCGTGTACACCGCCGTGCGCGACCACTTGGACGCGTACGCGATCGCCGACCACCTGGTCCCCGACCTGATGACGAACCCGCGCTGGATCCCGGAGCTGGAAGCCGAGGCCCTGCCCCTGCACCGCGTCTTCCTCGCCGAGAAGTGGCTCGTCGCCCGGCTGCACTACGGCCACGTGGACCCGCGCGAGGCGGGCAGCGGCAACATCGTCAACTGCGGCGCGGCGATGTACATGGCGCCGGTCGGCCTGGTCAACGCCGCCCACCCCGAGGCCGCGTACGCCGAGGCCCTGGACGTCGCGGGCGCGCACCAGTCGTCGTACGGGAGGGAGGCGGCGGGCGTCTTCGCGGCGGCGGTGGCGGCGGCCTGCACCCCCGGCGCGACCCCCACCACGGTGATCGACACCTGTCTGGCCCTGGCCAAGGACGGCACCCGGGCGGCGATCGAGGCGGTGGTGGACACGGCGGGCCGCCACCGCGCGTACGAGACGGCGCTGCGCCCGCTGCGCGCGGCGGTCGCCCCCTTCGACACCGTCGGCCCCGACTACCGCGCCCCGTCCCTGGGCGCCCGCCGCCCCTCGCGCCTGCACGCCGTCGAGGAGCTCCCCGTCGCGCTCGGCATGCTCCTGATCGGCGACGGCGACTACCGCGCCACCGTCCTCGGCTCGGTGAACTACGGCCGCGACTGCGACTCGATCGCCACGATGAGCGGCGCGCTCGCGGGCGCCCTGCGCGGCGAGGCCGCGGTCCCGCCGGACTGGTCGAAGCGGGTGGCCGAGGCGAGCCGCCTGGACCTGCACGCCCCGGCCCGCGCCCTGACGGCGGTCGCCGAGGAGGTCTTCGCCAGGGACCGGGCCCGCCGCCGCGCCCACGAGGAGGCCTTCGCGTCCCTGACGGGCGGCACCCCCTGATGCGCCTCACCTGGCTGCAGCCCGAGGACCTCATCGCCCACGAACTCCGCCAGGCGGAGGAGGAGGGCCGCGACGTCACCCCCGTACGAACCCGCTGGCAGGCGGCGGGCGGCGACCCGAACCCACCCCACTCGGGCGCCTCCCCACACCCTGCGCCGCCCCGCCTCCGGGCCCTGGCGGAACGGCTCCTCGACGAGCTGGAGGACGTCCAAGCCCGTCCGGCGTTCGAGGACGAGGCCGCAGGCCGATCGAGCGGGGTCCAGGGGCGGCAGCCCCTGGTTCCGGGAAGGGGCGGGCCAGGGGCGCCCCCGCGAGGGCACCACGCCCGCGTCCACGCCGCCTGGCTCGGCAGAGCCGCAGGCTGCCTCCTGGGCAAACCCGTGGAGAAGCTCCCCCTGCACGCCATCCGCGCCCTGGCCGGGGCCACGGACAACTGGCCCCTGCGGACCTGGTTCACGGCCAGGGGCGTCCCGCCCGAGCTCACCGCCCGCCACCCCTGGAACCGCCGCTCCGCCACCACCTCCCTGGCCGAGAACATCGACGGCATGCCCGAGGACGACGACCTCAACTACCCCCTGCTCAACCTGCTGCTCCTGCGCCGGCACGGCCCCGCCTTCACCACCTCGGACGTGGCCGCGCTCTGGCTCGACGAACTCCCCGTCGCCCGCACCTTCACCGCCGAGCGCGTCGCGTACCGCAACCTCCTCAACGGCGTCGTACCGCCCCGCACGGCCCGGCACCGCAACCCGTTCCGCGAGTGGATCGGCGCCCTCATCCGCGCGGACGTGCACGGCTGGACCCACCCCGGCGACCCCGCGGCGGCGGCCGAGCAGGCCCGCAGGGACGCGTGTCTGACGCACACCGGCAACGGCGTGTACGGCGCGATGTTCGCGGCGGCCACGATCGCCCAGGCCGCGTCCGGGAGCGGCGACGTCCACCACTGTCTGGCGACGGGCCTGACGGTGGTGCCGCCCTGCTCGCGCCTCGCGCGCGCGGTCGGGCACGGCATCGAACTGGCCCGTACGACACGCCGCTTCGACGACGTCGCCGACGCGCTGCACACCGCGTACGGCCGCTACCACTGGGTCCACGTCGTGCCGAACGCGGCCCTGCTCGCCGCCGCCCTCACCCACGCCGACGGCGACTTCACCGGCTCCATCACGCGCGTGGTCTCCGGCGGCTGGGACACGGACTCCAACGGCGCGACGGCCGGTTCGGTCGCGGGCCTGCTCGCCGGGCACCCGGACGCGCTCCCGGCCCGCTGGACGGCCCCGCTGAAGAACCGCCTCGCCACGTCCGTCGGCACCTTCGACGGTGTCGGCTTCGACGAACTGGCCACCCTCACCACCGAACTGACGCATCATCACCCCGCAGAGGAGACGTCCCCCTGATGGCCCCCCACATCGTCGTCCTGGGCAGCACCAACATGGACCTGGTCGCCTACGTGCCCGCGGCCCCGCGGCGCGGCGAGACCGTCACCGGTCGCGAGTTCCGCACCTTCCCCGGCGGCAAGGGCGCCAACCAGGCCGTCGCCGCGGCCCGCGCGGGCGCCACGGTCTCGATGATCGGCGCGGTCGGCACCGACCCCTTCGGCACCCAGCTGCGCACCGCGCTCGACCACTCCGGCGTGGACGTCGACCTGCTGCGCACCGTGGACGGCGCGACCGGCACCGCGCACATCGTCGTCGACGACGATGGCGGCAACGCGATCGTCGTCGTGCCCGGGGCGAACGCCACGCTCACCGCGCTCACCCACGGCGACGAGGCCCTGATCGCCTCCGCCGACCTGCTCCTGCTCCAGCTGGAAGTCCCGCTCGACGGCGTCGTCGCCGCCGCGCGCCACGCCCGCGAGCACGGTGTGCGCACCGTCCTCACCCCGGCGCCCGCCCAGCCCCTCCCGCCCGAACTCCTCGCCGCCACCGACCTGTTGATCCCCAACGAGCACGAGGTGACCGCGCTCACCGGCATCACGGACCCGGGCGCCGCCGCCCGGGCCCTGCTCTCCCAGGTCCCGGAGGTCGTCGTCACGCTCGGCGCGCACGGCAGTCTGTACGCGGCGCGCGACACCGGGACCGTCGCGGTGCCCGCGCCCCGCGTCACGGCGGTGGACTCGACGGGCGCGGGCGACACGTTCGTGGGCGCCCTCGCGGTGGCGCTCGGCGAGGGCAGGCCGACGTCGAACGCGCTGGGATGGGCCTCGGCGGCGGCCGCGCTCTCCGTACAGCGCCCGGGCGCCGCCGCCTCCATGCCGTACCGCACGGAGATCGACGCACAGGCGGGAGCCACCTCATGACCGCCGCTCCCCCGCTGACCGGCCTGCGCGTCGTCGACCTCGCCACCCTCTTCGCGGGCCCGCTCGCCGCGACCCTCCTCGGCGACTTCGGCGCGGACGTCGTCAAGGTCGAGCACCCCACGCGGCCCGACCCGTCCCGGGGCCACGGCCCGGCGAAGGACGGCGTCGGCCTGTGGTGGAAGCTGCTCGGCCGCAACAAGCGCACGATGACGCTCGACCTGTCGACGCCCGGCGGCCGGACCACCCTGCTGCGCCTGGCCGCCGACGCGGACGTGATCGTGGAGAACTTCCGCCCCGGCACCCTGGAGAAGTGGGACCTGGGCTGGGACGAGCTGAGCGCGGCCAACCCGCGCCTGGTCCTGGCCCGCGTCACGGGCTTCGGGCAGTTCGGGCCGTACGCGCGCCGCCCCGGCTTCGGCACGCTCGCCGAGGCGATGAGCGGCTTCGCCGCGGTGACCGGCGAGCCCGACGGGCCGCCCACGCTGCCGCCGTTCGGCCTCGCGGACTCCGTCGCGGGGCTCGCGACGGCGTACGCGGTGATGACGGCGCTCGCCGCCCGCGACCGCACGGGCCGGGGCCAGGTCGTCGACATGGCGATCATCGAGCCGATCCTCACGGTCCTCGGCCCGCAGCCGCTCTGGTACGACCAGCTGGGCCTCGTGCAGCCGCGCACCGGCAACCGCTCCACGAACAACGCGCCCCGCAACACCTACCGCACGGCCGACGGCGGCTGGGTCGCGGTGTCCACCTCAGCGCAGTCGATCGCGGAGCGCGTCCTGCGCCTGGTCGGCCGCCCCGAGCTGACCGACGAGCCCTGGTTCACCACCGGCGCCGGGCGCGCCGCGCACGCGGACGTCCTCGACGAGGCGGTCGGCGCCTGGATCGCCCGGCACACCCGCGCCGAGGTCGTCGAGGCCTTCGAGAAGGCGGAGGCGGCGGTGGCCCCGGTCCAGGACGTCCGGGACGTCATGACGGACCCGCAGTACACGGCCCTGGGCACGCTCACCACGGTCCCCGACCCGGAGCTCGGCCCGCTGCGCATGCAGAACGTCCTGTTCCGCCTCTCCGAGACGCCCGGCGCGATCCGCTGGGCGGGCCGTCCGCACGGCGCCGACACCGACGAGATCCTCACCGAACTCGGCCTCACGGCCGGGGAGATCACCTCGCTGCGCACGGCGGGTGCCCTGTGAGACCGCCCCCGCTGACCTGGCTGTACGTTCCCGGCGACCGGCCCGAGGTGGTGGCCAAGGCGCTGGTCGCGGGCGCGGACGTGGTGATCGTCGACCTGGAGGACGCGGTGGCGCCCGACCGCAAGGAGTACGCCCGCGCGGCCACCGCCGAGCTGCTCGCCGAGCCGGGCCCCGTACCGGTCCACGTCCGCGTGAACGCCCTCGGCACGCCCCTGTCCGACGCCGACCTGGAGGCCCTCGCCCCGCTGCCCGGCCTCGCGGGCCTGCGCCTTCCCAAGGTCACATCGGCCGCCGACGTGATCCGCACCGCCGAGCGCGCCGCTCCCCTGGACGGCGGCGCCCCCGCCCTGTACGCCCTGCTCGAATCGGCCCTGGGCGTGGAGCGGGCCTTCGCCGTCGCGACCGCCCACCCGGCGCTGCGCGGCCTGTCCATCGGCGAGGCCGACCTCCGTGCCGACCTCGGCGTACGGGACGAGACGGGCCTCGACTGGTGCCGCTCCCGGGTGGTCGTGGCGGCCCGGGCGGCGGGGCTTGTGCCGCCCGCCCAGTCGGTCTACCCCGACGTCCGCGACACGGACGGCCTCACGGCGTCCTGCGCCCGCGGCCGCGCCCTCGGCCTGCTCGGCCGCGCGGCGATCCACCCGCGCCAGCTGCCGGTCATCGAGCGCGCGTACCTGCCGACTCCGCAGGAGGTCGAACAGGCGGAGGAGGTCCTCAAGGCGGCGGCCACGGAGCGGGGAGCGCAGGCGCTCCCCGACGGCCGCTTCGTGGACCGGGCGGTGGTGGAGCAGGCCCACAGGACGCTCGCTCTGTCCCGCCACACGCCGTAGGGGTCCTCCCGCCGCGACGGCGAGCAGCCACGGCGCAACGAGCCCGGCGGTGCCGGACCCTCATCAGTCCTTGGCAGCGGACCCCGCCCCACCGTCGGACCCGGCCTTGCCGAGACCGGCCTTCTCGGCCCCGGCCTTGGACAGGGCGTCCGAGGGCTTGCCCTCGGCCTCGCCCTCGTCGCTGCTGGAGGCGCCCCCGCCAGGAACCGGCTCGACGATCTCCTCGCGCCCCGGCCGCAGCCGGGCCGACAGCACGAGGTAGACCACGGCGAGCAGGAAGACCAGAAGCGCGGTCCAGTTGTTCAGGCGCAGGCCGAGGAATTCGTGCGCGTCGTCGACGCGCATGTACTCGATCCAGAAGCGGCCCACACAGTACGAGGCGACGTACAGCGCGAACGCCCGGCCGTGGCCCAGCTTGAAGCGCCGGTCCGCCCAGATGACGAGCAGCGCGACGCCGACGCACCACAGCGACTCGTACAGGAACGTCGGGTGGTAGGTGCCAGGGACGCGGCCGTCGTCGGAGCTGGTGATCTTCAGCGCCCACGGAACGTCGGTCTCCCTGCCGTACAGCTCCTGGTTGAACCAGTTGCCCCAGCGGCCGATGGCCTGGGCGAAGGCGATGCCGGGGGCCAGTGCGTCGGCCCAGGCGGGCAGCGGAATGCCGCGCCTGCGACAGCCGATCCAGGCGCCGACCGCGCCGAAGGCGATCGCGCCCCAGATGCCGAGGCCGCCCTCCCAGATCTTGAAGGCGTCCACCCAGTCACGGCCGTCGCCGAAGTACAGCTGGTAGTCCGTGATCACGTGGTAGAGGCGGCCGCCGACCAGGCCGAAGGGCACCGCCCACACGGAGATGTCGGCCACGGTGCCGGGCTGCCCGCCACGGGCGACCCACCGCTTGTTGCCGAGCCACACGGCGACGAACACGCCGATGATGATGCAGAACGCATAGCCGCGCAGCGGGATGGGGCCGAGGTCGACCACTCCGCGCGAAGGGCTGGGGATGTAGGCAAATTCCATGGCAGGGTCGACGCTACCTTGCCGGGCGGGGGCGACGGCAACCAGCCCGACAACGGGTCCGTAACAGGGCCGGGCGGCGGACCGGGATCCGGCCGCCGCCGGGCGCGGGGCCTGCTAGCCGTTCGCCTTCTCCACGGCGGCCTTGAGCTTGTCGGGGGTCAGCGGGTTCTTCTGGTCCTCGAAGATGTTCTTCCCGTCGAGCAGGACCGTGGGCGTGCCGCGCAGGCCGGCGTCCTCGAAGGCCTTGTCGGACTTGGTCACCCAGCTGTTGTGCGTGCCGTCGGTGACGCACTTCTTGAAGGGGGCGGTGTCGAGGCCCTCGACCTTGCCCGCGAGCTCGATCAGCTTGTCGTTGTCCGCGAAGGCGTCGTCGGTCTCCATGGGCTGGTTCTGGAACAGCACGTCGTGGTACGGCGCGAACTTGCCCGCGTCCTGGGAGCAGGCGGCGGCGTTGGCGGCGCGCAGGGAGCCGGAGCCGCCCATGTTGTCGTCGATGAGGGTCGCGAGGTGGTACTGGACCTTGAGCCGGCCCTTGTCCACGAGGTCGTTGATCGTCGAGCGGTAGCCGTCCTCGAACTGCTTGCAGGCCGGGCAGCGGAAGTCCTCCCAGACGGTGAGGGTGGACTTGGCGCCGTCCTTGCCCGACTGGATGGCCAGCTTGTCCTTGCCCGCCGCGCCGGTGGGCGCGACGACCGGGCCCGAGGCGTCCTTCTTCTTGTCGTCGTCCCCGGCGTTGGCCGCGAGCAGGCCGCCGACCGTGGCCAGGGCGAGCACACCGACGACCGCGGCGCTCACCAGGAGCGTGCGGCGCCGCCTGTCCCGCGCCTTCTGCCGCTCGCGCTCCACTGCAAGGCGCTCCCGGGCGGTGCGCTTACCCTCACGGTTCTTCTCGCTCATACCGGACCAAACGAACCGGGGAGGCGCGAGCGCACCTCCCCGGTCCAGGTCCACCCGTACGAGCGACCCGGCGTTCTACGAGCCCGTTCGCACGCCCCGGGCGAGGTCGCCCGCGAGGTCCCGCACCGCGTCGAGACCCGCCGCCGCGTCCTCGGCGTCGAGCATGCGCTGGACGAACGCCGAGCCGACGATGACGCCGTCGGCGAAGGCCGCGACCTCGGCGGCCTGCTCGGCGTTCGAGACGCCGAGGCCGACGCAGACCGGCAGGTCGGTGCTGACGCGGGTGCGCCGGACCAGGTCGGCGGCCTGCTCGCCGACCGAGGCGCGGGTGCCGGTGACGCCCATCAGCGAGGCGGCGTACACGAAGCCGGAGCCCGCCGCCGTGATCGTCGCGAGCCGCTCGTCCTTGCTGCTCGGCGCGACGACGAAGACGGTGGCCAGGTCGTGCTTGGCCGCGTGCTCGCGCCACAGCGCCGACTCCTGGACGGGCAGGTCGGGCAGGATGCAGCCCGCGCCGCCCGCCTCCGCGAGCTCGGCGGTGAAGCGCTCCACGCCGTAGCGGTCGATGGGGTTCCAGTACGTCATGACGAGGACCGGCTTGCCCGTCGCCGCGTGGGCCTCGCGCACCGTGCGCAGGACGTCCGCGATCTTGACGCCGCCGCGCAGGGCGATGTCGTCGGCGGTCTGGATGACGGGCCCGTCGAGGACGGGGTCGCTGTGCGGCAGGCCCACCTCCACGACGTCCGCCCCGCCGTCGAAGGCGGCCTTGACCGCCTCGATGCCGCCGTCGACGGTCGGGAAACCGGCGGGCAGGTACGCGATGAGCGCCGCGCGGCCCTCCGCCCTGGCGGCGGCGAGGGTGTCGCTCAACAGCTGGATGTTCCCGCTCACTTCGCGTCCCCCTCGATCTCGGCGGTGCCCGCGGCGTCCGCGGCGACCTCGGCGTCGGTGTCGTACAGGCCGAAGTAGCGCGCGGCGGTGTCCATGTCCTTGTCGCCGCGTCCGGACAGGTTGACGACGAGCAGGCCGTCCTTGCCCAGTTCCCTGCCGACCTCCAGGGCGCCCGCGAGCGCGTGGGCGCTCTCGATCGCCGGGATGATCCCCTCGGTGCGGGAGAGCAGGCGCAGGGCCTGCATGGCGGCGTCGTCGGTGACGGCGCGGTACTCGCCGCGGCCGCTGTCCTTGAGGAAGGCGTGCTCCGGGCCGATGCCCGGGTAGTCGAGCCCCGCCGAGATGGAGTACGGCTCGGTGATCTGGCCCTCCTCGTCCTGCAGGACGTAGGACCGCGAGCCGTGCAGGATGCCCGGCTCGCCCGCGGTCAGGGTGGCCGCGTGCTCGCCGGTCTCGACGCCGTGGCCCGCGGGCTCGCAGCCGATGAGCCGGACCCCGGCGTCCGGGATGAAGGCGTGGAAGAGGCCGATGGCGTTGGAGCCGCCGCCGACGCAGGCGATCGCGGCGTCGGGCAGGCGGCCCGCGCGCTCCAGGATCTGCCGCCGGGCCTCGACCCCGATGACGCGGTGGAAGTCCCGCACCATGGCGGGGAAGGGGTGCGGCCCGGCCACGGTCCCGAACAGGTAGTGGGTGCGGTCCACGTTGGCGACCCAGTCGCGGAAGGCCTCGTTGATGGCGTCCTTCAGCGTGCGGCTGCCGGACTTCACGGCGATGACCTCGGCGCCGAGCATGCGCATGCGGGCGACGTTCAGCGCCTGGCGCTGCGTGTCGATCTCGCCCATGTAGATGGTGCAGTCGAGGCCGAACAGCGCGCAGGCCGTCGCCGTGGCCACGCCGTGCTGGCCCGCGCCGGTCTCGGCGATCACCCGGGTCTTGCCCATGCGGCGGGTGAGCAGGGCCTGCCCGAGCACGTTGTTGATCTTGTGGGATCCGGTGTGGTTGAGGTCCTCCCGCTTCAGGAAGACGCGGGCGCCACCGGCGTGCTCGGCGAACCTCGGCACCTCGGTGAGGGCGCTGGGGCGGCCGGTGTAGTTCACGAGCAGGTCGTCGAGCTCCCGGGCGAACTCGGGGTCGGCCTTCGCCTTCTCGAACTCGACGGCCACCTCGTCGACGGCCGCGACCAGGGCCTCCGGGATGAACTTGCCGCCGTAGGCGCCGAAGTAGCCTTCGGCGCTGGGGACTTGACCCTCCGGGTCCGGGATGAAGAACTCGCTGGGCATGGGTGGATACCTCGTTGTCGTGCGTGAGCGAACGTGGGTAACCGTCTGCGCGCGGCCGCGTCGCGGTGGCACCTCCCACCCGCGCCGGGGTCCGGGGGCGGAGCCCCCGGTCTCGGGAAGGGGTGGGCCCGGTGCCGAACCCGCGGGACGTCAGGGACGCGCGCCGCCCCGGCGCCATCGCATCCCGTTCACCTGGCCGGGCTCGTCCCCGATGACGTACCGCACGCGCCGCCCGTGCACCCGCCGCGCGGGCGCCCGGCAGCCACGCGGCCGGCACCCGCGGGCGAGGCGGGCGTACGGGTCGCGCGTGGCGGCGAGGCGGTCGGCGGACACGGGGACGGTCAGCTCCGGCCGTGCCGCAGGGCCGGGTGGGCACCCGCGGCGACCAGGTCGGACACGGCGGCCTTCGGGTCACGGCCGGTGACGAGGGACTCACCCACGAGCACCGCGTCGGCACCCGCGTTCGCGTAGGCGATGAGGTCGTGCGGGCCGCGCACACCGGACTCGGCGATCTTCACCACGGAGTCGGGCAGCTCGGGCGCGACGCGCTCGAACGTGGCGCGGTCGACCTTGAGGGTCTTCAGATCGCGCGCGTTCACCCCGATGACGCGGGCGCCCGCGTCCAGGGCGCGCTCGGCCTCCTCCTCGTCGTGGACCTCCACGATCGGGGTGAGGCCGATGGACTCGGCGCGCTCGATCAGCGACTCCAGTGCGGGCTGGTCGAGGGCCGCGACGATCAGCAGGGCGAGGTCGGCGCCGTACGCGCGGGCCTCCCACAGCTGGTACGAGGTGACGATGAAGTCCTTGCGGAGCACCGGGATGTCGACCTTGGCGCGCACGGCCTCCAGGTCGGCGAGCGAGCCGCCGAAGCGGCGCTCCTCGGTGAGCACGGAGATGACGGCGGCGCCGCCCGCCTCGTAGTCGGCGGCGAGGCCCGCCGGGTCGGCGATCGCGGCGAGCGCGCCCTTGGACGGGCTGGAGCGCTTGACCTCGCAGATGACCTTGACGCCGTCACCGCGCAGCGCGGCCGCGCCGTCCTTGGCCGCAGGAGCCTTCGCCGCGCGCTCCTTGAGCTCGTCGAGGCTGACGCGCGCCTGCCGCTGTGCGAGGTCGGCACGGACTCCGTCGATGATCTCGTCGAGCACACTCACGCGAGCGGCCCCCTTCCCTGCTTTCCGATGGTCACTGCGATGGTATCCGCAGCACGGCGTAGTACTCGCATCCGGTTGACGAGGCTCTCACTACCTGGACTCTACGCCGGTTCCGCGAGGGCCTCTCGGGGGCCGCTAGGGGTGCAGCCAGGACCCGAACGGCAGATTCCGTACGAGGGTGAAGAGCGCGAGGACGGTGCCGACGGCCCACAGCTGGGCGCGGCCGAGCTCGATCCGGACGGGCCTGCCGCGGACCGCCCGCAGTGCCCACAGCACCCACAGGACGGCGAAGAGGCCGTAGCCCACGACGGCGACGGCGTTGGCGCCCAGGGCCGTGGTGAGGTCGCCGTGGACGAAGGCGTGCGCGCTGCGCAGGCCGCCGCAGCCGGGGCAGAAGACTCCGGTGAAGTACAGCAGCGGGCAGGTCGGGTAGTGCCCCGGCTCGTTCGGGTCGACGGTGGCGACGTAGGCGAAGGCGGCGGCGACGGAGCCGAGCACGCCGAGCGGCACGGCGAGGCGGCGCAGCGCGGGGCCCGCGCCCGTGGGCACGGCGGTCTCCTGTTCGGCGGTCACCCGGGCATTGTCCCCCGTGCGGCGCCCGGAGCGCCCGGCCGGTACGCCGACGGGGCGGCCGGACGTGTGTCCCGGCCGCCCCGTCGGCGTACGCGTGCGGTCAGCCCTCGGCGCGGGCCACCTGGTGCTGGTTCGGCTTCTGGCCGAGGCCGGCCAGGCGCATCGCGCCGCCGACCACGCCGCCCGCGAGGATGATCGCCATGCCGGCCCAGAAGCCGACGGGCTTCGCCATCACCATGAAGGCACCCGCGACGCAGAAACCGATGAAGGCGATGATGACACCGGTCCAGGCGGCCGGGGTGTGTCCGTGGCCATGTCCCGCCATGACTTGCTCCTCGTTAGCTGTGGCTGTGCGCGTGTTGAACGCTCTGTCCATTGTCCCGTACGCGGGATCGTGCCCGGTGCCGGGGTGTCCCGGCGGGTCGGCGGCGTGTCTAGCCGGCCTGGGTCGGGTCCTCGCCCCGGTCGATGGCCTTCCACAGGTCCTCGGGGCGGTCGGGGTCGGGGGCGCGGCGGGCCCGCGGCCGCGGGGCGCCGTCGCGCTCGTAGCG
The DNA here is from genome assembly GCF_000720325.1 of Streptomyces sp. NRRL B-1347. Lineage (GTDB taxonomy): Bacteria > Actinomycetota > Actinomycetes > Streptomycetales > Streptomycetaceae > Streptomyces. Next base: position 38,838 of record NZ_JOJM01000043.1, read on the forward strand.
GCCGGACATCGCGGGCCAGGCGCTGCCGCGGACCAGGGCGAGCAGCCCCGCGGCCAGGATGAGGGCGCCCGCAGCGACGGCGGCGTACGGCCAGCCCGTGTGGCTGAGCCCGGCGATCTCGGCGGCGGCGTCGCCGGAGGCGTTCGCGGCCTTGTCGTCGAGCGCCGCGCGGTCGTTCGCGCCGAGCAGCGCCGCGACGACGATGCCGACGCCGCTGAGGGCCAGGAGCGCCGACACGAGCACGCGGCCCGCGCGGCGGACGGCGAAGATCGCGACGAGCGCGGCGAGGCCGACTATCGCGAGCGCGGCGGGCACGCCCGTGACGTCGCTGCCCTTGGCGGTCAGCGGGAAGTCACCGCCCGCGACGGCCGCGGAGCCGTGCGCCCAGGACTGCCGGGAGGCGAGCAGGGCGAGGGCCGCGCCCGCGGCGCCGAGCAGCAGGGCGGCGGCGAGGCTGCGGCGGCCGCCGCCGCGCGCGGTACGGCCCGCGGCGGCCTCGGGCGCGTCCTCGGTTCGGGGCGTCGGTAGGGCAGAAGTCACCCGTCCACTATCCCTCACGGCTCGCTGTGGTGTGCAGGCGGTTCGCGGTATGGATGGCGCGGAGCACGGCGGCGGCCTTGTTGCGGCACTCGGTGTCCTCGGCGACGGGGTCGGAGTCGGCGACGACCCCGGCCCCGGCCTGCACGTACGCGGTGCCGTCACGGAGGAGCGCGGTGCGGATGGCGATGGCGGTGTCGGAGTCGCCCGCGAAGTCGAGGTAGCCGACGCAGCCGCCGTACAGGCCGCGGCGCGCGGGTTCGAGCTCGTCGATGATCTGCATGGCGCGGGGCTTGGGGGCGCCGGAGAGGGTGCCCGCGGGGAAGCAGGCGGTGAGCACGTCGAAGGCGGTGCGGTGCGCGGCGACGCGCCCGGTGACCGTCGACACGATGTGCATGACGTGCGAGTACTTCTCGATGGACATGAAGTCCACGACCTCGACGGAGCCCGGCTCGCAGACCCGCCCGAGGTCGTTGCGGCCGAGGTCGACGAGCATCAGGTGCTCGGCGCGCTCTTTGGGGTCGGCGAGGAGTTCGTCGGCGAGCTCCTGGTCCTCCTTGGGCGTGGCGCCGCGCGGGCGGGTGCCCGCGATGGGGTGCACCATGGCGCGCCCGTCCTCGACCTTGACCAGGGCCTCCGGGCTGGAGCCGACGACGTCGAAGGCCCCGTCCTCCCCGCAGGGGAACCGGAACAGGTACATGTACGGCGACGGGTTGGTGGCCCGCAGCACCCGGTAGACGTCGAGGGCGCTGGCGCGGCACGGGGTCTCGAACCGCTGCGAGGGCACGACCTGGAAGGCCTCGCCCGCGCGGATGCGCTCCTTGATGTCCTCGACGGCGGCCTGGTAGTCGGGGCCGCCCCAGCGGGCGGTGAACTCCGGCAGCTCGGAGGGCGGAAGGGCGGCCGGGGGCTGGGCGACCGGCCGCGACAGGTCGGCCTCCATGGCGTCGAGGCGGGCCACGGCGTCGGCGTAGGCCTCGTCGACGCCGGAGTCGAGGTCGTTGTGGTTGATCGCGTTGGCGATCAGCAGGACCGAGCCGTCCCAGTGGTCGAGTACGGCGAGGTCGCTGGTCAGCAGCATGGTGAGCTCGGGCAGGCCGAGGTCGTCGACCTCGCCGGGGCCGATCTTCTCCAGGCGGCGCACGATGTCGTAGCCGAGGTAGCCGACCATGCCGCCGGTGAAGGGCGGCAGGCCCTCGGCGCCGGTGAGGTCGCGCGGGGTGTGCAGGGCGGCGACGGTGGCGCGCAGCGCGGCGAGCGGGTCGCCGGACGTGGGCACGCCGACGGGCGGGGTGCCCAGCCAGTGGGCCTCGCCGTCGCGCACGGTCAGGGCGGCGGCGCTGCGCACGCCGACGAAGGAGTAGCGAGACCAGAGGAAGTCGGCGCGGCCGTTCTCCGCGGACTCCAGGAGGAAGGTGCCGGGGCGCTCGGCGGCGAGCTTGCGGTAGAGCCCGACCGGGGTGTCGCCGTCGGCGAGGAGCCTGCGGCTGACGGGGATCACTCGGCGGTCGGCCGCGAGCTTGCGGAAGGTCTCAAGATCCATGGGGGCGACCCTACTGGCCGAGGGTGAGCACGTCGGTGTCGAAGCAGGTGCGCGTGCCCGTGTGACAGGCGGCGCCGACCTGGTCGACCTTGACGAGGACGGTGTCGGCGTCGCAGTCCAGGGCGACGGACTTCACGTGCTGGGCGTGCCCGGAGGTGTCCCCCTTGACCCAGTACTCCTGGCGGCTGCGCGACCAGTAGGTGCAGCGTCCGGTGGTCAGGGTGCGGTGCAGCGCCTCGTCGTCCATCCAGCCGAGCATGAGCACCTCACCGGTGTCGTACTGCTGGGCGATGGCGGGGAAGAGCCCGTCGGCGTCGCGCTTGAGGCGGGCGGCGATCTCGGGGTCGAGGCTGCTGGGTGCGGGCGTGCTGCTCATGCCGGACATTGTGCCGCGCCCGGGCGGCGCGCTCCGCGGAGGTCCACTGTGCGGACCGCGCGCCCAGTCGTACGCTGGCTCCCATGTCGACCCATGCCAAGCGTGAACGACTCCTCCTCGCCGACCTCCTGGAGGCCGCGGGACCGGACGCACCGACCCTGTGCGAGGGCTGGCGCACCCGTGATCTCGCCGCGCACGTGGTGGTGCGCGAGCGGCGCGCGGACGCCGCGGGCGGAATCGTGATCAAGCAGCTCGCGGCCCGTCTGGAGCGGGTGCAGGCCGAGTTCGCCGCGAAGCCGTACGAGGAGCTGATCCAGCTGATCCGCACGGGTCCGCCGCGGTTCTCGCCCTTCAATCTGAAGCAGGTCGACGAGGCGGCGAACGCCGTCGAGTTCTATGTGCACACCGAGGACGTGCGCCGTGCCGGGCCCGGCTGGACGCCGCGCGAGCTCGACCCCGTCTTCGCCGACGCCCTGTGGGCCCGGCTCGAGCGCACGGCACGTGTCATCGGGCGCAAGGCGCCGGTGGGCCTGGTCCTGCGCCGCCCCGACGGCCAGACGGTGGTCGCCCACCGCGGCGCCCCGGTGGTCACGGCCACCGGCGAGCCCGGTGAGCTCCTGATGTTCGTCTTCGGCCGCCAGGAGGTCGCGGACGTGGAGCTCGAAGGCGACAAGGAGGCCGTGGCCAAGCTCCACGAGACCAAGCAGCTGGGCCTGTAGCGCCGCTGGTCCGCGGCGGGGCGCGGGGCCGGGTCAGCGCACCGGGTGCCCCGCCGTCCGCAGCGTCTGCTTCACCTCGCCGATCCGCAGGTCCCCGAAGTGGAAGACGGACGCGGCGAGGACCGCGTCGGCGCCCGCGGCCACGGCGGGCGGGAAGTGGTCGAGGCGGCCCGCGCCGCCGGAGGCGATGACGGGCACGGTGACGTGCTTGCGGACGGCCTCGATCATCTCGATGTCGTAGCCGTCCTTCGTGCCGTCCGCGTCCATCGAGTTGAGCAGGATCTCGCCCGCGCCGAGCTCGGCGGCCCGGTGGGCCCACTCGACGGCGTCGATCCCGGCGGACTTGCGGCCGCCGTGCGTGGTGACCTCGAAGGATCCGGCCGCGGTGCGGCGGGCGTCCACCGACAGGACGAGGACCTGGCGGCCGAAGCGCTCGGCGATCTCGCGGATCAGGTCGGGCCTGGTGATCGCGGCGGTGTTCACGCCGACCTTGTCGGCGCCCGCGCGCAGCAGCTTGTCGACGTCGTCGGCGGTGCGCACGCCGCCGCCGACCGTGAGCGGGATGAAGACCTGCTCGGCGGTGCGGCGGACCACGTCGTACGTGGTCTCGCGGTTGCCGGAGGAGGCGGTGATGTCCAGGAAGGTCAGTTCGTCGGCGCCCTCGGCGTCGTAGACCTTCGCCATCTCGACGGGGTCGCCCGCGTCGCGCAGGTTCTGGAAGTTGACGCCCTTGACGACCCGGCCGTTGTCGACGTCCAGGCAGGGGATGACTCGGACGGCGAGCGTCACGATGGTGCTCCTTGAGGGACTTCTCGGAATGCTTCGAGTTCTACTTCGACCAGGATGCGCGGGTCGACGAAGCCGGACACGACCACGAGGGTGGTGACCGGGCGCACGGAGTCGAAGAACTCCCGGTGGGCCCGGCCCACCTCGTCGACGTCCCGCGCATGGGTCAGGTACATGCGGGTGCGGATCACGGAGTCGGCGCCGAGGCCGAACTCCCCCAGCGCCTCGACGGCGCTCGCGAAGGCCGCCTTGGCCTGCTCGTACGGGTCGCCCTCGCCGTGCAGGACGTCGCCCCGGAAGGACGTCGTCCCGCCGACCACGACCCGGTCGCCCGCCGCGACGGCGCGTGCGAAACCGAAGGCCTCTTCCCAAGGACTGCCGCTCTGCACGCGCCGTACGCCGGTCATCGGGACACGGCCTCCAGGGCCTCTTCGAGGGTGAACGCCTTCGCGTACAGGGCCTTGCCGACGATGGAGCCCTCCACGCCCTGCGGCACGAGCTCGGCGATCGCCCGCAGGTCGTCCAGGGAGGAGACGCCGCCGGAGGCGACGACCGGGCGGTCGGTGACCGCGCAGACGTTGCGCAGGAGCTCCAGGTTCGGGCCCTGGAGCGTGCCGTCCTTGGCGATGTCGGTGACCACGTAGCGGGCGCAGCCCTCGGCGTCGAGGCGCGCCAGGGTCTCGTACAGGTCGCCGCCGTCGCGGGTCCAGCCGCGGCCGCGCAGCGTGGTGCCGCGCACGTCGAGGCCGACGGCGATCTTGTCGCCGTGCTCGGCGATGACCTTGGCGACCCACTCGGGGGTCTCCAGGGCGGCGGTGCCGAGGTTCACGCGGGTGCAGCCGGTGGCGAGGGCGGCGGCGAGGGTGTCGTCGTCGCGGATGCCGCCGGAGAGCTCGACCTTGATGTCCATGGCGCCCGCGACCTCGGCGATCAGGGCGCGGTTGTCGCCGGTGCCGAAGGCGGCGTCCAGGTCGACCAGGTGCAGCCACTCGGCGCCCGCGCGCTGCCAGGCGAGGGCGGCCTCCAGGGGAGAGCCGTAGGAGGTCTCCGTGCCGGACTCGCCGTGCACGAGGCGGACGGCCTGGCCGTCGCGGACGTCGACGGCGGGGAGGAGTTCGAGCTTCGGGGCCGTGAGAGGGGCCATCAGAGGGTTCCGATCCAGTTCTTCAGCAGCTGCGCTCCGGCGTCGCCGGACTTCTCGGGGTGGAACTGCGTGGCCCACAGGGCGCCGTTCTCGACGGCCGCCACGAAGGGCGAGCCGTGCGTGGCCCAGGTGACCTTGGGGGCGCGCATCACGGGGTTCGCGACCTCCAGGGACCAGTCCTGGACGGCGTAGGAGTGCACGAAGTAGTAGCGCTCGTCCGCGGTCAGGCCGCGGAACAGCTCGGAGTCCTCGGGGGCCTCGACCGTGTTCCAGCCCATGTGGGGCACGACGTCGGCCTTCAGGGGCTCGACGGTGCCGGGCCACTCGTCCAGGCCCTCGGTCTCGACGCCGTGCTCGATGCCGTGCGCGAAGAGGATCTGCATGCCGACGCAGATGCCCATGACGGGGCGGCCGCCGGACAGGCGGCGGCCGACGATCCAGTCGCCGCGCACGGACCGCAGCCCCTGCATGCAGGCGGCGAAGGCGCCCACGCCGGGCACCAGCAGGCCGTCGGCGTTCATGGCCGTGTCGAAGTCACGGGTGATCTCGACGTCGGCGCCCACGCGGGCCAGGGCGCGCTCGGCGGACCGCACGTTCCCGAAGCCGTAGTCGAGGACGACGACCTTCTTGGTGGCTCCTGCGGAGGTCAATTCCACACCTCCAGGCGGACGATGCCCGCGAGCAGGCACATCCCGGCGCCGATGGAGAGCAGCGTGATCAGGCTCTTGGACTGCTTCTGCTTGACGAAGGAGTAGACGCCGCCGAGCAGGAAGAGCCCGACGAAGAGCAGCATGGTGGAGATGCCGTTCATGCGGTTACAGCGCTCCCTTGGTGGAGGGGAGGATGCCGGCGGCGCGCGGGTCGCGCTCGCTGGCGTACCGCAGCGCCCGGGCGAGGGCCTTGAACTGGCACTCGACGACGTGGTGGGCGTTGCGCCCGTACGGCACGTGGATGTGCAGGGCGATCTGCGCCTGGGCGACGAAGGACTCGAAGATGTGCCGGGTCATCGTCGTGTCGTACGCGCCGATCATCGGGGCCAGGTTCTCGGGCTCCGTGTGGACGAGGTACGGGCGGCCGCTGAGGTCGACGGTGACCTGGGCGAGGGACTCGTCGAGGGGCACCGTGCAGTTGCCGAAGCGGTAGATGCCCACCTTGTCGCCGAGCGCCTGCTTGAAGGCGGCGCCGAGCGCGAGGGCGGTGTCCTCGATGGTGTGGTGGGTGTCGATGTGCAGGTCGCCCTCGGTCTTGACCGTGAGGTCGAAGAGGCCGTGGCGGCCGAGCTGGTCGAGCATGTGGTCGTAGAAGCCGACCCCGGTCGACACGTCGACCTTGCCGGTGCCGTCGAGGTCGATCTCGACGACGACCGAGGTCTCCTTGGTGGTTCTCTCGACCCGTCCTACGCGGCTCATGCTCCGTGCTCCTTCTTGAGTGCGCGTACCGCATCGAGGAACGCGTCGTTTTCGGCGGGGGTTCCCGCGGTCACCCGCAGCATGCCGGGCACGCCGTTGTCCCGGACGAGGACCCCCTGGTCGAGGATCCGCCGCCAGGCGTCGTGGGCGTCGGGGAACCGCCCGAACTGGACGAAGTTCGCGTCCGACTCCGTCACTTCGAAGCCGAGCTCCCGCAGTCCGGTGACCAGCCGGTCGCGCTCGGCCTTGAGCTGCTCGACGTACCCGAGGAGCGTGTCCGTGTGCTCCAGGGCGGCGAGCGCGGTGGCCTGCGTGACGGCCGACAGGTGGTACGGCAGGCGCACCAGCTGGACGGCGTCCACGACCGCCGGGGCGGCGGCCAGATAGCCGAGGCGCAGGCCCGCGGCGCCGAACGCCTTGGACATGGTGCGCGAGACCACCAGGTGCGGCCGCCCTTCGAGGAGCGGGAGCAGCGACTCGCCGTGGCTGAACTCCACGTACGCCTCGTCGACCACGACCATGGACGGCTTGGCGGCCTGGGCGGCGTCGTACAGGGCGATGACGGCTTCGCGGGGCACGGCGTTGCCCGTGGGGTTGTTGGGCGTCGTGATGAAGACGACGTCCGGCGCGTTCTCGGCGATCGCCGCGGCGGCGGCCTCGACGTCGATCGTGTAGTCGTCGCGCCGCGGTCCGGAGATCCAGCCGGTGCCGGTGCCGCGCGCGATCAGGGCGTGCATCGAGTACGAGGGCTCGAAGCCGATGGCGGTGCGGCCCGGGCCGCCGAAGGTCTGGAGCAGCTGCTGGATGATTTCGTTCGAGCCGTTGGCCGCCCAGACCTGGGCGCGGGTGACCCGGTGGCCGCCGGTGCGGGTCAGATAGGCGGCGAGCTGGGTGCGCAGCTCGACCGCGTCCCGGTCTGGGTAGCGGTTCAGACCGCGCGCGGCCTCGCGGACGCGCTCGGCGATGCGCTCGACGAGGGGCTCGGGCAGCGGGTACGGGTTCTCGTTGGTGTTCAGCCGGACCGGGACGTCGAGCTGCGGGGCGCCGTACGGGGACTTGCCGCGCAGTTCGTCCCGTACGGGGAGGTCGTCGATGTTCGGGGAGCTCACTTGCCGGGCACCTTCCAGCCGAACCTGGCCTTGATGGCGGCGCCGTGCGCGGGCAGGTCCTCGGCCTCGGCGAGCGTCACCACGTGGTGGGCGACCTCGGCGAGGGCGTCGCGGGTGTAGTCCACGATGTGGATGCCGCGCAGGAAGGACTGGACGGACAGGCCCGACGAGTGGCAGGCGCAGCCGCCGGTGGGCAGCACGTGGTTGGAGCCGGCGCAGTAGTCGCCGAGGGAGACCGGGGCCCAGGGGCCGACGAAGATCGCGCCCGCGTTCTTGACCCGGTCGGCCACGGCGGCCGCGTCGGCGGTCTGGATCTCCAGGTGCTCGGCGCCGTACGCGTCGACGACGCGCAGGCCCTCCGCCAGGCCGTCCACCAGCACGATCGCGGACTGGCGGCCGCTCAGGGCGGGCACGATCCGGTCCTCGACGTGCTTGGTGGCGGCGACCTGCGGCTGGAGTTCCTCGGCGACCGCGTCGGCGAGCGCCACGGAGTCCGTGACCAGGACGGCGGCCGCGAGCGGGTCGTGCTCGGCCTGGCTGATCAGGTCGGACGCGATGTGCACCGGGTCGGCGGTGTCGTCGGCGAGGACCGCGATCTCGGTCGGGCCCGCCTCGGTGTCGATGCCGATGCGGCCCGTGAAGTACCGCTTGGCGGCGGCGACCCAGATGTTGCCGGGCCCGGTGACCATGTTGGCCGGGGCGCACGATTCGGTGCCGTACGCGAACATCGCGACGGCCTGGGCGCCGCCGACGGCGTACACCTCGTCGATGCCGAGGAGCGCGCAGGCGGCGAGGATCGTCGGGTGCGGCAGGCCGTCAAAGTCGGCCTGCGGGGGCGAGGCGAGGGCCATGGAGGCGACGCCGGCCTCCTGCGCGGGCACCGCGTTCATGATCACGGAGGAGGGGTAGACGGACCGGCCGCCCGGGGCGTACAGGCCCACGCGCTCGACCGGCACCCACTTCTCGGTGACCGAGCCGCCGGGCACGACCTGGGTGGTGTGCGGGGCGCGGCGCTGGGCGCGGTGGACGGCGCGGGCGCGGCGGATGGACTCCTCCAGGGCCGCGCGCACGTCCGGGTCGAGGCCCGCGAGGGCCTCGGTGAGCGCCTCGGCGGGCACCCGGACCCGGTCGAGCCGCACGCCGTCGAACTTCTCCGCGTAGTCGATCAGCGCCGCGTCGCCGCGATGATGCACGTCTTCGCAGATCGGTCGCACCTTGTCCAGGGCGGCCGCGACGTCGAAGTCGGCACGGGGCAGCAGAGCGCGCAGAGCGGAACCCGACGGAAACTCCGTGAGGGCCTCGCCGCGCAGATCGATTCGAGAGATCACATGGCCAATTCTCGCAGACGGCCGTGGGCGGCCGGTCGGCCGTATCAGTGAGTGATACGAGACGGTCCGCCGCCGGACGGCTGGGCACGCCCCCGGCGGAGCCTCTCGTTCCGAATCCAGCCGGATTCCCGGAAGACGCCGTTCACCACTAGCGTTCGGGCAGTCACGGAACGGGCATGAACAGGTGTACGAGACACGGACGCGCCCCAAAAGAGGCGCGGGGCCGCGTCGGCCCGTCGCGGCAGCACCAACGACACGCTCAAGGCACCCGCAGGGAGGACGTCACAAGTGGTCGACGACACCGGCATCGGGGACCCGCCGGACGGGCTGACCGCCTCGGAGATCGGGATGTGGCAGGCGTTCCGCAACGGCACGGTGTACGACCTGAGGGCGGGCAACGCCACCGTCGACGACCCGCACGGCGCCCACCCCTGGGGCGCCGAGCGCAGCGTGCGGGCCCGCATCGTGGCCTGGCTGCTGCTCGACGGGCCGCCCGCGCTCGCGGGCCGGGTCTCGTCCCTGAAGCTCACCGGCGTGCGGATCACCGACGTCCTGGACCTGGCGGGCGGCACGGTGGTGCCGTACACGGAGCTGAAGGGCTGCCGCTTCGAGAAGGAGGTCCTCCTCCCCGAGGCCCGCTTCACCACGCTGCGCATGGTCGACTGCTCCATCCCGCGCCTGGAGGCCGCCCGGCTGCACACCGAGGGCGATCTGCATCTGCCGCGCTGCCGGATCCACAACGGCATGCGCCTGACCGACGCCCACATCGGCACCGACCTGCTGCTCAACCAGGCCGTCGTCTACCGCGACCGGCGCACCCGCTCGCTGATGGGCGACGGCATGACCGTCGGCCAGGACCTCCAGGCGGAGATGCTGGAGTCGCACGGCGAGCTGCGCCTGCGCGGCGCGAAGATCGGCGTCAGCCTGAGCCTGCGCGGCAGCCTCCTGGCCAATCCGTACGGCCGCTACGCCCTGAACGCCCCGCAGCTGACCGTCGAGCGCACCCTGTACCTGACCCCCGCGGGCGTCGGCAATCCGCCGCAGACCAGCGGCACGACGCCCGCGCGCGGGACCCGCGTCCAGCGCTTCAGCTGCGCGGGCGGCATCCGGCTCGACGACGGGCGCTTCGGCGACGCGGTGGATTTTGGCCAGGCCCGCTTCACGCTGCAGGACGGCCAGGAGGTGTCCCTGCGCCGGGTGCAGACGCCCGAGCTGCGCTTCCTCGGCGAGGCCCCGCAGCGCGGCAAGGTCGTCCTGTCCGGCGCCCGCGTCGTCAACCTGATGGACCGGGCCACGAGCTGGCCGGGCCCCGGCGCCCTCCAGATGGGCGGTTTCACGTACGAGAACCTGATCCCCCAGGGCGCCTTCCCGCTGTCGCAGCGCCTGCGGTGGGTGGCCGCGGCCACCGCCGAGTACAACCCCGAGCCGTACGAGAAGCTCGCCGCCGTCCTGCGCAACGGCGGGGAGGACGCCGACGCCCGCGAGGTCCTGCTCGCCAAGCAGCGCCGCCGCCGCGAGACCCTGCCGCTCGCGGCCAAGCTCTGGGGGTACGCGCAGGACTGGACGGTGGCCTACGGCTACCGCCCCGGCCGGGCCGCGCTGTGGATGGCGATCCTGTGGGCGGCGAGCGCGATCGCCTTCTCCCGCGCCGACCACCCGCCCCTCAAGGAGGGCGAGCACCCGGACTGGAACCCGTCCCTGTTCGCCCTCGACCTGCTCCTGCCCGTCATCAACCTGGGCCAGGACACCTACTGGCAACTGCGCGGCGGCTGGCAGTGGCTGGCGGCGGCCCTGATCCTGATGGGCTGGGTCCTGGCAACAACGGTCGCGGCAGGCGCGACCCGCCTGCTCCGCAGGAACTGACGGGCTTCATCGCCGCTCCGCGGCTCGTCCTCGGCCTGCACCGAGATCTTTGAGCCCGTCCGGCGTTTGAGGACGAGGCGCGGAGCGCCGATTGACGGGGGTCCAAGGGGGCGGAGCCCCCTTGTTCGGGAAGGGGCGGGTCCGGGGCGCCCCGCGAGGGCCCCGGATTCGCGGCCGAACCGTTATGCGACCCCGCACAACCAAGCCCCCGCCCCACCCGTCAACAGCAACGACCGCACCAGAACGTCCAGGCGCCAGAGGGGGACCGCTCATGCCGCTGCTGCGCGCCCTCATCCGCACCGCCCGCATGGTCCGCCACACCCCCCAGCTGGCCGACGGCCTGCCCGCCGCCGACGAGGTGCTGCTCGACGTGCCGGACGACCGCCTGGGCCCGGCCCTCGTGGCCGCGGGCCGCGGCGACCACGGCCCGGCCGCCAAGCTGCTCGCCACCACCCGCGAGGCCGCCGAGTGGGAGAACCGCGACCGGTACGCCACCCGCCTCGCCGCCTTCGCCCGCTCCCGGCCCGAGTGGTTCGACGACTGGCTGACCGTCGCCCCGCACGACCCGGACGCGCTGCTGCTCAAGGCCGAGCTCGCGGTCGTGCGCGGCTGGGAGTCGCCCGCGCGCGCCGAACTCCTCCGCGAGGTCAGCCCGCTGCTCACAGCCGCGGCCGAGGCCGACCCGCGCGACCCGGTGCCCTGGCGCGTGGCCCTCGACCACGCCCGCGGCACCCACGCCTCGCACTCCGACTTCGAGCAGCTGTGGGGCCAGGCCGTGCGCCGCTCCTCGTACCACTACGGCTGCCACGCCTCGGCGCTGATGTACCTGTCCGCGGACTGGTACGGCTCGCACACCGAGTGCTTCGACTTCGCGGAGCGCGCGGCCGCGGACGCGCTGCCCGGGTCGCTGATACAGGCCCTCCCGGTGCGCGCCGCGTTCGCGTACCTCGCGGGCGGCGGCGGACGGCTGCCGCGCGAGCGCCTGGACCGGGCCGCCGACCTGGCCGTCGCGCTCTCGGCCTCCTACGCGCCCGCCGACCCGTGGCCGGCCGAGGTGCGCAACCTCCTGACGTACGTCCTCATCCGCCTGGAGCGCTGGCAGGACGCCCTCGACCAGTTCCGTCTGATCGGCCCGTACGCGACCTCGTTCCCCTGGGACCGCGTCTCCGACGACCCGCTCGGGCAGTTCCTGGAGCTGCGCGACGGCGTCCGCATCGAGGTGGCCGCGCGCACCCCGCTGCGGACCCGGCGCGGGCGCGAGGAGGGCAAGGTCACCGACGGCCGTTAGGCTTTCGGCTCGTGACGACCGTCCGGCTCCCCCTGTTCCCACTCAACTCGGTGCTGTTCCCGGGGCTCGTGCTGCCCCTGAACGTCTTCGAGGAGCGATATCGCGCCATGATGCGCGACCTGCTCAAGTCTCCCGACGAGGAGCAGCGGCAGTTCGCCGTCGTGGCGATCCGCGACGGCAGCGAGGTCGCGCCGAGCGCGCCCGGCCTCCCCGACCAGACGACCCGGCCCGAGCAGGGCCCGGCAGCGGGCTTCGGCGACGACCCGATGCGGGCCTTCCACGAGGTGGGCTGCGTCGCGGACGCGGCGACCATCCGCGAGCGCGAGGACGGCGGCTTCGAGGTGCTCGCCACCGGCACCACCCGGATGCGGCTGCGCTCGGTGGACGCCTCCGGCGCGTATCTGACGGCGGAGCTCGAACCGCTCGCGGAGGAGCCGGGCGACGAGGCGGGAGCCCTCGCCGAGGGCGTGCTCAGGGCCTTCCGCTCCTACCAGAAGCGCCTCGCGGGCGCCCGGGAGCGGTCCCTGTCGACGGGCACGGAGCTGCCGGACGACCCGTCGGTCGTGTCGTACCTGGTCGCGGCGGCCGCGGTCCTGGACACGCCCACGAAGCAGCGCCTCCTGGAGGCCGCCGACACGGCGTCGCGGCTGCGCGACGAGCTGACCCTGCTGCGCAGCGAGACGGCGATCATCCGCAATCTGCCGTCGCTGCCGGCGACGGACCTGACGCGCGGCACGACGAGCCTCAACTGACACATCCCGAGACGTGACCCGATACGCATCCCGACGGGCAGGCGAAGTGGCGAAGAAGCAGAAGAAGTCGCAGACGGGCGGCACCCCGGCGACGGTGGCCCTCACGGGTGCGGGCGTCGCCTTCACCCTCCACGCGTACGACCACGACCCGTCCCACCCCTCGTACGGCGACGAGGCCGCTGAGGCGATGGGCGTGTCCCCCGACCGCGTCTTCAAGACCCTGGTCGCCGAGGTCGACGGCGAGCTGACGGTGGCCGTCGTGCCGGTCGCGGGCTCGCTCGACCTCAAGGCCCTGGCGGCGGCGGTCTCCGGCAAGCGCGCGGTGATGGCGGACCCGGCGGCGGCGGAGCGCACCACGGGGTACGTGCGCGGCGGCATCTCCCCCCTGGGCCAGCGCAAGAAGCTCCGCACGGTCCTGGACGACTCGGCGTCGTCCCACGCCACGATCTGCGTCTCGGCGGGCCGCCGGGGCCTGGAGGTGGAGCTCTCCCCCGCCGACCTGACCGCCCTCACCTCGGCGACGCTGGCACCGATCGGGCGTGATTGACCCCTCGACGCCCTCGCGATCCTCGACTAGGACCACACCCATGTCGAAGAAAACGAGAAAGCGGAAGTGGCGGGTCAGGAAATCCAGGTCGAACCACGGCCGCCGCCCGGCCTGAGCCGGAGAATTTCAGCCCCTCCGGCGATTGAGGAGCGGGGGTCTGGGGGCGGAGCCTCCAGGATCGGGAAGGGGCGGGCCAGGGGCGCGCCGCGAGGCTCAGGCCTGCTCCTGCCCCGCCCCGTAGGAAGAGAACGGCTCCGGATCCCGGGGCCCGAACAGCGCCGTGAGCACGAGGTGCACGATCATCGCGGCGACGGGCCAGGCGAGCAGCACCCCCTTGGCGTTCAGCTCCATCGGCGCGTCGAAGACGACACCGCGGCCGACGGACTTGGCATGCGCCACCACATCCGTGTCGGGCCCGAGCCACACGCCCACCTTCCAGGCGAGCACCGCGCCGAGGAGCGCTCCGGCGGCGAGCCCGACGACCAGCGGGATGCCGCCCCTGCGCCGGACGAGGAAGACGACGAGCGCGCTGAGGAAGCCGAACGCGAGCCCCAGCAGGGTGAACGTTCCGTCGACCCCGATGGCCTGCTCCCCCTCGGTGTCCTTGAGGTAGACCGCCTGCTTGTCGGCGATCAGCGGCACCCGGGGCGCCAGCCACAGCCACAGCAGCCCGAGCAGCACGCCGCTCACCGCCACCGCGGCCGCGACCACCGCGGCCTGCCCGATCTCACGCTTCATCCCGGGCTCGCCCTCCTCGTGCCAGGTGTCGGCCCCGGATCCCGGCGCGTGCGCGGACGTCTGCGGCGCCTGCCAGGGATCGTGCTCGGGCTCGTGCTGCGGCGGTTGGGAGGGTGTCAGCGGTGCGGTCACGCACACATGGTGCCAGCTCTGCCTGAGAACCGCAGAACCGCGCCACCGGACGGACGCGGGACCCAGTCAGCGCACGGCCGCGCGCCGGTAGGCCCACGTGGCGACGGTGAGCGAGACCACGCCGACCACCGCGCAGACCCCGAGGTCGAGCAGCACGACGCCCCAGTCGGGGTCGCCGCGGAAGGTCCGGGCGAGCGCCTCGACGCCGTACGTGGACGGCAGCAGGTCGCGCGCGTACTGGAGGAGGCCAGGCATCCGCTCGGCCGGGAGCACGCCGAGCAGGAGCGCCGCCGACATGCCCATCTGGCCGAGCAGCGTGGCCAGTTCCGGCCGGGGCGCGAGCAGTCCGAGGGCGGCGCCGAGCCCGGCGAGCGCGGCACCGGCGAGCGGGATCACCGCGGCGAGCACCCACAGATGGGTCAGCGGCAGGCCGAAGAGCCCGCAGCCGACGACCGCCGTGACGATGGTGCCGGGCACCGTGAAGGAGGCGTAGGCGGCGGCCGCGCCGAGCACCACGGCGGCGGGCGGCACGGGCAGCGTGGCGTAGTGGTCGAGCCCGCCGTCGCCGCGCAGCTGGCCGAAGTACTGGGCGAGCAGGTTCAGCGCGACGAAGGCCACGACGAGGACGGACGAGCCGGCCACGACCGCGTGGGCCTCGCTGCCGCCGTCCACGACCCCGCGCATCAGGATCATGATGCCGACCGACTGGAAGGTGGCGACGAAGAGCAGCGGGATGCGCGCGACCCGGGCCCGCGACAGCTGCGCGCGGTAGACCGCGGCGAGCGCGGGAAGCATCCGGGCCCGCGGGCCCAGCGGCGCCGCCACGTCCACCGCCGCCGCGCGGTCGTCCTCGGCCCGGATCACGGCCTCCAGGGGAACGGCACTCAACGGACAACCTTCCTGCAGACGTCCCAACGCTTCACGGCTCGGTCCCTCACGCCTTCACCAGTCCGTCCCCGCCGCGCCCGCCGAGGGCCAGGTACACGTCCTCCAGGCTGGGCGTGGCCAGCGTGAAGTCGTCGAGCGCGGCGAAGGCGCTGCCGCCGGTGACCGCCGCGACGGCCGCCCTGGCCTCCTCCGGCGCGAGCCGCAGCGTCCAGCGGCGCCCGGACTCGACGGCCGACGAGCGCAGCGCGGCGACCTCCGGGACGTCGACGGGCGCCCGCTCCCGCCACACGAGCTCCACCCGCACCTCGCCCGCGACCTTCTCCTTCAGACCGGTGGGCGTGTCGCAGGCGATGACCTTGCCGTGGTCGAGCACGGCGACGCGGTCGAGCACGGTCTCGGCCTCGATGACGTTGTGGGTGACGAGCAGGACGGTCGTGCCGTGCTCCGCGCGCCGCCGGTCGACCGCGCTCCACACCGCGCGCCGCGCGACCGGGTCCATGCCGGTCGTCGGCTCGTCGAGCACGAGCAGCTGCCGCTCCCCGACAAGCGCGGTGGCGAAGCAGGCGAGCCTGCGCTGGCCGCCGGAGAGCTTCTTCAGGGGGCGGGATGCGAGCTCGGTGAGCCCGAGCTCGTCGAGGACGTCGTCGCGCTGGGCCCGGGCCCGGACCGTGTCGAGGCCGCGCAGGCGCGCGGTGGTCTCGACGGCGAGGGAGACGGTCAGCTCGTCGAGCGCGGTCGACTCCTGGCCGAGGTAGGCGAGCAGCCGCGCGGCCCGCTCGGGGTGGCGCACGATGTCGTGGCCGAGCACCTCGACGCTGCCGCTGTCGGGGCGCATGAGGCCGGTCAGCTGGCGTACGAGGGTGGACTTGCCGGCGCCGTTGGGCCCGAGGAGGCCGAAGATCTCGCCGCGGCCCACCCGGATGTCGACGCCGTCGCTGGCGCGCACCTCGGGCGTGGCGGGCCTGCCGCGCCGGCCCCGGGCGGCGGGATAGACCTTGACCAGATCGCGCACCGCGCAGACGGCATCGCTGCCGTGCCCCTGCCGGAGCCCCCCTCGGACTGCCTGTGCCGCGCGCGTACTCACGAAGGACGAGGGTACGGGGTCGGCCGGGCGGCGGGGCGCGCGGGGCGGGCCTCACGCGTCCGTCCGGGCGCGTCCCGAGCCCCTGGGGGGTGTTTATCCAGCCCTCGCCCAGGGCCCCGCGAAGCCCCTCATTCCCCGGCAGGCACGTGCTCCGCGGCGGTACGAACGTCGATTTCCCGCCAGAATCCGGCACGGATCGCATACCGGTCGTGCTCGTCGATCTGGTCGTCCTTGTGGGCGAGCAGCCCGAAGCGGGCGGCGTACCGCAGCAGTTCGCCGTCGATGCGGTGCGGGATGCGCGGGTACATCGTGGACAGCTTCTGCAGGTTGTGCTGCTCGGGCAGGCGGGCCATCCAGCGGCGCGCGAAGACCTGCCCGACCTCGTACGGGTCGCCGCCGACGGTGGTGATGTCCTCCTCGCGGTCGGCCCAGCGCTGCTCGGCCGTGGTGAGCTGGGCGAGCGTGGGCAGCGCTGCGGCCTCGGCGGGCTCGGCCGGGACGGCGGGGCGGTCGACCCAGCCCTTGTCCGACGACCAGCGCAGGGTCGCGCTGGTGTGCTCCCGGCCGGCCTGGACCGGGCCGGGGCCGCGCAGTGCGGCGAGGTCCTTGGGGGTGGGGACGCCCTTGGCGGCCCGGTCGCCGTTCTCCTGGGCGCGCGGCGACGCGGCCGCGTGCTCGGCCGCGGGCTGCTCGGCGGCGTCCGCGGGAGCGGTGGCGAGGGCGGACTCGGGCAGCGGCGCGGAGAGGATCGCGGCGATCTCGGGCCGGGGCGCGGGCGGTGGCGCGCAGACGCCGCCGAGCTCCTTGGCGCGGACGGCCTTGGTGATCCAGGCGCGGTCGAGGACGCGCCGCTCGTCGGCCTCGGCGACGAGGTCCTCGGACTGGTTGTAGTCGCCGTCGGCGGCCTGGACGGCCCAGAGGTGGACGGCGACGCCGTGCTCCTTGGCGGCCATCATGCCGGGCAGCAGATCGCCGTCGCCGGTGACGAGCACGACGTCGGAGCAGGCGCGGTTGCGGGCCAGCTCCGTCAGCTCGGCGTGCATGGCGGCGTCCACGCCCTTCTGCGCCCACCGCCCGTCGCTGCGGGTCAGCGCGCCCAGGCGGACGGTCACCCGCGGCATGACGCGCAGCCTGCGGTGCTCCGGCTGCGGCACGCGGTCGGGTGCGCCGTCGAACCAGTAGATGCGGAGCAGGGGCCGCTCGGTATCGGACTCGGCGCGCTCGCGCAGGCCCTGGATGAGCGCGGTGTGGTCAACGGTGATCCTGGACCGGGACGGTTCTCCCGCGAGGAGGCTCGCGGCGGCTCCCAGCAGATACCCGGCGTCCACCAGGACGACGCAGCGGTCCACGCGATCCACCCTCTTTCCAGGTTGCCCGGCTTGCCCGGCCTTGCCCGAAAGCTCCCCACGGGTGCCCCGAACGGTCTCACAGGTGCACGGCCGCGGACCTGCGGTCCTGGGGGTCACTTCGGGTTCGCTTCGAGTCTGCCCGACCTCGCGGAGGTTAACGGCTCGAAACTCGATCTTCGGCGTGGCGTATCCGCTCCGTACCCTCCGGCAGCCCCTATTACGCACGGTGAGTGCCCGAAATGCGGGATAGTCACGCATATGTGAGTCTGGTCGCGTCCTGGCCCCCCGATCCTTCGCAGGAGGAAGATCAATATGGCCAAGAACAAGAACCGCGACCGGAACCAGAAGGCCGGCGCCCAGGCCGAGCGCGGTCAGCAGCAGGCGCAGCAGTCCGCGATGGAGGCCCAGGCGAAGTCCGCGGCCGAGGCGAACCCGGGCGATGTCGCCCGCAAGCACCGCGAGCGCCGCTTCGGCCACAACTGACGCGGGCTCAGGCACACCTGAGGGGCGCACCCGATGCGGGTGCGCCCCTCGGCCGTGCCGTGCCCCGGGAGGGCGAGCCGGTCAGCCCGTCAGACAGGACGGGCCGAGCAGCACCTTCAGGTCACCGAAGAGGGCCGGATCCGGCTTCACGCGGTGCCGGTCGAGCCGCAGCACGGTGGTCTTCTGCGCTCCCTGGAGCTTGATCCGCACCTCGCTGTTGCCCTTGTGGTGGCTGAGGATCTCGCCGAGCCGGGTGACCATCGGCGGGCTCACCTTCACCGTCGGGATGGTGATGAGCACCGGGGCGTTGGTGCCCGCGTTCGACAGGTCGGGGACCTGGAGCTCCATCGCGACGAGCCGGGGGACGTCCTCGCGCTTGTCCAGGCGGCCCTTGACGAAGACGACGGCGTCCTCGACGAGCTGGGTCGACACCAGCTGGTAGGTCGCCGGGAAGAACATGCACTCGATGGAGCCCGCGAGGTCCTCGACGGTGGCGATCGCCCAGGCGTTGCCCTGCTTGGTCATCTTGCGCTGGAGGCCGGAGATGATGCCGCCGATGGTGACGACCGCGCCGTCGGAGAAGTCCCCGCCGGTGAGCTGTCCGATGCCCGCGTCGGCCTTGTCCGAGAGCACGTTCTCCAGGCCGAAGAGCGGGTGGTCGGACACGTAGAGACCGAGCATCTCGCGCTCCTGGGCGAGCAGATAGGTCTTGTCCCACTCGTCCTCGGAGAACTCGACGTCCAGGCCGAAGCCGGGCTCGCTCGAGTCGTCCTCGCCCATGCCGCCGAAGAGGTCGAACTGGCCCTCGGCCTCCTTGCGCTTGACCGCGACCACGTTGTCGATCATCGGCTCGTACTGCGCGGTCAGGCCCTTGCGGGTGTGGCCCATGGTGTCGAAGGCGCCGGCCTTGATCAGCGACTCCGTGGTGCGCTTGTTGCAGGCGGCGGCCTCCACCTTGTCCAGGTAGTCGGGGAAGGAGGCGTACTTCCCCTTGGCCTTGCGGGAGCGGATGATCGCGTCCACCACGTTCGTGCCCACGTTCCGGACGGCCTCGAGGCCGAAGAGGATCACGTCGTCGCCCTGGGCGGCGAAGTTGTGCACCGACTCGTTCACGTTCGGCGGGAGGACCCGGATCCGCATGCGGCGGCACTCGTTCAGATAGACGGCCGACTTGTCCTTGTCGTCCTTCACCGAGGTGAGCAGCGCGGCCATGTACTCGGCCGGGTAGTTCGCCTTCAGATAGGCGGTCCAGTACGTGACCAGGCCGTACGCGGAGGAGTGGGCCTTGTTGAACGCGTATCCGGCGAACGGGACCAGGACGTCCCAGAGCTTCTGGATGGCCTCGTCCGAGTAGCCGTTCTTGCGGGCGCCCGCCTGGAAGATGCCGAAGTTCTTCTCCAGCTCCTCCGGCTTCTTCTTGCCCATCACGCGGCGGAGGATGTCGGCCTCGCCGAGCGAGTACCCGGCGATGATCTGGGCGGCCTTCTGCACCTGCTCCTGGTACACGATCAGGCCGTAGGTGAGACCCAGGGTCTCCTTCAGGGGCTCTTCGAGCTCCGGGTGGATCGGCGTGATCTCCTGGCGGCCGTTCTTCCGCTCCGCGTAGTTCGTGTGCGAGTTCATGCCCATCGGGCCCGGGCGGTACAGGGCCGAGACGGCGGAAATGTCCTCGAAGTTGTCGGGCTGCATCTGGCGGAGCAGCGAGCGCATCGGGCCGCCGTCGAACTGGAACACGCCGAGCGTGTCACCGCGGCAGAGCAGTTCGAAGGTCTTGGGGTCGTCGAGCGGCAGGTCGAGCATCTCCAGGTCGATGCCCTTGTTGGCCCGCACCATCTTGACGGCGTCGTCCATGATGGTCAGGTTGCGCAGACCCAGGAAGTCCATCTTCAGCAGGCCGAGCGACTCGCACTGCGGATAGTCCCACTGCGTGATGGTGACGCCGTCGGTGTGCCGGGTCCAGAGCGGGGCGTGGTCGACGATCGGCTCGCTGGACATGATGACGCCCGCGGCGTGCACGCCCATCTGCCGGACCAGGCCCTCGACGCCCTTGGCGGTGTCGATGACCTTCTTGACGTCCGGCTCGTTCTCGTACATCCCCCGGATCTCGCCCGCCTCGCTGTAGCGCGGGTGGCTGGGGTTGGTGATGCCGTCGAGGTCGATGCCCTTGCCGAGGACGTCGGCGGGCATCGCCTTGGTGAGGCGGTCGCCCATCGCGTACGGGTAGCCGAGGACGCGGGCGGAGTCCTTGATCGCGTTCTTGGCCTTGATCTTGCCGTAGGTGCCGATCATGGCGACCTTGTCGGAGCCGTACTTCTCGGTCACGTACCGGATCACCTCGACGCGCCTGCGCTCGTCGAAGTCGATGTCGACGTCGGGCATGGAGATGCGCTCGGGGTTGAGGAACCGCTCGAAGATCAGGCCGTGCGTGATCGGGTCGAGGTCGGTGATGCCCATGGCGTACGCGACGATCGAGCCGGCCGCGGAGCCTCGGCCCGGGCCCACCGCGATGCCCTGCTTCTTGGCCCACATGATGAAGTCGGCGACGACGAGGAAGTACCCCGGGAAGCCCATCGAGATGATGGTGTCCATCTCGTACTCGGCCTGCTTCTGCCGGTCCTCGGGGACGCCGCCCGGATAGCGGCGCTCCATGCCGCGGCGGACCTCCTCCTTGAACCAGGTGACCTCGGTGTAGCCCTCTTCCGGGATGTCGAACTTCGGCATGAGGTCGCGCTTCTCGAACATGCCGGTGGTGTCGATCTGCTGGGCCACCAGGAGGGTGTTGCGGCAGCCCTCCTGCCAGGCGTCCGAGGAGTCGACGGCGTACATCTCGTCGGTGGACTTCAGGTAGTAGCCGGTGCCGTCGAAGCGGAAGCGGTCGGGGTCCGAGAGGTTCTTGCCGGTCTGGATGCAGAGCAGGGCGTCGTGGGCGGTCGCCTCGTGCGCGTACGTGTAGTGCGAGTCGTTGGTGACCAGCGGGGGGATGCCGAGCTTCTTGCCGATCTCCAGGAGGCCGTCGCGGACCCGGCGCTCGATCTCGATGCCGTGGTCCATCAGCTCCAGGAAGTACCGGTCCTTGCCGAAGATGTCCTGGTACTCGGAGGCGGCCTTCAGGGCCTCGTCGAACTGGCCGAGGCGGAGGCGGGTCTGCAGCTCGCCGGACGGGCAGCCGGTGGAGGCGATCAGCCCCTCCGACCACTGGGAGATCGTCTCCTTGTCCATGCGGGGCCACTTCTGCAGCCAGCCCTCGGCGTACGCGTCCGAGGACAGCTTGAAGAGGTTGTGCAGGCCCGTGCTGTTCGCCGCCCAGATCGTCTTGTGCGTGTAACCACCCGAACCGGAGACGTCGTCCCGCTTCTGGTGCGGCTGGCCCCACTGGATCTTGCGCTTGTTGCGCCGCGACTCCGGCGCCACGTACGCCTCGATGCCGATGATCGGGGTGACGCCGGCCTTCTGGGCGGTGTGGAAGAAGTCGTACGCCCCGTGGAGGTTGCCGTGGTCCGACATGGCGATGTGGGTCATGCCCATGTCGTTGCACGCCTTGAACATGTCCTTCAGCCGCGCCGCACCGTCCAGGAGCGAGTACTGGGTGTGCACGTGCAGGTGCGTGAAGGGCGGCTTCGACACGGCTTTGGCCTCCAACGGAAACACTCGGCGACAGGCTGCGAACAGTCTGGGGGGACAGCGGGGAAGTCTAGTCCGGGTCACTGACAGCCGAGCGGCACTCAGGAGTACGGTCGGGCGTTGGAAGAGGGCAGGGGGCACGGAACACCTGTCCCGCATGTCAGTACCAGGAGGCACCCCGCGATGTCGGTCCCGCAGCCCACCGCCGAGCAGCGCGGCGAGGAGATCCTCGCCGTCTTCGGCACCGCTTTCGGCGAGCTGCTCGCCGCCGACCCCGCGGCGTTCCGGGTGAAGTTCCGGAAGATGGCGGCGTCCGCCTTCGCGTTCTACCGGGGCACGGCCGGCCTCTTCTACCACGACCTGGAGCGCGAGCAGGCCGGGCGCGACGGCGAGGGGACGCACAGCGGTCCCTACCTGGACGACCGCACGGGCCGGGTGTGGATCCACGGCGACCTGCACGCGGAGAACTTCGGCACGTACATGGACTCCCAGGGCCGCCTGATCTTCAACGTGAACGACTTCGACGAGGCGTACGTGGGCCCCTTCACCTGGGACCTCAAGCGCTTCGCCGCCTCGCTCGCCCTGATCGGCTACACCAAGGCGCTCAGCGACGAGCAGATCACCGGCCTGGTGCGGACGTACGCGGCGGCCTACCGCGGCCGGATCCACGACCTGGCCACGGGCGCCAAGAGCGAGGAGGTGCCGCCGTTCACCCTGGACACCGCCCAGGGCCCGCTGCTCGGCGCGCTGCGCGCCGCCCGCTCGCTGACCCGCTTCGAGCTCCTGGACTCGATGACGGAGATCCGCGACTTCGAGCGCCGCTTCGCGCCGGGGGGCGGCTCCATCGAGCTGGACGCCGCCACGCGCTACAAGGTCCTCGCGGCCTTCGACGGCTATCTGGAGACGCTCCCGGAGTCCTCCCTGACCCGCCCGGACTCGTACCGCGTCAAGGACGTGGTGGGCCGCCGCGGCATCGGCATCGGCTCGGCCGGGCTGCCCTCGTACAACATCCTCCTGGAGGGCAACAGCGACGCGCTGGAGAACGACGTCGTGATCTACCTCAAGCAGGCCCAGACCCCGGCCGTCTCGCGGCACGTCACGGACGCCTCGATCCGCGAGTACTTCCAGCACGAGGGCCACCGCACGGTCATCTCGCAGCGCGCCCTGCAGGCGCACGCCGACCCCTGGCTCGGCTGGACCGAGCTGGACGGGGCGGGCCAGCTCGTCGCCGAGGTGTCGCCGTACGCGGTCGACCTGGACTGGTCGGACATCGACGACCCGGAGGAGATCGCCGCGGTGGTCGCCGACCTGGGCCGGGCCACCGCCACGATGCACGCGGCGGCGGACGACGAGAGCGGCCACTCGGACCTGGTGCCGTTCTCCACGGAGCGGGCGATCGACGCCGCGATCGCGGCCGACGAGGAGGGCTTCGCGGACCTCCTGGTGGACTTCGCCCACGCGTACGGCGCCCGCGCGCGTGCCGACCACCAGATCTTCGTCGACCTGTTCCGCAACGGCCGGATACCGGGGCTGTAGGGGGCCGTCCCGTCCGGTGGGGCCCAGGGTTCCTCCGTGACACACCCCCTGTGATTCACAGGGACCCTTTAGGGATGCCTTACGACGGCTCATGGCACACTCGCTTGCGCGATGGACATACTCGGGACCCAGATGAGAGTGGTGCGCGCGGCACTGTTCACGGCATTCGTCGTGCTGCTGTCCGCCGCGTCGCACATCCTGCTGTCCCGGGCCCCGCTGCCGCTGACCACCTGCCTGGGGATCACGGCCGTCGTCTACGTCATCGCGTACGCCCTGGCCGGACGGGAGCGCGGCTTCGGCAAGATCGCCGCGCTCCTCGTCCCGCTGGAGCTCGCCGCCGACACGGTCTTCACCACCGGCCAGCACGTCTGCTACGGCCAGGCGGGCGGCCCGGTCGCGGGCCCGCTGCGCTCCTTCGGCGTCGACGTCCTGTGCGGCGGCGGCGACGTGGGCACCCCGCTGGCCCGGATGGCGGGCGGCGAGCAGCTGCACGGCGCCGCCGCGCTGCTCGCCGACGCCGACCCGGCCGCGGCCTGGCTGCTGCTCGCCACGCACGTCGGCGTCGGCCTCGCCGCCGCCGCCTGGCTGCACCGGGGCGAGCGCGCCATCGCCCAGCTCCTGCGCGCCGTGGCCGCGGCCACCTTCCGGCCGCTCCTGATCGCCCTCGCCGTGGTGACCGGCAGAACCGCTCCGGGGCAGCGCGCGCCGCGGCCCGTGCTCCGGGCCCGGGCGGCGCGCACCCGGCTCCTCGTGCACTGCGTGGGACGGCGTGGACCGCCGTACTCGGCCGCTCTCGCCTGAGTACGCACGTCCCCGCCCTTTCCCACACCTACGGAGCACCTCCATGAGCAAGCGCAACAGCCAGGCCGCCAAGCAGGCCGCCCGCGAGCGGATCCGCGCCCAGCAGGAGGCCGAGCGCCAGCGCGAGAAGCGCAAGCGGTCGGTCATCGTCGGCGCGTCCATCGTCGGCGTCCTCGCCATCGCCGGCGGCATCAGCTACGCCGTCGTCCAGAACAACAAGCCCGGCTACTGGGACGAGGCGAAGGATCAGAAGCTGGTCAAGCCCGCCAACACCACCGGCAAGGACGGCACGACGATCATCGTCGGCAAGGCCAGCGCCAAGAAGACCCTGAAGGTCTACGAGGACCCGCGCTGCCCGATCTGCGCCAGCTTCGAGCAGGCCGTCGGCCCGACCGTCGAGAAGGACCTCAAGGACGGCAAGTACAAGGTCCAGTTCGTCGGCGCCACCTTCCTCGACAACAACTTCCCGGGCGAGGGCTCCCGCAACGCGATGAGCGCGCTCGGCGCCGCCCTGAACGTCTCCCCGGACGCCTTCCTCGCCTACAAGAAGGCGCTGTACTCCGCCGACAACCACCCGGCCGAGTCGGACGACAAGTTCAAGGACGACGCGTACCTGCTGAAGATCGCCAACGAGGTGCCCGAGCTCAAGAAGAGCGCGGCCTTCAAGAAGGCGGTCAACGCCGGCACGTACGACCGCTGGGCCCTGGCGATGTCGGACGCCTTCGGCGACAACAAGGACGGCGTCGAGGGCACCCCGGCCTTCGTCATGAACGGCAAGCAGCTCAAGGGCGGAGACGGCCGGAACGCGCCGATGACGCCCGAGGACTTCAACAAGGCCGTGAACAAGGAACTGAAGGCCTGATCAGGAGCTATCACGCAAGCGCAGTAGACGACTTGTGAAAGAGCGGGCGAACTTTTCGAGGGCGCCCGCTCTTTCGGCGCTACCGGTCCGTAGGGTGCCTCCTCGTGACCAGTCGAATAGACAACAACTCGCCGGCGCCCGCCGAGGACTCCGAGAGACCTCGGGCCGCCGCGCTCGCGCCGCGCCGCAGGACCGTCGTCAAGGCCGCGGCCGCCACCGCCGTCCTCGCCGCGCCGCTCGCGGCCACCGGGTCCGCGCACGCCGCCGCCGGCCCCGCCTTCCTGCACGGTGTCGCCTCCGGGGACCCGCTGCCCGACGGCGTCCTGCTGTGGACGCGCGTCACGCCGACCCCGGACGCGGTGCCCGGCTCCGGCAAGGGCCCCGACGTCCAGGTGGGTTGGGAGGTGGCCGAGGACAAGGGCTTCACTCGGGTCGTCGGCCGGGGAACCACCACCGCGAAGGCGGCGAGCGACCACACCGTCAAGGCGGACGTAAGGGGCTTGCGCCAGGCGAGCACCTATTACTACCGCTTCTCCGTAGACACCGCGGACACCGCAGACGGCACGAACGGCGCGGGCGGCGCGGGCGGCGGCCCGGCGGCGGTCCTCTCCCCCGTCGGCAGGACCCGCACCGCCCCCGCGCACGACGCCGCCGCGCCCGGCGTCCGCTTCGGCGTCGTCTCCTGCTCCAACTGGGAGGCCGGCTACTTCTCCGCGTACCGCCACCTCGCGGCCCGCACCGAGCTCGACGCGGTCCTGCACCTCGGCGACTACCTGTACGAGTACGCGTCCGGCGGCTACGCCTCCACCCGCGGCCTCGTGCGCGAGCACCGGCCCCGGCACGAGATCGTCACGCTCGCCGACTACCGCGTGCGGCACGGCGTCCACAAGACCGACCCGGACGCCCTCGCGATGCACGCCACGCACCCCGTCATCGCGATCTGGGACGACCACGAGGTCGCCAACGACGCCTGGTCCGGCGGCGCGGAGAACCACCAGCCCGAGACCGAGGGCCCCTGGTCCGCGCGCGTGGCCGCCGCCAAGCAGGCGTACTTCGAGTGGATGCCGGTCCGCCCCTCCACCGAGGGCACCGTCTACCGCCGCCTGCGCTTCGGCAAGCTGGCCGATCTGCACCTGCTCGACCTGCGCTCGTTCCGCTCCCAGCAGGCGAAGCCCGGCAGCGGCGCCGTCGACTCGCCGGAGCGCACCCTCACCGGGCGCGCCCAGCTCGACTGGCTGAAGGCGGGCCTCGCCTCGTCCGACGCCGCGTGGAAGCTGGTCGGCACCTCGGTGATGATCTCGCCGGTGGCCTTCGGCTCGCTCCCGGCCTATCTGCTCGCGCCCCTCGCCGAGCTGCTGGGCCTGCCCAAGGAGGGCCTGGCCGTCAACACCGACCAGTGGGACGGCTACACGCACGACCGCAAGGAGCTGATCGGGCACCTGCGGGACAAGGGCGTCAAGAACACGGTGTTCCTGACCGGCGACATCCACATGGCCTGGGCGAACGACGTGCCCGTCACGGCCGCCACGTACCCGTCGTCGCCGTCCGCCGCCACGGAGTTCGTCGTCACGTCCGTGACCTCCGACAACGTCGACGACTATCTGAAGGTCGCGCCGCACACGCTGTCGCTCGTCGGCGTCGCCGCCGTCAAGGCCGCCAACCGCCATGTGAAGTGGCTGGACATGGACTCGCACGGCTACGGCGTCCTCGACGTGACCGCCGAGCGCTCGCAGATGGACTACTACGTGGTGTCCGACCGCAAGGACCCCAAGGCGACCTCGTCCTGGGCCCGTTCGTACCGCACGCTCAGCGGAACGCAGAAGGTGGAGCGGGTGCGCGAACCGGTGCGCTGAAAGCCCGGTACAACGGGCCTCCGTGAGCCCCGGGAGCGCATACCCTGTCGCCCATGAGTGGCCAGGGGGACGTGGTCGACGGACGCTTCGAGCTCGTCGAACGGCTCGGCAGCGGCGGCATGGGCACGGTGTGGCGGGCGCGCGACACCGTGCTCCACCGCGAGGTGGCCCTGAAGGAGGTACGGCCGCCGGGACCCGAGCCGACCGGCGAGGCCTCGGCCGTCCTGCGCGAGCGGGTGCTGCGCGAGGCCAGGGCGCTCGCCCGCCTCAACCACCCGCACGTGGTGACGATCCATCAGATCATCGACACCGACGCGGGGCCGCACCCCTGGCTCGTGATGGAGCTGCTCTCGGGCCGCACCCTCCAGGACCTCCTGGAGGAGCGCACGCTGTCCCCGAGGGACGCGGCGCGCCTCGGCCGCCAGCTCCTCACGGCGCTGCGCTTCGCCCACGCCGCCGGGGTCCTGCACCGCGACATCAAGCCGGCCAACATCCTGCTGCGCGAGGAGCAGGACCCCGGCGCGCTGCCGGCCGTGGTCCTCACGGACTTCGGCATCGCGGCGCTCCAGGGCTCCAGCCGGCTCACCGCCACCGGCGAGCTGATCGGCTCCCCCGAGTACATCGCCCCCGAGCGCGTCCGCGGCACCGGCGAGGGCCCGGCCGCCGACCTGTGGTCGCTCGGGCTCGTCCTGTACGTCGCCGTGGAGGGCGTCAGTCCGCTGCGCCGCGCCACGACCCTCGCCACGCTCGCCGCGGTGCTCGACGACCCGGTGCCGCCGCCGGTGCGCTCCGGGCCGCTCGCACCGGTCCTGACGGCGCTGCTCGTACGGGATCCGGGGCGGCGCCCGGACGCGGAGCGGCTCGACGCGATGCTGGCGGCGGTCGCCGAGGACCGGCCGCCCGTGCCGCACCTGCCCTCCGCACCGCCCGCGCCGCCGGACGCGGCCGCGTACACGCCCACGGTGACGGCGGCTCGCCCGGAGCCGCCCGCCGCGCCCCGGCGGCGTACGCCCGTGGTCGTCGCGGCGGTCGCGGTGGTCATCGCCGTCGTCGCGGGCACCGCGCTGGCCCTCGCGCTGCGGGGCGAGGACGAGCCGGACGACAAGGCGGGCGGGCGGACGACCGACAGCGCGGGGCCCTCGCCGCGGCGCACGCCCACGAAATCGCCCTCCCCTGCGCCCTCCTCCGCGTCCCCCGTCACGACGCCTCCGCAGAAGCCGTCCCCGAGGCCCTCGACGGAGCGCACCCCGTCGGCGACGGCCACGCGGCAGGGCCCCCTGCCCGGCTTCGGGCGCTGGGTCGCCCAGCTCCACTCCGAGCCGGACACGTCGTCGCCCGCGACCCGCGACCGCAAGCTGGCCGCCGTCCGCAGACAGGTCCCGGAGGCCCAGTACCTGCACAGCGACGACTACGCCTCGCTGCGCCCCGGCTTCTGGGTGTTCTACGCCCCGGGGCCGTTCGCCGACGGCCGGGCCGCGCTGCGGTTCTGCGCCGAGCGCGGCCGGACGTCGGAGAAGACCTGCATCGGCCGCTTCCTCAGCGGCAGCGGCGCCGACCTCGTCTTCCAGTGCAAGCCGCCCGCGAGCAGCCCGCAGGGGCGCTGCACGGGCCGGCCCTAGGTGTATTGACCCGCAGGGTTGTTTACGCGGGTGATGGGTGGGTGGCCGCCGAGTGCGGTGTGGCATCGGTGGTGGTTGTAGGTGTGGAGGAAGTCTGCCAGGGCGTCGGTGCGTTCGGTGTTGCTGGTGTAGGGCCGCAGGTAGGCCCATTCATCGAGCAGGGTGCGGTTGAAGCGTTCGACCTTGCCGTTGGTCTGCGGCCGGTAGGCGCGGGTGAGCTTGCCGGCCGCACCGAGGTCGGCCAGGGCCTCGCGCCAGGCGAAGCTCTTGCGGTAGGGCCAGGCGTTGTCGGTCAGGACCCGTTCGATGCGGGTGATGCTGCAGGTGGTGAAGAAGGCGGCGGCCCGGCGCAGGAAGTCTGCGCAGGTGGTGGCTTTCTGGTCGTCGTGGATCTCGCTGTAGGCGAGGCGGCTGTGGTCGTCGACGGCGGAGTGGATGTAGTCGAAGCCCATGCTGTTGCGCGTGGCGCGGCCGGCCTGACGCCCCAGGACCTTGTGGCCGCCTCCGTCGGGGATCCGGCCGAGCTTCTTGACGTCGACGTGGATGAGTTCGCCGGGTTGTTTGCGTTCGTAGCGGCGGATGACCTGGCCGGTGGGCCGGTCCAGGTGGGCGAGCCGGTTCAGGCCGTGGCGGACCAGGATGCGGTGCGCGGTGGAGGCGGGCAGGCCCAGGACCGGGCCGATGCGGGCGGGGCCGAGTTTGCGGTCCTGCCGCAGCCGGCAGACGCGGGCTTCCACACACGCCGCGGTGCGGTGCGGCGTCGTGCGCGGCTTGCTGGAGCGGTCGGCAAGGCCCGGCTCACCCTCGGATCGCCAGCGTCGGATCCACTTGTGGGCCGTGGGGCGGGAGATGCCCATTTCCGCGGCGACGTGCGTGACGGGACGGCCGGAGCGGACACGCTCGACGAGCAGTCGCCTGCCGTGAACGGTCAGCCGGGCATTACGGTGGGACACGAAGGCCTCCGTGCGGTGTAGTCACTAGACAGCTCCACCACACCGGAGGTCTTCGCCATGATCAAGCCCGGCAAGCGTTAACAACGCTCGTGAGCAATACA